>NZ_JBNDKZ010000030.1:0-1187 GCF_050435845.1 Kosakonia sp. 1610 | reverse complement strand
CACTATCGGTCAGTCAGGAGTATTTAGCCTTGGAGGATGGTCCCCCCATATTCAGACAGGATACCACGTGTCCCGCCCTACTCATCGAGCTCACAACCAGAGTGCTTTTGTGTACGGGGCTGTCACCCTGTATCGCGCGACTTTCCAGACGCTTCCACTAACACTCAGGCTGATTCAGGCTCTGGGCTGTTCCCCGTTCGCTCGCCGCTACTGGGGGAATCTCGGTTGATTTCTTTTCCTCGGGGTACTTAGATGTTTCAGTTCCCCCGGTTCGCCTCACAGCACTATGTATTCATGCTGTGATAGTGCAACGGATTGCACTGGGTTTCCCCATTCGGACATCGCCGGCTGTAACGGTTCATATCACCTTACCGGCGCTTTTCGCAGATTAGCACGTCCTTCATCGCCTCTGACTGCCAGGGCATCCACCGTGTACGCTTAGTCGCTTAACCTCACAACCCGAAGATGTTTCGTAAAACATCTCTGATTGCGAAAATTTGAGAGACTCACGGAACAATTCGCATTGTTCTGTGTTTCAATTTTCAGCTTGATCCAGATTTTTAAAGAGCAAATATCTCAGACATGACTCACTGTTTCAGGAATCAGGTTTGAGATACATCGGCAGGTGACTTTCACTCACAGACCAGCAAGTGGCGTCCCCTAGGGGATTCGAACCCCTGTTACCGCCGTGAAAGGGCGGTGTCCTGGGCCTCTAGACGAAGGGGACACAAAGTCTCACTCGCAAGACGCCTTGCTATTTACTTTTCATCAGACAATCTGTGTGGACACTGCAGGGAAAGGTTCTTTAAGGTAAGGAGGTGATCCAACCGCAGGTTCCCCTACGGTTACCTTGTTACGACTTCACCCCAGTCATGAATCACAAAGTGGTAAGCGCCCTCCCGAAGGTTAAGCTACCTACTTCTTTTGCAACCCACTCCCATGGTGTGACGGGCGGTGTGTACAAGGCCCGGGAACGTATTCACCGTGACATTCTGATTCACGATTACTAGCGATTCCGACTTCATGGAGTCGAGTTGCAGACTCCAATCCGGACTACGACGCACTTTATGAGGTCCGCTTGCTCTCGCGAGTTTGCTTCTCTTTGTATGCGCCATTGTAGCACGTGTGTAGCCCTGGTCGTAAGGGCCATGATGACTTGACGTCATCCCCACCTTCCTCCAGTTTAT
>NZ_JBNDKZ010000029.1:0-1221 GCF_050435845.1 Kosakonia sp. 1610 | reverse complement strand
TGACCTGCCCCCAGTATTAGATACAACCGTCAGTTAGTAATGTCGGTTTGTTTATCTTCACATTTTTCATTTCGCCACCGTGCTGCAAACTCTGATGGCGTCTGATAATTCAGTGCCGAATGTGGACGACACTCGTTATAATCCTGCCGCCAGTCATTAATGATTTTCCTGGCGTGAGCGATATCGCTGAACCAGTGCTCATTCAGACATTCATCGCGAAATCGTCCGTTAAAGCTCTCAATAAATCCGTTCTGCGTTGGCTTGCCCGGCTGGATTAAGCGCAACTCAACACCATGCTCAAAGGCCCATTGATCCAGTACGCGGCAGGTGAACTCCGGCCCCTGGTCAGTTCTTATTGTCGCCGGATAGCCTCGAAACAGTGCAATGCTGTCCAGTATACGCGTGACCTGAACGCCTGAAATCCCGAATGCTGTGGTAATTGTCAGGCACTCCTTCGTGAAGTCGTCCACACAGGTCAGGCACTTTATCCTGCGACCGGTAGCCAGTGCATCCATGACGAAATCCATCGACCAGGTCAGGTTGGGCGCTTCCGGGCGGAGCAGCGGCAGACGTTCCGTTGCCAGTCCTTTACGACGTCGTCTGCGTTTTACGCCCAGCCCGCTGAGATGATAAAGACGGTACACGCGCTTGTGATTAACCTGAAGGCCTTCACGGCGCAGTAATTGCCAGATGCGGCGGTAGCCAAAACGCCTGCGCTCCAGTGCCAGCTCAATAATGCGCTCTGATAAATGCGCATCAGCCGCCGGACGCTGAGCCTCGTAGCGGCAGGTCGACAGAGACAAACCTGTAAGCCTGCAGGCTCGACGTTGCGACAGACCGGTAGCATCACACATAAACTCAACGGCTTCCCGCTTCTGGCCTGTCGTCAGTACTTTCGCCCCAGAGCCACCTGAAGCGCCTCCTTATCCAGCATAGCTTCGGCAAGCAGCTTCTTGAGTCTGGCGTTCTCTTCCTCAAGCGACTTCAGGCGCTTAACCTCGGGCACCTCCATACCGCCATACTTCTTGCGCCAGGTGTAAAAGGTGGCGTCGGAAATGGCGTGCTTACGGCAGAGTTCACGGGCAGAAACCCCGGCTTCAGCCTCGCGGAGAATACTGATGATCTGTTCGTCGGAAAAACGCTTCTTCATGGGGATGTCCTCATGTGGCTTGTGAAGACATTACTAACATCGGTGTGTATTAATCAACGGGGAGCAGGTCA
>NZ_JBNDKZ010000027.1:0-1812 GCF_050435845.1 Kosakonia sp. 1610 | reverse complement strand
CTCGACCGCGAGAGCGGGCTGCACTACAACCTGTTCCGCTACTACGACCCGGTCGCTGGTCGTTACACCCAGATGGACCCGATTGGCTTAGCGGGCGGGCTGAATACCTACAGCTATGTGCGTGATCCGCTGGTGTGGGTGGATCCGTTGGGATTGTTTGAATGTTCTGTTGCGCCGAAGGGAAGAAAGGTCAATAGAACAATTTATCGTTTTGAAGAGCCACACCGCATAGAAACTACATGGACAACACACCCTGGAAACATTGCAGCTTCTCACCGCTATACAGATACGGGGCTGGGCGGAGTTTATGGGGCTAACTCACGCAAAACTGCTCTTGCTGAGGTTAACGCGTGGAATGTAGATTTGTCCAAAAGGGTGCTTGTTTCTAAAAAGGTCCAATTGAATAATGTGCTCGATTTGACGAGGGCTGATGTCAGAGATCAGTTGGGGGTGTCTTTAAAAGATATAACTGGAAAAAATTATGATGTAACTCATCAAATTGGAAGCTGGGCAAAAGAGCAAGGTTATGACGGGATTCTAGCGCCTTCGGCACGAAATCCATCAGGTTCAAATTTAATATCTTTCATGGGGTTTTAATAATGGAAAATCTTGAAACGGAATATCCTGGTGATGCTAAATGGGAGATTTTCTATAGAGTTTATGAATCTATGTTTCAGAGTGATGAAATAATGGAACTTGCCTTAGAGCTTGGAGGGCATAAAGATATCGCTACAGTTATATATGGTTTACTGGGCGCAGAAGAATGCTTTGAGTGGATTCACAAAAAAATCCCTATTCTAGATGGACTAACTCCGCTTGAATGTATTAAAAGCGTTAGCCTTATGAGAAGACTGAAAACAGCGTTGATGAGAATGCCATGTTAAAACTATCAATTTAAGGTGCATAAAATATGGTCTTTTTGCCTAGCGTATCAGGAAGGTTAAAGAAAAGAACATGAACTTTTTTAGGTTTTCATTTTAAAGTATAACATTTAATATATACTTCTGATAAGGATAATGGATGTATTATCGTGTAACAGAAACATATGATGATGATTTGTATACCGATGCAACAGTTATAAATATGGGAAATGTCATGTCTTTCAGGGTTACAATTCCGCAAAAGCTTGGGAATAGCTTTCCGTTTTTGCATTTAAAGCTTGATTCTGATTTTAGACCAAACGATTACTTTAAAAGCGGGCCTTTTGTCATAGTTTCGTCAAAAATGAAAGCTATACTTGAAAGTTTTAATGCTGAGTATGAATTTTTTGATGTGGTAATTACTTCTGACAAAACCACCTATCCAAAGGGTGATTACTTTTTTGCTCACTTACTATGCGCCATAGACTTTATCAATAAAAAGCAATCAATTTATAAGCCTTACGATTCTAACGATGCATTCATCGGAAAAGTTGAAAAGTTAATAATTAATGAGCGTTCTTTACATGGTTCTCCAGTAGCATTGTTAAAGAACTGTTTTGAAAATATAAAAATATATAAAGACAAGCTCGTCGAGAAATTAATTAAAGAATCGGTGTTGGGAATAGAGTATGAAAAACTAACATCTGAAATTTAATCATAATATTAAAATAAGTAATAATTCTTGTATCCGGGAGATGTTTTATTTCCCGGCTATTTTTTTATTTTAAATTGTTACCTCAATAAATTGTTAAAGATGTGTTGTCGTCTCACTTACTAATTTGCTCAAAAGAATCACCACGCACACGCTGGCGGCTTACGGTCGCGACCGCCTGCACCGGGAAACCTCCCGCAGCCAGGGCGTGCTCTCGCAGGAGACCCGTTACGACACCGC
>NZ_JBNDKZ010000026.1:0-2705 GCF_050435845.1 Kosakonia sp. 1610 | reverse complement strand
ATGCAGTACGATGCGTGGGGCAACCTGACGCGCAGGCGCAGCGGGCTGTATGAACAGCACTATACGTATGATGCGGAAAACCGCCTGCTGTCCGCGCGCGGAACGGGGCCGCAGGGGCGCTTCGAAGCGCACTACCATTATGACGCGCTCGGCAGGCGCATTCGCAAGACGATCACCACCGGTCACGGCGCCCATGAAAGCCGCTTGCTCTGGCAGGGTTACCGCCTGTTGCAGGAGCAGCATCAAGGCGGGCAGCACAGCACGTATATTTACGATCCGAATGAAGCCTGGAGCCCGCTGGCGCGGGTCGACCATCTGCGGGAGGACAAAGCCGGGGAGATATTCTGGTTCAGCACCGACCTGAACGGCGCGCCGCTGGAAGTGACAGACGAAGAAGGCAGCCTCCGCTGGAGTGGGCACTACGGCAGCTTCGGCGAGGTCCGCCACCAGACCGACGGCTTCACGCGACGGGCGCAGAGCACCGCGCTGGCGCACCAGCCCCTGCGCTATGCCGGGCAGTATGCAGACAGCGAAACCGGCCTGCACTACAACCTGTTCCGCTATTACGACCCGCAGGCTGGACGGTTTACGGTTCAGGACCCGATTGGACTTGAGGGTGGAAACTTGAATTTATACAACTACGCGCCTAATCCTATGGTATGGATAGATCCTCTGGGTCTGGCATTAAGTGGTGTAGATTTCAGCGGAAGTCCATCTCTCTATCCAGTAACGGGTTCACAACGCAATATTGTTGAAATTACACTTCAGGGGTCAAGGGGAAGAGATTTCACAGAAGCTTACAAATTAGCAGGTATAAGTGAAGCTGATGCGAAAGACTATACATGGCATCACGTTGACGATTTTGATCCAGAAACAGGCAAATCAACAATGCAATTAGTTACTACTGAAGCACATAAAGCGTCTTTCCCGCATAAAGGTTCAGTATCCCAATTTGAAAAACATTTTGGTGTGAAGTATGGCTCACCTGAAGCTATAAAAGTAGCACATAGTAAAGGTTGGCTGAGAGGCCGTATCCCTAAACATTGCCAATAGGTAACAAGATCATGGTTAAATTGACAGAAACATCGCCTACTGTATCTGCTGAAGAGCTAAAAAAAATTGAAGAGTCATTAGGAGTTTCTTTCCCTGAAACCTTAAAGTCTCTATGGCTTGTTACCAATGGTGGAATACTGGCAGATAAACGACGAGTTTATCAAAGCACGCATTACGAAAATGATATTAAATACTTCCTGCCTGTTTTACATACAAAAGAAGCTGGGTTATTAACAGTGGATGACTATTATCAAACGTTAGTTTTCGACAAAAAAATCCTGCCCGCGAATTTTATTCCATTCGCAATTGACGGAGGTGGGTTCCCATATTGTGTTGGAGCTGATGACGGAGCGGTGTATTTTTGTGACCTGGAGAATGGGGAGGAGAACTTTCTTGAACCAGATCTGGAAACTTTTGTGGGGAAAATTATTCCAGAAGATGAGGCGTGGTGATATCACTCTGACGTTGCTTATTTTTCAAAAACGGGCTTAGTAGGCCAATCGGGTATACCGGTCCAGTGCTTCAGTAAATGCAGGGCCACTGATGGTGACCGACCTATTCGGACGATAAAAACGGGCATTCCACTTCATATTTCGAAGCCGGTGGCATAACTTTTGGTAGCGATGGCAGCAGAGAACAAACCATTGGTAAATACACCTACATTACTGACGCAAAAGGCAAAACCAGACGTGTTTTGATGAAGGTCCCCGCACATTCTGTAACTGAGCATTGCCGGCTACAGATTTGAACTCATCTCTTAATCCTGTGCCATCCAGTGCTAATCTTAACCAGACCGGCACGACGCCGGTCTGCCTGACTGTGAAAAAGACAGCATCTTGAATTACCGGTAACCCGGTAAAGGCAGAGGGTCATTCTGCTTTTTCCAGGGTGGACAAGCCCGGCGGGAACCGGGCGCGTCAGTGCTGTGCTTTACCGATCGCCGCCAGAATCTGCTCCGGTGACGCCAGCCCGGCAAAGACAGTGATGGTTTCAGGCGAGGCATTCTCCACCGGCATCACAATCAGTCCTGGTGTACCCGTGAGCGCCTGCGTGAGCGCATCGTTTTTTCCAGTACAGGGGCTTGATCCACGGCGTTCAGCGCATCCACGCCGGAGGCGTGAGCTGCCGCCTTAATATCCTCTGTCGGTCCGGTCACCCTCGATGTGCCCGGTGTGATATATCCCGTTGTGGTAGGTCAGGTACCCGCGATGCGGCAGGTCGACTGGTAAGCGAGTCGGGTTTTAACGGCGAACTCATTTATGCATGGGATGCGCTGGGCAATCTGACAAATATGACGCTCCCCGGCGGGCAGCAGCTCTCCTGCTGCAATATGGCTCCGGCCACGTCAGTGCCATCCGCTTCGGTTCGCAGCTGCCCACTGAATTCACCCGCGACCGTCTGCACCGGGAAGTGACCCGCACCAGACGGACGGCTTCACGAGGCTGGCGCAGAACGCCGCGCTAGCACACCAGCCCCTGCGCTATGCCGGGCAGTATGCAGACAGCGAAACCGGGCTGCACTACAACCTGTTCCGTTACTACGACCCGCAGACCGGGAGATTCACCGTTCAGGATCCGATAGGATTAAACGGTGGCTGGAACCTGTACCAGTATGCGCCGAACACGCTGGAATGGATGGATCCATTGGGATTG
>NZ_JBNDKZ010000025.1:0-4323 GCF_050435845.1 Kosakonia sp. 1610 | reverse complement strand
ATACCACGAGCTTTTTCTTCCGGCGCGTTATCGATCTGGTCGAATGCGCGAGCAGCACCGCCGTAGGTCTTAGCCAGTACGGTAGTGATTGCAGCAGTCAGCGTTGTTTTACCATGGTCAACGTGGCCGATAGTACCGACGTTAACGTGCGGTTTTGTACGTTCAAACTTTTCTTTAGACATCGATTGTCCCTCTAAGACACGGATAAATCGGTGATATCACCACATCAACCAGGCAACATGCCCGACTCGTTGAATGCTAAATAACAGAAGAGAAACCAGGAAGGAGAAGTGAAGTGGTGCTGATACCCAGAGTCGAACTGGGGACCTCACCCTTACCAAGGGTGCGCTCTACCAACTGAGCCATATCAGCACGTCTGGAGCGGGCAGCGGGAATCGAACCCGCATCATCAGCTTGGAAGGCTGAGGTAATAGCCATTATACGATGCCCGCATCCTGAAACTCGGCTACCCAGTGCTTCTGTATTGCCGGGAGAAGATTCTCTCCCTGAGAGCTGATTCACTACTGACACCAACTCAGGTTACGTTTTAGCGTAACCGAAAATGGTGGTGGGGGAAGGATTCGAACCTTCGAAGTCTGTGACGGCAGATTTACAGTCTGCTCCCTTTGGCCGCTCGGGAACCCCACCGGACTTGATGGTGCCGACTACCGGAATCGAACTGGTGACCTACTGATTACAAGTCAGTTGCTCTACCTACTGAGCTAAGTCGGCATCAAGTAGCGCGCATTCTAGGGAGACCTGCGGAGGGATGCAACAAAAAAATTGCACAAAATGCTCTATCGCTCACATTTTGCACGACAACACGAATAAATGCTGTAATTTCATGCAACACCGTGGAAAAAACCACCATTTCTGCTCGCGAATTGGGTGCGCCAGAAGGTCCACTCGTCCCCTTTGATTACATTGCCTGTTTAAGGATCCATCTTAATAGGCATGAGCGATGTGTGGGAAACACTCTCCGGGGCGTGATTTTTCATATTATTCACTGTCATCTGGTGTTAACCTCCTGCCCATTGTTCCCACTTATTTAATAACGCCGAGCCATAGCATTATCTAAAGAGATGCTCTCGTTGCGCGCCGCCGGGCGCACCGCAGAGAGCCATGGCAGGCTGATAAAAGCGTATGAGTAAAAAAGAGCAAACGTTAATGACGCCCTACCTACAGTTTAATCGCAGCCAGTGGGCTGCCCTTCGTGCTTCGGTTCCTATGACCCTGACCGAGGGCGAAATCGCGAGATTAAAAGGCATTAATGAAGACCTTTCTTTAGAAGAAGTGGCGGAAATTTATCTCCCTCTTTCCCGTTTACTCAATTTCTATATCAGCTCCAACTTGCGCCGTCAGGCCGTGCTTGAACAATTCCTTGGCACTAATGGGCAGCGCATTCCTTATATCATCAGCATTGCCGGAAGCGTGGCGGTAGGTAAAAGCACCACGGCACGTGTGCTGCAAGCTTTGTTGAGCCGCTGGCCCGAGCATCGTCGCGTTGAACTCATTACTACCGATGGTTTTTTGCATCCAAACCAGGTGTTGAAAGATCGTGGTCTGATGAAGAAGAAGGGCTTTCCGCAATCCTATGATATGCATCGCCTTGTGAAATTCGTGTCAGATATCAAATCAGGGGTGACCAATGTCACCGCGCCGGTCTATTCGCACCTGATATATGATGTCATTCCGGATGGCGACAAGACGGTTGCTCAGCCCGATATTCTGATTCTTGAAGGGTTGAATGTGCTGCAAAGCGGTATGGATTATCCTCATGACCCGCATCATGTATTTGTCTCTGACTTTGTCGATTTTTCAATATATGTCGACGCGCCTGAAGAGCTGCTGCAGAACTGGTATATCAATCGCTTCCTGAAATTCCGTGAAGGCGCTTTTACCAATCCCGATTCTTATTTCCATAACTATGCGAAATTATCGAAAGAGGAAGCCGTCGAGATTGCGCAATCGCTGTGGAAAGAAATTAACGGATTAAATCTTAAAGAAAATATCCTTCCAACGCGCGAGCGAGCAAGCCTGATTATGACCAAAAGCGCTAATCATGCTGTTGAAGAAGTGCGTCTGCGTAAGTAATAAAAAAGGGAGCATCTCTGCTCCCTTGAAGTTATTCCGCGCTGCGTAGCGATATTTCCCCACCAACCCAGGGTTTAACTACGCCATCCTGCTCGAGCAACAAAGCCCCCTGCGAATCGATGCCGCGAGAGATACCGAAGATCTCTTTCTCGCCAATAATCAATTTAACCGGACGGTTAATAAAATTATCCAGCACTTCCCAGCGGCTAAGAAAAGGCGTGAGCCCCTCTTGTTCAAAGCAGTGCAGAGCGCTACGTAACTCAGTGATAAGCCGTGCAGCAAGAACGTTGCGGTCGATACGCACGCCCGCTTCCTGCAGGTTAATCCAGCCCTGATTGATATCACCCGCCTGCGCATTACGCATGGCCAGATTGATACCGGCGCCGATTACGATCTGCGCTGCATCGCCTGTTTTCCCTGTCAATTCAACGAGGATACCGGCAAGTTTGCGATCGTTAAGATAAAGATCGTTAGGCCATTTAACGCGCACCTGGTCAGCACCTAAGTCGCGTAGTACTTCAGTCATGACGATGCCAATAACCAGGCTTAAGCCGATAGCGGCAGCGGGGCCTTGTTCAAGACGCCAGTACATGGAGATATAGAGATTGGCCCCAAAGGGCGACACCCATTTCCGGCCACGGCGTCCACGGCCTGCCTGCTGATACTCAGCGACACAGGCATCGCCTGACTGCAATCCGGTAAGACGATCGAGCAAATACTGGTTAGTGGAGTCAATGACAGGCAATACAGCTACACTGCCTTGCGCAACTTCACGACGAATGAATGTCTCATCCAACAGTTGAATAGGTTCAGGAAGGCTGTAGCCCTTCCCCGGCACGGTAAACACATCCACACCCCAGTCCCGGAGCGTCTGTATATGTTTATTAATTGCAGCCCGGCTCATACCCAGGCTCTCGCCAAGCTGTTCACCGGAGTGAAACTCGCCGTCAGCCAGAAGCGAGATAAGCGTCAATGGGATAGTATTATCTTTCACGCAATAACCTCCACGGCATTCACCTCACCGGCATGGCCAATAAAGCGCACCTCTGGCTCCAGCCAGACGTTAAATTTTTCGCCGACGCGCTGGCGCACTAAATGGGCAAGCTGAACCACATCATCACTTGTCGCCCGATCTGCATTAATGAGCACCAGAGCCTGTAAGTGATGAACGGCAGCACCGCCTGTTGATGTCCCTTTCAACTGACATTGATCGATAAGCCAACCGGCGGCCAGTTTTACCGAGCCATCGGCCTGTGGATAATGGGGAGCATGAGGATGAGCAGCCAGCAGAGCAGCCGCCTGTTCAGCCGTGATCACCGGATTTTTGAAGAAGCTACCCGCGTTACCATACACTTTTGGGTCCGGCAGTTTGCTGGTACGCATATGACAGACGGCATCGAAGACCTGCTGCGGTGTTACTGTCGCAGGATCAAGCCTGGTCAGGTCCCCATAGGTGAGTACCGGTTGCCACGCTTTAGCAAGACGCAACCCTACGGCAGTGATCGCAACGCGATCCTGATACTCATGCTTGAATATGCTGTCGCGGTAGCCGAAACGGCACTCTTTTGCGCTTAACCGCTGTTGTTTGCCACTGCTTAGCTCAACGCAGTCGACATAATCGCAGACACGCTGCAGCTCAACGCCATACGCCCCGATATTCTGGATAGGTGAGGATCCCGTGCAGCCTGGGATCAGCGCGAGATTTTCCAGACCCGGCATTTCGCGTTCAAGCGTGAATTGCACAAGCTGATGCCAGTTCTCACCGGCGCCAACATGCAGAAGCCATGCATCAGCCTCGTCACTAATCGTGATGCCTTTGATGCGATTGATGATGACGGTTCCGGCAAAATCCTCCAGGAAAAGCACATTACTGCCCTCTCCAAGGATTAGCACCGGTTGCTGCTGCTCTACTGCACTCTGCCAGGCTTCCAGCAGTTGTTGGGTATTCTCGGCGCATACGATGCGACGGGCATTATGCTCGATACCAAAGGTATTCCACGGCTTAAGGGAGAGATTCATTCACGCTATCCTGATGCAAAAACAGGGCTAGTTTACCGTATACGAAGGGGGAGTGCTTGCGGTGTTTCAGGAAGATACAACGCAAAAAGCCTCATGCTTTCGCATGAGGCTTTCGGCTTAATTTGATGCCTGGCAGTTCCCTACTCTCGCATGGGGAGACCCCACACTACCATCGGCGCTACGGCGTTTCACTTCTGAGTTCGGCATGGG
>NZ_JBNDKZ010000024.1:0-4323 GCF_050435845.1 Kosakonia sp. 1610 | reverse complement strand
ATGCAGTACGATGCGTGGGGCAACCTGACGCGCAGGCGCAGCGGGCTGTATGAACAGCACTATACGTATGATGCGGAAAACCGCCTGCTGTCCGCCCGCGGAACCGGGCCGCAGGGGCGCTTTGAGGCGCACTACCATTATGACACGCTTGGCAGACGGCTCCGCAAGACGGTCTCCACCGGTCACGGCACCCATGAAAGCCGCTTCCTCTGGCAGGGTTACCGCCTGTTGCAGGAGCAGCATGAAGGCGGGCAGTGCAGCACGTATATTTACGATCCGAACGAGGCCTGGAGCCCGCTGACGCGGATTGACCATCTGCGGGAGGAGAGAGCCGGGGAGATATTCTGGTTCAGCACCGACCTGAACGGCGCGCCGCTGGAAGTTACAGACGAAGAAGGCAGCCTCCGCTGGAGCGGGCAGTACGGCAGCTTCGGCGAAGTTCGGCATCAGACCGACGGCTTCACGCGGCTGGCTAAGAATACGGCGCTGGCACACCAGCCCCTGCGCTATGCCGGGCAGTATGCAGACAGCGAAACCGGCCTGCACTACAACCTGTTCCGTTACTACGACCCGCAGGCTGGACGGTTTAATGTTCAGGATCCGATAGGGTTTCGCGGCGGATTAAATTTATATGTTTTCTCACCTAATTCAATAAGCTGGATAGATCCATTAGGTCTAAGCGCACAAGTTACTTTTACAGATAGTAGAGGCTTGACTTTAGATGTATCAGGATATACAGATCTAACTCATTTAAGTGATTCTGAACTAAACAGAATTATATTTATGAATGGTGGTGATGCCCCCCATCCATTTGGGTTGTCGCCACGAGATAAGCAAGGGAATACAATAGTATTGCATCATGATAGGCAGCAATCAGAAGGGCCACTTACAGCTATGCCAGATAAACACCATGGTTCAGCTGAAAATAATGCTGGTCAGCATCCAAAAGGTAATGCTAAAGGTGCAGGGATAAATAACCGACGAGAATTCAACCTATGGAAAAAAGAGTTCTGGAAAGCACAAGCAGAAAAAACTTTAGGTAAAAGAAGAGGTGGTTGTGTATGAATGAACAATTGTTAACGCGAGTCAGAGAGAACTTAACATCTGATCAGGATATGGTTTTGTACGGTATTCCTGCTACAGATGAGGAGATAGCAAACGCTGAAGAAAAGTTGAACATTAAATTTAATGAGCAATATATTGAATTCATAAAATTGTTTGGCGGGGCTTTTGGAGGTATAGCTATACATGCTTTCATTAATGGTTCTTTAGTTGGAAAAGCGACAGTTGTTGATCTGACTCAAAAATTCAGAGAAACATACAAAGATCTTGATGAGTCCGTTTTGAACGCATTCTACGTTATTTCAGATGATGGTAGTGGAAACCCTATACTTATGAATACTGATGGCGAGATATATATTTTCATGCATGATTCTTATGAAATGGAGTGTTTGTATTCTTCGTTAGAAGAGTTACTCATAAAATCATTTCCATTAACACACTGACTTCAAAAGTCAGGCAAACCTCTCCATTGCCACCTTGTTCCTGTGCCATGGAGATGCTGGCAGTAACACAGATGGACTATAAGAAGAAGCGAGGCAGGAAGGTCATTAACGGGCAGCAGGTCAATTTCTTTTGCTGTGCTGGGTGGATAATACTGGCCTTGGTACACATGGGGCTACACTGTAATTTTTACCCTTCTGCTGGCTGCACGGCTTACTTAACGATGACGCGTTGAAGGGGCATCTGTTGAGCTGTGTGTATCGCTTCACTTCAGCGGAACTACAGAAATGATTGCCCAGGTGGCCGCCCCCTGACGACGAAACGTGAGCATGTCCCAGCTGACGGCATGCTCCAGCTCTTCTCTGGTAGGCTCATGATCACATTCAAGCAGGGCGTCTTCTGTCTGCGTTTCCCCGTTGCTGCTGTGCTCAAACGTTATTTTGTAGGTCGTCATCCTGGCTAACTCCCGCTTTTAAATATGTCTGTCGTTCCGGTGATAACGCTTCTTCCGGACATTCAGTTCCGCGTCTACAGCAAGCATAGCCGGGTTACCAGCCCAAGAATAAAAAGATGACCGGCATAAGCCATGTAGAAGAACATCGCCGGCATAAATCGCCGTTCGTGGCCGTCTGTAAGTGTGCGGACCAGACAGACAGCGGCGGCCGGGAGAAAACACGTTGGCAGGATGGACAGCATCACCACCACTGCCGGTGCCTGTGTGACATGCTGACTGTTGAAGGCAGCCTCCGATGGAGCGGGCAGTACGGCAGCTTCGGCGAAGTTCGGCATCAGACCGACGGCTTCACGCGGCTGGCTAAGAATACGGCGCTGGCACACCAGCCCCTGCGCTATGCCGGGCAGTATGCAGACAGCGAAACCGGCCTGCACTATAACCTGTTCCGCTATTACGACCCCCAGAACGGACGGTTCATTGTTCAGGATCCAATTGGGTTAGACGGCGGGTGGAATCTGTACCGTTATGCACCGAACCCGCTTACATGGATTGATCCACTAGGACTCGCCGTTGATCCTATCGCAAAATTAGAAGGGTTTGGCTACAGTGGCGTGAAAAAAACGCAAGGGGGCGGCCTTGATTTTGCAGATAGTAATGCATTATATAATAAGAAACCAGATGTGAATCCTATAGTTAAAATAAAGTATACTGGTGATTATGATTTAGATTTCCAGGCAGCCAATAAAGCGGCAGGGCTAAATCAGAAAAAAGCACCAAGTGGCTATGTTTGGCATCACTTGGATGATTATGATCCAAGGACAAATACCGGAACAATGCAGCTTGTTGAACAAGGAGCTCATCGGGGTATCCCCCATAAAGGCGGTGTAAGCCAGTACAAACTGGCAACCGGTAATGCATACACTCATCCAGCAAGATTCAGGAGTAATAAAACATGTCCATAGCTTTAGAAGAATCCCAAAAAAAGCTTTCACCAGAGGATTTGGTGATCTTTGAACAACAATATAATCTTCATTTGCCAGAAGATTTTGTAAAGTTTTACCTGAATTATAATGGGGGTTATTTGCCAGAATCTGATGAAAACAACCCTTACCTTTTAGGTGGTTTCCTGCCTATAAAATATGGACGAGTTCCGATTGAGGAACATTATAAAGATCTTATGGAGGGGTTTCCTGAATTAAAAGGTTTATTGCCGTTTGCATATGACGATGGAGGAAATTTATTCTTACTGTCCACAAGGCAGTCAGATTTTGCTAATGTCTATATATGGTTAATGGATGAAACAGAGTTAGATTTTGTATCTGAATCTTTTTCATCTTTTTTGAACGAGTTGGACAACTTATAGCTATAAAATGTTTAATGTCCAAATGTTGTCGAAAAAGTGCAGAAATTCCAACGTAAACAATTTAATGTAAAATCGCCCCCTTACTTTTGTAGGTTCCGCGATGTTAAACCGGGCAGTGCGCAAACCATGTATTCGATATTGAGTATATGAATGTATCAAGATGGCTCTGCCTTGATTGTGAAGGATTAATATATGAAGCATGGTGTGACAACAGATACACCAGAATTCCATAAGCCCAGCGTTATTGTTATTTTAAGTCTCCTGAATTTATTAATACTCAAGGGGCCAGCCCATGGCGATGAAACCTCAGAGTGTCCCAGATGGTGACATGCTCCAGCTCTTTGGGGTCAGGCGCATGATCACATTCAAGCAGGGCGTCTTCTGTCTGCGTTTCCCCTTTGCTGCTGTGCTCGTATGTTATTTTGTAGGTTGTCATCCTGGCTAACTCCCGTCCTTAACTCATCTCAGTCAGTCCGGAGAATTCGTCGCTTCCGGATGTGTAGCTCCGTGTCTACAGCAAGCATAGCCGGGTTATCAGCCCAAGTATGAAGAGATGAGTGGCATAAGCCATGTAGAAGAACATCGCCGGCATGAATCGCCGTTCGTGGCCGTCTGTAAGTGTGCGGACCAGACAGACAGCGGCGGCCGGGAGAAAACACGTTGGCAGGATGGACAGTATCACCACCACTGCCGGTGCCTGTGTGACATGCTGACTGTTGAAGGCAGCCTCCGATGGAGCGGTCAGTACGGCAACTTCGGCGAAGTTCGGCACCAGACGGACGGCTTCACGAGGCTGGCGCAGAACGCCGCGCTGGCGCACCAGCCGCTGCGCTATGCCGGACAGTATGCAGACAGCGAAACCGGGCTGCACTACAACCTGTTCCGTTACTACGACCCCCAGACCGGGCGATTCACCGTTCAGGATCCGATAGGATTAAACGGTGGCTGGAACCTGTACCAGTATGCGCCGAACACGCTGGAATGGATGGATCCATTGGGATTG
>NZ_JBNDKZ010000023.1:0-7429 GCF_050435845.1 Kosakonia sp. 1610 | reverse complement strand
TCAGAGTTTGCAGCACGGTGGCGAAATGAAAAATGTGAAGATAAACAAACCGACATTACTAACTGACGGTTGTATCTAATACTGGGGGCAGGTCATGGCACATAGCGGACCTTTCTAACTTCAGCATATGTTAATAAATGGGGAGCAGGTCATGGCAAAAGGCCCATTTTAATACGTCCGATAATTTTACTTACCTACGGGCATCGATATCTGCTGTAGGGTTGACGCTCCCGCAGCCATAGGATAAATGAAACCGGCGACAAAATAATGGGCTATGAATATGATTGCGAATGACGTCTATGGCCGCATCAGCGGTTCAATACCAATCCATTTCAGCGTCGGCTGATAGCAAAGCTTCAGCGGCGGAACCGTGATTTTCTGCCCTGCAATCTTCAACTCGCCGAGGTGAATGGCCCATTTTTCATTAGCGTACTTGTTATAAATTTTAAAGACGACATAGGCTGAGCCATAATCATCATTATTGGTAATCCTCGGGACATTGCGGTGCACCTCATCACTGTTGATGTCATAAGGTGAAGGCCTCGAATACTCCATCTGATCTTCCGGGAAATCATAGGGAAATGAGGTAGTGTTAAGGAAAATTTCGGGACGCGCGTTAAGGCGTTTCCCATCACCGAGATCGATATAGGCTTTTCGGGCATCGAGCATAATGGGGACAGCTGGTCGGCCTTTGCTTCCCGGACGCGATGGCCGCTGCCGCCCAGTGTTATAGGCAATCAGCTGGACATAAAATTCTGGTCTAGCCTCAGGCCCTTGTACATTGGGAATAGTGAAGCTAGAACGTTTAGCAGGGACATATCGGCCAGGAATCGCGTGATCGTAGAGATAAGTTTCAAGCACGATCTCCCGCTTTCCTTCTGGGCTATTCACGCTAAAGGTATGCTCACTTTCGCAAAGTTCGATATATCCCGGCTGTTCCCGCGGATAAGGAATACACCCACTCAACAGCGTAACGGCAAGTGTGAGCCCACCCCCCCATTTAAGATGCTTTGCTAATGACATGACAAAATCCCTGCATAAAAACTCCCGAAGGACAGATTAGGTCACTAGCGCCTGCGTCATCAACCTATCAATTTTGTCGCTGTGCCAGAGAATTTAACGGCCAGACAGGGTAATCCTGTCTGACAAATGCCCCAACAACTTGAAAGCGCTATTGGGGAGCCAGGACCGCAAAAGCAACCCTGTACCAGTCGAGAAAACGCTAAACCTCCAGCCCCGCTGCTACAATCATGATTAGCGCCAATGGAGAGGAGTAATCTGGTTATTTAGCCCCTCCGCTTAGGGGGGCACCATAAATTCAAACAGGACAGTGTGTAGCATTAATATGATTTCCGGGAGGATGGGATCCGGTTGCAAGTTCGTCCATTTTCACGGATCACAGAGACCTGGTCACCGCACTCGTCACTTCTTCTTGTGTAAGCTCCCGGTCAGATGCAACATAAATTTTAGTATGATCGCCAGTTAAGGAATGGATTCCAGTGAGCATTATCTTTAGTGTAACTTCTTCACCGTTCGGATAATTTCGCACAATACAGGTTAAAGATTTTGATAAAGTTACGACTTCTACCTGCTGCGAATTAAAGAAGACCAAAACCTTTTTCATAGACTTGCCTCAGTCCTGTTATGCGACTTTTCATGGAAACTATCGCTTCGACCGTAAAAACGTAAACTGTACAAAATACAGTGCCATATATAGCCTCTAACAACACAGCTTATCATTCAGGTCACCAGCGCCGAAACACCCCGAGATTGATTATGATAATCATATGTTACACTATCCTGATGAACATTTCAGAACGGTAAGTTGATTTTATACTTTACCTCTATTTCATCATATAAATATGCGCGCTTTATATGAATCTAAATTTTTCCATTTTTTATCAGAGCATGCTAGCCTTAATGTACTGCGAAGCCTACCGATTAAGATTCATTACTCCTTAGGTCCGAAACATTAATGTTTCTAACCAAGGAGTTATGATGAAAAACGAACATGCAATAATTGGCGAAGCCATCATTGTTCTTCTTAGTACACACGCGCGTGAAAAATTCAGCAGGAAGATGTTAGAAGACTACCTGAAAGCTTTATACCTGGAGAAATATGAAAGCAGTTGTTCAGTCGATGAAATTGATTTACATCTATCGGCGCTTAAAAAAATCAGCTTCAAAAGTCAATAGATTTCCTGCCAAAACAATCTCGTAATCAAAGTTCATCTTTATTAACAACGACATTTCATCAATGCCGGAGGTATTAATCATAACGAAATGCAAATGAAAACCAAAAAAATGGAGCTTTTGTGACATTATCATTTTCACTGAAGTGATGAACAGCTAAGCAATCTTGTAACCAGTTTTATTTCTTAACCTCATCTTCTGAAGGATAAGGAAGTTCAATGCTGTCAAATGGATTTTCTTCATCCGATGCAACTGATTTTTTGTTATGCACAGGTAGAATCATGCTGTTTTTATTTTCTGTTAATGAATCAACGTTACTGGAATGATCTGTCATAGATAACCTCTGCGTAGTTTGGTAATTTAATGCTTCTGAAAAGGCCACACATGTGCGTGGCCTTTGTTTAGATCAACTAGCAGCTCTGCTTATCAATCTCAGGAGCCACCCGGAAGAGAAACAAGCGAACAATTTGCTGATTATCCTTGGTTACTGGTGCTGGCTATCCAAGGATAACCTAAGCGTAGTAGATTCTGGTGTTTTTAGTGAAATTAAAATCAAGCATTGGGAAATATATTTTTAACAGAGTTTTAACAGCATCATCCTGTTTAAACAGAATTATTGACAGCATAAAATCTTTTAGCTGAAGCCTTCTTTCATTTTTGAATAGTGCTGGTTTTCAGCACAGTCGTTTATTTATCTTTTTATAAGTCACCTCCGTCTCGACAGAGGCGCCAAAACGAGACATTGCGACCATCATATTCACTGTCAGTAGTGCATTTAAAAAATGAAATAATATAGATAACAAACAGATACGCTGTTGATATTTATTTCAGACTATTTATAAATCCCGCTTAAAACACAGCGCACCACGCCAGTTTGTCTGATTATCTTAAAAGCGACATCATAGATAACCGGTAACCCGGCAAAGGCAGAGGGTCATCCTGCTTTTGCCGGGTTGGACAAGCCCGGCGGGACCGGGCGCGTCAGTGCTGTGCTTTATCGATCGCCGCCAGAATCTGCTCCGGTGACGCCAGCCCGGCAAAGACAGTGATGGTTTCAGGTGAGGCCTTCTCCACCGGCATCACAATCAAGCCTGGCGTACCCGTGAGCCCCAGCGCCTGCGCGAGCACATCGTTTTTTTCCAGAACAGGGGCATGGTTCACAGTATTCAGCGCATCGATTCCGGCGGCGTGAGCCGCCGCCTTAACATCCTCTGTCGTCAGGTCACCCTCGATGTGCCCGGTGTGATAAATCCCGTTATGGTAGGTCAGATAGCCAGCTGCGCCTTTCGCTTTCCAGACCCCGATACCGTACTGCGCCGCCAGGGACGACGTATCCGGGGTCCGCTTGGAAAACGGAAAATATCCTACGCTAAGCCTGTTTTTTGTACAGACCACTATCCACTGAGCGTAATGAACGGTATTTACCCTGTCCCAGCTTTAGATTTGTCCGCCAGACGTAATCCCCACTCAGATTGATGTGCTCCCATCCCAGCGGGGACAAATGAGAAATCAACTGGTCATTTAATGGGATCCCTTTTCGTCTCAGGAAATCTATGGCTCTTTCTATATATACCGTATTCCACAGGGAGATCTCCGCAGTCAGCAACGTCAGACTACTGGCCCGGTAGCTCTGATTCTCCAGCCCCCTATCTCTGATCTCACCCAATCGGTGCATAAAGACCGCTCGTGCAAGCGCATTGCGGGCCTCACCTTTATTCAGCCCCGCCTGTACGCGTCGGCGCAGTGATGGATCGCGAAACCAGTCCAGCATAAACAGTGCCCGTTCGATGCGTCCGATTTCCCTCAATGCCTTTGCAAGGCCATTTTGTTTAGGATAACTGGCCAGTTTTTTCATCATCAGCGATGCGGTAACAGTCCCCTGTTTTATCGAGCTTGCGAGGCGAAGTACCTCATTCCAGTGTGTCTCAATGTCTTTAAGATTCAGTGGGGTTGTGGATATCACAGATTGAAGTCCCGGATAACGCTCAGCCTTTCCATGAATAAACAGGCGCTTGTCATGAAGATCCCGGATCCTTGGTGCAAATGCGAATCCCAGCAGATGCATTAGCGCGAAAACATGTTCCGTAAAACCTGCGGTATCGGTGTAATGCTCGGTGATTTCAAGATCACTTTCGTGATATAGCAAGCCGTCAAGTACGTGGGTTGAGTCGCGCACGCGGCTGATGACTTTGGTGTAAAACGGGCTATATTGATCCGAAATATGCGTATAAATCTGCACACCTGGCTCCTGACCGTATTTGAGATTGACCTGACCCGCATAATGGCCGTGACGGCCCACCCGAAAATTCTGCCCGTCAGACGATGATGT
Source organism: Kosakonia sp. 1610 (assembly GCF_050435845.1). Lineage (NCBI taxonomy): Bacteria > Pseudomonadati > Pseudomonadota > Gammaproteobacteria > Enterobacterales > Enterobacteriaceae > Kosakonia > Kosakonia sp. 1610. The sequence continues at coordinate 2,907 of NZ_JBNDKZ010000023.1, read as the reverse complement.
TGTTCCATCGCCCCAGAATGCAGCCAGAGGCCGTTTTTTCTGAGCATTGACCAGCTCGGCCAGCGCTGCTGAATAGGTCTCATCCCTGATGTACCAGGCCTGAATACCCTCCAGTGACGATTTTGTCGTTCCTGGACAAGATTCGGCCATTTTTGTCAGCCCAAGGTTGATGCCATCAGCCAGAATCGTGGTCATTAACAACTTTCTGTCTTTAGGTCTGACGTGATGATTTTTGAGATGTGTGAAATGGCGGGTAAAACCGGTCCAACTATCCACTTCATCCAACATTTCAGTAATCTTAGGGTGAGGCAACATGCCATAAACCAGATCGGCAAAAGGGGATGCTGATGAAGGGACGCTATTATCCAGCGGGGTAATTTTCACGCCTTTATCCGAGATATCCACATCGGGCAAATCACCGGCCAGCGCCATTGCATTCACTTCCTCCAGTCGCGATGCCAGAAGCGTCATGCGGCTCTTGATGTATTCATGGCAATCGGTCGGAATGGCAAGGGGTAACTGGTTATCCCGAAGTGACTTTTCAAAATCGGAAGATGGGATCAGATAATCATCAAAATTCCGGTAGCGGCGCGATCCTTTGACCCAGATGTCGCCAGAACGTAAAGCTCCCTTCAGCTCATTCAGTACGCAAAATTCGTAATATTTTCGGTGAATGCCTGTGGGAGTGAGCACCACCTTTCTCCAGCTTTCCGGAATGAACCCGGTTGGCGCGGAAGACGGTACTTTGCGGAGTTGTTTTCGATACATCTCTCTGACGGCATCAAGCGCATCACTGAGCTGCATTGCGGCAGGTACAGCCATGAACTGCAACGCGGACAGCATCCGGGGGGCGTATTTACGCAGCGTACTGTACTTCTCTGTGATCAGATGCAACGGGTCGAAGTTGTCCTTACGTGACAGGAACCGCGTCTCTTCCACGCTGTTAATGAATTCCTGCCAGGGAAGAACGTCTTCTATTGCGGTCCAGGGATCTTCACCGGACTCTCTGGCGTTAAGCAATGCCTGCCCGACGGTAACGTATTGCTTCAGCTTGCTTTGAATCAGCTTTCCCGTTTGCTGGAGTCGTTCGGCCTGCGTGCGTTTTGCCTTGCTAAACAGACTGCCCAGAATACGCTCATGCAGATCAATAATTTCGTCAGTCAGGGTGGCCCTGGCTTCCGATATGACACAAACCAGTGAGGCATAACGGCGAACATCCGTGAATTTTGCCAGGTCCCGGCTACTCATTTTTCTGCTTTCGCGAGCGAGTTTCAGGAGCCGGTTCTGGTGAACAGAAAGCGCAATGCCATCAGGCAGTGCCAGCGACTCAATCGAATTTAACCGGTCGATATGTTGCAGGACATTTTTGCCATTAATTTTCCCCGGAGGCTGAAGCAGCCAGGCCAGCCGTGAAGGTTGCTCACCCTCGGATACCAGCAGACGGTCCAGCGCCGCTTTATGTTCCGGCTCAAGCTGCGCGGTAAGCGCAGAAAAGACCGCCCTGTCTGCAAGCGTTGTTGCTTCGGCCAGAGTTCGTTCGATGACATCAACAGAGGGGAAAATCACCTTATTATTGTGGAGCCAGGTGAGCATTTCCTCCGCAAGCAAAAAGCCTCTGTCAGTCCGCATTGCGTGGGGATAAAGGTGGCGAATACAGTTTTTTTGTAGCGCCCGGTTGAAGGGAGATAATTCCAGGTAGCGATAAAGTTCGGCCAGATGTTCCCAGCGAGTGACCTCTCTTGATGCATACTCGGCCCACAAATCAGGCAGAAGTTTCAAATGAGCCGCTAGCCGGGAAACAACCCCGTCGTGAGGGGAGATATTTTTGTCGGGAGGAAACCCCGGCCCTCTCAAGTAGCAAAGTAAAACAGCAAATCCCATGCGGTTAGCTGGCCTGCGGTGTTTATTAATAAGCGCGAGGTCAGGTTCACTCAAAAAGCACATGCGCGTCAGAAGAACGTCATCATCCGGCACAATCAGCAAGCGTTCTTTTTCTTCACTGCTGAGTATTTGTCTCCGTGGCATAAATGCTTCCTCTGCATATAGTTCATTTTAGTTATTGATTTGTACTGACCGAAACCGGTCGGTTTCGTACACTAGTCAGCCATACTGTCCGAAAGTGAGTGAATTCACTATCGGACATACGTTATAATTCGTACATCCTTTTCGTACAGAAAATATCCCTATGTCACGTGTTTTTGCTTACTGCCGGGTTTCGACTCTGGAACAGAACACTGAAAACCAGCGCAGAGAAATTGAGTCGGCAGGTTTTGCCATCAGACCCCAGCGACTGATTGAGGAGCAAATCAGTGGTTCGGTTGCTGCCAGCGAACGCCCCGGATTTATCCGACTGCTTGATCGCATGGAAAATGGTGATGTGCTGATTGTCACCAAGCTGGACCGTCTTGGGCGTAATGCCATGGACATAAGAAAAACAGTTGAGCAACTGGCGGCGTCAGATATTCGCGTTCATTGCCTAGCCCTGGGCGGGGTGGATCTGACCAGCCCGGCAGGAAAAATGACCATGCAGGTCATCTCTGCTGTGGCGGAATTTGAAAGAGATTTGCTGCTTGAGCGTACGCACTCTGGTATCGCGCGAGCAAAAGCAGCTGGAAAACGGTTTGGACGTCCTTCAGTACTGAAGGAAGAACAGCAACTTACGGTGATTGCACGGATTAACGCCGGAATAAGTATCAGCGCCATTGCGCGGGAATTTAATACTACCCGGCAAACCATACTCCGGGTAAAAGCAGGGCAGCAATAATCCTGAGTGTAAATACAGCTCAAAACCTCTTAGCTGGATGGTCTGCTATGTGCCAGAAGCGGACGTTGTATCTTTGCACGCTGCGATAACTTTTTGATAATTTTGCAAACGCATTAAAAAGACAATTATCAGAGTGGCCTCTT
>NZ_JBNDKZ010000022.1:0-7953 GCF_050435845.1 Kosakonia sp. 1610 | reverse complement strand
CAGCAACGGCGACACCGCCTGCCACGGAGCCTCAAGCGCCTGGGGCCGCAGTCTGCGGGAGAGCACGCCGGTCGAGTGGGACACCCCGCAGAACCAGCGCTTCCTGGGCCAGTACCTGGACCAGGAAATGGGCCTGCACTACAACACCTTCCGCTACTACGACCCGGCGGCCGGGTGTTACACGCAGATGGATCCGATTGGTTTACTGGGCGGTATTAATTTATATCAATACGTATCTAATCCTTTAAATTGGATGGATCCAGTTGGCCTATCAGGTTGCGCTATCGCAAGAGCATCTGATTATCGCCATACCTTGGGTGGAAAGCCTGGGCGCATTGGTAAAGGAAGGAATATTGCAACTTCTAACTATCATATAGATGGAATAACCGGGACTGTTGATGCCGTCAGTGGAAAAGGTTCAATCCCTGGGTTTGTCGATATACCAGACCTAAATAACCGCTTATTTACAACGACCGTTGTTTCTCATCCACGGGCTTTTGATTCAGAAGCTAAAATATTAGAGCATATCGGGAGTAAAATAACACCTGATGCTAAGGGTACAATTGATTTGTTTTCTGGGTTGCCAATTTGCAAATCTTGCCGAGGGGTCATTCAGCAGTTCGAAAGTAAATACCCCGGAGTCAAGATAAATATTTTGTAAAGGAGGTTCTATGGAACGTGTAGAATTTGTTAATGAACTAGACTTTTTTATTGAAAAGATCCTAAAAAAAGGATTGTCAGTGGAAGGTTGTGGTAAAGACCAGATGATGAGCCTGGAAAGCCAATATGGCCGATTACCTGAGTTTTACAATATTTTCTTGGAGAAAATGGGAGTGTCTGCTGGAGATTTTAAAGAGGGCACATGGTTCTTTTTTAGTGAATTACAAGACATTAATGAAGAAACAGTAAATTTGATGAAAGAAAACAATGTTACGCCTCCCTATAATATGTTTGCATTTCTAATGCACCAAGGATATACATCATTGTTTTTTACCGATGTTATTGATTCAGATCCTGTTGTATATTGCTATGCAGAAGGTGAGGATATAACTGATATTAATATGACTTTTAGCCAGTTTATGAAAGCTGAAATAAGTGAGTATTTAAATTAATTTAATAGCGGAAAGGCTCGCCGCTTTTCTTTGAATTAATGAGGTCGTATTTTCTTTGAATATATTATAAATGTATTTTAATTGCGCCAGGTGCGCCACCACCTTCCCGTACGGGCGGGAGCTGAAGTTCCTGCGCTACGGCACCGGGCACCTGCTGGAGATGCAGCTCTCCCTGAGCTATCAGCATGACCGCCTGCACCCTGAGACGCACCGCACGATGGGTGCGCTGGAGCTGGAGACGCACTACGACATGGCCGGGCGCATCACGCAGCGGCGCTGCACCGACAACCTGCGTGACCGCCTGGTCTCGGAGCGCCGCTACCAGTGGGACCGAGCGGACCAGATAATCCGCCGCATATACACCGACGGCGCACCGTCCACCCCGGCGGAGAAGTACCGCCAGCCCCTGTGGGGCTACGACGCAGCCGGGCGCATGACGCAGAACCTGCGCTTTCAGGGGCAGTACCTGGACCGTAAAACAGGCCTGCACTACAACACCTTCCGCTACTACGATCCGGTGGGCGGGTGTTACACCCAGTTGGATCCGATTGGTCTGCTGGGCGGGCTGAATACGTATACGTATGTGGTGGATCCGCTGGGTTGGGTGGATCCGCTTGGATTGGCTGTAGATTCATTGGTTAAGTTAGAAGAACGTGGCTATAACGGCGTAGTTAAAACACCTGGTGGAGGGGTAGATTACTCAAATAGTAACGCGTTTTATAATAAAAAACCGGGTGTGAATCCTATTGTGAAAATAGAGTACTCTGGTGATTATGAAATTGATTTTGAACGGGCTAACTATGAGGCTGATTTAAATCAAAAAACTACTCCAAGTGGTTACGTTTGGCATCATCTTGATGACTATGATGTGGAAAGGAATAAAGGCACGATGCAGTTGGTTGAAAAGCCGTCACACCGCGGTATTAATCATAATGGCGGAGTAAGTCAGTATATAGCTGCAACGGGTAAACAATATATACATCCAGGTGGATTTAGGAGTAAAAGCATATGCAGCGTATTATAGTGGATTCAGAAATAGATTTAACGCCAGAAGATTTAGTAGAGGTTGAAAAAAAATTCAACTGGAAGTTCCCTAAGGCTTTCAAAGAATTTTATTTTCGTTACAACGGAGGAGATCTGGCGGATGAATATGCTGATAATCATTTTTTGCTAAGTGGTTTCATTCCTTTCAAATATGGTTCTGCTTCAATAGAAAGAACCTATAAGGATTTGGTCGATGATTTTCCAGCACTGAAGGAATTCGTTCCCTTTGCTGATGATCAAGGCGGCAATTGCTTTTTGATTTCAATGCGGAAAATGGACTATGGGAAAGTGTATATATGGTTAATGGATGAAAAGGAGTTAACATTTGTTATTGACTCATTTGATGCCTTAATTAATGAAGTGGACTAATTAACTTAGCCTGCGTGTAACCGAACCTGGGCTTATCTACATGGCTCATCATAATTAAGTGTGTTTGTCGTGTTTATTCATTATATAATAAAAGAAGCCCGGGTTAAGATATGTTTCATTCTGTTAAGTCAGTACGTGAGCAGGTTATTTAACCACTTGTTTTGTATCTGATAAATCTAGTCACTCTGGTTAAGAGTTTAGATTTAATAGATGCTTGATTTACAATATAGAATGTATTGCAAAAATCAATCAAAATCTGAATGAGATATAGTTTTTAAGCATCATCTCTTTTTTTCTGAAAATTGGGTGTTAATAAAGCATTAGATTCGAGTGATTAGCCTGAATTTGATAATTGCTGAATGGATGGTTTCTGTTTATTGAAAGGTGAGAAATTTGATGTGTCGAACATTGCACAAATTGACTCTCAACATGAAAAATTTTTTAAACTATCGTTCAGAGCAATCAATGATCCTGAAATTGCATCAAAAATATCGCATAACATTGGGTTGAATTCAAAATAAATAATAATAGGGAAATATGATGGGTGGGCTATTTCATACTTATGAGCTACGCGTAAAAATGGGACGTTACCTGCCTAAGTATTAGGAGTGAATTCCCTCCATTTTATTTATTAATAGAATGAAAGATACTGGCTTCTATCTGACCAAAGAGCGATTTATTCGTTAAAAAGAGACTTGCGTGCATTATTACCGTCTTGGCCGCCTGACGGAGTAACGCCACGACGCCCTGAGCCGCCGCACGGAGAAACAGGTGTGGCAACGCCATGCCCGGAAACCGGAACGTACTCAGTATGCCTGATCCGGCCCGCAGATGGTGGGCGAAACCAGCGACAGTCACCCGGACGCGGCGGTGCAGTATATCCACACCGAAAAAAGCTATGAGCCGCTGACGCGCGTCGACAGCCACGGTGAGCATGCGGACATATTCTGATACCACACAGAACTGAACGGCCTGCCGGACAGCGTGACCGACAGCAACGGCGACATCGTCTGGCGCGGGGCTACCACCGCCTGGGGCCGCAGCCTGCGCGAGAGCACGCCGGCCTCATGGGACACCCTGCAGAAACTGCGCTTCCAGGGCCAGTACCTGGACCGCGAAACGGGCCTGCATTACAACACCTTCCGGTACTACGACCCGGCGGGCGGGTATTACACGCAGATGGACCCGATTGTTCTGCTGGGCGGGCTGAATACGTATACCTATGTGATTGATCCGCTGGCGTGGGTGGATCCGCTTGGATTAGTAAGAAAACCTATAATATTTTTACCGGAAGGTGGGGGCGTTTTACATCCCGGAACAGTAGATCCTGTGAATAACCCTGAAGGTCTTTTCAAAATAAAAGCTACAGATAGTTATGTTGATGATAAAGACGAACTGTATAAAGCAGCAGGCTTGAATGAAAGAAAGTCTAATAAATGGATATCTCATCATGTCAGTTATGATCCTAAAACAAATGAGATGTTAATGCAGCTTGTAAATGCAGCTTGTAAATGCAGCTTGTAAATGCTGAATATCATGCTTACCCTCACGTAGGGGGAGCGCATGAGTTTGAAAAAATTACTGGGTTTAAATATGGCACACCTCAAGCAATCGAAGAGGCAGCCAGTAGATGCCTAAAACTTCCGCGGTGTTAAAATTGGAGATGATATGTCAAACGATAATTTTTTTTCAAGCAAAGGTATTGTCTTTGATGATTCACAACAAGGCCTTACAAAAGAAGATATAAATAACTTAATTTCCTCTGAGTTTAATGGGAAAGATTTTTTGGTTAATTTTTATCTTTCTAATAATGGAGGGTATTTTAGTAACGGAGCTTTCTTTTATAGGGATAAAATCCTGAACATAACTCCTGATGATTATAGTGTATTAGAAATAGAAGGGTTCTATTTTATTGAGGGAGAGTCATGTTTTGAATCGGAATATCTACTTTCAATTAATGAGGTTTTGTCAAGACGTGTGCGTTATTCACAATTTATAAAGGATTTTGCTAAGGAGCATATCCCTTTTGCAGTTGATGCAGGTGATAACGACTATTGGATTAATACAAATACTGGTGAAATTAAATATATCCGAAGGGATCTTGAAGATCAGGTGATAAAGGTGGCGCCGACTTTTTATGATTTTTGTATAAATATAGAACCAAGCCGCAGAGTGTAATAAACATGGTCAGCAGCATCCGCCGCTGCTTTTAGCGGCGGCAACTCTCCCTTTCTCTTATTTAATAACTTTACAGCGCACTGGCCACCGAAATCCGCCGTTATCCCTACACCGAGTGGCGCCAGGCCGCCGTACGGAGAAACAGGTGTGGCGACGGCATGCCCGCAAACCGGCACGCACGCAGTACGCCTGGTCCGGCCTGCAGATGGTGGGTGAAACCAGCGACAGTCACCCGGACGCGGCGGTGCAGTATATCCACACCGAAAACAGCTATGAGCCGCTGGCGCGTGTCGACAGCCACGGTGAGCATGCGGACATCTTCTGGTACCACACGGAACTGAACGGCCTGCCGGACAGCGTGACCGACAGCAACGGCGACACCGTCTGGCGTGGGGCTTCCACCGCCTGGGGCCGCAGCCTGCGTGAAAGCACACCGGTAACCTGGGACACCCCGCAGAACCTGCGCTTCCAGGGCCAGTACCTGGACCGCGAAACGGGCCTGCACTATAACACCTTCCGCTACTACGACCCGGCGGGCGGGTGTTACACCCAGATGGACCCGATTGGTCGGGCGGGCGGGTTAAACACTTACGCGTATGTACCTAATGCTTTGATTTACATCGATCCTTTAGGCTTGGATTATACTACTTGGCAAATACATTCTCCGGGATATGGCGATATTGTTCAAAAAGGGCTTCATTTCTACGCTCCGGGAGGTATTGAATTATCTGTAAGGCCTGATCATAAAGGTGGTATAACCTTTACCAATGCAATTCCAAATGAAGCGGGGAGCCCAAAATTAGCGAAAGCAATTGCTTCAGCAAAAGAGCATTTTGAAAAAGATGACAGATTCAGAAATGATATATTGAACAAAGCCAATGAAGGTGTGCAATCTGTTCTTGAACATGCCAAAAAAGAATCTGGTACTTAACGTGAGTTAGCTAATGGTCGCTCCAGAGAACTTCGAGACATTGCCCGAAATGTGGGCCGGCACAATATGCAGGGCGGATATGATAAATAGTACGTGGGATTCACCATTGCAATTAGATGTTATAAGTATTATCGAACAGCTATCTATTAACGGTTTACGTATTGGGTCGTCTATTAGCCAGCTTCTTGAGGTTATGGGAGAGCCGGAGTTACCCGCAGCCAAACTTAGTAAGAAATCCAAGATACTTTATTGGCTTTATGGCAATGTTAGCTTTCTTTCTGAAGATGACAGCCTTATAGCCATTGATGTTGACTTTCACAGCAATACAAAGAAAATAGTAAAACTTGGTGAAATAGCGAACTGGAAAAGTAAAGATTGGTTGAGCTGGGCTCAGAAAAGGCAGTTAAATATTGATAAGCAGGATGCCGTAATTAATATCAGCGATAACAACATCATTATTACTTTATCTCAGGATTGGTCTTTGAGGATGGTTTCTATCAGAGGGATTGAATAACGAGTAATAGGGGTAGAAATAGAATCCTTTACAGGTATGGCTATATCATACTTGTAAAACAGATCGCATGCAGTACGCCTGGTCCGGCCTGCAGATGGTGGATGAAACCAGCGACAGTCACCCGGACGCGGCGGTGCAGTATATCTACACCGAAAACAGCTATGAACCGCTGGCGCGCGTCGACAGCCACGGTGAGCACGCGGATATCTTCTGGTACCACACGGAACTGAACGGCCTGCCGGACAGCGTGACCGACAGCAACGGCGACACCGTCTGGCGCGGAGCTTCCTCCGCCTGGGGCCGCAGCCTGAGTGAAAGCACGCCGGTAAACTGGGACACCCCGCAGAACCTGCGCTTCAGGATCAGTACCTGGACCGCGAAACCGGCCTGCACTACAACACCTTTCGCTACGGCGGGCGGGTGTTACACCCAGATGGATCCGATAGGGCTGGCGGGCGGGCTTAACACCTATACCTATGTGGTTGATCCGCTGGTGTTAAGTAGTTTTGACCCGTTTATTCATGGAGAAATAACAGACTTCCCGAATGATTTGCACTTTGGGTAAAATCGAATTGCTCCAAAATTTAATAATATTGGGAGTCAAGCCGCCGATTCCATTGCTGGTCGTCCAACATTAGATGTCGCTGCAGATATTAAATCCGGTAAGATTAGTCCAGATAGGTTTGTCATTTCTTATACGAGATCCTGCCACAGGTAAGGCTGTAACTTTGAATAATAGAGGGTTAGCTGCTTTAGTTGAAGCTGGTAAACTTCCTCAAAACGCAATATTTGTTCCTTATGAACATGTTCCGAAACACTTAGTAGAGGATATCAGATATAGATTGCCATCAAGAAGCATAGATATTACAAGGAACAAAGACGGTACCGGTTTAGTGAAAACGATTGGTAAATTTTTGTAAACTAGAGGGCTTATATATGTTATTAGTTCCTGAAAAATTAAATTTTAGATTATCTACGACAGATCTTGAAGTAATTTATACTGAGTCAAGTGGTGTAAGGCTAAAAGTAGAAGTTCAAACTTTTAGCGATTTTAAGAATGATAAGTATAGTGAGGCGGAATTGCAGTTTAATAACGTAGCGGAATTAAAGTGTATGTCTTTGAACTTTTTTGAGCTTCATCATGGTGAGTTTGTAATAGAGTCAATAAATAATGACGTAGTTAGTTACTGGGAAAAAGACGATATTCATTCTGATCCTGGTGTTTACATGGTATCTAACTCAGAGGTTTTAGAGTCCATGGCGGCGATATATGATCCAAATAATAGGTTGAGCCTAAAACACTTTATAGTGGTAGGGTATGATAGCTACGTCGAGATAATATCATCAAATTATGAGGTGCGAGTAAAATAACTGTTTGGTATAGATTGGTATTTTTCGTAATGCAGCATGCTGTGTTTTTATGTTGAGATGAAAACAAAGGAAGTAATATTTACCCATAGGTTTTAATGTTTTTTATTAAAATAATAATTCCTCATTGTTCATCGTGGGTAATTGAATTGACTTAATAGTGAATATCAATATGTTGCCGGGCGTTGTATCACGCACCGACAACCTGCGCGAACGTCTGGTCTCCGAGCGCCGCTACCTGTGGGACCGTGCGGACCAGATAATCCGCCGCATGTACACCGACGGCGCACCCTCCACCCCGGCGGAGAAGTACCGCCAGTCCCTGTGGGGCTACGACGCGACCGGGCGCATGACCGTGCGCCACGACACGCAGCGCGGCGTGACGCAGCGCTTCAGCTACGACGACGAGCACCGCATCAGCCGGGTGGAAATCGACG
>NZ_JBNDKZ010000021.1:0-13738 GCF_050435845.1 Kosakonia sp. 1610 | reverse complement strand
TTCGTCGGAAAAACGCTTCTTCATGGGGATGTCCTCATGTGGCTTGTGAAGACATTACTAACATCGGTGTGTATTAATCAACGGGGAGCAGGTCAAGCACATAAGGGCAACGCTGTTATGTCTGGCGATGAACATTTTCGGGAAGATGTTACTGAGGGGTGATGAGATTCGCATAGTACGGTGTAGGGCGATAAAACTCCGGTTGGCGTAATATGCATTTCGGTTATCAGCTTGTATAAAGTGAAAGTGGAGGTATTGCCACCATGAGAGTCATCAGACCTGAGTCAAAAAATGAAAAATTTGTGTAAGGCTGTAATCAAAACATACGCTGACAAGATATGCTGAATATTATCGTGTTCCACAGAATGATTTTGTTACTCTGTCTTCTCAGCAGTAAATTTTAGTCGCTGTCGCCGACTCGGGAATATTTATTTATCGCAAAGCGTTACACTGGCGGCAGTCAGCCCTTTTTCTCCGCGCTGGATAGCGAATTCAACTTTTTGTCCTTCAAAAAGTGTCTTAAAGTTATCACCAAGAAGAGCAGAAAAATGTACGGGTACATCCTTCCCGCCATCGAGAGGAGAAATGAAACCAAAGCCTTTTTTTTCGTTAAACCACTTTACCAGGCCTTTACTTCGTGATGACATACTGACTCCTCGTAAATGATATAAAGTTGATAGTAAACGAGTACCACTAACCTCAGGATTATCAAAAGATACCAGCAGTTGTCCTAAATAATGTTTGCTGCCCGCTGTTATGTTTGATACTTCGTCTCGATGGAGGTCATTAACACATGGCGCGTAATAATTAGCAATTTCTATTTTTATAACATAGAAATGCTTGCAGGAATGAATTAAAGGTGGATTTAAGGTTTTTTTCAGCGTATGGTTGTTGCGAATTTAAAAAAGGAATTAATTTGTCGCGTAAAATGACTGGAATTGTCAAAAGTTTTGACATTCTTAGTGGTAAAGGTTTCATCATCCCATCAGATGGCCGAAAAGATGTTTTGCTTCATGTTTCTGCTGTTAGTTGCGGCGAAACAAATCAGCTCATTCCCGGGCTCCGTATTGAGTTTTGTCGTATCAATTGCCTTAGTGGTCCTGTTGCAGCGAATATTTACTTAGCATGAATATCATACAATTAGAGGGTCTGATTGGTTTCATTCACCCTTTTTCCCCATAAATGTCGTCTAAAAGTAGCTCCCCTTGTTTTCTCCCTTTTGTAGATTAAAACTGATGAATACAAATTAAGCGTTCAATTTTTAATCAGGCATGATAAGCTGAAGCTCCTTCATTGAAAGGTTAATCAGAATGTCTATTATTGATTACGCAATGAAATTCATCAGTGGTGCATCGATGACCCCTGTCATCTGCCCCGTCTGTGGCTTCCGGTCATCTCAATCTCTCGCGAAAGTTCGCCGTAAGCAAGCAATGCTGTGCCCGGGATGCAAGGCGCTGTTTGTCTCGTCGCCTTAATCCTTGCACTCATTCGACCATTAGCCCGGTGTTCGCGGACTTAAATCATATTCCCGCAGCTGTTGAATCCCTGATGCCTCACGCCCATCCTGAGAGAACGTTTCTGAACTGATTTCGCAACTGCTCCTGCGCGCTAACGTCGCATCAGAGCAACTCTATGAAAATGAACCCCCGGACGTGGTTTAACCGCTCCCAGTTTCCGGTACAGGTCGCCGGATACGTTACCTTTCCGGCGAACTATGCTGACGATGAATCCAGTCAGCGATCAGAGCTTTTTTCGAACGCTCAGATGGAACGCTATGGAAAGATACTGGCACACACACATAAATTATCGCCCGATAAACTTCCATATTATCTTCTGAAACGACTCGCGGACAACGAAGCTGTCATCACACAAAACTGCTACGAGCTTAATGCCGGGATAAAAACGAGCGTCATGCCTGCAGGGGAATGGCTGCTTGACAATTACTACCTGATTGAAGAGCAAATCCGTACTGTCCGCCAGCATTTGCCGAAAAGTTTTGGTAAAGGCCTTCCCTCGCTGATGTCACCCTTCAGTTGCCCACGAGTTTATAATATTGCCTCAGAGGCCATTGCTCACGGTGATGGGCGCTGGGACGTAGCCAGCCTGACCAGTTATCTCACGGCCTATCAGCAGGTGACCCCGTTGACATTAGGCGAGGTCTGGGCATTGCCGGGGATGCTGCGACTTGCTTTGATCGAAAATGTTCGGCGTATCAGCATGGATGTGATAAAGGCTCAGCGTGAACGTAACCTTGCAGGTACATGGATTACTAAAATTTTCGAATGTGCCGAAAATAAGCCTGCTGATTTGATTACGGTAATTGCCGATATGGCGCGCTCCCGGCCACCGATGACCAGTGCATTCGTTGCAGAACTTGTGCGGCGCCTGCAGGGACATGGAAACGTGCTGTCCTTACCTCTGACCTGGGTTGACCAGTGCCTTGCAGAACAGGGGATAACAAGTGAGTCGCTCATACAAAGCTTTAGTCAACAACTTGCTGCCAGCCAATTGTCCATCAGTAACAGCATCGCAGGGCTGCGGTTACTGAGCGAAACGGACTGGGCCGATTTTGCGGAAACGATAAGCGTCGTCGAACAGGTACTGCGCAATGATCCTGCCCGTATCTATCCCGGGATGCATTTCGATACCAGGGACCATTATCGCCATATTATTGAAATTCTTGCGAGACACAGCGACTTCAGTGAGCCTGAGGTCGCTACCATTGTGCTTGCGCTTTCAGCGGAAACAGCGCCGGAAACACTGGAGCATCACGTTGGCTTTTTTCTGGCAGGCGAAGGCCGGCAGCAACTGGAACTTCATCTGTTGGCTGAGACCTCGAAGCTCATACGTATTCGGCACAGTTTTAACAGAATCACCCTGCTGTCATGGCTTGGAAGCTTGGCATTGTTAACTACCGCAACGGCAGCGGAAATTTTACACGCAACGTACCTGCAGGGCGCAGACTGGCTATTGATCGCCATAATATTACCTCTGATTATCGCGCTGACCCAGTTAATGAGTGATTTGTTGAGTGATGCAACCACCCGTTTTCGCCTTCCTCGCCCATTACCAGCAATGGACTTTTCATCCGGTATTCCGGCTGACAGTGCAACCATGATCGTGATGCCATGCATGCTGACGAGTCAGGAAAGTATCACTACGCTCCTCACAAGCCTTGAAGTCTGCTGGCTGGGAAATCAAAACGAATACCTTCGTTTTGCTTTGCTGACCGATTTCGCTGATTCAGCAAATGAACCAACACCTGAAAGTAATGCTCTTCTCAGGCAGGCCATAGACGATACGGCGGCGCTTAACAGGCGTTATCCTTCCAGCCGCCCAAGATTTTATCTGCTACACCGACAGCCTGAATGGAATCCGGTTGAGGGAAAATGGATGGGATATGAACGCAAACGGGGAAAACTGGCATTGCTTAACAGGTGGCTGCGCCGTCCCGGGACACAGTTCATCAGTGCCGCAGGCATGCCAGCCCATCTTTTACCAGGCCATATTAAATACGTCATCACACTGGACAGTGATACGGTATTGCCGCGCGATACCGCGCACAAACTGGTTGCCACAATGGCACATCCGCTCAATAAGCCAGAGTACGATCCGGTTCTCCAGAGGGTTGTCAGAGGTTTCGGCATTTTGCAACCCGGCCTCGCGGAAGAGATACCTCGTAACGGGCAGGGGCGTTATGCCGCGATGCGCAGCAGCGTACCTGGCAGTAATCCCTATTCGATGATGTCTTCAGATATTTATCAGGATCTCTTTGGAGAGGGATCGTTCGTGGGCAAGGGTATTTATGATGTCGATATCTTTGTTCAGGCCACCATTAACGCCTGTCCTGAAAATCTGGTTCTCAGTCATGATTTACTGGAAGGATGCTATGCACGCTCTGGACTATTGAGTGAAATCTTGCTTTACGAGCAGTACCCCAATAATTATCTTTCAGATGTCGCACGTCGCTCACGCTGGATACGGGGAGACTGGCAACTGCTTAACTGGCTGAGGCCACGCGTCAGAAAAGCAAATGGAAGCCATGATAAAAACCCGTTGTCCGCACTTTCTTACTGGAAACTTGTCGATAATTTGCGTCGCAGCCTGGTTACTCCTTCTTTACTGTTATTGCTATTTTTCGCCATGCTTTGGGCACCCAATCCGTTTTACTGGCTTGGTACACTATCGCTTATCTGGCTGCTGCCTGCCATGCTCGCCATCATGCATGACCTTCTGCATAAACCGCTTCGTCGCCACTTTAAAAAGCATTTTTTACTGGTAGGGGCAGGGGCATTCAGACGTCTTTCAGGGACAGGGCTCAATTTGGCGATATTACCGCATGAAGCCGGATATTCTTTAAAAGCAATTGTTGTGACCTTGTGGCGTCTGAGCATCAGCAAACGCAACCTGAGCCAGTGGGTTAGCCACAACCCAGATAACAATCAGGGCAGAGCCTCTGTTGCTCGTTTTTATCAGGCAATGTGGCTGAATGTTATATGTGCCCTTGCACTCACACTTCTGACCGCAAAATTTTCACCTCAGCTGCTGCCGGTTGCTTTCCTGATCACCCTTTTATGGTGCCTGGCCCCGCTGTTGATGTACTGGCTGAGCCGACAGCCAGTACATAAGGTATTTTCACCAAATGAAAAACAAAAAAAACTGTTGCGCCAGACGAGTCGTGAAATCTGGGCGTTTTTTGAGACTTTTGCCACTGAGAAAGAGAACTGGCTTCCACCTGACAATTACCAGGAAAAACCGCAACCGACTACTGCTCACCGCACTTCGCCTACCAATATCGGCCTTTCCCTGATGGCTAACCTCACGGCCTGGGACTTTGGTTATCTGTCCGGGGGAGAGGTGCTTCGGCGCGTGTCGCTCACGCTCGATACGCTGGATAAACTGGAACACTACCGTGGCCATCTTTACAACTGGTATGACACCCTGACGCTGGCCCCTCTCAGCCCACGTTATATTTCGAGCGTTGATAGCGGTAACATGGCGGGTCACTTGTTGACGCTGCGTGAAGGACTGTCCGCCATGCGTCATCAGCCTGTTTTAAATACCCAACAGATACTTGCCGGGCTGAACGATACACTGGATATTCTCGATAAACAGTGGAGCCAGAGTCCACCCTTGAGTCTTCCGTTGTTACGAAAACACTGCCTGATCGCCGAGTCGCTTCCCGCACATGTGTTTTTCAGCGAGCTGAAAAAGATGCGCATCCATTGCAAGAACCTGGTAACACAAAGTCACCAGGGAACTCCACTCCAGCAGCGCTGGGCAGGACATCTGGAACATCAACTGGTACAGTTTTGCCACGAATGGTCGTTTCTGCTCCGCTGGTTACCAGCCTCCTGGAACGAACAGACACTCCCTACTCTGGGCTGGCTCGCCAACGCGACCTTTAACGGTAAAGGAAGCCCCCCTGCATCAACGACGCTGCTGGCCCGGATGAGACTGAATATTATCACCGAGCTTGAACAGCGACTGGATGACCATTCACGGATGGATTTCGCCTTTCTGTACAATGAAGCAACCAGCCTGCTCAGGGTCGGTTATAACTGTGATACGAATACACCCGACAAAAGTCATTACGATCTCCTGCCATCTGAAATTCGCCTGACCAGTTTTCTGTCCATCGCAACTAATCAGTTGCCGCTTAAAAGCTGGTACGCTCTGGGGCGGCTGTTTACCACGATTGATAATGAAACTGCCCTGATGTCATGGAGCGGTTCTATGTTTGAATACCTGATGCCAAATCTTGTAATGCCCTCCTGGCCTGGTAGCCTGCTCGATGAGATGAGTCGATCTGCAGTCATGCGCCAGGTTGACTGGGGAAAAGAACGCGGTGTGCCATGGGGCGTATCGGAGTCCGGCTATCATGCCTTTGATGTTCAGCATAATTATCAGTACCAGGCATTTGGCGTGCCTGGCCTTGGTCTTCGCCGGGGTCTTGCCGATGACATGGTTGTCGCCCCTTACGCCACTCTGCTTGCATTAATGATCTCGCCTCAGGAAGCCTGTAGAAATTTGTTCAGGCTGGAAAAAAATGGAGCACGTGGCGAATATGGTTTTTATGAAGCACTGGACTATACCCCCTCACGTCTCACAAGCGGGCAATTGTATGCGGTAGTACAGTCATGGATGGCACATCACCAGGGTATGGCGTTTCTGGCACTGGCTAACGTGCTGCTTGACGCTCCCATGACTGAGAGATTTATGTCCAGTAAGGTATTCCGGTCTGCGAGCCTGCTTTTACAGGAGCGAGCACCGGATGCTATCAACCTTTACAGTCCCCGCCGTCATTTTGAATCTCATGAGGGCAGGATCAGCCCCGTTCGCCATGAGCCCCGGATTTTCAATGGTGTGGACTCGCTGGCCCCGGATATTCAGCTACTTTCCAACGGTCATTATCATCTGATGGTGACTGCGGGTGGGGGAGGCTACAGCCGCTGGAATGATATTGCTCTTACGCGCTGGCGCAGTGATACCACCCGCGACAACTGGGGGGCATTCTGTTTTATCCGTGATACGCAGACTGGCGACGTATGGAGCAATACCTGGCAACCCACGGGAAACACTACAGAACAAATCGAAGAAGTGATATTTACTGACGCAGGCGCTGAATTCAGCCGCACTTTCAGCGGACTTGGTGTTAAAACTCAGATCGTGATTTCGCCGGAGGATGACATTGAACTTCGGCGACTCACACTGACTCATCGTGGCCGTCATCCCCGCACACTTGAGCTGACAACCTATGCTGAAGTAGTACTGGCACCCGATGCAAGCGATCTGGCGCACCCGGCTTTCAGCAACCTGTTTATTCAGACTGAGCTGGAGCCTGATCGGGATGCCATCCTTTGCCACCGTCGCCCTCGCTCGCCGGATGAACCTATTCCCTGTCTGTTTCACATGATGGTGTTGCGTGGCGATAACCGTAAACCCGTCTCGTTCGAAACGGACAGGGCTAAATTCCTTGGCCGTGGCAGAACCCCTGCAGATGCCCTTGCCATTGAGGAAGGAGGGGAGCTCAGCAACACCTCAGGATCTGTATTGGATCCGGTACTGGCCATACGCCATGCCATTATTCTGCTGCCAGGCCAGCCGGTCACGATCGATATCATTTATGGCATCAGCGAAAGCCGCCAGAAAAGTCTGGCGTTGCTGGAAAAGTATCGTGATTACCATATTGCGGATCGTATGTTTGAGCTGGCCTGGTCTCATAGTCTGGCTGTCCTGCGCCAGATGAACGCCAGTGAAGATGATGCCACTTTGTTTAATCGTCTTGCGAGCGCAGTGCTTTACCCCAGTCCGGAATTGCGTGCCGAAAGCAAGGTCATCAGCCGTAACAGACGCGGTCAGTCCGGCCTGTGGGGCTGGGGAATTTCAGGTGATCTGCCTGTAGTGCTGCTCCGTATTACCAGCGAGGCTGGTATCGGCTCTGTTACCACACTGATTCAGGCACACCGGTACTGGAGACAGAAAGGGCTGAAAGTGGATTTGGTTATCATGAATGACAGTCCCGGGGGCTACCAGCAGGGCTTACAAAATCAGATTATGGATTTAATTTATGCCGGTTCCGAAGCCAGTCTGTTGGATAAAACGGGAGGACTTTTTGTCCGTAATGGTGAGCATCTCTCCGCTGAGGATAAGCAGCTTCTGTTGAGCGTTGCCTGCCTTTATCTTGATGACCGTGCGGGGGATATTAATGAGCAGCTAAACCAGCGTATACAGACCTCAAAACCCCGTACCAGAGCAATCATTCCGTATAGAGAACCGGGAAGTAATCAACACACTGACTGGACGCCAGAAACCCATCTGTTACGTCATTTCAACGGGTATGGTGGATTTTCTCAGGACGGTCGCGAGTATCAGATTGTCCTGCGGGAAAATAATATGACACCGGCGCCGTGGTCGAACGTACTGGCAAATTCTCGTTTTGGTACCGTCATTTCCGATACCGGACAGGCTTACACCTGGTATGAAAATGCGCATGAATATCGGCTAACACCTTGGGAGAACGATTCGGTGAGCGATCGCAGCGGCGAAGCGTTTTACCTGCGCGATGAAGAGAACGGTCAGTACTGGTCACCGACGGCGCTCCCTGTTCGCGGCCGCGGTGATTACCTGACCCGACATGGTTTTGGCTATAGTGTCTTTGCGCATAGAGAAAGTGGAATCGACAGTGAGCTGACTGTCCTGGTCGCCGAAGAGGCACCTGTTAAACTGGCACTTCTGACGCTCAGTAATAATTCAGGGCGAACACGTAAAATTTCCGTTACTGGCTATGTGGAGTGGACGCTCGGGGAATCCCGAACCCGCTCAGCCCTTCATGTTGTGACACATGCGCCCAGTATTCATGGGTGTTGCGCAGTGCTGGCTAACAACTTTTACGGTGATAATGGTGGCGAACGCACTGCATTTTTTGCCGTAAGCGGTAACCATTATTCTCTAACGGGTGACCGCCGCGAATTTATTGGTCGTAATGCTTCCCTGCAAAATCCCTCTGCTATGAAACTGCACAGACTTTCAGGTAAAACGGGAGCTGGCCTCGATCCGTGCGGAGCTGTACAGTCCGCCGTCACACTAATTGACGGGGATCAAAGGACGTTTATTTTTGTACTCGGTACAGCTGAGAATCATGCCAGCGCTCAGGAAACGCTTGTCCGTTACCTGAATGAGGATACGGTCCGCCAGGAGCTGAACCGGGTTCACACCCACTGGCATAACGTGCTAGATAAAATTGTGGTTAATACGCCCGACACCTCTGTGAACTTGCTTGTCAATGGCTGGCTGTTATACCAGACAGTAGCCTGCCGGCTTATGGCCCGCAGTGGTTACTATCAGTCAGGAGGTGCGTTTGGTTTTCGCGATCAGCTGCAGGATACGATGGCCCTGAGTCATGTCGATCCGAACCGTATGCGTGAACAGATAATACTTTGCGCATCACGGCAGTTTACTGAGGGAGATGTGCAGCACTGGTGGCACCCACCTCATGGCAATGGTGTACGTACGAGCTGTTCTGACGACTACCTGTGGCTTCCGCTTGCTGTCTGCCACTATGTGGAAACTACGGGGGATAAAGATATTCTGGAAATATGCATCCCTTATCTGGAGGGGCGGACACTACAGCCTGGTGAGGAGTCTGTTTATAACACGCCTGTCATCAGTGACACTGAAGATACGCTCTGGTTGCACTGCGTAAAAGCTGTGGAGCATGGGCTAAATTTTGGAGAGCATGGACTGCCGCTTATGGGGGCAGGCGACTGGAATGACGGGATGAACCGGGTTGGTATTGAAGGTAAAGGAGAAAGCGTCTGGCTGGGCTTCTTCCTGTATGACATCCTGACCCGGTTTTCGGCACTGGCGGAAAGCAGGCACGATGACAATATGGCCTCGATGTGTCGTTCGCAAGCCCTGCTCCTGCAAAACAACCTCGAAACCCATGCCTGGGATGGTGAATGGTACCGGCGCGGGTATTTTGACGATGGTACTCCCCTTGGCTCGAAAGCCTCGCAGGACTGCCGGATTGATGCGATTGCGCAGAGCTGGTCTGTACTGTCGGGGGCTTCAGGCAGGGTACGGCGCGCTCAGGCCATGCAGGCGCTGGATAAGCACCTTGTTGATAAAGAGGGTGGATTGATAAAACTTTTGGCACCCCCTTTCGATGGACACGGCCCTAACCCGGGTTATATTCAGGGGTATCTGCCCGGAGTTCGGGAAAACGGGGGACAGTATACACATGGCGCCATCTGGGCAGTGATGGCATTTGCCAGAATGGGGAATGCTGAACGGGCCTGGCAACTCTGGTCGATGCTCAACCCGATAAACCACACGTCGAATACAAAAGAGGTTGCGGTTTATAAGGCAGAACCTTATGTCATGAGCGCTGATGTTTACAGCGTTGCTCCGCATACTGGCCGGGCAGGATGGAGCTGGTATACCGGTTCCGCCGGCTGGGCCTGGCGTCTGCTTACCGAGGAATTACTGGGGATAAAACGCTTTGGCAATGCCTTTACTGTCCATGCCCTGCTCCCGGATGAGTGGACTTCTTTCTCTATGGCATATCAGTATGGCGAAAGTCATTATCAGATAAGCATCTTACGCGGTGAAGGAGAATACAGGGTTACGCTTAATGGCATTCTTCTGCCCGATGACAGAATACCACTACATGATGATGGGAAAAACCATACGGTGGAGATCATTCAGCACTGATAATGGTACCAGATGCGCATTAACGTCTGCCGTTAATGCGCTGATTATCTCTGAGAACATCAATCGCGGTCTGCATGGCGACTTTATCATCCCGCCTTTTCTGCTTGTCCTGCGTGACCTGAAGGTATTCGAGTAAGGTTCGGGTATTGATCGGTCGGCCCTGCTTACCCACTGCAAGCACAGCTTCGCCAAGAATAATTTTTACTGGCGGAAGCTGTGCCGGGTACCAGTCAAGGGTGTCTTCTGATTTCATTATAAATTTCTCATGGAAGGGTATTGTATCATAAGTCATACCATTTGATTTTTAATGTCTGATGCAATGATTCAAAAAATATATTTAAAACTCAAAGCAGTTATTTTTCTGAATTTACTCCTGCAGAGTTGTCTAAACACTATGTCACGCTAAAGATAAAATGTTTCATGATTTTTTCCTTATGCGTAGAATTTTCATTTGCTTTAAGGGAATCCATGCTGCAACCCTTCACCAAGAAATTTCTCTATCCCCGCTACTGGCTTATCTGGACTGGCCTGGTCTTGCTCTGGCTTATCGTTCAGCTTCCTTATCCTGTGTTACATATTCTTGGCACTGGACTTGGAAAATTATCCAGGCCCTTTATGAAACGCCGGGAAAGTATTGCGGTCAGAAATATTGAACTCTGCTTTCCAGAAATGACACCATTTGCCCGAAGCCAGATGGTCACTAAAAACTTCGTTTCTCTCGGGATGGGGCTGATGGAAACAGGCATGGCCTGGTTCTGGAGTGATGCCAGAATCAAAAAATGGTTTGATGTAGAAGGAATAGAAAACCTGACCAATACAACACGAGGCGTAATGGTTGTTGGAGTTCATTTCATGTCTCTTGAATTGTGCGGAAGGGCTATGGGGTTATGTCATCCTATGATGGCTACGTATCGCCCACACAATAATGCTCTGATGGAATGGATCCAGACTAAAGGGCGTATGCGGTCGAATAAAGCTATGATAAACCGACGTAATTTATCCGGTTTTGTTCATGCACTCAGGGCAGGTGAGGCGGTATGGTTTGCACCTGATCAGGATTATGGTTCTAAAGGAAGTGTTTTCGCACCGTTTTTTTCGGTAAAAAAAGCAGCGACGACAAACGGAACATATGTGCTGTCAAAACTTGCCGGTGTTGATCTAATCACTCTTTGCTTGATTCGACGGAACGACAAAAAAGGATACAACATGTATATCAGCAGTGTGTTATCAGACTATCCTGAGGGGGATGAAATCGCTGCAGCCACGTATATAAACAAGATAATCGAAAGTGAAATCCTGCGTGCTCCTGAGCAATATCTGTGGATGCATCGTCGGTTTAAAACCCGCCCGAAAGACGGGGGGTCATTATACGAATGACCGTTCTCACATGCTGTTTCTCTTTCTGGCTATGACATTCAGGTGGTTCTGAAATCTATTGCCTGGCCGGGAGTAACGTCTCTCTGTCCGGTCCGGCAGGCTCATTTTTTTGTCTGTAAACACTAATGAACAACGGATTTGCTTGAGCACTGACCAGCGCACGTATCTTAAAAACTATTTTCGCTGATCTGCAATGTCCGCTTTTCGCTCACAGCGGACGTCAGCTCCATGTCAGTCCGCTTTGTGCCAGAAGCGGACGTTGTATCTTTGCACGCTGCGATAACTTTTTGATAATTTTGCAAACGCATTAAAAAGACAATTATCAGAGTGGCCTCTTAAGTGTTCTTATGCAGATTGCGGTAGCCTCCTGGCGTTCTTCCGGTATGACGTTTGAATGCCAGCGAAAAAGAGGGAACAGATTTATATCCGGTTAATCTTGCTATCTCACTAATACTTAAGTGATGTTTCCTGAGTTCAGCGCATGCCAGCTCCATTCGCCATGACGTCAGATAATTCCCGGGCGTTGAACCGGTAAGCTGGTGAAACCGACTAGCGAACGCACTGCGGGACATGGCTGATTTAGCAGACAGACTTGCCAGCGTCCAGTCTGCAGATGGAGAAGAATGTATCAGTGACAGTGCGGTTCCTATTTTCCTGTCACCGAGCGCTTTCAGCCAGGATGTCCCTTTCTGATTACCCTCTAAGTATTCCCTCAGCATCTGCACCAGAACAAGTATTGCCATGCTACTGGCCACAATGTCGTGTCCGGGACGAAGCGCTGATGTTTCATGCGAAAGCAAAGTGATAAGGGCGGTGAGTGCAGGAGAAGAACTTTCCTCTCGTCGTGAAACCAGAACCGGAGGCAGATGTTTTAAAAGCAGCGGGCTGGAAGCCTCCTCAAATACGAATCTTCCCCCAATCCCCTCACTGATAAGTTCTCCCTGGCCGTAGCGGACCACGCCATCCGCTTCACGGTGAGAAGAGAATATCTGCCGTCCGTCACTCACCATCAATGCCGGACTTGAGCCACAGCAGTAAGCGTCACCCGAGGTCAGAAGATAGAAGTCCCCTTTTTCAAGCAGCAGAGGCTGCATTCCGACCATCCAGAGCCAGAAGTTCCCCTCAAGCACAGTGCCGAACTTAATGTGTTTATAAGAGGGAAACCGCATTGCCCAGGGGCCACGTGCTTCCATACGGGCCGTAAGAATGGCCTCTACCTTCAGGAGTGAAAGAATATCAGACAGCGGATCCATAACATCCTGGACGAATGAATAATAAAAAAGGGATTTCTATAATAAAAGAAAGCTTTTATCTGCGTCATTATCATTTGGAGCTTAACGGAGAAAACCAAATGAAATACGCAGAACTGGGTAAAACAGGGGTTTATGTTTCACGCATTTGTCTCGGGACGATGACATTTGGCGGGGCGGATAATGCCGCCGGTAATGCCATCGGCCGTCTGACGGGCAAAGAGGCGGATATTATCGTTGGTGAGGCGCTGGACGCCGGCATCAATTTTATTGATACCGCCGATGTCTATGGTTCGGGGGGCTCTGAAAGCGTGCTGGGCGAAGTGCTGGCGCAGCGCCGCGGTCAGGTTTTCCTTGCAACAAAAGCGCACAGCAGAATGAATGCGGGCCCAAATGATGCAGGCCAGTCGCGCTATCACTTGATGCAGGCGCTTGAAGCCAGCCTGCGGCGGCTTAAAACCGATCACATTGACTTATATCAGGTTCACAACTTTGATGCTGCAACGCCGCCTGAAGAGGTTTTACGGACACTGGATGATATGGTGCGACAGGGTAAGGTCAGGTATATCGGCTGTTCGAATTATGCGGGCTGGCAGCTTGCCAAAGCCCTGGGTGTCTCGGCTGAACATAAGCTTGAGAAATTTGTCAGCGTACAGTCTTTTTATTCGCTGGCCTGCCGCGACATTGAGCATGAACTCCTGCCGGCAATCAAGGACAGCCACAGCGGACTTCTGTGCTGGAGTCCACTGGCAGGCGGGCTGCTTTCAGGCAAGTTTGATCGCAGCGGCAATCATGACGCTTCGGGCAGGCGCGCGAAGATCGAATTTCCACCCGTCGACAAGAACCAGGCATGGGATATCGTGGATGTGCTCAGAGCAGTTTCTGAAAAACACAAC
>NZ_JBNDKZ010000020.1:0-17565 GCF_050435845.1 Kosakonia sp. 1610 | reverse complement strand
CAGTAGAAGCTGAATATCTCAGTGTCAAAGATCCGCTGCTCGCTCGAAGCAGCCTGATGGGCTTCACCTACAGCAGTTTGGTGCCAGAAGCGGACGTCGCTAACATTTGAATGTAATAATACACTGGGAACATACTATCGGTTCGCGCATCTCTCAGAAACTTGCACCCTTTGGCCCTCGGGCTTTATGAGGTTATCAAATCACCGATACGGACACAGTTACCTTCGCCCACCTGACACAATGCTATATTTATAGCTAGTTCGTTTAGCGGAGAATTTATGGATTGGGGCGAGGATGATAATGAAAAAAAACTGGAACTCATTGGTAGCATTGCCCGCAGGCTGCTCAGCCAGAAAGGCATAGTACGGAAGGATGACCTGATAAATGCACTGGAGCTTCTCAGCAAAAGCACCGCTGACCCACGTGTGCGGGAAAACAGCATAAGGGCAATTCAGATGCTGAGTGACCGGGTACATTGATTTAGTAAGGCAGAAAGTACCCGGTGAAGTCAAGATGCCGGAGAACTACCAGTGCCCGTAACTCTGCTGGCAAGGAAATTCGCGCAATAACCGCTTTGTTTCAGCACCAAAATTACCTGAACAAAGGGCTGTGGCGAGAAGTCTGATGGTCTGCCGGATTGCTTCTTTAATAACTTCACGACGGGCAGCCTCTGTCTCCACCTCAAGCATCTGGTTCAGTTGTCGGGCCAAGGTGCGCGCGCTGACGTCATCATCGCCCTCAAGCAGCGCTAATATGGCTTCGCCAATAACGCTATTAATTTCTTTTTCACTCCTGAACATATCAACCATCCTGTTGCCTGGCGGTAAAAGTCCGTCGCGGCGGACAAGCAGTATTGCTTTTGAGCGGTTATAGTCTTTGTCTGTTTTTCAGGAGCAACACTGGCCTGGCTGAAAATGTGAAATCATATCTGCCCTGAGTGTAACAGAGCGGGACCAGCCTGCCAGAATTTTAAACAGCACGGCCACGTCTTTCATTCAGGCTCTATCGGGATGGTGATGATTCTTAAAGTATCGTGCGTATGGGTCTCATTAAGGCTCTTTTGTGCCATAAGCGGACATCGGTGGGAAGTTTAACCAGTAGTTAGGGTGCGATGGGAAATATAAATACAGAATATCAGTAGCAAACTCGGGAGCATTCATCTTTCTATTAAGTTGAAATGTGGCATAGATTTTAACCATGGCTGTTGTCAAGACCCGCAAATTGACCCATAGTGTTTAAAGCTCAGCGGTAGGGTTGTCCAAACCCTAACAGTGCATCAGCCTTTTGGAGAAAATATGAGGTTTTTTCAGGAAGGAGCATTTAATTGGCGTAGTCTGCAGGATCTACCTAATGCCTCATTCGTATGTGACTACTGCAATATTAATATTTCATCTGTAAAAGGATACAAACTAGGACAGCATGGTGACGGAAGTGGTTCACAGGTTGGCGCTGTATATGTTTGCCCAAATTGTGGTGGTCCGGTTTTTTTCACTCCAGATAGCCAACAGCTTCCATCCCCTGCTCTTGGAAATTCAGTACAACATGTACCCGCTCATCTAACTGAGCTTTATGAAGAAGTGCGGCGCAGTACTGGCGAGGGTTGTTATACCGGTACGGTTTTACTTTGTAGAAAAATGCTAATGAATATCGCAGTCGATCAGAGGGCGAAAGAAGGACTAAAATTTATCGAGTACGTTACTTACCTTTCCGATAATGGATACACGCCACCAAATGGAAAACATTGGGTTGACCATATACGAAAAAAGGCAATGAAGCCACGCATGAAATAACGGTAATGAGCGAAAACGATGCCAAAGAGCTAATCGTGTTTATTGAAATGCTTCTCCTGTTTATTTTTGAATTTCCAAGTATGGTGCCTAACAAAAGTAGCTTTTAGACTAATTAGGGGATCAACTAGGATACCCTTTGCTTCACACCCATTAGGTATGAGTTATACATATGGACCCTAAGAAGCTATTTATTGATGACCGTATGAAGGGCATTTGCGCCTATTGCGGTGGTACGCCAAATTCACGTGACCACGTACCGTCAAAGGTCTTGTTGGATGAGCCATATCCGAAGAACTTACCTGTTGTGGAATCATGTACCTCCTGCAATCAGGGGTTCTCGGCAGCCGAAGAGTACATTGCTTGTCTGATCGAGTGCGTGATGCACGGTACTACGATTCCTAACGAAAAGTTTCGGCCGAAGATATTTGCCACCCTTAATGCTAGACCATCGATTGCAAGTAGAATTGAGAATGGAAAGCAAGCTGATCGTCACGGAAATCTATTTTGGCAGCCAGAAGAAGGAAGTGTTAAAGAGGTTGTTCTAAAACTTGCCCGTGGACATATTGCTTATGAACTTGGCATTCAACGCATTGATGAACCAGAATTTATAGATATTTCCCCGTTGCCTAGCATGACTAAAGAACAATTAGAAATATTTTTCTCGTTAAGCTCAAGTCATCTGTATCCAGAGATTGGTAGCCGAGCGTTTGTAAGTGTGCTCTCGGGTAAGGTCAGCGCTTTTGAGAATTGGTTAGTCGTGCAGAACGGACGATATCAATATGCCATAGGTCAGTCCGATGGCGATTGGGTAAAGATAATAATAAATGGCTACTTAGCTTGCCATGTAATATGGGACTAATAGTGTATAACAATAGGATAAATGAATATGATTGTTGAAGCGACAGAACTCTTAAGTGCTTTTGTAAAAGAAGAACAAGATAAACTTGAAAGCATCAACATGCCACATATGCCAACGTTGGGGAAAGCCTACGAGGAGATTACAAAACACGGTATTAACCAATCATTTTCAATCCCTAAGGGGTTGAATCTCTCTGTTGTTAGCGGATTCATCCGCGTCGGGGAAGAGCAACTACCCAATCAGATAGATTGCATGTTGGTGAAAGGCAAGGGGGATAAATATGGATTAACGGATGAATATATATATGATATAGAAAATGTATTAGCAATATTTGAAGTAAAGAAAACTCTCAACAAAGATGATTTTATCGATGCATATGAACATTTAGCTATCCTAAGAAAGAAATATAGCGAATTTTTTTCGGGAAAAATGGATGCTATGGAGTTGAGGCCAAATATAAATGTGGCTTCGGAAATTTTTTCAAAAATAACAGGTGTAAGTGGTCCAAGTAACTACGATGACATTTTTTATTTGGATAAGGAAAGTCAAGTGTTATTTTACTCGTTAGTAATTGAACAGTTGGCGCCAGTGACAATTATTCACGGGTATGGGGGATATAAATCAGAGAAAGGCCTGAGAGATGTCTTTCTGGATTATTTAGATGAAGATAATTATTTAAAAAACCTTACGAAGAAAAAGAAAAAAGAGGAAGAAAAAAAAGCAGATTCAATTAACATGATTAGAGGCATAAATAGTATTCCGACTCTAATAACTGCAAACGAGTTTTCGTTAGTGAAAACAAATGGTCTTCCTTATTCCTTTTCAAAAGAAAGGAATAAAAATGACTGGGCAGTTATAGCTTCGGGAAGAGATAACCCACTTAGGATTATGCTTGAATTAATTTGGAGTAAAATATCTATTCAGTTCGATATAAGTATGCCATGGGGCAATGATGATCATGTCGAAGGATTAGCTCCATTACTTTATGCTAAGGTTGTTAAAAAAGATGAGTTATTAGGTTGGTACTATAGGTCATTCGAGATTTCCACGAAAAAATTAAAATCGTTTCTACCTTCAAAATATGAGCCGCTAAGAATTTCTAATGGAGCAATACATTTAGTTCGTAAATTGCCATTAATGCCTGATGGATATATAGTAAATGATGAAAATCGAAATGTGTTTGATACAAAAGGATTTGATCTTGATGGGGTGGTTGCGGAGCTAATATCTACATCATATTTTGCACTTAACGGTAGTAATTTGCTCACAATTCATCATACAACATATGTATGCGATTTTAATGAGTATGGTTTCATAGATAGTCAATTTCAGCGGCTAAAGTCATGGTGTGATAATAATGAAGATAATGCAGGAATTATTCATTGCATCATTTTAAGTTGACTTGGTGAAGAGTCCACTTTCGTCAGGTTACGATGTTAATTAGCGTATTCATCAGTAATACAGAGTAATTTCCTTAGGGAAAATTTATGCCAAAAACTTTACAGAGGTTACTCTACTTCTGGCTTTACCATTTCATCTTGTCCCACCTACAACAAAGCCCTTATCAACAAGGGCTCCATGACTTTCAGGCTGGATGATGAGGTTATTCAGGCCAGCAACACCTTCATCACGTGGGCACCCTCAGCGCTATTCTGGCCTCGCCATCACGACTGTCCCGGTGATTAAAAGTGTATTCCGGCTAACCCTGTGGGCCATACAGGGTGACGTGCTCCCCTTTGATAAAACACGCCAATGCTAATGATCCCCGTTCCGACTCGAGTGCGAACCTCCGCTTTTCGCTCATAGCAGACATTGACCTGTATGTTAGTCAACTCTGTGCCAAAAGCGGCCATGCATTTTTATGTGGTGCGTTATCCATAGGCAGGAATGTGAATAGATAAATATAAATTGTTATAATCCAGGCATTCCTGTGCCCTAAATTTAAGTTAACAATGGTAAACAGAATTCTGATAAGTGCTTGCCTGATGGGTTTTAAAGTGCGCTATAACGGAAGTGAGAAAGCACCAATGATGGCTCATCTGTTGCGCTGGCAAAAGGAGCAACGCCTGGTGATCCACTGCCCCGAGCTGGCTGCGGGGTTACCAATACCACGTTCCCCGGCAGAGATTTTTTTTGCTGATGGGAAAGACGTGATGCGGGAGCGAGCCAGAATAATAGAAAATACAGGGAATGATGTGACTGAGCATTATCAGCTTGCAGCCTGGCTGGCCTTACGCACAGCACAGGAGTCTGGATGTACCGCTGCATTATTAACTGATGGTAGTCCTACATGTGGAAGTCAGTTTATCTATGACGGCTCTTTTAGTGGCCAGCGTAAGCCTGGTATGGGAGTCGCAGCATCGTTACTTAATGAGCATGGAATAGCAGTATTTTCTGATACTCAGCTCGCTGAACTTATTACCTGGATTGAGGAAAGAGAAAGCTGAGCCTTCTGTCTATGGTAAAAATGTCAGACTATTTTGCTTTTCTGTGTCGCTTACCTGATTTAAAGATATCAATCTCTCATGTCCGCTTTTCGCTCTAAGCGGACCTTCAGCTCAGTTAGCACGTCCGCTTCGTGCAGGAGCTGACGTCAGATCCGATTGATACAATCAGCGAAATGTCTTTTTGAAACAGATAGCCCTGTCCTACCTAAATATGCGCTGACCTGCCCCGGGTATCCCGCGTATTTTCAGGTGCGATCGATAAATAGGAGCCGGTGTGCCTCGCGGAACAATACGGCATTGTATTCTGGAAGTCTAAAGGCGCAGATGATACTGACATATCACAACGGAATAAAAACTACTGCGCGCATATCGAAGGTACCCGGTACGCCAGGACCGGGTATCATCCCGGGGCACAACCCTGTATCTAAAAGCATAACAGTCTTCGGGTCTGGCTTTACCTGAGCAGATACTGGCCGCGAACAATAAAGCACAGCGCTGACGCGTCCGGTACTGCCGGGCTTGTCCAACCCGGCTACAGGGCTACCGATTCTCAATATTATGCCTTTTGCATCCTCAACTGACGAGTGTCGCATCGGTTGGGGAACCGCTCTCACAAACGAATATCCGTCCATCCCCCAGAACTTTGGACGCAGATCTTACACAGTTTCTTTCAGTGCTGGTCAGCACTTGATTGAAACGACCTTTTGTACAATCAAAATCTTATAGACTTTGTTAGAATGCCTGTCTTGAGAACAGGGACGGGCGCATGACAACAGAATTTTTGTGCATGGAGTGGAGCAGATACTCATTCACCCACACGGCAAGTTTTGAGTCGAAAGGGCAAGAGTATGAATTAACTTTGCAAAAAGTATGTGAATTTAATCAGCAAGACTCTACTCTTTCGTTCCCGGCTAATTACCTATTCAGCAACAATGGGTGCTGGGAAATTTCGTTTGATTTGGTGGATAACATTACTAATCACAATGCGTTCGGCAGACCTGCTACAGGACTCGTGAATCCAGTGGCGGTAATGAGAACGGTTGAAAGAACAATTATTGACCACTATAATCAGTTCAAAGCTGGTATGTATATATTTCTGCCAGATAATCTGAAACTCGAAGCTGTGTACAGGCGCCTTCTTGAACGTAAATTAGGTAAGGGGTTTACCCTTGAAATGGGACTAGAACCAGACGGGAGGGGTTATGTCTTACGAACGCCGCGTTGCTACTGAGCGTACCCCGGCTATGCAGGCTGCGCTCGATAAACGAGCGGCTATGATGCTTCGGGCACATGAAGCCCGCACAGCAGGGAACGCTACGTCTGCATCTTACGAAGCCGATCAGGCAAGCAACAAGCTTGTGCAGGAAATGAATGCACTCGCAACGCATGCCATTCTTTCCCGACAGGAGAATAAAGAGCTCCATGCCCTGAATTTGGCTTCTTCTGACGTTAAGCGTGAAGAAAAACATGACGTGAAGACTTCAAATCCTCATGTTGCTGCTTACGCAGCAATGCTTAACTCGAAGTGGAAGACAGACGCTTTCTGCTCATACTCATTGTCAAATTTGAATATGTCGACCGCTGCTCTACTTGCCAGCCATATGTTACGGGATGGCTATCCTAGCGAATACCTTAAATCCAGCCGTCAGTCAGTGATCGCTGATTACTACGACTCTTATTTAAAAAATTACTGTTTTGCATCACATCAAAACGATGAAGATAATGACGAGACGCCACACCCTCTATCAGCGTCAACATTCCCCCTGAGATACTTTCTTCAAACAAAGTCAGGTAGATAGGTCGCTTGTGCGACCTTCTTGAGTTCAAGGTTGTGTCAGTCGCTCAGTTTTACTCAAGTTAAATTAGGATTTTCCACGACATCACATACTGACATACCAGTCAGGTATGCTTAGAATTTAATCTCCAATGTCCAGCCTGTCCCGTGCTTTTCGCAGTTTTTCCTCACCGCGCCGGTCGTATTTCTGGGTAGTGTTGACACTGGCATGGCCCATTGCATCCTTAACCGTAATCAGGTCTTCCCCGTTATCCAGCAGCGCCGTGGCAAAGGTTCGCCGCAGATCATGCGGGGCACATCGGTTCAGGCCGGCCTCGCGCTGACGCACCTGCAGGATATGGTACACCGCCTGGTCGGTCAGCCTCTCCTCCGTGAGGCAGTCGTGCCGGCGGATGCGTGTGAACAAGGGGCCAGGTGCCTCGCCCCGTATCTGGTCCACCCACAGCTCCAGTCGCTGCCAGGCGCCGGCCGGGACATATGCCAGCCTTTCCTTGTTCCCCTTGCCCTGGACTTTCAGTGCATGCTCCCCGGCCAGGATATCCCCGTAACTCAGTGCCACAGCTTCAGAGCGACGCAGGCCGCATCCGAGAAGTACGCCCAGCAGCGCCGCATCCCGGACGCCTTTGCTGCTGCGGTCCGCCTCGCACACACCGAACAACTGACGGATTTCCTCCCGGCTAAGGGCACGACCCCGCGGCAGCGCGCTGCCGCGCACTGAACGCACGGCCCGGATGTGCTGGTAATCCTCGACGCTCATCAGCTTCAGCATCCAGGCCTCGAGCGCCACCCCGCGCAGGGCGGAGAGATAGGTGTTGATGGTGGCCACCGCCAGTCCTGTATCCCGCAGCATTTCGGTGAGGGCCAGCACATGGTGCCGGCGCAGCGCCGCCCAGCTGCAGTCAGTCAGATCCCGGGCACCGAGAATGCGGGCCACCGTGTTCAGGAACGAGGCCATTGTCTGCCGGCTGCGGAGTGAGTTCAGGGAAATGAGGTAGGCCCGGGCCGGATTGACGGGGGTGACAGTGTCACCCTTCAGGGCCGGTAACAGGTCGGCTTCCGCGCCGGGACGCACCGGAGCAGAGAGCGGTAGAAAGTTGTCTTCGTCAGGTAAGCCTGGCATCGTGCTCCGTAACCCCGTGAGTGAAAACCGGCGGCTGCCGGCGAAAAGCCACCGGTGCACAGCGTGAAATCTGGTACCAAGATGGCCAGTCCAAGCGTATCAGCACATCTCTACTTTTTCAAAGGTACATTTTAATAAGTTAAGAAAAATAAAAACGAACGCCAGGATGCTATGAATAAAAGTGGAGCGCTTTGAACGTAAAAGCGCCGTGAAAGCACATCTGAGTTGAAGGGTAACCAAGCAGGAAGGTGTAATTTAACACCAGAAGGCGTTTCAGAAGGAAAACGCCCCTCAAAAATTAATTATAAGTAAGAAACATGAGTTTATTTCAGATATCTGCAAGGATAGTCTCATAATTTTTGAGATTAATAATCATAATCTTGTTTGTCAGTGTGGGCTCACAGAAACCAGTCAGATATTTTACACACTCAAGTGCAGTAAACGATGCAGCTAATGCATTATATGGGTCTATCAGGGTTGATATAAAGGATCGGTTAAATGCTTCAGTGAATGAGTCTTCTGTGTAATCCATGTGTGGAGCAACGTCAGAAAAATCTTTTGTCTTTCCGGGAATAACCAAAGGCCCGACGGCTATTGAATCCACATTCGAACCACCGTAAATATACGGAATGCCAAGTTTTACACATACGTTATTTGCCATCATCTTAATTCTTTTTCGCGGAGTGTCCGCTGACAGGATACAGAAATCACAATCCTGGATAAGCTCCTCAATATCCTGCTCAGTTTCAATTTTCCTGTTAACGTATTCGTAGTCCAGGTCAGGGTTGAGCTGGTGAATTCGCTCACGAGCGCAGTCTATTTTCAGTTTACCCACATCAGAACGGGTATACAGGATCTGACGGCTCAGGTTGGAGAGCTGCACCTCGTCGAAATCAACCGCGCGCACAAAGCCTGTCCCCATTGCAGCCAGGGTATACAAAATGTAGCTTCCTGTACCGCCTACGCCCAGTAGCGCCACTTTACTGTTTATCAGTTTCCGCTGCGCTTCGAAACCAAGACCGGGAGAAATCTCTTCGAATAATCTAATTTGACGATCGTATAAAGGATTATAAGCACTTTCGCCGCTACGCAGTTCTTCGAAATCAGGAACAATGATGGTTTCTTCAACGGCCCAGTTAATAATGTCTCGGGTTTCATTCGCATCAAGAGTACCCGCAAGTTTTGATACACAGTCTTCAATTGTTGACGGTGTGCTGAAAACCTCAAAAACTTTCTGTGAAGATACATCAAGTTCTAACTCATATTGTTTTTCAAGGGTCGAACCAATGAGATACTTATCATTTTTAATTTTTTTTGCCATAAAGCTACTGTTCAGAATATATTTCATTGCCAAGCTCCTTTATTTTTGTCTTTGAGATAAGAAAGTCGATATCATCTATCATTTCATAAAGGGGTTTACCCTCTGTCGATGTACTCGATAAATAATTGCGGACAAAATCATTGTTACCAAACTTATCAATGATAATATTTCTTTTCAATTCGCTATTAAGAGGTTTAAGTTCAAGAAATCGAAATCGCCGTGAAAAAGCTATGTCATTCTTCAGCAAATCAGATTCTTCAGTCGTTGTGGAAATGATGCACCTGAATTCGTTGGTAAGATAAGGCTTGAGTATATTCATGGCATCAATACCACCGGTATTGATGCCCCCTGTCATGGATAACGCATGAGCCTCATCAAAATACACTATTACTTTATACTGTATTGCAGCCTCTATAACCTTTGTAAGTTTTTTCTCAAATTCTCCTCTGAACGCGCAACCGGATAGCAGAGAGGAAATATTAACCTCACACAATGTATATCCGGGGAGTATTTTTGAAACAAACTTAGCTAGATAATGTATAAATGCAGTTTTACCAACACCACTCTCACCTGTTATTGCAAGGTTATTTTTATGACGGCAGTTCATGGCTGTCATAGCAAATGCGTAATCATTTTCACGAAAAAGAACTTTATCGGTTTTTCCGTACTCATACTTAAGTGTCAGGTCAATAACAGGAATGCTCAC
This sequence comes from Kosakonia sp. 1610, assembly GCF_050435845.1. Lineage (NCBI taxonomy): Bacteria > Pseudomonadati > Pseudomonadota > Gammaproteobacteria > Enterobacterales > Enterobacteriaceae > Kosakonia > Kosakonia sp. 1610. The sequence goes on along the minus strand of NZ_JBNDKZ010000020.1, from coordinate 7,527 downwards.
TTCCTGCATTTCAGAAAAGAAATCCTTCTCTGTTACCGACAGTCGTCTCACACTTTTTTTTAGACTAGAGTCCATAAGAAAGCACCCTTTTCGAAAGCCTGGTAACTGCCACCAGTAGTACAAAAACAGGGAACATAAGCCATATAAATGATATGTTCTCCATGTTCAATAAAGAAACAAGCGCTAAACATAATGCACCCAGACATCTGGCACCTGTATCAAGAAGGCTGATCATGCTACTTTCATCCTTCGAATTACTGTAAAGATTACAGCTGCGGGAAAAGAAAAAATTGGTAGTTAACGTGCAGAATGAAATAAACAGACAATAAAGTATGACTATGAAATAAGAAAATTCACTGCAGTAAATCGGACTCAGTAACGTCGCTAGGGAGGAGAATAACACTCCGAGATAACAGACCGTGGTTGCATATCTCTTTTTATTGAAGTTTTTTTTACGGGCATATGCTGTAAATGCCCACTGGGCAACCATAGATGCGGCAAAAACGAGTCCTACTTCCTTCTGACTGAAGCCAATAGGACTGTTTTTGAAGAAAAGTGGCCAGAACTGGTAAAGCAGCTGCATAAGGCCGCCAATAACTATGAAATTAAGAACATTCATATCAGCAGTCCTAAACAATTTACTTAATCCTGAATACTTACTCTCAATAACGCTGACCGAAGGGATATCCTTCTTTTTTTCGGGAGTGAACGCATAAGCAGTAAAGGAAATCGCCATAAATATCAAGCTGAGCAGCAACGAATACTGAGCAAAAACAGCACCTATCACGCCGGATATTATAGTTGCTATAAATAACATTTCTGCACTTCGCGATATGAGTGAAAAACTGTCCTCTTTGTCTTTTTTGTGAGTAAAAATCCATGCTTCATATGCGCCTGTATACAGAGCAATACCCAGTCCGTTGAACATTTCACCGATAATTACACCCTGTTCTGACGGGTGTAGCATGAGCGCGAAATATATTATTTCTGCGATGCAAGCCAGTAATATTGTGAGTTTATTACCGTATTTGTCGGATATCAGTCCAGCCGGATAGTTGAAAAGTACACTTACCACAAGTTGTGCAGCTTTAGCCAGCGCGATCACTGACAGGCTGATACCGTGGTTTACAAGATATATAACCAGCACGGCACCGATAAATGCTCTGGCAAGATTATACACCCCATGTGCAGTTAGAATTCGGTACATCCGACACCCCTTTGCATACTCGCTATGTGGCTACATGAAAGTAGCCACATATTTTGCATTGCTTAGTTTGAGGCAGTCTCAACGACAGACTTAACATTCGCGAGAGTTACGCTCTGAACTTTATTGCACTTAATGCGAGAGGCTACTTTAACAGTCATATTATCTACCTTTTTAAGTGATGTTGAATTTATGCTTGAACCAGCCTGGCTGGTAATTGAACAATAATCGCAATGTAAATAAATTGTCAATAAAAAGTATAGAAATAATTATGTTGATATAAACCATTGATTTATAATATCTTTTAAACGTGGCGGGTGATTTCAATCACATTTTTTTTGTTATTTTAATGTGAGACTTTGTAAATTCGTTTTATATCCTAGGTAACACATGACCAACATGAATTTAACTTATGGATACACGATATATTGTGTTTTTAATTGATGGCGAATGCAGTTTATGTAATCAGTTAATAGTCTGGATCCTTAACAGAAGGCAGGATGACAATATTCGTTTCTTTCCGTTACAATCGCGCTCTTCAATTGATTTTCTTACCTCTGTGGGCGTAGTAGACGGGCAATCAATGAATTCATCTTACCTTGTCTCGGATAAAGGGGTCTTCCGCAAGAGCCGCGCATTCTTTGAACTTACTGCTTACCTGAAAGGAACCGCGTCATTGCTGCGTTATTTTGGATACTTTCCAGAGAGCATGACCGATTTTTTTTATGATCTGATTGCAAGACACCGCTACCAGATTTTTGGCAAAGAAAGCTCAGTCTGTGACTTTGCACATCGTCACTATGCAAAATATCTTCTCTCGGAACATGAAGCGTCGACATTTTTCAAAAAAATGAGGAGTTTATATGATTCAGAACAGCAAGCGTAAACGCACAGCGCCGGTATGGTACATTTTTATGGGTGCTTTCGTTTTATTTCAGTTAACTCTTACCTTCACGGGTAAAAATTACTGGCCATTCAGCTCGCATACTTTCTTTGCGTTTAATCTTCCGGATACAATTGAAACTGACACATTAAGTTATTATGACGAGAGGGGGAGAGTGTTAAAAGCAGATGCAAGCTCATTTATGCCCGTCGAGTTTTTCAAGGCACACAGGATCGCTGAATTTGTTATGACTAGCAAACAAATCACGGATGAAGACAAACGGGTATTTTTTCTTAATATTCTTGAGAGAGCAAAGAAAAACCCATGGAAACGTTTTGATGAAACTTATCCTTCAATAAAGGTTCCCGAAGATTTTGTCCCAGTCCTTGCTGAAATAACTATTGATAACAAAACTTACGATTATAAAAAATATGGCATCAACCCTCATGTTGTAAAAGCACCTCCGTTAGCATCAATTAAACTGACTTCCGAGGAATAAACATGAAACAACTAAATATGATGAAAATCGCATTATGCCTGATAATTTCAACGCTTCTACTGTTTGGACCTTATTCAGACTTCATTCCTTACTCGGCTTTTTGGTCTGCCAACAAGAGTAATGTGGTTTGGCAGTTCGTCTGTAATAATTTTATTGTAATAAAGTTCACGCTTATAATATTGTGCTTGCTTTCGTTACCATCCACTCGATTTTCTTATCTCATTGTTACAGCACTGGCAATACTATTTGGCGTATTTAACTGGTTTTGCTCAGTGGACTCACCCGGTGGTCTCTATAATTACAATACACACTTGAATATTTTCTTATTTTGTCTTGCGCTAATACTCTGCGTCCGGCGATTCTATCCGTCAAAAATGGTCTCCGCAGAAAAGATGTTTTTCCAGTTCTGTCAGTGCTATATCCTGACTTTTTATTTACAGTCTGGTCTGTCAAAACTTGTTTTTGCAGGGACCACCTGGCTGATGACAGGGAGAACAGCGTGGGTATTTGCACTTGAACTTGGCACCGATTTTGGAAAATATCTTGCTCATTACCCTGTACTTTTTGCTGTCGGGTCTTTCGCGATCGTATCTTTTGAGATTTTAATATTCCCGTTATACCTGCTAAATGTTGGCAGAAAATATTTAGTATTAGGGGCTATCTGTCTACACATGGCCGTTTTTCTCGTCATGGGTATATCGTTCTGGCATATGTGGTTACTTTATCCCATAGTTTTTTATCCCGTTCTTTTTCCGGCCGCTTATCAAAGGCGCGTTACAGCGCCGGACATGCCTGTTTTAAATCTGGGTTCGAAAGGTGTCACACAACCCGACTTCTCTTCTCTCCCTAACAAAGAGCACTGATACTATGCCGGAGAATGGTAGGTACATTCAGCCCTTCTCCGGAGACATATTGGTTCGTGGCCAGGTAGCACTTTCACCTGGCAGACAAGAAATAACAGGTATTAGCGCCCCCTTCGGGCTGATGACCAGATGGGGGGCAGCTCGTCAAGTCGTTTCGGAAAGACGGCGCATGAAGTTGACGGCAATTTTGCAGGTAATACATTAGCCGCAATCAACTTCCTTTTCTTTGTGATCCTCACAGGAATGCAGGGCTCCTTTTCAACTGGAAAACGCAACGCGAATTGGGTAGACTTTTCCAGGTATGGAAACCCTGTGGTGAGGCGTTTTCATTGTTACAACTCTGGATTATGAACTTATCTCAAATCAGCGTGCTGGCCTGATCTGATGTCTTGTGGTGGGACGGATGATGAGGGGGAATAGTTTAATTCATGCTTTTCGTCTGTACATGCGAGCGGGCGTAAAGCGCAAGGAATTCATGGATGGGGCGTGTCCGAAAGACGCCCGGGAGCAGGTGATGGAAGATTTGCCGGAGCCTGAATGCAAAAACCCCCCGAAATCTGTATGAAACTTGGCGGAATCGTCAGATATCGGGGGGTCCAAAAGCAGGCGCAGCGCCTGTGAAGGATTATAACGCATGCACCACATAAAACAACACACGGCCGCCATAAGAAAAGGCCGGCGTGAATGACAATTTAAAACCACGCGACGACCGTCGCCACCGTGGTACCCATTCCACGGCCTGTAAATGCCCGGCACCACAGTATGTCCGCCCGGCACACTACAAAGCCCTCAGCAAAGAGCATGGTCGCGCCCTGCGCAACCTGATCGCCAGGAACAAAGCGACCGGTGAGTGGGTTATGCGTCGCCGGGTCTCTGCCGATCCCCTCTTCACCTTCCTGCGCCCGCAGACCGGCCGCAAGCGGGCATTTTATTCTGAGCGCAGGGAGCTGCTCGATGCGCTGTTCGTCCTCTTCATCAATAAGGTCGATCTGGCCACCGGCATTGTGACCATCAACATCACAAAACTGGCCGAAGAGCTGAGCCCCAAAGATGAAAAGGGAAACGTTATCCCGGAGCTTGCAGTTACCATCTGGCGTGTTTCACGCCTTATCACTGCTCTGGTGCCGTTCGGTGTCATCCAGGCACCGGAATCCGAGTGGGATATCGTTAATAACTGCCGTTTCCCGAAACACATCATCATCACCGACGCCGGGTGGCAACTGACCGGCGTAAATATGGACAAACTCCGGGCCGAACAGGATGCGCGCCTGGCCGCCATTCAGGACGGACAGCTGGCACCGGGCGAAACCCTGAGCCTGAAAGCCGCCCGCCGTCGCTGGTACGAACGCTGCCGGCTCCAGACCATCCTGTCGCGCAGAACGCGCGCCCTCGAGGGCAAGCAACGCAAAAAACTCGCGGCGCTGCCCTTTGACGAGCGCAAGCGCCAGGTGTCCGAGGACCTGATGCGCAGCATGAAAGGCCGGACCGACCATATGACACATCAGCAGTTCGAGAAACTGGTCTGGTCGCAGCTGTATCAGCTGGAGCTGGTCAGCCTGGAGCCGCCGGGAACGCCGCCCCCTCACTAGCCCGCCTTTTTTTAAACCTCCGCTTTGCTGCGGAGGCTTCCGCACGTCTGTCATAAATTTCCGGTTCAATATCACACAACACACACGCCTCTCCCGCTGCCGGCATGCCTCACACGGGCGTGCTATAGCCATCATTTTCTTTTACCCACAGATTTTCGCAAACAGGATGAAGGCCTTTCCTGCAACCCCTGTCATGAAACGCGCAATATACTCAGGACTTCGTCCTTACTTATATTCATAAAAGATGCACCTTATTCACTGGATAAAAAACGGTGGATAACGGGGAAAACTTAAAGAGGCCTTCGCTTGCAGCAGCCTCATGGCTGCGCCGCTCAGAAATGAGCTTCCCCCCACCGCACGCGGCGGGTCCCGTCAGCGCCAGAAGCCGGCCACCGTGCGGCCATTCAGGCCCTGAAAAGCCGCGCCGCCCCGGGCCAGAGGCCCGGAACAGTGCCGCTTTAAAAGGGGATGATGTAACTAAAGATCTGAGCTGCGGCAGGTAGTGTTGCGGTGAGTATGGAGGGACACGCTCGTAAGCGCCCTGACGGGACGCTAACGCGGAGATACGCCTCGTCTTCGGCAAAGCCTCGACGTGACCACTCCGACCGCGCACAGGACGTTCTGCATCGCTTTCAGCGGGTTATGGCTTTGCAGGGATGAGGGGGTTGATAGCCACAGGCTATTACGTTGCCGGCTTCGCCGGGCGCTCCGGCGGATGCAGGAACGGAGTCATCTTTAGCCTGATTTCCGCCGGCATGTGCCTGCGGCACATTCAGGGTCGCGCTGCGCACTGCTCGCGCTCCTCAGATGCAGAGATTGCCAGCCAGTGCAGAAAAGATAGAATGAATTCATTATATCGAAGGACAGTAAACGCTCTGTCGAACATTCTGGCTCATTCTCATGGGCACTTTCTTTTGAGGAGAAAGTTCGGGATCCAGGGGATACAACAGTCAGACTTCTGAAACATGTGGTGGGATCCGCTTAATGTCAGATCAACATGAAATTGCACACTTCAGTGAGGGGCAGGTCAGGCTTCCTGAAGGCTATCTGGACCGTACGGTCAACGTCTTTACCTCCCGGGACACTCAGGTGCCCTCCTTCAATATTGCCCGCGACACGCTCGACCAGGACGAGAACCTGACGGCATACACGGATCGCCAGCTGGCTCTGATGGAAAAGCACCTGAAAGGCTGGAAGCAAAGTGAACGCAGTGCCGTAATGCTGGGCGATAATCTTTTACAGGGTGAAAGTGTGCACGCCACTTTTCTGCGCGAGGGTAAGCGCATCTGGCAGCAACAGGCCGTTTTCAATACGCAGGGTGCGCATATTCTTGTTTTCACCATGTCGTCAGCAGAAAAGCTTACCGAAAGGGACAGCAGCCTGTTTGATGACCTGCTCAGAAGCTTTCGTCCCCACGCTTAACGATAAGGAATATTGTTATGTTTGAAGCTGCGCGTGTCGGTGATGATATAGGCCATTCCGGCGCGCTGGCCGGCATGATTCTTGGCACCCTTGTCGGCGGCGCGATTGCGGCACTCGGCGGCATCGCGGCCGGTGCGCTGATGGTCGCAGGCATCGGCGCCTCCTGCTTTGGCATCGGTGTGCTGCTTATCGGCGCCAGCCTCGCCGTCGGTTTTCTCGCCGGGGAGGTGGCGACCGGCGTGCGCGACGGCATTGCCGGAGGTATGGCAGCGAACATGACGAAGAAAGGCGTCATCACCACCGGCTCGCCTGACGTCTTTATCAACGGTAAGCCTGCCGCCATTGCCACGGACAGTATGGTGGCGTGCGACGACGACGGTTCGCAGCAGATGGCGGAAGGCTCCTCACGTGTTTACATTAATGGTCTTCCTGCCGCCCGTATCGGGGACCGCACCACCTGCGATGCGAAGGTGATGACCGGCTCCGGCAACGTTCGTATTGGTGGCGACCCGGAGCAGACCCTGTCAATTACCCCGGAAGTGCCCGAAGCGCTGTACAAGATTTCAGACCTGACCCTGCTGTTTGCCGGCCTGGCTGGCGGCTGGGGTGGCGCGGCCAGCAAGGTCGGCGCGGTGGGGAAATTGTTGTCGAAACTGCCGGGTATCAGCAAAATCGGCCGCATCGCCTGCCGCTTCGGCGCGATGCTGACCGCCATCGCGGCGGGTGGAATTATCGCCCGTCCGGTGGATATCGTCAGCGGGCAGAAGTTTCTCAGCGGCGACGACGAGCTGGATTTCGTCCTGCCGTCGCGTCTGCCGGTGCGCTGGCAGCGTTACTGGCGCAGCGGCAATCCGGGCGACAGCGTGCTCGGTCGCGGCTGGAATCTCTTCTGGGAAACCCGTCTGGAGCGTTACCAGGAGGGGCTGGTGTGGCGGGCCCCAACCGGGGATTACGTCTCCTTCCCGCAGGTGCCGAAGGGTTACCGGACCTACTGCGAAGCTGAAAAGCGCTGGCTGGAGCACCATCAGGACGATACCTGGTCGGTGTATGACATCAGCGGTGAACGC
>NZ_JBNDKZ010000019.1:0-26307 GCF_050435845.1 Kosakonia sp. 1610 | reverse complement strand
GTTGCGACGCGCTTCAGCGCTCTGTCGCGAGGTGGCGTATATTACGCTTTCCTCTTTCAGAGTCAACCCTGAATTTCAGGATTTTTTCTCTTCCGTTGAAGCGACTATCTGGTGAAGTGATTCACGTTGTCGTGTCAACGGAGGCGCATTATAGGGATCCCATTTTTTAGCACAAGTCTTTTTGCGATCTTTTTTTTCGACTGCTGTTTTTTCGCCCTTTTCGCTGAGATCTCATGCGATCTGCACAGTTTATGCACCATAAAACAGTTGCAGAAGGCGGATCCCGCGATCAAAGTGATAGCTCTGGCCCGATTGAAGTGAGGTGTTATGTCTACTGTACTGCGTCCTTATAAGGATCTTTTCCCAACTATTGGTCAACGCGTCATGGTTGATCCCACCAGCGTCGTCGTTGGCGATGTAAGAATGTCAGAGGATGTCGGCATTTGGCCGCTGGTTGTGATTCGTGGTGACGTCAATTATGTAGAGATTGGCGCACGCACAAATATTCAGGACGGTAGCGTTCTGCACGTTACGCATAAGTCCTCCTACAACCCTGAAGGCAATCCACTGCTTATAGGAGAAGATGTCACGGTGGGCCATAAAGTCATGCTGCATGGCTGCACCATCGGTCATCGCGTGCTGGTCGGGATGGGATCAATTGTGCTGGATGGAGCCGTGATTGAAGATGAGGTCATGATTGGCGCAGGCAGCCTGGTGCCACAGAATAAGCGTCTGGAGAGCGGCTACCTTTATCTGGGCAGCCCGGTAAAACAGATTCGCCCCCTGACGGAGGCCGAAATCGAAGGTTTGAAATACTCGGCCAATAATTATGTGAAATGGAAGGATGAGTATCTTACTCAGGAGAGCCAGATTACGCCCTGATCGTCCTCTTCCTGGCGGCGGATGCACTGCTCCGCCTCCTCTTCCAGATCCCAGCGATGCTGGCGAAAAAGCGAAAGGTAATCCTCTGGCGTATTGCCACCGAAACGCTGCGCCACTACTGAGCTCTTTATTGCACACATCATCTGCATGCCGTTAACCAGCGCGGGAAAAACGATCGCCTGTGTGGAGTCATGCCACTCTTCACGATCGGGAAACTGGATTGCCTGGTTCATTTCGCCAACTCCTGTTTAAGCACTGCGATAACAGGTTCAACTTCTGGCAATACGCCATGCCATAAAAAGAGAGCGTGCGCCGCTTGCCCCACCAGCATCCCAAGGCCGTCAGCGCGATTCACGGCGCCAAGTTTTTCGCACCAGGCCAGGAACGGTGTGCTGCCTTTCTGATAAAACATGTCGTAGCAGTAGGTCTGCGGGCGAATAATTGCTTGCGGTAGCGCCGGAATATCGCCCCCCATCCCACTTGAAGTCGCATTGATGATGAGATCAAACTCCCGCTCGTCAAGTGACTCCATCTCCGCCGCCTCTATGCTTCCGGTATGGGCAAAGAGCTCAGCTAACGTTTGTGCGCGAGACCAGGTGCGGTTGGTGATAGTTAAAGCGCAATCGAGTGATAATAGGGGCAAGATCACCCCACGCGCCGCACCACCCGCGCCCACCAGCAGAACGCGTGAACCGGGGCGGATAAATGCCAGCCGTTGCAGATCGCTTAAGAGCCCGATGCCATCGGTGTTATCACCGAGCAAGCGCCCGTCATCGAGTCGTTTAAGGGTGTTAACTGCCCCTGCCAGCGCAGCGCGTTCCGTCAGCTCATCCGCACGCGCAAAAGCCTCTTCTTTAAAAGGCACGGTGACATTTGCTCCCTTGCCTCCATTATCAAAAAAAGCATTTAGCGTATTAACAAAATCATCAACAGGGGCGAGTGCTTTCCCATAGGGGTGATCGATTTGCAGCTGGCTGGCGAATTGCTGATGTATAAGTGGCGACTTGCTGTGTGCGACAGGATTTCCAAAAACGACGTACGGTTCCATGCTATTTACCCCTGTCGGAAGAGTTCACCGGTGAGTGCATCACGGATTTCGGAGGGATTCTGTCGGCCGCCAGTCGGTACATCGACAACCGGGAAATCTGGTCCAAACTGGGCGACAACTTCCTGGGCGGTTCTGCACGGCGGCAGACCGGATAAGTTGGCGCTCGTCGATACCAGAGGTTTGCCATAAGCCTCGCACAGCTCAACCACCAGCGGATGGTCGGTGACTCGCACGGCAAGGGAATCAAAGCGTCCAGTGAGCCAGCGCGGCGTGGTTGGTTTTGCCGGAAATACAAAAGTCACCGGACCTGGCCAGAAGGCAAAGATTGCCTGACGTTGAGTGTCTGACAGCATGCTGTCATCAATATAGGGTTTCAGTTGCGCAAAATTAGCAGCAATCAAAATTAGCCCTTTCTCGACAGGCCGCTGCTTGAGTTCAAGCAGGCGATGCACAGCGGTTTCACTGTCCGGATCGCAACCGACGCCGAAAACGGCTTCTGTTGGATAAGCGATGACTTCTTCTTTTTTCAGGATCTCCACCATGGTGGCGATGGGATCTTTTGGCAGGTTATTCTTCACGAGTTTATTCCGCTGGGAGCAGCTTTCCACATTGTTTATTGGCACAGAAACATTTGACGCCCTGCGCGGTTTTCTTCTCTGTCAGCAACTGGTAGTGACATACCGGGCACTCGCCCGCTACCGGTCTGGAGTTAATGACAAACTGGCAATCAGGATAGCGATCGCAGGAGTAGAAGGTTTTGCCGTAACGCGAACGACGCTGGACAAGATGCCCGCTCTGGCATTGCGGACAACCAATAGCCGTTTCATCAGGCTTATCGATCAGTTCGGTGTGTTCGCAGGCCGGATACTGGCTGCATCCGATAAACATACCGAAGCGCCCCTGGCGTAGCACCAGCTCGGCACCGCACAGAGGACATAACTGACCATCCAGAACTTTAACGATATGGCCGTCTGCCTGACTTTTCAGGGGACGTACATAATCGCACTCCGGATAATGAGAGCAACCGAGAAACGGACCGTGTTTCCCGGAGCGAATGACAAGTTCAGCCCCGCATTGTGGGCAGGGCTCATTATTACGCACAGTAAATAGTGCTGATTTGGTCATAACAACTCTTGAAGCTGCAAAAACAGTTAATGCAGCATACCTTCATTCACTTCAAAGAGTAATTCTTCCATTTGCTGGTAGGCGTTTTCACACCCTGGAATATTAAAGAGCACCATCAGGATGACCCATTTAAGATCTTCCAGCTCGAACTCTGCATTATCCAGCGCCAGCGCACGCTCAATCACCATTTCCCGTGTTTCGAGGTTTAGCACCTGAATCTGCTCCAGGAATAACAGGAATCCCCGGCAACTGGCATCCAGCCTTTCACTCTCTTCTGCGGTATAGATGCGTAAGGAGAGTGGATCAGAAGCAAGCTGCATCGGTTCGGCGAGGCCTTCCTGATAATCAGCCAGCTTTTCCAGCCACATAAGCGCGTTGTAGATATCCTCACGATCAAATCCGGCGTCGGTAAGATCCCGTTCCAGTTTGTCCTGATCCACACGCAATTCAGCTTCGTTATGGATGTAAGTCTCAAACAAGTACATTAGTACGTCGAACATGGCTTGCCCTCCTCAATCGGACATAGCCGCCGGGTACAGCTGCGATCCATCCTGCTAACTCCAGTTCAAGCAATTGAGCAGCTGCCACTGGCACAGGTTGGCCGGCACGTTCAGCGACGACGTCAACAGGTGTTACCTCATCTCCTACGTTAGCCAGGAGCTCAGGAAATGGCAATGCCGCCTGTTCGCCTTCTGGAGGATAATTTGCATTTTCGTGTGTTTCCGCCACCCAATTTAGCCCATATTGCAAATGTTCGAGGATCTCTTCGGGTGATGTAACAGGCGTCGCGCCCTGCTTTAATAGCCAGTGCGGCCCCTCGCTGCCGGGGCTGCCAACGGCCCCCGGTAAGGCAAAAACGTCTCTCCCTTGCTCAAGCGCGAGCCGTGCCGTCACCAAAGAACCGCTGCGTAATGCGGCCTCGATCACAAATACTGCCCGGCTAAGACCGCTAATAATCCGGTTACGACGGGGAAAATGTCCCGGCTTCGGGGTGGCTGATAACGGAAACTCGGAGACCAGCGCCCCACCCTGCTCCAGCAACTGGGAAGCCAGGGCAGTGTGTCTGCGCGGATAGAGGCTAAATAGCCCATTACCCAGCACGCCAATGCTTCTCCCCCCAACGCTTATTGCGGCGCGATGAGCGACGCTGTCAATTCCCAGCGCCATTCCGCTGGTAATCGTTAAGCCCGCACGCGCGAGCGATTCACAAAAGAGGTGTCCCCAACGCTCGCCATACCAGGAGTGCGCCCGGCTACCGACGACAGCTAATTGTTGGGATTTCAATACCGCGATATCGCCTTTAACAAACAGCGCGCCCGGGTAATCAGCAATGGCGCGCAGCGGTTCAGGATAAGCCGCATCGCTTGCCACGATCAGATGATGTTGAGGATCCGCCAGCCATGTCAGACAGCGATCGAGTTCCCGTGCCGAAAGGGAAAAAAAGCGGCGCGTCTGCGCAACCGTCATGCCCAAAACCTGCAGGTCAGCAGCCGTCATCGCACTGCTTCTCTCCAGCTGCTGCGCGATACTCAGCCACTTGTCGCCAGAGAGGTCGCCAACCTGTATCAGACGTAGCCAAATTTCCGTGGATGTCATTCCCTCTCCCTTGCCATAAGCCGTATCGGCAATCCTTGCGATCGGTCACTGATGCTGTCAATCGCCAGGGGATTTGTCTAGAATAGAGGGCATATTCTTTACAACTCCTGAACACAACTCTGGATATTTATGGCAGTTTTGCATGTGTTACATATTCCGGACGAGCGGCTTCGCAAAGTCGCCGATCCGGTAAAAGAAGTGAATGCGGATATTCAACGTATCGTTGATGATATGTTCGAAACGATGTACGCCGAAGAGGGCATCGGTCTTGCGGCGACGCAGGTTGATATTCATCAGCGCATTATCGTGATTGATGTGTCAGAGAATCGCGATGAGCAGCTGGTGTTGATCAACCCGGAATTGCTGGAAAAGAGCGGCGAAACGGGTATTGAAGAGGGCTGCCTCTCTATTCCGGAACAACGCGCCCTTGTTCCGCGAGCGGAAAAAGTGAAAATCCGCGCACTGGATCGTAATGGCAAGTCGTTTGAACTTGAAGCTGATGGTCTGCTGGCCATTTGTATTCAGCATGAAATGGATCATCTGGTCGGTAAACTCTTTATCGATTATCTGTCTCCGCTGAAACGCCAGCGTATTCGTCAGAAAGTCGAAAAACTGGATCGTATGAACGGCCGCGCTTAAGCGGGCAGAAAAGGATAAACGTGTCAGATTCTCTACGTATTATTTTTGCCGGCACTCCTGATTTTGCAGCGCGTCATCTTGACGCGCTGCTCTCTTCTGAACACCAGATCGTAGGGGTCTTTACCCAACCCGATCGCCCTGCTGGCCGGGGTAAAAAACTGATGCCCAGCCCGGTAAAAGTGCTGGCGGAAGAGAAAGGCTTGCCCGTGTTTCAACCGGCCTCTTTACGGCAGCCGGAAAACCAACAGCTGGTCGCCGAACTGAATGCTGATGTGATGGTGGTCGTCGCTTATGGGCTAATTTTGCCTAAAGCCGTGCTCGATATGCCACGTCTTGGCTGCATTAACGTGCATGGCTCCTTACTGCCGCGCTGGCGCGGTGCGGCACCGATTCAACGTGCGCTATGGGCTGGCGATGCGCAAACAGGCGTCACCATCATGCAGATGGATGTAGGTCTCGATACGGGCGACATGCTTTATAAACTGGCCTGCCCCATAACGCCTGAGGATACCAGCGCCACGCTGTACGACAAACTGGCGGCGCTTGGGCCGCAGGGTCTCATCGAAACGCTGCAGCAATTAGCGCAGGGTAGTGCCCAGCCGCAAGTCCAGAATGAAGAGTTGGTCACCTATGCTGAGAAGCTTAGTAAAGACGAGGCGCGTATGGACTGGTCCTTAAGCGCAGAACAACTTGAGCGCTGCATTCGCGCATTCAATCCGTGGCCGATGAGCTGGTTTATGGTTGATGAGCAGCCGGTCAAGGTCTGGAAAGCCTCTGTGCTTCCCTCTTCTACGCAGGCTGACCCCGGCACGATTGTTGAAGCATCGAAATCCGGGATTCAGGTCGCAACCGCAGAAGGCATACTGAATCTTGAGACGCTGCAGCCTGCTGGTAAAAAAGCGATGAGCGCGCAGGATCTGTTGAATTCGCGGCGGGAATGGTTTGTGCCAGGCAACCGTCTGGCCTGATCTCGTATTTAAGCCCGGTTCTGCCGGGCATTTTTATTTTTGTGGTTATGAAAAAACAGATGAATTTACGCAGCATGGCTGCACAGGCAGTTGAACAGGTTATTGAACAAGGGCAATCGCTCAGCAATATCCTGCCGCCGTTACAACAGAAAGTGACTGATAAAGATAAGGCACTGCTGCAGGAGCTCTGCTTCGGCGTGCTGCGCGTTATGCCGCAGCTGGACTGGCTTATTAATAAGCTCATGTCACGGCCAATGACGGGTAAACAGCGGACGGTACACTACCTCATTATGGTTGGGTTATACCAACTGCTGCATACGCGCATTCCTGCTCACGCAGCGCTGGCAGAAACCGTTGAAGGCGCAGTGGTCATCAAACGCCCCCAACTGAAAGGTCTGATTAATGGCGTGCTGCGTCAGTTTCAGCGCCAGCAGGAGGAGCTACTGGCCGAGTTCGCCAGTAGCGAAAATCGTTATCTTTTCCCGGCATGGTTGTTAAAGCGTGTGCAACAAGCCTATCCGCAGCAGTGGTCAGAGATCGTTGAAGCCAGTAATCAACGCCCGCCGATGTGGCTGCGCGTCAATCGCCAGCACCATACGCGTGATGGCTGGCTGGCACTGCTCGAAGAGAGCGGGCAACAGGGTTTCACTCATACCGATTACCCTGATGCAGTACGCCTGGCAAATGCAGCGCCGGTAATGTCTCTGCCAGGGTTCAGTGAAGGCTGGGTAACGGTTCAGGACGCAGCGGCCCAGGGTTGCATCACCTTACTTGCGCCGCAGGATGGCGAACGTGTTCTCGATCTTTGCGCCGCGCCGGGCGGTAAAACTACCCATATTCTTGAGGCGGCACCGCAGGCTAGCGTATTAGCAGTTGATATTGACGAACAACGTCTGTCACGGGTCTATGACAACCTGAAACGTCTCGGCATGAAAGCCGAGGTGAAACAGGGTGATGGTCGCTTCCCCGCGCAGTGGTGCGGCGATGAACTGTTTGATCGCATATTGATTGATGCACCCTGTTCGGCCACGGGCGTTATCCGCCGTCATCCTGATATTAAGTGGTTGCGTCGCGATCGTGATATCTCCGAACTGGCACAGCTGCAAGCAGAAATCCTTGATGCTATCTGGCCACACTTAAAAAGCGGCGGTACGTTGGTTTACGCAACCTGCTCGATTTTACCGCAAGAGAACGGTTATCAGGTCGCAGCATTTCTGAAGCGAACCCCGGATGCGCAACTCAGCGAAACCGGTACACCGGAGGCGCCAGGCCTGCAGAGGCTGCCGGGTGCCGAAGAGGGCGACGGCTTCTTTTACGCTAAGCTAATCAAACAGTGAGAGAGACAACGGGTCACAGCAGATGAAGATAATTATTCTGGGTGCGGGACAGGTCGGCGGCACGCTGGCTGAAAACCTGGTCGGTGAAAATAACGACATCACCGTTGTCGATACCAATGGCGATCGCCTGCATAGCCTGCAGGACAAGTTCGATCTACGCGTTGTTCAGGGCCACGGTTCGCACCCGCGCGTGCTGCGCGAAGCGGGCGCCGATGATGCAGATATGCTGGTCGCGGTCACGAGCTCCGATGAGACCAATATGGTTGCCTGCCAGGTAGCGTTTTCTCTGTTTAACACGCCAAACCGCATCGCGCGTATCCGTTCCCCCGATTATGTTCGGGATGCGGATAAGTTATTTCATTCCGAAGCCGTGCCTATCGATCATCTGATTGCGCCAGAACAGCTGGTTATCGACAGCATCTATCGCCTGATTGAATACCCGGGCGCGCTGCAGGTGGTCAATTTTGCTGAAGGCAAAGTAAGCCTGGCGGTCGTAAAAGCCTATTACGGCGGGCCGCTGGTTGGAAATGCGCTCTCCACGATGCGCGAGCATATGCCGCACATCGATACCCGAGTCGCTGCGATTTTCCGTCATGACCGGCCTATTCGCCCGCAGGGCTCGACCATTGTTGAGGCTGGTGACGAAGTCTTCTTCATTGCCGCGTCACAGCATATTCGCGCGGTAATGAGCGAGCTGCAAAGGCTGGAGAAACCCTATAAGCGGATCATGCTGGTCGGTGGCGGGAATATCGGTGCCGGGCTGGCGCATCAGCTTGAAAAGGATTACAGCGTCAAATTGATCGAGCGCGATCAACAGCGCGCTGCGGAACTTGCCGAGAAATTGCAGAATACGATCGTTTTTTACGGCGATGCGTCGGATCAAGAGCTGCTTGCTGAAGAGCACATTGATCAAGTGGATCTCTTTATCGCCGTCACGAACGATGATGAAGCCAACATTATGTCAGCGATGTTGGCCAAACGGATGGGAGCAAAAAAGGTGATGGTGCTGATCCAGCGTCGCGCCTATGTTGACCTGGTCCAGGGCAGCGTTATCGATATCGCCATCTCCCCTCAGCAGGCGACAATTTCTGCGCTGCTGAGCCATGTGCGAAAAGCGGATATCGTCGGCGTTTCTTCCCTGCGTCGCGGCGTGGCTGAAGCGATCGAAGCGGTGGCTCACGGCGATGAAACGACATCCCGCGTGGTGGGTCGAGTGATTGATGAGATCAAATTGCCGCCGGGTACGATCATCGGCGCGGTGGTTCGTGGAGATGATGTCATGATCGCCAATGATAATTTGCGCATTGAGCAAGGCGACCACGTGATTATGTTTTTGACCGACAAAAAATACATCACCGATGTCGAGCGGCTCTTCCAGCCCAGTCCCTTCTTCCTGTAATCCTTCAGGGCGCTTATTTAAGCGCCCTTCTTATTTCCACTTTATTGTAAGGGACTAACAGGGCTCGTTATTTTATTTACCTAAATGGAAATTGTTAGGTATGTTGTTAGACTTAGTGTGACGCAAAGCACATGGAGAAGATTATGAGTATGTTAAAAGAGTTTCGCGAATTCGCGATGCGTGGGAATGTTGTCGATTTGGCAGTCGGTGTCATTATTGGTGCGGCTTTCGGTAAAATCGTCTCTTCACTGGTGGCCGACATCATTATGCCACCGCTGGGATTGTTGATTGGCGGCATCGACTTTAAACAGTTTGCGCTGACACTACGTGAAGCACAGGGCGACGTGCCTGCTGTTGTGATGCATTACGGCGTATTCATTCAGAACGTGTTTGATTTCATTATTGTCGCTTTTGCGATCTTCCTGGCAATCAAACTGATCAATAAGCTGAAACGCAAACAGGCTGAAGAGCCGAAAGCGCCACCGGCCCCGAGCAAAGAAGAAGTGTTACTCAGTGAAATTCGCGACCTGCTGAAAGAACAAAACAGCCGCGTTTAAAACTAAGAAGGCCAGTGGTAAATAAGCGATTCGCTTGCTTGCCACTGGCCTCCTGAAAGCCCTTTTTTGCATGTTTGTTTTTTCGCAGATAACTTCCTTTCCCTTTCTTATTCTTTTCAACTCGCTGACGAAAAAGCGGGTCATGCAGAAGTGCCTCAATGGCGTTGTCGTTTATCTGCCCTTTTGTATGTTGGTAGCGACTCATGTATTTCTCCAGATTGTGTAGTAAAACGGCCGAAGTGTAGACCTCGCGATGAAGAAGATCAACTCCGGGAGTTGGCCGTATTGTTAGCTGGCCCCTGCTCAAGTGCCTCAAGAATAGAACAATAGACACTGCTGTGGGCAGTGCCGCAACAGGCATCGTTTAATTTCTGCAGTGAACGCCGCATGGCCTGCATCTCTTCGATGCGCGCTTCAACTTCGCTCAGCCGCGCCTGGACGATGCTCTTCGATTCCTGACAGGTATGATGCTCAGGATCGACACGGATCGACAGCAATTCGCGGATCGACTCAAGCGTGAAACCCAACTGGCGGGCATGGCGGATGAACTTAAGGCGTTTGAGATCGTGATCGGTATAAAGGCGAAAACCACCTTCGGTACGCCCTCCATGATCCATCATCTGCTGCTTTTCGTAATAACGAATGGTGTCCGGCGTAACGTCGGCCAACTTTGCAATTTCACCAATACGATACATGATCACTCCGGGTTAACTTTATGCTGTAGTTTGGTAGCGTACTCACTGCGAAGAAAATCAGTACTCACGCCAGCCTGGCGCAGCTTAAGCTCGAGTAAGGCGAGACGACGGTTGAGTTCATGGCGCTGATGGGGATCGTTTTCAACACTGCTAAGCAGATCGACAAGTTCAACCGCCTCTTTGCGCATTTCGAGTTCAGGCGGAAGATAACCGGCATTCTTTAATAATCGATAGCCCGCGCGCAGATCCTGAGGAACATGGGAATCGTCATCCAAAGTGAGCGGCTCACCGCTACCCGCAAGATTATCGAATTCACCTTTTTGCTGGGCATCAATGATATGCCGTTCTGCCCATTGATCAAGTAACCACATGATGGCCTCCGGGGTTGAACTCAAGAACAGGCTTAGTTTAGAAGGGTGAGGATAGAGTAGAAATAAAAAAACCCGCCGAGGCGGGTTTTTTTACGTTACTACAGATTACTCTGCAGCAGCTTCTGCTTTCGATTCAGCGCGATCAACCAGCTCGATGTAAGCCATCGGAGCGTTGTCACCTGCACGGAAGCCACACTTAAGAATACGAGTGTAACCACCGGCACGGCTCGCGAAACGCGGGCCCAGTTCGTTAAACAGTTTTGCCACGATCTCGTTATCACGAGTGCGGGCGAATGCCAGACGACGATTAGCAACGCTGTCAGTCTTAGCAAGTGTAATCAGCGGCTCAACTACGCGACGCAGCTCTTTCGCTTTCGGCAGGGTCGTCTTGATGATCTCATGACGAACCAGAGAGCCTGCCATGTTACGGAACATGGCCTGGCGATGGCTGCTGTTGCGGTTCAGTTGACGACCACTCTTACGATGGCGCATGACCTTATCCTTCTCAGTAAAACCTTAACCTGTGATCCGGTTACTCGTCAGCAATGCTTGCCGGCGGCCAGTTTTCGAGGCGCATGCCCAGAGACAGACCACGTGAAGCCAGCACGTCTTTAATCTCGGTAAGAGATTTTTTACCCAGGTTCGGCGTTTTCAGCAACTCAACCTCGGTACGCTGTACCAGATCACCGATATAGTGGATAGCTTCTGCCTTAAGGCAGTTAGCAGAGCGGACAGTCAATTCCAGATCGTCAACAGGGCGCAGCAGAATCGGATCGAACTCTGGTTTCTCTTCTTTAACTTCCGGCTGACGTACATCACGTAAGTCAACGAAAGCTTCAAGTTGTTCTGCCAGAATGGTTGCCGCACGACGAATCGCCTCTTCAGGATCGATTGTGCCGTTGGTTTCCATTTCGATGACCAGCTTGTCCAGGTCGGTACGCTGTTCAACACGTGCTGCTTCAACATTGTAGGCAATTCGCTCTACAGGGCTGTAGCACGCATCAACCAGCAGACGGCCGATCGGGCGCTCATCTTCTTCCGAATGAATTCGGGCAGACGCCGGCACGTAACCACGACCGCGCTGAACTTTGATACGCATATTGATAGATGCGTTTTCATCGGTCAGGTGGCAGATCACATGCTGCGGCTTGACGATTTCGACATCACCGTCATGGGTAATGTCGGCTGCGGTCACAGGGCCAATGCCAGATTTACTCAGAGTAAGAATAACTTCATCTTTACCCTGAACTCTCACCGCCAGCCCTTTCAGGTTGAGCAGGATTTCAAGGATATCTTCCTGAACGCCTTCTTTGGTGCTGTACTCATGAAGTACACCATCAATCTCAACCTCAGTCACCGCGCAACCCGGCATCGATGAGAGCAGAATACGGCGCAGTGCGTTACCCAGAGTATGGCCAAAGCCACGCTCTAAAGGCTCAAGGGTCACCTTGGCGTGCGTCGAACTCACTTGCTCGATATCTACCAGGCGCGGTTTTAGAAACTCTGTCACAGAACCCTGCATTGTGTCCTCTCTTTGGTACTAAGCTTTACTTGGAGTAAAGCTCGACGATCAGGTGTTCGTTAATGTCCGCAGACAGATCAGAACGCTCCGGCTTACGCTTGAACGTGCCTTCCATCTTGCCAGCATCAACTTCCAGCCAGGTTGGCTTTTCACGCTGCTCAGCCAGCTCCAGAGCGGCTTTCACGCGAGACTGCTTTTTCGCTTTCTCACGAATGCTAACAACGTCATTCGGACTAACCTGATAAGAAGCGATGTTAACAACACGACCGTTTACCATGATTGCTTTATGGCTAACCAGCTGACGTGCTTCTGCACGAGTGGCGCCGAAGCCCATACGGTATACAACGTTGTCCAGACGACCTTCCAGCAGAGCCAACAGGTTTTCACCGGTGTTGCCTTTCAGACGTGCTGCTTCTTTGTAATAGTTACGGAACTGACGCTCCAGCACACCGTAGATACGGCGAACTTTTTGCTTTTCACGCAACTGCACACCATAGTCAGACAGACGCGGTTTACGCGCACCGTGCTGGCCAGGAGCTTGTTCAATTTTACACTTGGTATCGATCGCGCGAACGCCAGACTTAAGGAACAGGTCTGTGCCCTCACGACGGCTCAGCTTGAGCTTAGGACCCAAATATCTTGCCATTTTCTTTCTCCAACAATCCTAGAAAACGAGCGTTATACGCGACGTTTTTTCGGCGGACGACAACCGTTGTGAGGGATCGGAGTCACATCAGTAATATTAGTGATGCGGAAACCAGCGGCGTTCAGAGCACGAATAGTAGATTCGCGACCCGGACCCGGTCCCTTAACCATAACTTCCAGATTCTTGATACCGTATTCTTTTACGGCTTCAGCGCAACGCTCTGCTGCAACCTGAGCTGCGAACGGAGTAGATTTGCGAGAACCACGGAAACCGGAACCACCGGCTGTTGCCCAACCCAGTGCGTTACCCTGACGATCAGTAATAGTAACGATGGTGTTGTTGAAAGAAGCATGGATATGAGCCACGCCGTCAGAGACTTGTTTTCTTACACGTTTACGTGCACGAATTGGTGCCTTTGCCATTATTCAATCACCCCGATTATTTCTTGATCGGTTTGCGCGGACCCTTACGGGTACGTGCGTTGGTCTTGGTACGCTGACCGCGAACCGGGAGACCACGACGATGACGCAAACCGCGGTAGCAACCAAGATCCATCAGGCGCTTGATGCTCATGCTAACTTCACGGCGCAGATCACCTTCAACGACAAATTTGGCAACTTCGTCACGCAGCGTGTCGATTTGTTCTTCAGACAGCTCACTGATCTTAACATTCTCAGCGATGCCCGCAGCAGCCAGAATGGCTTGAGAGCGGGTTTTGCCGACACCATAGATCGAAGTTAATGCGATCACGGCATGTTTTTGATCAGGAATGTTAATGCCTGCTATACGGGCCACTATGCACTCCTATAATTTCATTTGCACGCCCCATGCTGAAAAGCCCGTTTTCAGGATACTCAAATGGAAACGTACAGACATACAAAAGATTGGCTGGCTAATCTAGCCAGCTCAACCCAACTTTGCAAGAAAAATATGCGAAATAATCAGCCTTGGCGCTGTTTATGCTTCGGCTCGGCACTGCAAATCACGCGGATGACGCCATCACGCTTAACGATTTTGCAGTTACGGCATAATTTCTTGACGGAAGCACGAACTTTCATTTTTACTCTCCGTAACTTCTCGAGCGACCTTTATCGACCGTAGCCTTTCAGGTTCGCCTTCTTCAATGCAGACTCATACTGACTGGACATCATCAGAGTTTGCACTTGAGCCATAAAGTCCATAATCACGACAACAACGATAAGCAGTGAGGTTCCACCGAAGTAGAACGGTACTTTCATCGCATCACGCATGAACTCCGGGATCAGGCAGATAAAAGTAATATAAAGCGCACCAACTAAAGTCAGGCGGGTCATTACTTTATCGATATACTTCGCCGTTTGTTCTCCCGGACGAATTCCTGGTACAAATGCACCGGACTTCTTCAGGTTATCCGCTGTTTCACGCGGGTTGAAAACCAACGCCGTGTAAAAGAAACAGAAGAAGATGATTGCAGACGCATAGAGTAACACATAAAGCGGTTGCCCAGGCTGCAAATACAGCGAAATTGTTGTCAGCCAGTTCCAACCAGTACCGCCCCCGAACCATGACGCGATGGTCGCCGGGAACAGAATAATACTGGAAGCGAAGATTGCCGGGATTACCCCCGCCATATTCACTTTCAGCGGTAAATGTGTGCTCTGAGCAGCATAGACACGACGACCTTGCTGACGTTTCGCGTAGTTCACCACAATGCGGCGTTGACCACGTTCAACGAAGACAACAAAGAACGTCACTGCGAATACTAATACTGCAACCAACAGCAACAGGAGGAAGTGCAGGTCGCCTTGACGCGCTTGCTCAATAGTATGGGCAATGGCTGGCGGTAAACCCGCCACGATGCCGGCGAAGATAATGATCGAGATACCGTTGCCGATACCACGTTCAGTAATCTGTTCGCCGAGCCACATCAGGAACATAGTTCCTGTGACCAGACTCACAACAGCGGTGAAGTAGAATGCAAAGCCTGGATTCATTACCAGGCCCTGCATACCAGGCATATTCGGTAAACCGGTAGCAATACCGATTGACTGAAATATTGCCAACACCAGAGTGCCGTAACGGGTGTACTGGCTAATCTTACGACGACCAGACTCCCCTTCTTTCTTGAGCTCTGCCAGGGCCGGATGAACGACCGTCAGCAGCTGGATAATAATCGATGCCGAAATATACGGCATGATACCCAGTGCAAAGATAGAAGCACGGCTGAGAGCACCACCAGAGAACATGTTAAACATTTCAATGATGGTGCCACGCTGTTGCTCAAGCAGTTTGGCAAGTACAGCGGCATCAATACCAGGGATCGGAATAAAAGAGCCAATACGGAACACAATCAACGCACCGATAACAAACAGCAGTCTGCGTTTCAGTTCGCCAATTCCACCCTTGGCACTTTGAAAATCTAATCCCGGTTGCTTAGCCATCTGCTACTTATTCCTCAATTTTACCGCCAGCAGCTTCGATAGCAGCACGAGCGCCTTTAGTCACACGCAGGCCACGAACAGTTACCGGGCGAGATACTTCACCAGACAGGATCACTTTCGCGAACTCGATCTGGATGCCGATAATGTTAGCCGCTTTCAGCGTGTTCAGGTCTACTACGTCGCCTTCTACTTTAGCCAGATCGGACAGACGAACTTCTGCCGTGATCATTGCTTTACGTGAAGTGAAACCGAATTTCGGCAGACGACGGTACAGAGGCATCTGACCACCCTCGAAACCGCGACGTACGCCACCGCCAGAACGAGAGTTCTGACCTTTGTGACCACGACCACCGGTTTTACCGAGGCCAGAACCGATACCACGACCCAGGCGTTTACCCGCCTTTTTGGAGCCTTCGGCCGGAGACAGAGTATTTAAACGCATCTCTTACTCCTCAACTTTAACCATGAAGGAAACCGCGTTGACCATACCGCGAACCGCAGGAGTATCCTCGCGTTCTACAGTATGCCCAATACGACGCAGACCCAGGCCAAGCAGCGTTGCCTTGTGTTTCGGCAGACGACCGATTGCACTGCGGGTTTGAGTGATTTTAATAGTCTTTGCCATGGTCAATTACCCCAGAATTTCTTCAACGGATTTACCACGCTTGGCAGCGACCATTTCTGGAGACTTCATATTTTCCAGGCCATCAATAGTTGCACGAACCACGTTGATCGGGTTGGTGGAACCATATGCTTTGGCCAGAACGTTATGAACTCCAGCGACTTCCAGAACGGCGCGCATTGCACCACCGGCGATGATACCGGTACCTTCGGAAGCCGGCTGCATGAAGACACGAGAACCCGTGTGAGTACCCTTAACCGGGTGCTGCAGGGTGCCGTGATTCAGCGCGACGTTAATCATATTGCGACGGGCTTTTTCCATCGCTTTCTGGATCGCTGCTGGAACTTCACGCGCTTTACCGTAACCAAAACCAACGCGACCGTTACCATCGCCAACAACAGTCAGAGCTGTGAAGGAGAAAATACGACCACCTTTAACGGTTTTAGATACGCGGTTAACCGCGATCAGCTTTTCCTGCAGTTCGCCAGCCTGTTTTTCGATGTGAGCCATCTTACACCTCTACCTTAGAACTGAAGGCCAGCTTCACGAGCAGCATCTGCCAGTGCCTGGACGCGACCATGATATTGGAACCCGGAACGGTCAAAGGACACATCTTTAATGCCTTTTTCCAGAGCGCGTTCAGCAACAGCTTTACCTACAGCTGCAGCGGCGTCTTTGTTACCGGTGTACTTCAGTTGTTCAGAGATAGCTTTTTCTACAGTAGAAGCAGCTACCAGAACTTCAGAACCATTCGATGCGATTACCTGGGCGTAAATATGACGCGGGGTACGATGTACCACCAGGCGGGTCGCACCAAGCTCTTTGAGCTTGCGGCGTGCGCGGGTCGCACGACGGATACGAGCAGATTTCTTATCCATAGTGTTACCTTACTTCTTCTTAGCCTCTTTGGTACGCACGACTTCGTCGGCGTAACGAACACCCTTGCCTTTATAAGGCTCAGGACGACGGTAGGCGCGCAGATCAGCTGCAACCTGACCGATCACCTGCTTATCAGCGCCTTTCAGCACGATTTCAGTTTGAGTCGGACATTCAGCAGTGATACCCGCCGGCAGCTGATGGTCAACAGGATGTGAGAAACCCAGAGACAGGTTTACAACACTACCTTTAACCGCTGCACGATAACCTACACCAACCAGCTGCAGCTTCTTAGTGAAGCCTTCGGTAACACCGATAACCATTGAGTTCAGCAGGGCACGCGCGGTACCAGCCTGAGCCCAACCATCCACGTAACCATCACGCGGACCGAAGGTCAGGGCATTGTCTGCCTGGTTAACTTCAACAGCATCGTTCAGGGTACGAGTCAGCTCGCCGTTTTTACCTTTGATCGTGATAACCTGACCGTTGATTTTTACATCAACGCCGGCAGGAATGACGACCGGTGCTTTAGCAACACGAGACATTCTTTCCTCCGATTAGGCTACGTAGCAGATAATTTCGCCACCAAGACCAGCCTGGCGCGCTGCACGATCAGTCATAACACCTTTAGAGGTAGAAACAACTGCGATACCAAGACCACCCATAACTTTCGGCAGCTCATCTTTTCTTTTATAGATGCGCAGACCAGGGCGGCTGATACGCTGAATGCTTTCTACCACAGCTTTTCCCTGGAAGTACTTAAGAGTCACTTCCAGTTCCGGCTTGGTGTCGCCTTCAATTTTGAAATCTTCAATAAAACCTTCTTCCTTCAGCACGTTGGCAATTGCCACTTTCAGCCTGGAGGAAGGCATGGTGACCGCAGCTTTGTTCGCGGTCTGACCGTTACGGATACGGGTCAGCATATCCGCGATCGGATCTTGCATGCTCATCTGTCTTTACTCCCGTGATTCAATTGGTGACAATTACCAGCTAGCCTTTTTCAGACCCGGGATTTCACCGCGCATTGCGGATTCACGGACCTTAATACGGCTCAACCCGAACTTCCGCAGGAAACCATGCGGACGACCAGTTTGGCGGCAGCGGTTACGCTGACGAGACGGGCTGGAATCACGCGGCAGACTCTGCAGCTTGAGAACAGCGTTCCAACGATCTTCGTCGGAAGCGTTCACATCAGAAATGATCGCTTTCAGTTCAGCGCGTTTCGCGAAGTATTTTTCAGCTAAAGCTACGCGTTTAACTTCGCGTGCTTTCATTGATTGCTTAGCCATGAAGTAACCCTACCTTACTTGCGGAACGGGAAGTCAAAGGCAGCCAGCAGAGCACGGCCTTCTTCGTCAGATTTCGCAGTAGTGGTAATGGTAATATCCAAACCACGCACGCGGTCGACTTTGTCATAGTCGATTTCTGGGAAGATGATCTGCTCACGGACACCCATGCTGTAGTTACCACGACCGTCGAACGACTTAGCGGACAGGCCGCGGAAGTCACGGATACGAGGTACAGCAATAGTGATCAGGCGCTCAAAGAACTCCCACATGCGTTCGCCACGCAGAGTCACTTTACAGCCGATCGGATAGCCCTGACGGATTTTGAAGCCCGCAACTGATTTGCGCGCTTTGGTGATCAACGGTTTTTGACCGGAGATTGCTGCCAGGTCAGCTGCTGCGTTATCCAGCAGTTTCTTGTCAGCGATCGCTTCACCAACACCCATGTTCAGGGTGATCTTCTCGACCCGAGGGACTTGCATGACAGAATTGTAGCTAAACTCAGTCATGAGTTTGTTAACTACTTCGTCTTTGTAGTAATCATGCAGTTTCGCCATCGTACTACTCCAAATTACTTGATAGTTTCGCTGTTAGATTTAAAGAAACGGACTTTTTTGCCGTCTTCGAATCTAAAGCCTACACGGTCAGCCTTGCCGGTTGCCGCATTGAAGAGTGCAACGTTAGAAACCTGAATTGCAGCTTCTTTTTCAACGATGCCACCTGGTTGGTTCAGGGCCGGAACCGGCTTCTGATGTTTCTTAACCAGGTTGATACCTTCAACAATGATCTTGCCGGAAGACAGAACATTTTTTACTTTACCGCGTTTACCTTTATCTTTACCGGTTAACACGATAACTTCGTCATCACGACGGATTTTCGCTGCCATGACTCGCTCCTTAAAGTACTTCTGGTGCCAGAGAGATAATTTTCATGAACTTCTCAGAACGAAGTTCACGAGTTACCGGCCCAAAAATACGCGTACCGATAGGTTGCTCGCTGTTATTGTTTAAAATAACGCATGCATTACCATCGAAGCGAATGACAGAACCGTCCGGGCGACGAACACCCTTCTTGGTGCGCACCACTACCGCCTTCAGCACATCACCTTTTTTGACCTTACCACGCGGAATTGCTTCCTTGATGGTGATCTTGATGATGTCGCCTACGCCTGCGTAGCGACGGTGCGAGCCACCCAGAACCTTGATACACATTACGCGACGTGCACCGGAGTTGTCGGCGACGTTCAGCATAGTCTGTTCTTGGATCATTTTAGTGCTCCGCTAATGTCAACTACTACTGAAGACCCCAAAATCAGGGTCGATAAAAAGCCCCATATCGAGGGCGCGGCATTATAACACCGCTTCTGTGATATGGGTAGAAAAAATAAACGGCTCATTTCTGAGCCGTTTATTCGTTAGAGAACGCGTACTCTATTACAGAATCGCTTTCTCTACAACGCGAACCAGCGTCCAGGACTTAGTCTTGGACAGCGGACGGCATTCGCGGATTTCAACCACGTCGCCGGTACCGCATTCGTTGTTCTCGTCGTGTACGTGCAGTTTGGTCGTACGTTTGATGAATTTACCGTAGATCGGGTGTTTCACAAAACGTTCGATAGCTACAACAATGGATTTCTCCATTTTGTCGCTAACAACACGACCTTGCAGAGTACGGATTTTATCGGTCATTACGCACCCGCCTTCTCAGTCAGTAAAGTCTTAACGCGTGCGACATCACGACGCACTTGCTTCAACAGGTGAGTCTGTTGCAGCTGGCCACTCGCAGCCTGCATACGCAGGTTGAACTGCTCGCGCAGCAGGTTAAGCAGCTCGGTGTTCAGCTCTTCAACGCTCTTTTCACGCAGCTCTTTTGCTTTCATTACATCACCGTCTTAGTTACAAAGGTGGTTTTAATCGGCAGTTTTGCTGCTGCCAGCTCGAAGGCTTCACGGGCCAGCTCTTCCGGAACACCGTCCATTTCGTACAGGACTTTACCCGGTTGAATCAAGGCAACCCAATACTCCACGTTACCTTTACCTTTACCCATACGAACTTCCAGCGGCTTCTCGGTGATCGGCTTGTCCGGGAATACACGGATCCAGATCTTACCCTGACGCTTAACAGCACGAGTCATAGCACGACGTGCTGCTTCGATTTGACGAGCGGTCAGACGACCACGGCCAACAGCTTTCAGACCGTAAGTGCCGAAGCTCACATCCGTGCCCTGCGCGAGACCACGGTTGCGGCCTTTGTGCACTTTACGGAATTTTGTACGCTTTGGTTGTAACATCAGCGACGCTCCTTATTTACGGCCTTTACGCTGCTGCTTTTTAGGTTGAGCAGCCGGTTTTTCCGGTTGTTCAACTGCAGCCATACCACCAAGGATCTCACCTTTGAAGATCCACACTTTAACGCCGATTACACCGTAAGTGGTGTGCGCTTCGGAGGTGTTGTAGTCAATGTCAGCGCGCAGTGTGTGCAGCGGAACGCGACCTTCACGGTACCATTCGGTACGTGCGATCTCAGCGCCACCCAGACGGCCACTAACTTCAACTTTGATACCTTTAGCGCCCAGACGCATGGCATTCTGTACAGCACGCTTCATAGCACGACGGAACATAACACGACGTTCCAGCTGAGAAGTGATGCTGTCAGCAACCAGTTTTGCGTCCAGTTCAGGCTTACGAACTTCGGCGATATTGATCTGAGCAGGAACGCCAGCGATATCCGCTACGACCTTGCGCAGTTTCTCAACGTCTTCACCTTTCTTACCGATAACGATACCCGGGCGAGCAGTGTGAATAGTCACACGGATGCTTTTAGCCGGACGCTCGATAACGATACGAGATACAGACGCTTTCGCCAGTTCCTTCGTCAGGTACTGACGTACTTTAAAATCGCTGTCCAGGTTGTCAGCGAATTCTTTGGTGTTCGCAAACCAGGTAGAGTTCCATGGTTTTACAATACCCAGGCGAATACCATTAGGATGTACTTTCTGACCCATTGCTAGTCTCCAGAGTCTCAGCGATCGGACACAACCACAGTGATGTGGCTGGTGCGCTTCAGGATGCGATCTGCACGACCTTTTGCACGCGGCATAATGCGCTTCATGCTCGGGCCTTCGTCTACGAAAATTTTCGCAACTTTCAGATCGTCAATGTCAGCGCCATCGTTGTGTTCAGCGTTAGCAATGGCAGATTCCAGAACCTTCTTGACCAGTACAGCCGCTTTCTTGTTGGTGTAGGTCAGAATATCCAGAGCCTGCGACACTTTCTTACCGCGAATCAGGTCAGCAACAAGGCGAACCTTCTGAGCAGAAGAACGAGCATGGCGATGTTGAGCTAAAGTTTCCATCTCTTCCTCCTACCTTATTTCTTCTTCGCTTTTTTATCAGCAGCGTGGCCGCGATAAGTACGAGTCGGTGCGAATTCACCCAGTTTGTGACCGACCATTTCGTCGGAAACAAATACCGGAACGTGCTGACGACCATTATGGACAGCGATGGTCAAACCGATCATGTTAGGAAAGATCGTTGAACGACGGGACCAAGTGCGCAGGGGCTTCTTGTCTCCGCTTTCCACCGCTTTCTCTACCTTCTTCAGCAAGTGCAGGTCAATAAAAGGACCTTTCTTGAGAGAACGTGGCATGGCTTATCCTCTAAAATTATTTGCTACGGCGACGTACGATGAATTTATCAGTACGCTTGTTGCTGCGGGTCTTCTTACCTTTGGTCTGAACGCCCCACGGAGTTACCGGGTGCTTACCAAAGTTACGACCTTCACCACCACCGTGTGGGTGGTCGACCGGGTTCATCGCAGTACCGCGAACGGTAGGGCGAATACCACGCCAGCGTGCAGCACCTGCTTTACCCAGAACGCGCAGCATATGCTCAGCATTGCCAACTTCGCCCAGAGTCGCGCGGCAGTCTGCTTCTACTTTACGCATTTCACCAGAGCGCAGACGCAGGGTGACATAAGCACCATCGCGAGCAACGATCTGAACGTAAGTACCAGCGGAACGTGCCAGCTGACCGCCTTTACCTGGTTTCATTTCTACGTTATGAACGGTAGAACCAACCGGGATATTGCGCATCGGCAGGGTGTTGCCTGCTTTGATTGCAGCATCAACGCCAGACTGAATCTGGTCGCCAGCTTTCAGGCCTTTCGGGGCCAGGATGTAACGGCGCTCACCGTCTTTGTACAGAACCAGCGCGATGTTCGCGGAACGGTTCGGATCGTACTCAAGACGTTCAACAACTGCCGGGATACCATCTTTGTTGCGTTTAAAGTCAACAATACGGTAAGCCTGCTTGTGGCCACCACCGATATGACGAGTGGTGATACGGCCATTGTTGTTACGACCACCGGATTTGCTGTTTTTTTCCAGCAACGGAGCAAAAGGTTTGCCCTTGTGCAGCTCAGGGTTAACCACTTTAACTACGTGGCGACGACCCGGAGATGTCGGTTTACATTTAACAACTGCCATTGTATTACTCCTCCGACTTACTCAGCGCCGCCAACGAAGTCCAGATTCTGGCCTTCTTTAAGGGTGACGTAAGCTTTTTTCCAGTCGCTACGACGACCGATACGCTGTCCGTGACGTTTAACTTTCCCTTTAACTACCAGGGTGTTAACGACTTCGACTTCGACTTCAAACAGTTTCTGCACAGCAGCTTTGATTTCTGCTTTGGTCGCGTCTTTTGCAACTTTGAGAACGATGGTGTTGGTTTTTTCCATCGCAGTAGACGCTTTTTC
Source organism: Kosakonia sp. 1610 (assembly GCF_050435845.1). Classification (NCBI taxonomy): domain Bacteria; kingdom Pseudomonadati; phylum Pseudomonadota; class Gammaproteobacteria; order Enterobacterales; family Enterobacteriaceae; genus Kosakonia; species Kosakonia sp. 1610. The sequence goes on along the minus strand of NZ_JBNDKZ010000019.1, from coordinate 3,565 downwards.
AGAAACGTGCGGTGCGCGCAGCACCTTCAGCAGACGTTCTTCACGAATCATGCCAGCATCTCCTCAACTTGCTTAACAGCATCAGCAGTCATTACGACTTTGTCGAAGGCGATCAGGCTAACCGGGTCGATACCAGTCGCATCGCGTACGTCAACCTTGTGCAGGTTACGTGCGGCCAGGAACAGGTTCTCGTCCAGCTCACCGGTGATGATCAGCACATCTTCCAGAGCCATGTCTTTCAGTTTCTGAGCAAGCAGCTTGGTTTTCGGCGCTTCCAGAGAGAACTGCTCGACAACGATCAGACGATCCTGACGTACCAGTTCGGACAGGATGCTTTTCAGCGCGCCGCGGTACATCTTTTTGTTAACTTTTTGACTGTGGTCCTGCGGACGTGCAGCGAAGGTCACGCCACCAGAACGCCAGATCGGGCTCTTAACAGAACCTGAACGCGCACGGCCGGTGCCTTTCTGGCGCCACGGTTTTTTACCGGAACCAGTTACTTCAGCACGGGTCTTCTGAGCACGAGTACCCTGACGAGCACCAGCTGCATAAGCAACAACAACCTGGTGTACCAGCGCTTCGTTGAAGTCACGACCGAAGGTAGTTTCGGAAACAGTCAGCGCGCTCTGCGCGTCTTTCAATACTAATTCCATTGCTATCTCCTCACGCCTTCACAGCTGGTTTAACGATCAGGTCGCTACCGGTTGCACCCGGGACAGCACCTTTAACCAGCAGCAGGTTGCGCTCAGCGTCAACACGTACTACGTCCAGGCTCTGAACGGTTACGCGCTCATTACCCAGCTGACCTGCCATTTTCTTGCCCTTGAACACTTTGCCCGGAGTCTGGTTCTGACCGATAGAACCCGGAACGCGGTGGGACAGGGAGTTACCGTGAGTAGCGTCCTGGGTACGGAAGTTCCAGCGCTTAACGGTACCTGCGAAACCTTTACCTTTAGAGGTGCCAGTTACGTCAACTTTTTTAACTTCAGCAAACAGCTCAACGCTAATGTCCTGACCTACGGAGAACTCTTCACCGTCAGCCAGACGGAATTCCCACAGACCACGGCCAGCTTCTACGCCAGCTTTAGCGAAGTGACCCGCTTCCGGCTTGGTTACGCGGTTAGCTTTTTTAGCACCGGTGGTAACCTGGATAGCGCGGTAGCCGTCGTTAGCCAGATCTTTAACCTGAGTAACGCGGTTTGCTTCAACTTCGATTACGGTTACTGGGATAGAAACGCCATCTTCAGTGAAGATGCGGGTCATGCCCACTTTTTTACCGACTAAACCAATCATTGTTTCAACCTCTCAATCGCTCGATGACCTGATCAACCCAGGCTGATCTGCACGTCTACACCGGCAGCCAGATCCAGACGCATCAGAGCATCAACGGTTTTCTCGGTTGGCTCAACGATGTCAACCAGACGCTTATGAGTGCGGATTTCGTACTGATCGCGCGCATCTTTGTTGACGTGCGGAGAGATCAGAACGGTAAAGCGCTCTTTGCGGGTCGGCAGCGGGATCGGACCACGTACTTGCGCACCAGTGCGCTTCGCAGTTTCGACGATTTCGGCGGTTGATTGATCGATCAGACGATGATCAAACGCTTTCAAGCGGATACGGATTCTTTGGTTCTGCATGAGACCAGAGCTCCAATTATTTATAGACGAAAATAATTACTCCTCACACCCATTACGATTGATGGGGGAGTGTAATCGTTCTTACGTAGCTCCCCGATTGGGAGCATTGTTAGCGGCAAACATCGTCGCTATGGTTCAGATCGAACCAGCCGTCAATTACGACAAGCCCGCGCATTATACGTAAATCTGGCGCGGACGCAAGTGCAGTTTAGAAATTAAACAGCGGTGCGTACCGGCTCGCAAAGAGAGCGTCGCCCTTTTTATTACGCATAGAATCTCTGGAATGCAGCTCGCACGCTGCTCACCCTCCCCTTCCCTTGTTTTTTTGTATGAAGCACTCTTGCCAGCGGATTGGTAAAGCTTAAGGCAGGGACGCCATGTTTTTTCTCATTATCTATGTCGTATTAAACCTTCTACTTGTCAGGAGTGACCTGCGCTCAAAGTTGCTGCCGGATCGCTACACTTGCCCTCTTCTCTGGACGGGCTTGCTCTGGCACTGTTTATCACGCCCTGATTTTTTGGCAGATGCTGTCGTCGGGGCAATGGCGGGTTATGCAAGTTTTGCCGCTATATACTGGGGATATCGATTATTGCGTGGACGTGAAGGGTTGGGTTATGGCGATGTGAAGTATCTTGCCGCACTCGGCGCGTGGCACGGCTGGCCTGCATTGCCTGCTCTTGTATTTTATGCCGCGCTCTTTGGCTGTTGCGCAGTAGTTTTCCCTCTTTGCCGCCACCGTAAATTGCAGGTAATAAAAAACCCGCTGCCGTTTGGACCCTTCCTCGCGGCAGCGGGTTTCGTGGTGGGTTATCCCACGCTAATACGGTTTTAACCTTCGACTTTAATCTGCGACTGAAGGTAATTCTGCATACCAAGTTTAGCGATCAGATCCAGTTCGGTTTCCAGCCAGTCAATGTGGTGCTCTTCGTCGGCAAGAATTTTGATCATCATATCGCGGCTGACATAGTCATGGATGCTGTCAGCGTAGGCGATCGCTTCACGCAGATCTCTCGCGCCTTCCAGCTCCAGACGCAGGTCTGATTGCAGCATCTCTTCAACGTCTTCACCAATGCCGAGTTTGCCAAGATCCTGCAAGTTCGGGATCCCTTCGAGAAACAGAATACGCTCGATGTACAAATCGGCGTGCTTCATTTCATCGATGGATTCATGGTATTCAACATCATTGAGGCGGGTCAGCCCCCAGTTCTTGAACATTCTCGCATGGAGAAAGTACTGATTGATTGCGACAAGCTCATTTCCCAATAATTTATTGAGATAATTTATGATTTTAACATCACCTTTCATTATGTAGTCCCTCCGCTTCCACTCATTGAAGCGTAGATGGGGCTACAGGGAAGTCAAAAAAAAGATAGAGCCTCAGGCTATCTCTTTGTATTCCGGCATCTGGGTCAACTCATCCTGCATAATCTCTCGAGCAGCACGAATACATTTACCACACTGATTTCCTACCGGAACAAACTTGCGGAGCTGCTGGAATGATTGAGGGTGAAACTGGCGCACGGCCTGGCGGATTTTTTTATCACTTACACCGTTACACAAACAAACGTACATGGAGCACTCCCGTTCACTTAATGCGCAAAGTGTAAATGAGAATGGTTATGATTACAACAGGACAACGGTAACGGATTTTGCAGAAAAGTGTGAGCGGCTGTAATGGAATGATGGCTGAATAGCAGGCAGCAAAAAGGGCACCGAAGTGCCCTCTTTCAAATTCAAAGCTAACGAATTAGCTCAGAACTTTTGCTACAACGCCCGCGCCAACGGTACGGCCGCCTTCACGGATTGCGAAACGCAGACCATCGTCCATCGCGATCGGGTGAATCAGGGTAACAACCATTTTGATGTTGTCGCCCGGCATTACCATCTCAACGCCTTCCGGCAGTTCGATGGTGCCAGTCACGTCAGT
>NZ_JBNDKZ010000018.1:0-29851 GCF_050435845.1 Kosakonia sp. 1610 | reverse complement strand
AACCCTGAATTTCAGGATTTTTTCTCTTCCGACTTAACGTCGCTGCAAGCTGTTGTTTGCTTAGCGCCGTGTCGATGGAGGCGCATTATAGGGAGTTCTCCGCACCCCGCAATAGAAAAATGACATAAAAATGACTGACTGCTGCATTCCACAGCAAAAGCCGCCCTTATACGCATTTACACACAGAGTTATCCACAAAGCGCCAAAAGTGGAAAAATTCCCGAGCGTTGCGCAAACGTTTTCGTTACAATGCCCGCGCAAAATTAATCCGCCCTGCCTGGGGTGTTAGCTGAATCTTCCCATAATAAAGAAGCGAAAATTCAGCTAACGCTCTCTGTTAAAGTCAAATCCAGGGGATTTACCATGCAACAACCTCGTCCAGTCCGCCGCGCCCTGCTCAGTGTTTCTGATAAGGCCGGTATCGTCGAATTCGCCCAGGCGCTCTCCCAGCGTGGCGTCGAACTGCTCTCTACCGGCGGAACCGCTCGCCTGCTGGCAGATAAAGGCCTGCCGGTCACCGAAGTCTCCGACTACACCGGTTTCCCGGAAATGATGGATGGACGCGTAAAAACCCTGCACCCGAAAGTGCACGGCGGCATTCTCGGCCGTCGCGGCCAGGATGATGACATCATGGCGCAGCACGCCATCGCCCCAATCGATATGGTGGTGGTTAACCTCTACCCCTTCGCCCAGACCGTTGCCCGTGAAGGGTGCTCGCTGGAAGACGCCGTTGAGAATATCGATATCGGCGGCCCGACCATGGTGCGCTCCGCCGCGAAGAACCATAAAGATGTCGCCATCGTGGTTAAGAGCAGCGACTACACCACCATCATTAATGAAATGGATGCCAACGACGGCTCGTTGACGCTGGAAACCCGTTTCGACCTCGCGATCAAAGCCTTTGAGCACACCGCCGCTTACGACAGCATGATCGCCAACTACTTCGGCAGCCTGGTGCCCGCTTATCATGGCGAGAGCAAAGAGCCAGCCGGCCGCTTCCCGCGCACGCTGAACCTCAACTTTATTAAGAAGCAGGATATGCGCTACGGTGAAAACAGCCACCAGCATGCTGCCTTCTATATAGAAGAAGAGATCAAAGAGGCTTCCGTTGCCACCGCGCAGCAGCTGCAGGGCAAAGCGCTCTCCTATAACAACATCGCCGATACCGACGCGGCGCTGGAGTGCGTGAAAGAGTTTGATGAACCCGCCTGCGTGATTGTGAAACACGCCAACCCGTGCGGTGTCGCCGTCGGTGGCTCGATTCTTGATGCTTACGATCGCGCTTATAAAACCGACCCAACCTCAGCGTTCGGCGGCATTATCGCTTTCAACCGCGAGCTGGATGCTGAAACGGCGCAGGCCATTATCTCCCGCCAGTTTGTGGAAGTGATTATCGCCCCTTCTGCCACTCAGGAAGCGTTGAGCATTACCGCCGCCAAACAGAACGTCCGCGTACTGGTCTGCGGCCAGTGGGCAGCGCGCGTACCGGGCCTCGATTTCAAACGCGTTAATGGCGGCCTGCTGGTTCAGGATCGCGACCTGGGCATGGTAACCACCAATGAGCTGCGTGTGGTCAGCAAGCGCCAGCCGACCGAGCAGGAGCTGCGCGATGCGCTGTTCTGCTGGAAAGTAGCGAAGTTCGTTAAATCCAACGCCATTGTCTATGCCAAAGAGAACATGACCATCGGTATTGGCGCAGGCCAGATGAGCCGCGTTTATTCTGCGAAGATCGCCGGTATCAAAGCCGCAGACGAAGGGCTGGAAGTGAAAGGTTCCGCAATGGCCTCTGACGCCTTCTTCCCGTTCCGTGATGGTATTGATGCCGCCGCCGCTGTCGGCGTGAGCTGCGTTATCCAGCCGGGCGGTTCTATCCGCGATGACGAAGTGATTGCCGCCGCCGACGAGCACGGCATCGCGATGATCTTTACCGACATGCGTCACTTCCGCCATTAATCCACGGAGCAGAGAATGAAAGTATTAGTGATTGGTAACGGCGGGCGCGAACACGCGCTGGCCTGGAAAGCGGCCCAGTCTAAACGGGTTGAAACTGTCTTTGTCGCACCGGGTAACGCAGGCACAGCGCTGGAGCCGACGCTGCAAAACGTGGCGATTAGCGCGACGGACATCCCGGCGCTGGTTAATTTCGCCCAGAGCGAGAAGATCGATCTGACCATCGTCGGCCCGGAAGCGCCGCTGGTGATTGGCGTGGTTGATGCCTTTCGCGCGCAGGGGCTGAAAATTTTTGGCCCGACCCAAGGCGCGGCACAGCTGGAGGGCTCCAAAGCCTTCACCAAAGATTTCCTCGCCCGCCACAATATTCCGACGGCGGAGTACCAGAACTTTACCGAGGTAGAGCCAGCGCTGGCTTACCTGCGCGAGAAAGGCGCGCCGATTGTCATCAAAGCGGACGGTCTGGCAGCCGGTAAAGGGGTGATTGTCGCCATGACGCTGGAAGAGGCGGAAGCGGCAGTCAACGATATGCTGGCCGGTAATGCCTTTGGCGATGCGGGCCACCGCATTGTGATTGAGGAGTTTCTCGACGGCGAAGAGGCGAGCTTTATTGTGATGGTCGACGGCGAGCATGTGCTGCCGATGGCAACCAGCCAGGATCACAAACGCGTCGGCGACGGCGATACCGGCCCGAATACCGGCGGTATGGGCGCGTACTCCCCGGCGCCGGTGGTGACCGATGAAGTCCACCAGCGGGCGATGGACCAGGTTATCTGGCCAACCGTGCGCGGCATGGCGGCAGAAGGAAATACCTACACCGGTTTCCTCTATGCCGGGCTGATGATCGATAAGCAGGGCAACCCGAAGGTGATCGAGTTCAACTGCCGCTTTGGCGACCCGGAGACGCAGCCGATTATGTTGCGCCTGCAGTCGGACCTGGTAGAGCTCTGCCTGGCAGCCTGTGACGGCAAGCTGGATGAGAAAGTCTCGAAATGGGATGCGCGCGCGTCGCTTGGTGTGGTGATGGCTGCCGGAGGCTATCCGGGCAACTATCGCAATGGAGATCAGATCCACGGCCTGCCGTTGGAAGAGGTTGCGGACGGGAAAGTGTTCCACGCCGGTACCACGCTTGCTGACGACGATCGGGTGCTGACCAACGGCGGACGTGTGCTGTGCGTGACTGCGCTTGGTGACACCGTTGCCGAAGCGCAGCAGCGCGCTTATGCGCTGATGACCGATATCCACTGGGATGGCAGCTTTAGCCGCAGCGATATTGGTTACCGCGCGATTGCCCGCGAACAGGGCAGCAAGTAGCACGCGATCCACGGCCGGGTGGGATTTTGCTTACCCGGCCTTCAGGTGTAATTGCCGGGTGGCGCTACGCTTATCCGGCCTACAAAACCGTGCCGTGGGTATTGCCGGGTGGTGATTCGCTTACCCGGCCTACGGAACACACCTCACTGTCGTGAAAGCGCTTTTCGTAGGCCCGATAAGGCATCGCCGCCATCGGGCAACACACCGATGGCACCAACGCTAAAAATTCTTCTCTGTCGGCTGCCAGTGACAGAAATCCTCATTCGCCACCAGCAACAGCTGTGCCCCTTCCGGCGCTTCCAGCCACGCCACGCTCACCGCCAGCGATGAACGCCTCTGGCGCTGCGCAATATGGTTTAACGCCCACGTATCAAGCTCTGGCTTCACGGTCTGCCCTTCGCAGGTCTGCACCGTGTTATTTGCCTGCCAGCGCCCCTGACGCAACACAACCCGTCCCTGACGCAGCGCATCGCTGGTCTGGCGGATCTGTTCAGCGCGGTAGCGATAAAGCGCAATCTGGTCGCTGGAGAGCTGCTGCTTCTGGCCGTTCACTTCGCGCTGCATAAAGCTCAACTCGCCGCGATCGTCAAAACGCACGCGAATATGCTCAGGCGGGTTGGCGTAGATATTGAGTTCGATAAGGGTTAGCGCATCGCCTTGCCAGCGATACTCAGCTAAAGAGGTGTTTCCGCGGTGCCACGGGCTAAATGCGGAGAGCAGGTGGGTCTCACCGCCTGAATCTTTACGCCAGATACGTATTGCGCCCTGATCGCCGGCGAAACCGCTGGCGGTAAAGGGCGGCAATGACGAATCGTGGCTACAGGCGGCAAGCAGCAGTGCGCCGACCAGCAAAAGCGGGCGACGCCAGTATGACAAAAGGGGCGTTACCGCCCCTTCGACAAAACTGTTCACTGCCATGCTGTCTTACTTAACAGCGTCTTTCAGTGCTTTGCCAGAAACAAATGCCGGCACGTTAGCTGCGGCGATTTTGATTTCTTTACCGGTCTGCGGGTTGCGGCCAGTACGCTCAGCGCGGTGGTTCACTTTGAAAGTGCCGAAACCAACCAGTTGTACCGCATCGCCTTCTTTCAGAGACTCAGTAATGGCAGCCAGGGTGGATTCCAGTGCAGCTTTCGCTTGCGCTTTAGACAGATCAGCCTTGTCTGCAATTACATCAATCAGTTGAGTCTTGTTCATAAGTTATCCTTTCAATGTGTTTATCGCTTGCTAAGCATCGAGTGCGACGGAAATGCCTCAAAAGCACTCTCCTGCATACACGCACCGATAGCCACTTTTTTTCGCCCCCCAAATGTAGACCAGACGGGGGTCAGAAGGGAAGCCTTCAGGCGCGACAAAACAGGCCTTAAATCACGTTTTATTGTCTCATTGCTGCAAATTTATACCGATATTACTCTCGCCAGCCTCGCGCAGGTCCGCGCGCAAGCCTTTGATCAGGTCAATGTCGCGCTCTTCGCAGGCGGCCAAAAGGCGGAAAATCTCCCACTGAATGTCCCATTCCTGCTCTACAGCGGGGTTGAGACCCAGCTCTTCATCGGTCATTTCGCGGCCCTGCTGCGTCATTTCCAGCATCGCGACGGTGGTGATCGAGGTCTTGCTGACCTCAATGGCGTGTTCCAGCGTTTCACCGCTCAGACGCGAATGAATCAACTCGCTCAGCGCTACACAGGCGTCAATCGCCGGGTAGACACCGTAGAGATCGTAATCCTCTGCGGCGGGGATCCCCTCTTCCAGCTTCTCAAGCTGGCTGTCGAAATTGACCTTCGCATCTTTGACGGTCTCTGTTTCCCACACCAGGTCAAGGATACGGCGATAGAGCTGCGCATCGCCAAAGCCGGTCTGGCGGCAGAACAGCGCATAGTTGGGGTACATGCGCTCGCACAGACAGGCCATGAAAACAACGTGCTGCCAGCTTTCCTGCTTTTCCAGTCGCAGATGAATCGGGTTTTGTAACATGATCGCTTCTCAAAAACGGTAATGCGCCGCAGTTTACCCGATATCGCGCTGAATTGCCTGCCATCGCGCAAAGGCGGGGCGACCCGATGCCACAGCGTCTGCCCAGCGCGTCGGCTCCGGCAAGCGGTAGCCCTTCATGCAGCGCTGCACCCACGCCAGCGCAGTATCCTGGCTGACGCGATGGCCGGTAGCGACAAAAAGCGGATTACAGCGCGCTTTACTGCGCCATACCCACGCCAGCTGTTCGCCTTTATCCATCAGCGGCGACAGCGCACCGGGCTCATCGGCCAGCGGTTCGAACTTGCCGCACAGCCGTTTTTTCGCCACGCCGATGGTCGGCACATCCACCAGCAGGCCAAAATGGCTGGCAACGCCAAGGCGGCGCGGATGGGAGATCCCATGCCCGTCGACAAAAAGTAAATCGGGTTTTTGCGACAGCATCTCCCACGCCGCCAGCAGCGCGGGATACTCACGAAATGAGAGGAAGCCGGGAATATAGGGCATGGTGGTGGCGATACGCGCCACCTGATACTCAACCAGCTCAAGCGAAGGCCAGGTGAGCAGCACCATTGCCGCCCGCGTCACTTCGCCACCCTGCTCGAAACCGACATCCGCCCCGCCGATCAACGTCGGCGGATCTTTATCAAGACGATCCTCGCGGATCACGGAAGAGGCCAGTTCAAGTTGTTGTGCGCGTAGCGACGCGAGATCCATATTCACTCCTTATTGATGCCAGGGGGCCGACAGACGGTGAACCGCCTCGACAAAGACTCCTGCATGTTCCGGTGGGACATCCTGGTGGATGCCGTGACCGAGGTTAAATACATGGCCTTCGCCTTTGCCAAAGCCAGAGAGAATTGTAGACACTTCTTCCTCAATGCGTGCAGGCGGCGCATAAAGCATGGAGGGATCCATGTTGCCCTGCAGCGCCACTTTGTCGCCAACGCGACGGCGCGCATCGCCAATATCGGTGGTCCAGTCGAGGCCGAGCGCATCGCAGCCGGTCGCCGCCATCGCTTCCAGCCACTGGCCGCCGCCTTTGGTAAACAGGGTCACCGGCACGCGACGCCCCTCGTTTTCACGCAGCAAGCCATCGACGATTTTATGCATGTAGTAAAGCGAGAACTGCTGGTAGTCGCGCCCGGTCAGCACGCCGCCCCAGGTGTCGAAAATCATTACCGACTGTGCGCCAGCGCGGATCTGCGCGTTGAGATAGGAGGTGACGCTTTGCGCCAGCTTATCCAGCAGTGCATGCAGCACCAGCGGCTCGGCGTACATCATCTTTTTGATTTTAGTGAACGCTTTGCTGCTGCCGCCTTCAACCATGTAGGTCGCCAGCGTCCACGGGCTGCCGGAGAAACCAATCAGCGGCACTTCGCCTTTCAGCTCACGGCGGATAGTGCGCACGGCGTTCATCACGTAACCCAGCTCATCTTCCGGGTCCGGTACGGGCAGCTTGTCCACGTCCGCTTTGCAGGTGATGGGATGGCTAAAACGCGGCCCTTCACCGGCTTCGAAATAGAGCCCCAGCCCCATCGCATCCGGCACCGTCAGGATATCGGAGAAGAGGATCGCCGCATCCAGCTTGTAGCGGCGCAGCGGCTGCATCGTTACTTCACAGGCCAGCTCCGCATTGCGGCACAGCGACATAAAGTCGCCGGCTTGCGCACGGGTCGCCTTATATTCCGGCAAATAGCGGCCTGCCTGGCGCATCATCCATACCGGCGTCATATCTACTGGCTGGCGCTGAAGCGCGCGCAGGTAACGATCGTTTTTCAGTTCGGTCATTGTCAGTTCCTCAAGCGTCAGGCCGCCAGTATATACACCTTATTCGCTCTCTGCCCGACACATCGCCACGGTATCCTCGATCAGGCGGCGCGCGACGGTACCCGGCGGCGGGAGCAGCGGCAGGTCGTCATAGCGATACCAGCCGGCATCGATCAGCTCTTTGGTATCAATGACGATCTCACCGCTCTCATACTCGGCCATAAACGCCGTCATTAATGATTGCGGGAAGGGCCACGGCTGGGAGGTGACATAACGCAGGTTCTTGATTTTAATCCCGCTCTCCTCCATCACCTCGCGCGCTACCGCCTGCTCCAGCGTCTCGCCGACTTCAACAAATCCGGCCAGCACGGTATACACGCCATTACGATGACGCGTATGCTGGGCAAGTAGCAGGCTGTCATCGCGGCGAATAGCGACAATAATGCAGGGGGCAATTTGTGGATAGTAGCGTTCCCGGCAGTGGTCGCAGAGCATCGCCCACTCGGTTTTGCTGGGGTGCATGGTGTGCCCACAGTAGCCACAAAACTGATGCGACCGGTAAAACTCGGCCAGCTGCACGCCGCGCCCGGCTAACTGGAACAGCGCGGTATCCTGATCGATAAGTAAACGTACCGATCCCATCTCGCTGGAGCGCTGTTGGCGAACAAGCCAGACGCTCTCTCCCTGCCATTCGCCGATAATTTGCGCGGGTTGACCCACAAGATCGAAATTTCCTGCCTCTCCATGTGGTAATTCTCCAGCGGGCAACCATAATTTTTGTTCATGGCTGACTATCCACCAGCCACGGTGATGAGCTTCAAGAGTTTGTACCATTGCGCGACCTTAGCTTCACTGGCATGTTATTAACATTATTATTACATCATTTTTAATCTTACATTTTGCGGAGTCATTTATGCTGAACCAGTTAGAAAGCCTGACAGAACGACTGGGGGGAAGTAACAAGCTTATCGATTTCTGGCTCAACGAACGTAAGCAGCTTCTCATCTCCTATTACAACCTGGTGGGGATCAAGCCGGGCAAAGGGTCGTACATGCAGCTTAACGAAAAAGCGCTGGATGATTTTTGCCATAACCTGGTTGAATACCTTTCCGCCGGTCATTTCACTATTTATGAACGCATCATCAATGAAATGGAAGGCGCCAGCCCACTTTTAGCGGCGACTCAGCTCTACCCGCAGCTTGAAGCCAATACCGTTGAAATCATGAAACATTATGATTCCAGCCTCGAACAGTCTATCGATGATGACAACTGCATGGAGTTCCAGCAGTCCCTCTCAGACATCGGTGAAGCGCTGGCGGCGCGTTTTACGCTGGAAGATCAGCTGATCACGCTGGCGTTCGATAACCACCTCAGCGAAAGCGCCAATGATGAAACCGGGATGGCGCGCCCGGCTTGAGTTCTTAACCAATAACGCGTAGTTTAAAAAACAGTCCCCCGCTTCGGGCGGGGGTTTTTCTTGTCGGAGTGCCACTCTTTTACACCCACGCTTTCTGAAAGCTGAGGTGTAAAAAGGCTGAGACCGTTAATTCGGGATCCGCGGAACCTGATCAGGCTAATACCTGCGAAGGGAACAAGAGTAATCCATCCACCACACCACCCTCACGGGCGGTTTGCTGCCATTACTCCATCCGTCGTCTGACAAGCCATCTCCTTTAACACTGGAATGAGCTATGTCTACTACTCAACGTACACGCCGTGAACAACGCGCCCAGGCGCAACACTTTATCGATACGCTGGAAGGCACCGCTTTCCCCAACTCCCGTCGCATCTACCTCACCGGCTCACAGCCCGATATTCGCGTGCCAATGCGTGAAATCCAGCTCAGCCCGACGCTCGTCGGCGGTGCCAAAACCGCCCCGCAGTATGAAGAGAACGAAGCGGTGCCGGTGTATGACACCTCCGGCCCGTATGGCGATCCGGCGATCGCCATTGATGTGCAGCAGGGGCTGGCGAAGCTGCGCGCAGCGTGGATCGCCGCCCGCGATGACAGCGAAGAGCTGGATCATCGCAGCTCGGCTTATACCAACCAACGCCTGGCGGATGACGGCCTTGATGCACTGCGTTTTAGCGGCCTGCTGACGCCGCGTCGCGCCAAAGCGGGTAGATGCGTGACGCAGCTGCACTATGCCCGTTTGGGCATCATTACCCCCGAAATGGAGTTCATCGCCCTGCGAGAAAATATGGGGCGTGAGCGCATTCGCAGTGAAGTATTGCGTCGCCAGCACTCTGGAGAAGGGTTTGGCGCGCGGCTGCCCGAAAACATTACGCCAGAGTTTGTCCGCGCTGAAGTGGCGGCGGGCCGGGCCATCATTCCCGCCAACATCAACCATCCTGAATCAGAGCCGATGATCATTGGTCGCAACTTCCTGGTGAAGGTAAACGCCAATATCGGTAACTCCGCCGTCACCTCATCAATTGAAGAAGAGGTGGAGAAGCTGGTGTGGTCAACCCGCTGGGGCGCGGATACGGTGATGGATCTCTCCACCGGTCGCTACATTCATGAAACCCGCGAGTGGATCCTGCGTAACAGCCCGGTGCCGATCGGCACGGTTCCGATCTACCAGGCGCTGGAGAAGGTCAACGGGATCGCCGAAGATCTCAGTTGGTCAGTATTCCGCGACACCCTGCTGGAGCAGGCGGAACAGGGGGTCGACTACTTCACCATCCACGCCGGTGTGCTGCTGCGCTATGTGCCGATGACCGCGCAACGCCTGACGGGCATTGTCTCGCGCGGCGGCTCAATCATGGCGAAGTGGTGCCTTTCCCACCATCAGGAGAACTTCCTCTACACTCACTTCCGCGAGATCTGCGAGATCTGTGCCGCCTACGACGTCTCTCTCTCTTTGGGAGACGGCCTGCGCCCGGGATCGATTCAGGACGCCAATGACGAAGCGCAATTCGCCGAGCTGCATACGCTGGGTGAACTGACCAAAATCGCCTGGGAGTATGACGTGCAGGTGATGATTGAAGGCCCCGGCCATGTGCCGATGCAGATGATCCGCCGCAATATGACCGAAGAGCTGGAGAGCTGCCACGAAGCGCCCTTCTACACTCTTGGGCCGCTCACCACCGATATCGCGCCGGGTTATGACCACTTCACCTCCGGTATCGGTGCGGCAATGATTGGCTGGTTTGGCTGCGCGATGCTCTGCTATGTCACGCCGAAAGAGCACCTCGGCTTGCCGAACAAAGAGGATGTCAAACAGGGGCTGATTACCTACAAAATCGCCGCCCACGCTGCGGATCTGGCCAAAGGCCACCCTGGCGCGCAGATCCGCGATAACGCCATGTCGAAAGCGCGATTTGAGTTCCGCTGGGAAGATCAGTTTAACCTCGCCCTCGACCCCTTCACCGCCCGCGCCTATCACGATGAAACCCTGCCGCAGGAGTCGGGCAAAGTGGCACACTTCTGCTCGATGTGCGGGCCGAAATTCTGCTCAATGAAGATTTCGCAGGAGGTACGTGATTACGCCGCTGCGCAGAGCATCGATGCGGGCATGGCGGATAAAGCCAGCGACTTCCGCGCCCGCGGCGGGGAGATCTACCTGAAACAGGAGGAGGCGTAATGTATCAGCCTGATTTCCCGCCGGTGCCCTTTCGCCTCGGGCTCTATCCGGTGGTCGATAGCGTGGAGTGGATCGCCCGCCTGCTGGATGCAGGCGTACGCACCCTGCAACTGCGGATCAAAGATAAGCGCGACGAAGAGGTGGAAGCGGACGTGATGGCCGCTATTGCCCTTGCACGCCGCTACAACGCGCGGCTGTTTATCAATGATTACTGGCGGCTGGCGATTAAACACCAGGCCTACGGCGTGCATCTCGGTCAGGAGGATCTGGCCACTACCGACTTAACCGCCATTCGCCAGGCCGGGCTGCGGCTTGGCCTCTCAACCCATGATGATATGGAAATTGATGTCGCGCTGGCGGCACGCCCCTCCTATATCGCCCTTGGGCATGTTTTCCCGACCCAGACCAAGCAGATGCCTTCCGCTCCGCAGGGGCTGGCAACGCTTACGCGCCACGTTGCGCGGCTCGGCGACTATCCGACGGTGGCAATTGGCGGTATCAGCCTTTCGCGCGCGCCCGAGGTGCTGGCAACGGGCGTCGGCAGCATTGCCGTGGTGAGCGCCATTACCCAGGCGGATGAGTGGCAGCAGGCCACGCGGCAGCTGCTGGATCTCGCGGGGGTGGGCGATGAATGATCACGACTTTATGCGCTACAGCCGCCAGATCTTGCTGGAGGAGATCGCTATCGCCGGGCAACAGAAGCTGCTCGACAGCCGGGTGTTGATTGTCGGTCTTGGCGGTCTTGGTGCGCCTGCCGCCGCCTACCTGGCGGGCGCGGGTGTCGGCATGCTGGTGCTGGCGGATGATGACGCCGTGCACCTGAGCAACCTGCAACGGCAGATCCTCTTTACCTCGCGCGATATCAACCAGCCCAAAGCCACGGTGACAGCAGAGCGGCTGCATCAGCTCAACCCGGAGATTGAACTGGTCTCTCTCTCACAGCGGCTCAGCGGCGGCGCGCTGCTTGAAGAGGTCTCGCGCGCCGATGTGGTGCTTGATTGCAGCGATAACATGCAGACCCGCCAGGCGATTAACGCCGCCTGCGTGGCGCGTAATACGCCGCTGGTTTCTGCCAGCGCCGTCGGTTTTGGCGGCCAGCTGCTGGTGCTCACCCCGCCCTGGGAGCAGGGCTGCTACCGCTGTTTGTGGCCCGACGAGCGCGAGCCGGAACGCAACTGCCGCACGGCGGGTATTGTCGGCCCGGTGGTCGGCATTATGGGGGCGATGCAGGCACTCGAAGCGATCAAGCTGTTAACCGGCATGCAGGCGGCGCAGGGGAAGCTGCGGCTGTTTGACGCCCGCACCAACCTGTGGCGCACCCTCGCATTGCAGCGCGCGAGCGCCTGCCCGGTCTGCGGAGGGCATCATGCAGATTCGCTTCAATGATGAACCGATGACCTGCGCACAAACGCTGAGCGTTGCCGACCTGCTTAAGGAGCTTGAACAGTTAAAGCCGGGCGTCGCGCTGGCGCTAAACGAGGCGATTCTGCCGCGCGAGCGCTGGGAAGAACAACAGTTGCAGGATGGCGATCGCATCCTGCTGTTTCAGGTTATCGCAGGGGGTTGAGATGTTACGTATTGCAGATAAAACCTTTTCCTCACGCCTCTTTACCGGCACGGGAAAATTCGCCACGCCGCAGCTGATGGTGGAGTCAATTCAGGCGGCGGGCAGCGAGCTGGTGACG
Source organism: Kosakonia sp. 1610 (assembly GCF_050435845.1). Classification (NCBI taxonomy): domain Bacteria; kingdom Pseudomonadati; phylum Pseudomonadota; class Gammaproteobacteria; order Enterobacterales; family Enterobacteriaceae; genus Kosakonia; species Kosakonia sp. 1610. The sequence goes on along the minus strand of NZ_JBNDKZ010000018.1, from coordinate 17,574 downwards.
CTGGCAATGAAGCGCGTCGATTTACGCCAGCGCAATGACGCTATTTTGCAGCCGCTGATAGACGCGGGCGTCACCCTGCTGCCAAACACCTCCGGCGCGAAAAATGCCGAAGAGGCGATCTTTGCCGCGCAACTGGCGCGAGAAGCGCTGGGCACACACTGGCTGAAGCTGGAGATCCACCCCGATGCGCGCTGGCTGCTGCCGGACCCTATCGAAACCCTGCGCGCGGCAGAAAAGCTGGTGCAGAGCGGGTTTGTGGTGCTGCCCTACTGCGGCGCAGATCCGGTGTTATGCAAACGGCTGGAAGAGGTGGGGTGCGCAGCGGTAATGCCGCTCGGCGCGCCGATTGGCTCGAATCAGGGGCTGGAGACCCGCGCCATGCTGGAGATCATCATTGAGCAGGCCAGCGTGCCGGTGGTAGTAGATGCTGGCATCGGTGCGCCAAGCCACGCCGCGCTGGCGCTGGAGATGGGCGCGGATGCAGTGCTGGTCAACACCGCCATCGCCGTTGCGGATGATCCGGTCGCCATGGCGCGCGCGTTTCGTCTGGCGGTGGAAGCCGGGGCACTGGCGCGTCGTGCCGTGCCGGGCGCGCGCCAACACTATGCCGCAGCCACCAGCCCGCTGACCGGCTTTCTGGAGACGCTGCAATGAATACCTTTACCGACCGCTGGCGGCAGCTGAACTGGGATGATATCCGCCTGCGTATTCACAGCAAGACCACCGCTGACGTTGAGCGCGCGCTTAACGCCCGGCACGTGACCCGCGACGATATGATGGCCCTGCTCTCTCCGGCGGCCAGCGAGCTGCTGGAGCCGCTGGCGCAGAAAGCGCAGCGCCTGACCCGCCAGCGCTTTGGCAACACCGTCAGTTTTTATGTCCCGCTCTATCTGTCGAATCTCTGCGCCAATGACTGCACCTATTGCGGGTTCTCTATGAGCAACCATTTGAAGCGCAAAACGCTGGATGAAGAGGAGATCGCCCGCGAGTGCGCAGCCCTGCGTGAACTGGGGTTTGAGCATCTGCTGCTGGTTACCGGCGAGCATCAGGGAAAAGTAGGGATGGACTATTTTCGCCGCCATTTCCCCGCTATTCGCCGCCAGTTCGCCTCATTGCAGATGGAAGTGCAGCCGCTTTCTGAAGAGGAGTATCGCGAGCTAAAAGGGCTTGGGCTGGATGGCGTGATGGTCTACCAGGAGACCTACCACGAGGCGCAGTATGCCCGGCATCATCTGCGCGGCAAAAAGCAGGACTTTTTCTGGCGGCTGGAGACGCCGGATCGCCTTGGCCGTGCGGGGATCGACAAGATCGGCCTTGGCGCGCTGATGGGGTTATCCGATAGCTGGCGCGTCGACTGCTATATGGTGGCGGAGCATCTGCTCTGGTTACAGCAGCACTACTGGCAGAGCCGCTACTCAGTGTCGTTTCCTCGCCTGCGCCCTTGCGCGGGCGGGATCGAACCGGCGTCAATCATGGACGAGAAACAACTGGTGCAGACCATCTGCGCGTTTCGCCTGCTGGCACCGGATACCGAGCTGTCGTTATCGACGCGCGAGTCGCCGCACTTTCGCGATCATGTTATTCCCCTCGCCATCAACAATGTCAGTGCGTTTTCTAAAACGCAGCCCGGCGGCTATGCCGACGATCACCCGGAGCTGGAGCAGTTCTCGCCCCATGATGGACGTCGCCCGGAGGTGGTTGCCGATGCGCTGATCGCCCGTGGGCTGCAACCGGTGTGGAAAGACTGGGACAGCTGGCTGGGACGTGTGCCGCAAAAAAAGAGTAATACGCTGATAAACGGTTAATTTTCTTGCGGCCTGTTACGTAAAGTGAAATTCGGGCGCTGGCACCACAGCGCCCGCTGCGGCAACCTTACTTCGTCAGCGTACACTGACCGGAGCGGGTGCCGTTCCCCTCTCCCGCTCCGCCCCCCTTTGGCAGGTACGCTGCTTATCACGCTGAAAAACAGCGTGACCAACGACGGTGATGCAAGGAGTGAAACGAAGTGATGTCAGGTTGTAACCGGTTTCACCTTCGCTGCCCTTTCTTTGTGATGCCAGACACACAATCACCGTAAAGCGGTTGTTGAAGTCAACGCCGACGGATAATTATCAATTATCCCATCAACACCGAGGCTGACTATGAAAAACATCGTTTTATGCTGTGCAGCAGGTATGTCCACCAGCATGTTGGTGCAACGAATGAAAGACGCGGCGCAAAAGAAAGGCGTCGAGGTCACTATCAAAGCGGTTCCTGTTGCGGACTTTAAAGATGAGATTGCAACGGCAGATATCGTGTTGCTGGGGCCGCAGGTGAAGTATGAGCAGGCAAAACTGCAGGCGCAGGCCGAGCCGCTGGGCAAGAAGGTGGCGGTGATCGATATGATGGATTACGGCATGATGAAAGGCGATGTCGTACTGGAAAAAGCCCTTAAGCTGCTGGAGTAAGCGCGTGGAAGAGTTAGAAACCATCATTATGGAACTGCTGGTCAACGCCGGTGCGGCGCGCAGCCAGGCACTGACCGCGCTGCAGATGGCGCGTAAAGGCGATTTCGACGACGCGGAAAAAGCGATGGAGGAGTCACGCGAATTTGTTAAAGCCGCGCATAAAATCCAGACCCAGTTAATCGGTCTGGACGAAGGCACCGGTAAACTGCCGGTCAACCTGATTACCGTTCACTCCCAGGACCACCTGATGAACGCAATGGTCATCCAGGACCTGGCTGATGACCTGATTGAGATCTACCGCCGGCTTCCGCCGCGCGCTTAATATTCGCCTCACCACACGCATAGACGCCCGCTTTACCGGGCGTTTTTCATTGCTGCCAAAACGGTGAGGTGTATTCCGCGTCGTTTTATGGCACAACATGGCATTCGCCGATCGTAATCACCACCGCAGGTGCCTGATGCCCGCCATTCCCGTTCCGTTTTATACCCTCTCCCTGCTACTGATGCTGCTGGCAAAGGTCTGGCTACAACGTCCTTCCGGTTATCGCACCCTCGCCACCTTTATCACCGGCTGTGCGCTGCTGGTGCTGATGACGGCGCTGCGCTGGCAATTTGATGCGCTGATTTTGCGACACCTACAGTCGATGCTGGCGATTGCGCTGCCGCCGCTGGCATGGCGCTGTTTTGCCCGCGTCACCGATCAAAGCCGCACCTCTGAACGCCTTGCCTCGCTGCTGCCGCCTGTCATCGCGCTGGTGCTGAACCTGATTGCGCCAATCTCTACCGACATTGTTCTGATGCTGCTCTACATCGGTTACGGCGGCGCACTAATTTGGACCGCTTACCGGGGCGCGGATGCTTTTGTGCTGGCCCGGCTAACAGATGCGCGCAGCACCTCGGTGATGGCCTTTCTTGCCGGGGCGTTTCTCTGCTTTAGCGGCCTGACCGATGTGGCGATTATGCTCGACTTCGCCTGGTATGACGGCTTGCAGGCACCGCGCCTCGTCGCCCTCTCGCAGGCGATACTGCTGCCGTTTATCTGCCTCGCCATTCTCTACAGCGGCAAGAAAATCCCCGCCGCTGATGAAACACCGCTAATACCGCCAGCCGACGTACAAAGCGTGGAGGTGGATAGCGATCTTGTAACGCTCTGCGAAAGGCTGGAGAGGCGCCTTACCGAACAGCAGCTGTTTCTCAATAGCGACCTGACGCTCGATCTGCTGGCGCGAAAATGGGTGATCCCTGCGCGCCAGATTTCGCGGGCGGTCAATGCGGTGCGCGGCTGCAATGTCTCACAGTGGATTAACGGCTTTCGCATTCACCATGCCCAACATCTGCTGCTCACCACCGACGCGCCCATCACCAGCATCATGCTGGATGCTGGCTTTGCCACCAAATCCAACTTCAACCGCGAGTTTGTGCGTATCAGCGGCGTGAGCCCGACGGAGTTTCGCCGCGCGGCGGGTAATCCAGCGCCTGTTGCAGAAAAGCCGTGATCGTGTCGCTAAGCCGCTGATGAATGTCAGCCCGGCTTAGCGAACCGCCATCCTCACACACAATCCCTTCGCCCGGATCCTGCGCCTCAATCAACGCCTTGGCGCCGGGCTTGCAGAGCTGCATAAAACTAAAGTGGGTTGCGCCCGTAACGCTTTGTGCCTGCTGCTTTGCCGCCGGAATGTTGTGTTGCAGATAGCCGGACTCCAGCCGGGCAGGCAACTCGACGCTGTCGGCCTGCGCGGAGAGGATCAGCACCGGCACATTCAGTTGCGCGAGGCTCTCCGGTGTAAATCCGCGTGCCAGCCCCAAATCCAGCGAAACAACGGCTTTGATCAGCGGTTCGCGCTGACTCTCCATCAACGGAGCAGATGCCTCAGGACGATTGATGCCGAGAGTCGGTATGAGCTTACAGCCCGACAGCGCGGGATGGCTTTTACAATCCGTTTGAAAACGTCCGGCATCGAAGCGCGCGCCTGCCAGCTCCATCACCGTCCAGCCGCCCAGCGAGTGGCCGAGCGCAGCAATGCGCCGGGTATCCACCTGACCAGCAATAGCAGGATCGCCAATCAGGTCATTCATTACGCGGCGCAGATCGCGCGGGCGTTGCCAGAGCTGCCAGGCATCCTGCTGCGCTTTATTGCGGGTGGTGGTGCCCGGATGATCGGGCGCGGCGACAATATACCCCTGCGCCGCCATGCGCTGCGCCAGCCAGTTCAGGTTGCGCCAGTTGCCGCCGTAACCGTGTGAGAGCAGTAATAAGGGATGTTTACCGGTTGCGGGCTGTGCGTTACGCAAAGCCGGTGTGCCGACAAAAACCGGGTTGTCGCCCACCGTTTCCGGGGTGCCGGTTTGTGCAGTCGGATACCAGACGGCGACATCAAGCGGGCGGGCTTTGTCCTCTTGCAGATGCAGCTGGCGAAAGGCGGTGTCGGCATGGGTTATGCCGCTCAGAAGAAGCGTAAAAGAGAGAATGAGTGTGCGTAAGGACATTATGCGTTCCTGATGGGTTAACAGAACGCTGAGTGTGCCCGTCCCTTGTGCGGCGGGCGTCCTGAAACGCGATCGAGGACCGGTTTAGCGGATTTCAGGCATAAAAAAACCCGCCGAAGCGGGTTTTTATGACGAGAAACGATTACTCGTTGTCGGAACCGCCCAGACCTGCGTTCAGCAGTTCTGCGAGGCTCGCGGACGCGTCTTCCGCAGTGACCTGCGGTGCTGCCGGCAGTTCGCCAGCGGCGCGACGGCGCATACGATCCTGGTGGTACGCATAACCGGTACCGGCCGGGATCAGACGACCCACGATAACGTTCTCTTTCAGACCGCGCAGTTCGTCGCGTTTGCCCGCAACGGCTGCTTCGGTAAGCACACGAGTCGTCTCCTGGAACGATGCCGCGGAGATGAAGGACTCGGTCGCCAGAGACGCTTTGGTGATACCCAGCAGATCGCGTGCATAGGTTGCACTGATTTTGCCATTCGATTCGAGATCGCGGTTAGCAATCTTGACGCGAGAGTATTCAACCTGCTCGCCTTCCAGGAACTCGGAGCTGCCCGCGTTCACAATGGTGGCTTTACGCAGCATCTGACGAACGATAACTTCGATGTGCTTATCGTTGATCTTAACGCCCTGCAGACGGTAAACGTCCTGTACTTCGTTGGTGATATAACGCGTTACCGCGTGTACGCCACGAAGACGCAGAATGTCGTGCGGTGCTTCCGGACCGTCGGAAACCACGTCACCACGTTCTACACGTTCACCTTCAAACACGTTGAGCTGACGCCATTTCGGGATCATCTCTTCGTACGGATCGCTACCGTCAACCGGCGTGATCACCAGACGGCGTTTCCCTTTGGTCTCTTTACCGAAGGAGATGATACCGCTGATTTCAGCCAGGATTGCCGGCTCTTTCGGACGACGTGCTTCGAACAGATCCGCAACGCGCGGCAGACCACCGGTAATATCCTTGGTACCGCCGGATTCCTGCGGAATACGTGCCAGGGTGTCACCGGAGCTGATCTGTACGCCATCTTCCAGCTGAACAATCGCTTTACCCGGCAGGAAGTACTGGGCAGGCATATCGGTGCCTGGGATCAGTACGTCGTTGCCATTGGCATCAACGATTTTCAGTGCCGGACGCAGGTCTTTACCGCCAGCGGTACGCTCTGCAGAGTCCAGAACCACCAGCGAAGAGAGACCGGTCAGTTCGTCAGTCTGACGGGTAATCGTCTGACCATCGATCATGTCGGTGAAGCGGATGAAACCAGCCACTTCGGTGATTACCGGCATGGTGTGCGGATCCCAGTTTGCAACGGTTTCACCGCCGGCAACCTGCTCGCCATCACCCTTCGCCATCACCGCACCGTAAGGCACTTTATAGCTCTCTTTGGTACGACCAAATTCGTCGATCAGTTTCAGCTCAGTGTTACGGGAGGTGACCACCAGCTTACCGCTGGAGTTAACAACCGACTTCGCATTGCTCAGACGGATGCTACCTTTGTTTTTCACCTGGATGCTGGATTCAGCAGCCGCACGCGATGCCGCACCACCGATGTGGAACGTACGCATCGTCAGCTGTGTACCCGGCTCACCGATGGACTGTGCTGCGATAACGCCGATTGCTTCACCTTTGTTGATGATGTGGCCACGCGCCAGGTCACGACCATAGCAGTGGGCGCACACACCAAAATCGGTGTCACAGGATACAACGGAACGCACTTTCACGGAGTCTACAGAGTTCGCTTCCAGCAGGTCACACCACTGTTCGTGCAGCAGCGTGTTGCGCGGAACCAGAATGTCTGCGGTGCCCGGCTTCAGAATGTCTTCAGCGGTCACACGACCCAGAACGCGATCGCGCAGCGGCTCTTTAACGTCGCCACCTTCGATAACCGGCGTCATGGTGATCCCTTCGAGGGTGCCACAATCGTCTTCGGTTACAACCAGATCCTGTGCCACGTCAACCAGACGACGGGTCAGGTAACCGGAGTTCGCGGTTTTCAGTGCGGTATCCGCCAGACCTTTACGCGCACCGTGCGTGGAGATGAAGTACTGGAGTACGTTCAGACCTTCACGGAAGTTCGCGGTGATCGGCGTTTCGATGATGGAGCCATCCGGCTTCGCCATCAGACCACGCATACCAGCAAGCTGACGAATCTGGGCTGCAGAACCACGCGCACCGGAGTCGGCCATCATGTAGATGCTGTTAAAGGAAACCTGCTGCTCTTCAACGCCGTCACGGTTAATAACGGTTTCAGTCTGCAGGTTATCCATCATCGCTTTGGATACGCGATCGTTCGCCGCGGCCCAAATATCGATAACTTTGTTATAGCGTTCGCCCGCGGTTACCAGACCAGACTGGAACTGCTCCTGGATCTCAGCAACTTCAGCTTCCGCTTCGGAGATGATCTCGTGTTTCTTCTCCGGGATGACCATGTCATCGATACCAACGGATGCACCTGAACGCGCTGCATAAGCAAAGCCGGTGTACATCGTCTGGTCAGCGAAGATAACGGTCGGCTTCAGACCCAGAATGCGGTAACAGGTGTTCAGCATTTTGGAGATCGCTTTCTTGCCCAGCGCCTGGTTGACGATAGAGAAAGGCAGACCTTTCGGTACGATCATCCACAGAATGGCACGGCCAACGGTCGTGTCTTTCAGGCTGGTGGTCGCAACGAACTCGCCGTTAGCATCTTTTTCATATTCGGTGATACGCACTTTAACGCGCGCATGCAGAGAGGCCAGGCCAGCGCGGTAAATACGCTCAGCTTCTTTCGGGCCAGTCAGCACCATGCCTTCGCCTTTGGCGTTAACACAGTCACGGGTCATGTAGTAGAGACCCAGTACAACGTCCTGAGACGGAACGATGATTGGTTCGCCGTTCGCTGGAGACAGGATGTTGTTGGTAGACATCATCAGCGCACGCGCTTCCAGCTGGGCTTCCAGCGTCAGCGGTACGTGAACAGCCATCTGGTCACCATCGAAGTCGGCGTTATATGCCGCACAAACCAGCGGGTGCAGCTGGATCGCTTTACCTTCGATCAGTACCGGTTCAAACGCCTGGATACCCAGACGGTGCAGTGTTGGTGCACGGTTCAGCAGTACTGGGTGTTCGCGGATAACTTCGTCCAGGATATCCCAAACGACAGCTTCTTCGCGCTCAACCATTTTCTTCGCGGCTTTGATGGTGGTGGCGAGGCCACGCAGTTCCAGCTTGCCGTAAATGAACGGTTTGAACAGCTCCAGCGCCATTTTCTTCGGCAGACCGCACTGATGCAGACGCAGGTATGGACCTACGGTGATTACAGAACGACCGGAGTAGTCAACACGCTTACCGAGCAGGTTCTGACGGAAACGACCCTGCTTACCTTTGATCATATCGGCCAAGGATTTCAGCGGACGCTTGTTGGAACCAGTGATCGCACGACCGCGACGACCGTTATCCAGCAGGGCGTCGACCGCTTCCTGCAGCATACGTTTTTCGTTGCGTACGATGATGTCCGGCGCCGCCAGATCCAGCAGACGTTTCAGACGGTTGTTACGGTTGATCACGCGACGGTACAGATCGTTCAGATCCGACGTTGCGAAACGACCACCGTCCAGCGGAACCAGCGGACGCAGGTCCGGCGGCAGCACTGGCAGAACGGTCAGGATCATCCACTCCGGCTTGTTACCAGACTGTACGAACGCTTCCAGCAGCTTGATACGCTTGGTCAGCTTCTTACGTTTGGTTTCGGAGTTGGTTTCGTTCAGCTCTTCACGCAGCTGCTCGCACTCTTGCTCCAGATCCATGCTTTTCAGCAGGGCCTGGATCGCTTCGGCGCCCATCTTCGCGTCAAATTCGTCACCGAACTCTTCCAGCGCGTCCAGATACTGCTCTTCAGTCAGGATCTGGTTACGTTCCAGGTTGGTCATCCCACCTTCGATAACCACATAGGATTCGAAGTAGAGAACGCGTTCGATATCACGCAGCGGCATATCCAGCAGCAGACCGATACGGGACGGCAGTGATTTCAGGAACCAAATGTGCGCGGTCGGGGAAGCCAGTTCGATGTGGCCCATGCGCTCACGACGCACTTTAGTTTGGGTCACTTCAACGCCGCACTTCTCACAGATCACACCGCGGTGTTTCAGGCGCTTGTACTTACCGCACAGGCACTCGTAATCTTTTACTGGCCCGAAAATACGCGCACAGAAAAGGCCGTCACGCTCAGGTTTGAACGTACGGTAGTTGATGGTTTCTGGCTTCTTAACTTCACCAAAAGACCATGAACGGATCATGTCTGGCGAAGCCAGAGCAATTTTGATCGCATCAAACTCTTCGGTTTTAGTTTGCGCTTTCAGAAACTTTAATAAGTCTTTCACGGATTTGCTCCCGTCGGAGTTAGCACAATCTGGTGCCGGGTGTTACCCCGGCACCAGTGACCTGTTTGAGCGAGAGTTACTCGTCTTCCAGCTCGATGTTGATACCCAGCGAACGAATCTCTTTCAACAGTACGTTGAAGGACTCTGGCATCCCCGGTTCCATCTGATGGTTGCCGTCCACGATGTTCTTATACATCTTGGTACGACCATTCACGTCATCAGACTTAACGGTGAGCATTTCCTGCAGGGTGTATGCCGCGCCATATGCTTCCAGCGCCCACACTTCCATCTCCCCGAAGCGCTGACCACCGAACTGCGCCTTACCACCCAGCGGCTGCTGAGTAACCAGGCTGTAGGAACCGGTGGAACGCGCATGCATTTTGTCATCAACCAGGTGGTTCAGTTTCAGCATGTACATGTAGCCAACGGTAACCTGGCGCTCGAACTGCTCACCGGTACGACCGTCGAACAGTGTGATCTGACCGGAAGTCGGCAGGCCACCCAGCTGTAACAGTTCCTTGATTTCAGACTCTTTCGCACCGTCGAAGACCGGCGTTGCGATCGGCATGCCTTTACGCAGGTTTTCAGCCAGACGCAGCACTTCGTCATCGCTGAAGGTGCTCAGGTCGACTTTCTGACGAACGTCAGCGCCCAGATCGTATGCACGCTGGATGAACTCGCGCAGTTTCGCGACTTCCTGCTGCTGTTTCAGCATGGCGTTAATCTTGTCGCCAATACCTTTCGCAGCCATACCCAGGTGGGTTTCAAGGATCTGACCGATGTTCATACGAGACGGTACGCCCAGCGGGTTCAGTACGATGTCTACCGGCGTGCCGTTTTCATCGTATGGCATATCTTCGATCGGGTTGATCTTGGAGATAACACCCTTGTTACCGTGACGACCTGCCATCTTATCACCAGGCTGGATCTGACGTTTAACGGCCAGATAAACCTTAACAATCTTCAGCACGCCCGGTGCCAGATCGTCGCCCTGAGTGATTTTACGGCGTTTCGCTTCGAGTTTTTTCTCGAACTCGTGTTTCAGTTCGTCGTACTGCTCAGCCAGCTGTTCCAGCTGATTCTGTTTCGCTTCGTCGGTCAGGCCGAGTTCCAGCCAGCGGTCGCGCGGCAGTTTGTCGAGCTTCTCAGCTTCAACGCCACCGGATACCAGCACGGAGTGGATACGGCTGAACAGGCCAGCTTCGAGGATCTGCAGTTCTTCAGACAGGTCTTTCTTCGCCTGTTTGAGCTGCATCTCTTCGATTTCCAGCGCACGTTTGTCTTTTTCCACGCCATCGCGGGTGAAGACCTGAACGTCGATAACCGTACCGGAAACACCGTTTGGTACGCGCAGAGAAGAGTCTTTAACGTCAGACGCTTTCTCACCGAAGATCGCGCGCAGCAGTTTCTCTTCTGGCGTCAGCTGGGTTTCACCTTTCGGCGTTACCTTACCAACCAGAATGTCGCCGCCGGTCACTTCTGCACCGATGTAAACGATACCGGATTCATCCAGTTTGGAGAGCGCAGCTTCACCCACGTTCGGGATGTCAGCGGTGATCTCTTCCGGCCCCAGTTTGGTGTCACGGGACACACAAGCCAGTTCCTGGATGTGAATAGTGGTGAAACGATCTTCCTGAACCACACGCTCGGAGACGAGGATGGAGTCTTCGAAGTTGTAACCGTTCCACGGCATGAACGCTACGCGCATGTTCTGACCGAGCGCCAGTTCACCGAGGTCGGTGGACGGACCGTCTGCCAGCACGTCGCCGCGCTCAATCGGCTCACCCAGGTAAACACACGGCATCTGGTTGATGCAGGTGTTCTGGTTAGAACGGGTGTATTTGGTCAGGTTGTAGATGTCGATACCTGCTTCGCCCGGGTACATCTCGTCTTCGTTAACTTTGATAACGATACGGGAAGCATCCACGTACTGAACGGTACCGCCACGTTTCGCAACGGCAGTTACGCCGGAGTCAACGGCAACAGCACGTTCCATACCGGTACCAACCAGCGGCTTATCAGCGCGCAGAGTCGGAACCGCCTGACGTTGCATGTTCGCACCCATCAATGCACGGTTGGCGTCATCGTGTTCCAGGAACGGAATCAGGGATGCACCGACGGAAACCACCTGCTGGGTGGATACGTCCATGTAGTCAACCTGGTCTGCGCTGAAGAGGCTTGATTCGCCTTTGCTGCGGCACGTTACCAGATCTTCTGCAAAACGCCCTTCTTCCGTCAGGTTGGTGTTCGCCTGAGCGATAACGTAGTTACCCTCTTCAATTGCAGAGAGGTAATGGATCTCGTCAGTCACCACGCCGTCAGTCACTTTACGGTACGGCGTTTCGAGGAAGCCGTATTCGTTAGTCTGTGCATAGACGGACAGGGAGTTGATCAGACCGATGTTCGGACCTTCAGGCGTTTCGATTGGACATACGCGACCGTAGTGGGTCGGGTGTACGTCTCGAACTTCAAAGCCTGCGCGCTCACGGGTCAGACCGCCCGGGCCAAGTGCAGAGATACGACGTTTGTGCGTAATCTCAGACAGTGGGTTGTTCTGATCCATAAACTGGGAGAGCTGGCTGGAGCCGAAGAACTCTTTCACCGCCGCCGAAATCGGCTTGGCGTTGATCATGTCCTGCGGCATCAGGGTATCCAGATCGCCCAGAGAGAGACGCTCTTTCACCGCACGCTCTACACGCACCAGGCCAACGCGGAATTGGTTTTCCGCCATTTCGCCTACGGAACGGATACGACGGTTGCCGAGGTGGTCGATATCATCCACTTCACCGATGCCGTTACGGATACCGATGAGCTTCTTCATCACTTCGATGATGTCGTCGTTGCTCAGGATACCGGAACCTTCAATGCTGTCGCGCAGCAGAGAACGGTTGAACTTCATGCGGCCTACCGCAGAAAGGTCGTAGCGGTCTTCGGAGAAGAACAGGTTTTCGAAGAGGCTTTCAGCCGCTTCGCGAGTCGGCGGCTCACCCGGGCGCATCATGCGGTAGATTTCTACCAGCGCGCTCAGACGATCGTTAGTTGGGTCGACGCGTACGGTTTCAGAGATGTACGGGCCGTGATCCAGATCGTTGGTGAACAGCGTTTCGATACGTTTGTGACCAGCCTGGCTCAGTTTAGCCAGCAGATCGAGCGACAGCTCCATGTTGGCCGGGCAGATCAGCTCGCCAGTGGATTCGTCAACGTAGTCTTTCGCCGCAACTTTGCCTGCGATGTACTCAACCGGCACTTCGATATGTTGGATTTCGTCTTTTTCCAGCTGACGAATATGGCGCGCGGTGATGCGGCGGCCTTTCTCAACGTACATTTTGCCGTTGGCTTCGATATCGAAGGAGGCGGTTTCGCCACGCAGACGTTCCGGTACCAGTTCCATCTGCAGCTTGTTGTCGCGGATCTCAAAGACTACTTTTTCAAAGAACAGGTCAAGGATCTGTTCAGTGGTGTAGTTCAGCGCGCGCAGAATGATGGTTGCCGGCAGCTTACGACGACGGTCGATACGAACGAACAGGTTGTCTTTCGGATCGAACTCAAAGTCCAGCCATGACCCACGGTAAGGAATGATACGTGCGTTATAGAGCACCTTACCGGAAGAGTGGGTTTTACCCTTGTCGCTGTCAAAGAAGACGCCCGGGCTACGGTGCAGCTGAGAAACGATAACACGCTCAGTACCGTTGATAACAAAGGTACCGTTGTCGGTCATGAGCGGAATTTCGCCCATGTAGACTTCTTGTTCTTTAATGTCTTTTACGGTGCCTTCCGGCGCTTCGCGCTCGTAGATCACCAGACGCAGTTTTACGCGCAGCGGGGCGGAGTACGTCACACCACGGATTTGACACTCTTTAACGTCAAATACGGGTTCGCCAAGACGGTAGCTGACGTATTGCAGTTCCGAATTGCCGCTGTAGCTCTTGATCGGGAACACGGAGCGGAATGCCGCTTCGAGCCCGTACTGGCCTTCAGGATCTTGCTCGATGAACTTCTGGAACGAGTCAAGCTGGATAGAAAGGAGATAGGGAACATCCAGTACTTGTGGACGTTTACCAAAATCCTTACGAATACGTTTTTTCTCGGTATAGGAGTAAACCATAGGGTTCCTCAGCTCGCTGACAAGTCGACCCATCTGCCCAGGGAAAGGACAGTTTGTGCAACACTATTTTTTTGACCGGAAAGTGGAGCACTTTCCGCAATGCTTGTTGCTATCACGCTTAAATCATTTCATTGCGATTTACACAGCGCCGAGCGACTGTCGCAGTATATTAAGTCGTCGATAGAAACAAGCATTGAAAAGGCAACAGGTAGTCAAACAGTGTGAAACACTACCAGCGCCTTCTACAGCGCAAAAAGGCTGGTGACCAAAAAGTCACCAGCCATCAGCCTGATTTCTCAGGCTGCAACCGGAAGGGTTGGCTTATTTAACTTCAACTTCAGCGCCAGCTTCTTCCAGAGATTTTTTCAGAGCTTCAGCGTCATCTTTGCTCACGCCTTCTTTCAGAGCGGCCGGAGCAGATTCTACCAGGTCTTTAGCTTCTTTCAGACCCAGGCCAGTTGCGCCACGTACTGCTTTGATAACAGCAACTTTGTTAGCGCCAACAGCTTTCAGAATAACGTCGAATTCAGTTTTCTCTTCAGCAGCTTCAGCAGCCGGGCCAGCAGCAACAGCTACAGCGGCAGCAGCAGAAACACCGAATTTTTCTTCCATTGCAGAGATCAGTTCTACAACGTCCATTACGGACATAGCGGCAACTGCTTCAATGATTTGATCTTTAGTGATAGACATTTAAATTGTTCCTGAATATCAGAATAAGTTTATACGTAAGCGAATGCGTTATAGAGAAAACTGCGATTAAGCAGCTTCTTTCGCATCGCGTACAGCAGCCAGAGTACGAACCAGTTTGCCAGCAGAGGCTTCTTTCATGGTTGCCATCAGGCGTGCAATTGCTTCTTCGTAGGTCGGCAGGGTTGCCAGGCGATCGATCTGGGACGCCGGGATCAACTCACCTTCAAAGGCAGCGGCTTTGACCTCAAATTTTGCATTCGCTTTCGCGAAATCTTTGAACAGACGAGCAGCAGCGCCCGGGTGTTCCATAGAATATGCAATCAGGGTCGGACCAACGAACGCGTCTTTCAGGCACTCGAACTGAGTACCTTCAACAACACGGCGCAGCAGGGTGTTGCGGACAACACGCATGTAAACGCCGGCTTCGCGACCTGCTTTACGCAGTTCGGTCATTTTATCTACGGTAACGCCACGGGAATCCGCAACAACCGCAGACAGCGCGCCTTTGGCTACTTCGCTGACTTCAGCAACAATCGCTTGTTTGTCTTGAAGATTTAAAGCCATTAGCTTTGCTCCTGGATGTTTGCCAGGGCTCATGCCCTGGAACTCACTTCACTCTTTTCAACGAAAAGAGCGTCTTAATACGGTGAGCAGAAACAAGCCAAAGAGTACTTAAAAAATATTCTTCAGGTTCTGTCACCGTCTACGCAGGGAATTAAGTCTCTTGCGAAACACCTGCGGTCTTCGACGGAGGCCTGGATAGGCCAGGCTCCAACGAACAAATCTTTTTGTTTGCTAGCTTACGCGAGCAAAACGTGGGGGAAGATTGTAGACAAATCCGCCACCCACGTAAAGGCGAATATTAGTTCGCCGCTGCGTTCAGACCAGCCTGGTCTACCGCAACACCAGCACCCATGGTGGTGGAGATGCTAACTTTCTTGATGTACACGCCTTTCGCCTGAGACGGTTTTGCTTTTTTCAGCGCGACCAGCAGAGACTCCAGGTTTTCTTTCAGTTTGTCAGCGTCAAAGTCCACTTTACCGATGGTGGTGTGGATGATGCCGTTTTTGTCGTTACGGTAACGAACCTGACCCGCTTTAGCGTTCTTAACCGCTTCAGCAACGTTCGGCGTTACAGTACCAACTTTCGGGTTCGGCATCAGGCCGCGCGGACCCAGAACCTGGCCCAGCTGGCCAACAACGCGCATTGCATCCGGGGAAGCAATAACAACGTCAAAGTTCATTTCGCCTTTTTTGATCTGGTCAGCCAGATCTTCCATACCTACCAGCTCAGCGCCAGCTGCTTTAGCAGCTTCAGCGTTCGGGCCCTGGGCAAATACGGCTACGCGAACAGAACGGCCAGTACCGTGCGGCAGTACAGTTGCACCACGTACGTTCTGGTCAGATTTACGTGCGTCGATGCCGAGGTTAACGGCAACGTCTACGCTTTCTACGAATTTAGCAGTGGCCAGCTCTTTCAGCAGAGCAATGGCTTCGTTGATGTCGTACTGTTTGGTCGCATCAACTTTGTCACGGATCACGCGCATACGCTTGGTCAGTTTAGCCATTTCTTAATCCTCCACTACCAGGCCCATGGAACGCGCAGTACCTTCGATTGAGCGAGTCATCGCTTCAATGTCAGAACCGGTCATGTCCGCGGCTTTAGTCTGAGCGATTTCCTGCAGCTGAGCGCGGGAGATGGTGCCCACTTTGTCTTTGTTCGGCTTGCCGGAACCAGACTTGATACCAGCCGCTTTCTTCAGCAGAACTGCTGCCGGAGGCGTTTTGGTAATGAAAGTGAAAGAACGGTCAGCGTAAACGGTAATAACAACCGGAATCGGCAGACCTTTTTCCATGGATTCTGTTTTTGCGTTGAACGCTTTGCAGAATTCCATGATGTTAACACCCTGCTGACCCAGAGCCGGACCAACCGGTGGGCTCGGGTTTGCCATGCCAGCTGCAACCTGCAGCTTGACGTAGGCCTGGACTTTCTTAGCCATTGAAATTTCCTCGTTTGGGTATAGCGCCCCGAAAGGCTCCCCGTGGTTAAAACTGTTTTACCGGTTCAGAACCCGTAAAAACAAAAGGCGCGAAATTGTATGTCAATTTCACGCCTTGTGCAACGTTTGATCGCCGAATATTTAGGCTTTTTCGACCTGGCTAAAGTCCAGCTCTACCGGGGTCGCACGACCGAAGATAGAAACGGAAACTTTCAGGCGGGACTTCTCGTAGTCCACCTCTTCAACCACACCGTTAAAGTCGGCAAACGGACCATCGCTAACGCGGACCATTTCACCCGGCTCGAACAGCGTTTTCGGACGCGGCTTATCACCAACCTGCTGCAGGCGGTTCATGATCGCATCCACTTCTTTGTCGCTAATCGGCGCCGGACGATCGGAGGTGCCACCGATGAAGCCCATTACGCGCGGAACGCTGCGTACCAGGTGCCAGCTGGCGTCGTTCATTACCATCTGGACAAGTACGTAGCCCGGGAAGAATTTGCGTTCGCTTTTGCGACGCTGGCCGCCACGGATTTCGACCACTTCTTCGGTCGGCACCATAACTTCGCCAAACAACTCTTCCATGTTGTGTAATTTGATATGCTCGCGCAGCGACGTTGCTACGCGGCCTTCAAAACCGGAAAACGCCTGAACGACGTACCAGCGCTTTTTAGGAGCTTCAGACATCTCAGAACCTCAGGCCAGTGATAAAGGAAACCAGGCGGACCAGAATACCATCCAGCCCCCACAGGATCAGTGACATAACTGCGGTGACCGCAGCCACAATCAACGTGGTGTGCAATGTTTCCTGACGAGTGGGCCAAATCACTTTACGTACTTCGGTTCTCGCTTCACGGGCAAAAGCAACGGTCGCTTTTCCCTTCGTCGTCAACAGCGCGACACCACCTGCTGCAGCAATCAGAATTACAACTGCCAGCGCGCGGAGCGGCAGCATCATGTCACGATAAAGATAGTTGCCAACGATAGCCACGAGCAGCAGTACTGCAACAACAACCCACTTCATCGCTTCCAGGCCGCGCCCGCTCCCTTGAGCTTCGGTATTCGCACTCATAAACCAACCTGTCACAAGAATTCAGACAAACATTTTTGCCCCGCATAAGCGAGGCAACCAAACCGAAATGCTCTGGCGAGTTTCGGACTCACGCCCTCTTCAGAGCCTGTCTCAGCAATGATTATGGACAAAAAAATCACTGATGAGCCAGGTTCTGGGTCGAAAGCGTACAAAAAGGGCATCAAATGATGCCCTTTTCTTGCGCATTGCGTCAAATGTTATCAGCGATTAGCTGAGAACTTTTGCTACAACGCCCGCGCCAACGGTACGGCCGCCTTCACGGATTGCGAAACGCAGACCATCGTCCATCGCAATCGGGTGAATCAGGGTAACAACCATTTTGATGTTGTCGCCCGGCATTACCATCTCAACGCCTTCCGGCAGTTCGATGGTGCCAGTCACGTCAGT
>NZ_JBNDKZ010000017.1:0-31041 GCF_050435845.1 Kosakonia sp. 1610 | reverse complement strand
TGAGCGCAGTGCGCAGCACCGATTTCCTCGCGGGGCCGCGGGGATTGACAAGGGGAGCGCGGCCGCTTCCCTTGTCCCGTTCACCGCACCGGTGAGAAAAATATTCAGCCGCACGCATAGTGAACGGAAAAATACCACCAAAGCCATATGCGAACCCCATTGCCGGATGGCGCTTGACGCTTATCCGGCCTACTTGCTACTTGCGCCGATACTTTTCCGGCAACGCCGGTACCGGGCGCTTATCGTCGATCAAATGCCGCACCGTTAATATCGGATGCCGCCACAACATGCGTGGCCCCGCCCAGCGCATCACCTGCTTCATCTCTTCGCGCTTTGCGGGCTGATAACAGTGCACCGGACACTGCTTGCAGGCCGGTTTTTCCTCGCCAAAGACGCACTTATCAAGCCGCTTCTCCGCGTAGGCATAGAGATCCGCGTAGTGCGCCGCGCTGCTCACCGCATCCGGGCAGGCGCGTTGATAGAGGGCAATCATCTTCCTGATGGTCAGTTTTTCCCGCAGGATGCGTGGTCCAGACATCGTTATCACCAATAATTAAGATGCATTTATAATACAACTTAATACCTCGTGATGGCACCCTGGGTGAGCGTTTTATGCACTCTCATCACTCAACGTCGCGCGCACCATGGCGATAATCACCCGCTCCAGCTCCTCTTTCGCCTGCTGTTCGCTAATCGCATCCTGCACTGCCGCCCAGGAGAGCCCTTCGGCAGCGCCGAGCATCGCCCATAACGCGGCGTCGCGCAGAGGCGCGCCACAAAACGGCGCAAACAGCATGCGGCAGGTGCCGGTGAAATCCACCGCGTATTCGCGGCGGATCTTCTCCAGCTCCGGCGTTCCTGCCAGCGCCGCCAGCAGGCTCGGCATCTCGCGCCCCTGAAACAGCACACATTCGATATAGGTTTTCGCAACCACTTCTGCGCGCGGCTGGAGCTCGGGCGCGGTTTGCGCCAGCAGCGACTCCAGTTTGCGGTTCTGGCGCTGATCGTACTCGCGATAGAGCGCCGCCAGCAGCCCGGAGCGGCTGGTGAAGTGGTCATAGACCACCGGTTTGGTGACGCCCGCGCGTTCGGCTAAATAGCCGAGCGTCAGCGCTTCGGTACCCAGTTCATGAATGATCTGCCATGCCACCTCAACCAGCTGTGCGTAGCGCTCTTCCCGCGAGAGCCGCTGGCGTACACGCGTATCGGCCATACTTTGCCTCCTTGACAAGATTATATACCATTAGTAACTTACTAGTAGTAGGTTACCGATAGTATATAAGCCTACGGTGATTGATCCGTAATGGCAACCGAGGAGAAGAACATGCATGCACTGATCGTAGTCTCTCACCCGCTCGACACCTCATTAACCCATGGCCTGGCGCACGCGGTGGCAGAAGGGATCCGCGAAGAGAATGCGCAGCACAGCGTTGAGATCGCCGATCTGGCGCGGGAGGGTTTTAACCCGTCGTTCACCGCCGCCGACTACAACGCTTTTATGCAAACCGCCCCGCTACCCGCCGATGTGCTGGCTGAACAGGCGCGTATTGAAAAAGCCGACGCGTTGATACTGGTGTTTCCTATCTACTGGTGGACGATGCCGGGGCAGTTAAAGGGGTGGATCGATCGCGTCTTTGCCAACGGCTGGGCTTACGAAGATAGCGGCACCGGCAAGGTGATCAAGAAGCTGGGGCATCTGCCGGTGCATCTGGTGGCGACAGGCGGCGCAGACACTAAAACCTTTGAAAAACATGGTTATGCGCAATCCTGGAACACGCAAATTCCCCACGGTATTTTCGATTACTGCGGCGCGCCGGTGTTAACCAATGCCACGCTGATGCAGCCCGATCTCGGCTCGCCCCAGGCTTGCCTGCAAAAAGCGCGTGAGATCGGCAAAACTATTTTTGCCGCTAACCAGGGGTAATTTTTCGCCGGAGAGGAGCCTGCGCCCTCTCCGGGCTCGCTAAAAAATTACCGAAATTGTGAAGAAGAGCATAACAATCGGTCAATCAGAGATAATTGTGGCAGATTGCAGAATACCTCCCTCCGGCACGCTCCCGTATACTTGTTTTATCTCAGGAAAAAAGTACTAAACGCAAATTTACGGCTCCTGTGAAGATGTACTGACGCCCTTTTGGCAAAAATGGGAATAATTGCCGCGCGCGTTGAGGGTAGAGAAGCATATTTCTCTTTCGACATTGCAGGCGAGTCTGTTTGCTTACCGTTAATGATAAGGCAGATATCCTGCCGCTTCGGTCATTATTGAAGCATTCCCGGCAGCCCTGAACGCAGATAAAGAGCGTTCGCGCCAGAAAAAAAGGCAGCGTTCATTAAGCAGGAAGCGCGCGCAGAGCGATCGCCAACGCGCTGAAATTTTGACATGTATGAGCAAGTCGTAAGGAGTGAACGATGCAGCCAACGCCAATGATCGGCACACAGGAGATCAAAACCGTCCACGAACAGCAGCTCTTTAAAGGAAAGCCTTTCCATGTGTTTATCTTCAACAAATCGGAGAGCGCCAGCGGGCTGCATCAGCATGATTATTATGAATTTACTCTTGTTCTGACCGGGCGTTACTACCAGGTCATTAACGGTAAACGCGTGCTGCTGGAGCGCGGCGACTTTGTCTTTATCCCGCTGGGCTCGCACCACCAGAGCGTCTATGAGTACGGCGCCGCGCGGATCCTTAATGTGGGGATCAGCCGCAAATTTTTCGAACAGTACTATCAATCGCTGATGCCGTTCTGCTTTGTTGCCTCGCAACCTTACCGCACGCACAACGCATTTTTGACCTATGTTGAAACAGTGATTGCTTCGCTCAATTTTCGTGAGAACGGGCTGGATGAGTTTATTGAAACCGTCACCTTTTACGTGCTCAATCGCCTGCGCCACTACCGCGAAGAGCAGGTGCTGGAGGATATTCCCCAGTGGCTAAGAAGCACCGTCGAAGCGATGCACGACAAGCGCCAGTTCAGCGACAATGCGCTGGAGAATATGGTGCGGCTCTCCTGCAAATCGCAGGAGTATCTTACCCGCGCGACCCGGCGCTTTTATGACAAAACGCCGATGCAGATCATCAATGAGATCCGCATCGACTTTGCGAAAAAGCAGCTCGAGATGACCAACTACTCGGTGGCCGACATCGCCTGGGAGTCGGGCTACAGCAGCCCAAGCCTGTTTATCAAAACCTTCAAAAAAATGACGTCGTTTACACCCAACAGTTATCGCAAGCGGTTGACGGAAATCACGCAGTAACGCCCGCTGGCGTGACCCTCCACAGGAGAGAGCATGGATCCGAAACTGAAAGTCGTCACTATCGGCGGGGGTAGCAGCTATACGCCGGAACTCCTTGAGGGGTTTATCAAGCGCTACCACGAACTGCCGATTACGGAGTGGTGGCTCGTTGACGTCGAGGAGGGAAGAGAGAAGCAGGAGATTATTTTCCAGCTCTGCCAGCGGATGGTGGCAAAAGCGGGCATTCCGTTAAAAGTCTACCAAACGCTGGATCGCCGCGAGGCGTTGCAGGGCGCGGATTTTGTTACCACCCAGCTGCGCGTTGGCCAGTTAAAAGCGCGCGAGCTGGATGAGCGCATTCCCTTAAGCCACGGCTATCTTGGTCAGGAGACCAACGGCGCAGGCGGCTTGTTCAAAGGGCTGCGCACCATTCCGGTCATTTTCGATATTCTGCGCGACGTAGAGGAGATCTGCCCGAACGCCTGGGTGATTAACTTTACCAACCCGGCGGGGATGGTGACCGAAGCGGTCTGTCGCCATACCGACTTCAGGAAATTTATTGGCGTCTGCAATATTCCTGTCGGCATGAAGATGTTTGTCCGCGATGTGCTGGCGCTGGAGGCGCAGGATGAGATCGCGCTCGATCTTTTCGGCCTCAACCATATGGTGTTTCTCAGCGATGTGCAGGTGAACGGCGTGTCGCGCTTCGCGGAGCTACTCGACGGCGTTGCCAGCGGAAAGTTGCAGGCATCGTCGGTGAAAAACATCTTTGATCTGCCGTTTAGCGAAGGGTTAATTCGCGCTCTTAACCTGCTCCCCTGCTCTTACCTGCTCTACTACTTTAAGCAGAAAGAGATGCTGGCGATTGAGCTTGGCGAATATTACAAAGGCGGCGCGCGGGCGCAGGTGGTGCAGCAGATCGAAAAAGAGCTGTTTGAGCTCTATAAAGATCCGACCCTAGACGTAAAACCTCAGGCGCTGGAGCAGCGCGGCGGTGCGTGGTACTCGGATGCGGCCTGCGAAGTGATTAATGCCATCTATAACGATAAGCAGACCGAACACTATGTGAATATTCCCCATCACGGGCATATCGACAACATTCCAGCGGAGTGGGCGGTTGAGATGACCTGCCTGATTGGACGCGAAGGAGCGACGCCGCATCCGCGCGTCACCCACTTTGATGACAAGGTGCTGGGGCTTATCCACACCATCAAAGCCTTTGAGATCGCCGCCAGCCGGGCGGCTCTGAGCGGCGAGTTTAACGATGTGCTGCTGGCGCTCAATCTCAGCCCGCTGGTGCACTCGGACGGTGACGCCGAGGTGCTGGCGCGCGCGATGTTGCTGGCTCATGAGAAGTGGCTGCCGAACTTCGCCGCTACCCTTGCCCACCTTAAGCATCAGCAAGCTTGATACCGGGACCGTTTGCCCGCCCGGAACAGGCTATTGCGGCGCACTTCTGCGCCGCATTGATTACTTACCACCACACCTCAGCCTGGGCGCCGACGGTGAACTGCTCCCGCCGCTCATCGCCAAAGCGGAAGTGGCTGATGCCATTCTCCTGTGCGCGGAGCCAGCTGGCGTAAAACCGCAGCTCCGGTCGCGAGGTCAGCAGGCTGGTGTCCACTTTCAGCGCGTGATAGAGCGTGGCTTTATACCCCTTCTCACGGTAATCCTCGCCCTGCTGGCGGTTGGTTTGTTTAAACCACGCCAGCTCGACGCCCGTCTGGTTATGCTTATCCCAAATCCACGCCGGGCGCATCACCGCCCGGTAGCTGCGAAAATCCGTATGCGCGCCGGTGTCATAGCTGTAAATATCCTGCCCGGCGGCGTAGACCAGCGCGTGCGCCAGCACGATCTGCGATGAGGGGTAGAACTCGCCCTGGGAGATGGCGCGCACGGCATGCCCGTAGGTGTGTTCGCCATAATAGTTGTCGTGATAACCGTAGCTCGCTCCGGAGTTGGAGATAAGCGCGAAGCCGCTCGCCAGCGCGTTATCTGCCGCCTGTAGCGTGAACTCCTCAAACCCGCCCACGCTAAAGCTCTGTCGCAGGATCGCACCCGCTAGCCACGCATCTTTGATGCTGTAATAGTGCCCCGCTTTTTCACCCGCCCGGTAGGTGGCAGATTTGTTCGCCAGCGAGTAACGACCAAACAGCTCCAGCGTGGCGCGATCCCACAGCGGCAGCGCGTTATAGCGAAGATCGACGGTGTGGGTGTTGACCTGAAGGGTGTTGTGGCTGGCAGGGTAATTCACCGCATGGGCATCCAGATCCTGGCGCACCAGCGCAACGTTGAGTTTGCCCGCGCCGAGCGCCCAATTTTCCACGCCGATCCCCGCGCCGCTGTCGGTCTGGTGGCTTTTCCAGTCCAGCATCTGGATTTCATACTTTGGCAGGTTGTGTTTACCGACCCAGAGATCCGCTTCCGGCGCAAAGGGCAGGAAACCGCGCGTCGTGAGGTAGATATCGGAGAACTGCAGGAGGTTTTCTGAGTGTTTGTCGAACCACGCGGAGCCGTACTGCGCGCCGACGTTGCCATCTAACTGCACCACGGCGTGCGCCGATTTGCCCCCCTCCTCATAAACCCGCTGCGAGAAGGTTAAATCGAACCACGATGAGTACTCATTGCCAAAACGCCCCAGCGAGCCGATGGCGTACTCTTTTGGCGAGCCGTTACTGGCCGTACCCCAGCCGGAACGCAGATAGCCGTGCCAGGCAAAACCGATATCCTCTTTAACAAACTCGCTGATCTCTTTCAGCGTATAGGGGGATTTTTCTGCCGCAGCGGCCTGCGGCTGTGCGGTCGATTTTGCCCCGCTATCGTCGCTTGCTCTGGCCTGTTCCAGCTCCGCTTTTGCCTGCGCCAGCTCCGTCATATTGCGTTGTAATGCCATTTCCAGTTGGCTCAGTCGCTCCTCAACCGTTAATTTTTGTGCAGAGGCGTGGGCACAGGCTGCTGTAATTAGCAGTGCGAGTAATGATTTATTCATAATAATCAGTCCATTTATTAATATATAAACGCGCTGAATAAAGATTCCCTTTAATTTAATTTGCGCGTCTTACCCTGAATGCGTGAAATATAAGAAAGTTAACAAATACAGAAAGATAAGATTATTGATAAACGAGGGGTATAACCCAAAAGCAGGCCTCCTTAACAACTATTATTGAGCGGATAATAGTCATTCAGGATGTTTCGATATGTCTATAAAGATAAATTCATTTTTAGATCTCTCTCGCACAGAATTTTCTCGGAAATTTCACACATTCATGAAATGGTTTCTATACTCTCTGCGGAGGTTTATTAATGAGAAAATTACTTCGTTCTTTATTTGCCAGCCCTGACAAGCTGTTACAGGTGATGAGTCACAGTGAAATACAGGATTCGATTGAAGATGGTGAGCGCATTGTGGTCGATGCTGACGGTAACGCCTCGGTGAATATCCACTGCAAAAGGGTACAGGAAGATTTCAGAGAGCACGTTGATGCGTTGAAGAGGGCTTAGGATGGGTACAGCAATATTCATGGTTTTGATGGTTTGCGGCTACTGGTACACCTCGCACGACCTCTCGACACGCTTCAAATTTAAACGCAGCTTCGGCTGGGACGTCTACTTTCTGGTGGCGCTCTACGGCTGCGTCTTCGTCCTGCAGGGAATTATTGCCACCGCGTTAATCTGGCTCTGCCTGCTCGCCACTTCGGCGGTGATGAACTCTTTTCCCGCCACGTTTGGCGCGGAAGAGCACCATCTGCACATGACGTTTATGAACTGGACCTTCCTCGGCATCCAGGCGCCGGTGGTGATTATGCTCGCCTTTGCGGTGCTGTTTTGCCTGTGGCATTCGAACTGGTCCAGCAGCGCGCGCCTCGATATCCCCGGCCGCCGCGAGTTGTATAAACACCTCTCGCGCGCCAACGGCATTGAGGGGCTGATCTACCAGTGCATGGAGCGCGGCGATCTGGCGTGGATCACCCTGAAATCGCAGCGGATCTACATCGGCATGATCCATACCGCCACCTTTGATGTCGGCGATGCTAACAACATTGTGCTCATCCCGATGCTGAGCGGTTACCGCAACCATGAGACGCTGGATCTGCGCGTTGAGCATAACTACAGCGCCTGGTACGACGAACATGATATCGATCTCGCCTCGGAGCCAATGTCGGCGCTCGATTTCCGCAAGGTGCTGCTGCTGTCGCAGGTGGAGAGTTTGTCGCTGTTCCATCCCTCACAGGTGATGGCGATGGGCATCAACAAACTGCGGTCTCCGAAGTGAATGCAAGCTAAGGGATTAGCTTGTTCCGCTACTTTTACTCACGGCGCGTTAATATTCAGCTTTCCAGTATAAAAGCAGCGAATTTCGCCAAAAATTTGCCTCATCCATAAATTTTAATTATGGTGTGCCCCTGCCGAAAACGTCGGCAATCTGCTTTTTCTTGCATCTTATAGCTTTCATTTCCCTCCATTTGAGCACTACGGCTGCGAAAGCTATAAGGTCGCACCACCAGCACTCATGGGGAGTTTATGAGCAACGGAACGACTTTACCGCACCACACGAATTCGGCCGCAACGGCCAGTGAACTGACCGTCGAAGACATCACGGTCATCGATAATAAGCTGCTGAAACGCGCCGTTGGCGCCGCCGCGCTGGGCAACACGATGGAGTGGTTCGACTTCGGCGTGTACAGCTATCTGGCGGTGATTATCGGCCAGGTCTTCTTTCCCGGTGCCAGCAGCACCGCACAGCTGATTGCCTCTTTCGGCACCTTCGCCGCCGCCTTCCTGGTTCGTCCGATTGGCGGTATGGTCTTTGGCCCGCTCGGCGACCGCTTTGGCCGCCAGAAGATCCTCGCCCTGACGATGATCATGATGTCGATTGGGACTTTCTGTATCGGCCTGATCCCCGATTACGACAGCATCGGTATTGCCGCACCGATTCTGCTGCTGGTAGCGCGCCTGATTCAGGGCTTCTCGACCGGCGGTGAGTATGGCGGTGCAGCCACCTTTATCGCCGAGTACTCCACCGATAAGCGCCGTGGCTTTATGGGCAGCTTCCTCGAGTTCGGCACGCTTGGCGGCTATCTGATGGGTGCCAGCCTGGTGACCATTATGATTGCCGTGCTGCCAACCGAGGCGATGCACAGCTGGGGCTGGCGTATTCCCTTCTTCCTCGCCGCGCCGCTCGGCCTGTTTGGCCTCTATATCCGCCTGAAGCTGGAGGAGACCCCGGCCTTTAAAGAGCATATGGATAAGCAGGATGCGCTGGAGCACAGCAAACCGACACTCTCTCTGTGGCAGATGCTGCATAAATACCGCAAACAGATGCTGCAGTGTATTGGCCTGGTGCTGGTGTTTAACGTCTCGAACTACATGCTCACTTCTTATATGCCGAGCTACCTCACCAGCGTGCTGGGCATGAGCGAGCTGACCGGCCTGCTGCTGGTGATGGTGATCATGTTCGTGATGATGCCGCTGACGCTGGCCTGGGGGCACTGGACTGACCGTCTGGGCCGCCGCCCGGTGATTGCCTTCGGCGCACTGGGGCTGGTGCTGCTGGCGATCCCGAGCTTTATGCTGATTGGCTCCGGCAATATGTGGGCGGTCTTCGGCGGACTGGTGATTCTGGGCGTGCTGCATACCTGCTTTAGCGGCACCATGCCCGCCACGCTGCCAGCGCTGTTTATCACCGATATCCGCTACAGCGCGCTGGCGATTGGCTTTAACCTCTCGGTTTCGCTGTTTGGTGGCACAACGCCGCTGGTCACCGCATGGCTGGTTGATACCACCCACAATGTGATGATGCCCGCTTACTACATGATGGGCGCCGGGCTGATTGGTGCACTGACCGTGCTGACGCTGCGCGAAACGGCGCGTAAACCGCTGAGCGGCTCGTCGCCTGCGGTTGCCACCCGCGCAGAAGCGCACAAGCTGATTGATAAGTTACGCAAGCAGCGCGCAGCGAAACGCTTAAAAACACAGGCGGCGCATGAGCACGGCTAAACCCAGTCTTCAATAGCGCTGTCCAGAGGCCGGAGCGGTGGCGCGATCCGGCCTATCTCCTCTTCAATATTGAACTCCGTCAGATCTTCGGCGGTTGCCAGCAGATAGGTGTGCCCTTCGGGCGATAGCCACTCGGTAATGAAGTACTGCTCTTTACGCGATAGCTCCACCTTCTTCTGCCCGCTTCGGTCATAGAACTGCCCGAAGCGCTCATCATGCTTCGAGAGATTTAGCCCCATCGCCGGGTAGACGCCGCGCCAGACCTCGCCGTGGTGTTTGCCGCCCAGCACAAGATACTCCTGCATGATCTTCTTGCTCATTTCACACCCCCGTTACGCCGCTTTTTCTAAGCGTAGCTAATGCTCAGCCCTTGCACTATTCGCGCCGTCTGGCCTGGTGCAGACCTTTTTCAGCAACTATACCTTTTGGGGTGCAATGTTTAGCTTGCGGCCTGATGTGGAGGAGTATGAGTTATTTGATGTGGATGGCCGCGACCGGCGGCCTGTTACTGTTGATGTCGTTATCCTACGGCTGGATAAGCCGCGTGCCGATCCCGGTGTTTGGTTTGTATCTGGTGGTTGGCATTATCTGCGGCCCGTGGGAGATGGGCGTTCTTAATATTGATGTGGCGGCCCACGCGGATCTCACCGCTCGCATTACCGAAATCGCGATGGCGGCCTCGCTGTTTATTACCGGCCTGAAAATCCGCCTGCCGCTCACCTCTCCCTACTGGAAGATGGGCATTAAGCTGGCGCTGCCCGCCATGCTGCTGACCATCGGCGGGATTATGGTCGCCGCCCACTATCTGCTCGATCTCGCCTGGCCGCTATCACTGGCACTTGGCGCGATCCTCGCCCCCACCGATCCGGTGCTGGCAAGCCTGGTGGCGATCAACGATGCGCGCGATGATGACCAGCTGCGCATTGCGCTCTCCAGCGAGGCGGGGCTTAACGACGGCACCGCGCTGCCCTTCCTGATGCTGGCGCTGATCTGGTACAAAGCCGATGGTGTGCCGTCGGGCGAAGAGCTGCTGCACTGGCTGAGCATCGATCTGCTGTGGGCGCTGGTCGGCGGCTTACTCATCGGCTACGGTATGGGCCGATTGATAGGGATTATCGCCACCCGTTCGCGCCATAAACAGGGCGAAGTGGCCCCGAGCGACTTTATCGCCCTGGCGCTGATCTGCCTGAGCTTTGCGCTGGCCCAGTCGCTGAGCGCCTCCGGTTTTCTCGCCGCCTTTGCTGCCGGTATCGGCCTGCGCAGCGCTGAAGTGAGCGTACAGAAGCGCCACGGCGATCCTGAGGATGAGGAGGATGTGCCCGCGGAGATGCAGGTTAACCCGCACCTGCGCCATGCGCTGGAGGAGCAGAACCCGATTAAATCCGTCGGGCTGGTGATTGGCGATGCCCTCTCATTTGGCGATACCGTTGAGCGATTACTGGCGGCACTGCTGGTGATTGTCCTTGGCGTTACCCTCTCGCATCACTGGGATGCGCACGCGCTCGGGCTGGCCTTTGTGCTGTTCTTGGTGATCCGCCCGCTGTCGGTGTTTATTGTCACGCTGCGCTCCGGCACAACCTGGTTTCACCGCGCGAGCCTCGGCTGGCTGGGCATTCGCGGCATCGGCAGCCTCAACTATATTGCCTTTGCTTATGTCCACGGTTTGCAGGGCGCGGATGCCGATATTGTCGCCCATATTGCCATCACCATCGTGACGCTGAGCGTGCTGCTGCACGGCATTTCGGTGACGCCGCTGTTAACGGTGCGCAGTAAAAAACTGGCGCGCAAAGCGAAACGTTAACCACCGCCCGGCAATCACTGCAAAAGCGTGGCAGAGTGGCCGCGTTTTTCCTTGTAAACATTGATGAGGTTGCCTGTGACACCGATTGAGAGCTTCACGTCAGAACAGGGTTTGTGGATCAATAAACCGGCCCACGTTACGCAGAGCGATGAGCAGTTGCTGATGCGCACCGGGGCGAATACCGATTTTTGGGTCAAGACCTGGTACGGCTTTGAACGCCACTCCGGCCATGCCTTTGGTTTTATGCTGGAGGGGGAGTTCACCCTTGAAGTGAAGATCGCCGCCGCGTTTGAACAGCTCTACGACCAGGCAGGGATTTTTATTGAGGCGTCGGAGACGCAGTGGGTGAAAAGCGGCATTGAGTATAACGATGGCGCGCCCGCCATTGGCTGTGTGGTGACGCAGGGGCAATCTGACTGGTCAACCGGCGTCTTCCCCGGCGATGCGCGTGAGTTCTGGATGCGCGCGACCCTTGAGAAGCAGGCGTTACGCCTGCAATACTCCACCGACGGTAAAACGTGGCCGCTGCTGCGGCTCTTTCCGTGGCAGGACAGTGGTCAGCGCTTTGTTGGTGTAATGTGCTGCTCGCCGGAAAGAGAGGGGCTGGATGTGCGCTTCGAACAGTTGCGCATCACCCGCCCGCTCGGCAAAGCACTGCATGATTTGAGCTGACCCCAGGCGGCCTGCGCCGCCGGAGGTCTACACTCAATGCTTTAACGACCCGTCGAGAGGGTTTGCAGCACTTTCAGCTGGGCAACCGCTTCCTGCATCGCATCCATCCCGGCGGTCAGGGTGCGCAGGTTGCTCAGTTGCTTCGCAATGTTTTCCCGCTCCTGGCGCGTCTGCTGGCTCATCTCAGCGATGGCGTTAGCGGCAAGAATACTCCGCTCCGCCATATCGGTTGCCGTCTCCACCGTATTGCTGGCCACTTCGCGGATATGCGAGATGGTGTTGACCGCGTCGCTGATATTGCTCGCCGTCGCTTCTGCCTGCTCTTTTGAGGAGTGCGCCAGACGGCGAACTTCCCCTGCTACCACCGCAAAACCGCGTCCCGCATCGCCCGCGCGCGCTGCTTCTACCGCCGCGTTGAGCGCAAGAATATTGGTCTGGAAGGCGATATTGCTGATGCCGTGGGTGATCACGCCGATGCCGTTGGAGATCTGCTCCAGCGAATCCAGCCCTTCGCCAAGACGCCCTTGCGCCCGCTGGCTTTCGGTGGCGATATCGCTGATGCCGCGAATGCTGCTTTCCGCCATGACCAGCGCTTCGCTCTGGCTCTGGGTCGCAGCTTCCAGCGCCGGCAGCGCCTGCACAATTGGCGCCAGCTCCTGCTGATAGCTCACCACGCGATCCAGCACGCGGGTCTGAATGCTGTTCAGCGCTTCCCAGCGGCGCAGCGCGCGCTGGGCGTAGTGCGCGGCATAACCGGCGTACTCCACCGGGAACTGGGTCATCGCTTTCACATCATGGTTAAAGAAGACCAGCGCGGAGAGGGTCTGGTTAATTGGCACGCCGAGGATTTCGCCAAAGCTGGAGAAGCCCGCCGCCGGAATGCCTTTAAAGAAGTGGGCATCGTGCAGCTGGTCGCTGTTGCCCATACGCCGCAAAATACAGTCATTCATCATGATGGCGGCAGGCTTGCCTTTGCCAGCGATAAAGGTTTGCCAGTCGCGCAGCGTCGCCTGTTTAAAGTCGGTCTCCTGCATCAGGAACAGCCGATCGCCAAACTCCAGATCGCAGAAGAAGTGCACCATGCCGTGCTCGATCTTCGCCACCGAGCGGATGAAGTACTCCTCACCCACTTTCACGCCGAAGGTCAGCCCTTTCAGGCGCTCGCTCAGCTGCGACTCTTTGCATTTCAGATGGTCGGCCAGCGCCTCGGTAAAGGCCTTCTGCTGGCCCTGACGATCAAAGACCGAAGTTACCGTGCGGGCAATCGGGTCGGCGTCAGCAATCAACCAACTCTGATCCAGCGGGGTAAAGTTCTGGCTCTTGAAGGGCGAGAAGGATTTGCCTTCTGCCATGCGGCAGAAAACAACCACCGCTTTGCCTTGTAAGATGCGGTCGCCAACGCCAATCCACGTGCCGTCAAAGGTCGCGCGTCCGCCTGCGGAGCCGCCAATCGCCAGGCACGGGAAGAGGCCGCTGTTATACCAGGCCTGCATGAAGAAACCTTCCGAGGCGGAGAGCCCGTCGCAGTAAATCATCGCGAAAGTGCGTTCAGCGGAGAGCGCCATGCGCGGTTTAATGGTGTTTAATTCGCGCTGAATGGCGCTAATACGCTGCGAAGCAGTCTGGGTGTCGTGCAGATGGAGATCGACAATGTGCGTCTCGTGCTCGGCGATAAGGCTATCCGGCAGCAGCAGGAAACTCCCCTCTTGTCCGTCGCCCGCACAGTAGGTTGTCTGGCGACCGCTGGCGCTCAGTGCACCATAAGAAGAGAGCGTAATCACCGTCAGATCGGCAGAGGTGAAACGCTGCCACGCCTGGCTAACGCGGTGAAAATCTGCTTCGGGCGGGACGAAGGTCAATAAAATACCGGATGAGCGCGCGCTAAGACCCGCAGCCGAAAGTGAGGTCGGTAAATCCCGGCAGTCGAAAATGCCGTTGGCAGGCTGAGCGCCACCCGCCAGACGGGAACCCAACAAACCGCGATACAGTGATCTTACGAAAGCCATAGTACTGTTTTCCTTAAAATAAAAAATTGCGCCTGAAAATGCGCTTGCAGAGATTGTTAAAGGAGGGCTAAAAGCAGATCCGTTCGCGATCAGAACTCGTTAAAAAAAGATAAGCGCGCCCCTGCGTGATTGAGGGTGACGCAAAGGCGTTATCGTCAATTTGCGCTAAAGCTTCACTAATCGCTGCAATAGATAAAAGTATTCCGCACAAAACAGGTTACGAGTGAAGCAGATAGCGTTTAACTATTTTTTGCGGCGCTGGTTTTAATACTTTTTTAAGTGCAGGGGTTATTCCCGGACGGCCAGAAATATAACCCTCCTTTATTATGTGCCTTTCAAATCCTAATAAGATGATGCGCAAACCACCCATTTCCGGTGGGCTTTCGCCGCAGCGGTTTAATTCCCCCAACGAAGCGGATAGGATGGGCGCCACACTTTTTTTGTCACTATTATAGGGATCGTTCGTGCATTACGATTACAACGGCAACAGCCATCTCAGCGAGTTTGAGCGCGATGAAGCCAACCGAAGAATAGCCGCGCAAAACCCCTATGGCGCAGCGTCAGGTCCGGCGGCGGTAAGTATAGTCATGATTGCATTCATTGCTGTTTTTTCGCTATTTGCCCTGCTTTTCTTTGCTACTAAAGCTTTTCTTACGCGCGGTGCGCCGAAATTATGGCCAGGTTCTTTCGCACGGGCGCTGAAATTATTTCTGCTGTATGAGGTAATTCTTTACGCTTTCGATTTTGCGAGCACTTACTGGTATTTTTTTATTCAGTCTGTAGCGGCACAACTCTCCGTTCCGCATCTCCTTTCGTGGTTTACCTCCGCCGAATTCTGGCTCTATCAGGTAATACATACACAATTGCTCTACACCATTAATATGGATGAGCTGGCAATACACTATTTAACCCGGCTCTGTCTGAATACGCTGTCGATCGTTGTCTGGTTATTAGTGGCTAAAACGCTGGCCACCTATCTTCCCCATCTGACGTGGTTCCGCTTTACGGATGCCACCGGTCAGCGCATCGCCTGGCTGCGGGTGATGAAAGTCCATCTGCTGACGTCACTGCTCTGCTGGAGCGTGGTGTTCTTCTTTAACTAACCCCGGCCAGAGAGTGCGCAGTTAAGCGCCCCTGCCCGCTGCGAGACTGGCTTTTTGTTAACAATCACGTTATAAACCCTGAACGCAGATGTTTAGACGTCCATACGTTTAGAGGGTTGTATGCAAAATCAGCAGGATCAGGCGCAGGGGCAGCTTAAGCGCACCATGAAGACCCGCCACTTAATTATGCTGTCGCTGGGCGGCGTGATTGGCACCGGGTTGTTCTTTAATACCGGCTATATCATCTCTACTACCGGCGCGGCCGGCACGCTGCTGGCTTATCTGATTGGCGCGCTGGTGGTCTGGCTGGTGATGCAGTGCCTCGGCGAACTCTCCGTGGCAATGCCGGTGACCGGCGCGTTTCATGTCTATGCCGCGCGCTACCTCGGCCCGGCAACCGGTTATACCGTGGCCTGGCTCTACTGGCTCACCTGGACCGTAGCACTCGGTTCGAGCTTTACCGCCGCCGGGTTCTGCATGCAGTACTGGTTCCCGCATGTTCCGGTCTGGATATGGTGCGTCATCTTCTGCGTGGCGATTTTCGCCCTTAACGTGGTCTCAACGCGCTTTTTCGCCGAAGGTGAATTCTGGTTCTCGCTGGTGAAGGTGATCACCATCATTGCCTTTATTCTGCTTGGCGGCGCGGCGATCTTTGGCTTTATCCCGATGCAGGATGGTTCCCCCTCGCCAGGGCTTGCCAATATCACCGCCGAAGGGTGGTTCCCTCACGGCGGCCTGCCGATTTTGATGACCATGGTAGCGGTGAACTTTGCCTTCTCCGGTACAGAACTGATTGGCATTGCCGCAGGCGAAACCCAGAACCCGCAGCAGGTGATCCCGGTCGCCATTCGCGCCACTATCGTGCGCTTGATCCTCTTTTTTATCGGCACCGTGTTTGTGCTGGCGGCGCTGATCCCGATGCAGCAGGCGGGCGTGGAGAAGAGCCCCTTCGTAGTGGTGTTTGAGAAGATTGGCATTCCTTATGCTGCCGATATATTTAACTTTGTCATCCTGACAGCGATCCTCTCGGCGGCTAACTCGGGGCTGTATGCGTCCGGGCGCATGCTGTGGTCGCTCTCGAATGAGAAGACGCTGCCGCGCTGCTTTATGCGCGTCACCAAAAACGGCGTGCCGCTGACGGCGCTCTCCGTCTCTATGCTGGGTGGAGTGCTGGCGCTGCTTTCAAGCGTTATCGCCCCGGATACGGTGTTTGTCGCGCTGTCGGCGATTTCCGGTTTCGCCGTGGTTGCCGTGTGGCTCAGCATCTGCGCGGCGCACTTTGTCTTTCGCCGCCGCCATTTGCAGTCCGGCAAGTCGCTTGCGGATCTGCACTACCGCGCGCCGTGGTACCCGCTGGTGCCGATCGCCGGTTTCCTGCTCTGCCTGCTGGCGTGTGTTGGCCTGGCGTTCGATCCCGATCAGCGCATTGCGCTCTACTGCGGGCTGCCGTTTGTGGCCCTGTGCTATGGTGCTTACTGGCTGACCCATCATGAAAAAGCGAAGGAGAGTGAACATGTCGCGCCCTAATCCCCTGAATGCGCTGCTGGAGAAGCAGCCCTTTATTGTGCTCGACGGCGCGATGGCAACGGAGCTGGAAGCGCGCGGCTGTAACCTTGCCGATAACCTCTGGTCTGCGAAAGTGCTGATGGACGCGCCGGAACTGATCCGCGATGTGCATCTCGACTATTTCCGCGCCGGTGCGCAGATCGCGATTACCGCCAGCTACCAGGCAACGCCGCTCGGCTTTGCCGCTCGCGGCCTGGATGAGACCCAGTCGCGGGCGCTGATTAGCAAAAGCGTCGAGCTGGCGCAGGCGGCACGTGATGCCGCGCTGGCGGAAAATCCGCACGCCGGGCCGCTGCTGGTGGCCGGGTCCGTTGGGCCATATGGCGCGTATCTGGCGGATGGGTCGGAGTATCGCGGCGATTATCAGCGCACCGCTGACGAGTTTACGGATTTCCACCGCCCGCGCATTGAGGCGCTGTTAGCCGCGGGAGCCGATCTGCTGGCCTGCGAAACACTCCCCTCTTTTGCCGAGATAAAAGCCCTCGCCGCGCTGTTGCAGGCGTGGCCGGATGCGCGGGCGTGGTTCTCATTTACCCTGCGCGACGCCCAACATTTAAGCGACGGCACGCCGCTCGCAGAGGTGGTGAAAGTGGTGGAAACGACGCCGCAGATTGTTGCACTCGGCATTAACTGCATCGCGCTTGCTAACACCAATGATGCGCTGGAGCATCTGCACAGCCTGAGCGCGCTGCCGTTGGTGGTCTACCCTAATTCGGGCGAAACCTACGACGCGGTAAGCAAAAGCTGGCATGCGCATGGTTCTGCCTGCGACACGCTGGCCGGGCATCTACCCGCGTGGCTGGCCTCGGGCGCAAAACTGATTGGCGGCTGCTGTCGCACTACGCCTGCGGATATCGCCGCCCTGCACCGCTGCTGCACAAAATAGTTATTCGCTGCGGCGGCTAGCGTGAACGCCAGCGTTGATGTCCCCAGCTCAGCGCGCCGTTAACGATAATCCTGCCGCCGCAGGCCGGATAGCCCGGCGGGTCGACCGAGACGTTGCGCATTGAAGGGAAGATATCGAAGCGCTGGAATAGGGCCGCCAGCCGTTGATGCTGCGGATTAAGCTCCGGCAGCGAAAACCACACCAGCTCGCCAAGCGAGCGCTCAAGCCACTCCTCAACCTCCCCCTCTTCGCTGGCGGGGTTGTTCAGCGCCGGGCTTTGCGCCATCGCCTGGAATCGCGCATAGTGACCGATGCGCCAGCCGCAAAACTCCAGCGTTTCGCCAGCGTAATAGAGCTCGTCGACATATTCGCTCTCGTCGCGGCTTAAGGTCTCCGCTTGCGCCTCGGTCAGGCTATCCAACAGGAAGCGCGCGGCAAGCGTCGGCAAGTGATGCACCACCAGCCCCGGATGCTCGCCACTGCCGCCACCCAGCACCAGGTTTTGCGGCGTGGCACTGAAGTCATACGCTCCCCAGCCGCCGTCGCCTTCGATAGTTTCCAGCGGGTGGTAGATAGGCAGATAGCCAAGGGTGCCGATTATTTCGTGGTCAAAGCCATCGATGTAGCTCATAGAGATCCTTGTGCATAATCGTTTTCATTAAATAAATTCAGGGCTCATGCTATGAATTATTGCCGACAATGTCATGACCGCCACAATATTTATTCTGTTGTTATTAATACGAGTTGGTCTGCTGAGTCATAGCAAAGAATGTTTTTATCATTTGGCACAATAACGCCATTATTTTGTGAGCTCCAAAACATATAGTTCCAACCGGGTATCCCCCAGTATGCTGTATCGATATTTTTCAAGGCAAAATCAGCGCTACATATCACGCAAGGTTGCTTCTGTGAATACCAAAAAGCAATGTGCTCACCTTCAACGGCCCCGGCAGTAGTTATCCATTTTTTTACTTTCTCACTTTCTAAATCACCATCGTCATCAGAGAGTGAACATAGTGAAGTGCTTATTAGATTTAGCTGGCTAAAATCAATATGACCAGCCGCCCAGGGAAGAGACTCAAGGATTTTAGAAAACGCCATTGATAAAGAATCGTGACTAACTATTGCGCCAAGATTCTTCCACTCGTTTAACACAGTCTGTTCTATAAACCTCATAGGGCTCACTCTCAGC
The DNA here is from genome assembly GCF_050435845.1 of Kosakonia sp. 1610. NCBI lineage: Bacteria > Pseudomonadati > Pseudomonadota > Gammaproteobacteria > Enterobacterales > Enterobacteriaceae > Kosakonia > Kosakonia sp. 1610. Next base: position 12,584 of record NZ_JBNDKZ010000017.1, on the reverse strand, counting down.
GTTGCAATTTATAATTATAAAATCTGACATTATTCAATAGGCACTAAAAATTCGAAGACAGGGTCTTCCTGGGTTGCCAGAATGTAGTCAGGATGAGGATTTTCAACGACAGGGATAATCAATAAAGGAATAATAAGGTCATGCCGCTTTATCTGCTCAGCAATCCATGCCAGTAAATCTTCTTTATGAGTGACTACAACATTACCAGTAAAAAAAATAACTTTACCTTTACGACGAGGCTCATTATTCATCACAAGATATTTTTCATGTATGAGTACTTTATTCACATCGGTAAAGTGAAGGGTACATTTATATTTATAATTTTTCATAACATGATAATGCCGGAGGAAATTCTCTTTTGCTTCCTTTGGTTCTAATGTTTTGATTTTATTAAGCCTTGAAAAATCATACTCCATATATCCAAAATTATCACTCATGCTCCTTCCCCCGTCGATATCAACCAAACACACACAAAATCAGTACCTATTCATATACCCTGGCAGCCATAAGCATATCGTAGAGAACCTTCCAGTTTATGTCTAACGGAACCTCTTGTTTCGTATTGATATAATACTGTTCCATGTCTTCGACCCACCCCTGTAGCGCATCCAAAAAAGAGGGAAGATCCCGGTTAGCCCACTCTTCTGGACATGATTTGAGATCCTGGTTGTATAACGTAAGAAAAGCCAGAGAATCTGCTTTTGATTTTATTTCTTTATCGTAAGGGATCATTTTGCTCTCCTGATTTCTATATAAGCGATAGCGGTGGCTGATCACATTCCATGATCTTCCCTTACCGTAGTGACTCATTATTAATGACGCAGAGAACAAACTCTTTTTTATGAAGATCCATAACGTCCCCTAAATGCGCACTTTCATTAGCCTGCAAAAGATCGCTTTTGGAACAGAACGCCTTAGTAATGAGTGAGCGAATGATATCACTTCTGGTCACGACAAACTGCCAATGTCTGTTGCCTGGATGGATGCAAACCAGGAGGGTGCAGATCAAAAAGAGCAGGCAAAAAAAAGCCGTTCCTTGGGGAGGGAACGGCAAATACACATCACGGTCAAAGTGAAACCATACATCATTCAGTTTCTATAAGTTTTACAGAGTAACTATTAAATGTTTTCAAGTGTAAGAGAGTGAAACTCCCTTGCGTCACAATCGCCGCTGACTCAACTGGCCGTGCGTTCCAGTTTGAAGACGCTGACCAGATCTTTCATCACTCGCGCCTGCTCATTAAGCATCTCTGAGGCAGCAACGGACTCTTCAACCAGCGAGGCGTTTTGCTGAGTGGTGGTATCAATCTGCCCGATAGCAATGTTGATTTGCTGAACGCCGTCGCTCTGTTCGAGGCTTGCACGCTCGATCTCTTTTAAAATTTCCGAAACGTTATCAACGTTCAGCACCATTTCATCCATCTTACTGTTTACCTGACGCACCATCTCCAGCCCGCGGTTGCTCTGCTGCGTCGAGTTCTCTATCAGCGTGCGGATATCTTTTGATGAATTCGCCGTTTTTTGCGCGAGGTTACGCACTTCCTGCGCCACGACGGCGAATCCTTTGCCATGTTCGCCAGCGCGGGCCGCTTCCACAGCGGCATTAAGCGCGAGGATATTGGTCTGGAAGGCAATCGAGTCAATCAGGTTGATGATGTCTGACATCTTATCGGCTGAACTGCTGATGTTATGGATCTCCTCGGTGAGTGAGGTCATCAGCCTGCCATTATCTTTAGCGGCATGGCTTGCCCTTTCGGAGAGCTGCGAGGCGTTAGCGGTATTGTCGCCCGTGTTTTTAACCGTCGATGAAATCTGCTCCATCGAGGCAGCCGTCTGCTCAACCGAACTGGCCTGCTCTTCAGTACGCGCCGAGAGATCGCGCGTACCGGCCATGATCTGCGAAGCGCCGGTGGCGATGTTTTCCGCACCTGAACGGATCTCGACGACGATCTTTTTCAGTTCCTCCTGCATATTGATGATGGCGCTGGTTAACAGCCCGGTCTCATCTTTAGAAATGACAGTGATCTCATGGCCGAGATCGCCCCTGGCAATGCGCTGAGCGGCATCCACGACCTGGCGAATCGGGTTAACAATATTCTTTGCCATCACCATTGCGGTGGTTACGCCAAAGGCAAGGCTAATAAGCGAGATGATTAACATGATGAGCTTACTTTGGCTGTAGTCAGCCAGGAAATCGTCATAGGAAACCTGCATCTCATTGCGTTGCAGCTTAATAAATTCGCTAATTTTGCTGATGTACTGCGTCGTGTAATCGCGCGTTCTGGCATTGTACTCATCAATGGCCGCATCGGGATTTGATTCAATAATCTCAATCACTTTGCTACGCGACTGAATATACGTGGCACGAGCCTGCTTAATTTGCTCAAGCATCAATTGCGATTGTTCATCATCCGCTGCTTTGCTCAACTCGGTATACAATGCGCTTATTTTATGAGATTCATCCGTCAGCTGTTTAACCATATTTCTTTTATTTGCCAGATCTTTTTCAAGCAGCGCGTTAAGCAGTAAAGCACTGGTGTTATTAACCTGGCGTATCAGATCGTTTGCCAGCGCGGTTGTCGGGTAGACCTCCGTAACAATCTCGGTGATATTCCCTTTTGCTTCACTGAGACGATAAAGCGCATTACCGGAAATTAAAGCAAGTAATAACAACAATACGCCAAAAGAGATCATGATTTTATTTCTGATACTCATGCCTGTTGTTTTGACTGTGTGCGAATCATTTCTCATATTATTCCCTTAGTAAGTTTGCGGATATACCATTCGAATGAAAGAACGGCACAGGTTATATCGGCGTACAGGAAAGAGAGTTTATAAATTGATCGTTAAAAACTGTCTAAACGTGACATTCAATAGGCATTAGCTATGGATAATTTAATATTGAAACGCTATTTCTAACTATAAATCTGCTTCTTCATTTTTTTTAACGTTAATAGTCGGTGTCAGTTAAAAATGGTGACGGAGAGAAGACTTTCGTTTGTAAAAAATTCGTAAGTCACTGAAAATAAAGAGTCAAAATCACATAATAAACACAATGTAAAGCGTTAACTTATTTTTTACCGACCCGAAAGGATAAAAGCGTAAATAATTTATTACGCATTTCATATTTTATAACTAAATTTTTTATAGATTGTCACAATAGAAAACGACCTTAATCAGCCGTTAATCAATAAATTATTTCATAACGATCATTAATATTGAACCGCATCACGCAGAATGGGTCAACTAGAAATGAGAGGGCGCAGAATAATGCGGTCTTATTCCCGAGATCCCTTACTCCTCAACAATCAGCATTGCAGAACAGGATCTTTAATAGCATTTAGATAATCTGTTAATTCTCATTAAGAAAAGAAACATCCATATCTGACGCGACCCGTAAAAATGAATTCACCACGGGATTGGATTCATTTTTTCTATAAAACAGTTCCATTGTCATTCGGTCCGGAAAATCAAGTATTTCACGGTATGTCATCCCGGCCATTTTCATATTGACTAATGTACATGGCAATAATGCCAGACCATATCCTGCAGCAGTTAACGTCAGAGTGGCTATTGTGTTTTTAGCCTGATGTGAGATTACAGGAGTCGCACCCAGCAATCGTTGTAAAATACTAATTTGTACACTATCGTTTCTTTTGTCGCTATATACGACAAATGCCTGATCTTTTAGCTGCTCACGTGAAATATATTTATTCGCCGCCAAAGGATGGTCTTTTCTCATCCCTACTAACCAGTGCCATGACATAAGCTTTTGTGCTACCAAATGCTCAGACAAATCATTATTAAAATCTGTCGCGAATGATATATCAAGTTCTTCATTTAGAATGGCTTCACAAATTTCCCACGGGGACATTTCTTCTAAATAAACTTCCACATCAGGATAATGTAAGCGGTATTGAAAGAGATAATGCGACAACATGCCGCTAAGTGCTGCATTACCAACGTAGCCGATACGGATCACGCCGATCAATCCTTTCCCTGCCCTTTGAGCCAGTTCTACAGCAGAGTCAGCCTGCCTTAGCGTTTTTAGGGCTTCATGATAAAACAATTCACCTGCTTTCGTTAAAGAGAGCCGCCGGCTGTTCCTGATTAATAAAGTGGTACCAATAAGTTCTTCAAGTGCCTGTATTTGTTTGGTTAATGCAGGCTGTACAATATGCAATCTCTCAGCCGCTTTACCAAAGTGTTTCTCTTCGACCAGCGCAACGTAATAGCGTAAGTGACGGAGTTCCATGCCTTTTCTCCACATACCAAACGATTACTTAAAGTTATCGTTTGATGATATCAATCTATTTGAGTGATTAAAATGTCACTCTTAATATATTCCAATACGCAGTTCATTTTCCTCCTGACGTAAAAGGTAAATAGTATGACCTGTTCAAATCGTATTGATGTTCATCAGCACGTGGTCCCTCCTTTCTGGGCCGGTGAGCTGGCTAAACATGGCGGAGATCCATCCGGATGGAAAAGCCCAGTCTGGACACCAGAGGATGCTATTAATTTTATGGACGATAATCAGATCGCTACAGGTATTCTCTCTCTTACTGCCCCCAGTATTACTGGATGGCACGGTAAGAGCATGATTGATATGGCCAGAAAGGTTAATGAATATACTGCTGATCTGGTGCAGAAAATGCCTGGACGCTTTGGTAATTTTATAACCTTACCATTGCCGGATATTGATGCCTCGCTGTCTGAAATTAATTATGCCTATGAGCATTTAGATGCTGATGGTGTGGTGCTGATGACTAACTATCAGGGAATATATTTAGGAGACGAGCGTTTCAGCTCTGTATGGGATGAATTAAATCGTCGTTCTGCTGTTGTCTTTATCCACCCGGCCAAACCACCGATGGCATCAATACCAGGTATTCCTGGCCCGGTAATTGATTATCCGATGGACACCACCCGGACAGCGATACATATGGTTGTAGAAGGTGTAATGAAGCGTTGTCAAAACATCAACGTGATCCTTTCTCATGCAGGAGGATTTTTGCCTTACGCTTCATATCGATTTGCTGAGTTATTACCCGGCCTGCACCCTACGCTCAGCAAAGATGAGATGCTCGGGGAGATGAAAAAGTTTTACTTCGACACTGCGTTGTCCAGTAGTCACGTCGCGTTGAAAAGTCTGCTGGCCTTTGCAGAGCCGGGACATATCCTTTACGGTAGCGACTTTCCTTATGCGCCTGTGTCCGTCAGTACTTCATTCGCCCATCAGCTGGATAATTATGAAGACTATACGGGGGATCAGTTAAGAGAAATTAATTATCTCAACGGGCTTAAACTCTTCCCCCGTTTAATGAAATAAATAGCTCACTTCCGCAAAATCCAGCGACTGGGCGTGGTTACGGCTTTTTAATAATCGCAACGCTTCGTTTGCTGCCTACCAAGGACTAATCCAGGCGGCCAATGTTGACCTGAGGGAGCTTCTCCCTCAGCGGGCTATGTAACGGTAGAAAAAAGACTTAACTCCGGTTGTACCACAGGAGAAATGTAAACCACGATTTTCGCCGTTATCAGTTCTATCCTGATCATCTGGCTTTATCATTCCTGTCGCTTTCAATAACCGCTTCGCGCACGCTTGTTTTCCTGCCCCACAGAGTCCGTTATCATGCTCGCTACGCCTTCATGAACCGCGATGCAATTTCATGAGTTCCGGTGAGGAAAGTGATAAGCGATGAGAACAACAAACATCACTGACTCATTATTTTTCAAGAAGATGGACATCACTAACTGATGAGTACGACAGACAACCTCGACGCGCACACTCCAATGATGCATTGGTGTGTTAATGATGATTATTAACGGTTATTTACCATCAGATTATAAAAACTATATTTTAACCTACACTTTTGTAAAGATCTGATTTTATTGATATTTTTCGCCTTACTCATCCAGCGTTATAATCCCTCTGTTTTTCCATCCCTCTAATAACACAGGGCATCTCCATGAGCCGATATCATGTATCCAGCAGTGAAGGTCAGTATGAGAAAGGCTCTGGCGACCAAGTTTTGGCTAACAAGCTGGGGATCGCAACTTCTGATGAGATGGATGAGGCTGAACTTGTCCTGTTAGAACAACTCTATCAGTCTGTTTTTGAAGAACAGTTCCCAGAAGGGCAGTTCAGCGTAGTCATGCTAAAAAGCTGGCATCGCCACTGGTTAGGTAACATCTACGAGTGGGCTGGACAAGAAAGAGCGGTTAATATCAGCAAAGGCGGCTTTATGTTTGCGCCCTCAGCGCAGTTACCAAAACTGCTGAACGAATTTGATAACGAGTATCTGGCTCAATACAAGCCATGTAGCAGCATGGATGAAGAACAACTCATCTGACGGACGGCTTCTTCCTTAAATTCAAGTGTAAATCGTGGTGTGCCCATACGCTCCTCCTATGCTCAAACTATAGGGCAGGATCGTCTACCGGGGCGGGGTCAGTCCATTTATAACTGAGCTTTGTATCTAATACCGGGGGCAGCCCACCCTTAAGTAAATATTATCCTTTCATATAAAAGCGCTTTCTCAGCGCGGCCAGTAAAAGAAAATCCTTTTTCTTTCATGAATATTTCAGTGCGTTATTAGTGACGTCCGCCAAAAAAAATAGCCTGCTGTTCTCCGGAATTTATGCCAGCTATAAATACCTATCCGTACTGGAATCAGAATGATCTGTATATTCAGAATAATGGTAGTTTTCCGAGAAGTCTCTTATTGGTATATTTACACCCGCGCGCGCACATCGTTTTTATATGGCATTTATTGCCGCTTCGCTACCTGACATTTTCTGATAGGGCTTAACCTCTGCTGAGGCTTCGCCGGCGGTAGCCATATTATGAAATTTCAGTCCTGAAATATGATATTAACTAAAACTGCAATGAGTTTCTGCTGTTCTGCTGTGCGGCCGGAAGCGTGAAAGTATGCGTCATTTACTGCTGTGCTGTGATAGATGGATGTCTCCGGCTCTGGTTTGCAGCGCATAGACACATAGGGATGGAAGTTATGCTCAACCGAATCACCGTTCAGCTCCCGGTCGAGGGGCTACTTTTCTGGAAGCTTTCCGGGCGCGAGTCGCTGTCGGAGCCGTTCATGTTTACCCTGACGCTGCTTGGGACTGACGCGCGTACCGACCGCAGCGCGCTGTTGGGCCAGCCGGTGACGGTGACCATCCCGACTCAGGCCCTGATGACGCCGCGTTACCTCAACGGTAAGGTGACTCGAGTTGCGGTGAGCGCGGTGGAGATGTCGGGTACCCGCTATGCGGCCTACGAGCTGACGGTGGAGCCGGACCTGTGGCCGATGCAGCGTGACCGCAATCTGCGCATCTTCCAGGGGCAGACGGTGCCGCAGATAGTTAAGACGCTGCTCGGCGAGAGCCGGGTGAACGTAGAGGAGCGGCTGTCGGGCAGCTACCGAGTATGGGAGTACTGCGTGCAGTACCAGGAGAGTAGCCTGGACTTCATGAGCCGCTTGCTGGAACTGGAGGGCATCACTTATCACTTCCGCCATGAACAGGACCGCCACACGCTGGTGCTTACTGATGCCCCCGGTCAGTACAAGATTTTTCCCGGCTACGAGGCTATTCCGTACCACGTGACGCCATCAGGCGGTACAACGGATGAAGAGGGCATCAGCCAGTGGGCGCTGCAGGATAATGTGACACCGGGCATCTACAGCCTCGACGACTACGACTTCCGCAAGCCGAACGCGTGGCTCTTCCAGGCACGGCAGAACCCAAAATCGCCGCAGCCAGGGAGCATTGACGTCTATGACTGGCCGGGCCGGTTTGTGGAGCACGGTCACGGTGAGTTCTATGCCCGCATCCGCCAGGAGAGATGGCAGGTGGAGCACCGCCAGACGCGGGGCACAGCGACAGCGCTCGGCATCGCGCCGGGGCACACGTTCGTGCTTCGCAACGCCCCGTTCTTCGGTGACAACGGGGAATACCTTACCACGGCGGCGCAATACCACTTCGAGGAGAACCGCTACGCGAGCGGGGCGGACAGCAATACGGTGCACGAAACGCATTTTGAGGTGATACCGGCGGACGTGCCGTACCGCCCGGCGCAGAAGACGCCGTGGCCGCGCACGTACGGCCCACAGACGGCGAAGGTGGTGGGCCCGCAGGGCGAGAGCATCTGGACGGACAAATATGGCCGGGTGAAGGTGAAATTCCACTGGGACCGGCTCTCGAAGGGCGACGACACCAGCTCGAGCTGGGTGCGCGTGTCGAGCGCATGGGCGGGCCAGGGCTTCGGTGGTGTACAGATACCGCGCGTGGGTGACGAAGTGGTGGTGGACTTCATCAACGGCGACCCGGACCGCCCGCTGATAACGGGGCGCGTATACAACGAGGCGAGCATGCCGCCGTGGTCGCTGCCGGCGGCGGCGACGCAGATGGGTTTTTTAAGCCGCTCGAAGGACGGTTCGCCGGACAACGCTAACGCCCTGCGCTTCGAGGATAAAGCCGGTGCCGAGCAGGTGTGGCTGCAGGCCGAGCGCAACCTTGATACAAGCATCAAGAAAGACGAGACTCACAGCGTCGGCGGTTCGCAGTTGCTTTCCATCAAGCAGGACTACACCGGCAAAGTGGAAGGAAAACACGAGCACGCGATTCAGATGACCCGCAACGAGCTGGTCGGCGGCCAGTACGACATTAAAGGCCAGGGGACGGTGACTATCTCTTCCTCAACAGGCATCCGTCTGGTGACGGGCGATTCCGTGCTGGAGATGGGCTCGAACGGCCAGGTCAACCTTTACTGTACCAAGTTTGCGATCAATGCCAGCGGTACGGGGCAAATCAACACCGGCGGTACGCTCGATCTGAATCTCAAGGATCCGGACAAAGCGACAAACGTGGCGCCGACACCCGCAGATATTCAGAACGAAGTGGCAAAAACTTTTACCCCTGACGGAGAAGGGCAGGCATGAGCAACGTGAAATATACGCTATCAGAAGGGACGCTGACGCTGCCGGAAGCGGTGCAGGATCGCAGCATGACAATATTGTCACTACCGAAAGCGGGCGCGTCGCTGGTGCTGACCCGTGCATGGGACGTGAAGCCTGGCGACGAAGAGGCGTACCTGAAAAGCCAGGTCGCTAAAATCAAACGCGACATGAAGAAGTTTACCGGCGGAGAGGTGCAGGCCACCCAGGTCGGTGGCCGGCCCGCACAGGAAGTCGCCCTGCGTTTTGAAAACCACGGCGTAACGGTTCATGAACAGCTGGCGACCACGATGCTTGACGATCATCTACTGGTGATGGCCATGAGCCGCACCGCGTTGTTTGATGAAGACGCGCTGGCGTTATGGGAATCCATTAAAGCGGGTCTGGAGTTTATGCCAGGGGAAGGAGCATAAGCGTGTTCGAACCGTTAGCTGCCCGTTATCAGGATCCACTCATCCATAGCTCTCTGCTCGCCGACGTTGTCAGCGGTGTGGTCGAAGGGGCCATCTGTCTTGCCGCGTTTACCGCGGGTACGGCAATGATGACGACCGGGCTTGGCACGGTCGCGGGCGTTGCATTGATTGCCGTTGTCTTCACCAGCGGCGTCGCGGAGGAAGCAGGCGATATGGTCGGCCAGGGTGTCGATGCCGTGCTGGATTTCTTCGGCTGGCGTGGACCACCGGATGCCCTTATTACCAGTGGCTCGCACAACGTTCATATCATGGACCTCCCTGCCGCCCGTGCGGCGGGCACGGTCGATCATGATTATCTCAATACACCTATCCCGGAAGAGAGCTTTTCCGATAAAGCGAAAGCGTTTGCCATAAACACGGCCGTTACCATTCTCGAAGTGGCGCAGTTTACGCTGCACCCGGTTGATAATCTGGCGGCGGGAGCAAACGCGATTGCCAGCAGTGGCTGGCAGGGAGTGAAAAATTTTGCGGGCAGCGTCTGGGATAACTTAACCCAGCCGGTCGTGGCGGGGGCCAGCCCTTTTGCTAAAGAAGCGCCGCTGGATACCGTTGAGTGTACCAAAGGCCATACGGTTACTGGCGGTAACTTCCTGGCGGAAGGCTCGAAAAAGGTGCTGATCAACGGTCAGCCTGCTTGTCGTGACGGCGATCGCAGTACCTGCGAAGCAAAGATAAAAGTTAAAGAGAATACGCGCGTGCGCATCGGTGGCGAGAGCATTGTGGTGCGCGATATCCGCAGCGGTGAAAATTTCTGGGCGCGGCTTATTGGTAACGCCATCGGTAGCCTTGGGCCGGGAATTATTCGCAATCTCAGTAAAGGCCTGCTGAAGACCATTTTCAGCCGCCAGATACTCAAGGCGTTTTGCTGTCAGCTCGCCGGCGATCTCGGAATGGGACTAGCCACGCTCGGGATGATCCAGGCCGGGAAGGTTGGCAGTGAAGCGCGCCACACGCAGCACCCGGTGGATATCGCCAGCGGTGCGAAAATTCTTGCGGGCGAGGAAGACCGCGATTTCACGCTCGAAGATCGTATTCCGCTTATCTGGCAGCGCATCTACAACAGCCGTAATCTTGCGACCGGTATGCTCGGCACCGGCTGGCTGCTGCCGTTCGAGACCCGCTTCTTCCGCCTTGAGGACAATACATTTATCTGGCGTGATATGTCCGGTCGCGATCTGGGCTTTGGCGAGCTGAACCCCGGCGACGTGGTGGATTATCTCGAAGACGGTATCACGCTCTATTACACCGTGACCGGCACGCTGATGCTCCAGATGGCGAGCGGTGAATACCATGTCTACGAGCCCGACCCGACGAACCCCGGCGAATGGCGCCTGTTCCGCATCTACGATCGTCACGAGAACTGTCAGCACTACGCCTGGGACGAGCACGGCAAACTGGTGCGGATTTCCGGTGACAATGAATCGCTGGATGTCGAGCTTGCCTATGAGAAACAGCATGGCCGTCTCGCCAGCGTGCATCAGGTTTGCACAGGCGAGCGCCGCCTGCTGGTCACTTACGGCTATAACGAACACGGCCAGCTAACCGACGTGACCGACGCCGACGGCATCGTCACGCGCCGTTTCGGCTGGGACCGCGCCAGCGACATGATGGGCTGGCACAGCTTCTCCACTAACCTCAGCGTGCATTATCAGTGGCAGCCCGCCGCCGATGCGCCCAACTGGCGCGTGTGCAGTTATCAGGTGCTGGATGACCAGGATAACGTGCTGGAGCGCTGGCGCATCGATGCCGACGAGGCGAAACGCTGCGCGACAGTGAGTTGCGACGCGGGCTTCTCAACGCGCCATTGCTGGGATTTCCTCTACCGCATCACCGAGTTCACCGACCGCAACGGCGGCGTGTGGCGCTACGAGTGGGCGGGCTACGCCGAACTGCTGAAGGCGGCCATCACGCCGGACGGCAGCCGCTGGGTGTACGGCTACGATGAGCACGGCAACCTGACGGAAGTGCGCGACCCGCTCGGCAACAGCACGTTCACCACCTGGCACCCGGCTTTCGCGTTCCCGCTGAAGGAAGTGCTGCCGGACGGTGCCACCTGGCAGTATGAGTACAACGCGCGCGGCGACGTGGTTTCGCTCACTGACCCGAAAGGCGGCGTGACGCGCTTTGAGTGGAACGAGCAGGGCGACCTGGTGAAGCAGACGGACGCGCTGGAGAACACGCACCGTTTCTGGTGGAACGAGCGCGGGCAGCTGGTGCGCAACGAGGACTGCTCCGGCAACCAGAGCCACCGGCTGTACGACGCGGCGGGACGACCGCTGAGCGCCGGGGATGCCGAAGGCAACACCGACCGCTGGACGCTCACCGCGGCGGGGCGTCTGCGCACCTGGCGGCGGGCGGACGGCCGCGAGACGCACTACGAATATGACAACGCCGGGCTGCTGTGCGGGCAGGACGACGACGGGCTGCGCGAGCGCAAAGTCACGCGCAACGCCCGCGGGCAGGTGGTGAGCGCCGCCGACCCGGCGGGCCATCTCACGCACCTGCGTTACGACCGCCTGGGCCGCCTGACGACGCTGATTAACCCGAACAGCGAAAGCTGGCGGTTTGAGTATGACGCCACGGGGCGGCTGACGGGCCTGCGGGATTACGCGGGCCGCCTGACGGAGTACCGCCACGACGCGCTGGACCAGGTGACGGAGGTGATTCGCCATCCGCTGCCGGGCAGCCAGGAAGCGCCGCTGGTCACCGCGTTTGAGTATGATGTGCTGGGGCGCCTGACGGCGCGGGAAACCGCTGACCACCGCACCGAATACCGCCACGACACGCTGTCGCTGGAAATCCGCCGCGCCACCCGCGCCGAGTGGCGCAATGCGCTGCTGGAAGAGCGGGAGCCTGAGTGGGACGCGGTGCTCATCTTCACCCGCAACGCGGCCGGCGAGCTGGTGAGCGAGGAAAACCACGGCGGGAAGTTTGAGTACGAGTACGACGCGCTGGGCAACCTCAGCAGCACGCGGTTCCCGGACGGGCGCGAGCTGGCCAGCCTTCGCTACGGCACCGGGCACCTGCTGGAGATGCAGCTGCGTCACGGTGGGGCGACGCACACGCTGGCGGCTTACGGTCGCGACCGCCTGCACCGGGAAACCTCCCGCAGCCAGGGCGTGCTCTCGCAGGAGACCCGTTACGACACCGC
>NZ_JBNDKZ010000016.1:0-40191 GCF_050435845.1 Kosakonia sp. 1610 | reverse complement strand
AAACATGCCTGATGGCGCTGCGCTTATCAGGCCTACAAAAGGGCACGAACCCGTAGGCCGGATAAGGCGGTACGCCGCCATCCGGCAATAAAGCGGGCGGGGTGTTCGACCGTGGTTTCCAAAAATATGCCTGATGGCGCTGCGCTTATCAGGCCTACAAAAGAGCACGAACCCGTAGGCCGGATAAGGCAACGCCGCCATCCGGCAATAAAGCGAGCGGGGTGTTTGACCGTGGTTCCCAAAAACATGCCTGATGGCGCTGCGCTTATCAGGCTTACAAAAGAGCTCGATCCCGTAGGCCGGATAAGGCAGCGCCGCCATCCGGCAAAACGGCGCGCAGAGGCGCTAACCCGCCGTCAGGCGACGGCGTTCTCCGCCAGCTGCTGCATAAAGTTGCGTACCCACTCCATGCGGGTTTTGCGCTCGCTCAACTCCTGCAAAAACTTCAGCCGCGTCGGGCCATCGAGGCGGAAATGCTGCGGCTGCTTCTGCAATAAGCCAATCAACCACGCCGGGTTAACGTGATTCTTCTCGTTAAACTCAATCAGGCCGCCTTTATCATTCCCCTCCAGCTTGCGGATCCCCAGCTTCTGCGCTTGCTGGCGCAACATGGCGATATCAAGCAGATTACGCGCGGCATCCGGCAGCAGGCCAAAGCGGTCAATCAGCTCAACCTTGATCTCCTCAAGGGCGTTCTCATCTTTCGCGCTGGCAATGCGTTTATAGAACGACAGGCGCGTATTCACATCAGGAATAAAATCATCCGGCAGCAGGGCAGGCATGCGCAGCTCCACCTCCGTTTGCTGGCTGGTAAGATCCTCCAGCGACGGCTCACGACCCTCTTTCAGCGCATCGACGGCATTCTCCAGCAGCTCCATATAGAGCGAGAAACCGATGGTCTCCATCTGCCCGCTCTGATCCTCACCGAGCAGTTCACCCGCACCACGGATCTCCAGATCGTGAGTCGCCAGCGCAAAGCCAGCGCCCAGATCCTCCAGCGAGGCAATTGCTTCAAGGCGTTTTTGCGCATCGGTGGTCATCGCCTTCGGATGCGGCGTCAGCAGCCAGGCATAGGCCTGGTGATGCGAACGCCCGACGCGACCGCGCAGCTGGTGCAGCTGTGCGAGGCCAAAGTGGTCGGCGCGCTCAATAATGATGGTATTGGCGGTGGGAATATCGATCCCGGTTTCGATAATGGTGGTGCAGACCAGCACGTTGAACCGTTGATGGTGGAAATCATTCATCACCCGCTCCAGCTCGCGCTCGCGCATCTGGCCGTGGCCGATGGCGATACGCGCTTCCGGCACCAGCTCCGCCAGCCGGTCGGCCGCTTTCTGGATGTTCTCCACATCGTTATAGAGGTAGTAAACCTGGCCGCCGCGCAGCACTTCACGCAGGATCGCCTCGCGCACCACCAGGTTGTCATACTCGCGAACAAAGGTTTTCACCGCCAGACGGCGCGCGGGAGGTGTGGCAATAATCGACAGATCGCGCATGCCGCTCATCGCCATATTCAGCGTGCGCGGGATCGGCGTCGCGGTGAGCGTCAGAATATCAACGTCGGCGCGCATCGCTTTAATGCGCTCTTTATGCCGCACGCCGAAACGGTGCTCCTCATCGACAATCAACAGCCCCAAATCCTTCATTTTCACATCGTTTTGCAGCAGCTTATGCGTGCCGATCAGAATGTCGATCTTCCCTTCGGCGGCCTGTTCAAGGATCTGCGCCTGCTCTTTGGCGCTGCGAAAACGCGACAGCATCTCAATTCGCACCGGCCAGTTGGCAAAGCGGTCGCGGAAATTATCGAAGTGCTGCTGGGCGAGCAGGGTGGTCGGCACCAGCACCGCCACTTGTTTATTGTTCTCGATAGCAAGGAAGGCGGCGCGCATCGCCACTTCGGTTTTACCAAAGCCGACATCGCCGCACACCAGCCGATCCATCGCCAGTGGCTGGCACATATCGCTCAGCACGGCATTGATGGCCTGGGCCTGATCCGGGGTGGTTTCGAAGGGGAAACCGTCGCAAAAGAGCTGGTATTGTTCGCGATCGTGTTTAAACGCGAAGCCCGACTTCGCCGCGCGCTGGGCGTAAATATCCAGCAGTTCCGCCGCCACGTCGCGCACCTTCTCCGCCGCTTTTTGCCGCGCGCGCGTCCAGGCATCGCTGCCCAGTTTATGCAGCGGGGCGTTATCTTCCGCGCCGCCAGCATAGCGGCTGATGAGATGGAGCGACGAAACCGGAACATAGAGTTTGGCGTCGTTGGCATAGGTCAGCATCAGGTACTCTGCGGTGATGCCGCCCGCTTCCAGCGTCGTCATCCCGGCATAGCGGCCAACGCCGTGCTCAAAGTGCACCACCGGCTGGCCGTCATGCAGCTCAGCGAGGTTGCGAATCAGCGTATCGGGGTTGATGGTGCGGCGCGTATCCTGGCGGCGGCGCGCAACGCGCTCACCCAGCAGATCGCCTTCGCAAATCAGCGCCCGGTTACGCAGCGTATCAATAAACCCGCGCTCGGCGGCACCGATCATCAGCCACGCGCCCGGCGCGCTGGCATCATCCAGACGCAGAGCGCGTTTTGGCGCAACTTTAATGCGTGCCAGCAGTTCGAGCAGCGCTTCGCGACGCCCCTCGCTCTCGACGGAAAAGACCACCGGGCCGCTGAAGGACTCAAGGAATTTACGCAGATTATCCAGCGGCGACTTCTGCTGCGCCTGCACCGAGAGATCCGGCAGGCTCTGGTAACCGAGGTTTATCTGGCCCGCTTTATCCGCCACCTGTTCGGTTTTGAGCTGAATGCGCGGCCATTTTTTCAGTTCGCTGAACAGCGCATCCACCCGCAGCCAGAGTGCTTCCGGCGGTAACAGCGGGCGCATCGGATCAACGCCGCGGTTCTCATAGCGTGCCTGCGCATCCTGCTGGAAACGCTCGGCGCTGGCTTCCAGATCGCCAGTATTCACCAGCAGCGTGTTGGCCGGAAAGTAGCTAAAGAGCGGCGGTAGCGGTTCGCTGAAAAAGAGCGGCTGCCAGTATTCGATCCCGGCGGGCAGGGTGCCTTTGCTCACCTGCTGATAGATATGCTCCGCGTCGCGCTTCACCTCGAACTTATCGCGCCACTGGCTGCGGAAAAGCTCGATGGCGGTCTTATCGGTCGGAAACTCATGGGCCGGAAGCAGATTAATCGCCTCCACCTCTTCGAGCGTGCGCTGGGTATCGGCATCAAACAGGCGCAGGCTGTCGATCTCATCATCGAAAAAGTCGAGGCGGTAAGGCTGGCTGCTGCCCATCGGGAAAAGATCGAGCAGCGCGCCACGAGTGGCATATTCGCCATGCTCCATCACCTGATCGACATGGCGGTAACCGGCGCTATCAAGCTGCGTACGCAGTTGATCCCGCGACAGGCGCTGCCCCTTTTTCATCACCAGCGCGTGACCGTGCAGATAGCTGTGCGGGCAGACGCGCTGCATCAGCGTATTGACTGAGACAATCAGCACGCCGCGCTGCATCGCAGGCAGCTGGTAAAGGGTGGAGAGACGGGAGGAGACAATCTCCTGGTGCGGCGAAAAGCTGTCGTAGGGCAGCGTTTCCCAGTCCGCGAGGTTCATCACCAGGTTGTCGGTAAACTGGCTAATCTCATCATGTAAACGCAGCGCGTTCTGCATATCCGGGGCGATAAGCACAACCGGACCGGCGTGTCGTTCAATGATTTCTGCCACTTCGGTGGCGCAGGCCGCGCCGGTAAGCTCGCCAAACTGGCGCTGGTCACCCGCTTTTGACGGCAGGGAATAACGGTATTGTTCAGGCATGGGGATATGAAGATCTCATTATGGATATACCCCCGTTATGGGGGCATATCCTTGATACGCAATACGAGGATTATGTGTGATTACGTGAGTTTAGCCAAGAAATCGCCCTGTCAGCGTGCTGTCGCCGCCGAAAGGTGCTTTGTTGGCGGGGTAAAAAAGAGATCGCCAAACAGCGCGGAGGAGAGTTTACGCACCATCAGCCCGACCAGCGTACAGATCAGCAGCACCGCCGCCGGATAGGCAATCAGCACCGCCAGCTCGACCGCAGGCGGCCAGACGCCGGCGTTAAGCGGTTTGATCAGCGCCAGGCTAAAACCCTCCACCAGAATGCGGTGGGTGGTGTAGATCGCCAGCGTATTGGAGCCGACGACATTAAGCAGGCTCTTTTCGCTCGGCGGGAAGCGTTTCTCCATCTCCTGGAAGAGGCGCATGATGCCGACAATCGACAGCAGGCAGAGCGGCAGCGGCATATTGAACATCCACAGCCCAAACGCCACCACCACGGCGACAATAAACAGCAGGGCGTAGCGGCGCAGCGAGACGGTTTTAACAAACTCCATCACCTGCATACCGTACCAGGCACCGAGGCTGTAGAAGATCATATTGCGCACGACGCTGTTCATTCCCCACCACGGCAGCGGCAGGTAGTTAATCGCCAGGCTTGCCACAATCATCAGCGCCAGCATCGGCACTTTCCAGCGGCTGAGCAGTTTACACAGCGTGAAGTAGACCACTAATGCGTAGAGATACCAGAGGCTGGTAGTGGCGGTCAGCATGCCGTATAAAAATCCTTGCCAGCTGTCGGCATAGGCGGCGTTTGACGAGTTGCTGAGATCGCGCTCCGGCGCCAGCCAGTCGTTAAGATGGCTTAGGCCCACCCACTGCAATACGCCCCACAGCGCCAGCACATAGACAATGCTCCAGATCCGTTTATCGATGGCGTCTTTCCATGGCACATCATCGATATAGCGGCGGATCAGAAAGCCGGAGATAAAAAAGAACACCGGCATGCGGAACGGCGCGAGATAGAGGTTGAAATAGATCCAGCACTTGGAGAGCGTTTCTGACCAGGGATGCTGGAAGACCGAGAGGTGTGGATAAAAGGTAATAACCGAGTGGTAAATCACCACCAGGCAAATGCAAAGTCCTTTTATCTGGTTTATCCATAATGTTTTCTGTTTCATTCGTTTTGTGCCTGTTGTTGCCATAATCCCGGCAAACGATCCTGGCCATACAAACGCTGAATGTAACGGGAAAGAGTCTGGATATATTCATTTTCGGAATAAGTGGAGGCTAAGAAATCGACAGATTGCCAATTTACCGGCGCACAACAGGCGCTCTGGCGAAAGTAGCGATTTGATTTTTCGACTTTTTTTGACATTAATCAGATGAATTCTTACGCTATCACGCATTTACGCTCTCACCTTTCGCTTATATACTCCTGACTCTGCTCACAGCAACCAGACGGATTTCATGTATCAGCCTGTCACTCTCTTCATAGGTCTACGCTATATGCGTGGACGCGCGGCGGACCGCTTTGGCCGCTTTGTCTCCTGGCTGTCAACCATTGGCATCACCCTGGGCGTTATGGCGCTGGTGACGGTGTTATCGGTGATGAACGGCTTCGAGCGCGAACTGCAAAACAACATCCTTGGGCTGATGCCCCAGGCTACCCTGACGACCCAGAAAGGCTCGCTCAACCCGCAACAGCTTCCGGCCAGCAGCGTTAAGCTGCAGGGCGTGTCGCGCATTGCGCCGCTGACCACCGGCGATGTGGTGCTGCAAAGCGCGCGCAGCGTCGCGGTTGGCGTGATGCTCGGTATCGATCCGGCGCAGAAAGATCCGCTGACGCCGTTTCTGGTTAACGTGCAGCAAAACCAGCTGCAGGCGGGTAAATACAACATCATTCTCGGCGAGCTGTTGGCCAGCCAGTTGGGCGTTACCCGCGGCGACCAAATCCGCGTGATGGTCCCCTCTGCCAGCCAGTTCACGCCAATGGGACGCCTGCCGAGCCAGCGCCTCTTCACGGTGGTGGGCACTTTCGCCGCTAACAGCGAAGTGGACGAGTACCAGATGCTGGTCAATATCGACGATGCCTCGCGCCTGATGCGCTACCCGGCGGGCAATATCACCGGCTGGCGTTTATGGCTCAATGAGCCGCTGAAAGTGGATGTGCTCAGCCAGCAAACGTTGCCGGAAGGCACCCAGTGGCATGACTGGCGCGATCGTAAAGGCGAGCTCTTCCAGGCTGTGCGCATGGAGAAAAACATGATGGGGCTGCTGTTGAGCCTGATCGTCGCCGTCGCCGCCTTTAACATCATTACTTCGCTTGGCCTGATGGTGATGGAGAAGCAGGGCGAGGTTGCCATTCTGCAAACCCAGGGCTTAACGCCGCGCCAGATCATGGCGGTGTTTATGGTGCAGGGCGCCAGCGCCGGGATTATCGGTGCGCTGCTTGGTGCCGGGCTGGGGGCGCTTTTGGCCAGCCAGTTAAATAATTTAATGCCGATTATCGGCGCGCTGCTCGACGGCGCGGCGCTGCCGGTGGCGATCGATCCGCTGCAGGTGGTTGGCATTGCGCTGGTGGCGATGGCCATTGCGCTACTTTCGACGCTTTACCCTTCCTGGCGCGCTGCCGCCACTCAACCCGCTGAGGCTTTACGTTATGAATAAGATCCTGTTGCAATGCGACAACCTGTGCAAACGCTATCAGGAAGGCAGTGTGCAGACCGATGTGCTGCACAATGTCAGCTTCAGCATGGCGGAAGGGGAGCTGATGGCGATTGTCGGCAGCTCCGGCTCCGGGAAAAGTACGCTCCTGCACCTGCTCGGCGGGCTGGATACGCCGACTTCCGGCGACGTCATTTTTGGCGAACGCCCGATGAGCAAACTCTCCTCCACGGCGAAGGCCGAGTTGCGTAACCGCGAGCTGGGCTTTATCTACCAGTTCCACCACCTGCTGCCGGACTTTACCGCGCTGGAAAACGTGGCGATGCCGCTGCTGATCGGCAAGAAAAAACCGGCCGAGATCGACACCCGCGCCCGCGAGATGCTGCGCGCCGTTGGCCTGGAGCACCGCGCCGGCCATCGCCCGTCTGAACTCTCCGGCGGTGAGCGTCAGCGCGTCGCCATTGCCCGCGCGCTGGTTAACAACCCGCGTCTGGTGCTGGCGGATGAACCGACCGGCAACCTTGATGCCCGCAACGCCGACAGCATCTTTGAACTGCTCGGTGAGCTGAACCGCACCCAGGGCACCGCCTTCCTGGTGGTGACCCACGATCTGCAACTGGCAAAGCGCATGAACCGCCAGCTGGAGATGCGCGACGGCCATCTGAAAACCGACCTGACCCTGATGGGGGCTGAGTAATGGCATCCCCGCTGTCATTATTAATCGGCCTGCGCTTTAGCCGCGGCCGTCGCCGTAGCGGCATGGTGTCGCTGATCTCGGTTATCTCCACCGTCGGTATTGCGCTCGGTGTGGCCGTGCTGATTGTTGGCCTGAGCGCAATGAACGGCTTTGAACGTGAGCTGAACAACCGCATTCTGGCGGTGGTGCCGCACGGCGAAATCGAGCCGGTGAATCAGCCGTGGAACGGCTGGGAAACGGTGCTTGGCAAAGTGCAAAAAGTGCCGGGCATCGCCGCTGCCGCGCCCTATATCAACTTTACCGGGCTGGTGGAGAGCGGGGCGAACCTGCGCGCTATTCAGGTTAAAGGCGTTGATCCGGCGCAGGAGATGCAGCTCAGCGCGCTGCCGAAGTTTGTGCAGGGCGATGCGTGGAAAGGCTTTAGCGCCGGCTCCCAGCAGATCATCCTCGGCAAAGGGGTGGCAGACGCCCTGAAAGTGAAGCAGGGCGACTGGGTCTCGATCATGATCCCCAACTCCGATGACGCGCATAAATTGTTGCAGCCAAAACGCGTGCGCCTGCATGTCACCGGTATTCTGCAACTGAGCGGCCAGCTCGATCACAACTACGCGATGATCCCGCTGGCAGATGCGCAGAACTATCTCGATATGGGCAGCAGCGTCACCGGCATCGCCATTAAAGTGAACGACGTGTTTAACGCCCAAAAGCTGGTGCGCGATGCGGGCGAAGTGACCAACAGCTATGTCTATATCAAAAGCTGGATCGGCAAATATGGCTACATGTACCGCGATATTCAGATGATCCGCGCGATTATGTATCTGGCGATGGTGCTGGTGATTGGCGTCGCCTGCTTCAACATCGTCTCGACGCTGGTAATGGCGGTGAAAGATAAGAGCGGTGATATCGCCGTGCTGCGTACGCTGGGCGCGAAAGATGGCTTGATCCGGGCGATTTTCGTCTGGTACGGTCTGCTGGCGGGGCTGTTTGGCAGCCTCTGCGGTGCGGTAATTGGCGTCATTGTTTCGTTGCAACTGACGCCGATTATTAACGGTATTGAGAAGCTTATCGGCCATCAGTTCCTGTCGGGGGATATCTACTTTATCGACTTCCTGCCGTCGGAACTCCATCCACTGGATGTGGTGTACGTGCTGGTGACGGCGTTGCTGTTGAGCCTGCTGGCGAGCTGGTATCCGGCGCGCCGGGCAAGCAACATCGATCCGGCAAGGGTGCTGAGCGGGCAGTAATCCCGCGGGTCACGGCGCCACAACGAAGGAGTGGCAATGCACTACGGGTTTGATATTGGCGGCAGTAAAATCGCGCTCGGCCTCTTTGACGCCGGGCGGCGGTTACAGTGGGAAACGCGTATTGCCACGCCCCACGAAAGTTACGACGCCTTTCTGCAGGCTATCGCCGCGCTGGTGGCGGAAGCCGATCGCCGCAGCGGCGTGAAGGGCAGCGTCGGCATTGGCATTCCAGGGATCCCGGAAACCGCCGATGGCACGCTTTATGCTGCCAATCTACCCGCCGCCAGCGGGCAGGCGCTTCGCCGCGATCTCAGCCATCTGCTCGATCGCGACGTGCGTATCGATAACGATGCCAACTGTTTTACCCTTTCAGAAGCCTGGGATGAGGAGTTCCGCCACTATCCGCTGGTGATGGGGCTGATCCTCGGCACTGGCGTCGGCGGCGGGCTGGTATTTAACGGCAAATCGATCCCCGGGCGGCGCTTTATCACCGGCGAATTTGGCCATATCCGCCTACCCGTCGATGCACTCTCCCTGATGGGCTTTGATTTTCCCCTTTTGCGCTGCGGCTGCGGCAACATCGGCTGTATTGAGAACTATCTCTCCGGTCGCGGTTTTGCGTGGCTCTACCAACACTTCTATCATCAGACTCTGACAGCGCCGGAAATTATCGCGCGCTGGGAGCAGGGCGAGGCAAACGCGCGGGCGCATGTTGAGCGCTACGTCGACTTGCTGGCGGTCTGCCTTGGCAATATTTTGACGATTATCGACCCGGATCTGATGGTGATTGGCGGCGGATTATCCAACTTCAGCGCGCTGACCCGGCTGCTGCCGGATCGCATCGCGCCGCATCTGTTACCGGCCGGCGACGTTCCCCGTATCGAACGCGCGCGCCACGGCGACGCGGGCGGTATGCGCGGCGCGGCCTTCCTTCACCTTGCAGACCACTCCTGAGAGGATGCCCATGCAATCGCGACGTTCACATCGTCTCAGCCGTTTTCGCCGCAACAAGCGCCGCCTGCGCGAGCGCTTACGCCAGCGAATTTTTTTCCGCGACATAATGGTGCATGACGTAATGGAAAAACCGAGAGTTGTTGTCTTAACCGGGGCGGGGATCTCCGCTGAATCCGGTATCCGAACCTTCCGCGCTGCGGATGGCCTGTGGGAAGAGCATCATGTGGAAGATGTGGCGACGCCGGAAGGTTTCGCCCGCAATCCGCAGCTGGTGCAGCGCTTCTATAACGATCGCCGCCGCCAGCTACAGCAGCCGGAGATCGCGCCGAACGCCGCGCATCTGGCGCTGGCGCAGCTGGAAGAGGCGCTGGGCGATCGCTTTTTGCTGATCACGCAGAATATCGACAACCTGCACGAGCGCGCCGGGAATCAGCACATTATCCATATGCATGGCGAGCTGCTGAAAGTGCGCTGTTCGCAGAGCGGGCAGGTGCTGGAGTGGACCGGCGATGTCACCGAAGAGGATAAGTGCCACTGCTGCCAGTTCCCCGCGCCGCTGCGCCCGCACGTGGTGTGGTTTGGCGAAATGCCGCTCGGCATGGATGAGATCTACAGCGCGCTGGCGATGGCGGATCTCTTTATCGCCATTGGTACTTCCGGGCATGTCTATCCCGCCGCCGGGTTTGTCCATGAGGCGAAGCTGCACGGCGCGCATACCGTGGAACTCAACCTCGAACCGAGCCAGGTCGGCAGCGAGTTTGAAGAGAAGCAGTATGGGCTGGCAAGCGAGGTTGTTCCGGCGTTCGTCGACAAGCTGCTGAAAGGGTTATAAGCGCCTCGCCCGGTCGCGCAAGGTTGACCGGGCGGCTATGTTGTAATAATGTAAAAATTCTTATGAATTCGCTCGTTACGGAGCAAATGTCCCAATCTACGCTACGCTTTGCCAATACGACACAGCAGAGATTAGCGCCCAGGCTGCGCGGAGTTTTTTACGCACTCCGACGAGCGCAGCAGGCTAACCGCTGCCCTCACGCTCTGACTTATTTACCCGGCCATCGCTTTAAGGATAACGAGGGACAGCCACGATGAATCTCAACCACGACGCCCAATTGCAGACCTTACGCGACGCGCTGCAACAACGCCTCGATCACCTGTTACCCGCCGGTGCGCAGCAGGATCAGATCTACAGCGCGATGCGCGAAGGCACCCTGGTGGCGGGCAAGCGTGTGCGCCCGCTGCTGCTGATGCTGGCCGCGCACGATCTTGGCTGCGATGTTGACCAGCGTGGGCTGCTCGATCTCGCCTGTGCCGTCGAAATGGTGCACGCCGCCTCGCTGATGCTGGACGATATCCCCTGTATGGATAACGCCGCGCTGCGCCGTGGACGCCCAACCATTCATCGCCAGTATGGTGAAAACGTCGCCATTCTGGCCGCCGTTGCGCTGCTGAGCCGCGCCTTTGGCGTGGTGGCGGAGGCGCAGGGCTTGTCGGCCGCCTGCAAAGCGGCATCCGTCGCGGAACTCTCCACCGCCGTGGGGCTTCAGGGGCTGGTACAGGGGCAGTTTCTCGATCTGCATGAGGGCGACAAGGCGCGCAGCCCGGAAGCTATCCAGCTGACCAATGAGTTAAAAACCAGCCGCTTGTTTGATGCCACGCTGCAAATGGCGGCCATTGCGGCCGAGGCTTCGCCGCAGGTACGTGAGCGGCTGCGCTGTTTTGCCCTCGATCTCGGCCAGGCGTTCCAGCTAATGGACGATCTCACCGACGGGCTGAACGGCACCGGCAAAGATCTCAACAAAGATGACGGTAAATCGACGCTGGTGGCGATGCTGGGCGCGGAGGTGGTGCATCAGCGCCTGAGCGACCATCTGCGTAGCGCCGATGAACATCTTGCTAACGCCTGCCCGCGCGGCGTCTCTACGCGCCGCTTTATGCGCGCCTGGTTCGATAAACAGATGACGCTGTTTGGCGAGAGCCGGGCGACGACGCTGCCGGGGTGCTAGCGAATGAAGGATCTGGCGAAACGTAAAAACGATCACCTCGATATTGTCCTTAACAGCCCACACAGCGCCATGAAACGCACCACCGGCTTTGAGCAGTGGCGCTTTGAACACTGCGCGATGCCGGAACTGCATCTGGATGAGATCGATCTCGGCTGCAGGTTGTTTGGCAAAACCCTGCGCGCGCCGCTGTTGATCAGTTCCATGACCGGCGGTGCCAGCCGTGCGGCGATGATTAACCGCCATCTGGCGCAGGCCGCGCAGCAGCTTGGTCTGGCGATGGGGGTTGGCTCACAGCGCGTGGCGCTGGAGAGCAGAGAGAACTCTGGCTTAACCCGTGAACTGCGCCAGCTGGCGCCGGATATCGCGCTGCTCTCAAACCTCGGCGCGGCACAAATTGCCGGGCCTGACGGCGTGGATTATGCCCGTCGCGCGGTGGAGATGATTGAAGCCGACGCGCTGATTATTCACCTCAATCCACTGCAGGAAGCGCTGCAAAGCGGTGGCGATCGCGACTGGCGCGGCGTGCTGGCAGCGATTGAGAAAACCGTGGCGGCGCTGCCCGTTCCGGTGGTGGTTAAAGAGGTGGGTGCCGGATTATCCGTCAACGTCGCGCGCCAGTTGCGCGACGCCGGTGTGGCGATGCTTGATGTCGCCGGGGCAGGCGGCACCAGCTGGGCGGCGGTGGAGGGCGAGCGCGCCGCGCAGGCTCATCATCGCGCCGTGGCAATGGCCTTTGCCAACTGGGGCATTCCGACCGCGCAGGCGCTGACCGACCTGCAACAGGCGATGCCGGAGATGCCGCTTATCGCCTCCGGCGGCATTGCGAACGGTATCGACGCGGCGAAAGCGCTGCGGCTGGGTGCCTCGCTGGTGGGCCAGGCTGCGGCCGTGCTCGGCAGCGCCACCATCTCATGTGAAACCGTCGCCGCCCACTTCCAGGTAGTGATCGATCAACTTCGTGTCGCCTGTTTCTGCACCGGCAGCGCTAACCTGGAGGCGCTACGCCAGGCGACGCTGGTGCGTGAAGCATGAGCCACTATGCTGTGATCTCACCGCCGCTCTACAGCCATATGCGCGCGCTGGAAGCGCTGGCGCAGGCGCTTATCGCGCGCGGGCACCGCATCACCTTTGTTAATCAGGCCGGGGCGCAGCAGTTATTGCAGGATCCGCGCATCGGCTTTTGCGCGGTCGGCGAGAAGAGCCATCCGCCCGCCCGCCTGCAACGCACTTTACGCCTGATGGCCCATCCCGCAGGGCCGGGTATTATTCGGCTGATCAAGGATCTGGCAAGCACCACCGATATGCTCTGCCACGCGCTGCCTGCCGCGCTGATGCAGCTTAGCGTCGACGGGGTGATTGTCGATCAGATGGAGCCTGCCGGTGGACTGGCGGCAGAGTCGCTGGGCTTGCCGTTTGTCTCCGTCGCCTGCGCGCTGCCCGTTAACCGGGATGAAACCATCCCGCTGCCGGTAATGCCATTTCGCTACGCACCCGGCGAGCGGCGCAAAAAACTCTACCGCGCCAGCACCCAGGTTTATGACAAGGTGATGGCGCGCCAGAATGCCGTGATTGCGCGTCATGCATGTCGCTTTGGGCTGCCTGCGCGTAACGCGATGCATGAGTGCCTCTCGCCGCTGGCGCAGATCAGCCAGACGCTGGCCTGCTTCGATTTCCCGCGCCAGCTTCCCGCCTGGTTCCACGCGGTCGGGCCGCTGCGCCAGCCGCAAGCGATCGCACCTGTTAGCCAGTCTCACGCTGAACGCCCGCTGATTTTTGCTTCCCTCGGCACCTTGCAGGGGCACCGCTACCGGCTGTTTCGCACCATCGCCCGCGCCTGTCGGCGCATGAATGTCCGCTTATTGATTGCCCACTGCGGCGGGCTGAACGCGCGCCAGATTGAGAAGCTAATCGCCCGCGGGGCGGAAGTGACCGACTTTGCCGATCAGACGGCGGTGATGCGCGACGCCGATGTGGTGGTCACCCACGGCGGCATGAATACCGTGATGGACGCCATCAATAGCACCACACCGATTCTGGTGATCCCGCTGGCCTTCGATCAGCCCGGCGTTGCGGCGCGGGTGAAGTACCACCAGATTGGTCGCCGGGTGTCACGCTTTGCCAGCAGTGCGCGGGTGGAGAAGAGCCTGCGCGCGCTGCTGGCGGATAATCGTTACGCCTCAAGGCTTGCCGCGATGCAGCAACCGTTGCAGCAGGCGGGCGGCGCACCGCGCGCGGCGCAGATTATTGAACTTGCGCTGACCAGCAGACAGCCGGTCATGGCGGGTGCGCTATGAGCGAGCGCTGGGATCTGATCCTCGTCGGCGGCGGGCTGGCGAACGGCCTTATCGCCTGGCGTCTGCACCATGCCCGGCCCGATCTGCGCCTGCTGATGGTTGAAGCGGGCGCGCAGCCGGGCGGCAATCACACCTGGTCTTTCCATCAGGCGGATCTGACGGAGGCGCAGCACCGCTGGATCGCCCCGCTGGTCAGCCACCGCTGGCCGGGGTACGAAGTGCGTTTTCCGGCGCGCCAGCGCACGCTGGAGGGCGGCTATCTCAGCATCAGCTCCGAGCACTTCGCGCAGAAAATTACCGACACCCTCGGCGCTGCGCTATTAACCGATACGCCGGTGGTGAGCCTGACGCCGCAGAGTGTTACCCTTGAGAGCGGCGAAACGCTGCACGCCGGGGCGGTGATTGACGGGCGCGGCTACCTGCCGGATGCCCATCTGACGCCCGGCTTTCAATCCTTCCTTGGCCAGCACTGGCAGCTTGCCGAGCCGCATCAGCTTCAGCAGCCGATTTTGATGGATGCCACCGTCAGCCAGGCGGACGGGTACCGTTTTGTCTACACCCTGCCGCTCTCGGCGCGTGAGGTGCTGATCGAAGACACCCACTATATTGATCGGCCCACCCTCAGCGGCGATGAGGCGCGTCAGCATATTGCTGATTACGCGCGCCAGCAGGGCTGGACGCTGACAACGCTGGTGCGCGAAGAGCAGGGCAACCTGCCGATCACGCTGGATGGCGATATCCGCGCCTTCTGGCAATCGCGCGCGCCGCAACCCTGTAGCGGCCTGCGCGCCGGGCTGTTTCACGCCACTACCGGTTACTCCCTGCCGCACGCGGTGGCGCTGGCGGATCTTATCGCTGAGCAGCCAGTGCCTGCGGGCGATAAACTCTTTACCCTGATCAAGCACTACGCCGAGCGCGTCTGGCGTCAGCAGCGCTTTTACCGCATGCTTAACCGCATGCTGTTTTTGGCGGGTGACGCCAGCGCGCGCTGGCAGGTGATGCAGCGCTTTTATGGCCTCAACCCGGCGCTCATCGCCCGGTTCTACGCCGACAGACTCACTTTTTTTGATAAAGCGCGGATCCTGACAGGAAAACCGCCGGTACCGGTGGGCGAAGCCATGCGCGCCGTACTTAAACACACACCTGGACTGCGAGCCTTCAATCATGAATAAAACCATCGTCATCGGGGCCGGATTTGGCGGGCTGGCGTTAGCCATTCGCCTGCAGGCGGCAGGCGTGCCGACCGTGCTGCTGGAGCAGCGCGACAAGCCGGGCGGCCGCGCCTATGTCTACCAGGATCAGGGCTTTACCTTTGACGCCGGGCCAACGGTGATTACCGATCCCAGCGCCATTGAAGAACTCTTTACCCTTGCGGGTAAAAAGATGGCGGATTACGTCGACCTGCTGCCGGTGACGCCGTTCTATCGCCTCTGCTGGGAGCAGGGGAAGGTGTTTGATTACGATAACGATCAGGCGCGACTTGAAGCGCAGATCCGCCGCTTTAACGAGCGCGACGTCGAGGGCTACCGCCGCTTTCTCGACTACTCAAAAGCGGTGTTTAAAGAGGGCTACCTGAAGCTCGGCACCGTCCCGTTCTTATCCTTCCGCGATATGCTGCGTGCTGGCCCGCAACTGATGCGCTTGCAGGCGTGGCGCAGCGTCTACAGCATGGTCTCCAAATTTATTGAAGATGAGCACCTGCGCCAGGCGTTCTCTTTCCACTCGCTGCTGGTGGGTGGTAACCCCTTTGCCACTTCGTCGATCTATACGCTGATCCACGCCCTGGAGCGGGAGTGGGGCGTCTGGTTTGCCCGCGGTGGCACCGGGGCGCTGGTGCAGGGAATGGTGAAGCTGTTTGAAGATCTCGGCGGCACGCTTGAACTCAATGCCGAAGTGAGCAAGCTGGAGGCAGAGGGTAAACGTATTACTGGCGTCCAGTTAAAAGATGGCCGCCGTATTGCCGCCGCCGCCGTCGCGTCGAACGCCGATGTGGTGCACACCTACGAGAAGCTGCTCGGCCACCATCCGACCGGGGCGAAACGCGCCGCCTCGCTGAAGCGTAAGCGCATGAGCAACTCGCTGTTTGTGCTCTATTTTGGTCTCAATTATCACCACGATCAGCTGGCGCACCACACCGTCTGCTTTGGGCCGCGCTATAAGGAGCTGATTGAGGAGATTTTCCACGGCGAAGCGCTGGCGGAGGACTTTTCCCTCTACCTGCACGCGCCTTGCGTTACCGACCCCTCGCTGGCACCGCCCGGCTGCGGCAGCTACTACGTCCTTGCGCCGGTGCCGCACCTTGGCACAGCGAAGATTGACTGGGCCGTCGAAGGGCCGCGCCTGCGCGATCGCATCTTTGCTTATCTGGAGCAGCACTATATGCCCGGCCTGCGCGAGCAACTGGTCACCGAGCGCATGTTTACCCCGGTTGATTTCCGCGACCAGCTTGGCGCGCACCTGGGCTCCGCCTTCTCCGTGGAGCCGATCCTGCGCCAGAGCGCCTGGTTCCGCCCCCATAACCGCGATAGCGAGATCGACAACCTCTACCTCGTCGGCGCAGGGACTCACCCTGGCGCGGGCATTCCTGGCGTGATTGGTTCGGCGAAAGCGACGGCGGGGCTGATGGTCGAGGCGCTCAGCGGATGAATGATGCGTTAATGAGCCATGCGACGGAGACGATTACCGTCGGCTCGAAAAGTTTTGCCACCGCCTCGAAGCTGTTTGATCCCGCCACACGGCGCAGCGCGCTGATGCTCTATGCCTGGTGCCGCTACTGCGATGATGTGATTGATGAGCAGGAGCTCGGCTTTCGCACTGCGCTGCCGCAGCAGGAGAGCGCGCTGGCGCGCCTTGAGATGCTGCGCGTTGAGACGCAGCGCGCCTTCGACGGCGAGGCGATGGGCGAACCGGCGTTTGCCGCTTTCCAGGAAGTGGTCACGCGCCATGAAATGCCCGCGCATCTCGCCTTTGCGCATCTCGAGGGCTTCGCGATGGACGTGCGCGAAACTCACTACCAGACCTTTGACGATACGCTGCGCTACTGTTATCACGTCGCGGGCGTGGTTGGCCTGATGATGGCGTGGATCATGGGCGTGCGCGATGAATTGGTGCTCGATCGCGCCTGCGATTTAGGGCTGGCGTTCCAGTTAACCAATATCGCCCGCGATATTGTTGAAGATGCGGAAAATGGGCGCTGTTATCTGCCTGCGCAGTGGCTGGCGGAGGAGGGGATGACGGCCAGAGAGATTGCCGACCCGGCGAAACGGCAGCATATCGCGCGGCTGGCGCGGCGACTGGTGATGGCCGCGGAACCCTATTACGCCTCGGCGAAAGCCGGATTGCGCGGTCTGCCGCTGCGCTCAGCGTGGGCGATTGCCGCCGCGCACGGCGTCTACCGGCAGATTGGCATTAAAGTGATGGCCGCCGGAGCGGCAGCGTGGGAACAGCGGCAGGGCACCAGCAAGGCCGAGAAGCTCGGCTTACTGGCGAAAGGCGCGGGGATGGCGCTTACTTCCCGTCTGTCGCGGCCTGCGCCGCGTCCTGCTCACCTGTGGCAGCGTCCGCGCGCGCGCTGACCTTCTCCTCATGCTCCGCCCGTTTGCGCTGGCGCAGGGTTTGTTGCAGATCCTCAACCGGCGGGGCATAGAGAAAACCAAACGAGACACAGTCGGCTTTGCCACGCACCGCGTGGTGCAGGCGGTGCGCCATATAGAGGCGTTTCAGATAGCCGCGGCGCGGCACGTAGCGAAACGGCCAGCGCTGATGCACCAGCCCGTCATGCACCATAAAGTAGAGCGCGCCATACAGCGTCATGCCTGCGCCAATCCACTGTAACGGCCAGAAACCGGCGGTGCCGAGGGCGATCAGTACAATCGCCAGCAGGGCGAAAACCACGGCGTAGAGATCGTTAACCTCAAAGGCGCCGGTGCGCGGTTCGTGGTGCGAGCGGTGCCAGCCCCATCCCCAGCCATGCATGACATATTTGTGCGCAAGCGTGGCGATAATCTCCATCGCGGCAACAGTGGCAAGCGTGATCAGCGTGTTCCATAAGACGAGCATCGGTATCCCTTATTAACCGGACATCCATTGACTCTAGTGCAGTCGCGCGGATACACAACGACAGCGGCGGGTTTTTTATCGCCAGCCGGTGCGAAAAGTGCCGCACCGGCTGGCGATCTGCGATCTTAACGACCGGCTTTTAGCTTCTGATAATACTCTTCATACAGCGCGCTGGCGCTGCCAACGTCATTTTGCCACTCGCCCTTGCTGATGGTTTCCGCATCCGGGTAGAGGGATTTGTCGTTAGCCACTTCGGGTTTGAGCAACTTACGTGCGGCGAGGTTTGGTGTCGGGTAGCCGATGGTTTCCGCCACCTGTTTGGCGATCTCCGGGCGCAGCAGGAAGTTAATCAGCTTCAGCGCGCCGTCGACATTTTTCGCGTTCGCCGGAATAGCAAGGCTGTCCATCCAGAAGATACCGCCCTCTTTAGGCCACACCACCTCCAGCGGCGTGCCCGCTTCGCGCGCAACGAACGCCGAGCCATTCCACACCATGCCGAGATTCACTTCCCCCTCCATATAGGGGTTAGCCGGGTTATCGGAGTTGAAGGCGGCGACGTTCGGCATCAGTTTTTGCAGCTCTTTATAGGCCGCTTCAATCTCTTTCGGGTCGGTAGTGTTGCCAGAGTAACCGAGCTTGCGCAGCGCCATCTGGAACACTTCACGCGCATCATCCGTCAGCAGCAGGCTGCTTTTATATTCCGGTTTCCACAAATCTGCCCAGCTGGTGACGCTTTTCGGATCGATCGCGTCGCTATTAATACCAATCGCCGTTGCGCCCCAGATGTAGGGAATCGAGTAGTCATTGCTCGGGTCAAAGGGCTTGTTGAGCATCTGCGGATCGAGGTTATGGAAGTTGGTCAGCTTCGACTTATCGATCTTCTGAATCATCCCCTCTTTGCGCATTTTGTCGACAAAGTAGGTGGAAGGCACCACCAGATCATAGGCCCCCTCTTTATAGGTTTTCAGCTTGGCGTACATCGTCTCATTCGACTCGTAGGTCGAGTAGATCACTTTGATGCCGGTCTCTTTGGTGAACTGCTCCAGCAGGCCTGGCGGCACATACTCGGTCCAGTTATAGAAGTAGATCGTCTTATTATCATCCGCGTGGGCGGCGCTGATACCGAAGGCGAGCGCGCCTGCGGCGAGCAGGTGGCGTGACCATTTTTTCATTACGATGTCCTCTTAGCTTTCGTCGTATCGCGAGCAATCAGCTGGCTGGCGATCACCAGCACCAGCGACAGCACTAACAGAATCGTGGCCAGCGCGTTCACTTCCGGCGAGACGCCCACTTTGACCATCGAATAAATTTTCAGCGGTAAAATCTCATACCCTGGTCCGGTAACAAACGAGGAGACCACGACGTCGTCCATCGACAGGGTAAAGCTGAGCAGCCAGCCCGCCGCCACGGCAGGCATCGCCAGCGGCAGGATAATCTTGCGCAGAATGGTGAACTCGCTGGCACCGAGATCTTTCGCCGCTTCCAGCATCCGCACATCAAACCCTTTCAGGCGCGAGAAGACCGTTACCACCACAAAGGGCAGGCAGAAGGTGATGTGCGAGAAGAGCAGCGACATAAAGCCGAGCTGCACGCCGAGCAGCATAAACAGCACCAGCAGGGAGATGGCCATCACGATATCCGGCGACATCATCACCACAAACAGCATGCCGCTGACAAATGGCTTGCCGCGAAAGCGGTAGCGGTAAAGTGCCACCGCCGTCAGCGCGCCGATAAGCGTCGCGAAGGTGGCGGATAACACCGCCATGGTCAGCGAGTGCTGCGCCGCCTGCAACAGGCTGTCGTTATTCATCAGCAGGCCGTACCACTTGGTCGAAAAGCCCTGCCAGTTGATGCCAAAGCGCGAACTGTTAAAGGAGTTCACGATCAGAATGATGATCGGAATATAGAGGTAAGCGTAAATGGCGGCCATAAAACCGCCTCTGAAGAGACGACCGATCATTCCAGCTCCACCTTTTTGTTAAGCAGACGCGCGGCGCGCCAGTAGACCAGCAGCATCAGCCCCATCACCAGTGTCAGGGTGATACTGGTCGCGGAGCCGAACGGCCAGTCGCGAATATTGAGGAACTGGCTCTTAATGACGTTGCCGATCAGCAGGTTTTTCGCCCCGCCCATTAAGTCCGAGACGTAGAACAGCCCCATGGCCGGCAGCATCACCAGCAGGCAACCGGCGATAATCCCCGGCATGGTCAGCGGAATAATAATGCGCAGAAAGGTTTGCAGCTTGCTGGCACCGAGATCTTTCGCCGCTTCCAGCAGCGGTTTGTCGAGCTTCTCAATACTGGAGTAGAGCGGCATCACCATAAACGGCAGCAGGATATAGACCAGGCCGATAATCACTGCACCCGGCGTAAACATGATGCGGATTGGGGTATCGATCACCCCCAGCCAGAGCAGGGACTCGTTGAGGTAGCCTTTGGTGCTGAGGAAGATCTTCAGCCCGTAGATACGGATCAGCGAGTTGGTCCAGAAGGGGACAATCAGCAAAAAGAGCAGCAGCGGGCGCACGTTCGCCGGAAGCTTTGCCAGGAACCAGGCAAACGGGTAGCCGAGCAGCAGGCAGGCGAAGGTGGCAATCAGCGCCATATTCAGCGAGTGCAGCAGCACATCGAAGTAGAGCGGATCGAGCAGCCGCGCGTAGTTATCCAGCGTGAAGACCAGCTTAACGAAGTTGGCGTCGTCGCGGGTCAGGAAGCTGGTGGCGATGATCATCAGGTTCGGCAGGAAGACAAACAGCACCAGCCAGCCGACGATGGTCGCGATCACCGCTTTCTGGAATTTACTTGTGCTCTTCATCAGCCAGCACGACCTCCCAGCTCTCGACCCAGTTGATGGCCATCTTCTGATCCAGCGAGTGGTCAAAGTCGGGATCGTCTTCGTTAAAGAACTCGCTGACCATCACCATCTTGCCGTTTTCCAGCTCAACCATCGACTCCAGCGTCATGCCTTTGTAGTTGCGCTCGCGCACGTAGCCAATCAGCCCTTCAACCTCGGCGATGTCGTTGATCTCTTCGACGCGCAGATCTTCCGGGCGCAGCAGCACATTGAGCTGCTGACCACTCTCTACCGGGAAGTTGACGTAAATATTGCACTCGCGGCCTTCAACGTTGGCACGCACGCGGCTCTCGTCGAGACGCTCAATCACCGTGGCGTTGAAGATATTGATTTCGCCGATAAAGCTGGCGACAAAGAGGTTTTTCGGCTCTTCGTAGATCTCGCGCGGCGTGCCGTCCTGCTCAATACGCCCGTTGCGCATCACCACGATGCGATCGGACATCGTCAGGGCTTCTTCCTGATCGTGGGTCACAAAGACGAAGGTGATACCGAGTTTACGCTGTAGCGCTTTCAGCTCGTTCTGCATCTGCTTACGCAGCTTGTAATCGAGCGCGGAGAGGGACTCATCCAGCAGCAGTAGACGCGGTTTATTGACCACCGCGCGGGCGATGGCGACGCGCTGCTGCTGGCCGCCGGAGAGCTGGTGCGGTTTACGCTGGGCGAACTCATCAAGCTGCACCATGCGCAGCGCCTCGGTGACGCGCGGAGTAATCTCGGCCGCTGGCGTCTTTTGCATCCGCAGGCCAAACGCCACGTTTTCAAACACGGTCATATGCGGGAAGAGGGCGTAACTTTGAAAAACGGTGTTCACGTGGCGATGCTCCGCCGGAACGTCGGTAATATCCTGGTTATCTAACTGGATATGACCAACATCGACGCTCTCAAGCCCGGCAATCAGGCGCAGAACCGTGGTTTTACCGCAGCCGGAGGGGCCAAGCAGCGTAAGAAATTCGCCGTTATTAATGGTGAGATTGAAATCGGAGATTACCGTTTTGCCATCAAAGCTTTTGCGCAGACCGGCCAGCTCAACCAGCGGCGAACGCGAACGCGATTGTGTATTCAATTTTTGACTCTGTCCCGTGTTTGCGCATCGGAGGGCGTATCAGATGCGGGGTTTGTGATTAACCACCTTCAGGGTTGTGCACGATTTAAGGCCAGGCATTCTACGGCAAAGCGGTTAAATCGCCAATCGTTGATGGCTTTTCGCCGCTCAATCAGTCACTTTCTCAACTACGTTTAATACGACGACCTTTAAAATATTCTCGTTTGCCGGGTAAAAGTGACCTGACGCAATATTTGTCTTTTCACGCTTACTGATAATGTTGTGACATTTTGTTAGGGGGCTTTATGGATAAGTTATTAGAGCGCTTTTTGCAGTACGTAACGCTGGATACGCAATCGAAGCCCGGCGTGCGGCAGGTGCCAAGTACGGATAGTCAATGGAAGCTCCTGCATTTACTGCAAGACCAGCTTAAAGAGATGGGGCTGGTGGACGTGACCTTAAGCGATAAGGGCACGCTGATAGCAAAACTGCCATCCAACGTCGACAAGCCGGTTCCGGCGATTGGTTTTATCTCCCACGTCGACACCTCGCCCGACTTCAGCGGCAAAAATGTTAACCCACAGATCCTTGAAAACTACCGTGGTGGCGATATTGCGCTCGGTGTCGGCGATGAGATCCTCTCACCGGTGATGTTCCCGGTGCTGCATCAGCTGCTTGGCCATACGCTGATCACCACCGACGGTAAAACTCTGCTCGGCGCGGATGATAAAGCGGGCGTGGCGGAGATCATGACCGCGCTGGCGGTGCTGAAGACAAAAAACACTCCCCACGGCGATATCTGCGTGGCGTTCACGCCCGATGAAGAGGTGGGCAAAGGGGCGAAGTATTTCGATGTTGAGGCCTTTGGCGCGAAGTGGGCCTACACCATGGATGGCAGCGGCATTGGCGAGCTGGAGTTTGAGAACTTCAATGCCGCGTCGGTGACGGTAAAAATCGTCGGTAATAACGTCCACCCCGGCACCGCAAAAGGGGTGATGGTCAATGCCATGACGCTCGCCAGCAAAATTCATGCGCGCATACCGGAAGAGGAGAGCCCGGAGCAGACCGAAGGGTATGAGGGCTTTTACCATCTCACCAGCATTAAAGGCACGGTGGATCGCGCCGAGATGCACTACATCATCCGCGATTTTGAGCGCAAATCGTTTGAAGCGCGCAAACGCAAGATGATGGAGATCGCCAAAGAGGTGGGCAAAGGGCTGCACCCGGATTGCTATATCGAACTGGCGATTGAAGACAGTTATTACAATATGCGCGAGAAGGTGGCGGAGTTCCCGCACATTATCGATATTGCCCAGCAGGCGATGCGCGATTGCGATATTGAACCACAGATGAAACCGATCCGCGGTGGCACCGACGGCGCACAGCTCTCCTTTATGGGTCTGCCCTGCCCGAATATCTTTACCGGTGGCTACAACTATCATGGCAAACATGAGTTCGCCACCCTCAACGGCATGGAAAAAGCGGTGCAGGTGATTGTGCGGATCGCGGAGTTAACCGCCGAAAGGGAGACCGCGCAGGGTTGATTCCCGGCGCGGGAATCATTGCCGGATGGCACGCGTTTGTAGGTTTTGTAGGCCTGATAAGCGCAGCGCCATCAGGCATGATGCCCGATGGCGCCAGAGGATATTAATCCTCGAAGAACCAGTACCCGCTGTTTACCAGTGCGGCAAGCATGGCGAGGAAGGAGGGATCGTCCAGCGCATCGCCGAACATTTCGCCGGAGATAACGCTATGGCGAGCCAGCGCTTCGAGCGCCGGGCGGTGCGGGGAGTTGATCTTCTCACCGTTAGCATACACATCGTCGCCGATGCGCAGCACGCGCAGGCCGCCGAGACGCGCCAGTTTGTCGCCCTGTTTCAGCGCATCGTAAATCTCATCGGGCTGATAGGGCGGTTCCGGTGGCGCGACATCCAGTTCGTGACGCGACTGGGAGATAAACTCGCCGAGCCATTCGTTAAACTGTGCTGGCTGATTAATCAGCCCGAGCATCATCTCGCGCAGCTTATCCAGCTCCTGCGGAAGGATATCCGCCGGGTGGTCGCGCTCCGGCACGTCCGGATCGCTGTAGCGCTGGCTGCCCAGTTCTCGTTGCAGCACATAATCGGCAAAGCCGCTGATCAGCTCACGCCCGCTTGGCGCACGGAAACCGACCGAGTAGTTGAGCGAGTTCTCCAGCGAATAACCTTCGTGCGGGAATCCTGGCGGAATATAGAGAATATCGCCCGGTTCCATCTCTTCATCAATAATCGCTTCGAAAGGATCAACCTGTAGCAGATCCGGGTGCGGGCAGTGCTGCTTCAGCGGCACTTTATCCCCGACGCGCCAGCGGCGGCGACCGGTACCCTGAATAATAAACACATCATACTGATCGAGGTGCGGACCAACGCCGCCGCCCGGCACCGAGAATGAGATCATCAGATCGTCGGTGCGCCAGTCCGGCAGCACGCGGAAGGGGCTCATCAGCGCTGCGGCAGGCTGATGCCAGTGGTTTACCGCCTGTACCAGCAGCGACCAGTTGTTTTCGCCCATGTGATCGTAACTCTCAAACGGGCCGTGGCTTACCTGCCATTTGCCATCAAGATGGCTGACCAGGCGGCTGTCGACTTCATTCTCCATCGCCAGCCCCGCCAGTTCGTCCGGGCTAATCGGGTCGACGAAATCCTTAATTCCGCGTTTCAGCACCACCGGGCGTTTCTGCCAGTAGCGTTGAATAAAATCTGGCCAGTTTATCTCTACGTGATATTCCATATACATTTCCGGCAATTAATCATGGGCTGAATAATCGATTATAGCTGGGTTAAGGGGGTTCAGTCGCCCGTTATTCCCGTTTGCTGACGACCAAAAATCACTTCCATGCGCGCGCCGCCGAGCAGGCTGTCGCCGGTGAGGATCTGCCCGCCATACTGCTCGACGATCTCCCGCGCCACCGAAAGCCCGACGCCCTGGCCCGGACGCAGCGTGTCGGCGCGCTGACCGCGATCGAACACCAGCTCGCGTTTCGCCAGCGGAATGCCGGGGCCATCATCCTCGACAACAATGTGCAGCATGTCATCGCTCTGGTTAACAGAGACCTCAACAAACTCGAGGCAATATTTGCAGGCGTTATCCAGCACGTTGCCCATCACTTCCATAAAGTCGTTCTGCTCGCCGACAAAACCCACTTCAGGCGAGATATCGAGCGTGATATTGACCCCTTTGCGCTGATAAACCTTATTCAGCGCGGAAGTGAGGTTATCGAGCAGTGAGGCGACCGGATGCAGCTCGCGGCTGAGCATGCTGCTGCCGCGCATGGTGGCGCGATGCAGGTAGTAACCAATCTGCTGCGAGATGCGGCTGATCTGCTCAAGCATCACCGGTTCGGCCTCGCTGACGCTCATCTTGTCGCTGCGCAGCGAACGCAACGTGCTTTGCAGCACCGCCAGCGGCGTTTTCAGGCTGTGGGTGAGGTCGGTCAAGGTGGTGCGATATTTGTCATAGCGCTCACGCTCGCTTTTCAGCAAGCGGTTGAGGTTAAGCACCAGGCTGGTCAGCTCGCGGGTGGTTTCCGGGTTGAGCTGCTCGCGATGGTGCTCTTCCAGCTCGCGCACTTCGCGCGCCAGATCCTCAATTGGCCGCAGGCTCCACCAGGCTGCCAGCCACAGCAGC
Organism: Kosakonia sp. 1610; assembly: GCF_050435845.1. Lineage (NCBI taxonomy): Bacteria > Pseudomonadati > Pseudomonadota > Gammaproteobacteria > Enterobacterales > Enterobacteriaceae > Kosakonia > Kosakonia sp. 1610. The sequence continues at coordinate 14,906 of NZ_JBNDKZ010000016.1, read as the reverse complement.
GGGATCACCAGCAGCAGGTTGGCCGAGAGCACGTAGATAAACCAGTTCCACACCATATAGGAGCGTTTAAGCTCGATCGGGATGGTATCGACTACTACGATGGTCAACTGCGGCATACGCGCGGTGGCAGGGTAGAGGTTTACCGCCACCGAGTGGGTCATTTCAGAGTCGCTGTCATCTTCGCGGATCGCTTTGAGTTGCTCCGAGGCGGCGTGATCGTCGTTGATCAGCGTGCTGGTGGAGTCAATATCCGCTTCAATTTCGTGAAAACCATCGCTTTTTAGCCACTCCGGCTCAATGCGCTTTTGCAACCACGGCACATCCCGCTGGGACCAGATCAGCTTGCCGTTTTTGTTGTAAATAAAGGTCATGGTCGGGCTTTGCAGATCGAGGTTTTCCGGCAGGTCGATCTCAAGCTTGTTATCTTTCCACTGCGCCAGCGTATAGAAGAGGTTGCTCTCGCCGCGCAGCAGTCGGAAGGTGGTTTTATCGAAGCTGACGCTGTAGCCGACCAGCGCGACCACGCCATACGCCAGCGACAGCACCATCACTACCGCGGCGGTGGCGAGTAAAAAGCGCACCCGCAGCGAGAGCGGGAAGAGGTGCCGCAACAGGCGTTTCATTTTGGCAGTTCGAAAAGGTAGCCCTGACCGCGCACGGTAGTGATCACCTCATCGGGATACTGTGCCTGGATCTTTTTGCGCAGGCGACCCATCAGCACATCAATGGTGTGGCTCTCGCGCAGTTCGGCATCGGGATAGAGTTGCAGCATCAGCGAATCTTTGCTCACCACTTTGCCGCTGTTACGGATCAACGTCTCCATAATGGTGTATTCAAAGGCGGTGAGTTTGACCACTTCCTCATTGACCGAGAGTTCGCGGCGTGAGAGGTCAACCTGGAACGGTGGCATGGAGATCAGCTGTGAGGCGAGGCCGCTGTTACGGCGCATCAGCGCCTGAATGCGCGCCACCACTTCTTCGATATGGAACGGTTTGGTGACGTAATCATCGGCGCCCGCGCTCAGCACTTCGACCTTATCCTGCCACCCTTCGCGTGCGGTAAGCACCAGCACCGGCAGCGAGACCTCATGGCTGCGCCAGCGGCGGATCAGCGACAGGCCATCTTCATCCGGCAGGCCAAGATCGACAATCGCGATGTCCGGCAGGTGTTCGTTCAGAAAGTAATCCGCTTCCTTTGCATCTTCAGCGGCGTCGACCTGATGTCCCAGCTCCTGCAACTGCACTTTTAAGTGGTGGCGCAGTAGAGCATTATCTTCCACAACCAGTACGCGCATCGTCAGACCTCTCCCTCTATTTTTGGAGTGAATAGTTTAACGCTGATTTTGTTACAAGAGGGATAAACATTTACTCAACCGTAACAGGAAGATGCCCTCTTTCCGGCGAAAGAGGGCGGGCAGAGCGGGCGGGGCTTATTTCAACTCATCAACCATGGTGATAGCGCGACCAATATAGTTGGCTGGCGTCATCGCTTTCAGGCGCACTTTTTCTTCCTCTGGCAGCGCCAGGCTGTCGATAAACTGCTTCATCCCTTCGGCGTCAACGCGCTTACCGCGGGTCAGCTCTTTCAGTTTTTCGTATGGCTTCTCAATGCCGTAACGGCGCATTACCGTCTGGATCGGCTCGGCCAGCACTTCCCAGTTGTGATCCAGCTCATCCAGCAGGCGGTCGCGGTTCACTTCCAGTTTGCTGACGCCTTTCAGAGTCGACTGGTAAGCGATCAGCGCATAACCGACGCCGACGCCGAGATTACGCAGCACCGTGGAGTCGGTCAGATCGCGCTGCCAGCGCGAGACCGGCAGTTTGCTCGCCAGGTGTTGCAGCACGGCGTTGGACAGGCCGAGGTTACCTTCGGAGTTTTCGAAATCAATCGGGTTCACTTTATGCGGCATGGTCGAGGATCCAATCTCCCCGGCGATGGTCTTCTGCTTAAAGTGGTTGAGGGCGATATAACCCCAGACATCGCGATCGAAGTCGATGAGGATGGTGTTGAAACGCGCCATGCAGTCAAACAGCTCGGCGATGTAGTCATGGGGCTCAATCTGCGTGGTGTAGGGGTTCCACTCAATGCCTAATGAGGTGACAAACTCTTCGCTGAACTGGTGCCAGTCCACTTCCGGATAAGCGGCGATATGGGCGTTATAGTTGCCAACCGCGCCGTTGATTTTGCCGAGAATCTCCACCTGGTTGAGCTGGCGGTACTGGCGCTCCATACGGTAAGCGACGTTCGCCATCTCTTTACCGATGGTTGACGGGGTGGCTGGCTGACCGTGGGTGCGCGACAGCAGCGGAATATCACGGTACTCAACGGCCAGCGCTTTCACCGCGTCAATCAGCTGACGCCAGTAGGGCAGGATCACCTCATCGCGGGCGCTTTTCAGCATCAGGGCGTGGGAGAGGTTGTTGATATCTTCGGAGGTGCAGGCGAAGTGGATAAACTCAGAGACCGCGTGCAGCTCCGGCACTTCGGCCACTTTCTCTTTCAGAAAGTACTCCACCGCTTTCACGTCGTGGTTGGTGGTGCGCTCAATGGTTTTGATGCGCTGCGCATCTTCAACCGAGAAGTCCGTAACGATTTTGTCGAGGAAACCGTTTGCGTGATCGGCAAAAGCAGGAACTTCCTTGATCGCCGCGTGTGCCGCCAGTTTTTGCAGCCAGCGTACTTCAACCTGAACGCGAAACTTCAGCAAACCGAATTCGCTGAAGATCCCGCGCAGCGCGCTGACTTTATCGCCGTAGCGTCCATCGACAGGGGAAACGGCGGTCAGTGAGGATAATTCCATAAGTCACAACTCCGGGAGGTTAACAATGAGCGAGAATGTGTTTGGCCTGTGTCGACAGGCGATTACGGGAAAACATTAACTGTAGCCGACCGCCGCCCACCTGGTGCCACAGCACGGCGGCGCGGATGCCTGCCAGCAGGGTGGCGCGCACTTTGGCCTGCACCTGAGCGCTTTGCAAAATGGCAGGGGAGCCGGTGACCTGAATGCGCGGTCCGAGCGGGCTGATGACATCAACATAGATGGCAGCCATCGCACTCAGCAGGGTGTCGGATTGCAGATCGAAGTGTTCAAGCTGGCGCTGCAGGCCGCCAATGCGGTTGCCGAGCGTCTCCATTGCCGCTTTTTTTGCCGCCAGCTTGCGCTCGAGCACCATCATGCTCAGGGTGTAGCGGGTCACTTCCCCGTTCAGCCCCTGGCGGTTGCTGCCGTTGAGCACGCCCAGCAGCGACTCGAGGCCAATGCGCAGGTTGGCTTCGCTGCCGCCAAACACGCCGAGGGTGGAGTCCGGGTTCATATCGATAACGCTATTAAGGGAAACGTGCAGCGCGTCGGCGTCACAGTGGCCCTGGTGCGCAAGCTCCTGCACCAGACGTGCTGACTGACAGATGCCTGCCAGCGCCAGGGTAATGTCGTAATAGTTCTTCGCCACACTTACTCCTTTTTGTGCCCGCGTCTGAGTGCATCTGCGCGGGCGTTAGCCAGTCCGATATCGCTAAAACAGAGTTAAACCGGCAGCGGCAGGCGCTGCTCGATAATGCCGCCGCCAAGGCAGACGTCATCCAGATAGAAGACGGCGGATTGACCCGGCGTGACGGCAGCCACCGGCTCGTCGAAACGCACTTCAATGCGATCGTCCTCCAGTGCCGTGACGGTGCAGGGGATATCCTGCTGGCGGTAGCGGGTTTTCACCGTACAGCGCAGCGTGCCATTGACCGGCTCGCGATCGACCCAGTGCAGCTGCTGGGCAATCAGCCCGACCGACATCAGGCGCGGGTGATCGTGACCCTGGGCGACGATAAGGATATTGTTTTCGACATCTTTGTCGACCACATACCACGGATCTTCGCTGCCCTCTTTGGTGCCGCCGATGCCTAAGCCTTTGCGCTGGCCCAGTGTGTGGTACATCAGGCCCTGGTGTTCGCCGATCGCTTCGCCATCAACGGTGACGATTTTGCCCGGCTGCGCAGGCAGATAGCGGCCAAGGAACTCGCGGAATTTGCGCTCGCCGATAAAGCAGATACCGGTTGAGTCTTTCTTCTTCGCGGTGGCAAGGCCCAGCTCTTCGGCGATTTTACGCACCTGAGGCTTTTCGAGTTCGCCGACCGGGAAGAGGCTCTGGGCGATCTGTTCATGGCCCAGCGTATAGAGGAAGTAGCTCTGATCCTTGTTGCCGTCGAGACCGCGCAGCAGGCGGCTTTTGCCGTCGACATCGGCGCGGCGCACATAGTGGCCGGTGGCAATATAGTCCGCACCAAGATCTTCGGCGGCGAACTCAAGGAAGGCTTTAAATTTGATCTCTTTGTTGCAGAGAATATCGGGATTTGGCGTGCGCCCGGCTTTGTACTCCGCAAGGAAGTGCTCAAAGACGTTGTCCCAGTACTCTGCGGCAAAATTGACGGTGTGAAGCTCAATGCCGAGCTTGTCGCAGACGGCCTGCGCGTCGGCCAGATCCGCCGCCGCGGTGCAGTATTCCTCGCCGTCATCCTCTTCCCAGTTCTTCATGAACAGGCCTTCCACCTTGTAACCTTGTTGCTGCAACAAGTAGGCGGAAACGGAAGAGTCGACACCGCCGGACATGCCGACGATCACTTTTTTTGGGCTATCAGACATAGAATACTCACAACGAAGAACTTCAGGGCGGCGTATTCTAGCACGCACTGCTCGCTCAGGCATCCCCTGTAAACGGCCAGTTAAATTCTCCGATTGTCGCCAGCGGTAGACGCTGACCGCTCTGGTAGCAGCGAATACTCTCGGCAACCAGCGGCGAGCGCAGGTTTGACGCGGTGAGGATCTCCTCAGCCGTGACCCACAAACAGCGGTCGATGTCGCTGTCGTGCGGCTCAGTGGCGCACATTTCGTTAAGCTCGATGGCAAACAGGAAGCGCAAAAAAGGCGTGCTGTCGGGGGCTATCCACTGATGCATGCGGATAAAGTGCTGCGGCGCGGCGTCGATGCCGGTCTCTTCCCATAACTCGCGCTTTGCGGCCTGCACTAATGTTTCGTCCGCTTCAAGATGACCGGCAGGCTGGTTCCACAGCACTTTGTCGCGGATTGTCTCTTCGACAACGAGGAACTTTCCCTGCGCGTGAACCACACAGGCTACGGTGACATGGGGTTTAAACATCGATTTCTCCCTGGCAGTTAAGCGTCACGCCATTCGCCATTGGCGAGGTTTTCCAGCGTGTAGTTTCCCATAGCGTAGCGGATGAGGCGCAAAGTGGGAAAGCCAACGTGGGCGGTCATTCGCCGCACCTGGCGATTGCGGCCTTCATAAAGGGTGATTTTCAGCCAGCAGGCCGGGATCGATTTACGCTCGCGAATCGGCGGGTTACGCGGCCACAGCCAGGCGGGCTCCTCGACGCGCTCAACTTCAGCGGGCAGGGTAGGGCCATCGTTGAGCGTCACGCCAGTGCGTAACTGTGCAAGAGCTTCTTCGGTGGGTTCGCCTTCGACCTGCACATAGTAGATTTTCCCCGTGCGTTTACCCGGCTGGGTTAAGCGGGCTTGCAGCGCGCCGTCGTTGGTTAACACCAGTAAGCCTTCGCTGTCGCGATCGAGGCGGCCTGCGGCATAGACGCCGGGAACGTCGATATACGCTTTCAGGGTGCTGCGCCCGGCTTCGTCGGTGAACTGGGGTAAAACATCGTAGGGTTTATTAAACAAAATGACGCGCATTGGCGCGCTTTTTTCAGATGTTCGGGCGGGTTGTCGTGAGCTGAATCGCTCAAGCTTGTGATTTCTATAAGAAGTTTTCTTCATGGTATTTTCACAGGTTATCAATTGCCGCATTATAGCGGAATCATGATTGCCTTTCATGGCGTCGAACTATCGGTTAGTATTGACGGGCTCATTACAATTCATTAACAAAAAACGGTTTGCTCTGTGTGATTCACGTAACAGGTGAGCGGACGCAGTCTGAGCGCCCCGGCATGAAGTCAGCGAGCAAAACAACCAGAAGCGCTCGAAGGAGAGGTGAATGGAAAGCAAAGTAGTTGTTCCGGCGGAAGGTAGTAAGATCACCCTGCAAAATGGCAAGCTCAACGTTCCTGTTAACCCGATTATCCCGTTTATTGAAGGCGATGGTATCGGCGTTGACGTGACCCCGGCAATGCTGAAAGTGGTCGATGCCGCTGTGGAAAAAGCCTACAAAGGTGAGCGTAAAATTTCCTGGATGGAGATTTACACGGGCGAGAAATCGACCCAGGTTTATGGCCAGGATGTCTGGCTGCCGCCTGAAACACTGGATCTGATTCGTGATTACCGCGTAGCGATTAAAGGCCCCCTGACCACCCCGGTTGGCGGCGGTATCCGTTCTCTGAACGTTGCCCTGCGCCAGGAGCTGGATCTCTACGTCTGCCTGCGCCCGGTGCGCTACTACCAGGGCACCCCGAGCCCGGTGAAACAGCCTGAACTTACCGACATGGTCATCTTCCGTGAGAACTCCGAAGATATCTACGCTGGCATCGAGTGGAAAGCTGACTCTGCCGACGCGGAAAAAGTGATCAAATTCCTGCGCGAAGAGATGGGCGTGAAGAAAATTCGCTTCCCGGAACATTGCGGTATCGGCATCAAGCCGTGCTCCGAAGAGGGCACCAAACGCCTGGTTCGCGCAGCGATCGAATATGCCATCACCAACGACCGTGACTCCGTGACGCTGGTGCACAAAGGCAACATCATGAAGTTCACCGAAGGTGCGTTCAAAGATTGGGGTTACCAGCTGGCTCAACAAGAGTTCGGCGGTGAGCTGATCGATGGCGGCCCGTGGCAGAAAATCAAGAACCCGAAAACCGGCAAAGAGATCATCATTAAAGATGTGATCGCCGATGCGTTCCTGCAGCAGATCCTGCTGCGTCCGGCAGAGTATGACGTTATCGCCTGTATGAACCTGAACGGCGACTACATCTCCGACGCCCTGGCTGCACAGGTTGGCGGTATCGGTATCGCGCCTGGCGCGAACATCGGCGACGAGTGCGCACTGTTCGAAGCCACCCACGGCACCGCACCGAAATACGCAGGCCAGGATAAAGTGAACCCGGGCTCCATCATTCTGTCCGCAGAAATGATGCTGCGTCATATGGAGTGGTTCGAAGCCGCAGACCTGATCGTTAAAGGTATGGAAGGCGCAATCGCTGCCAAAACCGTGACCTACGATTTCGAACGTCTGATGGATGGCGCTAAGCTGCTGAAATGTTCAGAGTTTGGCGACGCGATCATCGCGAATATGTAATCCGCGCTGCGCGTTGTATGAGAACGGGAACCGAATGGTTCCCGTTTTTTATTGGGCGTTTGAATTCTTCCCCAAAACTTTCCCCAAAACCTTTCCCCAAAACCTTTCCCCAAAACTCCCTCTTCACGACCCTGTTTTTGCGCTCACTACCACCCAATTTTTCCCCCGATCGACATTGTATCTGTCCGTCATTTTCTGCGTCTTATGCCCCAAGAGTTTTTGCGTATCTACACCCTGTTTTCTGTATAGCCGTTCCGATAAAGAACGCTGCTCACGGAAAGTAGGGGCTAACGACCCCAACACCTGACAGAACACGGGCAGGGTGGAATGGGCACGCAGGCGCACGGCCTGTTTGTAATCCGGCTTTGCAGAGTGCATCACGACGCGTTGCACACTGACACCGTGGCATTCACCGAAATATGCTGCGAGAAATCACACGTTATGAACCTGCTTAAAGATTTTAGCGACAGGATGCTTGCTAGATTCAAAAAAATGGGTGGGTTTTTCTAACGATGGGTATTATATATTCACTGTACAGAACCCGCTCATAGTAGCGGGTTTTTATTCGGCGTTAATCACTTTCCAGATGTCTGGTTTCCAGTTAGTCAGTTCACAACCTATTCAGTTAAGGCTACAACCTTTCGCTGAAAAAATTCTTCCTGTCATGGAATATGGAGTAGAATTTTTTGTAAAAAGGAACGCCATGTTTCACCCCATGGGGCTGGTGAAAATTGACTCTCTGCAAGCGCAGTCATAGTGCGGTTTAACTCCTCATCACTTTGTATAGCAATTGCCTGAGAAGCCTGTTGTTTGAGATTGCGAATAGCTAATTCGTTTTCCATCTCAACATAAGAACTCATAATTTCGTCGATGTTTTCGCCAAATATTTGATAATCCGGACCGAAAAAAATCACCAGCAGCTTTCTTAGTGTTTCGTAATTTTTGTCCATTATTTATCCCATGAATGGATATGCAGTTAAAACGTAATAAGGCTTGTTGTTATACATTTTTTTGAGAAGAACAATTCGTACTACATAAAGAGTTTCTTTGATCTGACTCCCTTGGCGGAAACCGTAACCAACTGCTGAGCCTGATTTATAAGTAATATCCAGCGTATTTTCTGCGCTTCGGGAAAGATTTGCCCAGTGCAGAATTTTCAGCCGGTTAGCTTTAAGTGCAGAACTGATAACTTTTTCAGCTTGCTCCAGCTTAAAAAAAGACGATGTGGACTGCATTTGAGGGGTTCTGGCAAGGCGAGCCAGTAACTCTTCTTCAGGAACAGCGATATGTTTCGCCATTGTATGACCGCCAGCTTTAATACCTTTTACAGCTTCATGCTCTGCCAGCCTAAAATTGCCTGCGCGAACGGGCCATTAAGACGCTGACCTTTTTCAGTGAACAGGATCCTCTGTCACTGCTGCAAAGGTGGCGGGGAGGAAATAATGGCAACGACTGACCCACTGGTGCTGATGAACGTCGCTGCCAGTTCAATGATTGTACTCAGGTTGATGATGTTCCGTAAGCCCGGCGGCAAACACAATGTTTGGGCCTCGTGGCGCGCCTTTTTAACGTACTGAGGCCAGAATAATGCGGATCAGCGATAAAGGTATCTCTCTCATAAAGCAGTTTGAAGGCCTGCGCCTAACTGCGTATCAGGACAGTGTGGACAATTGGTTATGGCTGGACACAGCCAGTGGACGGCAAACCGATCCGCGCCGGTATGACCATCAAAGAGGAAACCGCCGAGCCCCTGCTGCGCACGGGGCTGGTGGGCTACGAAAGTGACGTGTCGAAGCTGGTGAAGGTTAAGCTGACGCAGGGGCAGTTTGATGCGCTGGTTTCTTTCGCCTATAACCTCGGTGCCCGCGCGCTGTCGACTTCCACGCTACTGCAAAAGCTTAACTCCGGGGATTACGCCGGTGCTGCTGATGAGTACACGCGATGGAATAAGGCTGGTGGCAAAGTACTGCCGGGCCTGACGCGGCGTCATGAGGCAGAGCGCGCACTCTTCCTTTCGGACAGCAAAAAATGATCTCGAGCTGGAAAGCCGCTGCTGCTTTGCTTTTACTCGGCGGCGTACTATCCATCGCCTGGACGATTAACCATTACCGCAATAACGCGATCACCTTCAAAGACCAGCGCGATAAAGCCGCTCAAAACCTGAAGCTGGCAAACGAGACAATCGCCGATATGCAGACCCGCCAAAGAGAGGTTGCAGCCCTTGATGCAAAATACACAGTTGCACTTGCTGATGCGAAAGAAACCATTGAGCGTTTGCGTGGCGATGTCGCTTCTGGCGCTAAACGGCTGCGCGTCACCGCAAATTGCCCGGTCGGAACCTCCAGCGCCGGCGGCATGGGCGATGCTTCCACCGCCAGACTTACAGACGCCGCTCAACGGGATTATTTCACTCTCAGAGAGCGAATCGCCACAGTGACCAAACAGGTTGGTTATCTGCAGGAATATATCAAAACCCAGTGCCTGAAATGACAGCCTCGCAATCGCGGGGCTTTTGTATGCGCCTCGCACGCGTAAACACTAACCCGAGCCTTTCAAAAGCTGAGCCTGATAGCAACCGAAGGCATCATTGCGGCCTCTCGGGTGAGGGCTGTTCTGTGCGACAGGTTCATCTTCCTGAAAGGAATCGACCATGACATATCAAACTACAACATTTCTGCATGTTCTGCGGATAACTAAACAATACGTTTGATTTTAATGACATTATGATAATCTCATGTACTGGTTCTGTAAGGCCATTAACAGGAGGTTTATATGGCGCAGCAAGCGCAAGAAGAGGGTAGCTTACGATTGTTGAGGCTGGGTGAGATAAAGCTGGCTAAGTCTGTGTTTGGCGATTCTATCCAATATCATAAAGTCTGGATTCATCATGACAGTTATTTGCCTTTTGGGATGCAAAACCAATACGCAGCGCTGGCCCCGAATGGGGAACTTTATTTTCGTTACTGGTACCAGGACGATTTTTCTAAAGCAGCTGCTGATATGCAACACCTTTTCATCCATGAAATGAGCCACGTTTGGCAGCGTGAGAAATGAATGTATGTAAAGCTTCGTGGTCTTTTCAGTTGGGCCGTAAGCTATCGGTATGGACTGGATAAACGAACCCTCAGACAATACCCGTTAGAGCAGCAAGCTCAAATAATTGCTGATCATTTTATCTTAGAGACATTTGGCTACGCTCAATGGCTGGTGTTAAGGGGTAAAAACTATGATGTCGTATCGTATGATGGCGAGCTTGACGAGGCCGTTGTTAGTGGGCGGTACAAGCATACGCTGAGGGGTTTTCCGAATGTTTAAATTCTCGAAAGCATGGTTGTTTTCTATTTTCCTTTTGAGTGGCTGCCCTGGACAAGGTGACAGATTAACCCCCAGTGAAACAACAAAAGTAAAACTGATTTCAAATGACGTGTGTTTTAACGTGCCAGAATCTGAAGATTTCCAACCTTCTATTATAATTATTGCCCCGAGAAAAACGCCTCATAAAGAAAGATGGTATCGCGAAAATCCCCCTCTTGAGGTCAGAAATGGGAGTCTGTGCATCCCACCGACATTCTACTCATTTACACCTGATACGCCTTACATCGTCGAATATTTGCTTACCTCCTTATCAAAAAGTAATTCTGGTGCTTCAAGACATGTTGTCGTGGGCTTTGAACTTACCAGCGGAAGGGTTCACCAGCTCGTTTTAGATAAAAGTGAGATCAGCCAATAAGATACTTATACCAACTCCGAATCATGATCGACTAACTCTGCGTACCCTAAAGCCGCCTCCGGGTGGTTTTTTATTGCCATCACCAAGCGGCAGACATTACATCATGCATTCACTGAGTGCCTGTAATAGTGCCAGTCTTTGATAAACTAGCGCGCCTGCCTATGCGTTAATTTCACCCTCAGAGAGCGAATCGAAACAATGGCGAAGCAGGTTGGTTATCTGCAGCAATACATCAAAACGCAGTGCCTTAAATAAAAATATTTTCGAGTGGTAATGACTATTCATGGCTATTCAATCGTGCTCATAGCTATTAATAGGTGAGATATATAAAATTGAAATTTAATGATTTACTAAGGCCTCGCATTCGTGAGGCTTTTTATTTTGCGGTGACAACCCGCACGAAGAACTGCCGACCGAATCGGTAGAGCATGATCACAAATACACCGAACCCCAACCTGTGAAATGAGCCTTTGGAAACGTCAGTTTAGTGCTGGCGAGCCTTCGGTGGGCTGGCGTTTCATTTCGGCAAAGGTTCATTTCACAAGCGAGGCAAACGCGATGAAATACCTGATTAAGATCGTAAAAGGCGAGCCGGTAGTGAGCACAAAAGTTATTGCAACTGAGTTTGGCCGCCGCCATGACAATGTCATGCAAAACATTCGCTCTCTCATCGAGACGGAGCATTTAGGACCCCTTGATTTCAAGGAGTCCTTATATGTTAATAAACAGAATAAAGTTCAACCTGCTATGAGCTAACTGAGCGCGGATTCCTGATTGCGATGCCGTTCATTGGTAGCGACAAAGCAAGGGATGGGCAGGTTCGGCTGGTAGACAGCTTTATTGCCTACCGCGAAAAGGCGAAGCAGGACACAGTCATTCAGGCTGAGCGTGATTTAGCTTGGGTTGAGTATCGGCCAATGACAAATGCCATAAAGAGCAACAGAGAGTCAGAAGGGAAAGAGGTAGAACATTATCACCTTAGCAAAGAAGCCAGCATGATCAATAGGATTGTCCTGGGCGTCACATCTGCGAAGTTCAGGAAAGATAACGATATCGGAAAGGCTGAGGCTATTCGCGATTTTCTGACCGCAGAACAAATTCGGGCTATCACCGAGCTACAGCGTGCTGACACTGTGTTCATTAATATAGGGTGGGATTATGAACGAGCTGATAATAATGTTCGAGCGCAACCACCGTTAGCCGCTTATCGAAGAACAGCACCTCTTAGCAGTATAAGCGAAAGCAGTGAGCCACTTTCACAACGGCTCTTCATTACAAAGCCTATCTGCGGGTGTGCTTGATAATGGGGCAAGATATGATACGTTTCCCTTCTCATAGCAGAGGGAGGTAAACAATGGAATTATTGGAAAAACGACCTGTTATAGACTTTAGGGTTGGCGTTTATACCTATGAGCAAATTCAAGATAGCCACTTCATGTATCTTGAAGAGCAAAAGGCTCATGAGGAGATTAAAAGGAAGGGTTGGGAATATGCATATACCCCTGGCGATATGTTTAATAGCGGTCGCTATGTAAGGTATTTTCGAGTTTGGACCAGTAAAGAAGAATTTGATACTTAACCGCCTCCGGGCGGTTTTTTTGTTGTCATCACCATGGGTTTACCCATCGTAATGACAATATCCCCTATAGCGGATAAATCACTTGATATCCCTTTGAGAGGATAAACAGACGCGAATGACTGACATCTACGAAATCACCATCACCACTCAGGACGGCGAAGAGTACGCCGGGAAGATGACTCTTCGGCAGCCTGAACTGGTTAACGGCTTTGTCGCACTAGCGCAGGACAGTGGGTTTACTTCGCCCCGGGCGACGTTAAGCGCTTCCGGTTCACGCCTGTAGTCAGGAGGACGAGCAACCAGTGACAGAAGAAAGCACCACAGAAGAAAAAACGGAATAGCGAAATTTTAAATATTAATGGCCTACCAAAAGATAGGCCGTAATTTTAGTCTTCCATAAACTTCTCACGGCGATAATCGTCATAATCACTTTGCTCACGACAGTCTTCGCAGAGTAAACCGTCATGCTCAAACGTATGATCATAAGCTTCGTCAAGTTCTGCACCTTCAAGAACCTTCCCGCAAGCGTTGTGATAGCCACCAGGGTCGGTATAACCCTCACAACCATGACTCATAAAAGGCCGCAATACTTTTATTTGTGCAGGTGATAGAGCTGCATAGCCTTTGTCGATAGCGAGCTTGGCAATACCAGAAACCTTTCCATCTTCGTTATGGAAAACATCGTGCTTTAATAGTTTTTCGAGCAAATTCTCTTCAATACCCATAGCGCCTCCTTATGATATCTACTCAATAATCGATCAAAAGCAGGGTTTATTTAGTGATTTTGAGCAAATTATCAGAGTTAAATCACATTGAAAATTTTATGGGAGGTGAATAAAAAATACGGAATAACCAATGACACACGACGAAGAGAAAAGGCCACTGCCGAATTCAGCATTCGTCGAAGAGTTCGCGCCATACAACAGGCTAATCCCAGCTACTGGTGTGTGGCTGTGGGGGCAGTCGAACATCATTAGCCGAATCAGGCTACCTACATAACCCCGACCATATTCATCTCGCAGATGCTGATGTCGGCTTCCTTTGGGCTGCGCATGCCTTCTCCAAATCGACCCTCCTGAAAAAGCTGAGCAGAGGCGATCAGGAAGGGGCGTACGAACAAATGCGCCGCTGGGTTTACGCTGGCGGTATGAAATGGAAGGGATTGCAGAACAGGCGGGAGATGGAGCGCTCCATGTGCCTTGCGGAAAGCAAAGATAATTTCTAACTGGAAAGCGTTCGCCGCTCTTCTCCTGCTCGCTGGTGGCCTGTCCCTCGCCTGGACGATTAACCATTCCGCACCAACGCGCTCACCTACAAAGACCAGCGTGATAAAGCGACGGTCCGGGCCAGCACTCTGAGGCGATCACCAACAATGTGATCGCCGCGATGAGCCTCATTCGTGACATCTCACGGGCTACGCAGAATGCTAAGAACGAACTGGCCGAAAAGGGCGAAACACGCATTGTCTACATCAGGCAAGCACTTGGAGGCGATCCGTGCGCAGAGTAGTTTGTTTCTCCTGCCACTGCTGACAGCCTGCGGGAATACGCAGACAGTTTACGTCCCGGCCCCGGTGTTGCCGATAAGCGCTGACCTGACCGCAGACACGCCGATCCCCGGAATGGCAGTTCCGTTCACGTGGCAGGCAAGTCTGGAGTTAAACGCTAAGCTCTATACGGCGTTGGGGAAGTGCAACCTGGATAAGTCGGGGATTAGAAGTATTGAAGCGCGTCGTAGTACTTTGGACTTATCAGATAAATGAGATGAACAATGTTGATAATTGCGAGGGCAAGATCAAGGAGGCTACCATTTTTGACTTTTTATGTTTTTAATCCAGTCTCGCTCTTAGCTGAATTTTTCCCAAATTTTTAGCATGATGAACTGAGGGTGGAATTTGAGAAAGGATGCTTTGGCTGCTATATCTCTGTAAGTATCCTGCATAATCGTGCCATTCACATTTAGAGATCCTCCGGCATAATCAATCTGCCAACGAAGGAGATCGCTATGCGTAAAGCCCATTTTACTGAGCATCAGATCATCGCTGTGATTAAGTCGGTTGAAGCCGGACGAACCGTTAAAGATGTCTGCCGGGAGGCCGGTATCTCTGAGGCCACTTACTACAACTGGAAGTCCAGATACGGCGGCATGGAGGCTTCTGATATTAAAAAGATCAAGGATCTTGAGGACGAGAACCGGCGTCTCAAACAGATGTTTGCCGACCTGAGCCTTGAGAACCGGGCGCTGAAAGACGTTAGCGAAAAAAAGCTTTAAAACCAGCCTTTAAGCGTGAGCTGGTCACTCATCTGGTAACGACATCTGGACTCAGTATCCGTCAGGCCTGCCGGAGTCT
>NZ_JBNDKZ010000015.1:0-90459 GCF_050435845.1 Kosakonia sp. 1610 | reverse complement strand
GCTGCGTAAGTAGCCCCTGACGGTTCCACTCCAGGCGCACCACTCCGCCTGTCGCATCGGTGATACTGTCCGGTAAAGGTTCTTCATCATCGGGGTAGTGATAAGTGGTCCGGTTGCCTGCGGCGTCGGTTTCCGAAAGCAGCCGTCCCTGCAGGTCATACAGGCTCTGCTCTGTCGTGCCGTCCGGCCAGACCGTGCGGGTGAGGCGATCGGTGAGGCGGTACCAGTAATATTCCGTCCGCCGCCCGGCCGGGTCTGTCTCCTGGACCATGCGCCCGTACCTGTCCCACCGGCTCTGGCGCATGGCACCGCCCGGCAGGATGACATCACACAGCTCGCCGTCGCGGTAAATAAAGGCGCTCTTGCGACCGTCGAAGTCGGTGAAGGCGGCGACGTTGTCATCGTCATCAATCAGCCACTGCGCCTGCACCCCGTCATCACGGATGGCCCGGCGGGTGCCGTTGTCAAAATCATACTCAAAAGTTAGCTGCTCACCGCCGCTGTGGCGAAAAGCCGTGACGCGCGGCAGACCGGCAATCTCCTGCCAGCGGTATTCACTCACCAGGCCGTTTGCATCCTCGTGGGCGCACATCAGGCCGTCCTGCCAGCGGAAACGCCTGCGCACGTTACCGCCCCGGCCGGTCACTGAGGTCAGCTGGCGCTGTTCGTCATAAGCGTAACTGACCAGGCAGATATCATCATTCAGCCAGGCTCCCGCAAGGCGGTCGCCCTCATAGCGGCAGACCACGCGCTGCCCGACGCTGTCCGTCAGTGCATGCAGGGTGAGGTTATCGTTCCACTCGAAGAGGATAGCGTTGCCGCAGGGTTCGGAAATGCGCTGCAACAGGGAGGGTTTATCGCTCTCAAGCGGGGCGTAGTGCCAGCGTTCACCGCTGATGTCATACACCGACCAGGTATCGTCCTGATGGTGCTCCAGCCAGCGCTTTTCAGCTTCGCAGTAGGTCCGGTAACCCTTCGCTACAAGAGGAAAGGATACGTAATCCCCGGTCGGTGCCCGCCACACCAGCCCCTCCTGGTAACGCTCCAGACGGGTCTCCCAGAAGAGATTCCAGCCGCGACCGAGCACGCTGTCACCCGGGTTACCGCTGCGCCAGTAACGCTGCCAGCGCACCGGCAGACGCGACGGCAACACAAAGTCCAGCTCGTCGTCGCCGCTGAGAAACTTCTGCCCACTGATGATATCCACCGGGCGGGCAATAATGCCACCCGCCGCGATGGCGGTCAGCATTGCACCGAAGCGGCAGGCGATGCGGCCGATTTTGCTGATACCCGGCAGTTTCGACAACAGCTTACCCACCGCGCCGACCTTGCTGGCCGCGCCACCCCAGCCGCCAGCCAGCCCGGAAAACAGCAGGGTGAGGTCTGATATTTTGTAGAGCACTTCGGGGACTTCCGGCGTTATCGGCAGCGTCTGTTCCGGGTCTCCACCAATAAGGACGTTGCCGGAGCCGGTCATCACCTTCGCATCGCAGGTGGTGCGGTCCCCGATACGGGCAGCAGGGAGATTGTTAATGTAGACGCGGGAGGAACCTTCCGCCATCTGCTGCGAGCCGTCGTCGTCGCACTCCACCATGCTGTCCGTGGCAATAGCGGCAGGCTTACCGTTGATAAAGACGTCAGGAGAGCCGGTGGTGATGACGCCTTTCTTCGTCATGTTCGCCGCCATTCCTTCGGCAATGCCGTCGGCGCACCCCGGTCGCCACCTCCTCGGCGAGAAAACCGACTGCGAGACTGGCGCCGATAAGCAGTACACCGATGCCCAGGCAGGAGGCACCGATGCCTGCGACCATCAGCGCACCGGCCGCGATGCCGCCCAGTGCCGCAATCGCGCCGCCGACAAGAGTGCCAACAATCATGCCGGCCAGCGCGCCGGAATGGCCTATATCATCACCGGCATACGCGGCTTCAAACATAGCAACAATCCTTGTTAAGCGTGGAAACGGAAACTTTTGAGAACGGAAAGAAGCAGCGCACGATCGGCGTCGTTTAACGCCCGCACGGCGGACATCGTGAACACCAGAATATGGTCAGCGGACGGATTAAACACTGCCTGCTGCTGAAAGGTGCGTTTACCGTCACGCAGGTAGCTGGCATAAATGATTTCGCCGGTTACCAGGCTGTCGCCAAGCACAGCCTCTGTGCGCTTGCCCGTTTTCCAGCCCTTGAGATGTTTCGCCATCAGCGCCATCTGGCGGTCGATATAGGCCGCCAGCGTTTCGTCGGGGTTTAGCGTGTCGCGGGAGATATTGAGCGCCGGTGCATTCGCGCCGGGTGGCGTGAACACATTGACGGTGCGGTCCTGATAGCCTTCAGGAAGGGTGACCTGGCCTTCGGTAAACAGGCAGGGCTGAGCGGATTCTGACATAAAGTGCGTCCTGTCACAGGTTCAGAAAAATGGATTTTCGCACAGGGTTTGGCTGAAAACCAGACGCGAGAATGAGAGCTCCCGCGCAGATATTATTCCCCGATGAGGTACAGATATGGCCTGTAACTTCCCTGTGTTAACACGGTGAGCTCCTACTCAACCTCACCCCGTGCATTGATAGTGTCTCTTCTTATCTGAGAAGGAATTCGTGATGAGCGTGCCGCAAACCAAAGCTGAACTGCTTTCCGCTGTCGATAAAAATTTCGCTAAATTAATGAGTTATCTAAACAGGATCCCACCGGAAATCACGTCAGAGGTTTCCATGGAGGGTCACGCTAAAGGAACAACGATGAGCGTGCATAACCTGGTCGCCTATTTGCTCGGATGGAACAAGCTAGTCGTGAAGTGGATAACCAATGATGCCAAAGGCCTGCCCGTCGATTTCCCGGAAACGGGGTACAAGTGGAACCAGTTGGGTCTCCTCGCGCAAAAGTTTTACTCGGATTACAGCGCGTTAAGCTATGGCGAACTGATTGAAGAACTGCAACGCGCCAAAAGTGAAATCGTCCACCTTATTGATGCGCGCACGGATGAGGTTTTGTATGGAAGACCGTGGTACACGAAATGGACGATGGGCCGGATGATCTCGTTTAACACCGCCTCGCCGTACGCCAACGCGAATGTGCGTTTAAGGAAGTGGGCGAAAGATAAGAACCTACTTTTGAAGTGATTATCAGCGTTATTAAGTGGACACTAACTCCCTAAAACTGTGGTGCTGGTGTCCACTTAATTCCAGATTCAAAGCGCGCTCAGCACCCCTTCTTTCACCGCTTTTACCGCCTGCTTCATCTGCTTTAACTCTTGCCGCAGGGCATGCTCGTTGTCGTTATCGGGGATCAGCACAATGCAGTCTCCGGCGATTTTCACGGTGACGCCTTTACCGGTGGTAAACCCGGCCTCTTTCAGCCATTTGCCGCTCAGGTTGAGGCAAGGCGTGCTGGTATCACCCTGATTGGGGGCATAGCCGACGGTGTAGCGGCGTTCGGCTTTGGGGGATGGATGAGTCTGGGTAGGGGTCGTAGCCATAAGGGCAGCCTCCGATGAGTAATGATTATTACCGTCACCAGAGGTTCCAATCTCTTGGGTGGCGGAATCGGGCGGGGTTGGAACTACCGGCCTCATCGATACCGGCGCGTCTTGCGACGCCCCCGCCCGACCCACCATTGAGGTGTAGCCGAACGCACGACATAAAAAAAGCGTGAACGCGCTATATGTCGCCGATGAAGTCATTCAGGGTTCCAATCCCGGCACCTGATTTTGCAGGTGCCGGTGAAAAATAGCGCTGATGCTCAAAGCCGACAAGCGGTTTTACTTCTTCCTGCAAAACAAAACGTTATTCCGGAATTTGCCTCGCAAAATGGGTGTTCTCCCCCTGCCCTCGTTTGCACGCAGCCGGGATCGCTCTTCAGAACATCGTATTGGCGTTGGCGGACTTCTCCGGCACCGACTGAATGATGTCCCAGTGTTCAACGATTTTCCCGTTGCTCACACGGAAGATATCCATCACCGCCTGGCCGCGATCGTTACTGTCATTGGTCGAGTGAACCTGCAACCAGACTAAATCGCCGTCGGCAGCGCTACGCACAATCCGCGCGGCAGAGTGCGGGTTCTCTTTGAAGAAACCGGTGAAGTAATTCACAAACGGCGCTTTGCCGTCCGGCACATCGGGGTTGTGCTGGCGGTAATGCTCATCAACGACCTTCGCGGCCTCTTTTACCTCGTGGCGATTGAAGAATTTATCATAAAAATCAACCACCAGCTGTCGGTTAGCCTCTTCTGTCGCCACATTGCGCGCATTTGCAGCAGGGGCCGCTATAGCACTGCCAGAAGTGATGAGAACTGCCGTTAACAGCGCACCGCTAATAAACTTTTTCATTGTGATCTCCTTTAGTACATTACCTTTGGTCACAAAAATAGACCGTCAAGAGCGCGGATGGTACATTGCCCGCAAAACCTCAACAAGAGGTCAAAATTCAGCTACTTAGTCACACGAAGCTGACTATTGGCGGCAAAAGAGAGATAACAAATGAGCGACAACGACCAGAATGATATCGCCGAGTTTGGGCAGCCCTGCCCAATCCGCGATGTGCTTAATCAAATCGGCGATCAGTGGAGCCTGCTGATTCTGGAAGCGCTAGCGGAACGCACGCTGCGCTTTAATGAACTGAACCGGGAAATTGGCGATATCTCCCGCCAGATGCTCTCCCGCACGCTAAAACGTCTTGAAACAGACGGTTACGTCAGCCGCACCGTTTATGCGGAAGTGCCGCCGCGCGTGGAGTACACCTTAACGCCGCTTGGGAGATCGTTTCTGGAACCGATGCAGAAACTTATTCAGTGGGCAGATGAAAACCATGCTGATATCTGCCGCTCCCGCCGACGCCAGCATGAACAGCAGCAGGAGTAGGCGCAGAGGTTATCTCCGGCTCTCCCAGCCATACTCCGAGTAGCGTTGACCAGCGTTGATAGCCTCCAGCGCCTGGCGCACATAAGGAATGGTCTTCTCCGGCAAGGCCGTAAGCCTTTGCCAGCCCATCTCACTGTGTTTTTCCGGCTCGGCGAGGAAAGGCGTGCCCTGCCACTGGCGGCAGATAAAATAGTGCCCCATCCAGGAACGATCTTCTGTCCACACATGCATGGTATGCGCCAGCTGCATATCGCTGGCAGCCGCTTCAACGCCAGTTTCCTCCCGTAGCTCTCTGGCGGCAGCGGCTGCAAGGGTTTCACCAAACTCAAGACCGCCTGCGGGCAGGCTGTAATTCCCATCCATCCAGCCGGTCTGCGATCGCCGCAGCATCAGGAGATCATCTCCGCGCAATAGCAGCACAAACAGGGCAATCGAAAGGTGGTAGCGCTCTCTGCTCATCGTGTCTTGATCCATAATTGAAGTACTGATTTTTTATACAGCCATTCACCGCAGAAATGGAACTACCATTTTTCGTCTCGAAACGGCTGGCGCGGTTGCGTAAGGTAAACGTTCATTTCAGGAACCAACAGGGGCTATTTATGAGCAGATTTGAAGGCAAACGCGTGTTGATCACCGGCGGCACCAGCGGGATGGGGCTGGCGGGTGCACAGCGCATCGTCAGCGAGGGTGGCGAGGTCGCGATCACCGGGCTGAACGAAACGCGCCTGGCTGAGGCCCGCAAGCTGCTGCCCGCCTCATCGCTGATCCTGAAAAGCGATGCTGCCAGCGAAGCGGATATCGAGACGCTGGCGACGGCGATTAGTCAGTGGGGATCCCTCGACGGCCTGTGGCTGAACGCTGGCTATGCCGAAGTCGGCGCGCCAGAATTGGTCACAGCCGAGAGCTTTAACCGCATGATGAATGCCAACGTGCGCGGCCCAATGCTCCAGCTGGCGGCGCTTTCTGGCGCATTACATTCCGGCGCGTCGGTGCTGGTCACCGCCTCCTCTTCCGTCTACGAAGGCGCGGCGATGACCAGCCTTTATGCAGCCACCAAAGGCGCAGTTGTTGCGATGGTCAAGAGCTGGGCCAGCGCGCTGGCACCGCGCGATATCCGCGCCAACACGCTGGTGCCGGGGCCGATTGAGACCAACTTCAGGCACTTTATGCCCGAAGAGTCGCGCCAGCAGTTTGAGGATTTTGTAGTAAGCCAGGTGCCGCTCAGACGTGCCGGCACTGCACAGGAAGCCGCCGCCGTCGCACTCTTTTTGCTCTCGGATGATGCGTCATACGTCACCGGCAGCCAGTACGCCGTGGATGGTGGGCTGGTGCATTACTGATTCGATAAGTGATTAACGTGCTGAAAACCAGAATCCGCTGCTAAGGCGGATTTTTTTCATCATCGTCACCCGTTCTCAACCATTTGTCTTTTCCCCCTTTTCAGCCGATAGTCTCTTTTTCTCTGTTACCGAAACGGACATTCGTATGCTCAAGAGCGTTAACCGCCCTGCGCTGTACGGCGCAGCGCTAATCCTGTTACTGATCCTTATCTATACCGGTCTCTTTACCCATGACCGTGCCACCTGGCTGATGGAAGTGATCCCGGTGATGATCGTGGTGCCGCTGCTGCTCGCTACCTGGCGGCGCTACCCGCTGACTGCCCTGCTTTACACGCTGATTTTCTTCCACGCCATCATCCTGATGGTTGGCGGGATGTACACCTATGCCAAAGTGCCGATCGGCTTTGATGTGCAGCACCTGTTCAACCTTAGCCGCAACCCATACGACAAACTTGGCCACTTCTTTCAGGGGCTGGTTCCGGCGCTGGCGGCGCGGGAGATTTTACTGCGCGGGCAGTACGTGCGCGGTGGCAAGATGCTCGACTTTATCGTCTGCTGTATTGCGTTAGCCATCAGCGCCACCTATGAATTGATTGAGTGGTGGGCAGCGCTGGCGATGGGCCAGGGGGCGGATGACTTCCTCGGTACGCAGGGCGATCCGTGGGATACCCAGTCGGATATGCTCTGCGCCCTGCTCGGCGCGCTGACCACCGTGCTGCTGCTCGGGCGCTGGCACAAACGGCAGCTCAATCTTTGATCCCAGACTGGAGCCCGCACCTGACGACACCTATACTGCGGGCTATCCCTTCTTAATCGCTGAACGCCTATGACGACGCAACTTCTCACCCGCGACTGGCGCCTGCCGGCGGCACTTACGCTGCTGGCGGCAGGGTTGGTCGCCGCTTTCGCCCTGCACACGCACTGGGGTGCCTTTTTGCAGTGGTGCCTGGCGGCGCAAATTACTCTTCATCGCTACCTGGTGATGTACCTGCTGCAACTCAATAATCATCAGTACAGCGGCGGGCTGTGGCTGCTGACCGGGGCGTTCTTCTACGGCGTGCTGCACGCCATCGGGCCGGGGCACGGCAAATTTATTGTCGCCACCTATCTCAGCACCAATAAAGAGAGCGAGACCGCCGCGCGCATGGTTCCGCTGCTCGGCAGCCTGATGCAGGGCGTCAGCGCGATCCTGTTTGTCTTTATCCTGGCGGTCGGGTTTAACCTCGCCTCGGGGGATCTCAGCGAAAGCCGCTGGTATGTCGAGAAGGTCAGCGCGGTGCTGATTGGCGGCTTCGGGGCCTATGTCATCTGGCGCGCGGTGAAGAGCCTGCGACCGCGCGCGCTGCGCATCCGCTCCCTGACGCATATGCACGACGCGCAGTGCGGCTGCGGGCATCACGGCGTTGGCGTGTCGACGCAGGGCGACTGGAAAACCCGGCTGGGCGTGATTCTGGCGATTGGCGCGCGGCCCTGTAGCGGAGCCATTATGATTTTGCTCTTCTCGAATGCGCTCGGCATTGTCACGTGGGGAATGGCGGCGGTGATGACCATGGCCTTCGGCACAGCGCTCTCGATCATGGGGCTGTCGCTGGCGGTGCGTTATGCGCGTAACCGCACTGCATCCTTGTTTGGCAGTGAGTCAGGTCGCTTACGCTGGCTGGTTCCGGGGCTTAAAATCGCGGGTGGCGTGGCGCTGATGCTCTTTGCGCTGGTGCTCTTTTTAACGGTGATCCCGGTGAGTGCAAACGGGGATTATATTGCGGCAGGGTGTTAAAAAAACCCGGAGGGCTAAGCCATCCGGGTTTAATTTAGTTACTCGTCAATCTTCGGATGCTGCTGCACCAGGCGGGAGCGTTTCTCCTGCAGTTGGGCAATCTCTTCATCCAGATCTTCGATTTTCTGTTCGATGTTGTCGTGATGTTCTTGCAGAATTTCACGCGCTTCCTGCATATCCGACGCTGCCGGGGTTGCCCCTTTCAGCGGCAGGTTCGCCGTCTCTTTCATCGTCAGGCCGGTAATCAGGCCAATCACCGCGATTACCATCAGGTAGTACGCTGGCATCATCAGATTATTGGAGGTCTCCACCAGCCAGGCGGTCAGCGTTGGCGTCAGACCGGCAACCAGAATGGAGATGTTAAAGGCGCTGGCGAGCGCGCTGTAACGGATATGCGTCGGGAACATCGCTGGCAATGTGGAAGCCATTACGCCGGTGAAGCAGTTAAGGATCACCGCCAGCAGCAGCAGGCCAGCGAAAATCATCCCCATCACGCCGCTGTTGATCATGCTGAATGTCGGAATCGCCAGCGCCAGCAGCGCGATACTACCAATCAGCACAAACGGACGGCGGCCGAAGCGGTCACTCAACAGACCCATCACCGGCTGCACAAACAGCATACCGATCATAATGGCGATGATAATCAGCACCCCATGATCTTCCGAGTAGTGCAGGTTATGCGACAGGTAGCTCGGCATATAGGTCAGCAGCATGTAGTAGGTGACGTTGGTGGAGATCACCAGACCAATACAGGTCAGCAGGCTGCGCCAGTGTTTGCTGGCAATCTCTTTAAAGGAGACGCGCGGCCCCTCTTGCAGCCCTTCGCGGTCGCCCTGCTCGAGCTTATCAACATGCTGCTGGAACGCCGGGGTCTCTTCCAGCGCATGACGCAGGTAGAGGCCAATCAGGCCCAGCGGCAGTGCCAGGAAGAACGGAATACGCCAGCCCCAGTCGAGGAAGTTCTGCTCGCCAACAATCGTCGACAGCAACACCACCACGCCCGCGCCGAGGACAAACCCGGCGATAGAGCCGAAGTCCAGCCAGCTGCCCATAAAGCCGCGTTTACGGTCCGGGGAGTATTCGGCCACGAAGATCGACGCGCCGGTATACTCGCCGCCGACGGAGAAGCCCTGCGCCATCTTACATAACAGCAGCAGAATCGGTGCCCAGATGCCGATCGACTCATACGAAGGTATAAGCCCGATAGCAAAGGTACTGACGGACATGATCACTATCGTGATCGCGAGGATTTTTTGCCGTCCATATTTATCCCCCAGCATGCCGAAGAAGAGGCCGCCAAGTGGACGAATCAGGAATGGAACGGAGAAGGTCCCGAGCGCGGCTATCATCTGCACGCTGGGGTCTGCATCGGGGAAGAACACTTTGCCAAGTGCGTAGGCCACAAAGCCATAAACACCGAAATCGAACCACTCCATCGCGTTACCTAACGACGCGGCGGTGATGGCTTTACGCAGTTTCGCGTCGTCAATAATCGTGACGTCGCGTAGCGTTATCGGTTTGATTTTTTTCCTTTTTAACATCTCTGTTTTCCTCTTAAGACTCTCGCCCTGTATCGCCCGTTTACCCATCCATGGCAGGCGTTTTTTATCGGCCTTGCGGCCATTCTTTCAAGCGTAGCAGGTTTACTTACACTAACTGTTCAAAGCCTGTACAACCGAACCTGTTGACGCCTGTTGGGCAGTGAATGAGCGAATTACCCTATCAGGGTTTATAAATGTGATCAAATTCACATAGTTGTAACCGGTAATCATCAACCACCGTTTTTACCTCACTTTTTGCCTCATTTCAAAAAAGCGCGATCGGCTTTCGACCCACCTTTTTACAAGCCATTTACATCGAAAATAAATAAAGAAACATCGATAAATGTTTACGCGAATTCTGTGATCGGTGTAACTAAAACAGCGTTTCATTCTTATTGAATAGATATTCCAATCGCCTCATGATAGCCCCACTAATAGCAGCGTTAAGGGCTAACTCATCGGTATTGATGAGTCTGTTCAGGCCGCTCTGCCGCCGCCCATCGTCAATGCGCTGGCTTCTGAATGCTTTAAATCTCTGAAACATCGAATGATTCATTTTTTAGCTCCTCGTTCATCTGAATGACGAGTCGTGAGGATTGTGTATGAAAATTAAGGCCACCATTGAACGTATTCCTGGCGGGATGATGTTAGTTCCGCTCTTGTTAGGCGCCATTCTGAATACTCTGGCGCCCGATACCGGTGCCTATTTTGGCTCCTTCACTAAAGGCATGATTAGCGGAACGGTGCCGATTCTGGCAGTGTGGTTTTTCTGTATTGGCGCCTCGATTGATCTTCGCGCGACCGGCACGGTGCTGCGCAAATCAGGCACGCTGGTGCTGACAAAAATTGCTGTCGCCTGGCTGGTGGCGATGATTGCCGCTTCCTTTATTCCCGATACCGGCATTCAGACCGGCTTCTTCGCCGGGCTGTCGGTGCTGGCGATTGTCTCAGCGATGGATATGACCAACGGCGGGCTCTATGCCAGCCTGATGAACCAGTACGGCAGTAAAGAGGAGTCGGGGGCATTTGTCTTGATGTCGCTGGAGTCCGGCCCGCTGATGACCATGGTGATCCTCGGCTCCGCTGGCCTCGCCTCGTTTGAACCGCACCACTTTGTCGGCGCGGTGCTGCCGTTCCTGATCGGCTTTGCCCTCGGCAACCTCGACCACGATCTGCGCGCCTTCTTCAGTAAAGCGACGCCGGTGCTGATCCCCTTCTTCGGCTTCGCGCTGGGTAACACCATCAACCTGAAAGTGATTATGGAGACCGGTCTGCTGGGGATTTTCCTTGGCGTGGCGGTAATTATTATCACCGGTATTCCGCTGATTATGGCGGACCGACTGATTGGCGGCGGGAATGGTACTGCGGGCGTGGCGGCCTCTTCCGCAGCGGGTGCGGCGGTGGCTAACCCGGTGATCATCGCCCAGATTAACCCGGCCTTTGAACCGGTTGCCGCATCAGCAACCGCGCTGGTCGCCGCGAGCGTAATTGTCACCGCCATCCTGGTGCCGATTATCACCGCGCTCTACGCACGACGCTTCGGCAAGGTGCCGACGCCGGAAGAGATGGCGGCGCGAACCGAGTCGACGAGCCACTAAAGGTCGTCGAAAACCTCATCAACCATCGCCGTCGCCAGACGGGCTGCCGAGCAGAGTCTCGGCATCCCCAATGCGACGGGCTGCCAGCTCTGCGTCACCGACCAGCAAATCGGATGGCGCTCTGCATCACACCAGTCCCCGAGCCAGCCCAGCAGATCTTTATACTCCATCACCCCTGGCGTGGACGGCGCGGCGAGCCATTGATGATAGAAGTGGCGCGTCCCTTGCGACGCATCAATGCCCTGCGCCAGAAACTCTGCCGCCATCACCCGCAGGTTATCTTTCAGCATCGTCGCTACATCCTCATTCGCCAGCCGACAGGCATCGCCAAACGCCCCCCAGCGCAGCTCCTCCAGCGCGACGTAGCAGCGTCCGGCCATCGACCAGCCGTTGTAGCTTCCCGCGCGCCAGTGGGTAAAAACTTGTTCACTGTGATGACCGGCCTGCACCGCCAGCCCGCGCTGCGTCAGCGCTTTCTCCTTAAATGCCGCGCGCTGGCTAAAGTGCTCCAGCAACACGTCGTACTGCTGCTGCGCGCCGGGCGTGACGCTGCCAGGACGCCGCTCGGCGTGCTGCATCGCCTTCAGCCGCTGCGTAATGCGCGTCAGCGCCAGATAACCGGGATCGAGCATGCTCGCCAGCTTCTCTGCCAGCCCGAGCCGCAGAGCGTCGTTCTCCTCAAGCTTGCCGGAGATCGCCCACGGGCGCAGCTGCGTCTGGGTCATGATCTCCTGCGCCAGCCGCTCACGAAAAATCTGCTGCTGTGGCGCGATCGTCGTCTGGCGCAGTGCGTCGATGCCCTGCACCAGATCGACAATAAATTTCGGATGAATAGATTCCAGCACCCTGCCGGGGCCGTCGAGCAGTCGATTTTTCATGGTTGCTCCGCCGCGAAGAGCGTCTGGATATCATCACGTAACAGCCGCGCATCCTCATGGATCCAGTGCGCCGTCCTGATACAGTGCAGCAAATGGCGACGCAGCGCGCTGACCGAGGATTCGTTCTGCTGGCGGATCGCCATGCTCTCGCGCAGGCTCTCCTGCAACCCGGAGAGACTCTGGGAGAACTCAGCAAAAAAGGTCGCCATGCCTGCGGTGACGGAGACATCAACCTGCGCGCTTAGCGCTTTGCGGATCTGCTCGCAGAAGTGCGCCACATGGGCGGTCAGCTTCTTATGCAGCGTGCCGAGGTCGATCACATACCGGGTGCGCGTCGCCACATAGTCGTCCCAGCCCCAGTTGGGGTTATTGAGCCAGCGCGAGACCGTTTCGCGCACGCCGCCAATGCGGCTGGCCTGCGCGGCGCTGCTCTCTTCCGGCGCGATGACATTGTTAAACAGCGTGCGGGCATTAAAGTTGAGCGTGCTCGGCTGAAACGCGGGAAAAGAGATGCGGGCACGAAAACCGGCATGGCTCAGCTCCGCTTTGATGCGCGTTTCGATCGGGCGCATGGCATCGTTCAGCGAGCGCGTCAGCGTGTTCTCCAGCTCATCAAAACGCAGCGCCAGTTCACGGCTGATGCGCTCCTGCGCCGCCAGCAGGATTGTCTCGCAGGCGGAGCGCATTTTGCTCAGGGCGATCTGCGCTTGGCCTTCATCTTCCAGCACCAGTTGGCCTGGGCTTAAGCGCTCATCAAGGCGTAAATCGGCCTGGCTCTCGCTGGCCATCGCCATCAGCTGGCCATCATGGAACCAGGCGTCGATCGCTTCGACAATTTCAAACTGCTGACCGTTGATAAAGATCTCTGCCGCCGCCAGCGCCTCTTCCACTTCATGATCGACCTCATCACGCACCCGCGCCTGGCTGGTGCGCAGCAGAGTCATATCCTCTTCCAGCCGGGCGATATTCTGCTCCAGTTGCTCATAGGCGACGGTCAACCCCTGATAGCGGAAATCGAGATACTCCCGCGCGCTCTGGGTGTAGTTGAGGAGTTTATGCGAGGCGGATCGCAGCGCATAGAGGGAAGCGTTGGCATGGGCCGCGTGCAGCAAGTTGCGGATCGGCAGCTCAAACAGCGAATCCTGCCACAGCAGATCGGCGGCGTGACGAATATGTTCAGTATCATCCAGATCCGCCATGCGCCAGCGCCGACCGAGCGCCGCTTCGGCAAAGTCCTGCACCCAGGGCTGATCGTTTGGATCGGGCAAGCGCCCCTTTTTCTGCAACTCATGACGGGCGCGGTTCGCCAGATAGCCCCACATTGAGGAGACCGGGTAGATCTGCGTCGGTGTGATATTGCCTTTCATTAAGGTGCCGGAGATAAGCGCGCGAACCTGGTGCTCATCGTCGCTGTTGCGATCTTTTTGATCAAACTTATTCACCAGCGCGTAGAGCGGAACCGATCGGCCAACGGCCGAGATCGCCTGGCGTACCTCTTCATCGGAGATCGATTTCAGCTGGGTGTAATCCATCACCGCCAGCACCGCCGAGGCGCGCGCCAGCTGCTCGCTGAGCATCTTCTGTAAATGGGGCTGCCCGGCTTCGTTCGGCCCCGGCGTGTCGAGCAGGGTCAGTTGACCAAGGTTGCTCTCCAGCCCCGCCAGGTGAACAAACTCCACTTCGATAACCGGAATATGTTCAATCGCCGCGTAGGCCGAGAAGGGAAAATCGACGCCCAGCGCTTTCGACAGACGTACAAGATCGTTGAGGCTTTTCAGGCAGTGGAAGATCGGCTGCGCGCCGAGATAGTGCTTATCAAAGGCATCGCCCTGCGCAATGCGCGCCAGCAGCGAGTCCATATCGCGATCGATCTCAATCTTCTGCGCCAGCTTGTCGCGATCGTAATTGAACAGCCGCGTCTGCAACTGCTGCGCAAGCGCATCAATCGGGCCGACGTGAGAGAAATGGAGCACAGGCTCTTTCTGACCGGGAGTATGGCGGATCAGCGTCGGCAAGGCCGTCATCGGGCGGTTGCGGTTCGGCAACACTTCCGTGCCGACAATCGCATTGATGGTGGTCGACTTGCCCGCTTTCATGGTACCGACGATCGCCAGCACCATCTCCAGCCGGGTGATTTTGCGCAGTTCGTTCTGTAAGGTCGCCTCTTGCGCCTCAACGCCGCGGGCGCTGAAGTGCAGGGGCAACACATTTTTATTTTGCGCCGCGCTGCTGATATTTGTCTCATCAAGCGCCGCCGCCGGCATTTTTTTCAGGGCCAGCAGGTTGTGCAAAGAGAGTTGTAACAGCCGTTCTGCTTCCTGACTTAATTCAAATATTGTTTGTGTGTGCATGTCAAAAGTCTTTCCTTAACGCAAATTTTCTTTGTTTTATTTAGCCGTTGAGTTTTATTAGTGAAGTTTCGGCTTTTATAATTACGTGTAGAAAATATCTTCGAAAAGATAAACACCTGATGGCATTTGGGAAAATAAAAACTTTCCCGTAAAAAGGGACAGCAATAGTACTCTGGTCTTTAAAAACCAAAGGGTTAGAGCTTAGCGCATTTTTATGAATAGCCAGGATATATCATCATAGATTTACCCACCCGATCTGAGAGGTAATTATTCGCCGGGAATGGCGCATTTAACAGGTGTGACAGCCTGGTTACAAATAACACCGGTTGCTAACTGTCACCATATCTGAATTAGTAAATGCTGGCAATTTCAACCGGCAAATATTCTAATTATCACACATAAGTAGATTCTCAATGATGTGATGAGATAAGCATCGCTTAAGCGAATGACAGGTGGTGTCGCGGGCGTTGTTTTTTTATCTCCGGGATTAAAGAAATAATAACAACGGCAATTGTACGGTTTTGCTGTATAATCGCGCGCTTTCAGGCACTGCGCCTTTTGTGCCGGTAAACATCCGGCTCTCTCTGCTCTTGTTTGAGGTAACCCCTATGCAACTTCCCCACTGCCCAAAATGTAATTCCGAATACACCTATGAAGATAATGGCATGTTCGTTTGCCCGGAATGCGCCCACGAGTGGAACGATGCCGAACCCGCGTCGGTGAGCGATGAATTAATCGTCAAAGACGCAAATGGTAATCTGTTAGCCGACGGCGACAGCGTGACCGTAATTAAAGACTTGAAAGTAAAAGGCAGTTCTTCAATGTTGAAGATCGGCACCAAAGTGAAGAATATTCGCCTGGTGGAAGGCGACCATAATATCGATTGTAAAATCGATGGCTTCGGGCCAATGAAACTGAAATCAGAATTCGTTAAAAAGAATTGATGATTCGCCGGCGGAGTTTACCGCCGGTACACCACCAAAACAGGGAGCCGATCGTGGCTCCTTTTTCTTTTTTCATCCTGCCGCAATCAATACATAACCCAACTGCAACATTCCCCCGGCACCATAGAGCCACATTAACTGAGTCTGCGGGGGAATGATGACTATCCACTTATCCAGACATCCGACCAGCTTCCCAACACGTTACCAGGAGATCGCCGCCAAACTGGAGCAGGAGCTGCGTACCCACTATCACTGTGGTGACTGGCTGCCCGCCGAACAGCAGCTGGCCGCGCGCTTTCAGGTCAACCGCCACACTCTGCGCCGCGCCATCGATCAGCTGGTCGAAAAGGGCTGGGTGCAGCGCCGCCAGGGCGTTGGCGTGTTGGTGTTGATGCGCCCGTTCGACTACCCGCTCAATGCGCAGGCGCGTTTTAGCCAGAACCTGCTCGATCAGGGGAGCCATCCCACCAGCGAACGGCTGCTGGCGGTATTGCGCCCGGCCTCCGGCCATGTCGCCGATGCGCTCGGCATTACCGAAGGCGATAACGTCATTCATCTGCGCACCCGTCGCCGGGTGAACGGCGTCGCGCTTTGTCTTATCGATCACTACTTTGCTGACCGCCAGCTCTGGCCGCTGCTGCAAGAGTTTAACAGCGGGTCGCTGCATGACTTTCTGCGCGATCGCGCCGGTCTTGAGCTGAAGCGCACGCAAACGCGCATCAGCGCACGCCGTGCGCAGGTGAAAGAGAGCTGCTGGCTGGAGATCCCCACTATGGCGCCGCTGCTCTGCGTGCGCACCCTTAACCACCGTGACGGTGAGATCAACGCAACGGAGTACTCCGTCAGCCTGAATCGCGCCGACATGATCGAATTTACTATGGAGCACTGAATGCAGGTTGATACCCCTACGCGCCACACCGGCCGGGTCGAGGCCTCTGTTGCGGTGCGCGGAGAGAATGCATGACACTACAACCCGCCTTCGCGTCGGCGGTTCACGACGCTCAGCACGCCTTTCGTCGCCTGTTAAAAGCAATGAGCGAGCCGGGGGTGATTGTCGCCCTGCCGCAGCTGAAACACAGCTGGCCGCCGCTCAACGCAGCCACCACCAGCGTTCTGTTAACACTGGCAAACAGCGACACGCCGCTGTGGATCGCAAACGCGCTGGATAACGATCTGCTGCGCCAGAACCTGCGCTTTCACACCCAAGCGCCGCTGCTGGATACGCCGCAGCAGGCGCTCTTTGCCATTGCCGACAGCACCCTTAACCATCAACAGCTCAGCGCCCTGCCCGTGGGTCAGCCGTTAAATGCAGAGAGCAGCGCGACGCTGATTTTACAACTGCCCGCGCTCAGCGGCGGGCGGATGCTGCGGCTCACCGGCCCCGGCATTCAGGAGGAGCGAATGATCGCCCCGCTGCTGCCGGAGTGCATCACCGATGAGTTAACCGACCGCCCGCACTCGTTTCCGAGCGGAATCGATGTGATCCTCACCTGCGGCGAACGCATGTTAGCAATCCCAAGAACCATCCTGGTGGAAGTGTGTTGATAGGGTAAGAATGACCTTAAACCGGGTGTGAGACGCTGCACGACTTATCCTAACGCATATCAGATATGCCCTTGATCAAGGGATGATGAAAAACCCGCTGCCGACGGGGCCTGAAGCGGGTTATGATGGCCTGCGGATTGTGCTGGATTAGACTGACCATTGTGGCTATATTGCGTCCCGCAACGCCCGGCGATGCAGGGGCGGAAAGCAGCCAGTATGTGGTCGTTTGTAGGATGAAGCGGACAGACTCGCACCAGAGGGTTGCCAGAAAATAACGCAACCGGGTCTTAATACCCGCGTATGACACGACGTAGTGCGCTCAGCGCGGCTTGATGAGTATCGACTTGCATGAATGTGCTTTTTATTTGTAGCCGGAACCAATGGCGCAGCCCCACCGCTGAGCAGCTGTTTCGCCGCTATCCTGGGCTCAATGCCCGCTCCGCCGGCATGCAACGCCAGGCAAAAAAAACCGTTTCGCCCGCCATTCTCTCCTGGGCAGATGTTATCTGCGTCATGGAAGAGGAGCACAAAGAGCGCCTGCTGACCGACTATACCCGTCTGGTGCAGCATAAACCGGTGCATGTGCTCAATATCCCGAATCACTACGCCTTTATGGACCCGCAGCTGGTCGCCATGCTGGAAGATATTGTTCCCGAACGGCTAGGGCTGCGCGTCCCTGCCTAAGCGCTAAAAATTACCCCGCCGGGTGGAGAAACTGCACACGCGGCGCGGGTGAGATCAGCGGCGCGTGCTTATTCACATACTCCGTCAGCAGCTCCGCCATCGGCACATCGTAACGATCGCGGATGGCGATGTCGCGAATGCCAAAATCGCTCACCTGCTCATTACACGCCACGCGATAGATTTTATCCCGCGCCAGCGGCTGACCGTTGACCTCAATCGAGGTCATGCGATCCCCGGCGGGTCGGGTGAAATCGACGCTGAAACGCAGGCCGCTGACGTGGGCATACGCCCCGGAAATAATGTTCTGCTGCGCATAGTTGTGCTCAATGAACGCTTTGATCTGCTCGCCGCTCATCTCCCGTGTCACCAGCGGCAGGCGAAACGGCAGCGCATTCAGCACGTCGCCATAGGTCACGGGCCCCGCCGGAATGCTGTCGCGCAGAAATGCGCCAACGGTAAAGGCGATATCGGCGTTGGCATACTCCCGTTCGGCATCTGCCAGCAGGCTGCCGAGGTTGGTCTGCCCGGAGCGCACCCGCTCACGCTGGCCGTTGAGGGTAAAGGGGAGCGCCATCACCACGTTATTAAGCACCTCCGCGCTTGCAGCCCGCGCTTGCTCGATACAGGATTCGGTTTCGCTATCCGCTTTCAGCGCCGTTAAGCTCGCCACATCCAGCAGCTTTTCACTCCACGCGACAATCTTTTTATCTTTAATGCTTAAGGTGAGATGACCGAGATAGTCGCCATACTGCCCGGCGTTAACCATCACCGTTCTGCCCATCTGCTTACCGGACTGCACGGCAATATGGTCGTGACCATCCACCAGCACATCGATCTCCGGCACCGCTTCCACCAGCTTCGTGATATTCACCGCCGGGTCGGTTTTCCCGAGATGCGCCAGCACAATGATCAGATCGCTCTTCCTCTTCACCTGCGCCACCGTGTTGCGCACCGCCTGAATCGGATCGCTGACGGAAAATCCGGCCAGTTTGCTGTCGGTGGTTGCCACCATCGCATTGAGCGGCGACACGCCGATGATGGCGATATTCAGCCCCGCCACCTTTTTCATCACATAGGGGCGAAAGGCGAGCTTGTCATGATGGTAAATATTGGCGGAGACAAACGGGAAGCGGGCTTTATCCCGCAGCGAGAGCAGCTCCGGGCCGCCGAAAATAAAATCCGCATTGCCGGGCGTAAAGGCGTCGTAACCCATGGTGTTCATGGCGCGGACATTGCTTTCCCCCTGTGTCAGATCGGTCACCGGCATGCCGCTTACCGCATCGCCAACGTCCACAAACAGCACGTTGGCGTCCTGTTCGCGCAGATTTTTCACATAGGCGCTCATTTTGCCGTAGCCGATACCCGATTCGCTCATCCCGCGCCCGTGCGTATCCCCGGTGTGAATCAGCGTCACTTTTGCCTCTTGCGCCTGCGGTGCGCTGATACTCATCAGCAGCAGAAACGCGATTACCCCTTTTTTCATTGTTACGTCCTTTTCCTTTTTTATAACCGACAAAAACAAAAAAACCTGAAACTCAGCGCAGAGGTTAATTACCAGTGCGTGGGTTTCAGGTTTAGCCGTGAGGGAGTCACTATCCTTAAGGCAAATAATCTATCGGGCGACAGGCGTCACGGCAAGCCAGCTTTTTATCACCCTGTGAGCGCCGTCACCTCATACCGCAATGCGTTGCAGAGCCTGCGCCAGCTGCGCGCGGGTGAAGGGCTTGCGTAACAGTTCGACCTCCGGCAGCGCCGGGTTGTGGGCAGGGCGCAGATCCTGGCCGCTGATCAGCAGCATCGGCAAGTTTGGCGCGTGCTGGCGAGCGGCGGCGATCACCTCCGCACCGCTTAAGCGCCCCGGCAGCATTAAGTCGCTGATCAGCGCGCCAATCTCGGTGGAAGCCGCAAGCATCTGTAGCGCCGCGTCACCGTTTTCCGCCTCCAGCGTCAGGTAGCCCAGCTCGTGAAGCTGCTCGCACAGGGTCTGGCGCACGTCGGCTTCATCCTCCAGCACCAGAATCAGCGTGTCGCTGCGCACATGTCGCGCATCGCTGGCCGGTTCAACGCTGCTCACCGCCGGGAGAGTGGCGCGCGGCAGTTGTAAACGCACCGTGGTGCCCTGCCCTGGGTTACTTTCAATCTCCACCCGTCCGCCGGACTGGCGCACAAAGCCGTAAACCATCGACAAGCCCAGCCCGCTGCCGCTGCCGGTCTGTTTGGTGGTAAAGAAGGGTTCAAACACCCGCGCTTTGACCTCCTGCGACATGCCGCAGCCGCTGTCGATCACCTCCAGCGCCACCATATCCTGCCTGCGCCCGTCGGTGCGGGTAACGCGCTGGTTCCAGGTGCGCACTTTGATCACGCCCGTTTGTCCCTCCATCGCATCACGGGCGTTCATCACCAGGTTGATGATGGCGTTCTCCAGTTGCCCGACGTCGATCCACGCCGGCCAGGCGGCGTGCTGCGCTTCAATCTCAAGGGTCAGCGTTGAGGGGAGCGAGTGGCGCAGCAGCTCGTCGAGATTCTCCAGCAGCGCCTGCATCTCTACCGCGTGCGGATGGAGCGACTGCTTGCGTGAAAAGGCCAGCAGCCGCTGGGTGAGCAGCGCCCCGCGTTCGGCGGCTTTCAGCGCACGGGAAATGCGCGCTGCGTCCGGCGAGTCGGTTGCGGCCAGCTCCAGGCTGCCAATAATCACCGCCAGCAGGTTATTAAAATCGTGCGCCAGCCCGCCGGTAAGCTGGCCGACGGCTTTCATCTTCTGGCTGTGCAGCAGCGCCTCCTCCAGCCCTTTGCGCTCGGTGCGATCCAGCACCACGTTGACCATCCCGCGCCCCGGCACCGGGCTGAATCGCAGCTCAATGGTGCGGTTATCCGCCAGCCGCAGCTCCTGGGTTAACGGCAGCGGGCGCGCCAGGTTCTCCTGCACATGGCCGGGAAGATCGCTCACCTGGCGCAGCAGGCTGTGGTAGTGCTGACCGCGCCGCAGCGGCTCCTCGCCGAGGCCCAAAAGCAGCGGATATTGCGGGTTCCACACCACCAGGCAGCCCTGGTTATCAAACAGTGCAAAGCCGTCGCGCATGGCATGAAAGGTGGTCTCCAGCTGCGTGCTCTTCTCTTTTAAAAGCGTGGAAGTGTGCTCGAGCGAAGCGGTGTTGCGGGCAAAGACGTTAAAGGCGCGCGCCAGTTCGCCTAATTCGTCGCGCCGTTGCAGCGCAGGCACCGAAACATTCGATTCCCCGCGCGCCAGCCGCGACATGGCGCGTGAAATGGCGGTCAGGTTCGATCCCAGATTGCGGTAGATATACCAACCGGCGCAGGCGGTGATTGCCAGCGCCAGCAGCGCAAACAGGCTGATAAAGATGCTGATGGAGCGCATCTCCTGGTGGCTCTGAGCGGTGCGCTGTTCAGAGGCCTGCGCCACTTCCGCCACATACTGGTTGATATCGTTATTAAGCAGCGCGCCCAGCGCTTTGATATGAAACATCGACCAGGTGATCGCCAGATCGCTCTCCTCCAGCTGGCCCGCGAGTGGCATCAGCTTGTTAAGCTCGGCCTGAAAATCGGGCAGGATAAAATCGAGCAGCGGATCGCCCGCCCGCGTCGGGAGCTGGCCGACAATCTCAGCCAGTTGCGCCAGCGTGGCGCGCGGCGACGGCGTCTGAATGGCGGCGAGAAGCAGCCTGTCCATCTCACTGAGCAGGCGCGGGTCGGGGGTGTTCAGCCCGTCGCGCGCGGCGATGGTCTGCAAATGGCGTAAATAGCTCTGATTCTGGTAGAGGGAGCTAAGCAGCGCGTTGCGCTCAAGGTGGCGCCGCTGCCCCCGCTCCAGCATCTCTGTGACGCTCTGCTGTAACGCCTGGCTGCGGCGGGTGATCTGCGCCACCAGCTGCGGTTCGAGCCGTGCCAGCGGCGCGTTTGCCAGCTGCGTTAATGAGCGTTGCAGCGCGCTTTGCGTCGCTTTCAGCCGCTCCGCCTCCCCTTTGTACTCCTGCGCGCCAACCACCTGCGAAAGCCGCACCGCAGCGGTGGCGACGCTGGCGGTATCGCGGGCGAGGTTCATGCTGGCGGTCATATCATCCAGCGTCTGCTGCTGCACCTGCTCCTGCAACTGGCTGGCGTGGCGAAAGCCGAGCACCGCCACGGCGCAGACCATTAACGTCACCGCCACCACCAGCACATTGAAAAAGAGCAGTCGCCCGCGGGCGCTGGTGAAAAAGGGGTTGGCGCGATAGGGCATAGCGGCTCCGGGAGAGGTCACAACAGTGGCGTGGCGCCACTATGACAAATATGAACAGCTTCTGACATTCTCCATTTACCAACGTGTGATGAAGTGCGTAAATCGTCACTCGCAGGAGCTTCGTCATGCCTAATGTGCCCGTGCTGGAGATGCGTAATATTGCCAAAGTGTTCGGCAAGTTTTACGCCCTCAAAGGGGTGGACCTGACGGTCTGGCCCGGCGAGATCCATGCCTTAATGGGAGAGAACGGTGCCGGCAAAAGCACGCTGATGAAGATCCTCGCCGGGGCCTACAGCGCCACCAGCGGCGAGATCCTGATCGACGGCAAGCCTCACACCATTCGCGGGCCAAAAGACGCCCTTGCCGCCGGGATCACCCTCATCTATCAAGAGATGCAGCTCGCGCCTAACTTAACGGTGGCGGAGAACATCTTTCTCGGCAGCGAAATCGCACGCGGCGGGCTGGTGCAGCGCAAAACCATGGCGGCACAGGCGCAGGCGGTAATTGACCGTCTTGGTGCCAATTTCAGCGCCACCGACCGGGTGATGAAGCTGACCATCGCCGAGCAGCAGCAGGTGGAGATCGCCCGCGCCCTGCACCGCAACAGCCGTATTCTGGTGATGGATGAACCCACCGCCGCCCTCTCTTCCCGTGAAACTCACCGCCTGTTTGAACTGATCATGCGCCTGCGCGATGAGGGAATGGCGATTATCTATATCAGCCACCGCATGGCGGAAGTGTATGAACTTTCGGATCGCGTCAGCGTGCTGCGCGACGGCCAGTATGTTGGCAGCCTGACGCGCGACAACCTCAACGCCGCCGAACTGGTGCGCATGATGGTCGGGCGACCGCTCAGCGATCTGTTTAATAAAGCGCGTGATATCACCCCCGGTAAACCGCGTCTTACCGTTCACCATCTCACCGATGGCGGCAAGATCCAACCGGTCAGCCTGCAGGTGCGCGCCGGTGAAATTGTCGGCCTTGCCGGGCTGGTGGGTGCCGGGCGATCCGAGCTGGCGCAGCTGATTTTCGGCGTGCGCAAAGCGACCGGCGGCATGATTGAGATCGATGGCGAACCGGTAGTGATCCACTCCCCGCGCGCGGCGATCGATCTTGGCATCGGCTTTTTGACCGAGAACCGCAAAGAGCAGGGGCTATTCCTTGAACTGGCAGCGCAGGAGAACATCACCATGGCGACGCTGGAGCGCGATGCGTTGTGGGGCATGCTGAACCGCAAAAAGGCGCAAGCCCTCTCCGATGACGCGATCAAATTACTCAATATTCGCGTGCCGCACGCGCAGGTGCGGGCGGGCGGTTTGTCCGGCGGCAACCAGCAGAAACTGCTTATCTCGCGCTGGGTGGCAATTGGCCCACGCATCCTGATCCTTGATGAGCCGACGCGCGGCGTTGATGTCGGCGCGAAGAGCGAGATCTACCGGATCATGAACCAGATGGCGCGCGAAGGGGTGGCGATCCTGATGATCTCCAGCGAACTGCCGGAGGTGGTCGGCATGAGCGACCGCGTCTATGTGATGCGCGAAGGCACTATCGCTGGCGAGTTGCAGGGCGAGGCTATCACCCAGGAAGAGATTATGACGCTGGCGACCGGCGTTCACGACACCCATCACCAGGCGGTACACCATGACTGAAATGAAACCACACCCGGCCACCACGCCGCAGCAGGAGGCCAAATCTGCCTCCGCCAAAAAAGTGCTGATGGGCGATCTGATGCAAACCGTCGGCATCCTGCCGATTCTCATCCTGATCGTCGCGGTTTTTGGCTTTATCGCGCCGAACTTCTTTACCGAGAGCAACCTGCTGAATATTACCCGCCAGGCGTCGATCAACATCGTGCTGGCGGCAGGTATGACCTTCATCATTCTCACTGGCGGGATCGATCTTTCGGTTGGCTCAATTCTTGGTACCACGGCGGTGGCGGCGATGGTGGTATCGCTGATGCCGGAGCTGTCGATGCTCTCGGTGCCCGCTGCGCTGATGCTCGGCCTGCTGCTCGGCCTGTTTAACGGCGCGCTGGTCGCCTTTGCCGGATTACCACCCTTTATTGTCACGCTTGGCACCTATACGGCGCTGCGCGGCGCGGCCTATCTGCTGGCGGATGGCACCACGGTGATCAACTCGGACATCAGCTTTGAGTGGATCGGCAATAACTATCTCGGCCCGGTGCCATGGCTGGTAGTGATTGCGCTGGCGGTAATTGCGGTGTGCTGGTTTATTCTGCGCCGCACCACCCTTGGCGTTCATATCTACGCGGTCGGCGGCAACATGCAGGCAGCGCGCCTTACCGGCATCAAAGTGTGGCTGGTTTTACTCTTCGTCTACGGCATTAGCGGGCTGCTCTCCGGCCTTGGCGGGGTGATGAGCGCCTCGCGCCTTTACAGCGCCAACGGCAACCTTGGCATGGGCTACGAGCTGGATGCGATTGCGGCGGTCATACTCGGCGGCACCAGTTTTGTCGGCGGTATCGGCACCATCACCGGCACGCTGGTCGGCGCGTTAATCATCGCCACCCTTAACAACGGCATGACGCTGATGGGCGTCTCCTACTTCTGGCAACTGGTGATCAAAGGGGCGGTGATCATCATAGCGGTGCTGATTGACAAATACCGTACCCGACACCATCAGGCAGCATAATAAAACCCTACAAAACAGCAACATAAGTGAGGATTACAGCATGCGTCTTAAACCTCTTGTCACCGCGCTCTGCGCCACGGCCCTGCTCGCCGCGACGCCGTTCGTTCAGGCGAAAGAACTGAAATCTATCGGCGTTACGGTAGGCGATCTCGCCAACCCCTTCTTTGTGCAGATCACCAAAGGCGCGGAGCTGGAAGCGCGCAAGCTGGCGGGCGATAAGGTCAAAGTGACGCTGGTCTCCAGCGGCTACGACCTCGGTCAGCAGGTCGGCCAGATTGATAACTTTATCGCGGCGAAGGTTGACATGATCATCCTCAACGCCGCGGATTCAAAAGGCATCGGCCCGGCGGTTAAGCGGGCGAAAGAGGCTGGCATTGTGGTAGTGGCGGTGGACGTGGCGGCAGAAGGTGCCGATGCGACAATCACCTCCGATAACACCCAGGCGGGCGAAATGGCCTGTAAATACATCACCGATCGCCTGAAGGGCAAAGGCAATGTGGTGATCATCAACGGGCCGCCGGTTTCCGCGGTACAGAACCGTGTCGAAGGGTGCCAGAAAGAGTTTAAACGTCACCCGGATATCAAGGTGCTCTCTGATAACCAGAACGCCAAAGGCAGCCGTGAAGGCGGGCTGGAAGTGATGACCTCCCTGCTGGCGGCGAACCCGAAAATCGACGGCGTGTTCGCGATTAACGATCCGACAGCGATCGGTGCCGATCTGGCAGCCAAACAGGCACAACGTAACGAGTTCTTTATCGTTGGCGTCGATGGCAGCCCGGATGGTGAAGAGGCGCTGAAGCGTAAGAACTCGCTGTTTGTTGCCACCCCGGCGCAGGATCCGCAGGTGATGGCGGCGCGCGCGGTGGAGATTGGGTACGACATTCTGCAAGGCAAGCCCGCGCCGAAAGAGCCGGTGCTGATCCCGGTGACGCTGATCGATAAGCAGAGCGTCGCCAACTACAAAGGCTGGACGGTGAAATAAGCCCTCTCCCTCCCCGCGCGGGAGGGAGAGCGCGATACGGAGAGACGATGAAACGCTCTGCCATTAATGACATTCTCGGCCATACGCGGCAGTTTTTCTCGAAGCACGACGTGCATCTGCCGCCTTTTGCCAGCTTTGCGCCGACCCAGTGGCGCGAGCTGGATCATGAGGCGTGGCGAGAAGTATTCGAGCTAAAGCTGGGGTGGGATGTCACCGCCTTTGGCGGCGACAACTTCTACGCCGAGGGGCTGACGCTCTTTACCCTGCGCAACGGCTCGCCGGACGGCGCGCCCTATGCCAAGTGCTATGCAGAGAAAATTATGCATGTGCGCGACGGGCAGCTAACGCCAATGCATCTGCACTGGCGCAAGCGCGAGGACATCATTAATCGCGGCGGCGGAAACTTAATTATTGAACTGTGGAACGCGGATGCGCAGCACCAGACTGACAGCAGCGACGTTACCGTGGTCATCGATGGCTGCCGACACACGCACGCGGCGGGCAGCCAGCTGCGCCTCTCACCAGGGGAAAGCATTTGTGTCACACCGGGGCTTTATCATAGCTTTTGGGGCGAGCCGGGGTTTGGCGATGTGCTGGTCGGCGAGGTCTCATCGGTTAACGATGACCAGCACGACAACCACTTCCTCAACCCGGCGAACCGCTTTAGCGACGTGCTGGAGGATGAACCGGCACATCTGGTGCTCTGTAATGAGTACTCACTCTTTTTAGGGTAAAGGAGGCGGTTATGCCCATGATCTCTCTCGCCGCAGTGCTGGCGCATGCGCGCGAGCACCACTACGCCTTAGGCGCGTTTAACGTGCTCGACTCCCACTTTCTGCGCGCGCTGTTCGCCGCCGCAAAGCGGGAGCGCTCGCCGTTTATTATCAATATTGCCGAAGTGCACTTTAAGTATGTCTCGCTGGAGTCGCTGGTGGAGGCGGTGAAGTTTGAAGCCGCGCGCAGCGATATTCCGGTAGTGCTTAACCTCGATCACGGCCTGCATTTTGAGTCGGTGGTGCGCGCCCTGCGCCTCGGTTTCAGTTCGGTGATGTTCGACGGCTCCGCGCTGGAGTATGAAGAGAATATTCGCCAGACGCGGGAAGTGGTGAAGATGTGCCACGCCGTGGGCGTCTCGGTGGAGGCAGAATTAGGCGCGGTTGGCGGCGATGAGGGCGGCGCGCTGTATGGTCACGCCGATGAAGCGTGCTTCACCGATCCGGCGCTGGCGCGGGAGTTTGTCGATCGCACCGGCATCGACACGCTGGCGGTCGCCATCGGTAATGCGCACGGCAAATATAAGGGCGAACCGAAGCTCGATTTCGCCCGCCTCGATGCCATTCGCCAGCAGACCGGCCTGCCGCTGGTGCTGCATGGCGGCTCAGGCATCAGCGATGAGGATTTTCGTCGCGCCATTTCGCTTGGCATTCATAAAATCAACTTCTAC
The DNA here is from genome assembly GCF_050435845.1 of Kosakonia sp. 1610. Taxonomy (NCBI): domain Bacteria; kingdom Pseudomonadati; phylum Pseudomonadota; class Gammaproteobacteria; order Enterobacterales; family Enterobacteriaceae; genus Kosakonia; species Kosakonia sp. 1610. Next base: position 63,636 of record NZ_JBNDKZ010000015.1, on the reverse strand, counting down.
ACCGGCATGTCGCAGGCGGCGCTTGGCGCCATTGAGCAGCGTATGGCGGATCGCCAGCCGCTGTATGATGAGTTCGCCCAACTACTGCTCAGTGTTGAAGAGGCGATTGCCGATACGGTGGCCGGGCAGATGCGCATCTTCGGCAGCGCGGGGCAGTGCTGATGGCCCGCCATGGGGTTATCGCCGCCGGCAATATGCTGGTGGATCACGTCCACCATATTGCCCAGTGGCCGGAGCGCGGCTGGCTGGCGGAGATTGTCCAGAGCGAACGCTCGACGGGCGGCGCGCCGCTTAATGTGCTGCTGACGCTGGCGAAAATGCACGTTGGCCTGCCGCTGCAGGCGGTCGGGCTGGTGGGCGAAGATGGCGACGGCGACTACATTATGGCGATGCTCGATCAGTACCATGTCAATCGCCAGCATGTGCAGCGCACCCCTTCCGCCCCCACCTCAATGTCGCAGGTGATGACCGATCCCTCCGGCCAGCGCACCTTTTTTCACTCGCCCGGTGCCAACCGGCTGCTGGATATCGACGCCTTTGAGATGCTTAACGGCGAGATGAAGATTTTCCATCTCGGCTATCTGCTGCTGCTCGACAGCCTTGATAAAGCTGATGAGGAGTACGGCACGCGCAGCGCGCGGCTGCTGGCGCAGATGCGCGAGCAGGGGTTTGAGACCTCGCTCGATCTGGTATCGCGCAAAGGCGACCCGCGCTATAAACCGCTGGTGCTGCCCTGCCTGCCGCACCTGGATTATCTGGTGATCAACGAGTTAGAAGCGGGCGAGTTCAGCGGGCTGGCGATGCGCACGGCGCAGGATAAGCCCCACGTTGAGAATATTGGCCGCGCGGCGGCGCAGCTTTTGGCGGCCGGGGTAAAACAGCGGGTAGTAATTCATTGCCCGGAAGGGGCGTGGGGTGAAGCGCCGGATGAAGCCGGAGCGTGGATCCCGTCGCGGATGTTAAGCCAGGCGGAGATTGTCGGCAGCGTCGGAGCAGGAGATGCCTTTTGCGCCGGATTTTTATACGGTTGCCACGAAGCGTGGCCGTTAGCGCACAGCATTCAGTTAGCCCATGCCTGCGCCCGCGCCAGTTTGTTGTCCGCCAACGCGATTGACGGCGCAAAAACCCTCGAAGAGTTACAGCTTGATATCGCGGTTTAGACCTTCTTCGGTCGGGAAGTTGTAGGCCGGATAAGCGTTAGCGCCATCCGGCATGCGGTGCCACATTCAGCACACCGCCGGATAAGCGTTTAGCGCCATCCGGCACACGCCGTTTCAGCCACATCGATCCACACATGCAGAATCCGGCAGCATTTGTAGGCCGGATAAGCGTCAGCGCCATCCGGCATGCGGTGCCACATGCAGCACACCGCCGGATGGCGGCTGCGCCTTATCCGGCCTACGCGGTTTCAGCCACACCGTTCCACATATTCACAGACGGGGGACATTCGTAGGCCGGATAAGCGTTTAGCGCCATCCGGCATGCGGTGCCACATTCAGCACACCGTTTCACATATTCACAGACCGGATAAGCTAAAGCCGCACCGGCTTGATGTTCCAGATATGCTCCGCGTACTCCTGGATCGTGCGGTCAGAGGAGAAGTAGCCCATGTTGGCGATATTGCGCATCGCTTTGGTGGTCCACTCTTCCGGATGCTGATAGAGCGCATCCACTTTATCCTGACAGTCGACATAGCTGCGGAAATCCGCCAGCACCTGGTAGTGGTCACCAAAGTTAATCAGCGAATCAACCAGATCGCGGTAGCGTCCCGGATCCTGCGGGTTAAACAGACCGGTGGCGATCTGCGTTAACACCTGGTGCAGCTCTTCATCTTTTTCGTAGTACTCGCGCGGTTTATAGCCCTGACGACGCAGCTCTTCCACCTCATCCGCGGTGTTACCAAAGATAAAGATATTCTCCTCGCCGACGTGATCCATCATCTCCACATTCGCGCCATCCAGCGTGCCGATGGTCAACGCACCGTTAAGGGCGAACTTCATGTTACTGGTGCCCGACGCTTCGGTACCCGCCAGCGAGATCTGCTCTGAAAGATCCGCCGCCGGAATGATCACCTGCGCAAGGCTGACGCTGTAGTTAGGGATAAAGACCACTTTCAGCTTATCGCCGATATCGGGATCGTTGTTGATCACCTGCGCGACATCGTTGATGAGATGAATAATGTGCTTCGCCATGTAGTAGGCCGAAGCGGCTTTACCGGCAAAGATATTGACGCGCGGCACCCACTCCGCCGTCGGATCGGCCTTGATCCGGTTATAGCGGGTGATGACGTGCAGTACATTCATCAGCTGACGTTTGTACTCATGAATACGTTTGATCTGTACATCGAACAGCGCTTTCGGGTTGACCACCACGTTAAGCTGCTGGGCGATCACCGTAGCCAGCCGCTTTTTGTTCTCCAGCTTGGCATGGCGCACCGCCTGGTTCACCGCCGGGAAGTCGATATGCTGCTCAAGCTCGCTCAACTGGCTGAGATCGGTACGCCAGGTGCGGCCGATATGCTCATCCAGCACTTCAGAGAGCGACGGGTTAGCCAGCGCCAGCCAGCGGCGCGGCGTCACGCCGTTGGTGACGTTAAGGAAGCGCATCGGGAAGATGGCGGCGAAATCGGCGAACAGCGACTGCACCATCAGGTTAGAGTGCAGCTCCGACACGCCATTCACTTTATGGCTCACAACCACTGCCAGCCACGCCATACGCACGCGGCGACCGCTTGACTCATCAATGATCGACGTGCGGCTCAGCAACTCGATATCGTTCGGGTGCTGCTCCTGCAACGTCTTCAGGAAGTAGTCGTTAATTTCGAAAATGATTTGCAGATGGCGCGGCAGAATTTTGCCGAGCATCTCAACCGGCCAGGTTTCCAGCGCTTCGCTCATCAACGTATGGTTGGTGTAGGAGAAGACCTGGCAGGTCACTTCAAACGCCTCGTCCCAGTCGAACTTATGCTCGTCAATCAGCAGACGCATCAGTTCCGGGATCGACAACACCGGGTGAGTGTCGTTGAGGTGAATGGCGATTTTGTCCGCCAGGTTGCTGTAGGTCTGATGCAGCTGGAAGTGGCGATGCAGAATATCCTGCACCGTCGCCGAGACCAGGAAGTACTCCTGGCGCAGACGCAGCTCGCGCCCGGAGTAAGTTGAGTCATCGGGGTAGAGCACGCGGGAGACGTTCTCGGAGTGGTTCTTATCCTCCACCGCCGCGAAGTAGTCGCCCTGGTTGAATTTACCGAGGTTAATCGCACTACTGGCCTGCGCATTCCACAAACGCAGCGTATTGGTCGCGTCTGTATCATAACCGGGGATAATCTGGTCGTAGGCCACCGCGAGGATCTCTTCGGTTTCAACCCAGCGGCTCTTTCTCCCCTCCTGCTGAATGCGCCCGCCAAACCGCACTTTGTAGCGCGTGTTGTGGCGTTTGAACTCCCACGGGTTGCCATACTCCAGCCAGTAATCGGGGGACTCTTTCTGACGCCCCTCGACGATGTTCTGTTTGAACATGCCGTAATCATAGCGAATGCCGTAGCCACGCCCCGGCAGCCCGAGGGTCGCCAGCGAATCGAGGAAGCAGGCTGCCAGCCGCCCGAGGCCGCCGTTACCTAAGCCCGGATCGTTCTCTTCGTCGATCAGCTCTTCAAGGTCGAGGCCCATCTCATCCAGCGCGTTTTTCACATCCTCATAAATACCGAGCGAGAGCAGCGCGTTGGAGAGCGTACGGCCAATCAGAAACTCCATGGACAGGTAGTAGACCTGGCGCACCTCCTGGGAGAGTTGCGCGCGGGTGGAACGCAGCCAGCGCTCCACCAGCCGATCGCGAACGGCAAACAGCGTGGCGTTCAGCCACTCATGTTTGTTAGCGATAACCGGATCTTTACCGATCGTGAACATCAGTTTATAGGCAATCGAGTGTTTCAATGCCTCGACACTTAGTGTCGGTGAAGCATAGGTAAACGGAGCATTCATATGCGTGATTCCTGGAAAACTATTTCAACCGAGTGTAAAGATCGCGGTATGACTGCGCTGCGACCTGCCAGCTAAAATCCATTGCCATTGCCTGGCGCTGAACAAAGCGCCACAGCGAAGGACGGGACCACAATACGAAAGCACGACGAATCGCGCGAAGCAACGCTAATGCGTTGCTGTCCTCAAAAACAAACCCGCTGGCCACGCCGTCGGCGAGGTTCTCCAGTGAGCTGTCAGAGACAGTATCGGCTAACCCGCCGGTGCGTCGTACCAGCGGCAGGGTGCCATATTTCAGACCATAGAGCTGCGTTAACCCGCAAGGCTCAAAGCGGCTCGGCACCAGAATCACATCCGCGCCGCCCATAATGCGGTGCGAGAAGGCTTCGTGGTAGCCAATCTGCACGCCCACCTGGCCGGGGTGCTCTGCCGCTGCCGCGAGGAAACCCTCCTGCAGCACCGGATCGCCCGCGCCGAGCAGCGCTAACTGACCGCCCTGCTCCAGCAAACCGGGCAGCGCTTCCAGCACCAGATCGAGCCCTTTCTGGCTGGTCAAACGGCTCACCACCGCAAACAGCGGCACTTTGTCGTTCACCTTCAGCCCCATGGCGATCTGCAACTGGCGTTTGTTCTCCGCCTTCTCCTCCAGCGTGTCACGCGTGTAGCGCGCGCCGAGCAGCAGGTCGGTGGCCGGGTCCCAAATCTTCTCGTCAACGCCGTTGAGAATACCGCTCAGGCGGCCCTCTTTCTGGCGCTGGCGCAGTAACCCTTCCATTCCATAGGCAAAGTGCGGTTCGGTGATCTCCCGCGCGTAGGTGGGGCTGACGGCGGTGATGTGATCCGCGTAGTAGAGCCCCGCTTTCAGGAAGGAGATCTGGCCGTTGAACTCCAGCCCGTGCATGTTAAAGAAAGACCATGGCAGATCGATGTCATCCATATGCTGCGCATAAAACATGCCCTGATAGGCAAGGTTATGCACGGTAAACACCGATTTCGCCGAGTGATCTTTCAGCGACATATAAGCTGGCGTCAGCCCGGCGTGCCAGTCGTGCGCATGCACGATGTCCGGCCGCCAGAAGGGATCGAGGCCACAGGCCATTTCACTGCCGACCCAGCCGAGCAGCGCAAAACGCAGCACGTTATCGGTGTAGGCGAACAGGTTAGTGTCATGGTAAGGGCTACCGGGGCGCTCATAGAGGTGCGGCGCATCGATCATGTAGATCCCCACCCCGTTGAAGTGGCCGAAGAGCAGAGAGATCTTGCCGGCGAAGGTATCGCGGCGGGAGATTACTTTTGCGTCGGTTACACCACGGCGAATATCCGGGAACGCAGGCAGCAGAACGCGCGTATCTACCCCATCGGCAATTTGTGCCGCGGGCAGCGCGCCAATCACGTCCGCCAGACCACCGGTCTTCAGCAACGGAAACATCTCAGAACATACATGTAAAACCTGCATTATCGCTCCTGTCAAAACCGTTCGGCTCGCGTTGCCGTTTACGGAAAAACAGCACGCGGACCCCTTCCGCGCAAGGATGTAAGTGGTGCTTTCAACCTTGTAATTTGCGCAGCATTTCGCGCGTAACCAGCACAATGCCCTCTTCCGATCGGTAGAAGCGTCGTGCGTCTTCTTCTGCGTTTTCGCCAATCACCGTGCCTTCCGGTATCTCGCAGGCTCTGTCGATAATGCAGCGGCGCAGGCGGCAAGAGCGCCCGACCCAGACATCCGGCAGCAGAACCGCCGAGTCGATATTGCAAAATGAGTTGATGCGTACGCGGGAGAAAAGCACCGACTGCACAACAACCGATCCTGAAATAACGCAGCCGCCGGAAACCAGCGAGTTCAACGTCATGCCATGGCTGCCGGATCTGTCCTGCACGAATTTCGCCGGCGGCAATGATTGATTATAGGTACGGATAGGCCAGTTTTGATCGTACATGTCCAGTTCGGGCATGACCGAGGCCAGATCCAGGTTGGTTTTCCAGTAGGCTTCCAGCGTGCCGACGTCGCGCCAGTAGGGCTCGGAATTCGGGTCGGATTGCACGCAGGACAAGGGGAAAGGGTGGGCAAACGCCATACCGGATTTGACGATTTGCGGAATAATATCTTTACCGAAATCGTGGCTGGAATTTTCGTTTTTATCGTCCGCTTCCAGCAGATCGTAGAGGTACTCGGCGTCAAAAATATAGATGCCCATACTGGCGAGGGCGCGGGTCTCATCCCCCGGCATGCTCGGCGGATTGGACGGTTTCTCGACGAAGTCGATCACTTTGTCGTTCTCATCGACCGCCATTACGCCGAACGCGGTGGCTTCATGCACCGGCACCGGTAAACAGGCCACCGTACACTGCGCGCCCTTCTCAACGTGGTCGAGCAGCATGCGCGAGTAGTCCTGCTTATAGATATGGTCACCGGCGAGAATGACGATGTACTCCGCGCCGTAGCGACGAATAATATCCAGGTTCTGCGTGACCGCATCGGCGGTGCCGCGATACCAGTTTTCCCCATGAACGCGCTGCTGGGCAGGCAGCAGATCGACAAACTCGTTCATCTCGTTATTGAAAAAAGACCAGCCGCGCTGGATGTGCTGAATCAGCGTGTGGGACTGATACTGGGTGATAACGCCGATGCGGCGGATACCTGAGTTGATGCAGTTGGAGAGCGCAAAGTCGATGATGCGGAATTTGCCGCCGAAGTGGACGGCGGGCTTGGCGCGTTTTTTGGTTAAATCTTTCAGGCGTGTGCCGCGTCCACCCGCCAGAATCAGGGCGACGGATTTTAACGGCAGCTGGCGCGCCAACATTGTAGGGTCGTTCTTATCTAATCTCACCATGACTGACTCCGTTTATCTGACCGCTGAAAGAGGCACACGCCGTGCTGTGGTGCCTGCCAGACAGTTATCACCACCGGATTCTCTTCTCCGGCAAAGGGCGACAGGGCATGCCAGTCGCCGGTCGGTAACGCTATTTCCGCCAATTCAGAGGTGGCGTTCATCACAAGTAAGTAGTTATTCGATAACAGGATTTGCAGGCGAGGCGCCCCCTCCTGCCACTCCTGCGGCGTTAATGGCCGCCCATGCTGATTAAGCCAGGCGACGTTGCCGTCACCCTCTTCCCACCACGCATCGTCCGTCAGCGCGGCGATGTGCGACCGCGCTTTGATAAGCGCAGCAGTAAAGTCGATTAACCCGTGATCCGCCTGGCGCCAGTCGAGCCAGGTGAGCGCGTTATCCTGGCAGTAAGCGTTATTGTTGCCGTGCTGGCTGTGGCCCATTTCGTCGCCCGCCAGCAGCATCGGCGTCCCCTGCGACAGCAGCAGCGTCGCCAGCAGCGCATGCTGGCTTGCGCGCCGACGCGCCATCACATCGGCGCTGGCGTCCAGCCCTTCAACACCGTGGTTGAAACTGTGGTTATCGTTAGTGCCGTCGCGGTTATCTTCCCCGTTGGCCTGGTTGTGCTTGTGGTTAAAGCTGACGCAGTCGCGCAGCGTAAAACCGTCATGGGCCGTCACCAGATTGACCGTCGCTGACGGCAGGCGTCCGTTGCGCTTAAAGAGATCGCTGGAGGCGGCAAAGCGCCCGGCAAACGCGCCCATCGGCAGTGATTCCGTCAGCCAGAAGCGGCGCGCGGCGTCGCGGAAATGGTCATTCCACTCGGCAAAAGGCGCGGGGAAATTGCCCACCTGATAGCCGCCTTCACCGATGTCCCACGGCTCGGCAATCAGCTTCAGATCGCGCAGCAGCGGATCGTTTTGGATCGCCGCAAACAGCGGTGCCTGCGGGTTAAATTCCGGCGTGCGCCCCATCACCGGGGCAAGATCAAAGCGGAAGCCGTCAATATGAAACGTCTCGACCCAGTAGCGCAGGCAGGCGTGGGCATACTCCACCACCCCAGGCTGGCTCAAATTGAGGGTGTTACCGCAGCCGGTCCAGTTGTGGTAATCGCCATCTTCTCTGATCCAATAGTAGCTACGGTTGTCGATTCCGCGCTGGCTGAAGGTCGGGCCTGCAAGATCCGTCTCAGCGCTGTGGTTAAGCACGATATCGAGGATCACTTCGATGCCCGCCGCGTGCAGCGCTTTCACCGCCGCGCGGAACTCGTTAATCGCCTGCTCAGGATCGTGGGCGTAAGCCGGATGCAGCGCAAAAAGCGCCAGCGGGTTGTAGCCCCAGTAGTTGCTTAGGCCCAGGCGTTGCAGCCGCTGCTCGTGAGCAAAATGGGCAATTGGGAGCAGTTCGAGGGCGGTGATGCCCAGCTGTTTAAACCAGGCGATCATCACCGGATGCGCCAGCGCTTTATAGGTGCCGCGGATCTCGTGCGGAATGTCCGGATGCAGCCAGGTGAGGCCTTTAACATGGGCTTCATAAATTATGCTGTTGCCCCACGGTGTGCGCGGCGCTTTATCCGCTTCCCAGTCAAAGGTGTCGTTGACCACCACGCTGCGTAAGCCGAGCGGCGCGCTATCGTGGGGATCGGGTTGGTCGAAACCGGCGTGGAACAGCGGGCTGTCTACCGCCTCGCCCTCCACGCGCCGCGCGCAGGGATCGAGCAGCAGTTTCGCCGGGTTAAAGCGGTGCCCCTGCGCCGGTTGCCACGGGCCATGCACGCGGTAACCGTAGCGCTGGCCCGCTTTCGTGCCGGGAAGAAAACCGTGCCAGATATCGCCCGTGCGCACCGGCAGATCGACGCGCTGCTCATTGCCTTCGGCGTCGAACAGGCACAGCTCCACACGCTCAGCATGGGCTGAAAAGAGGCTAAAGTTGACGCCCCCGCTCTGCACTTCTGCGCCGAGCGGGCTCGCGGAGCCGGCCGTCAGGGAGATCATTCCCCCTCCCGCACCAGCCAGATTGTGCCGAGCGGCGGCAGGTTGAGCAGCAGCGAGTTGTCACGCCCGCGGTTGGCAATCTCGTCGCTCTGCACCAGGCCACCGTTGCCGGTGTTGCTGCCGTGGTAGTGCATTGAGTCGCTGTTCAACACTTCGCGCCAGCGTCCCGGCTGGTTAATACCGAGGCGGTATCCCGGACGCGAGACCGGCGTAAAGTTGCTGACGACGATAATTTCATTGCCCGCTTTATCGCGGCGGACAAAAGCAAACACCGATGCTTCTTCATCGTCGACCACCAGCCACTCGAAGCCGTAGGAGTCAAAGTCCATTTCATGCAGCGGCTTATGGTGACGATAGAGGGTGTTCATATCGCGCACCAGGCGCTGTACGCCGTGATGCCAGTTGTCGTCACCTTCCAGCAGGTGCCAGTCGAGGCTGCTGTCGTGGTTCCACTCGCGGCCCTGGGCAAACTCGCAGCCCATAAACATCAGTTTCTTGCCGGGGAAAGCCCACATCCAGGCGTAATAGGCGCGCAGGTTGGCGAACTTCTGCCACGCGTCGCCCGGCATACGATCGAGAATCGACTTCTTGCCGTGCACCACTTCGTCATGGGAGAGCGGCAGAATAAAGTTCTCGGTGTGGTTGTAGACCATGCCGAAGGTGAGCTTATGGTGGTGATACTTGCGGTAGATCGGGTCGAGCTTCATATAGTCGAGCGTGTCGTGCATCCAGCCGAGGTTCCACTTGTACCAGAAGCCAAGACCGCCGCCTGATGGCGGGCGCGAGACGCCGGGGAAATCCGTCGACTCTTCTGCCATCGTCACTGCGCCCGGTGCCAGTTCGCCGATAATGCGGTTGGTGTCGCGCAGGAACTTAATCGCTTCGAGGTTTTCGCGGCCACCATATTCGTTCGGCACCCACTCGCCCTCTTTGCGGCTGTAGTCGCGGTAGATCATCGACGCCACGGCATCGACGCGCAGCGCATCAATGCCGAAGCGTTCAATCCAGTAAAGGGCGTTACCGACCAGGTAGTTGCTCACTTCCCGGCGGCCATAGTTGTAAATCAGCGTGTTCCAGTCCTGGTGATACCCTTCGCGCGGATCGCTGTGCTCGTAGAGGTGCGTGCCGTCAAACTCTGCCAGACCAAAATCATCGGACGGGAAGTGGCCCGGCACCCAGTCGAGGATCACGCCAAGACCGGCAGCATGCGCGGTATGGATAAAGTGCAGGAAGTCGTCACGGGTGCCAAAACGGCGCGTCGGCGCATACATCCCGGTAGGCTGATAACCCCAGCTGCCATCAAACGGATGCTCATTGATAGGCAGCAGTTCAAGGTGGGTAAAGCCCATCCACTTGGCGTAAGGCACCAGTTGGTCGGCTAATTCACGGTAGCTCAGCCAGAAGTTGTTATCCGTATGGCGTCGCCATGAGCCAAGGTGCACCTCATAAATACTGATAGGCGCATCGAAATTATTCGCCTGTTTGCGCTCTTCGCTCTGCGTTTTTTTACCCGGCAGACCGCAGATCAGCGAGGCGCTGTCGGGGCGCATCTGCGCTTCGAAAGCGTAAGGGTCAGATTTGATACGCAAATGACCGTTCGCATCGAGTAATTCGTATTTATAGAGCTGGCCGTTGAGCGCGCCGGGAATAAATAACTCCCAGATACCGCTTTCGCGGCGCAGGCGCATCGGGTGACGGCGGCCGTCCCAGAAGTTGAACTGGCCGACCACCGACACGCGCCGCGCGTTCGGTGCCCAGACGGAGAAGCGCGTGCCGACGACGCCATCCATCGTATCGGCGTGGGCACCCAGGGTCTCATAGGGACGCAGGTGGGTGCCTTCACTCAGCAGCCAGGCATCCATCTCCTGAATTAATGGGCCGAAACGGTAAGGGTCATCAATCAGATTCTGTTGGCCGTGCCAGAAGACGGCAAACTGATAATTAAAGGGATTTTTGCGGCGCGGCACGATGCCGCTGAAAAAGCCGCGGGAGTCGATACACTCCAGTTTTGCCACTTTACGCCCGGTTTTGGTTTCAATCACCCACACTTCCGTGGCGTCGGGTAAAAGCGCGCGAACTTCCAGACCCGCATCGGTACGGTGCATTCCGAGAACAGAAAATGGATCGGCAAAATGGCCGACAATAAGCGCATTAATCACGTCTTTATCAACATGAACAGACATGGTTCTCATCCTGTTGTTGTGTTATCGCCTCTTCCACCGCCATTGCGTGCGGTTGCGATACTCTTTTGAACCTGAACGGTGCCGCACGTCATGTGCAATCTGATTGCTCCGTTCCACTTTCAGGCAAAATGTAAGACACCCAGCCTAAAGCATAGCCAACGCTTTCAGACTTCTGGGAAAATAAACGCCCATCTTTTAATTTCATTTAAAAAGATCAAAAAAAAGGGTGCCGAAGCACCCTTATAAGGAGGATTGTTCTACGCCAGCTGGCGCAGCATACGCCGTAGCGGCTCTGCGGCACCCCAGAGTAACTGGTCGCCGACGGTAAAGGCGGAGAGGTACTCCGGCCCCATGTTCAGCTTGCGCAGACGGCCAACCGGAGTGGTCAGCGTGCCGGTGACGGCGGCAGGCGTCAGCTCGCGCATCGAGATCTCACGATCGTTCGGCACCACTTTCGCCCACGGGTTGTGTGCCGCCAGCAGCTCTTCGATAGTCGGGATCGAGACATCTTTTTTCAGTTTGAGGGTGAAGGCCTGGCTGTGGCAGCGCAGCGCGCCAATACGCACGCAGAGGCCATCAACCGGAATGGCTGACGCGGTGTTAAGAATTTTGTTGGTTTCCGCCTGCCCTTTCCACTCTTCACGGCTCTGGCCGTTATCGAGCTGTTTGTCGATCCACGGGATCAGGCTACCGGCCAGCGGCACGCCGAAGTTCTCGGTGCTGAGATCGCCGCTGCGGGTCAGCGCCGTCACTTTGCGTTCAATATCGAGAATGGCCGAGGCCGGGTTTTCCAGTTCGGTAGCCACGTGGTGATGCAGCTGGCCCATCTGCGTCAGCAGTTCACGCATATGGCGCGCACCGCCGCCGGACGCGGCCTGGTAAGTGGCGACCGATACCCACTCGATGAGATTGTTGGCGAACAGGCCGCCGAGGGACATCAGCATCAGGCTGACGGTACAGTTACCGCCAACAAAAGTTTTGATGCCTTTATTCAGCCCGTCGGTGATGACCTGCTGGTTTACCGGGTCGAGAATAATGATCGCGTCATCTTTCATGCGCAGCGACGAAGCCGCATCAATCCAGTAACCCTGCCAACCGCTTTCACGAAGCTTTGGATAGATTTCGTTGGTATAATCGCCGCCCTGGCAGGTGACAATGATGTCGAGCGCCTTCAGCGCCTCCAGATCGAACGCATCCTGAAGGGTGCCGGTCGCCTGGCCTGCAAACGCGGGTGCGGGCTGGCCGAGCTGGGAAGTAGAGAAAAAAACAGGGCGAATGGCGTCAAAATCATGCTCTTCAACCATGCGTTGCATGAGGACGGAGCCGACCATACCGCGCCAGCCGATAAAACCAACATTTTTCATAACGAGTTCCTGCGAAGATGTGTGCTGTGTATGCGAGCCAGCGATAACTGGACATCGCTCCACATTACAAAATGCAGCCAAAGTCGCAAGTGAAATTAATCAATGATCGCCACTGCGTTAGAAATGCCGCTAATTACGCCATTTTCGCCGCAAATGTCCGGAATAATAATCAATGAATGAAATCATCTCTGCCGCCGTATTGTTGATATTAATAATGGATCCGCTGGGCAACCTGCCGATATTTATGTCGGTGTTAAAACACACCGAGCCAAAACGCCGCCGCGCGATTATGATCCGCGAGCTGCTTATTGCGCTGCTGGTGATGTTTATTTTCCTCTTCGCCGGCGAGAAAATTCTTTCTGTCCTCAGCCTGCGCGCCGAAACGGTGTCGATTTCCGGCGGCATTATTCTCTTTTTGATTGCTATCAAAATGATTTTCCCGAGTCCCACCGGCAGTAGCTCTGGCCTGCCCGCCGGGGAGGAGCCGTTTATCGTACCGCTGGCGATCCCGCTGGTTGCTGGCCCGACGCTGCTGGCGACGCTGATGCTGCTGTCGCATCAATACCCAAATCAGATGGGGCATTTAGTGATTGCGCTGCTGATCGCCTGGGGCGGCACGGTGGCGATTCTGTTGCAGTCGTCGCTCTTTTTGCGCCTGCTGGGCGAGAAAGGGGTGAACGCGCTGGAGCGGTTGATGGGGTTGATCCTCGTGATGCTCGCCACGCAGATGTTCCTCGACGGCATCCGCATGTGGATGAAGGGGTAACGGGTGACGATTGCCGGATGGCGGCTACGCCTTATCCGGCCTACGCCGTTTCAGCAACACCGAACCTCATTCGTAGGCCGGATAAGCGCAGCGCCATCCGGCAAAAACTACTCTCTACGCCGCCTTCTCGCCCTGCGCGACATCGGCGGCAAACACATACCCCAGGCCGCGCAGCGTTTTGATAAGCGCTGGCTGATGCGGGTTGACCTCAATCTTGCGCCGCAGGCGCATAATCAACACATCAATGGTGCGGTCAAACACCTCCACACTTTCACTGTGCGTCAGGGTTAAAAGCTGCTCGCGGTTCAGCACGCGCCGCGCGTTTTGCACCAGCGCCAGCAGCAGGCTGTACTCCCCCTGCGTTAAATCGACCACCTGCTGCTGCGGGTTGATCAATTCACACCGTATCGGGTCAAGATGCCAGCCGTTAAACGCAAAACCGCCGCTTTTCGCTGGAGCTGTTTCAGCCGCCAGCACGCCGGTACGGCGCAGCACGGCGTTGACGCGTGCCACCAGCACGCGGGCGTTAAACGGTTTGCCGATATAGTCATCCGCGCCCATCTCCAGGCCGACCACCACATCCGCTTCGCTGCCCATCCCCGTGAGCATCACTACCGGCAGCGCAGGGCGAATTTTTTGCAACTGCTGCAATACGCGCAGGCCATTGATATCGGGCAGCACCATATCCAGCAGCACCAGCGCAATCTCGGGGTGCTGCGCGCAAAGCGTGATCGCATCCAGTCCGTTATGGCAAAGATGAACCGTAAAGACGTGCTCGCTCAGCACATCCTCCAGCAGCGCACATACCGCCGTATCGTCATCTACCACCAGGATCGCAGGTTTCATTATTCGCTTCCACAGGCTCGCGTTACTCACTCTTATCTATTCTGTTGGCTGCCTTTAATAAATGCAGTGAATAAATGCTGATTTTTTAAGCGCGGTCACATCCCCCTCGCCTTTCGACACGTCACATTTGACGATGGACTGCGCTTCGTCACTATTTTGCTCGCTTTTGCGCCGTAATATCCCCTCACGCCCCTCTGCATTGCGATGGCATAAAAGATGCATAACCGGGAGCGACAGCGGAAACGCAATTTTTTAACTGGAGCGAAAGTGATGGAAAAAGTCGTCACGGTTTGCCCGTATTGCGCCTCGGGATGCAAGATTCACCTCGTGGTCGATAACGGCAAAATCGTTCGGGCGGAAGCAGCGCAGGGGAAAACCAACCAGGGAACCCTCTGCCTGAAAGGCTATTACGGCTGGGATTTCATTAACGATACCCAGATCCTGACGCCGCGCCTGAAAACCCCGATGATTCGCCGCCAGCGCGGCGGCAAACTGGAGTCGGTCTCCTGGGAGGAGGCGCTCGATTATGTCGCCAGCCGTCTGAGCGAGATCAAAGCAAAATATGGCCCCGATGCGATCCAGACCACTGGCTCATCGCGCGGCACCGGCAACGAAACCAACTACATCATGCAAAAATTCGCGCGCGCCGTTATTGGTACCAATAACGTTGACTGCTGCGCGCGTGTCTGACACGGCCCCTCGGTTGCAGGTCTGCACCAGTCGGTCGGTAATGGCGCAATGAGTAATGCCATCAATGAAATCGATAACACCGATTTAGTCTTTATCTTTGGGTACAACCCGGCGGATTCGCACCCTATCGTCGCCAATCATGTGATTCGCGCGAAGCAAAACGGGGCGAAAATCATCGTCTGCGATCCGCGTAAAATTGAAACCGCGCGCATCGCCGATCTGCATGTCGCGTTGAAAAACGGTTCTAACATTGCCCTGCTGAATGCGATGGGCCATGTGATTATTGAGGAAAAACTCTACGACGAGGCGTTTGTCGCCAGCCGTACGGAAGGGTTCGGGGAGTATCGCAAGATTGTTGAAGGTTATACGCCGGAGTCGGTTGAAGAGGTGACCGGCGTCAGCGCCCAGCAGATTCGCCAGGCCGCGCGCATGTATGCCGGGGCGAAAACCGCCGCCATCCTGTGGGGCATGGGCGTTACCCAGTTCTATCAGGGCGTGGAAACCGTGCGCTCGCTGACCAGCCTGGCGATGCTCACCGGCAACCTCGGCAAAGCGCACGTTGGCGTCAACCCGGTGCGCGGGCAGAACAACGTGCAGGGGGCCTGCGATATGGGCGCGCTGCCGGACACCTTCCCGGGCTACCAGTATGTGAAAGAGGAGGCCCACCGCGAGAAGTTCGCCAAAGCCTGGGGGGTGGAGAGCTTACCGGCACATACCGGCTACCGCATCAGCGAACTGCCGCACCGCGTGGAGCACGGCGAAGTACGCGCCGCCTACATCATGGGCGAAGATCCGCTGCAAACGGACGCCGAGCTGTCGGCGGTGCGTAAAGCGTTTGAGGGTCTTGAGCTGGTGATTGTGCAGGATATCTTTATGACCAAAACCGCCTCTGCGGCGGATGTCATCCTGCCTTCGACCTCATGGGGCGAACATGAAGGGGTCTACACCGCAGCGGATCGCGGCTTCCAGCGCTTCTTTAAAGCCGTCGAGCCGAAGTGGGATCTGAAAACGGACTGGCAAATCATCAGCGAGATCGCCACCCGCATGGGCTACCCGATGCACTATCGCAACACGCAGGAGATTTGGGACGAGCTGCGTCATTTGTGCCCGGACTTCTATGGTGCCACCTATGAAAAAATGGGTGAGCTGGGCTACATCCAGTGGCCGTGCCGCGATGAGTCAGAGGCCGATCAGGGCACGTCGTACCTGTTTAAGGAGCAGTTCGATACGCCGAATGGTAAGGCGCAGTTCTTTACCTGCGACTGGGTTGCGCCGATGGATAAACTCACCGAAGAGTATCCGATGGTGCTCTCCACCGTGCGCGAAGTGGGCCACTACTCCTGCCGCTCGATGACCGGCAACTGCGCCGCGCTCGCCGCGCTGGCGGATGAACCGGGCTATGCGCAGATCAACACGGCCGACGCCGCAAGGCTGGGCATTGAAGATGAAGCGCTGGTGTGGGTTAACTCGCGCAAAGGCAAAATCATCACCCGCGCGCAGGTCAGCGATCGCCCGAACAAAGGGGCGGTGTATATGACCTACCAGTGGTGGATCGGTGCCTGTAACGAGCTGGTGACGGAGAACTTAAGCCCGATAACCAAAACGCCGGAGTATAAATACTGCGCCGTGCGCATTGAGCCGATCGCCGATCAGCGCGCCGCCGAGCAGTATGTCATTGATGAGTACAGCAAGCTGAAAACCCGGCTGCGTGAAAGCGCGATGGGTTGAGAAAAGCGGGGGCGAACGCCCCCGTTTTTTTTTCTTTTCACCCCCTGCGCGCAAAATTTTTGCGCCCTCCATGAAAATTTAAAACATTATTTCATTAACCTGTTGTTTTATCTTCCATTCCTGTAAAGCCCCTCGATTAAGAATTACCGCATGGCTCACAATTCAAAAACGCAAAATTTTTTCGTATTGCGCATTAAAAAATCAAAGTGATTTAATCAACGCATAAAATAATTTTCAGCGTGGGATTAAATATGCAAATTCGCACATTAAGTGATCAATTAAATTTATTATTGCAGGGCTTTACCTCATTAAAAGATGAGGGGAAATTTAATGAGCCAAATCTCGACGGCACGCCGGGGGATTATATTTCCTTTACCAGCTGGGAGTGGCCGCAGGGCGTCGGGTTATTTGGCATGGTCAGGCTGTGGGAATTTACGCACCGGGATGACATTTATAACCAAATCGACCGCTGGTTTGAGGAGAATATCGCCAAAGGGCTGCCGCCGCTTAATATCAACACCACCGCGCCGATGCTGCCGCTGTCGCTCTTCTGGTCCCATCACCGCAACCCGCGCTATCAGCAGGTGCTGGATGCCTGGGCCGATCGTGTAATGAGCGAATTGCCGCGCACGCCGGAGCGCGGCTTTCAACATGTGGTCTCCGACGGCATCAACGAGCAGGAGATCTGGGACGACACGCTGTTTATGGTGGTGCTGTTTCTCGGCCATTACGGCACCGTTTCCGGCCGCCAGGAGCTGGTAGATGAAGCGGTGCGCCAGTTCCTGCTCCACGCCCGCTATCTTAACGATCCGCACACCGGGTTGTGGTTTCACGGCTGGAGCTTCGCCGAAAAGAGCAACTTCGCCAATGCCCGCTGGGCGCGCGGTAATGCCTGGATCACCGTCGGCATTCTGGAGTTTATTGAACTTACCGATCTCGGCGGCGGCGTGCGCGATTACCTGCTTGAGTGCCTGAAAGCACAGGTTAACACCCTGCTGGATCTGCAAGCGGAAAGCGGCGCATGGCACACCCTGCTCGATCACCCCGACTCCTATGAAGAGATCTCCGCCACCGCCGGGTTTGGTTATGGTCTGTTAAAAGGCGCGCGGCTCGGCATTGGCGATGCGCGCTGGAAAGCGGCGGGATTAAAAGCGCTGGCCGCCGTGCAAAATAATATTGATAGCCGCGGCACCGTACACAATGTCTCTTACGGCACGCGCATGGGCAGAACCCTGCAATTTTATAAGGATATTCCCCTACAACCGACGGGCTATGGCCAGGCGCTGGCAATTTTATGCCTTAGCGAAGGTCTGCGTCTGACAGAAAATAAATAAAACAACAGCTCTGTACCTGGAGAAAATAATGACAACGCCGCAAGAGAATTATTGTTATTTTCCGCTCGCGATAAATAACGCCGTGCGCTACTGGCAATTATCGCCCATTTCTTCCCTGCCCTATGATGTGGCTGACCAGCCAATGCAGGGAGAAATGGATCCCTTTTTCTTTTTAAGTAAACATAAAAACTTTATTCCCCACACCTACCCGTGCCGCACGGAATTCCAGCGCGATTTCGCTGGCAAAAAGCCGACGCCATTTGGCGAGACCGCAATGACAAGCTGGTGGTTTCCGTTTGGCTCGGATCGCGTCGATCTCTCCGGCTTCTGGTTTCGCCCGACGCGCGTCGGCGCGCTGGCAACAAGTCACTTTGTGGCAGAAGAGCCAGGCGAGCACACCTTTCGCCTGACCACCTGCGGCGCAGCGGTGGTGTCGGTGAACGGTAAAGAGGTGGCGTGGAAGGCGGATTACCAGCGTAACCTCGAGAGCGTATTTGAGTTTACAGTCACGCTTAACGCCGGGTTAAATGAGATTGCCGTCTGGTTTGACGATCTGGCCGAGCGCGATATTCGCTTCTTCTTCCAGCTCGACTACTTACAGGGCGCGCCGCTGCAAGTTGCACTGCCGACGCCGATCGGTGGCGAGATGACCCGCCATATGGAGCAACTGCTCGACGGCATCTCCTTTGATCAGGCGACCTACACCTCCGGCCCGGTGCGTCTGCGCTTTCCACACCCGGCAGCGGAGACCCTGCATCTCGCCATTCGCGTCGTCGGGGATTTTATCTCCTTAGACAGGCCAGTTGAGCTTGCGGCAACGCTGGAAAAAGGCGAAACGGAGGTGGAGATTGCGCAGAGCGAAGCGCTGCCCGCCGATTTCCGCAATTTTGTCATCAGCTTAGAGAGAGCAGGCTTTCGCATCACCCGCACGCTGGGGGTGGAGATCTGCCACGCCGAACAGCAGGCGCAGGTGCCCACTACTCCGCAGGCGCGCATCGACGAAGCGCTGCACTATGTGGCGACCCGGGGCGAGTACAGCAGCGTTAAAGCGCTGGCGCGGCTGGCCTGTCATATGAACGACGCGCAGACCCACGCGATGCTTGAAGGGGTGCTTCCCTCGGTCGAAGCGTGTCATGACTGCGCGGATTTCACCCTTGTGCCGCTGCTGTGGTGCCGTATCGCCTGGGGCGAGCAGATCGCCGCCGACACGCGGGCGAAGATCGATCATGCGATCCTCAACTTCCGCTACTGGATGGATGAGCCGGGCAATGATGTGCAGTGGTACTTCTCGGAAAACCACGCCCTGCTGTTTCACACCGCCGCGTATCTGGCGGGCAGCTTTTTTGCCGACAGCACCTTTACGCGCAGCGGTCGAAGCGGGCGGGAGCAGGCCGACGCGGGACGCACACGCGTGCTGGCGTGGCTCGACCATTTCGAGCAGTGTGAAATGGCGGAGTGGAACTCGGCCCCCTATTTCCCGATTGATTTAAAAGGGTTAACCGCGCTCGCCGCGCTGGCGGACGATGCTGAAATCGTTGCCCGCAGCCAGCGCGCGATTGCCCGTTTATTAGAACAGATTGCGCGTTCCGCCCACCAGGGAACGCTTACCGCCTCGCAGGGGCGCTCCTACGAATACACCTTACGCGCCGGGCGCTCGCTGGAGCTCTCTGCCCTCTCCCGCCTGCTGTGGGGCAAAGGCAACTACGGCTGCCGCTTCCACGCCCTGCCGCAAATTGCGCTGCTGCTGCGCCAGCAAAAATTGTCGCTGGCGCCAGAGCTTGCCGGGGTTGCCGTCTGGCAGGGTGACAGCGCGCTGGAGTGGTGTTTCGCCCAGGGCGCAAACCGCATCGCTCGCCTCTATCACTACAAAACACGCCAGGCGGCGATGGGTTCGATTGCCGGCTATCGCTGGGGCGAATGGGGATATCAGGAGACGCCGATCCACCTGCGTATTGGCGACCGGCCGGAAGCGCAGATGTGGATCAATCACCCCGGCGAAACCCTGCACGGCGGCTTTGGTCGCCCCTCGTACTGGGGCGGGTGCGGCACGTTGCCGCGCGTGCAGCAGTATCGCGGCCTGGCGGTGGTCCTCTTTAACACTCATGACGGACAACCGGACTTTACCCACGCCTGGCTGCCGCAGAGCGCCTTTGATGAGAAGCAGATCGATGCAGCGCGTATTCTGCTGCGCGGTGGTGAAGGCATGGTGCAACTGACCGGCAACCAGCCTTTTGAGGTGGTCGATGGCGGCCCGACCCGCGAGTGCGAAGTGCGCCTTGCAGGGCGTGAAACCTGCTGGCTGATCCGCCTCAATGACGACCCCGCGCTCACCACGCTGGCGCAATTTGCCAGCCACTTCGCGGGCTTGCAGGTTGAAACGCTGAGCGACGGCACGCTGCAGGTATGCGATGCGAATTACGGTGAGGTGCTGTTTTATGCCGACGGACGCGTGCAGGCGCAGGGGCGCACACTCGACCCGGCGACGTGGACCGTCGATGGCGAAAGCCGCGAACTCACTCTCTAATCCCTCTGGCGCGTAACGACCCGGCGGACGACCGCGCGGGTCGGGAGACAGTTTATGGAAACGCAAATTGATAAGGCGCGTAGCCCAAAGGCGGCGGCGCAAAACGACGTTAACCCGAATGCGATCCACAACCCCGCCCGGGCGGTGGCGAAGCCAAAAAGCAACTACCGGTGGGTGATCTGCTCCATGCTGGTGTTCGCCACCACGGTCAACTATATGGACCGGCAGATCCTCGGCCTGCTGGCACCGATGCTGCAAAAGGATATCGGCTGGACGCAGATCGAATATAGCTGGCTGGTAAATGCCTTCACCATTGCTTACGGCATCGGTACGCTGGTGTGTGGGCGCATTATCGACAAGCTCGGTACCCGCATCAGCTACGCCATCGCCATGGTGGTGTGGAGCGCCGCCGCCATGCTGCACGCGGTGGTCGGCACCGTGGTCGGCTTTATGATTGTGCGCGTGATTTTGGGGCTGGGCGAAGCGGCTAACTTCCCGGCGGCGATGAAAGTGATCTCCGACTGGTTCCCGAAAAAAGAGCGCACGCTGGCGACCGGTATTCTTGGCGTAGCGGTCAACATTGGCGTGGTGATCTCACCGGCATTGATCCCCTTTATTGCTATTCATTACGGCTGGCACGGCGCGTTTCTGATCCTCGGCGGCGTCGGCTTTGTCTGGCTGATCCCGTGGTTTTTAGCCTTTGGTAAAGCGAGCGATAAAGCCACTCAGGAAGAGCTGACGTGGATCCGCCAGGACAAAGAAGAGGCGGTGAATGTCTCCGCCATCAAATGGACGCAGTTGCTGAAGTATCGCCAGCTGTGGGCGTTTGCCCTTGGCAAGATGCTGACCGACCCAATCTGGTGGTTCTTCCTCTTCTGGCTGCCGAAGTGGCTTAACGAGTCGCGCGGGTTGAATATGGAGGGCTTAGGTTTACCGCTGATCGTGATCTATCTGTTTGCGATTGTCGGCAGTCTCGGCGCGGGCTGGTTACCGGGCAAGCTGATGAATATGGGCTTTAGCGCGGCGAAAGCGCGTAAAACCACGATGCTGATTTGCGCCTGCCTGGTGACGCCGATTTTTGCCGCCACCCAGGTCGATAATCTGTGGGCAGCGGTGGCGCTGGTCGGTCTGGCGGCGGCTGCGCATCAGGGCTGGTCGGCGAATATTTTGACCTCCGTTTCCGACCTCTTCCCCAACGCGGCGGTCGGCTCTGTGGTCGGGATTGGCAGCACCTTCGGCATGATTGGCAGCGTGATTTTCTCAACGGTTATTGGTGCCGTGCTGGAATCTTCTGGCAATTACTGGGCGCTGTTTGCCATCAGCTCTGTCGCCTATCTGGTCGCCTGGGGCGTGATGTACCTGCTGTTGGTGCCAAAAATGGAGCGGGCGAAATTCGATTAACCCGCTCGTGCTTAAAACGGGGACGCTTCGGCGCCCCGTTTTGCTACCGACTGACGCTCAACCATCGTGCAGGCCAGCTCAATCCGCCGCGGGGTTTCAACGCTGCCGGCAATCATATCCTGCAACAGTTCGAGCGCGAGGGTGCCCATCTCCTGCACCGGCAGATGCACCGTGGTCAGCGCCGGGGAAGCAAACTCCGCCTGCGGCAGATCGTTCATGCCGACCACCGACACCGCCTCCGGCACGCCGATGCCCAATTTTGTCAGCCCCTGCATCGCCCCCAACGCCAGCGAATCATTAGCGCACAAGATCGCGGTATGCGGGTGTTTCCCCTTCGCAAACCACGCCATCACCGCCTGCTCGGCCAGCTCCGGCAGCCAGTCGGTCACCGTAAGAATATCGCCCTCGTCGCAGGAGAGGTGCGCATCACGCATCGCTTCCCGCCACCCCTCTTCCCGCTGCGCAATGGTGCGTCGGCCTGGATGGGTAAGAAACAGAATATGCTGGTGCCCGTGGGCAATCAGATAGTCGCAGGCCATGCGCGTGGCAGAGCGGTTGCAGGGCAGCACGCTGGAGAGGCGCATCAGCGGATCTTCGCTGTTAACCAGCACTGCCGGTTTGCGCAGCCCGGCCACGGCGGTGAGAAAACCGGGGTCATCCACCGTTAATGCCAGCACGCCGCCGATGTCGGGTTCGCTCAGCAGCGCGTGCAAGGCGGGGTCATCCTGGCCGCTCAGAGCATGCGTCGTTAGCTCGACGCCGAGCACTTTTGCCCGCTCTTTTAACCCTTGCAACACATACCAGCTGAACTGATAGCGGTTGTAATCGAGCATCGCCGCCTGCGACACCGCCAGCACAATACGCGTGCCGCCAATCTCCTGGGCCGGTGTGTAACGCATGGCGCGAGCGACCTCCTGGATGCGGGCGCGCAGCGTCTCGCTTACCCCCTTCTCGCCCGAGAGCGCGCGCGAAACGGTGCTGAGCGAGGTGCCGCAACGGGTCGCGATATCGTCCAGCCGTACGCGGCGCAAGGCCGCACCGCTCTGATCATCATCCGCTTTACGCGAAACCATTATTGCGTCCATCCTTCTGCCGGTTCGAAGGCATCAGCATGGCATTTACATAAAGGGTGTCAATGAGTTGGAGAGAGGGAGGTGGAGAAATGAGAGGCGTGTCGTTTTCGCGATAGCAAAGAGGAGAAACACTCCCCGGCACGCTTGAGCCGGGGAGCCTGCGCCGGTTACTGTCCGGCGGTTTTATCAAATTTGCCCAGCATTTCGCGCTCGTAGGCCTGCGCTTTTTTGCGGTCAAACTGGTGTTCCCACTTGGCGATCACCAGCACCGCCAGCGCGTTGCCGACCACGTTCAGCGCGGTACGCGCCATATCGAGGATACGGTCAACACCGGCGATAAACGCCAGCCCTTCCAGCGGAATACCGACACTGCCAAGGGTTGCCAGCAGCACCACAAACGACACGCCCGGCACACCGGCGATGCCTTTTGAAGTCACCATCAGCGTCAGTACGAGGACGATCTCCTGCCACAGAGTGAGGTCGATACCATAAAGCTGGGCGATAAAGATTGCCGCGATGCTCTGGTAAAGCGTCGAGCCGTCGAGGTTAAAGGAGTAACCGGTCGGCACCACGAAACTGGTGATCGACGGCGGCGCGCCGTAGGCTTCCATCTTTTCGATAATGCGCGGCAGCACGCTTTCCGAACTGGCGGTGGAGTAAGCCAGAATCAGCTCATCCTTCAGAATGCGGATTAGGGTCCAGACGCTCAGCCCGCAGACGCGCGCCACCAGACCTAACACCACCAGCGCAAAGAAGATGATTGCGACATAAACGAGGATCACCAGCTTCGCCAGCGGCCAGAGCGAGGCGAAACCAAAGTTGGCGACCGTCACCGAAATCAGCGCGAAGACACCGACCGGCGCGTAACGCATCACCATATGGGTGACTTTAAACATGGTTTCGGAAATGGAGCGGAAGACGGTTACCAGCGGCTCGCGGTGCGTTGCCGGCAGCGACGAGAGACCCAGGCCAAACAGCACCGAGAAGAAGATGATCGGCAGCATGTCGCCTTTCGCCATCGACGCGATAATGTTGGTCGGCACCAGCGACAGGATGGTACCCATCAGACCGTGAGCGTGGCTCTGCACGTCCGCAGTGGTGCTTTGGTATTTCGAAATATCCACCGTGGCCAGCTGCGACATATCAATGCCCGCGCCCGGCTGGAAGACGTTGGCCAGCGTAATGCCGAGCACAATCGCAACCGTAGTGATCACTTCGAAATAGATAATGGTTTTCGCGCCGATTCGACCAAGCTGCTTCGCGTCGCCAACGCCTGCAATACCCACCACCAGCGTGGAGATCACAATCGGCACCACGATCATTTTGATCAGATGAATAAAGATATCGCCCGCCGGAGACAGGAAATTCGCAATCAGCCATTCACGGCTGTCGCTCTGGTAATGCAAGTAACTACCCAGAAGAATACCCAGCACCAGAGCCAGCAATATCTGCCAGGCCAGGCTGATTTTCATATTTTTCATCACTACAGACATCCTCAATGAAGCGCCATTCCATGCACAGGAACGACACATACTGAAAGGGTATGATTTGCGTTGCACGGTATTGCGGGGGTTTTTAACGCGCATTATCAGTACCATTTGCAAGGTGTAACGCGCAACCCTATAGCGGGAGGGGGTTTGACTGATTTTTTAAGGAAAAACCGTCTTTTATTCCAGTTATGAAAAATAACTACTTGTTATAAAAAACTTTTCACTCTGCGTAATTCCAATATTTAACTTTGGAAATTAATACACTGAAATTGTTCGGTTGCGCACTTTTTAATCATCAGAAATGTCGTACAACCGATCCCACACCGAAATTTCCACTGCGATTTTCTATTTAAAGAGTGAATAATCCATGACAAAAATTATTAAGAGGCTATTTGTTCAGTGGTTTATTTTCAGGTGCTTACGCTTGTTCACCTTTTATCCAGCGAATAGCAGAGTAATCAAATCGCCTTATTCCATAACGTACTGTTATGAAGGAAATTTCTCTCTCCGCATGCTTTTCAGCGCCTTTCAGGTGCGGCACACACGGTTTTGCCAATTTGCAGTTGCGTTGCCTAATGCGTGATCTATCGCGCAAATAATAAACAAAGCAGGCAAAGGCCCTACAATTAACGTTCTTGTGACATATTATTAACATCTTACAAGGAGAGCAACCGCCATGAGCCAAATACATAAACACGATATTCCCGCGAACATTGCGGAGCGTTGCCTGATCGATCCACAGCAGTATGAAGCCAAATATCAGCAGTCCGTTAGCGACCCGGAGACCTTCTGGGGCGAAGAGGGCAAAATCCTCGACTGGATTAAACCCTACACCACCGTTAAGAACACCTCTTTCGCGCCCGGCAATATCTCCATCAACTGGTATCAGGATGGCACCCTGAACCTGGCCGCGAACTGTCTCGATCGCCATCTCGCCGAGCGCGGCGACCAGCCGGCGATTATCTGGGAAGGCGATGACGCCAGCCAGAGTAAAACCATTACCTACCGCGAACTGCACCGCGATGTCTGCCGCTTTGCCAATGTGCTGGTGGATCTGGGCATTAAAAAAGGCGATGTGGTGGCGATCTATATGCCGATGGTGCCGGAAGCGGCGGTGGCGATGCTAGCCTGCGCGCGTATTGGCGCGGTTCACTCGGTGATTTTCGGCGGTTTCTCTCCGGAGGCGGTTGCCGGGCGCATTATCGACTCCAGCTCGCGCTTAGTGATCACCGCCGACGAGGGCGTCCGCGCCGGGCGCGCCATCCCGCTGAAGAAGAACGTCGATGACGCGCTGAAAAACCCCAACGTGAAGAGCGTTGAGCATGTGGTGGTATTCAAGCGCACCGGCGGCAATATCGAGTGGCACGAAGGGCGCGATCTCTGGTGGAGCGATTTAACGGCGAATGCCAGCAATGAGCATCAGCCTGTGGAAGTGGGCGCGGAAGATCCGCTCTTTATCCTCTACACCTCTGGCTCGACCGGTAAACCGAAAGGGGTGCTACACACTACCGGCGGCTATCTGGTCTATGCCGCAACCACCTTTAAATATGTCTTTGATTACCATCCGGGCGACGTCTACTGGTGTACGGCGGATGTCGGCTGGGTCACCGGCCACAGTTACCTGCTCTACGGCCCGCTGGCCTGCGGTGCCATCACGCTAATGTTTGAAGGGGTGCCGAACTGGCCGACCCCGGCGCGCATGAGCCAGGTGGTGGATAAGCATAAGGTCAATATTCTCTACACCGCGCCGACGGCGATCCGCGCCCTGATGGCGGAAGGGGATAAAGCCATTACCGGCACCGACCGCTCTTCGCTGCGTATTTTGGGTTCCGTTGGCGAGCCAATCAATCCGGAAGCCTGGGAGTGGTACTGGTCAAAAATCGGTAACGGCAAATGCCCGGTGATGGATACCTGGTGGCAGACGGAAACCGGCGGTTTTATGATCACCCCGCTGCCTGGCGCAACCCGGTTGAAGGCCGGTTCCGCCACGCGCCCCTTCTTTGGCGTACAGCCTGCGCTGGTTGATAACGAAGGTAACGCGCTTGAGGGCGCGACCGAAGGCAACCTGGTGATCACCGACTCGTGGCCGGGCCAGGCGCGGACGCTGTTTGGCGATCACGATCGCTTCGAGCAGACCTACTTCTCCACCTTCAAAAATATGTACTTCAGCGGCGACGGCGCGCGCCGGGATGAGGATGGCTACTACTGGATCACCGGGCGCGTGGACGATGTGCTCAACGTATCCGGCCACCGTCTCGGCACGGCAGAGATTGAGTCGGCGCTGGTGTCGCACCCGAAAATCGCCGAAGCGGCGGTGGTCGGTATTCCGCACAATATCAAAGGCCAGGCGATCTACGCTTACGTGACGCTCAACCACGGCGAAGAGCCGTCGCCGGAGCTCTATACCGATGTGCGTAACTGGGTGCGTAAAGAGATTGGCCCGCTGGCGACGCCGGATGTGCTGCACTGGACCGACTCGCTGCCGAAAACCCGCTCCGGCAAAATCATGCGCCGCATTTTGCGCAAGATTGCCGCTGGCGATACCAGCAACCTCGGCGATACCTCAACCCTCGCCGATCCGGGCGTAGTGGAGAAACTGCTCGAAGAGAAGCAGTCCATTACGATGCCGTCGTAACCCTGGGCCGGATGCGCTGGACGTCGTTATCCGGCTGGCTTTGAAGATAACCATTACGCCGGATGGCGGCTGACGCTTTATCCGGCCTACATAAGCCCCTGCGGGTGGTAGGCCGGATAAGAGGCGTTGCGTCGCCATCCGGCAAAGAAAGCCCCTATAAACCTCTGGAGACCTGCGATGAACGACCTTTATCAGCAGATAGAAAACAGTGCGCATTTCAGGGAGTTAGTTGAAAAACGGCAACGGTTTGCCTTTCTCTTATCCATCATCATGCTGATTATCTACGTCGGCTTTATCATGCTTATCGCTTTTGCCCCGCACTGGCTCGGCACACCGCTGCATGCGGGCACCACCGTCACGCGCGGCATCCCGATTGGTATCGGCGTGATTTTGATTTCGTTCGTGCTGACAGCGCTCTATGTCTGGCGCGCCAACAGTGAGTTTGAACGGTTGACCCGGGCGGTACTGAGCGAGGTAAAAGCGCCATGAAGAGAGTCCTGACGGCGCTTGCCGCCACACTTCCGCTGGCGGCAAATGCCGCTGATGCCATTACCGGCGCGGTGCAGCGCCAGCCGACCAACTGGCAGGCGATTATCATGTTCCTGATTTTCGTCGTGCTGACCCTCTATATCACCTACTGGGCTTCTAAACGCGTTCGCTCGCGCAACGATTACTATACGGCGGGCGGCAATATCACCGGTTTCCAGAACGGGCTGGCGATTGCCGGTGACTTTATGTCTGCCGCCTCGTTTCTTGGCATTTCGGCGCTGGTCTACACCTCCGGCTACGACGGGCTGATCTACTCCCTCGGCTTCCTCGTCGGCTGGCCGATTATCCTGTTCCTGATTGCCGAACGGCTGCGCAACCTCGGGCGCTACACCTTTGCCGATGTCGCCTCCTATCGCCTGAAGCAGGGGCCGATTCGTATCCTCTCTGCCTGCGGTTCGCTGGTGGTGGTGGCGCTTTATCTGATTGCGCAGATGGTCGGCGCGGGCAAGCTTATCCAGCTGCTGTTCGGCCTGAACTACCATATCGCGGTGGTGCTGGTTGGCGTGCTGATGGTGATGTATGTGCTGTTCGGCGGCATGCTCGCCACCACCTGGGTGCAGATCATCAAAGCCGTGCTGCTGCTGTTCGGTGCCAGCTTTATGGCCTTTATGGTGATGAAACATGTCGGCTTCAGCTTCAATAACCTGTTTAGCGAAGCGATGGCGGTGCACCCGAAAGGCGAGGCAATCATGAGCCCTGGGGGGCTGGTGAAAGATCCGATATCGGCGCTATCGTTAGGCCTTGGGCTGATGTTCGGTACTGCCGGTTTACCGCATATTTTGATGCGCTTCTTTACCGTCAGCGATGCGCGGGAAGCGCGTAAAAGCGTGCTCTACGCCACCGGCTTTATGGGCTACTTCTACATCCTGACCTTTATCATCGGTTTTGGTGCCATCATGCTGGTCGGCGCGAACCCGGCGTTTAAAGATGCGGCGGGCGCGCTGATTGGCGGCAACAACATGGCGGCGGTGCACCTCGCCGATGCCGTGGGTGGCAACCTGTTCCTCGGCTTTATCTCCGCCGTCGCCTTCGCCACCATTCTGGCGGTGGTCGCAGGCCTGACGCTGGCGGGCGCTTCGGCGGTGTCGCACGATCTCTACGCCAACGTCTTCCGCAAAGGGGCGACGGAGCGCCAGGAGCTGCGGGTGTCGAAAATCACCGTACTGATCCTCGGCGTGGTGGCTATCCTGCTGGGGATCCTGTTCGAGAATCAGAACATCGCCTTTATGGTGGGGCTGGCCTTCTCTATCGCCGCAAGCTGTAACTTCCCGATTATCCTGCTGTCGATGTACTGGTCGAAACTGACCACCCGCGGGGCGATGATCGGCGGCTGGCTTGGCCTGCTGACGGCGGTGATTTTGATGGTGCTCGGCCCGACTATTTGGGTGCAGATCCTCGGCCATGCCGCACCGGTCTTCCCGTATGAATACCCGGCGCTCTTCTCCATTGCCGTGGCCTTTATCGGCATCTGGGTCTTCTCGGCGACCGACAATACCGAAGCGGGCAAACGCGAGCGCGAGCTGTTCCGCGCCCAGTTTATCCGTTCACAAACCGGCGTCGGTATCGAACAGGGCCGCGCGCACTAACCTCCCCCTACTCCCCGGCCACTTTTGGCCGGGGATCACACTTTCCCCTCTCTGCCATAGGCATATTTCGCCATCGCGCTACAGTAACCTCAACGAATTGAAACAACGTTCCATTAATTCAGCAAATCAATTCATAAGAGAGGATGCGATGAAGAGCTATGCGTTAGTGGGCACGGGCGGGCGTGCCGGGTTGTATATCTCCGCCATTGGCGGCCAGTGGAGAGAGAATGCCCGTATGGTGGCGTTCTGCGATACCAACCAGACGCGGATGGATTACGCCAATCAGCTGTTAATGCAGGAGGGCGCGGCCTCCGTTCCCACCTGGCAGGCGGCGCAGTTTGAGGCGATGATCCGCGAAACGCAGCCCGATACGATTATCGTCACTACCATGGACAGAACCCACGATGACTATATCGTGCGCGCCCTGCGCGCGGGCTGTGATGTGATCACCGAAAAACCGATGACCATCGATGAGACGCGCGCGCTGCGTATTCTTGATGCCATTGAAGAGACCGGCAAAACCGTGCGCGTCGCCTTCAACTATCGCTATGCGCCGCACCACAGCAAAGTGCGCGAACTGCTGATGAATAACACCATCGGCGAGGTCTACTCGGTGCATTTTGAGTGGCTGCTCAATACCGAACATGGCGCGGACTACTTCCGCCGCTGGCACCGGGAGAAGCGCAACAGCGGCGGCCTGCTGGTGCATAAATCGACTCACCATTTCGATCTGATGAACTTCTGGCTCGATAGCTTCCCGCTGCGGGTGTATGCCGAGGGCGGCCTGCGCTTCTACGGCAAAGAGAATGCCGAAAAGCGCGGCGTGACGCACTTCTACCCGCGCGCGCACGGCTATGCCGCTGCCGAGGACGATCCGTTTGCCCTGCATATGGCCGATAACCCACAGTTAAAAGCGCTCTATCTTGATGCGGAACATGAGGATAACTACTGGCGCGATCAGAGCGTGTTTAGCGACGGCATCACCATTGAGGATACGATGTCGGTGCTGGTGAAGTACCAGAATCAGTGCCAGCTGACCTACTCGCTGAATACCTATCTGCCGTGGGAGGGGCTGAACGTGGTGTTCAACGGCAGCCTCGGGCGGCTGGAGATGAAAATCGTCGAGAAGTCCTATGTGAATGCGGGCGGCGAGCGCGCCAATGAGGGGAGCCTGACGTCGTGTGATATTACCGTTTTCCCGATGTTTGCCGCGCCGTGGAAAGCGGAGTTTACCCTCGGCGAAGGCGGGCACGGCGGCGGGGATAACGCAATGCTGGCAGATCTGTTTGGCACACCGGAGCATGACCCATTGCAACGGGCAGCCGATCACCGCGCGGGGGCGATGTCGATATTGACCGGCATTGCGGGCAATATCTCCCTCCAGCAGCAGCGGCCGGTCAATTTCAACGAGTTTGAGTTGGTCGCGCGGTTGAAGAAGGCGGCGCACCGCGCATAAAGAGAGGCATTGAAGCCGTTGAATGCCTGATGGCGCTACGCTTATCAGGCCTACAAGTTGGCATCATGCCTACGGTTTTGTAGGCCGGATAAGGCGCAGCCGCCATCCGGCATTGCTGTCGTGCTTACTTGTTCTCGATCAGCAGCGCTTCCAGCAAATCGAGGTCGTGCAGCATCTTTTGCAGCGTCTCGTTACTGATCTGGCGGGTGGCGCGCAAGTGATAAAGCTCGGCACGCTCCGAGCGCAGCGCCGCCAGGCGGAAGCGGCGTTCGAGGTTCTCTTCCTGCAACGTGTTTTCCACATCATTGCGACCATCGGCACGGCGGCGCAGGTTACCAATCACCCGCGAGCTCACCTCCGTCAGCAGCTGGGTATCGATATTCTCTTCGGTATCCGCTGCCAGGCGCTCCTCCATCTTCTGGATCGCCACAATCGCCACATCGGCGGTCGCCGCGCGCGCCATGCGCTCCTCTTTCTGCTGCTGGGCGTGGTCACGCACTTCGATACGCTGCAACAGCATCGGCAGGGCAATCACGCCGACAAACAGTGAAAAGAGGATCACCCCGGCGGCGAGGAACACCAGCTCATAACGCGCCGGGAAGACATCGCCGGTCGGCAACAAAAGCGGAATCGAGAGCACACCGGCGAGGGTAATCGCCCCGCGCACACCGGCAAAGGTCGCAATCAGCAGCTCGCGGGTGCTCCATGCGCCAAACTCCATCGGCTTTTTGGTCAGGAAGCGACGGCTGAAGTTCTTCATCACCCACAGCCAGCCAAAACGCACCAGCATCAGCGCGGCGTAAATCAGCAGGATATCGGTAAACAACATCCAGGTTTCAACGTTCGGATCGGCTTCTGCCGCCACCAGCGAGGACTCCAGAATGCCTGGCAGTTGCAGGCCCAACAGCAGGAACACCATGCCGTTAAAGACAAACTCCAGCATCGACCAGGTGCTGTTTGCGCGCAGGCGCATCGCCAGCGGCGCGCTGCGCATCACGCCGGAGCGGGTGATGGTCATCCCGGCAGCGACTGCGGCAAGAATGCCGGAGAAGCCGATATGCTCGGCAATCAGGTAAGAGGCGAACGGCAGCAGGAACAGCAGCACGATTTGCGTGGCCGGTTCGTCCCCGCCCCAGCGGCTGAGGAAACGCAGCGAACGGCCATAGAGCCAGCTGACGGCGAAACCGGCCAGCAGGCCGCCAATCGCCACTTTGAAGAACTCGACCGTGGCACCGCCGACGGTAAAGACCATTGTGCCCATCGCCACGGCGACCGCGAACTTCAGCGACACCAGGCCGGAGGCGTCATTCATCAGCGCCTCACCCTGCAGGATGCCCATAATCTTTTTCGGGATGCGCCCTTCCCCGACGATGCCGGAGAGCGCCACCGCATCGGTTGGCGACAGCACCGCGGCCAGCGCAAAGGCGGGCACCAGCGGAATACCTGGCACCATCCAGTAAATTAAGAAGCCGATACCCACCACGGTGACCAGCACCAGCGCCAGCGCGAGACCAAATATCTCACGCCCGTGCTCAAGGAATTCCCGCGTCGGCGTTTTCCAGCCGTCGGCAAAGAGCAGCGGCGGAATGAACAGCACGAGGAAGAGTTCCGGGTCGAACTCAACGTGCAAACCGAAGGTCGGTAAGGCGAGTAACGCGCCGATGGCGATCTGCATCAGCGGTAAGGGGATTTGAAACGGCAGAACTCGAGTGATAACACCGGAGAGCGATACCACAAGGGTCATGATGAGAATGGTAAAGAAGATTTCCATGCGTTCCCTGTTTGCAGTGTGTTGTTATACCCGCATCAGACCTGAGACGGGGCCTTTCAGCTTAACGCAAAGCAACCGGGCTGTGGGCAAAAAAATGGGCAACCGAAGTTGCCCATTGTCCGAATGTTTAATGATTAGATAGCCCAGCCGCCGGCATAAAATGCTACCAGCGCGATAGCGATCACCACGGTGCCGATGTTCAGCTTGCGCCATTCACCGGACACCACGCGGCCAATCACCAGCGAAGCGAAGCCAATCATAATGCCGGTCACAATGTTACAGGTGAGCACGATAAACACGGCGGTAATGAGGCCCGACATGGCGTCAACGAAGTCGGCGAAGTCGATTTTCGCCACGTTGCTCAGCATCAGCAGGCCAACATACATCAGCGCTGGCGCGGTGGCGTAAGCCGGCACCAGGTAGGAGAGCGGAGAGAGGAACAGGATCAGCATAAACAGCACGCCGACGGTGATCGCCGTCAGGCCGGTTTTGCCGCCCGCTGCGGTGCCCGCCGCCGATTCGATATAGACCGCAGCCGGTGCCGCGCCAACCAGGCCAGAGAAGACGCTGCTCAGGGAGTCGGTGGTCAGCGCTTTGCCGCCATCGATAATCTGCCCATCTTTATCCAGCAGGTTCGCCTGGCCTGCGACCGCGCGGATGGTGCCGGTGGCGTCAAACACTGCCGTCATCACCAGCGCCAGCACGCTTGGCAGCACGACCGGGTTGAGCGCGCCCATAATATCGAGGCTGCCGATCAGCGAGTTGCCTTTGTCATCGCTCAGGGATGGCATGGCGAAAATACCGGAGAAGTGCACGGTCGGGTCGAAAATCAGACCAACGACGGAGATGCCGATAATGGTCAGCAGAATGCCACCCGGCACTTTCAACTTCTCCAGACCGATAATCACCGCCAGGCCGATCAGCGACATGATCACCGGGAAGCTGGCGAAGTGGCCAAGGGCAACCGGCAGACCGTCAATTGGGTTTTTAACCACGAGGCCGACGCCGTTGGCGGCGATCAGCAGCAGAAACAGGCCGATACCAATACCGGTGCCGTGCGCAACGCCCTGCGGCAGGTTACGCAAAATCCAGCTGCGAATGCCGGTGGCGGAGATAACGGTAAACAGCACACCCATCAGGAACACCGCGCCGAGTGCGACCGGGACGCTGATCTGCTGCCCCAGCACCAGGCTGAAGGCGGTAAAGGCGGTAAGTGAAATCGCACAACCGATGGCCAGCGGCAGGTTGGCCCACAGCCCCATCACGATGGAGCCGACACCGGCAACCAGGCAGGTGGCAACGAAGACGGCAGCCGGCGGGAAACCGGCTTTGCCCAGCATACCGGGCACCACGATGACGGAGTAAACCATCGCCAGGAAGGTGGTTAAACCGGCCACAATCTCCTGACGAACGGTGCTGCCACGGGCAGAAATTTTGAACAGTGCGTCAAGCGAACTGCCGGTACGCGCAGATGGCGTAGACATAGATACATCCCCTGAGAATTTTATTGTGCGTTGGCATGCGTGGTGGACAGTCCACTGCCGGTCAAACGTCTTCTCCCTGTGCTGCGTTGTGACAAGGGGTCACAAAAAAGCAAACGTTTAACTCCGCGCATCCAACGGGTGGTCAAAAAAAGGCAAACGATTATCCAGCGTTTAGACGCCGCTTTTCAACCAAACTTTGCCGCTTTCTACCAAATATCGCCGAAAGCGGCTAAGAACTGCCCGTCGGATGCGCAAACGTTATCGTCGATGCGCAACTTTGCAACATTCTACGAACATTCTCACTCGCCGGGCAGCGAGAAGGGGCCACCCTGTTCAATGGCGCGTTTCCAGGTGGGGCGCATTTCGACGCGTTTTTTCCACGCCTGCAAATTGGGCAGATTCTCAATACCGCCGCGCGACAGCAGGGCGAACACCGGGAAGCTCATCTGCACATCCGCCATGCTCAATTCATCACCGGCAAACCACGGGCGGTGCGCCAGCTCCCCTTCTATAAAGCGGGCGTGGGTCTCAAGCTGCTTATTCAAAAAAGTATTCTCGATCCCTTTCCCGATAAGCTTACCGACGCTGCGCACGCCAAACGGCACCGGCGGTTTGCCGAGTTGCCCCACCACCAACTTCATTAATAGCAGCGGCATCAGCGAGCCTTCCGCGTAGTGCAACCAGAAGCGGTAATCGATCTTCTGCTGTGCATCGTGCGGCTTGAAGCGCTGCTCCGTGTCGTAGGTCTCTTGCAGGTATTCGAGGATCGCCCCCGATTCGGCGAGGATAAAGCCGTTATCTTCCACTACCGGCGATTTTCCCAACGGGTGAATCTTTTTCAGCTCGTCCGGTGCCAGCATGTTTTTCTGCCGCTCATAACGCACGATATTGTAGGGAACACCCAACTCTTCCAGCGCCCAGAGGATGCGCTGCGAGCGCGATTTATTCAGATGGTGCACTGTAAGCATGACTCTCTCCCGCGTTTATATTCGTTTTAACTATAGAGAAGCGCGAGCAAAGCGCCGAAAAAATCATAATGAAAGCGCTTAAAAAACGAGCAGGGAGGCGATGAGCATCTATACTTATTTTGTCAGCACAAACCGGAACCTTACTCGCTACACAAGGGGTGTTGATGTCGGGGGAAACCCTCCCGTTTCGATGCGGGATAGAGCGAAAGACAATGACCGGAAAACGACTAAAGCGCCCCAGCGGGCGCTTTAGTTTTTTTAAGTTCACTCATCTTCCAGCAACCGCGCGCCAGGCCCCTGCTTGCCCAGCGTATCGCCAGGGTTGCGTAGCGGGCAGTCGCTGCGCGACAGGCAACCGCAGCCGATGCAGCCATCCAGTTCGTCGCGCAGTGCCACCAGCGTGTGGATACGTCTGTCCAGCTCTTCGCGCCACTGGGAAGAGAGCGCTTTCCACTCTTTTTTACTCAGCGTGTGCCCTTCCGGCAGCACGCCAAAGGCCTCGCCAATGGTCGCCAGCGGAATGCCGATACGCTGCGCGATTTTGATAATCGCCACATGGCGCAATACATCGCGCTGATAACGCCGCTGATTACCGGCATTGCGCGAACTTTTTATCAGCCCTTTGCTTTCATAAAAGTGCAGCGTTGAGACGGCAACCCCGCTGCGCTTCGCCACTTCACCGGGGCTGAGAAGGGCTTTGATTCGCGGCGTTTTCTTTTCCATAAAACCTCTTTACCTCAAGTTAACTTGAGGAATTATACTCGCCCGCAGACAAAACGACGAATCGGGAAAGAGGAAGCTTTATGTCCCATCAGCAGATTATTCAGACCTTGATTGAATGGATTGATGAACATATCGACCAACCAATGAACATTGATGTTGTCGCCAGAAAGTCAGGCTATTCAAAGTGGTACTTACAGAGGATGTTCCGCACGGTGATGCATCAGACGCTTGGGGAGTACATTCGTCAGCGCCGTCTGCTGCTGGCCGCCGAAGCGCTGCGCACCACTAAACGGCCGATTTTTGATATTGCGATGGATTTGGGTTACGTCTCGCAGCAGACTTTTTCGCGCGTCTTCCGCCGCGAGTTTGATCGTACGCCGAGCGACTATCGCCACCAGGCGTAACTCACTTTAGCGAAGGCGGTTGCTGCACCCAGCGTTTAAACTCCTGCGGCGGCAGCGCCTTCGCAAAGTGCCACCCCTGGCAAAACTGCACGCCGCGCTTAAGCAGCCAGGCGACCTGCTCTGCCGTCTCCACCCCTTCCGCAATGATCTTCAGCCGCAGACTCTGCGCCATATCAATAATATGTTCCGCAATTAAGTGGCTGGTGCTGTTCGTGGAGAGCGTGTCGATAAAGGATTTGTCGATCTTCAGGATGTCGACGTTGAGCGAGTAGAGATTGTGCAGGTTGGAGTAGCCGGTGCCGAAATCATCGATCGCCACCTCATACCCCGCCTGGCGAAACGCCTGGATCACCGGCGTGGTTTTTGGCACATCGATAAACCCGCGCTCGGTCACTTCAATTTTGATCTGCTCGGCGCGCACCGCATAGTCGCGCGCTTTGTTGGCAATCAGCGAAATTAAGCGCGACGAGTGGAAGTCAGAGGCCGACAGATTGATGGAAATATAGAGATTCGGCACCACCGCCAGAAAATCCCCTAAATCATTGAACACCTCATCGACGACATAATCCGTCACGCGCTCAATCATGCCCTCTTTTTCCGCCAGCGGAATAAACTCCGTCGGGCTCATCACCTGGCCGTTAAAACCTGGCCAGCGCAATAGCGCCTCGGCACCAACGCAGGTGCCGTTTTTAATATCAATAATAGGTTGGTAATGAAGGCGAAGCTGACGACGGGTTAAAGCGCGGTGGAGCCTGCGGCGTGGTGAGGTAATTTCCCGCCGTGTTCGCGTCCAGATAAAAAAGATTAGCGCGCTACAGACCATCCCTAACGGCAGCGTAAAGACCGCCTGCCGGTAAAGGGAGTGGAAATAGTTTTCGCGCGACGTCGAAACAATAATGGCGATCGGCCGTGAGGGTGCATACGCAATGGCATAAAAGCGATCGCCCAGCAAGAAAGAGCTATCCTGGCGGTGGATTAACGATGCAAAGGTCTTCAGGCGGGCGTTCTTACTGAGCGAGAAAAAGCCGCCGGAGCGCGTATCGTAAACGCCATACGCTAAACGCGGATCGTCTGATGTCACATCGCTATAGGTCAGCGGGTTAATCACCGCGACATAATTTCCCCGCTGCACGTAGACCATTTTATAACCGGCATAAAAAGGGGTATCGCGATAGTAATAGAGCGCCGTGCCATGCTTCCCTTCATAATCCGCTGGTGAAATAGCATACGATTGCGCGGGCGTAACGGCGCTTGAACATAAAAAGTGGTTGCCCTGGGCATAAATAAGATCGGCAACATACTGGCTGCCATGCACAATATTAAGCATCACGTCGCGATGCTGCGGCGTACACGGCGTGCCGCGATAGTTTTCCGCCGCGCGGCGTACGCTATCTGCCTGCTGGATAACAAGATCGGTTTTATTCAACGCCTGGCGGGCAAATGCGCGCAGGTGCGTGCGCGTCTCTTTTACGGCATGGATATGCGCAAACCATAGCGAGATCATTACCGGGATAAGAACCACCAGTATCATTCCGCTAATTCTGAGCATTTTATGAGGCACACTGAGCTTCATGTCCGCCGAAATCCATGCATTTTATGTGCCTTTTATATTGTTGGGCAGGAGGCTTTTAGAAACAGGTGATTACGTTGCATCAAACCCTGATCATTAGCAACTGACTTTTCTCTTCCGGATCCTGATATTTAACGATGCTGAGAATATTCCACCGTAAGGCAAACTAAAAGTGTGCCCCTGGTTTTATATTTAAGGAAATATTTCGCCCTGCCGTTCCCTAAGGCGAAACGACCGGGAATAAGAGGAAGTGACCATATAGGTAATAGAGCACCGGCTTTGGCTATTTTTCACCCAATTATCCGGCTAAAAGTCGCCATAGCATAAACCAGTGCTTAATAGTTAAGTCATAATGTACTCACGCTTAATAATATAAGCAGGCTTAATTATCTGGCGAAAAACAGGGCAATTTATAGATGGCGCGTTTCCACAATCAGAACATCCTCATGACCACGGTTATCGCGTTTTTGTCGTTTTATTGCTGCGCTTATGTAAAATTTATTTTTTATTTCCCGGCAAGAGTAAGTTAAATAAAAATATTCAATGCGCGCGATCTCACCCGGCGACGCTAATGTAGCGACCCGCTTTTTGCCGACTTAAAAAACTAAAAAAGCTCTCTTTTTGTACTGGTGAATAAAACAGCAAATGTGATAGAGTTCACAAATTCCGTGTATGCGGAACCCCACTTTTACATTGTTGTGTTAACCCGACGGACAACTGCTTTCGCGCGCTGCGCAGGCCTTTGCTCGCCAGGTGTTTGATTCTCCTGAGGATAGTAAGATGGCAACCCTTACCACCAGCGTGGTGCTGTTCCGCTGGCAGTTATTGAGCGCACTTTTAATGTTTATGGCCAGTACGCTGAACATTCGTTTTCGCCGTTCCGATTACTTCGGGCTTGCGGTGATCAGCAGCGGCATGGGGCTGGCAGCCGCCTGCTGGTTTGCCACCGGCCTGCTTGGTCTGTCGGTGATGGATTTCGCCAAAATCTGGCAACACTTTGCGTCGGTGTGGGAAGAGATGACCCGCAACGCACCGCCAGAGTGGCCGATGGTGATGACCTGATAAGCAGCCGGCCCGGATGATCCCCCCAGCAAAGCGCTATTTTCCCAGCTTTGACAGCATCTCCGGGCGCATAAATTTCTGAATAACCAGCATAAAGAGCACCGACGGCACTAACAGGATCAGCGCGGTAATCGACGAGACCTGATAATTCCCGGACATGCTGGCGGTATAGAGCAGGATCGGCAAGGTGGTGATATCCGGCGCGCCGACAAAAAAGGTGGCGGTGAACTCATCCAGCGACTCCAGAAAGACGAAGATACTCGCCGCAATCAACCCTGGCGCCGCCTGCGGCAGCGTAATGTGGAAAAAGGTATAGAGCGGCCCGGCACCCAAATTGCGCGATGCCCTCGCCAGCAGCGGATCGAGTGACGAAAATGCCGCGACGCTGATCCAGATTGAGTAGATCAACCCATGCACGCTGTGCACCAGCACCACCCCGGCAATCGTGCCGTTTAATCCCCACTGATAAAAAAGCCGCGCCACATTCATATAGACCGTCAGATTCGGAAAGGCCTGCGGAATCAAAAAGAGCAGCATAAAGAAAGCACGAAACGGCATTCCTCGCTGCGCAAGCGCGTAACCCGCCGGCACCGAAATCAGCAGACAGACCAGCACCGACAGCAGCGCAATCAGCACGCTTACCCCAAGTGAACCGGAGATGTCGCTATAGGGGCTAAATACCTGGTTCCAGTACTTCAGCCCCCACTGGCTCGGCAGGGTATGGGGGAAAAACCAGCTCTCCGCCACCGTCCAGATCAGTAAATTAAGCAGCGGGCCGAACAGCGCCAGCACCAGGAAGGTGAGCAGCAGCGTTTGTAAAAGAAAGCTGCCGCGAATTTTTTGACGCAACCGGTTCATGCCTGCTCCCCTTTTGCCCGCAGCGTATGGCGTAAATAGAACCACGACAGCGCGGCGCAAATCAGATAAGAGATCACGCCCATCGCGTTAGCGACCGGGTAATCACCGTACGAGTTAACGCGAAAAGCCATATCCACCGTCATCATGGTCGGCGTGCCGGTGCCAATCATCAACGGTACCGAAAGTACCGACATCATCGTCACGGTCGAGAGCACCATCGCCACGCCAATGGTCGGCAAAACCTGCGGCAGAATAATGTCGAACAGGATACGAACGCGCGACGCACCAAGGTTTTGCGCTGCCAGAATATGGCTGCGATCTACCGCTGCCATTGCGCCGCAAATCAGCAGGGTTGAGAAGGCCATCTGTTTCCAGACGAAGGTAATAATGATCCCGCTCCAGCCGAGCAGCGAGGTGGTCTCTGTCGGCGTTAACAGCCCGGCGGCCACCAGCGCATTATTCATCAGACCGTTTTTCGCCAGAAAGGTACGCATCATCTGCGCCGTAACGATAAAGGGAATAAAGAGCGGCAGGCGGTAGAGAAAAGCGAGCGCCCGGACAATACCCTGCCAGGGGGAGAGCACAATGATGGCGGAAATCGTTATCGACAGCAGGGCGAGGATCGCCAGCGACACCAGCACAATGATCACCGTAAACAGGATGTCGCTGGAGTAGAGCGAGAACATCTTCGCAAAGTGCGCCAGCGTTAACGCATGGGTCTCGTCGGTAAACGCCGAGATCAGCGAATAGCCGAGCGGCCAGAGAAACAGAACCGCGATGGTCAGCGTTGCCGGGCCAACCAGCAAAAGGGATTTCATTGTATGTCGCATGGTAAACCTGAATAGTCACAAAAACGCCCGGATCGGCGATCCGGGCCAGGGGTTAATCAGTTCGATACCTGACGCTCGTAGCCCTCTTTGATATCGGTAAAGTACTGATTAATGGGGAAGCTTTTACCGTAGCGGCTCAGCGTTTCCGGGGAGATCTCGGCGAACAGTTTCTGCCAGGTCGCCGCATCCAGTTTCTCTTTGACATATTTCGCGTCGATGCCCGGATACCAGTTGAACTGTTTCACAATCCCCTGCGCCTGCACCTCCGGGCTGGTCGCCAGCGCGATAAACTCCTGCGCCAGTTTGGCCTGCGCCGCGTGTGCTGGCACCACGTAATACATCGGCTGGCCCGGCATGCCCGGCGCGATTAACGTCAGCTTGATGGAGGGCGGCAGTTTGCCCTGATCCCGCCAGCTGTAGAACATATCAACCCATACTGGCCCCATGGCGATCTCGCCCCGGCTCAGCATATCGAGTGTGCCGGCGTTGCCCGGTGTGAAAGTGACGTTCTGGTTGAACGCTTTCAGTTTGGCGAAGGCCTGATCCCAGCTCTTTTCAACGCTTTTATCGTAGGGTTGCGCCGACAAGCGCGCAGCATCGGTGCCGTAGGCGTAGGTCCAGCCGACCACGAAACTGACGCCGGACATGCCGTTTTTAATGCCGTTATAGCCAAATGCCTTCGGGTTTTTCGCCGACCACTGCACCAGCTCGTCATAGGATTTCGGCGGTGTGCTCACCAGGTCGCTGTTATAGGCAATCGCCGTCTGGCTAAGGAACATCGGCATCACATAGCCATCAACATTGACGCCCAGCGCATTTTTCGCGTTATCGGCGCTGACCAGCGAACCGGTATTGATGGCTGCGCGATACTTCTCCAGCAGCCCCTTCTCCACCAGCTGACCGCCGACCGCCTGATGCACAACGGCAACGTCGATATCCCAGCTTTTCGCCCCGCTCGCCTGCTGTGCGCTCAGCTTTTCGAGGATTTTGTTCGACCCGGCATCGCCCGGGCCGGTGCCAATAACCTGCACTTTTACCCCGGGATGCGCGGCTTCAAACTTCGGCCCAAGCCACGTTTTTACGTAATCCACCATATTCTGATCGCCTGCCGTTGCCACATTGAGCACCGTTTCAGCTTGTGCGCCCTGCGCGACAGCGCCCAGACCGAGCGCGGCGATAACCGCCAGTTTCGTTGTTACGGACATGTTTTTCCCCTAAAAGAAGCCCTGTTGGTTGGCATTAAAAAGTGGTCTCAAAGCGATGCAGCGCCGGTGCCGGGATATGCAGTTTTACCGGCGTTTGCAAAGGCCAGCTCCGCTCTGCGTCGGCAAGCAGGATCTGCCCGTTGCAGCGCACGCTGTGGCGATAGTGATGACCCAGAAACGCGCTCTCCTCCACGACACCCTCCAGCACCAGGCCCTGCGGCAAGTCGTATTGCACGGTTGCGGGAAGCAACTGAACATCTGCACTGCGGAAATAGAGGCGTTTATCGCTGCTCTGTTGTTCAATCAGGCAGTTATCGGCCCCCATAAAATCCGCGACGAAGGGCGTGGCCGGGTGGTGGTAGATCGCCTCCGGCGTGCCAATCTGCTCAATGCGCCCCTGATTGAGCACCGCAATGCGATCGGCCATCACCATCGCCTCTTGCTGGTCATGCGTCACAATCAGCGAGGTAAAACCGAGGCGCTTTTGCAGCGCTTTAATCTCATGGCGCACATTGAGGCGCACTTTGGCATCAAGGTTTGATAACGGCTCGTCGAGAACCAGCACATCCGGTTCAATCGCCAGCGCACGCGCAAGGGCAACACGCTGGCGTTGGCCGCCGGAAAGCGCCGTCACTTTACTCTCGGCATAGGGTTCAAGATTGACGATGCGTAATAATTCCCGCACCCGCTGCTGGATACTCTCTTTTTTCCAGCGCCGCACTTTGAGGCCATAACCAATATTTTGTGCCACGGTGAAGTGGGGCCAAAGCGCATAACTCTGGAACACCATGGTGATATTTCGCTGCTCAGGTGTGAGGTGCGTAATATCCCGATTGTTAATTGCCACGGTGCCCGATTGCGCCGGGATAAAACCGCATAATGCATTGAGTAGCGTCGTTTTTCCGCAGCCGGAGGGGCCAAGCAGCGCAATCATTTCACCCTTTTCGACGGATAAATGAATATCGTGCAGCACCACTTTCTCGCCATAGGAAATTTTTAGTTTATCGATATGCAAATAACTCACGGGCGATCCCTTGTTGCGCATCTTAATTAGCAATGAACACGTGTTCATTTATTTGTAAAAAAAATGCAACTTTGTAGCGACATGATGTGAGCCTACTTTGTCCGCTATTTGTGACAATTTGATTAAGTGATAACGCTTTTTAGCGAGGCGACATGAAAATAGATGTGCTGGGGTGCGGGAGCGCCTTTTCGCGGCAGCAAAACACTTCCGCTATTCGGGTCATCGACCGGGAGAAGCGTCAATTGTTGATTGACTGCGGTCCCACTATTCCGCGCGCGCTCTGGCAGCGAAATCTGGATATTAACGAGATTGATGCCCTCTACTTTA
Source organism: Kosakonia sp. 1610 (assembly GCF_050435845.1). Taxonomy (NCBI): domain Bacteria; kingdom Pseudomonadati; phylum Pseudomonadota; class Gammaproteobacteria; order Enterobacterales; family Enterobacteriaceae; genus Kosakonia; species Kosakonia sp. 1610. Next base: position 20,986 of record NZ_JBNDKZ010000015.1, on the reverse strand, counting down.
CCCATGTGCACCCGGATCACTGCACCGGCCTGACGGCACTGCTCAATTACTGGAAAAGCTTTCAGCGGCGTAAACCGCTGATTATCTGGTCGCAGCGTGAACAGTGCCCGGTACTGATGCAACTGGCGAGCCTGGCAAACTGGCCGCAGACAGAACTGAGTTTTCCGATTGAGTGGCGGGACAGCGAAGCCGCGTTTCACTGGCAGGGTTGGCAGATCCACACCGCCTTTACCCACCATGAAATTCCCAATCTCGCGCTACGTATTGAAGCTGATGGGGGCGCGCTCTTTTACAGCGGCGATGGTCGTCCGACGGCAGAGAGTATCGCCCTGATGCACAATGCTGATCTCGCCTTCCAGGAGTGCGCCTCGCTGACGGCGTTAGGCAGTGACGCCTCCCACGGCGACTTTCCCGATTGCCTGGCGCTCTATCAGCAATTACACCTGCCCGCGCTTGGCTTATACCACTGCAACGATGCCGCCCTTGCGGCGCTGGCACAGGCATGCGCACCCTATCCGGGGCTGTTTCTTAGCGAGGATGGCAGGCAGTTTGACCTTCTCACCCAGCAGGCGGCCCATTATGGCTAAACAGACGGTCACCGCCGAGGATGTGGCGAAACGGGCTGGCGTTTCCCGCGCGGTGGTCTCGCGGGCACTGAGCAGCAACGGCAGTATCTCCCCCGCCACGAAAGAGCGGGTATTGCATGCCGCACAGGAGCTGGGCTATCAGGTCAATTTCCTTGCCCAGGGCTTAAACCGCCAGCGCAGCCACCTGATTGGCGTGATTGTGGCGCGTATTGCCGATCCGTTTCGCAGCCGCCTGCTGGAGGAGCTGCTGCATGAAATTCAGCGGCGCGGCTACCAGGCGCTGGTCACCGAGATTTCCGGGGAGCAGGATTTGGTTGCCACGCTGCGCCGTTTTACCCAGTTTCGCGTCTCGGGGGTGATTGTGACATCCGGCCAGCCTCCACAAGCAATTGTGAATGAGTGCGTGAATCTGCACATCCCGGTGGTGGGTATCAACCGCGACCCCGATATTCCGCTGGTCGATTTTGTCTGCTCCGATAACCGCGCCGGGGCGCAGCTGGCAGCAGAACAGCTGCTCAGCGCGGGCTGTCGTCGCTTCGGCTGGCTGAATACTCACGGCTCAACCTGGGCGGGACGCCGCCGGGGTGAAGCCTTCTCCCAGGCTTTAGAGGATGGCGGCGTCGATACGGCGCAGCATCTGCAGATCATCATGGCGCATGAAGAGGGTTATGCGGGCGGTTGGCAGGCGGCATTAGCGCACTCCGCTGAACTGCCCGACGGCATCTTTTGCGCCAATGCTCAGCTGGCCTGCGGCTTTCTTGACGGCATGCGCCAGCGCGGCAAACAGGCACCGCACGATTTTCATCTGATCGGTTTTGATAACACGCCGCAAAGTGGGCAGTTCAGCTACCAGTTAACCACACTGCATCAAAACACCACGGAGATCGCCCACCGCGCGCTGACGCGTCTGCTGGAGCGGGCGAAAAATCCGTTGCAGCCTTCCCACGTCGAGTGGGTTAAGGTGGAACTTATTCATCGACACACATCGCCACGCATTGGCTAAGAGCTATCTATGACAGAAGAGTTTACCCACGCGCTCTGCGCGCTGATTCGCCGCCTCGGCCTTGAGGCCAAACAGCTTCGTGATAAAGGGCTGACCGTTGAGCAGAAAGGTCGCCAGGACTTTGTCTCGCAGGCGGATGTTTATGTCGAGACGCAGCTGCGCGAGTGGTTGAAGGCGCAGCGCCCACAGGATGGCCTGCTTGGCGAAGAGCGCGGGCTGGAGCCGGGCAGCGAAGGCACCTGGGTTATCGACCCGATTGATGGCACCACCAACTTCATTCTTGGTATGGATTACTGGTGCATCTCCGTCGCCTGGGTATGCAATGATCGCATCGAGCTTGGCATTATCTACGCGCCGGATCGCGAAGAGTTTTTCTTTGCCCGCGCGGGCCACGGCGCGTTCCTCAACGATCGCCGCTTAACCCTGACGGAACCCTCGCCGGATGCGGTGGTGCTCGGCGTCGGGCGCTCAAGCCGCCGCGCGCCGCGTGAATATACCGATGCGCTGGAAAAACTGCTCGATCAGGGCGTGGAACACCGCCGTTTTGGCGCCGGTGCGCTGATGCTGGCGCACGTCGCCGCAGGGCTGGTGCACGGCTATTACGAAGCGCACCTGCACAGCTGGGACGCGCTGGCCGGGCTGGTGCTGATCAGCGAAGCGGGCGGTCGGCACAACGACTTTCTCGCCAACGAGGGGTTAACCAACGGCAATACGGCGTGGGCCGCCACGCCAGCGGTGTGGCAGCAGCTGCAACCGCTGCTGCTGCCGTCAGGGAAGTAACTTACTTAGCGGGCAGGCCACTGGTTGAGATCGATTCCGCGCTGCGGCGCGGTTTTGGCAAACTCCCGCAGCACCGCTTTCACATCCGGATCGAAATAGTCGACGTTCTCATGCTCAACCACCACCACGCTGCGCTCCGGGATCTTCGCCAGTAATGCCTGTAGACGGGGGTTATGCAAAAAGGTCAGGTTCTGCTGGATGCGCAGCACATAGTGATCGCCACGGCGCGCAAGCTGCAACGCGTTACGATGGCAGTGGTAGAGGCTCAGCGCCATCTGCACCGCCAGCCCCAGCGCAATCCCCATCAGCATGCCGAAAACAATAATCCCCGCGACGGTGGTAAGAAACGGTACATACTGCTGATACCCGGCGCGAAACTGCTCGATAAAGAGGCGCGGCGTCGCCAGCTTATAGCCGGTGTAGAGCAGCACGGCGGCGAGGCTTGCCAGCGGGATCACCGATAACAGTTCCCCGAACCACAGACCACACACCAGCAGCAGTACGCCGTGCAGCAGCACCGAGAATTTGCTTTGCGCGCCGTTGCTGACGTTAACCGAGCTGCGCACAATTACTGCGGTGATCGGCATGGCGCCCACCAGGCCTGAGAGCAGGTTACCCGCGCCCTGCGCCACCAGCTCTTTATCCGGCGACGGTGGCGGGTTCTGCGGGCGCAGCTTCTTCAGCGCCTCCTGGCTGAGCAGGGTTTCGAGGCTGGCTACCAGCGCCAGCGTGATCGCGACCGTGTAGACCGCCGGGTTTTGCCAGGCGCTCCAGTCCGGGCCTTCCAGTTCGGCCATCAAATCGTTAAGGGAGCCAAACTCCGGCAGGGTGATGCGCGGTAACGCGGGAAGCAGATGCGGCGCAAAGTAGCTCAAAGCAATCACCATTACGCTGCCGAGCAGCACCGCCACCAGCGGTCCGGGGATCCAGCTCAGGCTTTTGATCTGCTTCATTGCCGCCGAGTCCCATCCCCATAACAGGAGCAGGCCGCCTGCCGCGACGAGTAACGAGGTCAGCGAAACGGTAAAGTCGCCGCTGAAGAGCTGGCCTAAACCGCTCTCCTCCACCTCGCCAAGCGCGACCGGGATCTGCTGCATAATCAGCAACAAGCCGATCGCCGCCAGCATCCCCTTAATCACGCTACCGGGCACCAGCCCGATAAACCGCCCGGCGCGCAGCAGGCCCATTGCCAGTTGCAATACGCCTGCAAGCACCAGTGCGAAGAGAAAAGCGGAGAAGGAGCCGAGCGACTCTACCGAGGCCACGACAATCGTTACCAGCCCGGCAGCCGGGCCGCTGACGGCAAAACGCGACGGACTTAGCGCAGTGACCAGTAGCCCGCCGATGATCCCGGTTAGCAGGCCAACAAAGGGCGGCAGCCCGCTGGCGTGGGCGATGCCCAGACAGAGCGGCAGCGCCACCAGAAAAACGACCACGCCTGCCAGGGTATCCTGGCGCAAGGTGGCGATGGGAAGAGAACGGGCCAGCAACGGTTTTAACCTTTTCACAGTGCGACTCCCTTATAGACGGTGAACAAAATCTGGCTGGTTTGATGCGGGAACTTTTACTACTAGCACTGTCGGCGGAAATATAACCCTAAGGAAAATCTTATTATGGATTTAAATTAGTAAAAAAAGTCTGAATGTAAAATTATGAAAAATAAATTCGCGCGAAATATACAGATATCAAGAAAATATTGAGCTTATTGATAACTTGATAAACAGTAGGGTTTAATTCGGGCATTTAACCAGATGATAATAAAGTTATATCACTGTGCTATTTGAATATAAGCAATAATTACTTTATTAGAGACACTGCCATTAGCAGGGAGTTACGTTAGCTCCCGCTTTGCATGGTGGCCAAAATCATTATCCTCGAGCAGGGTTTTTAATGCTTTATCAGCCGCAGGCTGCTGTTTATTCTGGCAAATCAGTGAAAACGCAGCATGTTTAAACAGGGTGTATGTATCCCCCTGAATAATGCTCAGCGCAAAGGCGATCTCTTTCTCATTCACCGTTAATAACGCAAGGGTATTAATGCAGCTGACAATCAGGCCGTCATCTTCAATAGCATCTTGATTAATTATCTGAACCAGCGCCTCTTTAATAAACGCATCGTCATACTCGCCATGATATAAGCCGAGGATCTTTACCGCTTCGATGCGGATATCATCATCACCGCTGGTATCCGTGGCAATATCAAGCAGCGCTTTTGCTGAACTGCGATCCAGTGTCTGATTAAAACCGCGCAGAAGATCGCGTTTTTCACTCGCATCCAGCGCAGCAAAAGCTAAGAGATTGCTCTGCTCGTTATCCATTTCCACTCCTGAATCCGCCTGCGAAGCATTGAGCTTATCAATATCTACCGATATTGCTAATCGTGCGCAGGGGTGTGCCTCCGTCCATGGAAGCACGGTTCCAGGCAACTCTATTTCACCACCTTATCCCAGGCCATCTGCCAGGCGCTGCCGGCACCCGGCGCGTAGGCGCTGGCCAGCCCTGCGCACCAGCCGGTGTAGGGATAGGGTTTGCACTGATACAAATGATTGTCGCTGCCGAGCACAATATCTCCGGCTTTATAAGCATGGCCGCCGACATATTTCGGGTAGATCTGCTGATCCGGCGTATCGTCACCGTGGTCGGTTGTCATGACGTTTAATACCGCTGACAGCAGGGATTTATTTCCCGCCTTATCAATGGCATTTACGCTGTAGGCGTAGTTACTGTTCGCCGTCAGATCGTTATCGGTATAGGTATTACCGCTGGCATCAGCCACTTTCTGCTGATTGCGGAATACTTCATAGTGATCCACGCCCGAGCCGCTATCGGTGGAGGCTTTCCAGGTCAGATGCACGCTGGTGGCGGTCGCCTGCGCGTTCAGCCCGCTAGGTACGCCCGGCGCAGTGGTGTCTTTTTCCGGCGTCTCAATCACGCTGCCGTCGTGGATCAGCTGTGTGTAGGCTTTGCGGAACTGCCCGTTGTAAGGCACATGGTTGACGTTTTCGCCCTCATCCCAGTTGATGGACCAGGTCATTAACCCTCTGAGCGGCAGCCCCTCTTTTTCCATATCGGCGAAGAGGCGGTAAACATCCTGCGGGGTTTTAACAAACCCGGTCGCTGCGGCAGCGCCATTACTCGGCAGGCCGATAACTAATTTGCTGGAGGGGATTTTTACCGCAGAGAGGCCGTGCTTATCGGTGATGATCTCTTTGCTGAAGTGGTAGAGAAACTCATATTTTTTGCTGTCGTCATTCTGCGCGTAATTCACCCACCAGCCATCTTTCGTGGTGTCGTCTGGCTGGAAACCAATGCCAAACGCGCCCTGGTTATAGAACTGCGGTGCGATAAAGTCGTAATACCCTTCGAGGCTAGTAATATATTTCTGGTACTGCGGATTCGCTTTGGTCAGATAGGGAATTTCTGGCGCCATACTGATAATAAAGTGTTTACCCTGCTGCTGATAATGGTCACGCACTTTTTTCAGCGCCGCCGGAATAACGGTTTCGTTATCGGCTTTTTTAATCGCACTCTGTTCGAGATCGATATCCAGACCGTCAAAACCATATAAATCAACGAGTCGGATAATTTCGTCGGCAAAATGCTGCGTATCGCCGTTGGCTTCGTGCAATTCAATATGCGCATCCGCGCCGCCAAGGGATAACAACACCGCCTGGCCGCGTTCGTTCAGCGCCGCCACTTCCGCGCGGAAGCTCTGATCGGTGCCGTAGTAGGGGATAAAAGTCGGCATGCTTTTGCCATCTGACGACTTCATAAAGGAGGCCATCACCACGTTGTAGGCTTTCGGCGTATCTTTTAATGCCAGCTTCAACGGATAGCCCTGCTCATAATCGCCGGAAAAACCCTGATCCCAGTTGTGCCAGTAGCCGACTAATAATTTTTTGCCTTCAATGGAGGGCATGGTATCGGCGTAATCGGTGTTGGCGAATACCTGGCCGCTAAAACCGACCATCCCCGCCAGCGCCAGCGAGGCGAAGACATTATTTATCTTAAATATACTTTTCATAATAATCCCTTAAATATGAGCCCTGCAGCCCGAATGCTGAATATCGGATGCAAAGTACAAACAATGAAAATCATATTAAAGGCTACCAGGATAATTTCATTATTTAAGTGACAGGAAGATTCTGCTCTTTATTTAGCGGATTTTATTGTGATAAAGAACCTTCTGAATAAGTTAGTCAGCCAGGGTGCGAGATAAACAGATTTCCTGTTTCGTGCAGCTGTTTATTTATCAGAATATCGCGCGCAGCAGTGCGCGCAGAAAAGTGCGGGTTTCCATTGCCAGATCGCTGTGTGAAAGGCTGAGGAAAAGCATCAGCAACAGAGTGATGATAACGATAAGCGTGACCCGGGTTTTCATCGCGATTTGCCTCCTGCTTGCCGGAAAAGTGTGGCCGCTTCAGCGTGCGCTATTTCAGGCGCTTGCACCAGCGGACATTGTTAACGGTGTAATAAAACGAAACGGTAATTTCATTTCGTGATTACAAGTTTTTAATATAATCACGCCGCCACACGATGCGAGAGGCTCCTCTGCCTGACACGGTGGTTTAACAGGAAGCGCGCACTGCAACTTGAGATACACGCCCATCTATCGACTTCGGAGAGTGATTATGGACTACAAGTTTTACTCCGCCGTGGTGATGCTCGCCACGCTCAGCTTTTCCGCCGCCGCGGCTGTCACGGCCGATGCCTCACTCGGCAAACTAATTAATGAGCGGCTGTCATGGATGAAAGATGTCGCAGGCGCTAAAGCACAGCAGCACCAGGCAATAGAAGATTTGGCTCAGGAGCAGAAAGTGCTGGCGCGCGCCGTTATCGACGCCGAGGCGCTGGGGCTGAACGGTGAGAGCGTGAAGCCCTTTATTCAGGCGCAAATGGATGCCGCGAAAGCGATTCAGTACCGCTACCGTGCCGACTGGCTGGCGACACCGGAGACAAACTGGCAGCCCCGTCCACTGGATGAGGTGCGAAAACAGATCAGCGAGCTGAGCGATAGTATTCTGCGCAAAGTGGCGGAACGCCTGAAAGCCAGCGGCAAGCTGACCGAAGCTGATAGAGAAGAGTTTATGCGCACGGTGCAGCAGCACAACTTAACCGGGCAGGATAAAGCGCATATGTGGCGGGCGATTAAATTGATTTCGCTGAAAGGGTAAAAACAGAAGACCCCGCCGGGGCGGGGTCTTATCGTTCATATTACGACATCAGTGAAAAACGCTGAATCAGAATGGGTGGCAGTTACATTTTCAGCTAAAATTATATTGTTACGGCAACAGAGGTACGAAATACACTAATTTATGCAAACCAATCTTTTACCAAAATTCAAACCGTTTCTCTCAATATACCTCTCACCTCCATAAGAATCTTCCCTAGCATATTTTTGCCTGAGCCATCACCGCCATCAGCCCAGTAGCTATCGTTTTTTGTGTGTTCAACTAATATAAGATCATTGGTGGCTAACAAAATATTTCTTGCTTCATCATTTTGCTTAAATTTCTCCATGACTGCAAGACGCATTATATTATCCCTGACACAATCCCAGTCATCTCTTAACGGATTATCCCGATCTCTTCCTGATATAGCAGCATCCATTGGTGACGCAAGCTTTCTGATTTTTTCTCTAAGCGCTTCGTCATCAAATTTTTGAGCCTGAAAGAAGTGCTCTACCGTAGGCCAATATTCATCATCAATAAAGAAACCGCATTTATAGAAGTTTGAAAATACTCCATAGGGTTCATTTACTTTATAAAATAATATTTTATCACTCATTTATATAATCCTTGGCTCGTTGGTTTTTTTATTTTCAATCGACTCTCCATCCAGAATCATATTGAAACACTCCATTAACCCAGCAGAAACAGATGCAAGAAAATCATTTTTATAATAGAGATTTTCACAATCGACCCCGACGGCAACGAGATGAATCTCTGATAAAAGCTTTTTAGGCACTAAGTCCTCTTCTTTCAATAATATTGTAGCTTGCCCTGCGATTGTCACAAGCTCATCAAAAGCCTGTTTATTTATCAGCCCTCCCATTTTTAATGGATAAACGGAGTCAGTGATTTTTTCTTTAAAAAGCTCCAGAAGATTGTCTTTTTCAATATTCATTTAATAAAACCTTTCATATTTACCCCGACTTTAAATCTAGCACTTCTTAGATTGATAACTTATTAACTTAGAGTAATTTTTCAGCTGCTTATAAAAGTAAGTTATAGATTGAGGGTCTGAATATAATTTATAACTCAAAGTAGATGAGGCCATCATGCCTTTAATTAAAACGTCTGCAATTTTGGCTTTGCCTAAATGACCTATATCAAAAATTAATCTCAAAGCTCCCATCCTCATGAATAAATGATGGCTTCGCTAATACTCCCATTAGAAATTTTTTCTAGATTTAAAAGCAATTCTTCAAGTCTCTCTTTAAAGACATAGAATGAAGCTCTGGCTTCATAGCAATCTGACCTGACTACTGCATTGGATTTAAAAAACCATCTTCCAGGATAAATGAATCCAGAAGTAAACACCCATTACGTTCACAATTGATAATCGCATATGACATTTTCAGCCAACCCTTAGCTCGCAAATCTCGTTATATAGTTGATATTAACAGACCGATCAAAGCTTTACTTCGTTGTTCTCAATTGATAATGTCAATTATATCTTTATGATTAATAACATGCTCCTTCACAAGCATATTATATAACCTCCATACCATCTTGATAGTCACGAACCAGACGGTCACGCAGCTTGTTGGTGCATCGCCGGCGTGTGGTGCGCCCAGCAAGATAGTGATATTCACTGTTCAGTCAATGCGATTATCCACGATGAGTAATAACCGTTTTTATAAAACGATCAAAATCTATGGGTAAATATAACTTCCTTTGTTTTAATCTCAATATAAAAGCTTACACCTTTTATATCAATGCCATCAGAACCTATATCCATCCAGTTATCCTGGGTAATCAGTTCTGAGAAAAAGCTAATCAAAACACATTGCTTGCCTTCAATGACATGAATATGGCTCTCTATAGAAACATGATATTCATTTATATTTTTTAATTTTTCACCCCAACCTTTGTCCCTGATCCTGTGTATTGCAGAGAATAAAAAAGGCATATACTCTTTATCAATATTTAATTTTTCACTAATCATTTCAGATACCCTATAGCAGCGTGACTTCACCATACCCAACAATATTTTCGACGATTATCAAAAAATTACCTCTTGGTGCACCCAACGCCTTAACAGTCTCGAAGAAACTTTACTTTCTTGATTATGTAGAACAATATAATTTTAAGGAAATAATATTACTACTATCTTTCGATGATATATCCCCTTCTTTATTAGTGCGATTGAATTTGCATCTCAATAATAGCCATGGGTATGAAATTACTCCGCTACAAAATAAAAGAGTGGAAGAAATTAAAAAACTCAAATTAAAATCTAAGGTTATTTGCCGTTATTATTTTCAAAACTGCCAGATTAAATATAAAAACTTCACCACTGTTTTTGACCGAGCACGGTAAACATCTTTTTAAAAAAAAACAAAAATATTTTCTAAAATTGAACCTTCAACTATTCCGTAAATAATTCCATATGTTGAAATCATATTTAAAATATAAAAACCTCATCACTCACCTTGCTACTAAAATCATTATATTCATTGCTTTCAGCCAAACCCTGCTTTTTTCTTTAATAGATATGCCTTTCTTTTTCTTATACTCTCTTTTAATACATCCGACTTTTCTTTACGTCAAAGCTTCTTTTATTATTAGTTGCGCCTCGTTGTATTTTTGATGGATGCTAATTGTAGATATAACATCTGAAAAATGATCCTCCCAAACCACATAGGGTGCTGGTACATTTTGGTCAAAAAGTAGTTGCAACGCTTCATGATGTTTTTTTTTACTATCTCATAGTTATCTAAATTTTCCTGTGCCCCTGCAAAAAAAGCAAGGGTCATGTGAAAAGAAAAGAGGTTCCAAATATAATGATTTATCACCTTGAATAGCTTACTTCAGGGTAGTTGCCCTTATATTATAAACAGACGTTATGCTAATCAAAGATGGTGCTACATTTAACGGCATATCTATTTAAATTATTTTTTGTATAACTCATTAAAGTAAATCTCTACGTATTCTTCTGGATTATTTATTAAAAAACTTTCTTCCGGAAAAAGAGATCCCCAAACGGTTACATAAAACTTTTTCATAGTAAGATTATTAGGAGGGTCAAAAAGCGGAATGGCAGACTCATAAAGACGCAAGAGTAATTCTTCATCATAGAAGTTGATTGCATATGCAAGACTATTTCTGCATCTCTCCTTTATAAAAAAAGGGAAGCTATCATAACACGGCGTTATTAACTCCAGCAGGACTAATGATAAGCTTTCCTCATTGGACAAATTTAACCCAATAAGGGAGGAATCCATATTTGGGCCTTCAGAAAGTGATTGCCAAATCATTGATACATAACTATTGTTTATTTTCTTCACCTTTACTCCCCAAATTCAAAACCCTGTACATTTTTCTGTTTTCGCATTAGCGCCTGCACGAATTTTATTGCTGCTAAAATACTCCTACCCATCCTTCATATCACGTTCAGCTACAGCATGAGCCATATCAAAGTCTGCGTTCTCATCCGTATCCTCAATGGATCACTTAGCGGCTTAAATGAGTGCTATTTAAGGATGGGTAGATCGTAAAGATTTATTATTAAACCATGATTTGACAATACCCACTCTAATAAAAAGCGTTCAATTAATTTTCATTATTAATGATCAACACAACCAAGGCATTCACAGTAAAAAACACTTTATAATGGTATATATTGTCATCTATTCGTGACTAACTTTGGTGCTCAAATAACAACCTTCACTGCTAATATATCCTCTTTTGAAAACGCTTTAATTTTTCGTCTACTAAATTATAAAAACCCTTTCCCAAATCTGAAAAAAAAATCAGCTCATCCTGTAAAAAAGCAAATGCACTTAGTGAAATCTACCGTGGATAACTTTAAGATCAACAACTCGTTTTATTCACTATGAAATAAGAATTAAATTCTTTTCACAAAAAGAGGGAGAGCCAAGCTAGTACAATTTCATAGCCTTCAACATAAAAATTTGTTGACTCAATCTTGTTTCATTTAAGTGGTAACTGCTTAGCATGTTTGCGTTACTCTTGCCACCAGAAAGAGTAAAATCTTTCATTCCATCAATATCACCTTAGTCACGGCTATCCCCAGCCTTCAAGATCTCTCATAAATATTTTGCGCATGTTTTTAATTACTTATCAGAGTTGTCACTAAGTTTGAAGCAGTCTCGTCCCAACGGATCCACCCATACCAGCGATTTAACCTTATACATATTCAGCCCGTCGGCCAGACTAACCGGATCCATCGGTGCGTCCCCCACTGCGGGTCGTAGTAACGGAAGGTGTCGTAGTGCAGGCCCGTTTCTCGGTCCAGGTACTGATTCCGGAGGCGCAGGTTCTGCAGGAGGTGCGCTCTAGCCGCCAATCCTTCGCGCAGGCTACCGCCCTGGCAGTGGAAGTTCCCCGCCAGGCGGTGTCGCCGTTGCTGTCGGTCACGCCCTCCGGCACGCCGTTCAGTTCCGTATGATACCAGAAGATGTCCATATGCTGACCGTGGCTGTCGACGCGCGCCAGCGGCTCATCGCTGTTTTCGGTGTAGATATACTGTACCGCTGCGTCCGTGTGACTGTCGCAGGTTTACCCACTATCTGCAGGCCGGACCAGGCATACCGTGTACGCTCAGGTTTGATATAGGTATCATGAAGAGCTGAAATTTTAATTGCAAAAAGACTTATTCTTTAAAGTCGCCATTGCAATTAATAATGCCTGTAGGCATACCCAAAAAGCGCCCCTACTAAAAAAGCATGGTAATTATCATTTGCTTTGCTATTTACAAAAATAAATATTTACTTCCTCCAGTTCATCAGTGCCCAACTTCATGAATAAAACCTCTAAAGCTTCTGATGGAAAAGGGTGTTCGTGAACTAATATACTAATTTTTAAGTGGGTCTCGTCTATCGCATCGGCGCTCCATAAAAACCAGAATCTGTTTTCAGGTTCAAACCAGTAAAGCCAATTCTCGAATGTCCAATCGCCACCGTCGCTTGAAAAAGAATCAACAAAGTGTTTAGGTAAAATTGGCAGCCAAAAATCCAGATTAGACCATTTAGGGAAAGTATTTCGGTTGATTGTTAGTAATATATTTTTCGCCTCTTGCAATATGAAACCGCCGCAACCAGAGCGACAAGTTGTCATATACTCGACGATAACACCACTGTTTCTTTTAGCATAAAAAGATGAGGAGATTCTTTTTTCCTCATCTTCTAAGCTCATTTTCAAAACGTCCAAGTAATTCATTATATCCTTCCAGAACCTTGTAGAATGTTTTTCAATAATTTATAAATCTAATATGACTTTAATCCATATTGTTCAGGCATTTCATCAAATCGGCAGGAATGTTTATTTAAACTCGAAAGTTTTAGTTTTTTTATTACCCATGCCATGAAATTCCGAGGCTCATCCTTTACTACCAACGTTTAAGAAATATTTTTCTCTGTCGGGAATGATTATACTTCCTAACTCACTAATAAAAAATCCTCTGACTTGCTACAACATCAGTTTCGACACGATCAACAGGTGCTGTTTTATCACACATTAACTCCAGCGGCTCCCCCCGTACCAGCGAACCACCTAAATAGGTATCGGTGTTCAGCCCGCTCGCCAGCCCTGACGGATCCATCTGCGTAACGCCCGACCGCCGGGTCACAGTGACGAAAAGTATTGTAGTGCAGATCCGTTTCGCGGTCAGGTACTGGCCCCGGAGGCGCAGGTTGTACGGGTTGTTCCAGGTGACCGGAGTGCGTTCTCGCAGGCTGCGGCCCCAGGCCCTGGCAAGCGCGATTACAACGGCAGCCTGTTATTTGTTCGGTATGAAGTATTACTTCCCTGCCGCAATTTTCGGCATCATTGCGGTCTGGTATCAGATACCCCTCCGCCTCTCATGGAAAGCATACCGGATGATGAAAGGCCGCTATTATCTCAGTGCAAAGTAATGAGTCAATCACCATCGTGGACGTTTATGGATGTATTTAAGTGGAAAGTAATTCCAGAGCGGTTTGGTGGAGCAAGAAATTTCGCCAGAGGATTAAAAAATGCCTGGGTTATTAATCACAGAACTTTAATAAAAAGCGCCGAGATGCTGAACAAATTACCACCTGAGTTATTAGCCGGGGAAATCATTACTTCAGCACTTAACGTGCCTACGCCTGGAATGAAAACAAGATGACCGAACTCATTACTTGTGGGCAGCATTAACCAACTTCAACTCTCTCACCGGTAGCCATCGACTATCCGGCAGCTTTGGCTCTGTGAATCGCCACGGATGATCATAACTAATCTAACAGCACAAAAATCCTAAAGCTTTGCCATATACTCATTTGCTAACTCAAGAATACCCTCATCTTTACTTGCCAAGCCCATTTGCACATGTTTAATGAACATTTTTTTGTCTTTCAAAATAAACAAGAATTTAGCAATGGATTCAAACAGGTAATAATCCGTAGGTTCATTATATAACTCACTCAAAACCTCTTGAATAATCCCCTCATAATCTTGCAACCAGTTTCGTAGTGAGATCAAACTGAATGCCAAGAGTTTCTCTTCATCATTTCCTGCTATAGAAATCATGAACAACGCCTTCATTACAGAAGACGAAACATCTAACAAGCCATCTTTGATTAATTTAATAGCAACCATCCTAACCTCAGCATCCTTTGACCTCAGCAATGTATAGAAATCAATATCCCGGCTAGAAACTATCTTTTTTACTTTGTAGAAATAATTATTTAAATCTTTTTCATGTTTCTCATACATTGACCAACAGAGGCCGTTTTGATGTGATTCATTGATAAGAAACCTCGTATTTTCATTTAATGCATTCTCAGCCTCAAAGAAGTCATCAATAAAATCAATCATATTTTACCTCCATATCCCCATAGTAATAAGTTAAACAACTCTTTAAATTCGGTTACAGTCCAATCTTTAGTAGGATAAATCATACTATGTCCCTGTGACGTATACCCTCCCGGCATGCTCTTTCTATCATGTTTAATACCCAATCCATCAGACATTTTTACATCCTCAGGTTAAATATGGTAGTGGCCCTGTAACCCTCACTCTTTCGGTATTCTTGTTACATACTTGCCCTGTGGTCTCTTCATACCTACCTGGGATGGGAGTAATCCTTGCTTATTGGGAGCAAGATCTTTTTCTCGGATACCTTTTGGCCCACCTCTATTTCTAAAAGCACAAACCGCTGTAACCCTGACGGTTCCAGCTCCCCCAGCGGATCCACTACATAGGAATAGGTCTTCAGACCGCCCGCCAGATTAATCGGATCCATCTGCGTGTAACACCCGCCCGCCGGGTCATGTGCGGCTGTATTATTATGACGCCGCAGCACACCCGCGAACTCTTTGGCTGTATTGAAGGGATGAGCGTCACCCGCATTAACAATGCAGAAGGTGAAAACGTGTCTGAAGACATTTTTCGGGCGCGCTGAATGATATCGGCGATATTCCTGTGATTAAACGCGAAAGGATCAAAGGCGGAATTCAACGGTAATCAAATAATAAAAAGACGGAAAGAACAAATCAATCTCCCGACTTTTTATTCAGTCGACTTCTCAGTTATTTTATTGATATCCCAGCAACATATAAAAATTAAACCCTCAAGGAATTAGCCATCTATTTTTCATAATGATAATCTTCATATTCCCATGGAAAATAGCGTTGCAATACAAGACAAGATTCGTCCCAGTTTTCTCTTGAACATTTTTTTAGAATATCTTCGACTACTTTCCTAATTAAATAATAATCAAAATAATCAATCACAATAACTCTGTTATCAGATATTAGGAAATTCTTTGATCGCTTCCTCAAAGCTTCTGGGGTGGCAATTTTCACATAAAAATAGTTACTACCTTCTTCACCATCATTCATCCCAATGCATAAATCAATAGCTACATATGTATCTTCAAGAGAAGAAGGTTCCCACTCACTAAGCGGATCGAACGTTGTTGAAGACATATCGCATAAAATAAGTTGTGGTTTTTTTATATCCGAAAATTCTCTACATCTAAATGAACATTGGCAATAACATCACCATCCCCATTTTTGGTTTAAAAATTCACTTGTTTTCCTGTCTTCGACGATGGGCGGCCGTTAACACGATCAAATCCCCTCTTATCAGCAGGGAATCTGAAAGTTCTCAAACCATCTTCTGACACAAACCCTTTACCGGTGGACATAACTCTATAATTAGGATCTATAAATGTTTCACCTAATCTGAACGCATCATTTAATGATAGAACGCCGGTTATTCCCCGATTATCACCTGCGGCAGTCTGATTTTAAATTCTTTTAAGCTTATTCTTAAACTGTTGATTTGTTAACTTACAGGTTAAACCCAGCGGATCGTTCCAGCTTAACGGATTCGGCGCATAAGCATACAGGTTTAACCCGCCTTTAAGCCCTGCGGATCCATCTGCGTGTAACACCCGCCCGCCGGGTCGTAGTAGCGGAAGGTGTTGTAGTGCAGTCCCGTTTCGCGGTCCAGGTTCTGCCCCTGAAATCGTAGGTTCTGCGGAGTGTCTCAGGCTATGGGAGTGCTTTCGGATAGGCTTATGCCCCCAAACTGTGGAGAACTCTAATCACTGATTGCGTCCACAACCTGAGGTCCAGTGTAATTCTCAATTCGGATGAGTATGCATCTGTAATAAAGAAACCTCCTATGTTTATGTTTATGTTTATGTTTATGTTTATGTTTATGTTTATGTTTATGTTTATGTTTATGTTTATGTTTAGTAAATGAATGTAATAACAACCCTCTTTATTTATAACAGCATTATTATTTCAGCAATAAAATGAGAGCCACGCATCTTGCTGAAATAGACATTATTCCACCCAGCTAGCTAGTCTTTCACCACATTTTAGACCCTCTCTTTTATAATAAAAAACAGTGTCGAAATTAACCACCATCTTTTCAGCTACCACTTTGAATTTCAATTCAGAATCCGAATAAAACTCCAACACAAATGTACCGGAAGAAATATCAACCTGGGTTAATGCTTTGATAAACCCCTCATCAAGATCGCTTGACCACTCCATAACACCGCTAATATATCCAGGGTTATCTAAAATAATTTCCAAGGTATGGTAATAAGCAAAATCATCACTTGCTGTTATTATTAATCTGTTCCTCTCAAAAGAATATACTGCAAAATCTAACCACTTTTCTTTCCAGTTATGACTTTTTATAAGATTTATCATGTCTTTTTCATTCATGGGATCACTCCTCAAGGCAAAGGAATATGCGTGTCATTAGCAGTTTGAGGATTATAAGCGGGGCTATTTGGTTTGAGCTCTGACGTGTCATACCAACTATCATCTGGGGCACCATGTTCCCAACCATAGCCTTGTTTAGTCACGAGCTTCACTCCCATCTGGCTTCTTCCCACCCTATATATAGGGCCATTAGCGGATGGCTTCCTGCTGGCGTATTGGTATTAACATCATGAACTCATATTTCATATTTATAATGTCCTACTGAGAATTTTTCTTTTAAGTTAATCGGATGATTACTGCCTGACATGCCTTGACGATGTAAAGTGTAGCCCAATGCATCTTTTGGCGAAGCATTATGATACGTCGGTAGACTTTCGTGAACTCCGCGTCACCGTCGATTTCCACCCGGCTGATGCGGTGCTCGTCGTCGTAGCTGAAGCGCTGCGTCACTCTCCGGTGCGTGTCGTGGCGCACGGTCATGCGCCCGAAACAGTCGTACTCACGGCTCACGCCGTCCAGGCGTTTCAGCAGGTTATTCCACACCGGCTGTAGTTCCGGCGTGGTGCGGTTGTCCGCCGCGTCATACCAGAAACGCTCTTCCCCTTCCGGCTGCAGGCTCTGCGTCATGCGCCCGGCCGCATCGTAGCCCCACAGGGACTGACGGTACTTCTCCGCCGGGGTGGACGGCGCGCCGTCGGTGTACATACGGCGGATTATCTGGTCCGCGCGGTCCCACTGGTAGCGGCGCTCCGAAACCAGACGGTCGCGCAGGTTGTCGGTGCAGGCGGTCACGCTGGTAGCCGGTGACCGGCAGCGTTTTGCCGCTCAGGGAGAGCTGCATCTCCAGCAGGTGCCCGGTGCCGTAGCGCAGGAACTTCAGTTCCCGCCCGTCCGGGAAGGTGGTGGCGCTGAGGTTGCTTAAGGCATCGTATTCATGCTGATAAACGCCGGAATGGTTCTCCTCGCGGACCAGGTCGCCAAGCTTGTTACGCGCCAGGATGATGGCTTCGCTGTTCTCCGGCTCGACCATCGTCAGACTATACCCGTACGGTCAGTCGCCTCTGTAAGGTTAACCGCTGAAAAAATATTCGATTTTACATGCAAAATTAAACAGTTACTTATTCGTGTTCAATATGACATTTTGAGTATATCTAAGCCATTAACTAGCTGATCACAAAATTAATCATTCTGTTCTTCTTACGATATATCATTTTATATTGTTATCAACCAGCTTGATAAGCTCACCAATCTCCTCTTTCAAGTCATCCAATTCCTCACCTTCACGCTTCTTTTCTAAATACTCGATTAATACGTGATCTGGGTTATTACTCAAGATCATAATTATTGAGTCAACAATTTCATGCTCACCTATAACCACATCCTTTTTGTACGCTTCAATGTATATGTCAATCATCTTTTTTAGAGAGTCTATTGATTTTTTTGTGCAAAATTCATTCTCTGCCTCACAAAAGGAAAAATATATATTTTCGCTATTAGTCATAAGGGTACCTGGTGAGTTTCATAGGAATATGAATATCTGCCGCATGGTTAATATTCGTACCTTTGCTGGAAGATATGCCTTGGTCGTTCTATTGTACGGAATACTTAGGTTTATAATGATCATTGCTCACTTTGTCTGTGGACATACTTCCTTTATGAAAATGTGATGTTTCGCCTGCATATTTTAAATGTGGTGTTCTAACCTTACTTAGGTCGCTTCGTATTGAAGCAATATTACCATCAGGTAGATTTTTCATCCAAATCTCACCACCACTATGCGCAGGTGATGAAGTATATCCACGGCTACGCAGTATACGCCGAATTTGTCCGGGCGTTTTACCTGAAAAATTAGGCAGTGATGCCATTTCCTCCCCAATGTTAAGAGAACTTCTAAACCGTCCATTTGCGGCTCTCAGACATGTAACCCCAACGGATCCACCCACCCAAGTGGATCCACCATATAGATATAGGTATTAAGCCCGCCCAGCAGCCCAATCGGGTCCATCTGGGTATAACTCCCCCCGCCGGTTCGTAGTAGCGGAAGGTGTTGTAGTGCAGGCCCGTTTCACGGTCCAGGTACTAGCCCTGGAAGCGCAGGTTCTGCGGGGTGTCCCACTCGACCGGCGTGCTCTCCCGCAGACTGCGGCCCCAGGCGCTTGAGGCTCCGTGGCAGGCGGTGTCGCCGTTGCTGTCGGTCACGCTGTCCGGCAGGCCGTTCAGTTCCGTGTGATACCAGAAGATGTCTGTGTGCTCACCGTGGCTGTCGACGCGTGCCAGCGGTTCATAGCTGTTTTCGGTGTAGATATACTGCACCGCCGCGTCCGGGTGGCTGTCGCTGGTTTCGCCCACCATCTGCAGGCCGGACCAGGCATACTGCGTGCGTTCCGGTTTCCGGGCATAGCGTCGCCACACCTGTTTCTCCGTACGGCGGCCTGGCGCGTCGTAGCGGTATTCGGCTCTGGTGTATTCCGCCTCGCCCTCAATAGTGACCTGGCTGATGCGGTGCTCGTCGTCGTAGCTGAAGCGCTGCGTCACGGCGCTGCGTGTCGTGGCGCACGGTCATGCGCCCGAAGCCGTCATATTCCCGGCTCATCCCGTCGAGACTTTGCAGCAAGTGGCGCGGTTATTTGGTGGGAAGAGGAAATGAATCAGGCGTGGCAGATGCCTTTTTCACCAGGAAGTCTTTACTGGCGCCGCCTAAGTGCCATCCTTAATACGAAACTGACCTGCCTGCTACACATAGTCCGCTTATCACAGCCCACTAACAGAGGGAGTTAATCATCACTGAACACCATATTGGCAAAAGTCCCGCTTTCCAAAGCACTGCGCCACTATAAAGTCGGCTACGTCAGCGCCCGCCACTTCAACAGCAAAACCTACATGACCACATACTACTCACGACACCCCGGCCTGCACCTTAAGGGCAACTGGCTGGCCGAGGCGGGATTTGAGACCGGTCGCGGCGTGACGGTGAAGATTGCGGCGGGGTGCCTGACCATCATCGCTGACAGTGATCAGGTGTAGGAGTTGCGGGAACAGCTTTATCAGGCTAACCAGGAGGTTAGAGGGATTAAAGACGGGATATTTAGTGTACTGAACGAAGGTTAAATAATAAAAAAGCCGGGAAGATTTAATCTCTTACCCGGATTTTATTTAAAGTGCTAATTCTAAATCTACTGGATAATTAATATTTATTCTTAGCCTAACATTAGAACTTGATTCCACTATAATAATATCAGGCATATATTCAGATACATTAATAAATGGGTTACATCCTTCGGAATAAAGAACCCAAACTAACTTTTTATTTTCATCGAGATATGCGATAAATCCTTCAGAGCCATAGCTGCCTTCTCCAATGCAACAATAGCAATTATTCGCTAACTTAACCTCTCTAAACTTATCAATACAAGTAACTTCATCCTTATTTTCTTCATAAAAGGCAGAGAAATCAAACTCACCATTTTTCTCAATGCAAGCAGTAGGGTAAGGTATTATTTCACAAAGGAAAGATTTGCCGTTAGAAAAGTAAATGGCATTTTTTATCGGTAATAAACCATCTCCCCATAACTGAATAATATTTTTCATTTGCAACCTCTTGTTGTTCTTTCCGGTCGAGAGTTTAATCCTTTATCTGGTGTTATTCCATCGGCTTTTATATTTCTTCGGTCTCTAAATCTCTCACGGAATTTTTGTGACCATGTTTTTCAGTAGATGAGTCAGGATGAGGAGCATTAGGGTCAACCCTAATACCGTTAACTTTATCTAATCCAGCCTCTAGAGCTGCGTCTAATCGCCTATTATCATAAGAGACTAATTGCCCATCAATATCAATTACTCTTAATGGCGACATGTCCCCATCCCAACCACCATTACGCATAACGTCGGCATAATCATGAGGTGATATTGTTCTTTGAGAAAAATTAATATTTTTGGGCTTAACCCACTGCCCTGTTAATCCCAGCGGGTCGATCTAGCTTATTGGATTGGGCACATATTGGTATAAGTTTAATCCACCAAGCAGCCCTGCGGATCCATCTGCGTGTAACACCCGCCCGCCGGGTCGTAGTAGCGGAAGATGTTGTCGTGCAGGCCTGTTTCGCGGTCCAGGTACTGGCCCTGGAAGCGCAGGTTCTGCGGGGTGTCCCACTCGACCGGCGTGCTCTCCCGCAGACTGCGGCCCCAGGCGCTTGAGGCTCCGTGGCAGGCGGTGTCGCCGTTGCTG
>NZ_JBNDKZ010000014.1:0-91214 GCF_050435845.1 Kosakonia sp. 1610 | reverse complement strand
TTGTAGAAAAATTCGGTGGAGCGGTAGTTCAGTCGGTTAGAATACCTGCCTGTCACGCAGGGGGTCGCGGGTTCGAGTCCCGTCCGTTCCGCCACCCTAATTAGGGGCGTAGTTCAATTGGTAGAGCACCGGTCTCCAAAACCGGGTGTTGGGGGTTCGAGTCCCTCCGCCCCTGCCAGAAATAATCCTTAGCATCTGCTAAGGATTTTTTTTTGCCTTTTTTCAGGCAATTTCCTTCCTGAATTTGTACCTTGGCTACATTTCAAAAGCTCTGAAGAGCATCCTTGCCCTTCAGAACGCCCTATTCGATAACGTTAACCTTCAAAAGATCCTTTATCTGGTTCTGTTTATCACTGTTTTGCAGCCAAATCGCATATAACGGACGAGACAATGTTTCTGTGTCCATCACAGGATAAAGACTCTCTTTCGGCTCAGCCCAGGAAACGGGCAACCAGGTACAACCATTCAGTTTTGGTAATTGTTGATGGGCCACTTCCGCTGAACTGGTCGTTAAAGTTGGCACGTCATCACTGGCGATCAATCCAGACTCATGCTGCTGGAAGTCCGGCCCCCACTCCAGGCGCAAGTAGTTGAGATCGCTTTTTTTCTTTTCTGGTTCGGCGCTATAAAGAGCAAGCGTGAAATGGCCTAATAACTGGCTGCTGAACTCATCCATCTTTGGCGTCTCGGTCGTTATCAATAAATCGAGTTGCCTCTCATGTAATTGTTTTACCAAAGATTGTCGCTGTGCAATGCGAGCTTCAAACTGAAGATTATCTTGCAAATGGTAAAGCCGGGAGAGCCAGTCACTCAGCATGCATTCCCAAAGCGATGCACTGGCACCAATTGAAAATTGGTGATGGCGCGAGGTATGCGCGACCTCTTTGCGGGCGGCTTGCCAGGTACTCATAAGCGTTTCTGCATAGGGCAGCAGCTTCTCGCCGGCCGCGGTCAGGCGGATATTATTACGATGGCGGGTGAAGAGATTAACCCCCAGCTGGTTCTCCAGTTGGCGAATACGAAAGCTCACCGCGGATTGCGTCAGATAAAGTGCTTCCGCTGCGCGCCCGAAGTGACGAGTCCTGCTCACTTCGAGGAAAGTTTTTAACAATTCCGTATCCACTGTTTTCTCCGCAAAATTTTTTGTCGTAATGATTTAAATGTTTTGTTTTACACTCTGTCAAGCGTAACTAATACTCCGCGCCATAAATAGCTCGGCCAAAGAATTAGGAGCGTGCAGGATGGCGGAAAGCTTTACGACGACTAATCGTTTTTTCGACAATAAAAATTATCCTCGCGGGTTTTCCCGTCACGGTGATTTCACCATCAAAGAGGCGCAACTGCTTGAACGTCATGGTTATGCTTTTAACGAGCTGGAACTCGGCAAGCGTGAACCGGTGACTGAAGAAGAGAACCAGTTTGTTGCCGTTTGCCGTGGTGAGCGTGAACCCAACACGGAAGCTGAACGTGTATGGATCAAGTATATGGCACGTATTAAACGTCCTAAGCGTTTCCATACTCTCTCAGGTGGAAAACCGCAGATGGAAGGTGCGGAAGATTACACTGAATCCGAGGATTAAGAAAAAAGGGGCTACGGCCCCTTTTTTTATGCCAACATATTTTGCAGATGAATGAGTAGCCTGTCGATTGCCCGGTAACTTAACGCTTCCTGCAGATGTTCCCGGCGAATGGTTTCCTGCTTTTCAAGATCCGCGATGGTTCTGGCTACCTTCAGTAACCGCTGCCAGGCGCGTACAGATAAACCCAGCCGTGTCAGCGTCTCTTCCAGCCATTTCCCATCTTCTTTCGTCAGTGCACAGAAGCGCCTGGTTTCACTGCTCTCCAGTTGCGCGTTGAGCTTATGCTGGCGTTGATGCTGCTGCGCCTGCGCCTCAACTACTCGTGCACGAACAGCATCGCTGCCTTCACCCCCTTGTTGAGGCTCACTCATTAAACCGCGTGTGGGCAACGGTATCTCCAGAGAGAGATCGAAGCGGTCGAGAAAAGGGCCGGATAACTTTCCCAGGTAACGTAACGTTTGCTCTGGCGAACAGCGATTATGTTTGCCCTGATAATGGCCGGTAGGGCTTGGATTCATAGCTGCGATCAATTCGAAGCGGGCGGGGAAAGTGACTTTTGCCCTGGTGCGTGAAATATGGATCTGCCCGGATTCAATTGGTTCACGTAATGCATCGAGAACACGGCGTTCAAACTCGGGGAGTTCATCAAGAAAAAGCACGCCATTATGCGCCAGAGAGATCTCGCCCGGTGCTGGTATGGATCCTCCACCAACCATGGCAGTTAATGAGGCGCTGTGGTGCGGCGATCGAAAGGGCCTGTGCTTCCAGTGACGGGTCAAGCTCGCGCTATTGATTAAGCTCATCACCGCCGCGCTCTCTAATGCTTCGGTATTAGAGAGCGGAGGAAGTAAGCCGCTCATTCGGCTGGCCAGCATGGTTTTCCCCGTACCCGGCGGGCCAATCAGAAGCAAGTTATGTCCTCCGGCCGCTGTAATTTCCAGCGCACGCTTCCCTTGCTCCTGACCGATAATGTCCCGCAAATCTTCTCTGCACTCATCCTCCAGCGCAGCCAGGGGTGCAGGGTTCAACAACGTCTGTTTACCTTCCAGAAACGCACACACCTCCAGAAGATGATTCGCCACCAGACACGCCTGGGTCTCAGCCAGGCTCGCTTCCGCTTCGTTCTCTTTCGCAATAACAATTCGCCTGTCAGCCTTCACGGCTTCCATAACGCACGAGATAGCGCCGGGAACGCCGCGTAACGCGCCCGTAAGCGCTAACTCACCGACGAATTCGTAATGGTCGAGTGATGCCGCGTTCACCTGCTCAGAGGCTGCCAGGAGCGCGATAGCGATAGGTAAGTCATATCGTCCACCCTCCTTAGGGAGATCTGCGGGTGCCAGGTTAATGGTGATCCGCTTTGCGGGGAAATCATAACCACTATTGATAACGGCACTACGTACGCGATCCCGGGCTTCTTTCACCGTTGTCTCAGGTAGCCCGACAATGGTTAACCCCGGAAGCCCATTGCTGATATGGACTTCGACGGTCACAAGCGGCGCGGCGACACCTAATACCGCTCTTGTATAGATTACTGACAACGCCATAGACCCTCCTTGTCGATAGCATTATCTTGCCGCCTCCCGCTTTTTTCATCGGGCAGATATCGTTACTACGCGTTTGTTTCCAACATATCGCTGCAATTTCATATGTGTTTCGCCACGCTGGAAGGAAGATCGCACTTTGCTAACCAGACTATAAATCCTGAAATATTTTCACCTCATATTTTTGCTATATAAAACAATCGCTTTTAAGTTAATCCTCTTACCTGTCAAAAGAGGTGTCATAATTTTTTCTTGTGCCTGATCGCAAATCTGTGTTACCTCTTTAGGCATTCCTTCGAACATGAAGCAAGAACAGACAACTATGACAGCCCTTCTACGAGTGATTAGCCTTATCGTGATTAGCGTGGTGGTGATTATTATCCCACCGTGCGGGGCTGCACTTGGACGAGGAAAGGCTTAAAAATCAAGCCTTAACGAACTAAGACCCCCGCACCGAAAGGTCCGGGGGTTTTTTTATCACCAAAAAACGCAAACCAGGAACAGAAATGAATATCAGCATAAAATTCTGTTTCTCACGATATTCGACGGGGATGTAGCTATGAATGGAGCACAATGGGTGGTACATGCGTTGCGAGCGCAGCAGGTCGATACGGTTTTCGGCTATCCTGGCGGCGCAATCATGCCGGTTTACGATGCGCTTTATGACGGCGGCGTGGAACACCTATTGTGTCGGCATGAGCAGGGCGCGGCGATGGCGGCCATCGGTTATGCTCGCGCAACGGGTAAAACCGGCGTCTGCATCGCCACTTCTGGCCCTGGTGCGACAAACTTAATCACCGGTCTTGCGGATGCGCTGCTGGATTCCGTTCCTGTGGTGGCGATCACCGGGCAGGTTGCTGCGCCGCTGATTGGCACTGACGCTTTTCAGGAAGTGGATGTGCTGGGCATGTCCCTCTCCTGTACCAAACACAGCTTCCTGGTGGACTCACTGGATTCGCTGCCGCGCGTGATGGCGGAAGCGTTTCATATCGCTAATTCCGGTCGCCCCGGCCCGGTGTTAGTTGATATCCCGAAAGATATTCAGCTCACCGTCGGTAACTGGGAGCCTCACTTCGTCACTGAGCAGGAGGAAGTGGTATTTCCTCAGGCTGAGATGGCTCAGGCCGCAGCGATGCTCGCTCAGGCGAAAAAACCGATGCTCTACGTTGGCGGCGGCGTGGGGATGGCGCAAGCGGTTCCTGCCCTGCGCGCGTTCCTGGCAGAGACGAACATGCCGATTGCCTGCACGTTGAAAGGCTTAGGCGCGGTGGCATCTGACTACCCCTATTACCTTGGTATGCTGGGCATGCACGGCACGAAAGCGGCTAACTTTGCCGTACAGGAGTGTGATTTGCTGATTGCCGTTGGCGCGCGTTTTGATGATCGTGTGACCGGCAAACTGAACACCTTCGCGCCTCATGCTCGCGTTATCCATATGGATATCGACCCGGCAGAGATGAGCAAGCTGCGCCAGGCGCACGTTGCCTTGCAGGGCGATTTAAATGCGCTGCTCCCTGCGCTGCAACAGCAGCTTGCGATCGATGAGTGGCGTCAACACTGTGCCGATCTGCGTCACGAGCATGCCTGGCGCTACGATCACCCCGGTGAGGCGATCTATGCTCCGCTGCTGTTAAAGCAGCTTTCCGATCGCAAAGCGGAAAACAGCGTCGTGACGACAGATGTTGGCCAGCATCAGATGTGGGCTGCCCAGCACCTGAGCTTTACCCGCCCGGAAAACTTCATCACCTCCAGCGGCTTAGGCACCATGGGCTTTGGCCTGCCCGCCGCCGTTGGCGCGCAGGTTGCGCGTCCGGAGGATACGGTAATCTGTATCTCCGGTGACGGCTCCTTCATGATGAATGTGCAGGAGCTGGGCACCGTAAAACGCAAGCAGTTACCGCTGAAGATCGTTTTACTCGATAACCAGCGATTAGGGATGGTTCGCCAATGGCAGCAGTTATTCTTCAATGAGCGTTACAGTGAAACCACCCTGACCGATAACCCCGACTTCCTCATGCTGGCCAACGCCTTCGGCATCCCAGGCCAACACATTACCCGTAAAGACCAGGTTGAAGCGGCACTTGACGCAATGCTCTCAAGCGATGGGCCCTATCTGCTTCATGTCTCGATCGACGAGCTCGAGAATGTCTGGCCGCTGGTGCCGCCCGGTGCCAGTAACTCACAAATGCTGGAGAAATTATCATGATGCACCATGACGTCGCTGTTGAAGCCCGCTTTAATCCGGAAACCTTAGAACGCGTGCTGCGCGTAGTGCGCCACCGTGGCTTTCAGGTATGTGCCATGAACATGGAAACGGCCTGCGATGCGCGCAACATAAATATTGAATTGACCGTTGCCAGCCCGCGGCCTGTCGAATTACTGTTTAGCCAGTTGAGCAAACTTGTCGATGTTGCCAGGGTCGATATCCGGCAGCGCGCTACATCAACATCATCACAACAAATCCGCGCGTAAGCGCAAAAGGAAGCATAATGACGACGAAAAAAGCAGACTACATTTGGTCCAATGGCGAGATGGTACGTTGGGAAGACGCGAAAGTTCACGTAATGTCTCACGCATTGCACTACGGTACGTCTGTGTTTGAAGGTATTCGCTGCTACGACTCCCACAAAGGGCCGGTTGTTTTCCGCCATCGTGAGCATATGCAACGTCTGCGCGACTCCGCCAAAATCTACCGCTTCCCGGTCTCCCAGAGCGTTGACGATCTGATGGAAGCGTGCCGTGCGGTGATCCGCAAAAACAACCTGACCAGCGCCTATATCCGTCCGCTGGTGTTTGTCGGTGATGTTGGCATGGGCGTTAACCCGCCGGCAGACTACACCACCGATGTCATCATCGCCGCCTTCCCGTGGGGCGCCTATCTGGGCGCAGAAGCGCTGGATCAGGGCATTGATGCGATGGTCTCATCCTGGAATCGCGTAGCACCGAACACTATTCCAACTGCTGCGAAAGCGGGCGGTAACTATCTC
This sequence comes from Kosakonia sp. 1610, assembly GCF_050435845.1. Lineage (NCBI taxonomy): Bacteria > Pseudomonadati > Pseudomonadota > Gammaproteobacteria > Enterobacterales > Enterobacteriaceae > Kosakonia > Kosakonia sp. 1610. Next base: position 85,103 of record NZ_JBNDKZ010000014.1, on the reverse strand, counting down.
TCCTCCCTGCTGGTCGGTAGCGAAGCGCGCCGCCATGGTTATCAGGAAGGTATCGCGCTGGACGTTCACGGTTATATCTCTGAAGGTGCAGGCGAAAACCTCTTCGAAGTGAAAGATGGCATCCTGTTTACCCCGCCGTTCACCTCCTCTGCGCTGCCGGGTATTACCCGCGACGCCATCATCAAGCTGGCAAAAGATCTCGGTATCGAAGTGCGCGAGCAGGTGCTGTCTCGCGAATCGCTCTACCTGGCTGACGAAGTCTTTATGTCCGGCACAGCGGCTGAAATCACGCCGGTGCGCAGCGTCGATGGCATTCAGGTTGGCGAAGGTCGCTGCGGCCCGGTTACCAAGCGTATTCAGCAAGCATTCTTTGGCCTCTTCACCGGTGAAACGGAAGATAAATGGGGCTGGTTGGATCAAGTTAATCCATAAATACCCGTCATACTTCAGGTTGTCGGTGTGTTGGCGACACGCGTTCAGCCCAGTTACTTACTTATGTAAGCTCCTGGGAATTTGCTCGCTTGTCGCCTTCCTGCAACCCGAATTATTTAGGGTAGAGCAAATAAATATGGGATGGCACGCACCATCCCATCGACAAGAGAGACGGGAGTAAAGAGCATGCCTAAGTATCGTTCCGCCACCACCACACATGGGCGCAATATGGCGGGCGCCCGCGCGCTGTGGCGCGCTACCGGAATGACCGATGACGATTTCGGTAAGCCGATCATTGCCGTCGTCAACTCGTTTACCCAGTTCGTGCCAGGCCACGTTCACCTGCGCGATCTCGGTAAGCTGGTTGCGGAGCAGATCGAAGCCGCAGGCGGCGTGGCGAAAGAGTTTAATACCATCGCCGTGGATGACGGCATCGCCATGGGTCACGGCGGCATGCTTTACTCTCTGCCTTCGCGCGAACTGATCGCCGACTCCGTTGAATATATGGTGAATGCCCACTGCGCCGACGCGATGGTGTGCATCTCCAACTGCGACAAAATCACCCCGGGAATGTTGATGGCCTCTCTGCGCCTCAACGTTCCGGTTATTTTTGTCTCCGGCGGCCCGATGGAAGCCGGGAAAACCAAACTCTCCGACCAGATCATCAAACTCGATCTGGTGGATGCGATGATTCAGGGCGCTGACCCGAAAGTCTCCGACGATCAGAGCGAGCAGGTTGAGCGCTCCGCCTGCCCGACCTGCGGCTCCTGCTCCGGCATGTTTACCGCCAACTCGATGAACTGCCTGACCGAAGCGCTCGGCCTGTCGCAGCCGGGTAACGGTTCGCTGCTGGCCACCCACGCCGATCGCAAAGAGCTCTTTATCAACGCCGGCAAACGCATTGTTGAGCTGACCAAACGTTACTACGAGCAGGATGATGAAACCGCGCTGCCGCGCGCGATCGCCTGCAAAGAAGCGTTTGAAAACGCCATGACGCTGGATATCGCCATGGGGGGCTCCACCAATACCGTGCTGCACCTGCTGGCAGCAGCGCAGGAAGCGGAAATTGATTTCACCATGAGTGATATCGACCGTCTCTCCCGCCATGTGCCGCAGCTGTGCAAAGTGGCACCGAGCACACAGAAGTACCACATGGAAGATGTTCACCGCGCGGGCGGCGTGCTGGGCATTCTGGGCGAGCTGGATCGCGCCGGTCTGCTCAACCGTGAGGTAAAAAATGTGCTCGGCCTGACGCTGCCGCAGACGCTGGAAAAATATGATGTGATGCTGACCCAGGACGAGGCGGTGAAAACCATGTTCCGCGCGGGTCCGGCAGGCATCCGCACCACCCAGGCGTTCTCGCAGAATTGCCGCTGGGATACGCTGGATGACGATCGCGCCGAAGGGTGTATCCGCTCCCTTGAGCACGCTTACAGCCAGGAGGGCGGCCTGGCGGTGCTGTACGGCAACTTCGCGGAGAACGGCTGTATCGTCAAGACCGCAGGCGTTGATGACAGCAACCTGACCTTTACCGGCCCGGCGAAAGTGTATGAAAGCCAGGATGCGGCGGTTGAAGCCATCCTCGGCGGGAAAGTGGTCGCGGGCGATGTGGTGGTTATTCGTTATGAAGGGCCGAAAGGCGGGCCGGGCATGCAAGAGATGCTCTATCCGACCAGCTTCCTGAAATCAATGGGCCTCGGCAAAGCGTGCGCGCTGATCACCGACGGTCGTTTCTCTGGCGGCACCTCTGGCCTCTCTATTGGCCACGTTTCACCGGAAGCTGCCAGCGGCGGCAATATCGGTCTGATTGAAGATGGCGACATCATCGCAATTGATATCCCGAACCGTGGTATTCAGTTGCAGTTGAGTGACCGCGATCTGGCGGCCCGCCGCGAAGCGCAGGAAGCCCGTGGCGATAAAGCCTGGACCCCGGTTAACCGTGAGCGTCAGGTCTCCTTTGCGCTGCGTGCTTACGCCACTCTCGCTACCAGTGCGGATAAAGGCGCAGTACGCGACAAATCCAAACTGGGAGGTTAATGATGGCCGACGCCCAACCCCTCTCTGCCGCCCCCGAAGGGGCGGAGTATCTGCGCGCCGTGCTGCGCGCGCCGGTCTATGAAGTGGCACAGGTAACGCCGCTGCAGAAGATGGAGAAGATCTCTGCCCGGCTGGATAACGTTGTGCTGGTGAAGCGGGAAGACCGCCAGCCGGTGCACAGCTTTAAGCTGCGCGGGGCCTACGCGATGATTGCTGGCCTGAGCGCAGAGCAGAAAGCGCACGGCGTGATCACCGCTTCGGCGGGCAACCACGCCCAGGGCGTGGCGCTATCATCCACCCGGCTCGGCATCAAATCGCTGATTGTGATGCCGGTCGCGACGGCAGATATCAAAGTCGATGCGGTGCGCGCGTTTGGCGGCGAAGTGCTGCTCCATGGCGCAAATTTTGACGAAGCGAAGGCCAAAGCGATTGCCCTCTCGCAGCAGCAGGGCTACACCTTTGTGCCGCCGTTCGATCACCCGATGGTGATTGCCGGTCAGGGTACGCTGGCGCTAGAGCTGTTGCAGCAGGATGCGCATATCGATCGCATCTTTGTGCCGGTCGGCGGCGGTGGGCTGGCGGCGGGCGTCGCGGTATTGATTAAACAGCTGATGCCGCAAATCAAAGTGATTGCTGTTGAAGCGGAAGATTCCGCCTGCCTGAAGGCGGCACTGGACGCCGGTTATCCGGTCGACCTGCCGCGCGTGGGGCTGTTTGCCGAAGGCGTGGCGGTAAAACGCATTGGTGATGAGACCTTCCGGCTCTGCCAGGCTTATCTTGATGACATCATCACCGTTGATAGCGATGCCATCTGCGCGGCAATGAAAGATCTGTTTGAAGATGTCCGCGCGGTGGCGGAACCGTCAGGCGCGCTGGCGCTGGCGGGGATGAAAAAGTATATCGCCAAACATAATATTCGCGGCGAGCGGCTGGCGCATGTGCTCTCCGGCGCGAACGTCAATTTCCACGGCCTGCGCTATGTTTCCGAGCGCTGTGAGCTGGGCGAACAGCGCGAAGCGCTGCTGGCGGTCACCATTCCGGAAGAGAAGGGCAGCTTCCTCAAATTCTGCCAGCTGCTGGGCGGCCGCTCGGTGACGGAATTTAACTACCGTTTTGCGGATGCGAAAGATGCCTGCATTTTTGTCGGCGTGCGCCTGAGCCGCGGGCTGGAAGAGCGCAAAGAGATCCTCGCTCTGCTGCATGAAGGCGGCTACAGCGTGGTGGATCTCTCTGATGATGAGATGGCGAAGCTGCACGTGCGCTATATGGTGGGTGGGCGTCCGTCCAAGCCGTTGCAGGAGCGTCTTTACAGCTTCGAGTTCCCGGAGTCGCCGGGCGCACTGCTGAAATTCCTGCATACGCTAGGCACGCACTGGAATATCTCGCTGTTCCACTACCGCAGCCACGGCACCGATTACGGGCGCGTGCTGGCGGCGTTTGAGCTGGGCGAGCATGAGCCGGATTTCGAAACCCGGCTTAATGAACTGGGCTATGAGTGTCACGATGAGACCCATAACCCGGCGTTTCGCTTCTTCCTCGCCGGTTAATGTCCCGGCAGGATCTGCCAGAACGCGTTAATAAGCGGCTCATGCAGCCGCTTTTTTTGTGCGCAGACGCCAAGCTCGAACGGCGTTTTTTCATCGCTACGCTCAAGGATCATCACGCGGTTGCGCACCGGTTCAGGGCTATTCTCCAGTACCACTTCCGGGATTAGCGCCACGCCACAGCCCAGCGCAACCATCGAAACCATCGCTTCGTGGCCGCCGACGGTGGCATAAATCGACGGGTTGCTGATTTTATGGCGGCGGAACCAGAGCTCAATACGGCGGCGCACCGGCCCCTGATCCGGCAGAATAAATGGCACCGTCGACCAGTCCGGATCGGGCTGCGAGACCTGGTTGCGTACCGGGCAGGGCAACGCCGGGGCAATCAGCACGACCGCAAGATTCTCCAGCATTGAAAAGGCTACGGCGCCCGGCAACGTCTCCGGTTTGCCGGCAATCGCCAGATCCGCTTCGCCGGTCACCACTTTTTCCATCGCATCGGCGGCATCGCCGGTAGAGAGCTTAATCTCCACCGACGGGTGTTCCGCGCGAAAGCGATCGAGTATCGGCGGTAAATGGCTGTACGCCGCGGTCACGGAACAGAAGAGATGCAGTTCGCCGGAAAGCGAAGGGCCTTGCTGATCGAGCGTGTGCCGCAGCTGCTGATACTGCAATAACGTCTGCTGGGCAAAAACCCGCAGCTCTTCGCCCGCTTCGGTCAGCGTGACGGTGCGGTTATCACGCACAAAGAGCGGTTGGCCGAGATCTTCTTCCAGCCGCTGGATCTGGCGCGATAGTGTCGAGGGGCTGACGTGCATGGCGCGCGCACTGCGGCCAAAATGGCGGCTCTCCGCCAGGTGCAGAAACATTTTCAGATCGCGTAAATCCATGAGACCCGCTCCACAAAATTACATTGCAAAAATTGCAATGTCACATTGTTAATATATCAATTTAAGCAACGCATTTCCTGACATATAGTGGGTTCAACCTCGCGCAACAGCGAATCGAACAATAAGCACGACACAACATCTACGGAGTACACCATGGCTAACTACTTTAATACACTGAACCTGCGCCAGCAGCTGGCGCAGCTGGGCAAATGTCGCTTTATGACGCGTGAAGAATTTGCTGATGGCGCAAGCTACCTTCAGGGTAAAAAAGTGGTCATCGTCGGCTGTGGCGCACAGGGTCTCAACCAGGGGCTGAATATGCGTGACTCCGGTCTGGATATCGCTTATGCCCTGCGTGCAGAAGCCATTGCTGAGAAGCGCGCCTCCTGGCGTAAAGCGACTGAAAACGGTTTTAAAGTCGGCACTTACGAAGAGCTGATCCCGCAGGCGGATCTGGTGGTGAACCTGACGCCGGACAAACAGCACTCTGACGTTGTGCGTACGGTTCAGCCGCTGATGAAAGATGGCGCGGCGCTTGGTTACTCTCACGGTTTCAACATCGTCGAAGTGGGCGAGCAGATCCGTAAAGATATCACCGTAGTAATGGTGGCACCGAAGTGTCCGGGTACCGAAGTGCGCGAAGAGTATAAGCGTGGTTTCGGCGTGCCGACGCTGATTGCGGTTCACCCGGAAAACGATCCGAAAGGCGAAGGCATGGCGATTGCCAAAGCCTGGGCCGCAGCGACCGGCGGTCATCGCGCTGGTGTGCTGGAATCCTCCTTCGTTGCCGAAGTGAAATCTGACCTGATGGGCGAGCAGACTATCCTCTGCGGCATGCTGCAGGCGGGTTCGCTGCTCTGCTTTGACAAGCTGGTGGCAGAAGGTACCGATCCGGCCTATGCGGAAAAACTGATTCAGTTCGGCTGGGAGACCATCACCGAAGCGCTGAAGCAGGGCGGTATCACACTGATGATGGATCGACTCTCCAACCCGGCCAAACTGCGTGCTTACGCGCTCTCCGAGCAGCTGAAAGGCATTATGGCGCCGCTGTTCCAGAAGCATATGGATGACATCATCTCCGGCGAATTCTCCTCCGGCATGATGGCAGACTGGGCGAACGACGATAAGAAACTGCTGACCTGGCGTGAAGAGACCGGTAAAACCGCGTTTGAAACCGCGCCGCAGTATGAAGGCAAAATCAGCGAGCAGGAGTACTTCGACAAAGGCGTACTGATGATCGCGATGGTGAAAGCGGGTGTTGAGCTGGCATTCGAAACTATGGTCGCTTCCGGCATCATCGAAGAGTCGGCGTACTACGAGTCTCTGCACGAGCTGCCGCTGATCGCCAATACCATCGCGCGTAAGCGTCTGTACGAAATGAACGTGGTGATCTCCGATACCGCCGAGTACGGTAACTATCTCTTCTCATACGCCTGTGTGCCGCTGCTGAAAGAGTTTATGACCACGCTGCAGACCGGCGATCTGGGCAAAGCGATTGCTGAAGGTGCGGTAGATAACGCGCAGCTGCGCGATGTGAACGAAGCGATTCGCAGCCATGAGATTGAGAAAGTGGGTCACAAACTGCGTGGGTATATGAAAGATATGAAGCGTATTGCTGTCGCAGGCTGATTTTCGCAGAACAGTAACAGAAGCCCGGTAAATGCTACCGGGCTTTTTTATTAGTTGCGGTACAGCACTTTGATGATGTGGTAACCGAACTGGGTGTGCAGCGGGCCGGTTGGCTCCAGCACCGGGCAGGAGAAGACCACTTTATCGAACGCCGGGACCATCTGGCCCTGACGGAATTCGCCTAAGTGACCGCCCTTTTTGCCTGACGGGCAGATAGAGTGTTTTTTCGCCAGCTTCTCGAAGTCGCCACCGTTTTTGATCTGCTCCAGCAGGTCCAGCGCCAGTTTCTCTTCTTTAACAAGGATATGCAGTGCTGCTGCGGTTTTTGCCATGATCGTGCCTTGAGTGAGGTTATTGAGGCTGGCTATACTACCACGCCTTTATACACTTCGGCCTTCAGCCTGCCTCTTTGTTGGCCCGTCGTCGCCTTGCCGAATCGGTGTATTTTCCCTGACTTTCATTGAGTGATGTTTCTTTATGCGTTTAAACCCCGGACAACAACAAGCCGTCGAATTTGTCACCGGACCTTGCCTGGTGCTTGCAGGCGCGGGATCCGGTAAAACACGCGTGATCACCAATAAGATCGCCCACCTGATCCGCGGCTGTGGCTATCAGGCGAAACATATTGCCGCCGTCACCTTTACCAATAAAGCGGCGCGCGAAATGAAAGAGCGCGTGGCGCAGACATTGGGGCGCAAAGAGGCGCGCGGCTTGATGATCTCCACCTTCCATACGCTGGGGCTGACCATCATCAAGCGTGAATATGCTGCGCTGGGCATGAAAGCTAACTTCTCGCTGTTTGACGATACCGATCAGGTGGCGCTGCTCAAGGATCTTACCGAAGGGGTGATCGATGACGATAAGGTCGTGCTGCAACAGCTGATCTCAACGATCTCCAACTGGAAAAACGATCTGCTGACGCCGCAGCAGGCTGCTGCGCAGGCGGCGGGCGAACGGGATCGCATTTTCGCGCACTGCTATGGTCTCTACGACGCGCATATGAAGGCGTGTAACGTCCTCGACTTTGACGATCTGATTTTGCTGCCGACGCTGCTATTACAGCGCAATGAAGAGGTGCGCGAGCGCTGGCAGAACAAAATCCGCTATCTGCTGGTGGATGAGTATCAGGATACCAACACCAGCCAGTATGAGCTGGTAAAACTGCTGGTGGGCCAGCGCGCGCGCTTTACGGTGGTAGGGGATGACGATCAGTCGATCTACTCCTGGCGTGGCGCCCGTCCGCAAAACCTCGTTCTGTTAAGCCAGGATTTTCCTGCGCTGCAGGTGGTGAAGCTGGAGCAGAACTACCGCTCTTCCGGGCGCATTCTGAAAGCGGCCAACATCCTGATTGCCAATAACCCGCACGTTTTTGAAAAGCGGCTCTTTTCGGAACTGGGCTACGGCACCGAGTTGAAAGTCCTCAGCGCCAACCATGAAGAGCATGAGGCGGAGCGCGTCACTGGCGAGCTGATCGCCCATCACTTCATCAATAAAACGCAATATAAGGATTATGCAATCCTTTATCGCGGCAACCATCAGTCGCGCGTGTTTGAAAAATTCCTGATGCAGAACCGTATTCCTTACAAAATTTCCGGCGGCACTTCGTTCTTCTCACGCCCGGAAATTAAGGATCTGCTCGCTTACCTGCGCGTACTCACTAACAGCGACGATGACAGCGCTTTTCTGCGCATTGTTAATACGCCGAAGCGCGAAATTGGTTCCGCCACGCTGCAAAAATTGGGCGAGTGGGCGATGGTGCGCAATAAGAGCCTGTTTGCCGCCAGCTTTGATGTCGGCCTCAACCAGACGCTCACCGGGCGTGGTTATGAAGCGTTAACGCGCTTTACCCAATGGTTAGGCGAAATCCAGCGGCTAGCGGAGCGCGAACCGATCGCCGCAGTGCGCGATTTAATCCACGGCATTGATTACGAATCCTGGCTATTTGAAACCTCGCCCAGCCCGAAAGCCGCTGAGATGCGGATGAAAAACGTCAATACGCTGTTTGGCTGGATGACGGAGATGCTCGAAGGCAATGAGCTGGATGAAGCAATGACGCTTGCCGAAGTGGTCACGCGCTTTACCCTGCGCGATATGATGGAGCGCGGCGAAAGCGATGATGAAGCAGATCAGGTGCAGTTAATGACCCTTCACGCTTCGAAAGGCCTCGAATTCCCCTATGTCTTTTTAGTCGGCATGGAGGAGGGGCTGTTACCGCACCAGAGCAGTATTGATGAGGATAACGTCGACGAAGAGCGACGTCTGGCTTATGTAGGCATTACCCGCGCACAAAAAGAGCTGATCTTTACCCTGTGCAAAGAGCGTCGCCAGTATGGCGAGCTGGTGCGCCCGGAGCCGAGCCGCTTCTTGCTGGAGCTGCCGCAGGACGATCTTATTTGGGAGCAGGAGCGTAAAGTTATCAGCGCTGAAGAGCGGATGCATAAAGGCCAGGCGAACGTCGCTAATATTCGTGCCATGCTGGCTAAAGCGAAAGGCCAATAAAATAAGCGGAAGCTTCCCGAATAATCATCAGGAAGCTTCTGTTTTTATTTCTTTAAATATTATTCGGAAATTTATTTTCTATTGAAGCATATTTATTGCATGCTTCATTTTCTTCGTTATTAATCGTGACCCTCTTCTCACTCTTATTAAATGTAGAGATATATCTCGTATAATCTTTGACATTATCAAATGGCGCTTGTAGTTTAATTTATGTCACACCTCTGCTGTATATCAGTTATTTATATTTATTGTCTAAACATGTTTATAAGGATATGAATATGAGCGAAAACCTCGATCATTTTCTTCGGTCGTTAATTGATAAGCTAACGGATTATGATATCGCAGAGCTTAATCACGATACCCCCCTAGAAGCGCTGGAACTGGTTAGCCTTGATTTTGTGACAATTAAAGTTGAAGCGAAAACAGTGCTCGGCATTGATATCGATTTGAATGCATTAGCCCAGTCGCAGCCCGAAACCTACGGCGATTTAATCCGCTATTTGCAAAAGAACGTTTTTCAGGGGGAATAAAATGGATGCTGCCGCACATCACGAACAACGCGTTGTTATTACCGGCTACGGTGCCATTTGCTCATTAGGTGAGAATAGCGAGCAAATATGGCAAGCGATACGCGATAAAAAATCAGGCTATGAAATATGGGACGACCCGGGAAAAGGCGTCAGTGCTAAATTTTTCGGCCGGGTAACCTCTCCCCTTAATCTCTCTCGTTTCTCCAGAAAAGTCCTTAAAAATGCCCCGCGTTTTGCTGAGTTTGGCCTGATTGCCGCGGATGAAACCATCACTATGGCCTTCGGTAACGAGCAGGATATTTTTTCCCACTACGATCCATGCGACTGCGGCGTCATCTTTGGTACCGGCTGGGCGGGTTTTGATTGCTCAACCATCAACTATTACGCCTATTCCGATCCCCATTCGCTAACCGCATCGGCGCACAGCTGTTTTCACTCGATGCCGAGCATCGGCACCTCACTTATCACCGTCAACTGGAAGCTCAGGGGCTATCAAAATAGCCCGGTTGCCGCTTGTGCCACGGGCAATATCGCGATCGGCGATGCCTATGAAATTATCCGCAGCGGAAAAGCGCGCATGATGATTGCCGGCGGCGGCGAAAGCCTGATGCAGCCTTTCACCGTCTGGTCTGTCGATATTCTTGGTGCCTTGTCGAAAGAGCAGCAGGATGTTGTTAAGGCCTGCTGTCCTTTTAGCCTCGACCGAAGCGGGTTTATCCTCTCCGAGGGCGCTGCAACCGTCTGTCTTGAGCGGCTGGAAGATGCGCTGGCGCGTAATGCGACTATCTACGGTGAAGTGGTGGGCTATGCGAATCATAGCGATGCTTACGTTAATCTCACCGCGCCTGCGCCCGATCTTATTGGCAGAGTGACCACTATCCAGCGGGCGATGGCGTATGCCGGGCTTGGGGTTGAGGATATTGACTATATCAATGCCCACGGTACCTCGACGCCGATGAATGATTACAACGAAACGCTGGTGTTAAAAGAGGTGTTTGGCGAGCGGGCGCAGGCTATTCCGGTCTCCAGCACCAAATCTTATACGGGCCATCTTATTGCCGCGGCTGGTGGGGCGGAAACGATATTCTGCCTGAAAAGTATGGCCGATCGGATGATCCCGGCGACGATAAATCTTCAACGGCCAGACCCGAAGTGCGATCTCAACTATGTCCCGAATGACCATCTGTTCGGTCAGAAATTAGATCACGTCGTGAATGTGAATTACGGCTTCGGCGGGGCAAACAGCTGCCTGGTACTGAAGAGGTTCTCCGCATGATAAGACGCTATGGGGCGCAGGATATCGAGCGATGGGCGCAATTTTCCGGCGATCGCAATCGTGTTCACTTCGATAAAGCCTTTGCCATAAAAAATGGCCTGAAAGGTATTATCGTGCAGGGCATGCTCACTTTGCTTGATGCGAAGTTACTGCTGGCAGAGAGCCTCGGGCAAACCTCTATGCTCCATTTCTATATTAAAAAGCCGGTGCCGATAGATACGGACATTGAGATAAGCGTGAAGGGTGACGGGGAGAGGAAAAGTGTCGCGGTTAAAGTGGGCGGTGATCCGCAGAATATCGCTATTACCGCGGCGGTGATGCCGCAAAAGCCGCCGGATCCCCCCCTATGCGCCTCTCCTGTGGCAGTCAGCGGGCAAACTATCCAGACGCATCTTGCACAATTGAGAGCCTGTTATCCGCACATCACCCATCAATGGGTCATGTTTGATACGTTGCTCTTTTCAATTTGTTTTAATCAACGGAAAGATGACTACTTTAAAAAGCAGGCTGAGAAAATAGCTAAACATCATCCTTTAGAAAATATTACGACCTATCATGTGGCGAATAAGATTTTTATTCACCAGCGATTAATTTCCGGCGGCGAATTAAACTATTCTCACCTCAAGTATCTGGTCGAAGATAAAGATATTTATATCGATAAGGATTCTGCTTACAACACCTTTACTATTCATGTGCTGGAGAATAATGAGATTATTTTCCAGTCCTCTATCGATTGTTTAACCAGAATTTACGATCGCTCGCAGGAAAGTTAAAGGATTAACAAAATGGGTAACAAGAAATGGGTTTTAGTCACGGCAGGCAGCCGTGGCATCGGGGCTGCTATTGTCAAAGAGCTGGTGCGGCAAGATTATCATGTTGTTTTCACCTACAAAAATAATAGCGCGCTTGCGGCCGTGCTTATGCACTCGCTTAACGTTAATCACGAGGTTTGCTGGTGCTACCCCTGTGATGTGGCGAGCGTTGAATCGGTGAAAGCGCTCAGCGAGACATTACGTAAAAATCATGGTACCCCCTACGCGATTATTAATAACGCCGGCATTACTAAAGATGCGCTCAGCTTTACCATGAGCCTGGATGACTGGCTGGATGTGATTAATACCAACCTCAACTCGCTCTTTTATCTCAATCACTGTCTGCTTAATGAGATGTTAATGCAGAGGGACGGCTGCATTATCAATATTAACTCTGTGGCTGGCTTACGCGGCAACGTCGGTCAGGCGAACTATTCAGCATCAAAATCCGCGCAGTATGGCTTTACCAAAACGCTGGCCCGGGAAGTGGGGAATTTTAATATTCGCGTGAACTGCATCGCACCCGGTCCGGTGAAAACCGACATGCTTTCGGCGCTCCCGGAAAAAGCCGTTTCACAGCTTGTCAAAATGACCCCGTTGAGGAAGCTGGGGCAGCCCGAAGATGTGGCGCTCATGGTTGCTTTTCTGCTCGGTAGAGGCGGGAAACATATTACCGGACAGACCTTTGTTATCGACGGCGGCTTGTCCATTTGATCAGGACGTTCAAATGAAGAGGAATAAAGTATGGATCTTAAATTAAGAGCGGTACCGCAGGAAGTGTATGGCGTGATGGAGTTGAATGAGAATTTTAATTTTCAGTGGAACCCCGATCCCGTCTCTTCACTTATTGGCCTTGGTACCTCCTATGTGCTGGAGTTTTTCGAATTCTACGGTGAGCGCATTGGCGATTACTACGATAAGTTTATTCCGGAGTCGCCGCAGAAGGATGAGCGCTTCGCCCTGTTTGTGACGCAAGAAAAGAGGCATGCAGCGGCACACCGGAAACTCAATAACTTTATTACCAAAGGCATCGCTCCGCCGGTCCGGGAGACGTTCCATCCCCGCGTTTATGATTTCCTGTATGGCGCTTATAAAGAGATGGCTGAGCCGATTATTGGCGGCATCGAGCGCGATAAGGCCAACGGTAAAAAAGCCGATGGTGCCTTTTTTAAAGAGGCGGTACGCAGCATTGCGATATTTGAAAGCCAGGTGTGCATGACCGGGCTCTCTTTCTTTGAAAACCTGTTTGAAAACGGCCGCTTTGAACTGGTGAGTAATCTCTCTGGCAACCTCGGCGTGCTCTATTTACTGGGCTATCACTACACCGAAGAGATGGAGCACTGCTGCGTTTCGATCGAAGCGTTCGAAACCATTTATCAGGAAAAAGTCTGGACCCGCGCCTTAGTCGATCAACATATCCACAGCCGCGACCTGCTTGCCAGCCAGGTCCTGCTTTCAACCCTGCATGTCGCCAGAATGCTTAACCAGCCGCTTACCGTTGAGCAGATCACCAACAGCGTGGCCTACCAGTATCGTGAGCAGATGGCGAAGAAATACATCGTTGAAGGGTTCAATGCCCGAGAGCCGGAGATCCTCGCTCGCCGTAAATCGCTGGTCGAACGCTGGGACAACGAGTGGGAACCGCGTTTGTTAGAGAAGATCGCGCAGCGTATCCGCGCAGGTGCCTGAGGGTAACGTTCTACTCTCGCTGATGCCTGACGCCCGTTGGGCATCAGCGAATAACATGCAGAAGAGTGATGATGACGCAGACCAGTCAGATGCAGCACTTTGTCAGCCATGACAATCAGCAAATACCTTACCAGCTCATTCCGGCGCGCTCGCAAAATGGCCCTGCGGCGGCCATCGTGCTGTTGTATCGCAACGCGGATCTTAAAGAGAAAATTGCCGCACTCGGCTTGCCGGAGTGTACCTTTTTCGCCATCGATTTTACCCCCGGTACGATCAACGCAGAGATGTCCGATGGTTCATCGGTGCTCTCGCTACAAAGCTATTATTTTCAGCAATTTATTGAGCATGTAACCGCGCAGCACGGGCTGCGCACGCAGGATATTGCCCTGATGGCGCACCATGAGTGCGCGGTAGTTATCGCCGCATGGATGGTGGATTATGCTCCGGAGATCCGCGCCGTTACGCTCCTCTCGCCGCGCTTTTTGCTGAGAAAACGCGATCTCTTATTGGCGTTGCTTAAAAAGCCAAAGGCGTGGAGCACGCTGCGCGATCTGCGCTATACCAGCCAGCGTATTTTTCGCAGCGTATTCGCCTGGCCAACGCCGACGCAGCTTGTGTTGACGCAAACCGACCGCAGGGCCGCTGCGGGTACGTTAATGACCTTTTATGCCAATCTGGGTAGCAGCGCAAAAACGGTGTTAATGAAGCCGGATAGCGGCTTCGGCTGCCCCGGCCAGTTGTGGGACAAGGCTATGCTAGCCCAGACACGTGCCTTTTTGCGGCTGCACTTCTCTCAGCATCACCCGGTGCCTTCGCTATTTGATTCCTGGCAGCAGGGCGCAACATGGGAGGAGTATGAGAGGTTACGTATGCCGGAAAAAAGTCTGTTACGGCGCGGCTACTGGATGCTGGCAAATTTTGCGCTGCGCGTCCTGGGGCACTGCTCTTCGGGGATTCGAATAGGGCTGGAAACCGGTTTCGACTCCGGCGCGTCGCTGGAGTATGTCTATCAAAATCAACCGACGGGTAAAGGCGCTGTGGGCAGAGCGGTTGATCGCTACTACCTCAATACGCTTGGCTGGCGCTGTACGCGACAGCGCAAACAACATGTTGAAGCGCTGATCGCCATGGCGGCGTCGCTTCTGGCGCAGCAGGATCAGGTGGTACGCCTGTTGGATATCGCCGCCGGCCAAGGTCGCTATATTCTCGACGCGATCGAAAAAATAGAGCCGCCGGTGGAGCATCTTCTGCTGCGCGATTTTGATGCTGCCAATGTGGAGGCGGGGAACCGTCTGCTGCTGCGGCGAGGGTTAAATGAGCGCGCGCGCTTCGAGCAGGGCGATGCTTTTTCACCCGCCGATCTCGCAACGTTGCCTGCCGACCGTACTCTGGCGGTGGTATCGGGCTTCTATGAACTCTTCAGCGATAATAACCTGGTGCTGGCCTCGCTCAATGGCCTCGCCAACGCGGTGAAGAAAGGGGGATATCTGGTCTATACGACCAAGCTGTGGAACCCAAAACTGGCGCTGATGGCGCGCGTATTGCCCAGCCACCAAAAAGGAGCGTTCTGGTTACTGCGTCGGCGCGCCCAGCGTGAGATCGACCAGATGGTGAAGCGGGCCGGTTTTGCCAAAGTGACTCAGCGGGTTGATGGCTGGGGATTGTTCAGCGTGACGCTGGCGAAAAAGGTGAGGTAGAGGAATCGATTTATCGCCGCGAAAGGAGTTCGCGGCAATAGATTGAGGTGCTTAGCGAATAACCAGCGCCCAGTGAACGTAGCTTTGCCACTGGCTCTCCTGATCGATCAGCTCTGCGCCCAGCGGATGGCTCGCCAGCCAGCCCGGCGGCAGCGCCAGCGTGAGCTGTTCACCCTGCGCGGTGACCGAGATTTCCGGCAGCAAATCATCACGACGACGGCTGGCGAAAATAATCGCCAGGCGTAGCAGGCGGCAGAGATGCTCCGCCACGCGTGGTGGGACGGCGTTTTGCTGATGCAGAGAGGAGAGATCGACTGCATTGGTCTGGTTAAGCAGCAGCGTGGCGAGCAGCTTTTTCTGCGCGGGGGTAAAGCCCGGCAAATCAAGGTTACGCACCAGCCAGGCGGCATGAAGCGGTGCCTGCTTAAATTCAATGCTTAAGCCGATTTCATGCAGTTCGCAGGCGACATGCAGGATTTCAGTGCTGTAGGCGTCTAAATCCCAGCTTGTCGAAACGCTTTGGGCGAATCGCTCTGCCAGCATCGAGACGCGTCTCGACTGATCGATATCCACCATAAACCGGCGCTGGATGTTGCGCAGGGTACGGCTGCGAATATCCTGATCAACCGCCAGATGAAGCATGCCGTAAACCAGCCCTTCGCGCAGCGCGCCGCCGGCGAGAGTCATGCTCTCAATGTTCATTTCGGTGAAAATGGCGATCAGAATGGCGAGGCCGCTGGGAAAGACCAGCGCGCGCTCAAGGGTCAGCCCTTCGATCTCCAGCTCTTCAAGCCGACCGCACTGGATCGCGCGCTGCTTAAGCTGCTGGAGTTTGCCAAGGGTGATGCGCTCATCCATGCCCTGCGCCATCATAATCTCTTGCAGCGCCTGCACGGTGCCGGACGCGCCGACACACACTTTCCAGCCGTGGCGACGAAGCTCATCCGCGACCGGACGCAGCACTTCGCGCGCCGCCTGCTCTGCGGTGTCGAAATTCTCCTGCGCCAGATGACGATCGGTGAAATAGCGCTCGAGCCAGGTAACGCAGCCCATCGACAGGCTGAACAGCGAGGTGGTTTGCGCCCCGGTGCCGGTCACGAGTTCCGTGCTTGCGCCACCAATATCGACCACCAGGCGCTGATCCGCGCCGCCGGTGGTATGGGCAACGCCCTGGTAAATCAGGCGGGCTTCTTCCTCGCCGCTGATCACCTGTACCGGACAGCCGAGGATCTCCTGCGCTTTGTCGAGAAACTCATGCGCATTGACGGCCAGACGCAGCGTGGCGGTCGCCACCACGCGGATCTGCTGTTGCGGGATATCCTGCAGGCGTTCGGAAAAGAGGCGCAGGCATTGCCAGCCGCGCTCCATCGCCTCCTGAGAGAGGCGATTGTCCTGGCTCAGGCCCGCCGCAAGGCGGACTTTGCGTTTAATACGCGACAGAGTCTGGATACTGCCAGCCACCTCGCGCACAACCAGCATATGAAAACTGTTGGAACCGAGATCAATAGCTGCGTAGAGCGAGGCGGAACCGAGCATAGTAATTAACCTGAACGACGACGATTACGCGGCGCGCCACCACCACTACGGCGCGGACCATTGGCCGGGCGAGAACGCGTCAGGCGTTTCGGCGGCGGCAGTTCGCTGAGCAGCGCATCCGGGTTGTATTTGCTGACCGGAATAGAGTGACCAATATAGGTCTCAATCGCTGGCAGGTTCAGCGCGTACTCTTCGCACGCAAGGCTGATCGAGTTTCCGCTGGCACCCGCGCGACCGGTACGGCCGATACGGTGAACGTAATCTTCGCAGTCATCCGGCAGATCGTAGTTAAAGACGTGCGTTACAGCCGGAATATGCAGACCACGCGCCGCGACGTCTGTCGCTACCAGGATATCGAGATCGCCACGGGTAAACTCATCCAGGATACGCAGGCGTTTCTTCTGCGCCACATCACCCGTCAGCAGGCCAACGCGATGACCATCGGCGGCCAGGCTGCCCCAGATCTGTTCACAACGGTGTTTGGTATTGGCAAAAACAATGGCGCGATCCGGCCACTCTTCTTCAATCAGGGTCTGCAGCAGACGCATTTTCTCGTCGTTGGACGGATAGAAAAGCTCTTCTTTAATGCGGTGGCCGGTTTTCTGTTCCGGTTCCACTTCAACATATTCTGCGTTGTTCATCTGCTCGAATGCCAGTTCACGCACGCGGTAAGAGAGCGTAGCGGAGAAGAGCATATTGAGACGCTGGTCGGTTGCCGGCATACGGCGGAACAGCCAGCGGATATCTTTAATAAAGCCCAGATCGTACATACGATCGGCTTCGTCCAGCACCACGACCTGAATCGCGCCCAGGTTAATATGGTTCTGTTTGGTGTAATCGATCATACGACCGGTGGTGCCGATAAGAATATCGACGCCGCTTTCCAGCACTTTCAGCTGTTTGTCGTAGCCATCACCGCCGTAAGCCAGACCGAGCTTCAGTCCTGTCGACTGCGCCAGCGGCTCTGCATCAGCGTGAATTTGCACCGCGAGTTCACGTGTCGGCGCCATGATAATCGCGCGCGGCTGGTTAACTTTACGGTCTTCGATTGCAGGGTGAGAGAGGAGATAATGAAACGTTGACGTTAAAAACGCCATCGTTTTACCGGTACCGGTTTGCGCCTGACCTGCAACATCACGACCCGCCAGCGTTAGCGGAAGGGCGAGAGCCTGAATAGGCGTGCAATTATGAAAGCCTTTAGTTTCAAGGGCTTCTATCACTTTTGGGTGCAGGGCGAAGTCGGAAAACTTCTGTTCTGTTAAATGTGTTTTGCTCATAGTGTGGTAGAATATCAGCTTACTATTGCTTTACGAAAGCGTATCCGGTGAAATAAAGTCAACCTTTAGTTGGCTATTGTGGCATCAACACGTTGCTGTTTTATGCTACACCAACATGCCAGGCTTATTCCTGTGGAGTTATATATGAGCGATAAAATTATTCACCTGACTGACGATAGTTTTGACACGGATGTACTCAAAGCGGACGGGCTCGTGCTCGTTGATTTCTGGGCAGAGTGGTGTGGACCGTGCAAAATGATCGCCCCGATTCTGGATGAGATCGCTAATGAGTACGAAGGCAAGTTGACCATTGCGAAACTGAACATCGACCAGAACCCAGGCACCGCGCCGAAGTATGGTATCCGTGGCATCCCGACCCTGCTGCTGTTCAAAAACGGCGAAGTGGCGGCGACCAAAGTGGGCGCACTGTCCAAAGGTCAGTTGAAAGAGTTCCTGGACGCTAACCTGGCGTAATCCCAGACTCTCACCGGTGCGGCCAGCTATCCTAAATTGCCAGGATTGCTGGACGCCCGACCCCAGCCGTGCTAATTTAGTTTTGACTTCGTTCTAAACATATCTATAGTTGTTTGAACCTTGCGTTACCCCAATACTTCCCGCTGAGCATCTCAGCCGCGTTGAGAAGTAGACAGATTCCGGGCTTGTCGCTCATTCCGTCTTATCGTTTCAGTTCTGCGTACTCTCCTGTGACCAGGCACCGATTAGACATGAGTTGATGGCCGCTAACAGGCATGGATGACCCTGCCATACCATTCACAACATTAAGTTCGAGTATCACCCCGAGTTTAAGAACCCACACCATTATGAATCTTACCGAATTAAAGAATACGCCGGTTTCTGAGCTTATCACTCTCGGCGAAAATATGGGGCTGGAAAACCTGGCCCGTATGCGCAAACAGGACATCATTTTTGCCATCCTGAAGCAGCACGCAAAGAGTGGCGAAGATATCTTCGGCGACGGTGTGCTGGAGATTCTGCAGGATGGATTTGGTTTCCTCCGTTCCGCAGACAGCTCCTACCTTGCCGGCCCCGACGACATCTACGTATCCCCCAGCCAAATCCGCCGTTTCAACCTCCGCACCGGTGACACCATTTCAGGTAAGATTCGCCCACCTAAAGAAGGTGAACGTTACTTTGCACTGCTGAAAGTTAACGAGGTGAACTACGATAAACCGGAAAATGCGCGCAATAAGATTCTGTTCGAGAACTTAACGCCGCTGCACGCGAACTCTCGTCTGCGTATGGAACGTGGTAACGGCTCTACTGAAGATTTAACTGCCCGCGTTCTCGATCTGGCTTCGCCGATCGGTCGTGGTCAGCGTGGTCTGATTGTGGCACCGCCGAAAGCGGGTAAAACCATGCTGCTGCAGAATATCGCGCAGAGCATCGCTTACAACCATCCTGACTGTGTGCTGATGGTGCTGCTGATTGATGAACGTCCGGAAGAAGTGACGGAAATGCAGCGCCTGGTGAAAGGTGAAGTGGTTGCGTCAACCTTCGACGAACCGGCCTCCCGCCATGTGCAGGTTGCTGAAATGGTTATCGAAAAAGCGAAACGTCTGGTTGAGCATAAGAAAGATGTCATTATCCTTCTCGACTCCATCACCCGTCTGGCGCGTGCTTATAACACCGTTGTTCCGGCTTCCGGTAAAGTGTTGACCGGTGGTGTGGATGCGAACGCCCTGCACCGTCCGAAGCGTTTCTTCGGTGCTGCGCGTAACGTGGAAGAGGGCGGTAGCCTGACCATTATCGCGACGGCGCTGATCGATACCGGTTCGAAGATGGATGAAGTGATTTACGAAGAGTTTAAAGGCACCGGTAACATGGAGCTGCACCTCTCACGTAAAATCGCAGAAAAACGCGTCTTCCCGGCGATTGATTACAACCGCTCCGGTACCCGTAAAGAAGAGCTGCTCACCACACAGGAAGAGCTGCAGAAAATGTGGATCCTGCGCAAAATCATTCACCCGATGGGTGAGATCGATGCGATGGAGTTCCTCATCAACAAGCTGGCTATGACGAAGACGAATGATGAGTTCTTCGACATGATGAAGCGCTCTTAATTCAAATAAACCCCCGAAGCGCCACGTTTTTACGTGGCGTTTTTCATTGGTGGGCTATACGCTATATGCACTGGGACAGGTATTGTCCGACGTTGGGGAGCACCCGATAGGTTATTAATCAGCTGAATATCCTACCTGGTTGAAAAGCAAACAATAATACCCGCGAAAGACCTGCATTCTCCTTTTATGGGGCATAGCATCGTCGTTATACTGTCAGGATAAACATTAGCTGAGAGCATGCATTGTGAATCTACTCACTGCTTTTACTGAATTATTCAGTATTTTTTTGTTTACTATGCTTTTCTTATTTGTTGCGCGCAAGGTAGCAAAACGGATAGGTCTGGTTGACAAGCCCAACTTTCGTAAACGTCATCAGGGATTGATACCGCTGGTTGGTGGCATTTCCGTCTATGCGGGGATCTGTTTTACGTTTGGAATTACCAACTATTACATTCCTCACGCCGCTCTCTATCTTCTTTGTGCTGGCGCGCTGGTTTTAATTGGCGCGCTGGACGATCGCTTCGATATCAGCGTTAAATTCCGGGCTTCTGTCCAGGCCCTGGTTGCCGTCGTAATGATGGTGGTCGGTAAACTCTATCTCAGCAGCCTTGGTTACATCTTCGGCTCATGGGAGATGGTTCTCGGCCCGTTCGGTTACCTGCTTACGCTCTTTGCCGTGTGGGCCGCGATCAACGCCTTTAATATGGTCGACGGTATCGACGGTTTGCTTGGCGGGCTCTCCTGCGTGTCGTTTGCCGCGATTGGCTTCATTCTGTGGTTCGATGGTCAATCAAGCCTCGCGCTGTGGTGCTTCGCCATGATTGCCGCGATCTTGCCCTATATTCTGCTCAACCTGGGCGCCCTTGGCCGTCGCTACAAAGTCTTTATGGGTGACGCCGGGAGTACGCTCATCGGCTTTACCGTGATTTGGATTTTACTGGAAACTACGCAGGGCAAAACCCACCCCATTAGCCCGGTGACGGCGCTGTGGATAATCGCCATTCCGCTGATGGATATGGTAGCGATTATGTACCGTCGCCTGCGAAAAGGGATGAGTCCTTTCTCTCCCGACCGCCAGCATATTCATCATCTGATCATGCGCGCAGGTTTTACTTCTCGTCAGGCATTTGTGCTGATCACCTTAGCCGCCGCACTGCTCGCCACCATCGGCGTGGTGACGGAATATCTTCGTCTGGTTCCAGAGTGGGTAATGTTGGCATTATTCTTGCTAGCATTCTTTCTGTATGGCTACTGTATTAAGCGTGCATGGAAAGTGGCGCGTTTTATCAAACGGGTAAAACGCAGAATGCGCCGTAGCAGAGGTCAAAAATCAACACTAACCAAGTAAAATCGGGAAAGCGATGATTCAACAAGCGTCGGAAACACCTTCAGCGGTTACGGAAAATGAACTGGATATTCGGGGTTTGTTTCGTACTTTGTGGGCAGGAAAATTTTGGATTGCTGGCGTAGCGCTGCTCTTCTCGTTGCTGGCGCTGGTGTGGACCTTTTTCGCTCCCCAGGAGTGGGGGGCGACCGCTGTTACCGACCGACCAACCGTCAATATGCTTGGCGGTTACTACTCCCAGCAGCAATTTTTGCGCAACCTGGACGTAAAGGCGAACCTTGCGCCCGCCGATCAGGTTTCTGTCATGGATGAAGCGTATAAAGAGTTCATCATGCAGCTTGCGGCATGGGATACGCGTCGCGATTTCTGGTCGCAAACCGACTATTACAAGCAGCGTCGTGTTGGCAACAGCAAAGCGGATGCCGCGATGCTCGACGACCTCATCAATAATATCCAGTACACGCCAGGTGATGTCGTGCGTAACCAGAATGACAACGTCAAACTGATCGCCGAAACCGCGCCGGACGCGAACAATCTGCTGCGTCAATATATTGCTTTCGCCAGCCAGCGCGCCGCCAGCCATCTGAACGATGAACTGAAAGGCGCATGGGCGGCACGTACTATTCAGATGAAAGCGCAGGTGAAACGTCAGGAAGAGGTCGCCAAAGCTATCTATAACCGACGTGTCCACAACGTTGAGCAGGCGCTTAAAATCGCTGAGCAAAACAATATCTCGCGCAATGTGACCGATATTCCGACGGATGAGCTGCCGGATTCCGAACTCTTTATGCTTGGTCGCCCGATGCTGCAGGCACGTCTGGAAAACCTGCAGGCGGTAGGGCCGCAATACGATCTGGACTATGATCAAAATCGGGCGATGTTGAATACCCTCAACGTCGGCCCGACGCTGGATCCGCGTTTTCAGACCTATCGATATCTGCGTACACCGGAAGAGCCGGTGAAACGCGACAGCCCGCGTCGTGCTTTCCTGATGATTATGTGGGGAATTGTCGGTGCGTTAACCGGAGCTGGGGTGGCGTTAGCACGTCGCCGTTCGAACTAAACGCCGTCTGAGATGGAGGCGCTATGCCTCCATCCTCTAATTAAAGAGAATCGTTGTGAAAGTACTGACCGTATTCGGCACGCGACCAGAAGCCATCAAAATGGCACCGCTGGTTCATGCGCTGGCAAAGGATCCTGACTTTGAGGCAAGAGTTTGCGTCACTGCACAGCATCGGGAGATGCTCGATCAGGTGCTGAACCTCTTCTCTATCGTCCCGGATTACGATCTAAATATTATGCGTCCCGGGCAGGGGCTAACCGAAATTACCTGCGGTATTTTGCAGGGATTAAAACCCATTCTGGAAGCGTTCCGCCCGGATGTCGTGCTGGTTCACGGCGATACCACTACCACCATTGCTGCAAGCCTCGCCGCGTTTTATCAACGCATACCCGTAGGGCATGTGGAAGCAGGTCTGCGTACCGGCGATCTCTCATCTCCCTGGCCGGAAGAGGCTAACCGCACGCTGACGGGTCATCTGGCGATGTACCACTTCGCGCCGACAGAGAACTCCCGGCAAAATTTACGCCGGGAAAACGTTGCCGATGAGCGCATTTTCGTTACCGGCAATACGGTGATTGATGCGCTCTTCTGGGTACGTGATAGCGTGATGAACAACCCCGCGCAATATGAGGCGCTGGCAGCCCGCTACCCTTTCCTGGATGCAAAGAAAAAACTGGTGCTGGTTACCGGCCACCGCCGGGAGAGTTTCGGCCAGGGCTTTGAACAGATTTGTCACGCGCTGGCGGATATCGCTGCCCAGAATGATGATGTCCAGATTGTCTATCCCGTGCACCTCAATCCTAATGTCAGCGAGCCGGTAAACCGCATTCTCGGGCCGGTTGAGAACGTTTTTTTGATTGAGCCGCAGGATTATTTACCCTTCATGTGGTTGATGAACCACGCCTGGCTGATCCTGACGGACTCCGGCGGCATTCAGGAGGAGGCGCCTTCACTGGGTAAACCGGTGCTGGTAATGCGTGACACGACCGAGCGGCCAGAGGCCGTCGATGCCGGAACCGTAAAACTGGTGGGCACCGATCGCCAGTGCATCGTCGATGAGGTCACGCTCCTGCTTAATGACAATGAAGCATGGCAGACCATGAGCCGCGCGCACAACCCTTACGGGGATGGGCAGGCTTGTGGCCGAATTTTGCACGCACTTAAACACAATCAGGTAACACTATGAGCTTTACAACCATTTCCGTGATTGGCCTCGGCTACATTGGCCTGCCTACCGCAGCGGCTTTTGCCTCCCGGCAGAAGCAGGTCGTAGGGGTGGACATCAACGCGCGTGCCGTGGAGACCATTAACCGTGGCGAGATCCATATCGTTGAGCCGGAACTGGATAGCGTAGTAAAAGCGGCGGTGGAGGGCGGTTACCTGCGCGCCAGCACCACGCCTGTTGCGGCAGACGCCTACCTGATTGCGGTGCCAACACCGTTTAAAGGCGATCACGAGCCGGATATGGCCTACGTTGAAGCCGCAGCTAAATCCATTGCGCCCATGCTGCATAAAGGCGCGCTGGTGATCCTCGAATCCACCTCACCGGTTGGTGCGACGGAGCAGATGGCGCAGTGGCTCGCCGAGACTCGCCCGGATCTCACCTTCCCTCAGCAGGCTGGCGAGCAGGCGGACGTGAATATCGCCTACTGCCCGGAGCGCGTACTGCCGGGCCAGGTAATGGTCGAACTGATTAAAAATGACCGCGTGATTGGCGGTATGACACCCAAGTGTTCTGCCCGCGCCAGCGAGCTTTATAAAATCTTCCTTGAAGGCGAGTGTGTGGTCACTAACGCCCGCACCGCCGAGATGTGCAAGCTGACAGAAAACAGCTTCCGCGACGTTAACATCGCTTTTGCCAACGAACTGTCGCTGATTTGCGCCGATCAGGGGATCAACGTCTGGGAGCTGATCCGCCTGGCGAATCGCCATCCGCGCGTCAATATTCTGCAGCCCGGTCCAGGCGTCGGCGGCCACTGTATCGCGGTCGACCCATGGTTTATCGTGGCGCAGAACCCCGATCAGGCAAGGCTTATCCGTACCGCGCGTGAAGTGAACGATCACAAACCGCACTGGGTGCTGAACCAGGTGAAAGCCACCGTCGCCGATTGCCTCACTGCGAGCGGCAAGCGCGCCAGCGAGGTTAAAATTGCCTGCTTCGGGCTGGCGTTTAAACCGAACATTGACGATCTGCGTGAAAGCCCGGCGATGGAGATCGCGCATGACATCGCCCAGTGGCACAGCGGCCAGACGCTGGTCGTCGAACCGAATATCCACACGCTGCCGGAGAAAATGGCCGGGCACAGCACGCTGGTCAACACCAAGGATGCGCTGGCGCAGGCCGATGTGCTGGTGATGCTGGTCGACCATAAGCAGTTTAAAGCGGTCGATGCCGCCACCATTTCGCAGCCGTGGATCGTCGATACCAAAGGCGTCTGGCGCTAAGGATTTAGCATGGCGGTGCATGGCACGATAGATGAGCTGGTATGGGAAAGCGCTTTTTTTGGTCTGCGCAGCGCGATTATTCGTCTGAATCCTTCCGCACCCGCGCTTACTGGCGCAGATTTTGCACAGTGGGAACGCCTGCAGGTGAAATTGCCCGCCGCGCAAACCCATCAGCTTGATGCCCTGCAACAGCTGGGTTTTCAACTGGTCGAAGGTGAGATCGATTTGCGATTGCCGGTTGCCGCACAGGGTGTCGATCCGGTCGCTACTGTGGCAGGTGAAAGCGATATTCCCGCGCTTCGTCAGATGGCGGCAGAGATGTTTGTCCAGAGCCGCTTTCGCGCGCCCTGGTATGCGCCTGAGGCGAGCGGTCGTTTCTACGCGCAGTGGATTGAAAACGCGGTAAAGGGTCTTTTCGACCACCAGTGTCTGATTTTCCGCGCGCAGGAGGATGCCATCAGCGGTTTTGTCTCCCTTCGCCAGCTTAATGAGCACGAGGCGCGTATTGGCCTGCTGGGCGGACGCGGTATGGGCGAGAAATTGATGCAGGCGGCGTGCCAGTGGGCGCGAGCGCGGCAGTTAACGCACGTGTGTGTGGCGACCCAGCTTGGGAATACTGCCGCACTTAAACGATATATTCAGAGCGGCGCGAACGTAGAAAGCACCGCCTTATGGCTATACAGGTAACGCTATGATCCCTTTCAATGCACCACCGGTAGTAGGAACGGAAATTGACTACATGCAGTCGGCAATGGGCAGCGGGAAATTATGCGGCGACGGCGGTTTTACCCGCCGCTGCCAGCAGTGGATGGAGCAGCGTTTTCACAGCGCCAAAGTCCTGCTGACGCCTTCATGCACCGCATCGCTGGAGATGGCCGCGCTGCTGCTGGATATCCAGCCTGGCGATGAAGTGATCATGCCGAGCTACACCTTCGTCTCCACCGCCAACGCCTTTGTGCTGCGTGGAGCGAAGATCGTCTTCGTTGATATCCGTCCGGATACGATGAACATCGATGAGACGCGGATTGAAGCGGCGATCACCGATAAGACGCGAGCGATTGTGCCGGTGCATTACGCGGGCGTTGCCTGTGAAATGGACACCATCATGGCGATCGCGCAAAAGCATAAGCTGTTCGTGGTGGAAGATGCCGCGCAGGGCGTGATGTCGACCTACAAAGGACGGGCATTAGGCACCATCGGCCATATTGGCTGCTTCAGTTTTCACGAAACCAAAAACTACACCGCGGGCGGCGAAGGCGGCGCGACGCTGATTAACGATCGCGCGCTGGTTGAACGCGCCGAAGTGATTCGTGAAAAGGGCACCAATCGCAGCCAGTTCTTCCGTGGGCAGGTCGATAAATACACCTGGCGCGATATCGGCTCCAGCTATTTGATGGCCGATTTGCAGGCCGCCTACCTGTGGGCGCAGCTGGAGTCAGCCGATCGCATTAACCAGCAGCGGCTGGCCTTGTGGCAAAACTACTATGATGCGCTCTCCCCGCTGGCAAAAACCGGGCGCATTGAACTGCCCTCGATTCCGGCAGAGTGCAGCCACAATGCGCACATGTTTTACATTAAGCTGCGCGACGAAGCGGATCGCAGCAAGCTGATCGCCTTCCTGAAGGAAGCGGAGATTATGGCGGTGTTCCACTATATCCCGCTGCACGCCTCGCCGGCCGGCGAGAAGTTCGGCACCTTTCACGGCGAAGACCGCTATACCACGCAAGAGAGTGAGCGGTTGCTTCGCCTGCCGCTCTTCTACAACCTGACGTCGGTCAATCAGCGGGCGGTGATCAGCACGCTTCTGAGCTACTTCAGCTGATATGTCACTGGCAAAAGCATCGCTCTGGACTGCCGCAAGCACGCTGGTCAAAATCGGCGCGGGACTGCTGGTGGTCAAACTGCTGGCGATGGCGTTCGGGCCATCCGGCGTCGGACAGGCGGGTAACTTTCGCCAGCTGATTACCGTGCTTGGCGTGCTGGCGGGCGCGGGGATTTTTAATGGCGTCACTAAGTTTGTGGCGCAGTCGCATGACGATCCCGCGCATTTGCGCGTGGTTGTCGGCACCTCATCGGCGATGGTGCTCGGCTTCTCAACCCTGCTGGCGCTGCTGTTCCTGCTCGCTGCCGCGCCCATCAGCCAGGGGCTGTTTGGTCATACCCACTATCAGGGGCTTGTGCGCTTAGTTGCGCTGGTACAGATGGGCATCGCCTGGGCCAACCTGCTGCTGGCGGTAATGAAAGGGTTCCGCGATGCGGCGGGGAATGCGCTGTCGCTGATTATCGGCAGCCTCATTGGCGTGCTGGCCTGGTATCTCTGTTACCGCATTGGCGGCTATCAGGGTGCGCTGCTGGGGCTGGCGCTGGTGCCTGCGCTGGTGGTGATCCCGGCGATGGCGATGCTGCTGAGAAGCAAAGCGATATCGCTGCGTTTCTTTAGGCCGCAGTGGGATCGTGTGCTGGCAGGTCAACTGGGTAAATTTACCCTGATGGCGCTCATCACCTCATTTACGATGCCGTTGGCTTACGTGATGATGCGAAACCAACTTGCTGCCCACTACAGCTGGGATGACGTGGGGATTTGGCAGGGGGTAAGCACGATATCGGATGCTTACCTGCAGTTTATTACCGCCTCGTTTAGCGTCTATCTGTTACCGACGTTGTCGCGGCTGGTGACAAAGCAGGAGATCTCGCGTGAAATCGGCAGGTCACTGCGCTTTGTGCTGCCCGCCGTGGCGGCGGTGAGTCTCGGCGTCTGGCTGCTGCGCGATGTGGCGATCTGGCTGCTCTTTTCCGAGAAGTTTATCGCCATGCGCGATCTCTTCGCCTGGCAGCTGGTCGGGGATGTATTGAAAGTGGGGGCTTACGTCTTTGGCTATTTAGTCATCGCGAAGGCCTCGCTGCGATTCTATATACTGGCTGAGATAAGCCAGTTTGCGTTGCTGACGCTCTTCGCGCGCTGGCTTATTCCGGCGCACGGCGCGGCGGGCGCGGCGCAGGCCTACATGGCCACCTACATTATCTATTTCGCTGTTTGTTGCGGCGTTTTTTTGATTTGGCGTAAAAAGGCATGACTGCACTGATTCACATACTGGGATCGGATATCCCACACCATAACCAGACTGTGCTGCGCTTCTTTAACGACCATCTTGCGGCATCGGGAGAGTATGCCCGCGAGTTTATGGTTGTCGGGCGCGACGAGTCGCAGCGGGCGCGCTATCCCGCGCTGACGCTGCATTTTTATCCCGACAAAAAGAGTCTGGCAAAAGCGGTCATCGCGCGGGCGAAAGCGCAACGTCAGCAGCGCTTCTTCTTCCACGGCCAGTTTAATTTCGATCTCTGGCTGGCGCTGCTGCAAGGCGCTATCAAGCGCGAGCAGTTCTACTGGCACGCCTGGGGCGCCGATCTGTATGAAGTCTCCCGCAGCCTGAAATTCCGTCTCTTTTATCCGCTGCGCCGTTTAGCGCAGCGTCGCGTAGGCCGTATCTTTGCGACCCGCGGCGATCTGGCGTGGTTTGCCGAACGTAACCCTAAAGTGCCTGGTGAACTGCTCTACTTCCCAACACGTATGGATCCGGCGCTGAACAACATGGCGGATGAACGCCCGCAGACGGGCAAGCTGACGATTCTGGTCGGCAACTCCGGCGATGCGAGTAATGAGCATATTGCCGCCCTGCAGGCGATCCACCGTCAGTTTGGCGATACGGTCAATATCATTTTGCCGATGGGCTATCCGGCGAATAACGAGGCTTATATCGCCGCAGTACGCAGCGCCGGGCTGGCGCTCTTCAGCGCTGACAACCTGCGCATTCTCGATGAGAAAATGGATTTTGATGCCTATCTCGGGCTGCTCGCGCAGTGCGATCTGGGCTATTTCATTTTTGCCCGCCAGCAGGGGATCGGTACGATGTGTCTGCTGATTCAGGCGGGCGTGCCCTGTGTGCTGAACAGGGAAAACCCTTTCTGGCGCGATATGGTGGCGGAAGGCATTCCCGTTCTCTTTACCGGCGATGCGCTGGATGAGGCGGTGATTCGTGAGGCCCGCCGCCAGCTGTTAGCGGTGGATAAAAACGCCATCGCCTTTTTCAGCCCACATTACGAAACGCTGTGGCACAACGCGCTCCTTAACGCTGCGGGGATCAACGGATGAGCCCACTCGAATTTTGCGGACTGTTTGTTATCTGGTTGCTGGCGACGCTGTTTATCGGCACGCTAACCTGGTTCGAATTTCGCCGCGTACGTTTTAACTTTAACGTCTTCTTCTCGCTGCTCTTTTTGCTGACCTTCTTCTTCGGTTTTCCGCTGACCAGCGTGCTGGTGTTCCGCTTCAACGTTGGCGTTGCGCCGCCGGATATCCTGATGCAGACGCTGCTGGCGGCGGCCTGCTTCTATGGCATCTACTATGTGACCTATAAAACGCGGCTGCGCGCCTCGTCGTCGCTTACGCCGCGGCGTCCGCTCTTTACTATTAACCGGGTAGAGGCGCATCTGACGTGGGTGATCCTGATGGTCATCGCGCTGGTGAGCGTTGGCATCTTCTTTATGCACAACGGGTTTTTACTCTTCCGTCTGCACTCCTATAGCCAGATTTTCTCCAGCGAAGTCTCCGGCGTAGCGCTGAAGCGCTTCTTCTATTTCTTTATTCCGGCGATGCTGGTGGTCTACTTCCTGCGCCAGAATGCCCAGACCTGGCTCTTCTTTTTGGTCAGCACCGTGGCGTTTGGCCTGCTGACCTACATGATTGTTGGCGGTACGCGCGCCAATATCATCATTGCCTTCGCCATCTTCCTGTTTATCGGCATTATTCGCGGCTGGATCTCGTTGTGGATGCTGGCGGCGGCGGGCGTGCTCGGTATTGTTGGCATGTTCTGGCTGGCGCTGAAACGCTACGGGCTGGATGTGCGCGGTGATGAAGCGTTTTACACCTTCCTCTATCTGACGCGCGATACCTTCTCGCCGTGGGAAAACCTCGCGCTGCTGCTGCAAAACTACGACAAGATTGAGTTTCAGGGGCTGGCGCCAATTGTGCGCGACTTCTACGTCTTTATCCCCACCTGGCTGTGGCCATCGCGCCCGGGTGTTGTGCTTAACACCGCGAACTACTTTACTTGGGAAGTGCTGAATAACCACTCAGGGCTGGCGATTTCGCCAACGCTGATTGGCTCTTTAGTGGTGATGGGCGGCGCGTGGTTTATTCCGCTGGGTGCGGCAGCGGTGGGGCTTATTATCAAATGGTTCGACTGGGTTTATGCCCTGGGCAACCGGGAAACGAACCGCTACAAGGCGGCGATCCTGCACAGCTTCTGCTTCGGGGCGATCTTCAACATGATTGTGCTGGCGCGTGAAGGGCTGGATGCGTTCGCCTCTCGTGTGGTCTTTTTCCTCGCCGTTTTCGCTTTCTGCCTGCTGGCGGCGAAACTGCTGTACTGGCTATTCGATAGCGCCGGGTTGATACAGCGTCGCGGCGCGCGCGCGGTCAAGCCGCTCTCCCAGTTGTAAAAGGATCAAACATGACGGATAAGACGGCGGCACCGCTGTATGATCTGCGCGGCCTGAAGTTGATTGGCTGGCGCGATATGCCCCACGCGCTGGATCATCTCTTCGGTGACGGGCGCGTAGAGCAGGGCACGCTGGTGGCAATCAATGCCGAAAAAATGCTGACGCTGGAAGATGATGCCGAGGTTCGCGCGCTGATTGAGGCGGCGGAGTTTAAATACGCCGATGGCATCAGCGTCGTGCGCTCAATACGCAAAAAGTTTCCGCAGGCGCAGGTCTCCCGCGTGGCGGGTGCCGATTTGTGGGAAGCGTTAATGGCGCGGGCAGGGGAGACGGGCACGCCGGTCTTCCTGGTGGGCGGTAAGCCGGACGTGCTGGCGCAAACCGTGCAGAAACTGCGTGACCAGTGGCAGGTGAATGTTGTGGGTTGCCAGGATGGCTACTTCAAACCCGAGCAGCGCGAGGCGCTGTTTGCAGCCATTCGCGACAGCGGGGCGAAGATCGTCACCGTGGCGATGGGCTCGCCGCGGCAGGAGATTTTTATGCGTGACTGTCGCCTTGTCTGTCCGGATGCGCTCTATATGGGCGTCGGCGGCACTTACGATGTCTTTACCGGACATGTTAAGCGCGCACCGAAATTCTGGCAGAACCTCGGCCTTGAGTGGCTATACCGTCTGCTGTCGCAGCCTTCGCGCCTGAAACGCCAGCTCCGTCTGCTGCGTTATTTACGCTGGCACTACAGCGGAAAACTCTGAACCCCTCCGGCGGCGCAATGCGCTGCCTTTCCCTCTCTGGCTGCTCTTTTATTGTGCGCTACCAGGATTTTTTATACACATCGTTTGCCATTTCCGTCGATTTAAGAAACCATTCGCTCTCTCATTGCAGCGCCGCGCTGATTTTGCGCCCTCCCTTTCGCGGGGCGGAGCAGTATCGCCTGCGATGAGATGAGGGAAACTCATAACAATAACCCGCGATGCGGGCGAAGCAAGAAGCAAATACAACAGAGGATTTATGGCCGAAAAACAACCCGAACTTCAGCGTGGGCTGGAGTCTCGTCACATTGAATTAATTGCCCTTGGCGGCACCATCGGCGTTGGCCTGTTTATGGGCGCTGCCAGCACCCTGAAGTGGGCTGGCCCGTCAGTTCTGCTGGCCTATATTATTGCCGGACTTTTCGTCTTCTTTATTATGCGTTCGATGGGCGAAATGCTCTTCCTTGAACCGGTCGCCGGGTCGTTCGCCGTCTACGCTCATCGTTACATGAGCCCCTTCTTTGGTTATCTCACCGCCTGGTCCTACTGGTTTATGTGGATGGCGGTAGGGATTTCGGAAATCACCGCCATTGGCGTCTATGTCCAGTTCTGGTTCCCGGATCTCGCCCAGTGGATACCAGCCCTGATTGCCGTTGGGCTGGTAGCGCTGGCGAACCTCGCGGCGGTGCGCCTGTATGGCGAGATTGAGTTCTGGTTTGCGATGATCAAAGTCACCACCATCATTGTGATGATCATCGTGGGCCTGGGCGTGATTTTCTTCGGCTTTGGCAATGGCGGTCACTCCATCGGCTTTAGCAATCTCACCGAGCATGGCGGCTTCTTCGCCGGCGGCTGGAAAGGGTTCCTCACCGCGCTCTGTATTGTTGTCGCCTCGTATCAGGGCGTTGAGCTGATTGGTATTACCGCGGGTGAAGCGAAAAACCCGCAGGTGACGCTGCGCAGTGCGGTAAGCAAGGTGCTGTGGCGCATCCTGATTTTCTATGTCGGCGCAATCTTCGTTATCGTCACTATCTTCCCGTGGAATGAAATTGGTACCAACGGCAGCCCGTTCGTCCTGACCTTCGCGAAAATCGGTATTACCGCGGCGGCAGGTATTATCAACTTTGTTGTGCTGACGGCGGCGCTCTCCGGCTGTAACAGCGGCATGTACAGCTGTGGCCGTATGCTCTATGCACTGGCGAAGAACCGCCAGTTACCGGCAGCGGTTGCCAACGTCTCGAAAAACGGCGTGCCGGCGGTGGGGGTGACTATCTCGATTATCATCCTGCTCATCGGTTCATGCCTGAACTACATCATTCCTAACCCGCAGCGCGTGTTTGTCTATGTCTATAGCGCCAGCGTGTTGCCGGGCATGGTGCCGTGGTTCGTGATCCTGATTAGCCAGCTGCGTTTTCGCAAGGTTCACAAAGAGGCGATTGCCAGCCATCCGTTCCGCTCGATGCTGTTCCCGTGGGCGAACTGGCTCACCATGGCCTTCCTCGTCTGCGTGCTGATTGGCATGGGATTCAATGAAGACACCCGTATGTCGCTGTTTGTCGGCGTGATCTTCCTGGCTGCCGTGACGCTGGTATATAAGCTATTTGGCTTCGATCGCCGTGCGGCAACGCCCCGGATGGGTGAATAAGAGACAAAGTGCGCAAAGCATAACCAAACGCGCATTTTTCTTCAAAAAAGCACTAGACAGCTGCCCCCGAAGTCCGTACTATCCACCCCCGCAACGGCGCTACGCGCCCGTAGCTCAGCTGGATAGAGCGCTGCCCTCCGGAGGCAGAGGTCTCAGGTTCGAATCCTGTCGGGCGCGCCATTTTAACCCGGCGCTTGAGCTGCGGTGGTTCGTGAATTATCACGATACCGCGTGAACAGATTTACAGTGGTGGCTATAGCTCAGTTGGTAGAGCCCTGGATTGTGATTCCAGTTGTCGTGGGTTCGAGTCCCATTAGCCACCCCATTATTTAGCAGTAAAAAGTTTCGTGGCGATGCGAAGGTGGCGGAATTGGTAGACGCGCTAGCTTCAGGTGTTAGTGTCCTTACGGACGTGGGGGTTCAAGTCCCCCCCCTCGCACCACAACTTTGATTGAACAAAAAAGTCAAAAAGCAGTAAAAACGGCGAGTAGCGCAGCTTGGTAGCGCAACTGGTTTGGGACCAGTGGGTCGGAGGTTCGAATCCTCTCTCGCCGACCAATTTTGAACCCCGCGTAAGCGGGGTTTTTTGTTTTCTGCGGTTCAGGTTTTCCTCATTTTCTCCCTGTTGCTCTTCAGCGACATTCTCATCAGGCGCTGTCGCCTATCAGCTACATGTAACCTATTGATTAAAAACCCTTTACCCAAAATGGCGTAGATATGTCGTCCCATAGCGACACATTGTGTCTGCACAGAAGCGTGTGAAGGCGCTCACTGCCCGCCAGCAGCCTGAATATAGAGGTTTATTAAAAGGTTGCGCGATATAACGTTTATTAATGCAGGGTTGGCACGCTATGTGCAATAATACTGGCGTAGATGCTCATTCCATCTCTTATGTTCGCCTTCTGGCCTCATAAACCCAGGAATGACGCAGAGCCGTTTTATGGTGCTTATCGTCCACCGAGAGATGTCGCTTCGGCCTCATCAAACACCATGGGCATAACGTTGAGTGAAGCACCCATTAGTTGTCAAAGACCTGTTTTAACGCCTGTCAGTGTATGCTGACAGGCGTTTTTTTATGGCGGGAGAAAGGAGAGGCTTCGCGCCACAGATAAACACTGTAACGCGAAGGGAAGGGCTTAAGCGGGCGGATTGTTCTGCAGCGTTAACAGCAGGCCATCGCGACGCATTGTTGCGGCCTCTTCAGGCTGGCGCAGGCGGTCGAGACAGTCTGCGAGCCAGGCGTAATCAAACGCATCCGGGCGCTGTTTCAGCGCAGCGCGGAATGCAATCGTCGCTTCCTGCCACTCACCATGTTTCATCAGCGACTGACCGAGCGTGCTCCACAGCAGCGGGCGATCGCCCTGCGTTTTGATCTGCTGGCGCAGCACTTTTTCAACCTGTTCCGGGTTATTAGTCTTCAGACGCGGGATCACCAGCACCAGACGATCGTCATACTGCCGCTTCAGGCCGTCGAGAATGATCTCCTGCGCGGTGTCATGATCGTCACACTCAATTAAGTGCTCCGCCATTGCCACCTGCAGCGCCACCTGATGACGCGTTTTACGGCTCTGATTCTTCCACCAGCCCTTCAGACCATCGCTGCCCTGATCGGCACGCGCCTGATCCATAATGCCGATCCACGCCTGCTGTTGCAGCATGTCGCGGTGCTCTTCATCGCCAACGTTAGCTTTCGCCATCGAAGGAATGATATCGAGCAGCGACGTCCACGCACCGGTGCGAATATAGGCCTGTTCCGCCAGACGCAGCACTTCCGGGTGGCGCGGCGCGATCTCCAGCAGTTTATCGACGCCGTGACGCGCAGCATGGTTCTCATTGCGCGCCAGTTGCAGACGAACGCGGGTGATCTCGACCGGAATCGGGTCATTCTCTGCCAGTTCGGCAGCGCGCTGGAGGTGCTGGTTAGCGCGCATTTCATCGCCGCGCTGCTGGGCGGCTTCCGCTGCCAGCAGATAGTTAACCAGCGGTTGTTCCGCGTGATCGGCATTTTTCGACATCAGCTTCTCAACCTGCTGATAATCGCCTTCCGCCAGCTTCAGCAACGCCTGTTCTGTCTGCTTGCGCGCGCGACGGCGCTTACGACCCATAAACCAGCCGCGGGTATGCGCGCCGGTACGGAAGATCCGACGCAGCAGCCACTCCAGGGCAAAGAAGACCACCAGCGTCAGCACCAGCATGATCGCCAGACCCGTGACGCTGGTTTCAATGTTGTAGTTATCCGTCTGGATCAGCACATAACCCTGATGCCCGGCGAGCATCGGGCCCAGCACGATCCCGGCGAGAAGCAGTGCAAAGAGCAATAATACTTTCAGCATGATTATTCTCCCTGCGCTGCATCGGCGGGCGCGGCGGGCGCCTGTTCAGACGGCACAGCGGGCTGCGCGAGCAGGTTGCGCACGCGGGTCTGCATCAATTTTTCCAGAATCGGCTGGCTCTGGAGCGATTCGGGCAGCTCCATGGCGATAGATTGCTGGCCGAGCTTATCCACCTCTTCGAGAAACGCTTTGGTGGCCGCATCGTCCGTATCGTAGTAGGCGCGAACCCACGTCGACACGTTATCCAGCGCCTGTTTATAGGTCTCTTCCTGATGACGCGGAACGGCCTGCGCCGCGACCAGCAGGCGCGAGCGGATGTTCTCACGCAGATAGACATCCTGATTCGGCGCTAACAGCGGCACGGCGGTTTCATCGCGGCGGCGAATGGTAATAAAGCTGTCCATAAAGTTGCGCCAGCTTTTTTGCAGGTTAACGCGCCACTCGCTGATGGAGCTTGAGAGCTCGCCGCTGTCGGAATCCATCGGCGAATCATCGTCGTTATTGTCGGCGAGTCGCAGGTTATCGATCTGGTTGGAGAGCTGGTTCAGCTTGAGAATGGCCCCGTCATAATCGACCTGCGTCACGGAGGAGAGACTGGCGATATCGTCGGTGATGGCACGACGTGCAGTAATCAGGCTCGGATCGTTCATATCCGCAAGACTTGCGTCAGCGCTTTTCAGCAGCGCGGCCGCGGTGGTGACATCCTGATCGCTCCACAGCTTACGGCCCGCCAGTTTGACGAGGAAATCAGCCTGCGCCAGCTGCCAGGTTTTGGCATCGGAGCCGGAGATGGTCGCGACTTTCTGCTGAACTTCATCAAGCTGCTTCGCCAGCGCTTCGCTTTGGCGTTTTTCTGCCGCCAGCGCATCAGCCTGCTGTTTAATCACCCCTTCCAGCTCAGTACGCTGCTTATCCTGCGTCTGTTGTAGCGCGATCAGCTGGTCGGCGATTTCGCCATTGCTGGTCTGCAGGGTTTTATTTTGATGCTTCACCCAGCCATAAAGCCCGGCGCCCGATGCCAGCGCAATAGCGATGGCGATCGCGCTTAGCGCGAGGCTGGTCCTGTTAGCGCGTCTCTTCTTCTCTGCTTTCTCCGGCAGCGGCGTTACGCCGTCAGCCGCTTTGGTCTCTTCAACCACGGCGGAGGAGTTTTCGTGTTCCGTCATTATGGCTTCCCATTATGAGAGTTATTGTAATGCGCGAAGCAGCGCATCGTTGTCGGCATTGTCAGCGACCTGAATCTCTTGCCAGCCCAGTTCCCGGGCAAGGTTCGCCAGACGTTCGCTTACCACCACCAGGCGGCAGCGAAGTAACCAGTTCTCCCGATACCAGGGAGGAATAAGTGAAAAAAGTTGCTGCAGCATTTCGCCGCTGGTGACCACCAGCGTTGAGACACCCCGCGTATGCCAGCGCATTGCTTCTTCTGCACCGTCATAAAATTTTGCACTGCGTTGATAACACTCGCAAAATTCAACATTCGCGCCGCGCTCAGTTAACGTTTCCGCCAACAGCTCGCGTCCGCCATTGCCCCGTAAGATTAGCGCATGCTTGCCCTGAACATCTTGCAATTCAGGTAATTGTAGCAACACTTCGCTGATTTCCCGGTCGTGAGGGTAGCGCACATCGATACCGCTTACCGTATGCAGCGCGAGCGCAGTGGTCCGCCCAATGGCAAACCAGGCCGGTTCCGTCGGGAAGGAGAGGCCAGCCTGCTGCAAATGGGCATGCGCGAAGGAGACAGCGTGCTGCGACAGCACAAACGCAAGGTCATTCGCGCCGAGCCTGGCAAGCTTACCGGGTAATAAAGGCAGCTCACGACCCGGCGTGAATTCAATCAACGGAAAGCTCCAGGCCACCAAACCCAGTGTGCGCAGTCGGCTCACTAACTCTTCCCCGGAGGGAGAGGGACGGGTGACCAGGATACTCATGCGGGGGCTTCTCCGTTGTAAATATCAGCAAGAATGGCGCGCGCGCCGTTATCCAGCAGCTCTTCGGCCAGCGAAATACCCATTTTTACTGCATCTTCCGGTTGGCCACGACGCTCGCCGCGTATCATCGTCGAACCATCCGGCGCGCCAACCAGCCCGCGCAACCAGAGTTCGCCGTTAATCAATTCAGCATAGCTGCCGATTGGCACCTGGCAGCCGCCTTCAAGACGGGTGTTCATCGCCCGCTCGGCTTTAACGCGGATTGCGGTCTCATCATGATTCAGCGGCTGCAGCAGCGCGCGGGTGCGCGCATCGTCAAGACGGCACTCAACGCCTACCGCGCCCTGGCCGACGGCCGGGAGTGAGATTTCCGGCGGCAGCGCCCAGCGTACGCGATCGCTAAGACCCAGGCGGTTAAGACCGGCGACGGCGAGGATAATCGCATCGTATTCGCCGTTATCGAGCTTGCTCAGGCGGGTGCCAACGTTGCCGCGCAGCGAGCGGATCACCAGATCGGGGCGCAGCGCAGCCAGCTGACACTGGCGACGTAAACTTGAGGTGCCGACAATACTGCCTGCGGGCAGTTCGTCCAGAGACGTATAACGGTTAGAGACAAAGGCGTCGCGCGGATCGTCGCGTTCGCAAATCGTCACCAGACCAAGTCCATCGGGAAAGTCGACCGGGACATCTTTCATTGAGTGCACGGCGATGTCGGCGTGGTTGTCGAGCAGCGCCCGTTCAAGCTCTTTGACGAACAGGCCTTTGCCACCCACTTTCGCCAGCGGCGTATCGAGGATCACATCGCCGCGCGTGACCATCGGCACCAGCTCAACGGCTAACCCCGGATGGCTCGCTTCAAGGCGCGCTTTTACATAATGTGCCTGCCAGAGCGCAAGCGGGCTTTGCCGTGTGGCAATTCTTAAAACATTGTCTACCATGCTTGATACCGTCAATTTCGTCCGTTGACCATCCTAACACTGTTGCATTAGGGTGTCAGTGTTCACGGTCGATTGCGGGTCTCGCGCCGCGCAACAGGCGCAGCGCGGGATGTAATTCGGAATTTACAGAGTGCGTTTAATGCTAAACTGGTTTGTAGCGCATCTTTCTTTACGGTCAATGAGCAAGGTGTTAGATTGATCACGTTTTAGACCATTTTTTCGTCTGTCCTCCCATAACGATAACGACGAAAAAAGGGCAACGGCTACTTTTGGATTTTCTGTCTACGCACCCCTTTTCAAGCTGCGGCCTACAAAACATCAGCATGAAGGTGTGTATAAAACATCAGGCGATATGTCTTGTACCTCTATATTGAGACGCTGAAACAGCGACTGGATGCCATTAATCAACTGCGTGTGGATCGCGCGCTTGCTGCCATGGGCCCTGCTTTTCAGCAGGTTTACAGTCTGCTGCCGACATTACTGCACTATCACCATCCGCTGATGCCTGGCTACCTTGACGGTAACGTTCCCAATGGCATTTGCCTCTACACGCCTGATGAAAACCAACTCCACTACCTGAACGAACTTGAGCTGAACCGTGGCCTGCCTGCGCAGGATGCGCCGACCGGCGAGCTGCCGATCACCGGCGTCTACTCCATGGGCAGCACCTCTTCGGTTGGGCAGAGCTGCTCTTCCGATCTCGATATCTGGGTCTGCCACCAATCCTGGCTCGATAACGACGAGCGCCAGCTGTTACAGCGTAAATGCAGCCTGCTGGAGAGCTGGGCGGCTTCCCTTGGCGTGGAAGTGAGCTTCTTCCTGATTGATGAGAACCGCTTCCGCCATAATGAAAGCGGCAGCCTCGGCGGCGAAGATTGCGGCTCAACGCAGCACATTTTACTGCTCGATGAGTTCTACCGCACCGCCGTGCGCCTGGCAGGTAAACGTATTCTTTGGAATATGGTGCCGGGCGACGAAGAGGAGAATTACGACGATTACGTCATGACGCTCTACGCGCAGGGCGTGCTGACCCCGAACGAGTGGCTCGATCTGGGCGGCTTAAGCTCGCTCTCGGCGGAAGAGTATTTCGGTGCCAGCCTGTGGCAGCTCTATAAGAGTATCGACTCGCCCTATAAAGCGGTGCTGAAAACCCTGCTGCTCGAAGCCTACTCCTGGGAATATCCGAATACCCGCCTGCTGGCGAAAGATATCAAACAGCGCCTGCACGATGGTGAGATCGTCTCCTTCGGTCTCGATCACTACTGCATGATGCTTGAGCGCGTCACCCACTATCTGGAAGCGATTGAGGATCCGACGCGTCTTGACCTGGTACGTCGATGTTTCTACTTAAAAGTGTGTGAAAAACTGAGCCGCGAACGCGCCTGCGTCGGCTGGCGCCGCGAAGTGATCACGCAGTTAGTGAAAGAGTGGGGCTGGGACGAAGCGCGCCTCGCAATGCTTGATAACCGCGCTAACTGGAAAATCGATCAGGTGCGCGAAGCGCACAATGAGCTGCTTGATGCGATGATGCAGAGCTACCGTAACCTGATCCGCTTTGCCCGCCGTAATAATCTGAGCGTCTCCGCCAGCCCGCAGGATATCGGGGTCTTAACCCGTAAACTCTACGCGGCGTTTGAAGCGCTGCCGGGCAAAGTGACGCTGGTGAACCCGCAGATTTCACCGGATCTCTCCGAACCGAACTTAACCTTTATTCATGTGCCGCCGGGCCGCGCCAACCGTACCGGTTGGTATCTCTACAACCGTGCGCCGAACATGGACTCCATCGTCAGCCATCAGCCGCTGGAGTATAACCGCTACCTGAATAAGCTGGTCGCCTGGGCGTGGTTCAATGGCCTGCTGACATCGCGTACGCGCCTGTTTATTAAGGGCAACGGCATTGTCGATCTGCCGAAGCTGCAGGAGATGGTTGCTGATGTCTCGCACCACTTCCCGCTGCGCCTGCCTGCGCCGACGCCGAAAGCGCTCTACAGCCCGTGCGAAATCCGCCATCTGGCGATTATCGTCAACCTGGAGTACGACCCGACCGCGGCGTTCCGTAACCAGGTGGTGCACTTTGATTTCCGTAAGCTTGATGTCTTCAGCTTCGGCGAGCAGCAAAACTGCCTCGTTGGCAGCGTCGATCTGCTCTACCGCAACTCGTGGAACGAAGTGCGTACTCTGCACTTCAACGGCGAGCAGGCGATGATTGAAGCGCTGAAAACCATCCTCGGCAAAATGCACCAGGATGCCGCGCCGCCGGATAGCGTCGAAGTGTTCTGTTATAGCCAGCATCTGCGTGGCCTGATCCGCACCCGCGTGCAGCAGTTGGTCTCTGAATGTATCGAGCTGCGTCTCTCGACGACGCGTCACGAAACCGGGCGCTTTAAAGCGCTGCGCGTGGCGGGGCAAACCTGGGGCTTGTTCTTCGAGCGCGTGAATGTTTCGGTGCAGAAGCTGGAAAACGCTATCGAGTTTTACGGTGCCATCTCCCACAACAAGCTGCACGGTTTGTCGGTGCAGGTGGAGACCAACCACGTCGAGTTACCGGCGGTGGTGGATGGTTTTGCCAGCGAAGGGATTATTCAGTTCTTCTTTGAAGAGGCGGGGGAAGAGGGCTTTAACATCTATATTCTGGATGAGAGCAACCGCGCCGAAGTGTATCACCACTGCGAAGGCAGCAAAGAGGAGCTGGTGCGCGACGTAAGCCGCTTCTTCTCCTCTTCCCACGATCGTTTTACCTACGGCTCAAGCTTTATCAACTTCAACCTGCCGCAGTTCTACCAGATTGTGAATGTTGAAGGGCGTGCGCAGGTGATACCGTTCCGCAACCAGGCGATCAGCACCGCATCGCCAGCCAATCAGGATAACGCCGCACCGCTGTTGCAGCAGTACTTCTCCTGATATTGCTGCCCGGTCTCCCGGGCAGTGGGTCTTAGCGGAAAGTGACGCTTTCGCCTGCTTGCTGGCT
Organism: Kosakonia sp. 1610; assembly: GCF_050435845.1. Taxonomy (NCBI): domain Bacteria; kingdom Pseudomonadati; phylum Pseudomonadota; class Gammaproteobacteria; order Enterobacterales; family Enterobacteriaceae; genus Kosakonia; species Kosakonia sp. 1610. The sequence goes on along the minus strand of NZ_JBNDKZ010000014.1, from coordinate 44,261 downwards.
TGCCGCCTGCTCCAGCAGATCCCAGAAGGTTTCGCCGCTGCGATCGCAGACCCACTCATCCCCTTTGAGATTGAAATGGTAACCGCCCTGTTTTGTCGCCAGCCACACCTGGTGCAGCGGCTCCTGACGGTTAATAATGATTTTACTGCCGTTCTCAAAGCTGAGGGTTAATACGCCGCCGTTGATTTCACAGTCGATATCGCTATCGCCGTCCCAGTCATCCAGGCGTTCTTCGATGGTGAGCCACAGGCCGTCGGCGAGGCGATGAAATTCTGAATCGTTCATTCTGCTTTCCTGTTTTTTATGATGGCCGCAGTATAACGCGAAACATTTCCCGTTGCCCTAAACGTGCAAACTCTTGCTTTTGTGTCTTCTCCTGCGATGATAGAGCGCAGTAAGAATCAACTCACAGGCAACGATAATGAAAGATCTGTTTCGCACGCTGGCCGTAGTGCTGACTCTGTTCAGCCTGACGGGCTGTGGTCTGAAAGGGCCGCTCTACTTCCCTCCGGCCGATAAAACCGCGCCGCCGCCAACCAAAACGCAGGAGAGCACGATCCAGCCTACTATTCCAAATAGTAACGATCGGGGCGATACCGGCTCGCCGACCCAGGTGAATTATTGACGTTACCGCTCTGTACCCGCGTAAATGGAGTAGATAATGCAGTTCTCAAAGATGCATGGCCTTGGCAACGATTTTATGGTCGTCGACGCGGTGACGCAGAATCTCTTTTTCTCCCCGGAGTTGATCCGTCGTCTGGCGGATCGCCATCTTGGCGTAGGCTTCGATCAGCTGCTGGTGGTTGAGCCTCCTTACGATCCAGAACTCGATTTTCACTACCGTATTTTTAACGCTGACGGCAGCGAAGTGTCGCAGTGCGGCAACGGCGCGCGCTGTTTCGCCCGTTTTGTGCGCCTGAAAGGTTTGACCAATAAACGTGACATTCGCGTCAGTACGGCGAACGGGCGTATGGTATTGAGCGTAACGGAAGATGAGCTGGTGCGCGTTAATATGGGCGAACCGAACTTCGAACCGTCGCAGGTGCCGTTTCGCGCGAACAAAGCTGAGAAGACCTATATTATGCGCGCGGCGGAACAAACCGTGCTCTGCGGCGTCGTATCGATGGGCAACCCGCACTGTGTTATTCAGGTCGATAGCGTGGAAAACGCGCCGGTAGAGACGCTGGGACCGGTGCTGGAGAGCCATGAGCGCTTTCCTGAACGCGCCAATATCGGCTTTATGCAGGTCGTCAAAACCGATCATATCCGCCTGCGCGTTTTCGAGCGCGGCGCAGGTGAAACGCAGGCGTGCGGAAGCGGTGCCTGCGCAGCCGTTGCCGTCGGCATTCAGCAAGGCTTGCTGGCGGAAAGCGTTCGTGTGGAGTTACCGGGCGGTCGACTTGATATCGCCTGGAAAGGCCCGGGCCAACCGCTGTACATGACTGGCCCGGCGGCACATGTCTATGACGGGTTTATTCATCTATGAAGCAACCAGGGGAAGAATTGCAGGAGACGCTGACGGAGCTGGAAGATCAGACCGTTGCCGACTATTTGGTGCGCCATCCTGACTTCTTTATCCGTAACGCGCGGCTGGTGGAACAGATGCGCGTGCCGCATGCGGTGCGCGACACGGTTTCTCTGGTGGAGTGGCATATGGCGCGCTCGCGCAACCACATCAACGCGCTGGAAGAGAACATGACGCTGCTGATGGAGCAGGCGAGCGCCAACGAAGGGCTCTTTTATCGCCTGCTGCGTCTGCAAAGCCGGCTGGCTTCCGCGCCAAGCCTTGATGAGATGCTGAACCGCCTGCACCGCTGGGCGCGTGATTTAGGGCTGGCAGGGGCCACGGTGCGCCTCTTTCCGGATCGCTGGCGTCTCGGCGCACCGTCGCGCTACACCCATCTCTCCCTCTCGCGTCAGGCGTTTGAGCCACTGCGCATTCAGCGCCTTGGTCACCAGCATCACTATCTGGGATCGCTCAACGGGCCGGAGCTGTTGCTGCTGTTGCCGGAAGCGAAAGCCATCGGTTCAGTGGCGATGTCGCTGATGGGGCAAGATGGCTCGCTCGGCGTGGTGCTGTTCAGCAGCCGCGATCCGCACCATTATCAACATGGTCAGGGTACCCAGCTGCTGGAGGAGATCGCGCAGATGCTGCCGGATCTGCTTGAGCGCTGGATCGCGCGCGCATGACCGCTTCGCCGCTCTTCCCGCTCGTTACCCGCTTTTTGCGTTACCTCGGCGTTGAGCGCCAGCTCAGCCCGATCACCCTGCGTAACTATCAGCGCCAGCTGGACGCCATTATGGCGATGGCGGACGATCTCGGCCTCAAAAGCTGGCAACAGTGCGATGCGGCTACGGTGCGCTCAATTGCCACCCGCAGCCGCCGCAAAGGGCTGGGCGCGGCGAGTCTCGCGCTACGGCTCTCGGCACTGCGCAGCTTCTTCGACTGGCTAGTGAGCCAGGGCGAGCTGCCCGCCAACCCGGCGAAAGGGATCTCGGCACCGAAAGCCGCGCGCCATCTGCCGAAAAATATCGATGTCGATGATGTAAACCGTCTGCTGGAGATCGACATTAACGATCCGCTGGCGGTGCGCGACCGCGCGATGCTGGAAGTGATGTACGGCGCGGGCCTGCGTCTGTCGGAACTGGTCAATCTCGATATCAAACACCTCGATCTGGAGAGCGGCGAAGTGTGGGTGCTCGGCAAGGGCAGTAAAGAGCGCCGCGTGCCGATAGGCCGCAACGCGGTGAGCTGGGTTGAGCACTGGCTCGATCTGCGCGAATTGTTTGGCGCGCAGGACGATGCGCTGTTCCTCTCAAAGCTCGGCAAGCGCATCTCGGCGCGCAACGTGCAGAAACGGTTTGCCGAATGGGGCATTAAGCAGGGGCTGAACAGCCATGTTCATCCGCATAAACTGCGCCACTCCTTTGCCACTCATATGCTGGAGTCGAGCGGCGATCTGCGCGGCGTGCAGGAGCTGCTCGGGCACGCCAATTTATCCACCACCCAGATCTATACCCATCTTGATTTTCAACACCTTGCTTCGGTCTACGATGCGGCGCATCCGCGCGCAAAACGGGGGAAATAATGCGTTTTTACCGCCCACCAGGCGAGATCTCGGCGATCACTTTCGACCTGGACGACACCCTTTATGACAACCGGCTGGTGATCCAGCGTACAGAGCAGGAGTCGCTGGCCTTTTTGCAGGGCTACCACCCGGCGCTCAGCACGCTGGAGAACAGCGAGTTCAAGCGTCTGCGCCAGGCGCTGCGCGAAACCGAGCCGGATATCTATCACGATGTCACCGAGTGGCGGCGACGTGCCGTTGAGCGCGCTATGCTCGATGCCGGGCTGACGGCAGCAGAGGCCGCGGCCGGTGCCGAAGCCGCCATGGCCAACTTTGCGCACTGGCGCAGCCGCATTGATGTCCCGGACGAGACCCACGACACGCTGGCGAAGCTGGCAGAAAAGTGGCCGCTGGTGGCGATCACTAACGGTAATGCGCAGCCGGAGCTATTCGGGCTCGGCGACTATTTCAAATTTGTTCTGCGTGCCGGGCCGGACGGGCGTTCGAAACCCTTTAGCGATATGTATCACCGCGCCGCTGAGCGTCTTGGCGTGCCCATTGGCAACATTTTGCACGTTGGCGACGATCTCACCACCGACGTTGCGGGCGCGATCCGCTGCGGCATGCAGGCCTGCTGGATCAAACCCGAGGGCGCAGATCTGCTGCAAGCCAGCGACAGCCGGCTGTTGCCACATATGGAAATTTCGCGGTTGGCATCCCTCACTACGCTGATATAATCACCCATTGTTCTGTATAAAATACCAGGGTTTTGGTGGCGGGCGCGGCGCGAATACGCCCACGCAAACCGGACCCTGGTACGCGAAGCGCCACCGGCGTTTTGTTCAATTCCTGATGACTACGCGACGGTACCTATGGACGTTTCTTATCTGCTCGACAGCCTCAATGACAAACAGCGCGACGCCGTAGCGGCGACACGCAGCAATATGCTGGTGCTGGCGGGAGCGGGAAGCGGCAAGACGCGCGTGCTGGTACACCGTATCGCATGGCTGATCACCGTAGAGAACTGCTCGCCCTTCTCGATTATGGCGGTCACCTTTACCAACAAAGCGGCGGCGGAGATGCGCCACCGTATCGGCCAGTTGATGGGCACCACCCAGGGCGGCATGTGGGTCGGCACCTTCCACGGGCTGGCGCACCGGCTGCTGCGCGCGCACCATATGGACGCGAAGCTGCCGCAGGATTTCCAGATCCTCGATAGCGAAGATCAGCTGCGCCTGCTCAAGCGTCTGATCAAAGCGATGAACCTTGATGAGAAGCAGTGGCCAGCGCGCCAGGCGATGTACTACATCAACGGTCAAAAAGATGAGGGCATTCGCCCGCACCATATTCAAAGCTTCGGCAATCCGGTGGAGCAGACCTGGCAGAAGGTCTACCAGGCCTATCAGGAGGCGTGCGATCGCGCCGGGCTGGTCGATTTTGCTGAGCTGTTGCTGCGCGCCCACGAGCTGTGGCTGAACAAACCGCATATTCTGCAGCACTATCGCGAACGCTTTACCAATATCCTGGTGGATGAGTTCCAGGATACTAACAACATTCAGTACGCGTGGATCCGCCTGCTGGCGGGCGATACCGGTAAGGTGATGATTGTCGGCGACGATGATCAGTCGATCTACGGCTGGCGCGGCGCGCAGGTGGAGAACATCCAGCGCTTCCTCACCGATTTTCCCGGCGCGCAAACCATTCGTCTTGAGCAGAACTACCGCTCTACCAGCAATATTCTGAGCGCCGCCAACGCCCTGATTGAGAACAACAATGGGCGTCTGGGGAAAAAGCTGTGGACCGAAGGGACCGCCGGCGAGCCAATCTCCCTCTACTGCGCGTTTAACGAGCTGGATGAAGCGCGTTTCGTGGTTAATCGCATCAAAGCCTGGCAGGACAACGGCGGCCAGCTGACGCAGTGCGCCATTCTCTATCGCAGCAACGCCCAGTCGCGCGTGCTGGAAGAGGCGTTACTGCAGACGAGCATGCCCTATCGCATCTATGGCGGCATGCGCTTCTTCGAACGTCAGGAGATTAAAGATGCGCTCGCCTATCTGCGCCTGATCGCTAACCGTAACGATGACGCCGCGTATGAGCGCGTGGTGAATACGCCGACGCGCGGCATTGGCGATCGCACTTTAGACGTTGTTCGCCAGACCTCCCGTGAGCGCCAGCTGACGCTGTGGCAGGCGACCCGCGAGCTGCTGCAAGAGAAAGCGCTGGCGGGCCGTGCGGCGGGCGCGTTGCAGCGTTTTCTTGAGCTAATCGACGCGCTGGCGCAGGAGACGGCGGATATGCCGCTGCATGTGCAAACCGACCGGGTGATCAGCGATTCCGGCCTGCGCGCGATGTACGAGCAGGAGAAGGGCGAAAAAGGCCAGACGCGAATTGAGAACTTAGAGGAGCTGGTCACCGCAACGCGGCAGTTCAGCTACAACGAAGAAGATGAAGATTTAATGCCGCTGCAGGCGTTCCTCTCTCACGCGGCGCTGGAAGCGGGCGAAGGGCAGGCGGACACCTGGCAGGACGCGGTGCAGTTGATGACCTTGCACTCGGCGAAGGGGCTTGAGTTCCCGCAGGTGTTTATTGTCGGCATGGAAGAGGGGATGTTCCCGAGTCAGATGTCCCTTGACGAGGGTGGTCGTCTGGAAGAGGAGCGCCGTCTGGCCTATGTCGGCGTCACGCGCGCGATGCAAAAACTGACCTTAACCTACGCAGAAACGCGTCGGTTGTATGGTAAAGAGGTTTATCACCGCCCTTCGCGCTTTATCGGCGAGCTGCCGGAAGAGTGCGTTGAAGAGGTACGTTTGCGCGCCAGCATCAGCCGCCCGGTCAGCCATCAGCGGATGGGCACGCCGGTGGCGCAGAGCGATACGGGCTATAAGCTTGGTCAGCGCGTGCGCCACGCCAAATTTGGCGAAGGCACGGTGGTGAATATGGAAGGCAGCGGCGAGCACAGCCGCTTGCAGGTGGCGTTCCAGGGGCAGGGTATTAAGTGGTTAGTCGCCGCCTATGCGAAGCTCGAAACCGTGTAACCTTCAGAAAAATATCATCATTTTGTAATATTCTGCTAGCCTTATACGCTGAAGGGCAAATATTGCTCTTTAGCGTTTCGTTGCGTGTTGACGCCTCCTGAGTGCTGGCGTAACATGCGCGCACGATCACGCTAAGAGGACATTCGCCTTGGACACACCCAGTAGATGCTGGCTCAATTTCCTGGATTTCAGGAACAACTCCTAAGGCTTTCTCCTCACGCTGATGGCCTTAGAGGTTGTCGGCGACCCGCTTTATCCCCGTCGCGCTGAGTCAGACTGTTTAATGGTCTGAAACCCCAATTGTTTCTTGTGTGCCCTGCGAACTGTCCGATATTTTTTGCATTGGGAGTCCCGGCCATGCTGAGCGCATTTCAACTGGAAAACAATCGTTTAAGCCGTCTTGAGGCTGACGAAATCAAACACCTCGCCAGCTCGGTTTGGGTGGATTTGGTCGAGCCGGACGATGATGAACGTACCCGCGTGCAAACGGAATTGGGCCAGAATCTGGCTACGCGACCTGAACTGGAAGACATCGAAGCCTCGGCGCGTTTTTTCGAAGACGAAGACGGTCTGCACATCCACTCCTTCTTCTTTTATGAAGATGCGGAGGATCACGCAGGCAACTCAACGGTAGCATTCACCATTCGCGAAGGGCGTCTCTTTACCCTGCGCGAGCGCGAACTGCCCGCGTTTCGTCTCTACCGTATGCGCGCCCGCAGCCAGGAGATGGTTGACGGCAACGCCTACGAGCTGCTGCTCGATCTCTTCGAAACCAAAATCGAACAGCTGGCGGATGAGATTGAAAACATCTACAGCGATCTGGAAAAGCTCAGCCGCGTCATTATGGAAGGGCAGCAGGGCGATGAGTATGACGAAGCGCTCTCAACGCTTGCGGAGCAGGAAGATATCGGCTGGAAAGTGCGGTTGTGTCTGATGGATACCCAGCGTGCGCTGAACTTCCTGGTGCGCAAAGCGCGTTTACCGGCGGGTCAGCTTGAGCAGGCGCGCGAGATCCTGCGCGATATCGAATCGCTGCTGCCGCATAACGAATCCCTGTTCCAGAAGGTGAACTTCCTGATGCAGGCGGCGATGGGTTTTATCAATATCGAGCAGAACCGAATCATCAAGATCTTCTCGGTGGTATCGGTGGTGTTTCTGCCGCCAACGCTGGTGGCATCAAGCTATGGGATGAACTTTGAGTTTATGCCTGAGCTGCACTGGAGCTTCGGCTACCCCGGCGCGATTATCTTTATGATCCTCGCCGGCCTTGCTCCCTACCTCTACTTCAAACGCCGCAACTGGCTTTGAGGCGATAAAAAAAGGTTCAGCCTGTGCTGAACCTTTTTTCTTTACAGGCCCCAGGTCTGGATGCCTTTAACCTTATATTCGTGATACCAGACATTCGTTCGCATCATGATAAGCATGGGTACGATAAAGGAGAGGAAAGGGAAACCTATAAGAGCGGCGACTAATAATCCCAGTACGTTCAGCCCAATAGAGGTCAGCGCTTTTTTCCACAGGCCCAGGATAAAGAGATAAATACAGCCGAAGAAGAATGCGTAGAAGTTTTGGTTAACAGTTACTTTCTCCCCAAATTTCATCTGCTTAAACGCTTGTTTCCACGCCGGAGTAGGACGCCAGAATCCGGGGTAACCATTCTTTTCAAAAAAGGCGAAGCGATATTTCCACGTATCGCTCAGCGATTCATCTTTCTGGTAGTCATAGTCGTTGATAGTACTCATTTTCCTCTCCTGAAAAATCCTGTCTTTTAAACTAATTAGCTGTTTTTACTTCCGTTGGCGCGAACATAAACATAAAAAATACCAGGCCGTCGAACCAAATATAGAGCTGAGCGCCGAGCAGCAGATATTCATCATCCAGCACGAAACCTGCCGCGGAGACCACTGGCGAAATGAGATAAACCAGGATCGACAAAATGACGACATAACGCCCCTTTAATCCACTATCCCGGCAGCGCTGCGCATTGATATTGATCTTCACCCACGTGTAAACCAGCAGGCAGAGCAGTGGCAGTATGGGAAGCTTCGCCACGCTAACCATGGCAATTAAAAAAACAATATGCAGAAGCATAAAAGTAAGGAAATAGGGCTTACGCGCGAGGCATGCCTTGCCTGTTGGCCAAAAAATCCTGCGGATCATTTTTCCGGGTCGTCCTGAATAGCGTAATAATAAAGCGGCGAACATACCATTCAGTAGATTAATATGCGACGCGACGATCGAATAACCCACGAATATTTGTAGGTAGCGGGCGGCAATTCCGCCCGCCTGATTTGTTCCCTAAGCGGAATTAGCGTGTTTTACGCAACGCGCGCTGGGTATAAAGGGCATCCATTACGAAGATCGCCAGTGCCACCCAGATAAAGCCAAAGGTCACCATCTTATCCGCGCCGGGATGCTCACCGTAAAAGGTCACCGCCAGCAGGAACATCAGCGTCGGGCCGATGTACTGAAAGAAACCGAGGGTTGAGAGGCGCAGACGCGTTGCCGCCCCGGTAAAGCAGAGCAGCGGCACGGTGGTCACCACGCCCGCCGCGATCAGCAGCAGATTGAGCGACAGGCTGTTTTGCGACATATGGCTGGTCGGGCTATCGGTAATACCGAACAGCCAGATGGCCGCCACCGGCAGTAACCATAAGGTCTCTATCAGCATGCCGGTTTGCGCCTCAACGGCGATTTTCTTTCGCAGCAGACCGTAAAAGGCGAAGCTAAAGGCGAGGCCAAGGGCAATCACCGGCAGCGAGCCAAAGGTCCAGAGCTGCACCAGCACGCCGAGCGCGGCGAGGATCACCGCCAGCCACTGCATACGACGAAAACGCTCGCCCAGGAAAAGCATCCCCAGCAGGATATTGACCAGCGGGTTAATAAAGTAGCCGAGGCTCGCTTCCAGCATATGGTTATGGTTGACCGCCCAGATAAACAGCAGCCAGTTACCGCCCACCAGCACCGCAGAGACTGCCAGCAGCAAAATCTTTTTCGGCGTTTGCAGCAGCGCTTTCACGCTCTTCCACTGGCGGCTTACGCTTATCAGCGCCAGCATAAAAAAGAAGGACCAGATGACGCGGTGAGTCAGGATCTCATCGGCGGGAACATACCAAATCACTTTGAAGTAGGCGGGCGCGATGCCCCAGATAAAATAAGCGGCGAGCGCAAGTAATACGCCAAGCCGCGTCTGCTTTGCATCCATCAGAAAGACTCGTTGCGAAAATGTAACCGCATGGTACCCGATTTCGCAGGCCTGCTCACCCCACCATATAGGTAGCGGTTGCGCTGGCGATATGCACCTGCTCCTCGTTATGTAACTCCACGCGTGCAACCGCGACCTTATTACCGGCACGTAACAAACTGCTGCTGGCAGTAAACCGCGTACCGCGGCCGGGTCGCAGATAATCAACACGCAGATCAATCGTCCCCATGCGCGCCAGGCGCTGGCGCAGCTCCTCTTCGCTAATGGTTTCATGGCGGGTGAGGGTGCTGCCGACGCATACCAGCCCGGCGGCGACATCCAGCGCAGAGGCAATCACTCCGCCGTGGAGAATGCTCTGCGCCCAGTTACCGACCATCATCGGCTGGTTATTGAAATGCAGTTCTGCGAAGGCTTTTTCATAGCGCCCCAGCTCCAGGCCTAACGCACGGTTGTAGGGCATGTGATAGACAAAAATCTCGCCCACCATTTGCAGGGCTTGATCGGCGGTAAGAACGGCTGACATATCAATCTGATCCGATGAGTTAATAGAGTGTTAATTTTATGCTCAATGTTTGTTGATTGCTACTTTAAGAGCGATAGACGAGCAGTGACGCAAGAAATATGTAGAATACGTGCGGATAAGACTATTAACTAACTCAACAATAATTCGGAGCTTAAACCGATGCGCACCTGGCCGGGGTATATTTTCGCAGTGCTGGCACTGCCGTTTATGGCACTCGCACAAGAAGCAACCATCAAAGAAGTTCATGATGCGCCCGTTGTGCGCGGCAGCATCATCGCGAATATGTTGCAGGACCACGATAATCCGTTCACGCTCTATCCGTATGAATCCAACTATGTGCTTTATACCGATACCAGCGATCTGAATAAAGAAGCGATCCGCTCCTACAACTGGGCTGACAACGCGCGTAAAGATGAAGTGAAGTTCCAGATAAGCCTGGCCTTCCCCTTCTGGCGCGGCATTCTCGGGCCAAACTCAGTATTAGGCGGCTCCTATACGCAAAAATCCTGGTGGCAGCTCTCCAACAGCGGCGAGTCTTCTCCCTTCCGTGAAACTAACTATGAACCGCAGCTGTTCCTCGGTTTCGCCACGGATTACCGATTTGCCGGTTGGACGCTGCGTGACGTGGAAGTTGGTTTCAACCATGACTCCAACGGCCGCTCCGATCCCACCTCGCGCAGCTGGAACCGTGCTTACACCCGCCTGATGGCGCAAAACGGTAACTGGATGGTGGAAGTGAAGCCCTGGTATGTCGTAGGCTCCACGGACGACAACCCGGATATCACCAAATATATGGGTTACTACCAGCTGAAAATCGGTTACGAAATTGGTGAAGCGATCCTCAGCGCGAAAGGGCAGTACAACTGGAATACCGGCTACGGCGGCGCAGAAATCGGCCTCAGCTACCCGGTAACCAAACACGTTCGCCTCTATACTCAGGTTTACAGCGGCTATGGCGAATCGCTGATTGATTATAATTTCAATCAGACCCGCTTCGGCGTGGGCGTGATGCTCAACGATCTGTTTTAAGGCATTGCAGTTTCAGTCACAGGCGCTGAAAATAGCGCCTGTTTTTATTTCAGGCAAATGGGGTCAATGTGGCGCAGGCGGAAGTATTGAATCAGGAATCGCTGGCTAAACAGGTTTTACAAGAGACCTTTGGCTACCAGCAGTTCCGCCCTGGCCAGCAGGATATTATCGACACCGTGCTTGGCGGTCGCGACTGCCTGGTGGTGATGCCGACCGGCGGCGGCAAATCGCTCTGTTACCAAATTCCGGCGCTGGTGCTGGAAGGGCTGACGGTCGTGGTCTCGCCGCTTATCTCGCTGATGAAAGATCAGGTCGACCAACTGCTCGCCAACGGCGTGGCGGCGGCCTGTCTCAACTCGTCCCAGAGCCGCGAGCAGCAGCTTGAGGTGGTAAACGGCTGTCGCAACGGGCAGATCCGTCTGCTCTATATCGCGCCTGAACGCCTGATGCTCGACAACTTCCTTGACCAGCTGCGTCAGTGGAACACGGTGCTTATCGCCGTCGACGAAGCGCACTGTATCTCCCAGTGGGGACACGATTTCCGCCCGGAATACGCCGCGCTCGGCCAGCTGCGCCATATGCTACCCAACGTGCCTTTTATGGCGCTTACCGCGACCGCCGATGACACCACGCGCCGCGATATTGAGCGTCTGCTCAGCCTTAACGATCCGCTGATTCAGGTCAGCAGTTTCGACCGCCCAAACATTCGCTACATGCTGATGGAGAAGTTTAAGCCTCTCGACCAGCTGCTGCGCTATGTGCAGGAGCAGCGGGGCAAATGCGGCATCATTTACTGCAACAGCCGGGCGAAAGTGGAAGATACCGCCGCGCGCTTACAGGGCCGGGGCTTCAGCGCCGCGCCTTATCACGCCGGGCTGGAGAACGAGGTTCGCGCGCGGGTGCAGGAGCAGTTCCAGCGCGATGACCTGCAAATTGTGGTCGCTACCGTCGCCTTCGGCATGGGTATTAACAAACCCAACGTCCGCTTTGTGGTGCACTTCGACATTCCGCGCAATATCGAATCCTACTACCAGGAGACCGGTCGCGCCGGGCGCGATGGCCTGCCCGCAGAAGCGATGCTGTTTTACGATCCGGCAGATATGGCCTGGCTGCGCCGCTGCCTGGAGGAGAAGCCCGCCGGGCCGTTGCAGGATATCGAGCGTCACAAGCTCAACGCGATGGGCGCCTTTGCTGAAGCGCAAACCTGCCGTCGCCTGGTGCTGCTCAACTACTTTGGCGAAGGGCGTCACGCGCCGTGCGGCAACTGCGATATCTGCCTCGATCCGCCGCGCCAGTACGACGGTTTGCAGGATGCGCAGAAAGCGCTCTCCGCCATCTATCGCGTGAACCAGCGCTTCGGGATGGGTTATGTGGTTGAGGTGCTGCGCGGCGCGAATAACCAGCGTATCCGCGAGATGGGCCATGACAAGCTGCCGGTCTACGGCATCGGGCGCGAGCAGAGCCACGAACACTGGGTAAGCGTCATTCGCCAGCTGATCCATTTAGGCTTCGCTATGCAAAATATCGCCCAGCACTCGGCGCTGCAACTCACGGAAGCGGCGCGTCCGGTTCTGCGCGGTGAGGTGCCGCTGATGCTGGCGGTGCCGCGTATGGTGACGCTGAAGCCGAAGGTGATGCAGAAGGCGGCGGTCGGCAATTACGATCGCAAGCTGTTCGCCAAACTGCGTAAGCTGCGTAAAGCGATCGCCGACGAAGAGAACATCCCGCCGTACGTGGTGTTTAACGATGCCACGCTGATTGAGATGGCGGAGCAGATGCCGCTTTCGCCGGGCGACATGCTGAGCGTCAATGGCGTCGGCACGCGTAAACTGGAGCGTTTCGGCCAGGAGTTTATGGCGCTGATCCGCGCCCATGTCGACGGCGATGAAGAGTAGTCAGCCTGCGGGAAAAGTGTCAGGATAGCCTTTCACTGAATCTTTTCTCGCGAGTTCGCTATGTTAACGCTCTTTCTCTCCGTCATGACAGTGCACTTCATTGCGCTGATGAGCCCCGGTCCTGATTTCTTCTTTGTTTCTCAAACTGCCGTCAGCCGCTCGCGCAAAGAAGCGATGCTGGGCGTGCTCGGCATCACCGCCGGTGTAATGGTGTGGGCAGCGGTCGCGCTGCTTGGCCTCAACCTGATCCTCGCGAAAATGGCCTGGCTGCATAGCATCATTATGGTCGGCGGCGGGCTCTATCTCTGCTGGATGGGCTTCCAGATGCTGCGCGGCGCGCTGAAGAAAGAGACGGCGAACAGCGATGCGCCGCAGGTTGAGCTGGCGGCGGGCGGCCGTAGTTTTGTGAAAGGCTTGCTGACCAACCTCGCGAACCCGAAAGCGATTATCTACTTCGGATCGGTCTTCTCGTTGTTTGTTGGCGACAGCGTCGGCGCTCACGCGCGCTGGGGCATCTTTGTGCTGATTGTGGTAGAGACCTTCGCCTGGTTTACGCTGGTTGCCAGCGTCTTTGCGTTACCGCGCGTGCGTCGCGGCTATCAGCGAATGGCGAAGTGGATCGATGGCGTCGCCGGTGCGCTCTTCGCCGGGTTTGGTATCCATCTGATTATTTCCCGCTGATGCGAATTGCCGGATGGCGCGTGCGCTTATCCGGCCTACAAAGGTCACTACCTGATTTTGCATATGCCGGATGGCGCTTGCGCTTATCCGGTCTACAAAGGTCACTACCTGGTTTTGCATATGCCGGATGGCGCTGACGCTTATCCGGCCTACAAAGGTCACCACCTGGTTTTGCGTAGGCCGGATAAGGCGCAGCCGCCATCCGGCAAACAGACCGCACTCACGCGTGCCTTGCTGACGCCAATAACGCCCCCACCAGCACAAACAGCGATCCGAACACTTTATTCAATGCCTTCATCTGATGCGGGCCTTTGATCCACCCCGCGATGCGCCGCGCCAGCGTGGCATAACCAATCATCACAATGATATCGACCACGATGGTCGTCGCCCCAAGCACAACATACTGCATCACCTGCGGCTGATTGGGCGCGATAAACTGCGGGAAGAGGGCGGCGAGAAACACAATGCTCTTCGGGTTGGTGAGGTTCACAAACACCGCACGTTTAAACAGCCGCCCGCGTGATTGCGTCTGCGCCAGGGTATGGAGATCGAGCGCGCCTGCGGCGCGCCACTGCTGAATACCGAGCCACACCAGATAGGCTGCGCCCGCCCACTTCAGCACCTCAAACGCCAGCACCGAGCGGGAAAAGAGCGTGCCCAGACCGATCCCGACCAGCACGATATGGATGCCCAGCCCGGTCTGCAAACCGGCAATTGAGGCTGCCGCGCCGCGATAGCCGTGGCTAATAGAGGTGGTCATGGTATTGATCGCCCCGGAACCGGGGGAGAGGCTTAAAATCAACGATGTCAGCAGGTAGGCGAACCACCACTCGAAGGTCATGAGAAATTCCCTGGTTGTCGGTTTTTATGCCACAATACGCCATTGTCTGTGGAATTTGCTATTGGTCACAAAAAAACGATTTTACATGGCTAAAAGGGGCAAAATCCCGATGTTTCGGCAAAAAAAGGCGTGGGAAAGCAGAGAAAAAGCGTTCGCCGCATTCACCATGGGTCCGTTAATGGACTTCTGGCGATCGCGTGAAGAGGACGTGTTTACCGGCGTGGACGACGTGCCGGTCAGTTTTGTTCGTTTTCGCGCCCAGAGTAACGATCGAGTGATCGTGATCTGCCCTGGCCGTATCGAAAGCTACGTAAAGTATGCCGAACTGGCTTATGACCTGTTCCACCTTGGTTACGACGTGCTGATTATCGATCACCGCGGCCAGGGTCGCTCCGGGCGCATGCTGCCCGATGCGCACCGCGGTCATGTGGTGAAATTTAGCGACTACGTCGAGGATTTAGCCGCCTTCTGGGAGCAGGAAGTTGCCAGCGGCCCGTGGCGTAAACGCTATATTCTGGCGCACTCAATGGGCGGCGCGATCTCAACGCTCTTTTTACAGCGCTACCCGCACGCCTGCGACGCCATCGCGCTCTGCGCGCCGATGTTCGGCATTGTTATTCACCTGCCGGATTGGGTGGTGCGTCCGCTGCTGGAGTGGGCTGAGAGCTACCCGAGCATCCGCGACGGTTACGCTATCGGCACCGGCAGCTGGCGTCCGCTGCCCTTCGCCATCAACGTGCTGACCCACAGCCGCGAGCGCTACCGCCGTAACGTTCGTTTCTACGCCGATGAACCGACCCTGCGCGTCGGCGGCCCAACCTGGCACTGGGTGCGCGAAGGCATTCTCGCGGGCGAACAGGCGCTGGCAGGGGTGGAAAAAGATGCCACGCCGACATTACTGATTCAGGCAGAAGAGGAGCATGTGGTCGATAACCGCATGCATCAGCGCTTCTGCGAACGCCGCGCCGCCGCCGGTCACCCCTGCGAAGGGGGGAAACCGCTGGTCATCGAAGGCGCGTACCATGAGATCCTTTTTGAAAAGGACGCCATGCGCTCAGTCGCGCTCAACGCCATCGTCGATTTTTTCGATCGACATAACTGATGATTTATTGAGGTTAAATTTTCTTATGTACCAGGTTGTTGCCTCTGATTTAGACGGTACGCTGCTCTCTCCCGACCACACACTGTCGCCTTTCGCCAAAGAGACCTTAAAACTGCTGACCGCGCGCGGTGTGAACTTTGTCTTCGCTACCGGCCGCCACCACGTTGATGTCGGGCAGATCCGCGATAATTTAGATATCAAAGCCTACATGATCACCTCCAACGGCGCGCGCGTGCACGATACCGACGGAAACCTGGTCTTCACCCATAACCTCGACCGCGATATCGCCGCCGATCTCTTCGGCATGATGCATAACGAGCCGGAGATCATCACTAACGTCTACCGCGACGATGAGTGGTTTATGAACCGCCACCGTCCGGATGAGATGCGCTTCTTCAAAGAGGCGGTGTTCAAATACGCGCTCTACGAGCCGGGTTTACTGGAGCCGGAGGGCGTCAGCAAAGTCTTCTTCACCTGTGACAACCACGAAAAACTGCTGCCGCTGGAGCAGGCGATCAACGCCCGCTGGGGTGACCGCGTCAACGTCAGCTTCTCCACTTTGACCTGCCTGGAAGTGATGGCGGGCGGCGTATCGAAAGGCCATGCGCTGGAAGCGGTAGCGCACGCGCTGGGCTACAGCCTGAAAAACTGCATCGCCTTCGGCGACGGTATGAACGATGCCGAAATGCTGTCGATGGCGGGTAAAGGCTGCATTATGGCCAACGCCCATCAGCGGCTGAAACAGCTCCATCCGGAGCTGGAAGTGATTGGCACCAACGCCGATAACGCCGTGCCGAAATACCTGCGCAAGCTCTACCTTGGCCAAGATTGACAACTGTTCGATAAATAAACAGTCGTCAACCAAATAGTCAAACTTTGTACACCTGAGTTCGCTACAATGCGTGTCCTTTCACTTGAGAGACATTCATTGTGGCGTTACTGATCATCACCACCATTCTGTGGGCCTTCTCGTTTAGCCTGATTGGCGAGTACCTTGCCGGGCATGTCGACAGCTACTTTTCGGTGCTGATGCGCGTCGGGCTGGCGGCACTGGTCTTTTTACCCTTCCTGCGCACACGCGGCCATAACCTGCAAACTATCGGCTTGTATATGCTGGTGGGTGCGCTGCAGCTTGGCATCATGTATCTGTTCGGCTTCCAGGCCTATCTCTACTTAACGGTCTCCGAGTTCCTGCTCTTCACCGTGTTCACCCCGCTCTATATCACGCTGATTTACGACCTGCTGAGCAAACGCAGGCTGCGCTGGAGCTACCTGCTGAGCGCCGGGCTGGCGGTGATTGGCGCGGCGATCATCCGCTATGACAAAGTGAGCGATCACTTCTGGACGGGGCTGATCCTCGTGCAACTGGCGAATATTAGCTTTGCGATTGGCATGGTGGGGTATAAGCGCCTGATGGAGACGCGACCGATGCCGCAGCACAACGCCTTTGCCTGGTTCTATCTTGGCGCGTTTGTGGTGGCAGCAGTAGCGTGGCTGATAATGGGCAACCCGCAGAAATTACCCACCACCACGTTGCAGTGGGGCGTGCTGGTGTGGCTGGGCGTCGTGGCGTCCGGGCTCGGTTACTTTATGTGGAACTACGGCGCGACGCAGGTGGATGCGGGCACGCTCGGCATCATGAACAATGTGCATGTTCCTGCGGGGCTGCTGGTCAATCTTGCCATCTGGCAGCAGCAGCCGCACTGGCCCAGCTTTATTATTGGTGGTGCGGTGATAATGGCTTCGCTATGGGTACATCGCCGTTGGGTCGCTCCGCGCTCCGCACAAACGGCAGATGATCGCAGGCGTGATTCCGCGCTGAGCGAATAAACGCTTCCGTTACCGGCTGACGCTGCTCGCCGTCGCGTACCGCGGCGTACAGCCGGCTCCACAATCCCTCGCCGAGGGTTTTGGTCACAATCAGACCCTGGCGCTCAAAACTCTCCACCACCCAGTGCGGCAGCGCCGCAATCCCCATGCGTGCGGAGACCATCTGAATCAGCAGCAGCGTGTTATCGACGCTTTTCAGCGACGGGCTGACGCCTGCCGGTTGCAGAAAGTGCCGCCAGATATCAAGCCGGCTGCGCTGCACCGGATAGATGAGCAGCGTTTCACTGGCGATATCTTCCGGCGTGATATGCGCCACTGCTGCCAGCGGATGATCCGGCGCCAGCACCAGTCGCACTTCAAAATCAAACATCGGCGAATAGTGCAGGCCGCTGCGCGGCAGAATGTCGGAGGTGAGCACCACATCCAGCTCGCCCTGTTGCAAAGCGGGCTGCGGATCGAAGGTAACGCCAGATTTGAAATCCATCTCCACCTGCGGCCAGCTCTGGCGGAAATTCTCAAGCGCGGGGGTCAACCACTGAATACAGCTATGGCACTCAATGGCGATGCGTAAGGTGGTTTGCTGCGGCTCATTGCAGGCTTGCAGCGCGCGGCTAATCTGCGGCAGCACCTGATTAGCCAGTTGCAGCAAAATTTCCCCCTGCGGCGTAAAACGCAGCGGCTGGCTTTTACGCACAAACAGACGAAAACCGAGGCGCTGTTCCAGATCGCTGAACTGATGGGAAAGGGCGGATTGCGTCTGGTGCAGCGTTGCCGCAGCGGCAGCCAGCGATCCGCTATTTCGTAACGCTTGCAGCGTTTTCAGGTGCTTAATTTCGATCATGAAACTCTTTCACTCCGGCATGAATATTTTACGCTTGAGGAATACACAGTACATTCACATTATGGATGTGTAAACATCTGGACGTCCAAATCCTGCGTCTTTCGAATTAACGGTGCGTTGGCTGCGCTCATTCACCCCGGTCACTTACTTCAGTAAGCTCCCGGGGATTCATGAACTTGCCGCCTTCCCTTAATCCGAAATCCTTTGGATTAACTAATTGAAGAGGCTAATAAAATGACAGTAATCAACCACACCCTCGGTTTTCCTCGTGTTGGTCTGCGTCGTGAGCTGAAAAAAGCGCAAGAGAGCTACTGGGCCGGCAACGCCAGCCGTGAAGAGTTACTGGCGGTGGGCCGCGAGCTGCGCGCTCGTCACTGGGAGCAGCAGAAAGAAGCGGGTGTCGATCTGCTGCCGGTCGGCGACTTCGCCTGGTACGACCATGTTCTGACCACCAGCCTGCTGCTTGGCAACGTGCCGGCTCGTCATCAGAACAAAGACGGCTCTGTCGATATCGATACCCTGTTCCGCATCGGTCGTGGTCGTGCGCCGACCGGCGAACCGGCGGCAGCAGCGGAAATGACCAAATGGTTTAACACCAACTACCACTACATGGTGCCGGAATTCACCCAGGGCCAGCAGTTCAAACTCACCTGGACCCAACTACTGGACGAAGTAGACGAAGCGCTGGCGCTCGGCCACAACGTCAAGCCGGTGCTGCTTGGCCCGGTCACCTACCTGTGGCTGGGCAAAGTCAAAGGCGAGCAGTTCGACCGCCTGAGCCTGCTGAACGATATTCTGCCGGTCTACCAGCAGGTGCTGGCAGAGCTGGCGAAACGCGGCGTCGAGTGGGTGCAAATTGACGAACCGGCGCTGGTGCTGGAGCTGCCGCAAGCCTGGCTTGATGCCTTTAAACCGGCTTACGACGCGCTGAGCGGCCAGGTCAAACTGCTGCTGACCACCTATTTTGAAGGCGTTACGCCGAACCTCGATACCATTACTGCGCTGCCGGTGCAGGGGCTGCATGTTGATCTGGTTCACGGCAAAGATAACGTTGCGGAGTTGCATCAGCGCCTGCCGGCCGACTGGCTGCTCTCTGCCGGGCTGATTAATGGCCGTAACGTCTGGCGCGCCGATCTCACTGAGAAGTACGCGCAGATCAAAGAGCTGGTCGGTAAACGCCCGCTGTGGGTTGCCTCCTCCTGCTCGCTGCTGCACAGCCCCATCGATCTGAGCGTAGAAACCCGCCTCGATGAAGAGGTGAAAAGCTGGTTCGCCTTCGCCCTGCAAAAATGCCAGGAGCTGGCGCTGCTGCGCGATGCGCTCAACAGCAGCAATACCGACAAACTGGCGGAGTGGAGCGCCCCGATTCAGGCGCGTCGCCACTCAACCCGCGTGCACAACACCGCCGTTGCGAAACGCCTGGCGGCGATCACCGCACAGGACAGCCAGCGTCAAAGCCCCTACGCCGAACGCGCTCAGGCGCAGCGCGCCCGCTTTAATCTGCCAGCATGGCCGACCACCACTATCGGCTCCTTCCCGCAAACCACTGAAATTCGTGGCCTGCGTCTGGATTTCAAAAAGGGCAACCTCGACGCCAATAACTACCGCACCGGTATCGCGGAACATATTAAACAGGCGATTGCCGAGCAGGAGCGCCTGGGGCTGGACGTGCTGGTGCATGGCGAAGCCGAGCGTAACGACATGGTCGAGTACTTCGGTGAAAACCTCGACGGTTTCGTCTTTACGCAAAATGGCTGGGTGCAGAGCTACGGCTCCCGCTGCGTAAAACCGCCGGTCGTCATCGGTGATGTCAGCCGTCCGCAGCCGATTACCGTTGAGTGGGCGAAGTATGCCCAGTCGCTGACCGATAAACCGGTCAAAGGGATGCTTACCGGCCCGGTGACCATTCTCTGCTGGTCCTTCCCGCGTGAAGATGTCAGCCGTGAAACCATCGCCAAACAGATTGCGCTGGCGCTGCGTGATGAAGTGGCGGATCTGGAAGCTGCGGGTATTGGCATCATCCAGATTGATGAACCTGCCCTGCGCGAAGGGTTACCGCTGCGTCGCAGCGACTGGGATGCCTATCTGCAATGGGGTGTTGAAGCCTTCCGCCTTAACGCCGCAGTGGCGAAAGATGAGACGCAGATCCACACCCACATGTGTTACTGCGAGTTCAACGACATCATGGACTCTATCGCCGCGCTGGATGCCGACGTTATTACCATCGAAACCTCCCGTTCCGACATGGAGCTGCTGGAGTCCTTCGAAGAGTTCGAATACCCGAACGAAATCGGGCCGGGCGTGTATGACATTCACTCGCCAAACGTCCCGAGCGTTGAGTGGATCGAGGCGCTGTTGCAGAAAGCCGCGCAGCGTATCCCGGCAGAGCGTCTGTGGGTCAACCCGGACTGCGGCCTGAAAACCCGCGGCTGGCCGGAAACGCGCAGCGCGCTGGCGAACATGGTAAAAGCCGCGCAGAACCTGCGTCAGCAGTAATCAGCCTTACCGCGCCGCTGTTAAAAACGGCGGCGCGTCATTGCCTTAGCGCACCTTATCCCGCCTTCGTAACATGATTGTCAAACTCCCTTGTTTTAATCGTCGCAACGAAAACAGCGGGAGAGATCCATGAATAACAAACGTGTGCTGGCAGCAGTTGTGCTGGCTCTCATCAGTGCCTCGTCATGGGCAAAATCAACCTTAACGCTCTATACCAGCCAGCCGAATGACGATGCGCAGATGACCGTCAGCGCCTTCGAAAAAGCGCACCCGGATATTGAAGTGAAGTGGATCCGCGACGGCACCAGCAAGCTGATTGCCCGCTTGCAGGCAGAGTTAGCCGCCGGAAGCGCCGCGCCGGATGTGCTGCTGATTGCCGACAGCGTGACCATGGAATCACTCAAAAAACAGAACCTGCTGGCAGCTTATAAATCGCCTGAAGCTGTGCGCTTCGACCCGCAGCTGTTTGATCAAGAGGGCTATTACTACGGTACCAAAGTGATCACCACCGGTATTGCCTACCACACCAAAGCGCCGCTCAAACCGACCTCATGGCTGGATCTGCTCAAACCTGAAGTGAAAAACATGACCACGCTGCCGAGCCCGCTTTACTCCGGCGCGGCGCAGATCCACCAGGCGACGCTGATGAACGACCCGGCGCTCGGCTGGCAATACTACGAAAAACTGAAACAGAACGGTGCGATGCCGCAAAGCGGCAATGGTGCGGTGATGAGCGCCATCGCGTCCGGCAGCAAAGCCTATGGCGTGCTGGTGGATTACCTGGCGATCCGCGAAAAAGCCAAAGGCGCGCCGGTTGAGTTTCTCTTCCCGAAAGAGGGCGTAAGCGTTGTTACCGAACCGGTAGCGATGATGAAGGGAACCGAGAACCCGCAAGGGGCGAAAGAGTTTATCGATTTTGTCCTCTCGGACGCGGGTCAGAAACTGGTGCTGCAACAGGGTTACCTGCCTGCGGATGCGACGTTGCCGGTGCCGAAAGGCTTCCCGCCGCGTGACAGTATCAAACTGATGCCGTTTGATGCGGCGAAAGCGCTGGCCGAGACCGAGGCGAATAAAAAACGCTTCGCCGATCTCTTCGGTAACCGTTAAACGATGAGTAGCGCAATCGTGCCGAACAGCAGCGGCGGCGCAACCAAAGGGCTGCTCTGGCTGTTGCTGTGCCTGGTGGCGCTGCTGAGCCTGTTGCCCAGCCTGCGGCTACTGCTCTCGGCGCTGGTTGACTGGCGGCAGGGGAGTGACAGCAGCCTGTGGCGCGTGCTCAGCAACCCGGCAACCTGGCTGGCGCTCTGGCACAGCCTTTACACCAGCGGGCTTGGCACACTGCTGTCGCTGCTGCTCGGTAGTCTGTTCGCCTTCTGCCTGGCGCTGACCAACATCCGCCTGAAACAGATGTGGGTGTTTCTGTTTATGTTGCCGATGATGATCCCGCCGCAGGTCACGGCCCTAAGCTGGCTGCAACTCTTCGGCCCCGGCAGCATTCTGCTTAACAGCCTCGGTATCGCGCCAGGGTTTGGCAGCAGCAACCCGCTCTACTCGCCGGAAGGGATTGCGCTGCTGCTTGGCATTCAGCATGCACCGCTGGTGTTTCTCGCGCTGCGTACGCAACTGCGCGCGCTGCCGCAGGAGCATATTGAAGCGGCGAGGCTTAACGGCGCATCATTATGGCGCGTGTTTATCGATATTGTGCTGCCGCTGTGCCGCACCGCGCTGTGGGCCGGGGCGGCCATCGCTTTTGTCTCGGCGCTGGGCAACTTCGGTATTCCGGCAATGCTCGGCATTCCCATCTCCTATTTCGTGTTGCCGATCCATATCTACCAGACGCTGGCAAGCTTCGGCCCCTCAATGCTCAATGACGTGGCGGCGCTCTCGCTGCTGATGGGCGTGCTGGCGATTGGCATTGTGATGCTCCAGAGCCGGATGCAGCGGCGCTATGCCTTACCGCTGATTGGCACAACCGGGCGCGCGATCGCCTTCAGGCTGGGAAGCGGGCGGCTGGCCGTTGAAGTGCTGCTCGGCGCAGTGCTGTGCGCGATCCTGCTTGCGCCCCTGCTGGCGCTGATCGCCACGTCGCTGGTGCCGACGCTCGGCGTGCCGCTGAACAGCGAGACCTTCACCCTCACCGCCTGGCACAACCTCTTCACCGGGCAGAGCGCTACGGCGCGCGCCCTCGGCAACAGTTTTCTGCTATCAGTTTCAGCCGCGCTGGTGCTGATGCTGGTTAGCCTGCCGCTGGCGTGGCTGCTGGTGCGCTACCCGAACCGCCTGCTGCGCGGTTTGCACAGCATAATTGATATTCCCTACACGCTGCCGGGCGTGGTGCTGGCGATCGCCTGCATTCTGCTCTTCGCCCGCCCGCTGCCGCTGCTTGATATCGCGCTCGGCGGCACGCTGACGATTATCTTTTTGGCCTATCTGGCGCGCTTTCTGACGGTCTGCTTGAAGCCGGTGCACAGCAGCATGCTGCAACTTGACCCGGCGATGGAGGAGGCGGCAAGCCTGGCGGGCGCGGCCTTCGGCCAGCGTCTGCGTCATATCGTCTTACCACTGCTGGCCCCGGCAGCATTCGCCGGTGCGCTGCTGGTGTTTCTTACGGCGGTGAATGAGTTAACCGTTTCGGCGCTGTTATGGAGCGCGGGAAAGGAGACCATCGGCGTGGTGATTTTCAACCTTGATGAGAGCGGCGATAAGGTGCTGGCCTCGGCGCTCTCCGTGCTGGTGGTGGCGCTGGTCGCACTGGTGATGCTGCTGCTCGGCGCGCTCGGGCGCTATCTACCGAAAGGAGTGATCCCATGGCAGAACTGAAGCTCGAACGGCTCAGCAAAGTGTTTGGCGAGCAGGCGGTGGTGCGGGATCTGACCTTAACGCTGCCGCAGGGCGCGTTTACCGCGTTGTTAGGCCCCAGCGGCTGCGGCAAAACCACCACGCTGCGCATTCTCGCCGGGCTGGAGACATTAAGCGACGGGCGTTTGCTGCTGGGTGAACGCCTGCTGGCGGATAAAAGCCACCATACGCCGCCGGAACAGCGCGATATGGGGATGGTATTCCAGTCCTATGCCCTGTGGCCGCATATGACGGTGGCAGAGAATGTCGGTTATCCACTAAAGCTGCGCAAAGTAAACGGTGCCGCGCGGCAAAAACAGATAATGGCGGCGCTGGAGGTGGTTGAACTCGGGGCGTATGCCGGGCGTGCGCCCCACGAACTTAGCGGCGGACAGCGCCAGCGTGTTGCGCTGGCCCGCTGCCTGGTCTCTGAGCCGCAAGTGGTGCTGCTGGATGAGCCATTAGCCAATCTCGACAGGCACCTGCGCGCCACCATGGAGCAGACGTTTCGGGAGTTTCATCGCCGTACCGGTGCCACTTTTGTCTATGTCACCCACGATCAGGCAGAAGCGATGGCGCTGGCGAGCCATATTGCGGTGCTGCACCAGGGCGAGTTGATGCAGTGGGGCGCACCGCAGGATCTCTACCAGCAGCCGAAAAGTGGCTGGGTCGCGCGCTTTATTGGCAAGGGCAGCGTGCTGACGCTGGCGACGCCCGCCGGAGATCAAAAGCTGGACAGCGCCTCGCTGCATCATGGCTTATCCCAGAGCGGGTATGGCGCGCAGCAACCGGTGCTGGTGCGCCCGGAGCATGTGCAGATTGCCGGGGAAGGGTTAAGCGCGCAGGTGGAGAGCTGTATTTATCAGGGCGAGCGCTATTTGCTGGCGCTACGTTTAGCGGACGGGCAGGGGCTGACGGCGTTTCATCACGCCGCGCTGCAACCGCAGCAGCCAGTCTGCGTGCGTTTACTACAGGGTTGGAAGCTGGAGGCGGCATAGGGAGCCGCCTCCGTGCTTGAAGACTACTTTTTCGCGTACTGCGCAAACCACGCCAGCATGCGCTGCCAGCCGTCGGCGGCAGATTCCGCATGGTAGCTTGGGCGATAGTCGGCATTGAAGGCGTGACCCGCTTCCGGGTAGACGATGATCTCCGCGTTGGCATTCGCCGCGCGCAGCGCCTGGCGCATCGTCTCCACGCTCTCCTGCGAGATACCGGTATCCTGCGCGCCATAGAGGCCGAGCACCGGCGCGGTCAGATCGGTGGCGATATCGACCGGGTGTTTCGGCGAATTCAGGGTTTTTTCGCCCGTCAGCTTGCCATACCACGCCACCGCCGCTTTCAGCTGCGGGTTGTGCGCCGCGTAGAGCCACGCAATGCGGCCGCCCCAGCAGAAGCCGGTCACCAGCAGTTGATGGGCGTCACCGCCGTTGCGTGCCGCCCAGTTGGCGACGTGGTCGAGATCGGCCAGCACCTGCGCATCCGGCACTTTGCTGACCAGCCCGCTAAAGAGCGTGGGGACGTCGGCAAAATCATTCGGATCGCCCTGGCGGAAATAGAGCTCCGGCGCGACGGCAAGATACCCCTCCAGCGCCAGCCGGCGGCAGATATCGCGAATATGTTCATGGACGCCAAAAATCTCCTGCACGACGATAACAATCGGCAGCGGGCCCTCGGCATCTTTTGGTCGGGCGTGATACGCGGGCATGGTGTCGCCCTGCGTTGGAATGGAAGTTTCGCCTGCGATCAGCCTCTCTTCCGGCGTGTGAACCGTGGTTGACGCAAGCGGTGAAGCCGCAGGCGCAAAGCCCGGCTGTTTGGTGGTGGTCATGAGATTCTCCCTACCCTTTATTAGCGCTCCCCTAACTATAGTCATGAAGACCAGGGCATGCGCAATCGCCGTGCGCAGGCTATCTTTGCTGCTGAGTTAGCGGGCATAACGTGTTAGTGTGACGAAAGTCACTATTTTATGGAAATTGAGTGCAATCAATTTCATTCATGGTGACAGCAGTCACGAAAACAAGCGCGTGGCTTCTGTAAAGTACCGTTTTACCTCCCCCCGATAATACCGACCACAGAGGAGTCTGTTATGTCCAAGTCTGATGTTTTTCACCTCGGCCTCACTAAAAACGATTTACAAGGGGCTACCCTGGCCATCGTCCCTGGCGATCCGGAGCGAGTGGAAAAGATCGCCGCGCTGATGGATAAGCCGGTCAAGCTGGCCTCTCACCGCGAATTCACCAGCTGGCGCGCCGAGCTGGATGGCAAAGCAGTGATCATCTGTTCTACCGGTATCGGCGGTCCTTCTACTTCCATCGCCGTTGAAGAGCTGGCGCAGCTGGGCATCCGCACCTTCCTGCGCGTCGGTACCACCGGCGCGATCCAGCCGCATATCAACGTCGGCGATGTGCTGATCACCACCGCCTCCGTGCGTCTTGACGGTGCCAGCCTGCACTTTGCCCCGATGGAGTTCCCGGCGGTGGCTGATTTTGAGTGCACCACGGCGCTGGTGGCCGCAGCCGATGCGATTGGCGCGACTAAACATATCGGCGTGACCGCCTCGTCTGACACTTTCTACCCGGGTCAGGAGCGTTATGACACCTTCTCCGGCCGCGTGGTGAAAAGCTTTAAAGGCTCGATGGAAGAGTGGCAGTCAATGGGCGTAATGAACTATGAAATGGAGTCCGCTACGCTGCTGACCATGTGTGCAAGCCAGGGGCTGCGCGCCGGGATGGTTGCCGGGGTGATCGTTAACCGCACCCAGCAGGAGATCCCGAACGCGGAAACCATGAAGAAGACCGAAAGCCACGCGGTGAAAATTGTGGTCGATGCCGCGCGTCGACTTCTGTAATCCCGCTTCCAGATTTACAAGGCCGACGCGTTCGGCCTTTTTTATTTGCGTAATGCCTCGCAGAAAAGCCCTTCCAAACTGGACGTTTATACAGCACAATCCCGACGGAATGGGTGATGAAGAGGGAGCGGAATGGAGAGTTCAATCATCGTACTGGCAGCCGTGGCGCTGGCAGGGTTACTGGTCGGCTGGCTGGCCGCAAGCTGGCGCGGTGCGCAGCAGCAGGCGGAGTTGCTCGCCGAGCAGCGCGATGTCTTCAGTGAACTGAGCGCCGCCCGCCAGCAGATCGCCCAGAATAGCCACTGGCGCGAAGAGTGCGAGCTGCTCAATAACGAACTGCGCAGCCTGCAACATATCAACAGCTCGCTGGAAGCGGATCTGCGTGAAGTCACCACCCGGCTTGAATCCACCCAGCTGCATGCGGAAGAGAAACTGCGCCAGATGCACAGCAGCGAGCAGCGTCTGAGCGAGCAGTTTGAAAACCTCGCTAACCGTATTTTCGAGCAGAGCAACCGTCGCGTTGACGAACAGAACCGCCAGAGCCTCAATGGCTTACTCACCCCGCTGCGCGAGCAGCTCGACGGTTTTCGCCGTCAGGTGCAGGAGAGCTTCGGCCAGGAGGCGCGCGAACGACACACTCTGGCGCATGAGATCCGCAACCTCCAGCAGCTGAATGCCCAGATGGCGCAGGAAGCCATCAACCTCACCCGCGCGCTGAAAGGCGATAACAAAACCCAGGGCAACTGGGGCGAAGTGGTGCTGACTCGCGTGCTTGAAGCCTCCGGCCTGCGCGAAGGGCATGAGTATGAGACCCAGGTCAGCATGGAGAACGAGAGCCGCGCGCGCGCGCAGCCGGACGTGATTGTGCGCCTGCCGCAGGGCAAGGACGTGGTGATCGATGCCAAAATGACGCTGGTGGCCTACGAGCGCTACTTCAACGCCGAGGATGAGTTTTCCCGCGAAGCGGCGCTGCAGGAGCACATCACCTCCGTGCGCGGTCATATTCGCCTGCTGGGAAGGAAAGATTATCAGCAGCTCTCCGGCCTGCGCAGCCTGGATTACGTCCTGATGTTTATCCCGGTGGAGCCCGCCTTCTTAATCGCCCTCGACAGGCAGCCGGAGCTGATTACCGAGGCGCTGAAAAACAACATTATGCTGGTCAGCCCGACCACGCTGCTGGTTGCCCTGCGCACCATCGCCAACCTGTGGCGTTACGAGCACCAGAGCCGCAACGCGCAGCAGATCGCAGAGCGGGCGAGCCGCCTGTATGACAAAATGCGCCTCTTCGTCGACGATATGACCGCGATTGGCCAGAGCCTGGAGAAGGCGCAGGATAACTACCGCCAGGCAATGAAAAAACTGAGCTCAGGGCGCGGCAACCTGCTGGCGCAAACTGAGGCATTCCGTGGCCTTGGCGTCGAGATCAAGCGCGAGATTAATCCGGAATTGGCCGCGCAGGCGCAGGAGCAGGACGAAGAATTTCGTCTGCGGGCAGGACAAGACGCGTTTAACGATCATAATCAAGACAAGGGATTAGATATGGCGACGCCGCCCGAAGAGGCTGCGGCGAAGGCCTCTTCGGGCGGTTGAAACGTAGGGCAATCGCGTCCAATCTGATACACTTCATCAACAAATCCTTAAATAGCAGGCACTAAGATGGCGGAAGATTCAAAAGAGACAACACACTTTGGTTTTCAGACCGTCGCCAAGGAAAATAAAGCCGATATGGTGGCGCATGTTTTCCATTCGGTTGCGTCAAAATACGATGTGATGAACGACTTAATGTCGATGGGCATCCACCGCTTATGGAAGCGATTTACCATCGATTGCAGCGGCGTGCGCCGTGGGCAGAAAGTCCTCGATCTGGCGGGTGGCACCGGCGATCTCACCGCAAAATTTTCTCGTCTGGTTGGCGAAACCGGCCAGGTTGTGCTGGCGGATATCAACGAGTCGATGCTGAAGATGGGCCGCGAAAAGCTGCGCAATCTCGGTGTTATCGGCAACGTTGAATATGTGCAGGCGAACGCCGAAGCGCTGCCATTCCCGGACAACACTTTCGACTGCATCACCATCTCCTTCGGTTTGCGTAACGTTACCGACAAAGAGAAAGCGCTGCGCTCCATGTTTCGCGTGCTGAAGCCGGGCGGCCGTCTGCTGGTGCTGGAGTTCTCCAAACCGGTTATCGAGCCGCTGAGCAAAGCCTACGATGCTTACTCCTTCCACGTTCTGCCGCGCATTGGCCAGATGGTGGCTAACGATGCGGAGAGCTACCGTTACCTGGCTGAATCCATCCGTATGCATCCCGATCAGGACACCCTGAAAGCGATGATGCAGGATGCTGGTTTTGAAAACGTCGATTACTACAACCTGACCGCCGGTATTGTTGCCCTGCACCGTGGCTACAAATTCTGACAGGAGTGCGTATGCCCTTTAAGCCGATGGTGGCCGCGGGAATTGAACGCGTGCTGAATACCTTTTTTTACCGCGACAGCGCGCTGAAAGCGGCGCGCCAGCGTCTCTACGGCAAAGTGCTGCGCGTGGTGGTGCAGGAGTTTTCCGCGCCGATTGTGCTGGTCTTCAGCGAGCGCCAGGTTGATGTGCTGAGCGAGTGGGAAGGGGAAGCCGACTGTTCGGTCATTACCCGCCTTAACGTGCTGCCAAAGCTGCGCGACCGTCAGCAGCTCACCGCGCTTATCCGCAGCGGTGAACTGGAAGTGCAGGGCGATATTCAGGTCGTACAAAACCTCTCTTCACTGATGGATCAGGCCGAGTTTGACCCGGCGGAAGTGCTTGCGCCGTGGACCGGCGACATTGCCGCTGAAGGTATCAGTAAATTTCTGCGCGGCGGCGCACGCCTTTTTCGCCACGGCTTTACGCGCCAGCAGCGCTATCTCTCTGAAGCCTTAACGGAAGAGTGGCGCGTGGCACCGGGCGCGCTGGAAATCGCCTGGTTTGCCGAAGAGACAGCGGCCGCTGAACGTGCCGCGGACGCCTTAGCCAAACGACTGGATAAACTGGAGGGCAAATGACGCCTGGAGAATTACGGCGACTCTATTTCATCATCCAGACTTTTTTGAGTTACGGGCTTGATGAGCTCATCCCCAAAATGCGTCTTACCCTGCCGCTGCGTCTGTGGCGCAGAACCCTCTTCTGGATGCCCAACCGGCATAAAGAGAAGGAGCTGGGTGTACGTCTGCGCCTCGCGCTGCAAGAGCTTGGGCCGGTATGGATTAAATTCGGGCAGATGCTCTCCACCCGCCGCGATCTCTTCCCACCGCTGATCGCCGATCAGCTGGCGATGCTGCAGGATCGCGTCGCGCCCTTCGACGGAAGGCTGGCAAAAAAGCAGATTGAAAAAGCGATGGGCGACCGCCCGGTTGAGGAGTGGTTTGACGATTTCAATATTGAACCGCTGGCATCAGCCTCCATCGCGCAGGTGCATACCGCACGGCTGAAAGAGAATGGCAAAGAGGTGGTGATCAAAGTGATCCGCCCGGACATTCTGCCGATCATCAAAGCGGATCTGCGCCTGATCTACCGCCTGGCAGGCTGGGTTCCGCGCCTGCTGCCGGATGGCCGCCGTCTGCGCCCGCAGGAAGTGGTGCACGAATATGAGAAGACGCTGATCGACGAACTCGATCTGCTGCGCGAATCGGCTAACGCTATTCAGCTGCGCCGCAACTTTGAAAACAGCCCGATGCTCTATGTGCCGGAAGTCTATTCCGACTACTGCAGCCAGAACATGATGGTGATGGAGCGCATCTACGGCATTCCGGTTTCTGATGTCGCGGCGCTGGAGAAGAACGGCACCAACATGAAGCTGCTGGCTGAACGTGGTGTGCAGGTCTTCTTCACTCAGGTGTTCCGGGACAGCTTCTTCCATGCCGATATGCACCCTGGCAACATTTTCGTTAGCTACGATCACCCGGAAGATCCGCAATACATCGGCATTGACTGCGGTATCGTCGGCTCGCTGAACAAGGAAGATAAGCGCTATCTGGCGGAAAACTTTATCGCCTTCTTCAACCGTGACTACCGCAAAGTGGCGGAGCTGCACGTTGATTCAGGGTGGGTACCGGCAGATACCAACGTTGAAGAGTTTGAGTTTGCCATCCGTACCGTCTGCGAGCCGATCTTTGAGAAGCCACTGGCAGAGATCTCGTTTGGTCACGTGCTGCTGAACCTCTTCAACACCGCGCGCCGCTTCAATATGGAAGTGCAGCCGCAGTTGGTACTACTGCAAAAAACTCTGCTCTACATTGAAGGGGTAGGGCGTCAGCTCTATCCGCAGCTCGATTTGTGGAAAACGGCGAAGCCTTTCCTTGAAACGTGGATCAAAGACCAGGTTGGCTTCCCGGCGCTGGTGCGGGCAATCAAGGAGAAGGGCCCCTTCTGGATCGAAAGAATGCCGGAAGTTCCTGAACTGATCTTCAACGGATTGCAGCAAGGAAAACATTTGCAACAAAGCGTTGATAAAATTGCCCGAGAGTTAGAGGTCAACCGCGTACGGCAGGGGCAGTCCCGCTATCTGTTTGGCATCGGTGCGACGCTGCTGTTAAGCGGCACGTTATTGCTGATAACCCGTCCTGAGCTGGCAAATAATCCGTTGTGGTTAATGGGCGGCGGGCTGCTTGTCTGGCTGCTGGGCTGGCGTAAGACGCGCTGACATGATGCGCCCTGGCCATGCCGGTCAGGGACATGCAGCCCGGGGCATAACGTGTATACTGTGGCCTCTTTCTAACATCGTCTCTTAGAGGGGAAGTGAGTATGGGTAGTATCGGCATTTGGCAGTTGGTGGTTATTGCAGTCATCGTTGTGCTGCTGTTCGGCACCAAAAAGCTCGGCTCGATTGGCTCCGATCTCGGTGCTTCGATCAAGGGCTTCAAAAAAGCGATGAGCGACGATGATAAAAAAGAGAGTGAGGCAAAATCGGCACAGGATGCAGATTTTACCGCGAAAAACCTCTCTGATACCCGTAACCCCGACGTCGTGAAGAGCGACGAAAAACGTCACGATAAAGAGCAGGTGTAAGTCGTGTTCGATATAGGTTTTGGCGAATTATTACTCGTTTTTATCATTGGTCTGGTGGTGCTGGGGCCGAAGCGTTTGCCCGTTGCAGTGCGCACTGTGGTTGGCTGGATCCGCGCCCTGCGCTCGCTGGCGACCACCGTACAGAACGAACTGACGCAGGAGCTTAAGCTGCAGGAGTTCCAGGACAGCCTGAAAAAGGTGGAGAAAGCGAGCCTGGACAACCTGACGCCGGAGTTGAAAGAGTCGATGGACGAGCTGCGCCAGGCGGCGGAGTCGATGAAGCGCACCTACAGCGCCAACGACGCGGAAAAAGCGAGTGACGAAGCGCATACCATCCATAACCCGGTGGTGAAAGATTACGAAGCGCAGCATGAAGGCGTTACGCCTGGCGTTGCTGAGCATCAGGTGAGCGCGCCGCAACAGGCTCCCCAGGAAGTGCCGGAAGAAACTGCCCCGGCAAAAATCTCTCTGGCGAAAACCGCTGCGCCGGTTTCCGACTCCACCCCCTCTGCAAGTGATAAGTCCTGAACATGGCCGTAGACGATACCCAACCGCTGATCGCGCACCTGATTGAGCTGCGTAAACGTCTGTTGAACTGCATCATCGCGGTGATGGTGATTTTCCTCGCGCTGGTCTACTTCGCGAATGATATCTACCAGCTGGTCTCCGCGCCGCTGATCAAACAGATGCCGCTGGGCGCGACGATGATCGCCACCGATGTCGCCTCGCCCTTCTTCACGCCGATCAAGCTCACCTTTATGGTGTCGCTGATCCTCTCCGCGCCGGTTGTGCTCTACCAGGTGTGGGCCTTTGTTGCCCCCGCGCTCTACAAGCATGAGCGCCGCCTGGTGGTGCCGCTGCTGGTCTCCAGCTCGCTGCTGTTCTATATCGGTATGGCATTCGCCTACTTCGTGGTCTTCCCGCTGGCGTTTGGCTTTTTGACCCACACCGCGCCGGAAGGGGTACAGGTCTCGACCGATATCGCCAGCTATCTCAGCTTCGTAATGGCGCTGTTTATGGCCTTCGGCGTCTCGTTTGAAGTGCCGGTCGCCATTGTCCTGATCTGCTGGATGGGCGTCACCACGCCGGACGATCTGCGGCAGAAGCGCCCCTATGTGCTGGTTGGCGCGTTTGTTGTCGGCATGCTGCTGACGCCGCCGGATGTCTTTTCGCAAACGCTGCTGGCGATCCCGATGTACTGCCTGTTTGAAGTCGGCGTCTTTTTCGCCCGCTTCTACGTCGGGAAGCGTCGCGTGCCGGACGATGAGAGCGAAACGGAAACCACCGAAGAGTAATAATCAGCCGCCCGCCAGGGCGGTTGTTGTATGGGAAACAGCATGTTTGATATTGGCGTAAATTTAACCAGCTCGCAGTTTGACCGTGATCGGGACGATATTGTCTCCCGTGCGCAGGCGGCGGGCGTGACCGGGATGTTAATAACCGGTACTAACCTGCATGAGAGCCAGCAGGCGCAGCAACTGACGCAGCGCTATGCGCGCTGCTGGTCGACCGCTGGTGTACATCCGCATGACAGCAGTAGCTGGACGGAAGAGACCGCGCAGGCGATTCGTGCTCTGGCGGCGATGCCGGGCGTGGTGGCGATCGGCGAGTGCGGGCTCGATTTCAACCGTAACTTCTCAACGCCGCAGGAGCAGGAGCGGGCGTTCAGCGCCCAGCTGGCATTGGCCGCCGAGCTTAATCTGCCGGTATTTTTGCACTGTCGCGATGCCCATCAGCGTTTTCTCACCCTGCTGGATCCGTGGCTCGATAAGCTCCCCGGTGCGGTACTGCACTGTTTTACCGGTTCGGCGCACGAGGCGCAGGAGTGTGTTGCGCGCGGTCTCTATCTGGGGATTACCGGTTGGGTGTGCGATGAGCGGCGCGGGCTGGAGCTGCGCGAAGTGGTGCCGATGATTCCTGCCGATCGGCTGATGATTGAGACCGATGCGCCCTGGCTGCTGCCGCGCGATCTTAAACCGAAGCCCGCTTCCCGCCGTAACGAGCCTGCTTTACTGGGGCATATCCTGAGCACGGTCGCCGAACTGCGCGGTGAAACGCCGCAGGCGCTGAGTACTGCGACGGATGAGAACGTGAAGCGACTATTCGGGATTGCGTTTTAAGCGGTCAGGCTTTGCGGAAATCGGTGTTTTTCACACTCTGCAAAACTTGCTTATTAAGAAGGTGCAGCAGCAGCATGGAGCGCGCTTCGCCATCCGGCTCTTTGAAGATCGCCTGCAACCCTTCGAGCGCACCTTCCGTAATTACAACGCTGTCGCCAGGGTAAGGGGTTTCCGGGTCGGTGATCCCTTCCGGCTGATACGCTTCAAGCTGCTGGATCACCGCGTGGGGAACGCTTGCCGGATGCATACCAAAACGCACAAAGTGGCTGACGCCGCGCGTCGCGTTGATGGTCGTGGTGTGTATGACCTCTGGATCGAATTCCACAAACAGGTAGTTTGGAAAGAGAGGCTCTTTCACCGTTGTCCGCTTGCCACGGACAATCTTTTCCAGCGCAATCATCGGCGTCAGACAGGAGACTGACTGGCGTTCCAGGTGTTCCTGGGCGCGCTGAAGTTGGCCTCGTTTGCAGTAGAGTAGATACCAGGATTGCATAATGACTCTTTTCCGTAAGTTCGGCCGCAAGAATATCAAAACCACCGCATGATGGCTAAGGTGATTATAACGCTGACTGAGCAATGCCGTTGTATTTCACGCCTATTTAACAAAAATACAGCAACCTTAGGACGAACACCGTATAATAAAGCGCTTATCTGGAGGCAATCATAACCCCATGAAATACACCGATCTTCGCGACTTTCTGACACTACTTGAGCAACAGGGCGAGCTGAAACGCATCGCGCTTCCGGTTGATCCCTATCTGGAAATGACGGAAATCGCCGATCGCACGCTGCGTGCGGGCGGTCCGGCGTTGTTGTTTGAAAACCCGAAAGGCTACGCGATGCCGGTGTTGTGCAACCTCTTCGGCACGCCGCGTCGTGTCGCATTGGGCATGGGGCAGGATGATGTCAGCGCGCTGCGCGACGTTGGCAAACTGCTGGCGTTTCTGAAAGAGCCGGAGCCGCCGAAAGGGTTCCGCGATCTCTTCGATAAGCTGCCGCAGTTCAAGCAAGTGCTGAACATGCCGACCAAACGTCTGCGTGGTGCGCCGTGTCAGCAAAAGGTGGTGCAGGGCGATGCGGTCGATCTGCACACCATCCCGATTATGCAGTGCTGGCCGGAAGATGCCGCGCCGCTGATCACCTGGGGTCTTACCGTCACTCGCGGGCCGCACAAAGAGCGCCAGAACCTGGGGATCTACCGCCAGCAGCTGATCGGCAAAAATAAGCTGATTATGCGCTGGCTCTCGCACCGCGGCGGCGCTCTCGATTTTCAGGAGTGGCAAAATGCCCGCCCGGGCGAGCGTTTCCCGGTTGCCGTGGCGCTGGGTGCCGATCCGGCCACCATTCTTGGCGCCGTGACGCCGGTGCCGGATACCCTCTCTGAATATGCCTTTGCCGGGCTGCTGCGCGGCAATAAAACCGAAGTCGTGAAGTGCATATCAAACGATCTGGAAGTGCCCGCCAGCGCCGAGATCGTGCTGGAAGGCTATATTGAAGCGGGTGAGATGGCGCCGGAAGGGCCGTATGGCGATCACACCGGCTACTATAATGAAATCGATAATTTCCCGGTGTTTACGGTTACGCATATCACGCAGCGTGAAGATGCGATCTACCACTCCACCTACACCGGACGGCCGCCGGATGAACCCGCGGTGCTGGGCGTGGCGCTGAATGAAGTGTTTGTGCCGATCCTGCAAAAGCAGTTCCCGGAGATTGTTGATTTTTATCTGCCGCCGGAAGGGTGTTCCTATCGCCTGGCGGTAGTGACTATCAAGAAGCAGTATGCCGGGCACGCCAAGCGCGTGATGATGGGCGTCTGGTCTTTCCTGCGCCAGTTTATGTACACCAAATTTGTGATCGTGTGCGATGACGATGTTAACGCCCGCGACTGGAACGATGTGATCTGGGCGATCACCACCCGCATGGACCCTGCGCGGGATACGGTGCTGGTGGAGAATACGCCGATCGATTATCTGGATTTTGCCTCGCCGGTTTCCGGGCTTGGTTCAAAAATGGGACTGGATGCCACCAATAAATGGCCCGGCGAAACCGACCGTGAGTGGGGTCGCCCGATCAAGAAAGATCCCGAGGTGACGGCGCGAATCGACGCCATCTGGGATGAACTGGCCATAATGAACGCCGAAAAATAGACCCGACAGAGAGAGCGCATGACAACCTTAAGCTGTAAAGTGACCTCGGTAGATGCCATCACTGATACCGTGTATCGCGTCCGTTTAGTGCCGGAAGCGGCATTTTCATTTCGTGCAGGCCAGTACTTGATGGTGGTGATGGATGAGCGCGACAAGCGCCCCTTCTCCATGGCGTCGACGCCGGATCAGCACGACTATATCGAACTGCATATCGGTGCTTCCGAGTTGAACCTTTACGCAATGGCGGTGATGGATCGCATCCTGAAAGAGCGCGAAATCGTTATCGACATTCCCCACGGCGATGCCTGGCTGCGCGACGATGAAGAGCGCCCGATGGTGCTGATTGCCGGTGGGACAGGTTTCTCCTATGTGCGCTCTATTCTGCTCACCTCACTGGCGAAAACGCCGGACCGCGATATCACCATTTACTGGGGCGGGCGTGAAGCGAAGCACCTCTACGATCTTTCCGAACTGGAAGCGCTGTCGGTTACCCACCCGAATCTGAATGTAGTGCCAGTAGTAGAGCAGCCGGATGAAGAGTGGCGCGGCCGTTCAGGCACCGTACTCGCCGCCGTGCTGCAGGATTTCGGCTCCCTCTCCGGGCACGATATCTACATTGCCGGCCGCTTCGAGATGGCAAAAATCGCCCGCGATCTCTTCTGTAACGAGCGCGGCGCGCGTGAGGATCGGTTGTTCGGCGACGCGTTCGCGTTCATCTGATTTTATCTTTGCCCTTGCCGCCATAGCGGCGTTGGCTGCCTTCGTTCACCCCGGTCACATAGTTATCTATGCTCCCGGGGACTCTCTCAGTTGCCGCCTTGCTCTGACGACAATGGCTTCGATAAAACCGCGTTGTTTGCCCTTGCCGCTATAGCGGCATTGGGCGCCTTTCGTATTACGCCATAAAAAAAACCGCCCCTGACAGGCGGTAAAAACGGCAACTAAATATTATCTCTTTCAGCATATACGCCGGATGGCGGCGCAAGCGCCTTATCCGGCCTACGGGCGTGTTTTGTAGGCCGGGCAAGCGCAGCGCCCCGGCATAGGTGATGCGTTATACGCGCTCAAACACCGTGGCGATCCCCTGACCCAAACCGATACACATCGTTGCCAGACCAAGATGGGCATCTTTGCGCTCCATCAGGTTGAGCAGCGTGGTGCTGATACGGGTACCGGAGCAGCCCAGCGGGTGACCGAGGGCGATCGCGCCGCCGTTGAGGTTGATCTTCTCGTCGATCTGCTCCATCAACCCCAGATCCTTAATGCACGGCAGGATCTGCGCGGCAAACGCTTCGTTCATCTCAAACAGATCGATATCGCTGGCGGTCAGCCCGGCTTTTTTCAGCGCCAGCTGCGACGCCGGTACCGGGCCGTAACCCATGATTGATGGATCGCAGCCGACCACCGCCATCGAGCGGATTCGCGCGCGCGGCGTTAAGCCAAGCTCGCGAGCGCGGCTTTCGCTCATCACCAGCATCGCCGATGCGCCATCCGACAGCGCCGATGAGGTACCGGCAGTGACGGTGCCGCTGACCGGGTCGAACGCCGGGCGCAGCGTAGAGAGCGCTTCAACGGTGGTTTCCGGGCGGATCACTTCATCGTAGTTAAACTGCTTGAGCACCCCGTCAGCGTCATGCCCGCCGGTGGGAATGATCTCGTTTTTGAACGCGCCGGATTGCGTGGCGGCCCAGGCGCGAGCATGAGAGCGGGCGGCGAAAGCATCCTGCATCTCACGGCTGATACCGTGCATGCGCGATAACATTTCCGCGGTCAGCCCCATCATTCCCGCCGCTTTAGCAACGTTACGGCTCATACCCGGGTGGAAATCGACACCGTGGTTCATCGGCACGTGGCCCATATGTTCCACGCCGCCCACCAGGCAGACCTGCGCATCGCCGGTCATGATCATGCGCGCGGCATCATGCAGCGCCTGCATCGACGACCCGCACAGGCGGTTGACCGTGACCGCCGGAACCGAGTGGGGGATCTCCGCCAGCAGCGCGGCGTTACGGGCAATGTTGAAGCCCTGTTCGAGGGTCTGCTGGACACAGCCCCAGTAAATATCGTCAATCGCACTCGCCTCAAGCGCCGGGTTGCGCGCCAAAAGGCTACGCATCAGGTGCGCAGAGAGATCTTCCGCGCGAACGTGGCGAAAGGCGCCGCCTTTTGAACGGCCCATCGGGGTACGTACTGCATCGACAATGACAACCTGTTCCATTGTGACTCCTTAAGCCGTTTTCAAAGCGCCAACCGGGCGCGCAGGTTCAACCGCGGGATAGTAAGGCTCGTTGTGGCGGGCCTTTTCACGTAACCCGGCCGGGACGTCATACAGCGGCCCAAGGTGCTGATACGCTTGCGCCATATCGAGGTATTTCGCGCTGCCAAGCGTATCGAGCCAGCGGAAAGCGCCGCCGTGGAACGGAGGGAAGCCAAGGCCATACACCAGCGCCATATCCGCTTCAGCCGGGCTGGCGATAATGCCTTCCTCAAGGCAACGCACCACTTCATTGACCATCGGGATCATCATGCGGGCGATGATCTCCTGATCGGTGAACTCATGGCTGCCCTGACGCACATCGCTCAGCAGGCTTTCAACAGCGCTATCTTCCTCTTTCTTCGGTTTGCCTTTGCTGTCCTCTTTATAGCGCCAGAAACCGAGGCCATTCTTCTGCCCGAAGCGGTTTGCCTCAAACAGCGCGTCGATGGCGTCGCGGTAATCTTTCTGCATACGCTGCGGGAAACCGGCGGCCATTACCGCTTGCGCATGATGCGCGGTATCAATGCCGACAACGTCGAGCAGGTAGGCCGGGCCCATCGGCCAGCCGAACTGTTTCTCCATCACTTTGTCGATTTTGCGGAAGTCCGCGCCATCCCGCAGCAACTGGCTGAAACCGGCAAAGTAGGGGAACAGCACGCGGTTGACGAAGAAGCCGGGGCAGTCGTTGACCACAATCGGCGTTTTACCCATCTTGCTCGCCCAGGCCACCACTTTGGCGATGGTCTGATCGGAGGTTTTCTCGCCGCGGATCACTTCAACCAGCGGCATGCGGTGCACCGGGTTAAAGAAGTGCATGCCGCAGAAGTTCTCCGGGCGTTTCAGCACGCTTGCCAGCTCGCTGATAGGAATGGTGGAAGTGTTAGAGGCCAGCACCGTATCCGGGCGAACTTTCTCTTCTGTTTCCGCCAGCACCGCTTTTTTCACTTTCGGGTTTTCTACGACCGCTTCGACAACCACATCCACGCGTTCGAACCCGGCGTACTCCAGCGTTGGCTGGATGGTGGCGATCACCTTCGCCAGCTTGAGTCCGTCGATTTTGCCGCGCTCAAGCTGTTTATTCAGCAGCTTGCCTGCTTCATTAATGCCGAGGCTGAGCGACTTCTCATTAATATCCTTCATTAACACCGGCACGCCTTTCCAGGCAGACTGGTAGGCAATGCCACCGCCCATAATGCCCGCGCCCAGCACGGCCGCCTGTTTTGGCGTCTCGACATCGGCGGTGAGCTTCTTCGCTTTGCCTTTGACGAATTGATCGTTAAGGAAGATGCCAACCAGCGCGCGCGCTTCTTTACTGTGCGCCAGCGGGACAAAACTCTGGTTCTCCAGCTTTAACGCCTCGTCACGCCCCAGCTTCGCCGCCGCTTCAATGGTTTTCACCGCGGTGATCGGCGCAGGGTAGTGTTTTCCGGCGGTCTGCATCACCATGCCTTTGGCAATGGTGAAACTCATCGAGGCTTCGATTTTGCTGAGCTTCAACGGCTCAAGCTTCGGCTGACGCTTCGCTTTCCAGTCGAGATCGCCATTAATCGCCTGGCGCAGAATGGCGACAGCGCCTTCACGGATCTTCTCTGGTTTGACGATGCCATCGACAAGGCCAATTTTCAGCGCCTGTTCAGCATCAACATCTTTGCCGGCGGCGATAATCTCCAGCGCGCTATCGGCACCCAGCAGGCGCGGCAGACGCACCGAGCCGCCAAAGCCCGGCATAATACCGAGCTTAGTTTCCGGCAGGCCAATGCGCAGATCCGGCGTCGCCAGGCGGTAGTCGGTTGCCAGCACACATTCGCAGCCGCCGCCGAGGGCGTAACCGTTGACCGCAGAGAGGGTCGGCACCGGCAGATCTTCCAGGCGGTTAAAGACGCTGTTGGCGAAATGCAGCCACTGGCTCAGTTGCTCCTGAGGAACCTGGAAGAGGGAGAGGAATTCGGTAATGTCGGCACCGACGATAAAGGCCGCTTTCTCCGAGCGCAGCAGCAGCCCTTTTAAATCTGTTTGCTTCTCCAGCACGTCCAGCGCTTCGCCGAGGCTGGCGACGGTGGCGGTATCAAGCTTATTCACTGAGCCGGGCGCATCGAACACCAGTTCGGCAATGCCATCTTCCAGCCAGTTGAGGTACAGGTTATTGCCTTTGTAGAGCATGTCAGTCTCCAGAATTCAGCAGTGATCTGGTCATACCAGATGAAGCGGAGTGTGGTTTTTATGTTAATAAATTGCAAATGAGTCATTAAAAAAATGCAGCATCGATCACGCTCGGCGGAAATCACTCACATAAAAGGAGGTGTGCTAAGATGCGACAACTTGTGGTCTTGATTAACAAAAGGAAAGACGATGGATTCGCTGGCAGCGCTGTATAAAAATCATATTGTTACCCTACAAGAACGCGCGCGTGACGTGCTGGCGCGCAGTAATCTTGATGCGTTACTGATTCACTCTGGTGAGCTATTTAACGTCTTTCTTGATGACCACCCTTATCCCTTTAAAGTGAACCCGCAATTCAAAGCCTGGGTGCCGGTGACGCAGGTACCGAACTGCTGGCTGCTGGTGGATGGCGTGAATAAGCCGAAGCTGTGGTTCTATCTGCCGGTTGATTACTGGCATAACGTTGAGCCGCTGCCGACCGCTTTCTGGACCGAAGAGGTTGAGGTGATTGCACTGCCGAAAGCCGATGATATCGGCGGCCAGCTGCCTGCCGCACGCGGCAATATCGCCTATATTGGCCCGGTGCCTGAGCGCGCGCTGAAGCTCGATATCGCCGCCAGCAATATCAACCCGAAAGCGGTGATTGATTACCTGCACTACTATCGCGCCTATAAAACGGATTACGAGCTGGCCTGTATGCGCGAAGCGCAGAAGACCGCGGTGATCGGTCATCGCGCGGCGCATGAAGCATTCCAGTCCGGGATGAGCGAGTTCGACATCAACCTGGCCTACCTGACCGCCACCGGGCATCGCGATACCGATGTGCCGTACGGCAATATCGTGGCGCTTAATGAACATGCCGCAGTGCTGCACTACACCAAACTCGATCACCGTGCGCCCGCCGAGATGCGCAGTTTCCTGCTGGATGCTGGTGCGGAATATAACGGTTATGCCGCCGATTTAACGCGCACCTGGGCGGCGAACAGCGACACCGACTTTGCGCAGCTTATAAAAGATGTGAATGAAGAGCAGCTCGCGCTGATCGCCACACTGAAAGCGGGCGTTAACTACGTTGACTACCATGTTCAGTTCCATCAGCGCATCGCGAAACTGCTGCGTCGCCATCAGATCGTCACCGATATCAGCGAAGAGGCGATGGTTGAGCAGAACATCACCGGGCCGTTTATGCCGCATGGCCTCGGTCACCCGCTCGGTTTGCAGGTGCATGATGTCGGTGGCTTTATGCAGGATGACACCGGGACCCATCTGGCCGCGCCGTCGAAATATCCTTACCTGCGCTGCACGCGCGTGATGCAGCCGCGTATGGTCGTCACCATCGAGCCTGGGATCTACTTTATTGAGTCGCTGCTGGCACCGTGGCGCGATGGCCCGCTCGGCAAGCACTTCAACTGGCAGAAAATTGAGGCGCTGAAGCCGTTTGGCGGCATCCGTATCGAAGATAACGTTGTCATCCATGAAAATGGTACTGAGAACATGACGCGGGATCTGAAGCTGCCGTAATGGAGAGTTGGCCTATTCCGGCGGCGCCGGTCACCTTTAGCGAGGAGATCAAAAAGAGCCGCTTTATTACTCTGCTGGCGCACACGGATGGCGTCGAGGCGGCAAAGGCATTTGTCGAGTCCGTGCGCGCTGAACACCCGACGGCCCGCCACCACTGCGTGGCGTGGGTTGCCGGTGCGCCAGATGATTCACAGCAGTTAGGCTTTTCTGACGATGGCGAGCCGGCAGGGACGGCGGGCAAGCCGATCCTCGCGCAGCTGATGGGTAGCGGCGTTGGGGAAATTACCGCGGTAGTGGTGCGTTACTATGGCGGCGTGTTGTTGGGTACCGGCGGGCTGGTGAAGGCCTATGGCGGCGGCGTGCAGCAGGCGCTCACGCAGCTCACCACCACCCGCAAAATGCCGTTAACCGAATATACTTTGTGTTGCGATTATGCACAGCTTGCGGGAGTCGAATCGCTGCTCGGGCAGTTCGATGGGAAAATTGTCTCCAGCGACTATCAGGCCAAAGTGCAGCTACGTGTCGCACTTGCGCAGAGTCATCTGGTCGCCTTTTCGGCAAAGCTGGCTGATTTTAGCCGTGGCGCATTGCAATTGTTAAAAACTGAAGAATAATCGCCACCTGATTTTCTGAACACCATAGGAAGCGGCAGAGATGCATTTTCGCGCCATAACCCGAATCGTTGGACTGCTGGTCATCCTCTTTTCCGGAACGATGATCTTACCTGGACTGGTAGCCCTTATTTACCGTGACGGCGCGGGGCGCGCGTTTACCCAGACCTTTCTCGCCGCGCTGGTGATTGGCTCCATCTTATGGTGGCCGAACCGCCGTGAGAAAGGGGAGCTGAAATCCCGCGAAGGGTTTCTGATCGTGGTGCTCTTCTGGACCGTGCTGGGCAGCGTCGGTGCGCTGCCCTTTATCTTCTCGGAAAGCCCGAACCTGACGGTGACCGACGCCTTTTTTGAATCCTTCTCTGGGTTGACAACCACAGGAGCGACAACGCTGGTGGGGCTGGATTCGCTGCCGCACGCGATTCTCTTTTATCGCCAGATGCTGCAATGGTTCGGCGGGATGGGGATCATTGTGCTGGCCGTCGCCATTCTGCCTATTCTTGGCGTCGGCGGTATGCAGCTCTATCGCGCCGAGATGCCGGGGCCGCTGAAAGACAATAAGATGCGCCCGCGTATTGCGGAAACGGCGAAGACGTTGTGGCTTATCTATGTGTTACTGACGGTGGCCTGTGCGCTGGCGCTGTGGTTTGCCGGTATGCCAGCGTTTGACGCTATTGGGCACAGCTTCGCCACTATCGCTATCGGTGGCTTCTCGACGCACGATGCCAGTATCGGCTATTTCGACAGCCCGACGATTAACACCATTATTGCTATCTTCTTACTTATCTCCGGCTGTAACTACGGTTTGCACTTCTCTCTGCTGAGCGGGCGCAGCCTGAAAGTGTACTGGCGCGATCCGGAGTTTCGCATGTTTATCGGCGTGCAGCTGACGCTGGTGGTCATCTGTACCGTGGTGCTCTGGTTCCATGATGTCTACACCTCGGCGCTGACCACGGTGAACCAGGCTTTCTTCCAGGTGGTCTCCATGGCGACCACGGCTGGCTTTACCACCGACAGTATTGCCCGCTGGCCGCTGTTCCTGCCGGTGCTGTTGTTATGCTCGGCGTTTATCGGGGGTTGTGCCGGTTCAACGGGAGGTGGCCTGAAAGTGATCCGCATCTTGCTGCTCTTCAAGCAGGGGAACCGTGAGCTGAAGCGTCTGGTGCACCCGAATGCGGTTTACAGCATCAAGCTCGGCCAGCGCGCGCTGCCGGAACGTATTCTTGAAGCGGTGTGGGGATTCTTCTCCGCGTATGCGCTGGTCTTTATTGTCAGCATGCTGGCGATTATTGCCACCGGCGTGGATGATTTCTCCGCCTTCGCTTCGGTTGTGGCTACGCTCAATAACCTGGGGCCGGGGCTGGGCGTGGTGGCAGACAACTTCGCCAGTATGAACCCGGTGGCAAAATGGGTGCTTATCGCCAACATGTTGTTTGGTCGTCTGGAGGTCTTCACCCTGCTGGTGCTGTTTACCCCCACTTTCTGGCGCGAATAAGGGAGCGTTACGTGAAAACATTGATTCTTTTCTCTACCCGGGATGGGCAAACGCGAGAGATTGCCTCTTACCTCGCCTCTGAACTGAAAGAGCTGGGCGTTTATGCCGATGTGGTGAACCTGAACCGCACGCCGGAGATTGAGTGGGCGAAGTATGACCGCGTAGTGATTGGGGCCTCTATTCGCTACGGTCATTTCCACCCGGCGCTGGAGAGCTTTGTTAAAAAACATCTGCAAACGCTTAATACTCTGCCGAGCGCGTTCTACTCCGTTAACCTGGTCGCGCGTAAACCAGAGAAGAGTTCGCCGCAGACCAATAGCTATACGCGCAAGTTCCTTCTTTCGTCTCCCTGGAAGCCAGATCACTGCGCTGTGTTTGCCGGTGCGCTCCGTTACCCGCGTTATCGCTGGTACGACCGCTTTATGATTCGGTTGATCATGAAGATGACGGGGGGAGAAACGAACACCAGTCAGGAGGTGGTCTATACCGACTGGCAGCAAGTAGCGAATTTTGCTCGCGAAATTGCTCAGTTAAAAAGCAAAACGCCCGTTTAATGGGCATTGCGACCGAAAAATAAGCGAACGAAAACTTTTTTGAAATTAGGGGTTGTCAGCAGGAATTAACTCCCTATAATGCGCCTCCACTGACACGGCACAACGGCAAACACACCGGCCTGTCAGGTGA
>NZ_JBNDKZ010000013.1:0-95778 GCF_050435845.1 Kosakonia sp. 1610 | reverse complement strand
CTGACCCCATGCCGAACTCAGAAGTGAAACGCCGTAGCGCCGATGGTAGTGTGGGGTCTCCCCATGCGAGAGTAGGGAACTGCCAGGCATCAAATAAGAAGAACCC
Source organism: Kosakonia sp. 1610 (assembly GCF_050435845.1). NCBI lineage: Bacteria > Pseudomonadati > Pseudomonadota > Gammaproteobacteria > Enterobacterales > Enterobacteriaceae > Kosakonia > Kosakonia sp. 1610. Next base: position 95,672 of record NZ_JBNDKZ010000013.1, on the reverse strand, counting down.
CAGCCTCACGGCTGGGGTTTTTTGCTTTCTGCGCGAAAAAAACACCCAATAAAATGGCAAGTAGCGCTTAAACAGCCTTTTTCTGCGCTAACCACTGCAAAACAAACTCCGCAACTTCCTCAATATCATTAAGATCCAGCACCGGTACAGACAGCGCCAGCTCAACATCGCTCGCAACCGCGATCGTATGTTCATCTATCGTTAACTCATCAATGTCATGTCCACAATCTGCGCGCCAAAGCAGGATCTTAGGCACCGGTTCATGTTTAAAGCCTTCGACAAGCACCAGATCCAGCTTTGTCGCATCCATCCTGCTGACCAGCCAGTTAAGATCCAGCTCAATTTCATCAGGGGTTTCCGTCATTAATGCCCATCGTTGGCTGCTGGCGACCAGCGTCTGTGCTGCGCCTGCCTTACGTAACTCATAACTATCCTTGCCCGGCGTATCAACATCCATATCATGATGGGTATGCTTGATTAAGCCGGGACGAATGCCTCGTGCGCACAGCGCCGGAATCAGCTTTTTCAACAGTGTCGTCTTACCCGTTCCGCTCCAGGCCGCCACCGCAAGTAATGGGATCATCATCTCTCCTGCCAACGCGCCAGATCGTCAGGCGTATTCACATTGGCGAATGCCGTGCGCCGATCGCTGAAATCGACCGCATGCCCGCCTGCTTCGCGCATAAACATCATTACCCTGCGTTCACCTTGTGCCAGCCACGCTTCCAGCTGCGATGAAAGGTCCTGATGAAGCAGAGCAATCACTGGGTGGTCGCGTTCGCCATCATGTACCCACACTGCCGGAGCCTGGCCGCGGCCGGCCAGTAAACGCGATAAGAGATCGTCCGGAATATAGGGCGTATCACAGGGACAAAAGAGGAACCATTCGGCTTCGCACTGTTGCAAAGCAGCCAACATCCCTGCAAGCGGGCCCGGGAAGTCACGCAGAGTGTCCTCAATGACCGGCAGGCCGCTGAGGCGATAGGTATCAAGATTGCGATTGGCGCTGATTGCCACGCTCTTAACCTGGGATGCTAATCGCCCGGCGACATGTTGCCAGAGCGGTTTACCGTTGAGCTCCAGCAACCCTTTGTCTTGGCCCGCCATACGTGACGCTTTGCCGCCAGCCAGCACGACGCCGAGTACTGCACTGCTATCCTTCACCAGTAACGCCTCTTTTATTGTGGGATTGACCCTGCTAACGTGTCGGAACACAAAATAAGGAGCAGATACATGAAATGTAAACGCCTCAACGAAGTTATCGAACTTCTCCAGCCGGCCTGGCAGAAAGAGCCCGAGCTCAATTTAATGCAATTTTTACAGAAACTGGCGCAAGAGTCAGGTTATGAGGGCGAACTGGCCGATTTAAGTGATGACATCCTGATCTATCACCTGAAAATGCGCGACTCGGCAAAAGACGCAGCAATCCCTGGCATTCAAAAAGATTACGAAGAGGATTTCAAAACCGCGTTACTGCGCGCCCGCGGCGTGATTAAAGAGTAAAACCTTGTAAGAGGAGCCACCGAAAACGGCCCAAAATGATATCCTGAATCATTCGTCGTATTTTCGGATCCCAGGATGACCTGTAACGCTTTTACTTTCCAGACGCTTCACCCGGATACCATCATGGATGCGCTTTTCGCGCAGGGGATCCGGGTCGATTCCGGCCTCACTCCGCTTAATAGCTACGAAAACCGTGTTTATCAGTTTCAGGACGAAGATCGCCGCCGCTATGTCGTGAAGTTCTACCGCCCGCAGCGCTGGTCAGCGGAACAGATACGCGAAGAGCATCAGTTTGCGCTCGACCTGCAAGAGAATGATGTGCCGGTCGCTGCACCGCTCGCGTTTAATAATGAAACCTTACTCACCCACCAGGATTTTCTCTTCGCCGTTTTCCCAAGCGTCGGCGGCCGCCAGTTTGAAGCGGACAACCTCGATCAGATGGAGTGGGTTGGCCGCTACCTTGGTCGTTTGCACCAGACCGGCCGTCAAAAGCGTTTTACCCATCGTCCTGACATGGGCGTTAACGAATATTTGCGCGAGCCGCGCCAGCTTTTTGAGACCACCTCGCTAATCCCGACAAGCTTAAAAGAGGCGTTTTTGCGCGCAGTTGATAAGCTTATCGATGCCGTTATGGCGCAGTGGCATAATCGCGCCAACGTGCTGCGTCTGCATGGGGATTGTCATGCCGGGAATATTCTCTGGCGAGATGGCCCAATGTTTGTCGATTTAGACGATGCGCGTAATGGCCCGGCGGTACAAGATTTATGGATGTTGTTGCACGGTGATAAAGCCGAGCAGCGCATGCAGCTGGAGATGATCGTTGAAGCCTACGAAGAGTTTTGTGAGTTTGATACCGCGGAGCTTGCCCTGATTGAACCGTTGCGCGCCATGCGTCTGGTCTACTATCTGGCGTGGCTTATCCGCCGCTGGGACGATCCCGCGTTTCCCAAAAATTTCCCCTGGTTGAACAGCGAAGATCACTGGCGCAATCAGACGCACATTTTTCTTGAACAGGTGAAGGTTCTGCAAGAACCCCCTTTAGCATTAACCCCCATGTATTAAACGGAGAGAGTTGACCATGAAGAAGATTTGGCTGGCGCTGGCAGGAATGATTCTGGCATTTAGCGCTTCGGCAGCAGACATTACCGAAGGTAAGCAGTACAACACGCTGGATAAGCCGGTCGCCGGTGAACCACAGGTGCTGGAGTTCTTCTCATTCTATTGCCCGCACTGCTACGACTTTGAGCAGGTCTGGCACGTCTCCGAAGCGGTGAAAAAGAAACTGCCGCAGGGGACAAAAATGACCAAATACCACGTCGAGTTCCTGGGGCCGTTGGGCAAAGAGATGACGCAGGCCTGGGCCGTAGCGATGGCGCTGGGCGTGGAAGATAAAATCAGCTCTCCGATGTTTGAAGCGGTACAAAAAACGCAGACTGTTCAAACAGTTGCTGACATTCGTGACGTATTTATCAAAGCTGGCGTGAAGGGCGAAGAGTATGACGCTGCCTGGAACAGCTTCGTGGTGAAATCACTGGTTGCCCAGCAAGAGAAAGCTGCGGCCGATCTGCAGTTGCAGGGTGTACCCGCAATGTTCGTCAACGGTAAATACCAGATCGATCAACGCGGTATGGACGGCAGCAGCCTTGATGCGTTTGTGAAAAGCTACGCTGATACGGTGAAGTTCCTGGTTGAGAAGAAGTAAAGATAACGCCGGTCACTGACCGGCGTTTTTACAGGTGGCTTTGATGGCGTCTATACGTTCATCTTTAGCGAGCCATAACCCATTCAGCCATTGCTGAAAGCTGCGCTTAAAATTCTTGTCATTAATATAATCGCCATGCAACCCTTGGTGAACCGCCAGCAAATCAATACGCACCACGATACGCGTCAATTTGCCGCTGAGCATATCGAAAAAGGGCGTACTATCGTTCTCCGGGTAGCAAAGCGTCACATCCAGCATTTTGTCGAACTGTTTACCCAGAACGTTTAACGCCATCGCGATACCCGCCGCTTTTGGTGGCAGCAGATGCTTAAACGAAGAGCGTGTCTGACGCCGTTTCTCTTCTGTAAAACGCGATCCTTCAACAAAATTCACCATCGTTGTCGGCTGCAGGCGAAACTTCTCACACGAACGGCGCGTTGTCTCAACATCCTTGCCCCGTCTTTCAGGATGCCTCAGCAGATAACTTCGTGAGTAGCGGCGCATAAAAGGCATATCCAGCGCCCAGCACGCCAGGCCGATAAAGGGCACCCAGGCGAGTTGCTGCTTCAGGAAGTACTTGTTCATCGGGATTTGTTTGCGGAACAGGACACACAGCACCACGATATCTGCCCAGCTGTGATGGTTACAAATAAGCAGATACCAGTTTCTCTTATTCAACCCCTCCAGCCCCTTAATATCCCATTCCAGCCGGGGATTGAGGCGCAGCAGCCAGTAGAGGCCTTCGCACCAGCAAGCCATCATCACATTACAGAATGCAGAGATCGCCCGCCAAAAACGCGGGATCGGAATAAGCAGTTTTATCAGGCCGGCGATAATAATCGGCACAGAGCAAACAACAGTAAGCAGGATGGTTAACAGAACGCTAAAAAAGAGCGTAATAACCGCGGGTAGTCTCGACATGATTAAATATTTCAAAAAGTTAGCAGCAAAATGCTCGCTAAAAGGTGTGCAAGGCGCAGATTTTATCAGAAAAGCGAGAGCGGCAATGGGGAAACCTTATTCAGTGCTTTTGATAGATAATAAAGAAGAATGCAATGCCCTTTTTCTTCTATCCACACTGAGCAGATTATCACCAAAAAGCAACAGCGATCCTTTTTATCTTCTCAATGTATTGATTTTAATGGGTTTGTATATTTTTACGATCCACGAAAAGCCACAAAAATCCAGCCAATTAAAAACTGTGCACAAACTTATCCACAGGATGTTTCTGCGAGGGATCCCGACGATCGCGAAATCTTTTCCGCCATTTACCGGGAAAAACTCATGTTTTCATCCTGTCTGTGGCATCCTTTAGCGTAAATTGAAAAAACAGGCATGGATATCATGGTTCAGATCCCCGAAAACCCACTCATTCTTGTTGACGGCTCCTCTTACCTCTATCGCGCGTATCATGCGTTTCCACCTCTGACCAACAGCGTTGGAGAACCCACCGGCGCAATGTACGGCGTGTTGAATATGCTGCGCAGCCTGTTGCTGCAGTATCAGCCGACGCATGTCGCAGTGGTGTTTGATGCGAAGGGTAAGACGTTCCGTGATGAGCTGTTCGAACATTACAAATCCCACCGCCCGCCGATGCCGGACGATCTGCGTGCGCAGATTGAGCCGCTGCATGCAATGGTGAAAGCGATGGGTCTGCCGCTGCTGGCGGTGTCGGGTGTTGAAGCGGATGACGTTATCGGCACGCTGGCATGTGAAGCGGACAAAAAAGGGCGCCCGGTGCTGATCAGTACCGGCGACAAAGATATGGCGCAGCTGGTGACGCCGAACGTCACGCTGATCAATACCATGTCCAACACCATTTTGGGGCCAGAAGAGGTCGTTACCAAATATGGCGTGCCGCCAGAGCTGATTATCGACTTCCTCGCGCTGATGGGCGACTCCTCCGATAACATCCCAGGTGTACCGGGCGTGGGTGAAAAAACCGCGCAGGCGCTGTTACAAGGGCTGGGCGGTCTCGACTCGCTCTATGCCGCGCCGGAAAAAATTGCCGAACTGAGCTTCCGTGGTGCGAAAACCATGGCGGCGAAGCTGGAGCAGAATAAAGAGGTTGCTTACCTCTCCTACCAGCTGGCAACCATCAAAACCGACGTTCCGCTGGAGCTGACGAGCGAACAGCTTGAAGTTCAGCAGCCGGCCACCGAAGAGCTGGTGGAGCTCTTTAAGCGTTACGAATTCAAGCGCTGGACGGCGGATGTCGAAGCCGGAAAATGGCTGCAGGCGAGAGGAAGCAAGCCAGCCGCGAAGCCGCAGGAGACGATTGTGGTAGAAGCGGAGCCCGATATCCCGACGGCTATCCTCTCCGCTGAAAACTACGTCACCATCCTTGATGAAGAGACGTTGCAAAGCTGGATCGGCAAACTGAAAAGCGCGGCGCTGTTTGCCTTCGATACGGAAACGGACAGTCTGGATAACATCAGTGCCAATCTGGTCGGCATCTCCTTTGCTATCGAACCGGGCGTGGCGGCCTATGTACCGGTTGCCCATGATTACCTTGATGCGCCGGATCAGATCCCGCGCGACCGCGCGCTGGATCTGCTAAAACCACTGCTGGAAGATGAAAAGCTTCTCAAAGTGGGCCAGAACCTGAAATACGATCGCGGCGTGCTGGAAAATTACGGCATCGAACTGCGCGGTATCGCCTTCGACACCATGCTTGAGTCCTACATCCTCAATAGCGTTGTTGGCCGTCATGATATGGACAGCCTCTCTCAGCGCTGGCTGAAGCACAAAACTGTGACCTTCGAAGAGATTGCCGGGAAAGGTAAAAATCAGCTGACCTTCAACCAGATTGCGCTGGAAGAGGCCGGGCATTACGCGGCGGAAGATGCTGATGTCACGCTGCAACTCCATCTGGCGATGTGGCCAGAGCTACAACAGCACGCCGGCCCGCTGAATGTCTTCCAGAATATTGAAATGCCGCTGGTGCCGGTCATTTCGCGCATCGAACGCAACGGCGTCAATATCGATCCGGCTGTGCTGCACAAGCACTCTGAGGAGCTGACCCTGCGTCTGGCGGAGCTGGAGCAAAAAGCGCACGAGATCGCGGGCGAAGCGTTTAACCTCTCGTCGACCAAGCAGCTGCAAACCATTCTGTTTGAAAAACAGGGCATTAAACCGCTGAAGAAAACCCCGGGCGGCGCGCCGTCAACCTCAGAAGAGGTGCTGGAAGAGCTGGCGCTGGATTACCCGCTGCCAAAAGTGATCCTGCAATATCGCGGTCTGGCGAAGCTTAAATCGACCTACACCGATAAGCTGCCGCTGATGATCAACCCGAAAACCGGGCGTGTACACACCTCTTACCACCAGGCGGTGACCGCGACGGGACGCTTGTCCTCTACCGATCCCAACCTGCAGAACATTCCTGTGCGTAATGAAGAGGGACGTCGTATTCGTCAGGCCTTTATCGCGCCGAAAGATTACGTCATCGTCTCTGCGGACTACTCGCAAATCGAACTGCGTATCATGGCGCACCTCTCACGGGATAAGGGCTTGCTGAAAGCGTTTTCTGAAGGTCAGGATATTCACCGCGCAACGGCGGCGGAAGTGTTTGGCCTGCCGCTGGATAGCGTAAGCAATGAACAGCGCCGCAGCGCGAAAGCGATCAACTTTGGTCTGATCTACGGCATGAGCGCCTTTGGTCTCTCGCGCCAGCTCAATATTCCGCGCAAAGAGTCACAGAAGTATATGGACCTCTACTTCGAGCGCTATCCTGGCGTGCTGGAGTATATGGAGCGTACCCGCGCGCAGGCGAAAGAGAACGGCTATGTGGAAACGCTCGATGGTCGCCGCCTCTATCTGCCGGACATCAAAGCGAGCAACGCTGCCCGCCGGGCGGGTGCCGAGCGCGCGGCGATCAACGCCCCGATGCAGGGCACCGCGGCAGATATCATCAAACGCGCGATGATCGCCGTCGATGCGTGGTTACAGCAAGAGAAGCCGCGCGTGCGGATGATCATGCAGGTACACGATGAACTGGTGTTTGAGGTGCATAAAGAGGATATCGAGGCGGTCACGAAGAAGATCCATGAACTAATGGAGAGCAGTACCCAACTCGATGTGCCGCTGCTGGTGGAAGTGGGAAGCGGACCAAACTGGGATCAAGCGCACTAAGCGTGCGGCAGGAAAGGGACTTTTCTGTAACTAAGCAACATAACGCGGCGTTTTTGTGACAATCATTAGAATTCCGTATGTAAAAGTTGAAAAGAAATTACAAAAAGTCCTTTTTCCAGATCCAAAAAGGGAGTAGAGTTATTCGCGTAGGGTACAGAGGTAAGATGTTCTATCTTTCAGACCTTTTACTTCACGTAATCGGATTTGGCTGAATATTTAGCCGCCCCAGTCAGTAATGACTGGGGCGTTTTTTATTGCGCGAAAGAGAGCAATAAAGCGCAGCGGACGCCGCGCCAGAAAGGTTATTCGCCTGCGTCTTCTGTTGCTGGCGCAATAGATGAGAACCAGCTGTCCAGCTTCTCGCGCAGTTTATCCACGCCCTGTTTTTTCAGCGACGAAAACGCTTCAACCTGCACATCACCGTTAAAGGCAATTGCCGCTTCCCGCACCATCGTAACCTGCGCTTTGCGCGCGCCGCTGGCCAGCTTGTCCGCTTTGGTCAGCAGCACCAGCACAGGGATCTCGCTTGCCACCGCCCAGTGGATCATCTGCTGGTCGAGATCTTTTAGCGGATGGCGGATATCCATCAGCACCACCAGCCCCTTCAGGCACTGACGTTTCTCCAGATATTCACCCAGCGCGCGCTGCCATTTGATTTTCATCTCTTCCGGCACTTCGGCATAACCGTAGCCGGGCAGGTCGACAAGGCGTTTGCCCTCGACGACTTCGAACAGGTTAATTAACTGCGTGCGGCCCGGCGTTTTAGAGGTGCGCGCCAGGCTCTTTTGATTGGTTAGCGTATTGAGTGCGCTCGATTTTCCGGCGTTGGAGCGGCCAGCAAATGCCACTTCGATGCCGGTATCGGCGGGTAAGTGGCGAATATCAGGCGCACTGGTGACAAAGTGCGTCTGTTGGTAATTCAGGTTAGTCAAAACGGTCGTCTCCATCGTTAAAGCATGCGGGGATTATACCTGAACCCACGTAAAAGACTGTTTTTCTCGCATCATTCCTCTTTGTAGGTGATTGCCGCGCACTTTGTAGGATATCTGCCCTTTATCCGTTGCGAATTTTCGGAGTAGTTGCAGGTTAAAAAATAGCTATAATTAATAAAATCAATAACTTATTTTTGTGGAATTCTCTTAATTTATCCTTTGTAAGGGTATTCGTACTTGTCTCTTTCTCTGAGACAGGTAAAGTAACGCCCCGTAGCAGGATGCTTTACAGGAAAGGATAACTCACGGATCGAGGGGTCGGGAGCGCCAGGAGGCGAAGACCAGAGGAAAACGTCAGGAGACGTTCACAAGGAGAGGGACCGCAACACGGAGTGTTGATGCTAATGGAAAAACAGGGCACGTTGATAGCAAACAGGGAACGTAGAGCCCTTTACGGGTCAGGGTCAAGAAAAAAGGCGACAGTTTACACTGCCGCCTTTTTTCTTTGCTTGCTTTCTGCTAGATTCCGCCGCAATTCTATACTGATGAAAAACCACCTAAGACCCCTATGATGAAAAAACCGTCTACCCAACCGCGCGGCAAAGTGCGCCGTAAAACCCGTGAAGAGTTGAACCAGGAAGGCCGCGAACGTAAGCGTGATAAACGGCATCGCGGCAACGCTTCAGGCAGCCGCGCGAACGGTGGCGATAACGCTTCAGGCTCCGGCAAGGGCAAAGCGCAGAAAGATCCGCGTATTGGCAGTAAAACACCGATTCCGCTGGGTGTTACCGACACGCCAGTCACTAAGCAGCACAAACCGAAGAGTGAGAAACCTATGCTTTCACCGCAGGCTGAATTAGAGATGCTGGAAACGGATGAGCGCCTGGATGCGCTACTTGAACGTCTTGAAGAGGGTGAAACCCTGAGCGCCGACGAGCAGAAATGGGTTGATGCCAAACTGGATCGTATTGATGAGCTGATGCAGAAGCTTGGCCTCTCTTACGATGATGACGAAGAAGAAGAGGAAGAGGAGCGTAAGGAAGATATGATGCGTCTGCTCAAGGGCGGCAACTAATCCTTTCTTATGGGGCTTCCCGTCCTGCTTATAACCCTTCCGGTTATATGTTATCTGGTGTGGTTATTCGTTAAACTACAGCGGTTGTCGCGGCGCAAACAGTGGCTGCGCAACCGGCTGATAACCCGAAAGGGGATCGGCCCAGGCCGCCGGTATCGCCAGCGGCGTCATCGGAAGGAGTAAGCAATGTCTGAGCACGTCATCGACTGGGATCTGGCCCTGATCCAGAAATATAACTATTCCGGGCCGCGTTATACGTCCTACCCCACCGCGCTTGAGTTTTCTGACGCCTTCGGCGAAGCGGATTTTCACCGCGCCGTGGCACGTTATCCTGAACGTCCGCTTTCGCTCTACGTTCATATCCCGTTTTGCCACAAGCTCTGCTACTTCTGCGGCTGCAATAAAATTGTTACCCGCCAACAGCATAAAGCCGATCAATACCTCGATGCGCTGGAGCAGGAGATTATCCACCGTGCGCCGCTGTTTAAAGGCCGTCACGTCAGCCAGCTGCACTGGGGCGGCGGTACGCCAACCTATCTCAACAAAGCACAGATCAGCCGCCTGATGGCGCTGCTGCGCGGCAACTTCGCCTTTGATGCCGAGGCGGAGATCTCCATCGAGGTCGACCCGCGCGAAATTGAACTGGATGTGCTCGACCATCTGCGCGGGGAAGGGTTTAACCGCCTTAGCATGGGCGTGCAGGATTTTAATAAAGAGGTGCAGCGGCTGGTTAACCGTGAACAGGATGAATCGTTTATCTTTGCTCTGCTTAACCACGCGCGCGATATCGGCTTTACCTCGACCAATATCGACCTGATCTACGGCCTGCCCAAACAGACGCCGGAGAGTTTCGCCTATACGCTGCAACGCGTCGCTGAACTCAGCCCCGATCGCTTAAGCGTCTTCAACTATGCGCATCTGCCGACGCTCTTTGCCGCCCAGCGTAAAATTAAAGATGCGGATCTACCTTCGGCGCAGCAGAAGCTCGATATCCTGCAGCAGACCATCTCATCGCTGACCGCATCCGGATATCAATTTATCGGCATGGATCACTTTGCCCGTCCGGATGATGAACTGGCGATTGCCCAGCGCAACGGCGTGCTGCACCGCAACTTCCAGGGTTACACCACTCAGGGCGACAGCGACCTGCTGGGGCTTGGCGTCTCTGCCATCAGCATGATTGGCGACAGCTATGCGCAAAACCAGAAAGAGCTCAAACACTACTATCAGCAGGTTGATGAGCAGGGAAATGCGCTGTGGCGCGGCATTGCGCTGACCCGCGATGACTGCATTCGCCGGGATGTGATCAAGGGGCTTATCTGTAATTTCCGTCTTTCATTCAGCGATATTGAGCGCGCGTGGGATCTCGATTTCAGCGACTACTTTGCAGAAGATTTGCAGCTGCTTGCGCCACTGATTAAAGATGGGCTGGTGGAGAGGGATGAGCAGGGGCTTCAGGTAACGGCGAAAGGGCGTCTGTTGATTCGCAACATCTGCATGTGCTTCGATGTCTATTTGCGCCAGAAAGCGCGGCTACAGCAGTTCTCGCGGGTGATTTAACAGGCCTGCGAAAGCACCAGGCCTGTTAAACCGCTAGCTAAACAGCCCGACCAGCGTTGCACAAAGCAGCGCTGCGACAGCCGTTTGTGGCGTATGGCTGGCAGAGGCGCCAGCCGTAACCAGATGAATGAACGATTCCAGCATGATAACCCCCCCTGAACGCGCAAGATCATACTGCACTGCGACGAACAGTAAAGCACAAAATAGCAGCACTTTTCGCGGGCGGATCGCGCTTTACGTTTACTCCATTCCCAGCTCTTTTAACTTACGCGTAAGGGTATTACGCCCCCAGCCGAGCAGGCGTGCCGCTTCCTGCTTATGCCCCTGAGTGTGGCGCAGTGCGGTGGTCAGCAGGGTACGCTCCATCTCCGGTTGCGCTTCAGAGAGCAGGTTTTGATGACCGGAACGCAGCGCGCGATCGGCCCACTGTGCGAGCAGCGTCGCCCAGCTGTCCGGCAAACTCTGCGACGGGCTATCCGGCACCGTGGCTTCAAACAACTCACTGGGCAGATCCTGAATCAGCACTTCCTGTCCTGCCGCCATTACCGTTAACCAGCGGCAGGTGTTCTCCAGCTGGCGCACGTTGCCCGGCCATGCCAGACGGGTCAATGCCGCTTCGGTTTCCGGATGTAGTAGCTTCGCTTCCACACCCAGTTCACGGGCAGCGTCCTGTAAGAAGTGGCGCGCCAGACGCGGAATATCTTCCCGGCGTTCGCGCAGCGGCGGCAGATGCACACGGATAACATTCAGGCGGTGGAACAGATCCTCCCTGAATTTCCCCTCCTGCACGCGCAGCTCCAGGTTCTGGTGCGTCGCCGCAATAATACGCACATCGACTTTCACCGGCGCGTAGCCGCCCACGCGGTAAAACTGCCCATCGGCGAGCACGCGCAGCAAACGCGTCTGCACATCGAGCGGCATATCGCCAATCTCATCAAGAAACAGCGTGCCGCCGTCGGCCTGCTCAAAACGCCCCTGACGAATGGTGTTAGCGCCGGTAAAGGCCCCTTTCTCGTGGCCAAACAGCTCCGATTCAATCAAATCTTTCGGGATCGCCGCCATATTGAGCGCGATAAACGGCGCTTTAACGCGCGGGCTGTGGCGATGCAGCGCATGGGCAACCAGCTCTTTCCCGGTGCCGGACTCGCCGTTAATCAATACGCTGATCGATGAGCGCGACAGACGGCCAATAATGCGAAACACATCCTGCATCGCCGGCGCTTCGCCGATGATATCGGTGGTCGGGCCGAGAGCCTGCACATTGCGCGGCTGCTGCTGCTCCTGGTAGTGGCTGATAGCGCGCTCAACCAGCGCCACCGCTTCATCGATATCAAACGGTTTAGGCAGGTAGTCGAATGCCCCCTGCTGATAAGCGCTTACCGCTGCATCCAGATCCGAGTGTGCGGTCATAATGATGACCGGAAGCATCGGATGGCGCTGCTTAATCTGTTTTAACAGTGCCAGCCCGTCCATACCGGGCATACGAATATCCGAAAGCAGAACATCCGGCGTTTTGGTGGTCAGCGCATCAAGCACTTCATTGGCACTTTCAAACGTTGTACAACTCAAGCCTGCCCCGGTGAGCGCGCGTTCAAGCACCCAACGGATGGAGCTATCGTCATCCACGATCCAGACTATCCCTCGTTGCATAAACACCTCTACTTCCGAATAGGCAGGAATACCGAGAACTCGGTATGGCCTGGCCAACTGGTAAATTCAATTTTGCCTGAGTGTTGATCAATCAGGCTGCGTGCAATCGATAAGCCAAGCCCGGTGCCGCCTTCGCGGCCGCTGACCATCGGGTAAAACAGCGTGTCCTGCAGATGCTGCGGTATACCCGGGCCGTTATCCTGCACATCGATTCTTGCTGCCAGGCGATAACGTACGCCGTGCAGTGTTAACTGGAACGCGGTGCGGGTGCGCAGAATAATTTCGCCGCCCTCCGGTCCTAATGCCTGAAGCGCATTGCGCACTATATTGAGTAAAACTTGCTCGATCTGGTCAGGATCGTGCGCCAGCTCCGGCAAACTGGGATCGTAATCGCGAATTAACGTGACGTTAGCCGGCAGCTCCATCGACACCAGATTCACCACGCGTTCGGCCACTTTATGGATGCTTTCGGTAACGTGCATACCCGGCTGCTGCGGCCCTAACAGGCGATCGACCAGATTGCGCAGGCGGTCGGCCTGCTCAATGATCACTTTGGTATATTCCAGCAGCGACGGGTCGGGCAGGGCTTTGCTTAATAGCTGTGCCGCGCCGCGCAGGCCGCCAAGAGGGTTTTTGATCTCATGAGCCAGGCCGCGCACCAGATCGCGCGCCGCCACCTGTTGAGCATGCTGAAGCTGCTCCTGGCTTAAACGACGCTGGTTATCCATCGGTGCCATTTCCAGCAGTACCAGCCCGTCCGGCAGGCGTTGCGCCGTCAGGGAGAGAATATGCGAGCGCCCGTCGATAACCAGCGTCACTTCGTTATCGGTAAAGCCCTGGCCTGCATGCAAACTTTCACGCATCAGGTCGATATTGAGGGAGAAGTAGCTCAGCAGTTCCGGCAGCGGGGTGCCGAACAGTTTGCGCGAGCTTTGCGCCAGCAGCTGTTGTGCTGCGGGGTTGGCGTAATGTACCGCCAGGTCGTCATCAACCAGCAGGATGCTGTTGATCAAAGAGTTGAGGATCTGCCCAGCATCGGGCAGCGCGCCGCTTGCCATGTAGCAGTCTCCCGGAGATATGCACCAATTTTGTGCAGTATAGCGTTATAGAAAGAAAAAGCGCGTGAGATCAGGTTGTTGTCGGCGAAAAAAGCCCATCGTGTGATGGGCCAAAGTTTCCACGGCAACTAAAAATTCTCTGGCTGATTTCTCGCCGCCAACTGACTGTGACGAGAAATCGGCCGAGTATTAATAACGTAATTAAACGCTGTAATAGAGTTCGAACTCTACCGGGTGCGGCGTCATGCGAACGCGGTCGTTCTCTTCAATGCGCAGCGCGATGTAAGCATCGATAGCGTCGTCGGTGAATACGCCGCCAGCGGTCAGGAACTCACGGTCAGCGTCCAGCGCGTTAAGCGCTTCTTCCAGGGAGCCTGCAACCTGCGGGATCTCTTTCGCCTCTTCCGGCGGCAGATCGTACAGGTTTTTGTCCATTGCTTCGCCCGGGTGGATTTTGTTCTTAATACCATCCAGACCTGCCATCAGCAGCGCGGCAAAGCACAGGTACGGGTTCGCAGCCGGATCCGGGAAGCGCACTTCGATACGACGCGCTTTCGGAGAGGCAACAACCGGAATACGGATAGAGGCAGAGCGGTTACGCGCAGAGTAGGCCAGCATAACCGGCGCTTCGTAACCCGGGACCAGACGCTTGTAGGAGTTGGTGGTTGGGTTAGAGAGGGCGTTGATCGCTTTAGCGTGTTTGATTACGCCACCGATGTAGTACAGCGCCATTTCAGACAGGCCAGCGTATTTGTCGCCAGAGAACAGGTTGGTGCCGTTCTTGGAGAGAGACATGTGGCAGTGCATACCGGAACCGTTATCACCGAACATCGGTTTCGGCATAAAGGTCGCGGTTTTACCGAAGCGGTGCGCAACGTTATGTACCACATATTTGTAAATCTGAATTTCGTCCGCTTTTTTGGTCATGGTGTTGAAGCGGGTTGCCACTTCGTTCTGACCCGCAGTCGCCACTTCGTGGTGATGCGCTTCGACGACCAGGCCCATCTCTTCCATCACCAGACACATGGTGGAACGCAGATCCTGAGAGGAGTCTACCGGCGGAACCGGGAAGTAACCGCCTTTCACAGCCGGACGGTGACCTTTGTTACCACCTTCATATTTGGTGGTGGTGTTCCATGCGCCTTCGATATCGTCGATAGCAACGCTGGAACCGGAGATGGAGCTGCCGAAACGCACGTCGTCAAACAGGAAGAACTCCGGCTCTGGCCCGAACAGTACGGTGTCTGCCAGACCGGTGGAGCGCAGGTACTCTTCAGCGCGTTTGGCGATGGAGCGCGGGTCGCGATCGTAGCCCTGCATGGTGCCTGGCTCGAGGATATCGCAGCGAATAATCAGCGTAGACTCTTCGTAGAACGGGTCAATGACAGCGGTAGTGGCGTCCGGCATCAGCACCATGTCGGATTCGTTGATGCCTTTCCAGCCACCAATCGAAGAACCATCAAACATTTTGCCTTCTTCGAAGAAGTCAGCGTTTACCTGATGGGCTGGGATCGTGACGTGCTGTTCTTTACCTTTGGTATCTGTGAAGCGCAGATCGACAAACTTCACTTCGTGCTCATTCAGCATCGTCAAAACGTGTTCAGCGGACATACTTAAACTCTCCCGGGATTGTCATTGTCGTCGTGGTAACGAGGTCTTCTAATTACTACGTAAATCTGGCGTAGTTGCCGTACAATGGATAAGCGAAATCTATGCCAACTTTTAAATCACCCTAAAAAGGCGTTATCATGCTCGGCATAGTGCAAAAGGGCTGCACCATGATGGTTACCTTGCACCAATATAGTGCTTTTATGGAAACATAGGGCACCATATTGGTGCAATTTTCGTTATTTGCCCCTTTTAACGCTCCGTGAAAGCGATCACAAAGCAACTCTGCAATACTTGTTTGCAGGGTATGTTTGTGATCCTGTTTAGTCCTTCGATTAATACGTGTACAATAACGCGCTATTTCTAATGCCTGAGGCAAAGTTGTGATCGAAAATCTGCGTAACATCGCCATCATTGCTCACGTTGACCATGGTAAAACGACCCTGGTTGACAAGCTGCTGCAGCAATCCGGTACGTTCGACGAACGTGCTGAAACTCAAGAGCGTGTGATGGACTCCAACGATTTGGAGAAAGAGCGTGGGATTACCATCCTCGCTAAAAACACCGCTATCAAATGGAATGATTATCGTATCAACATCGTTGATACCCCAGGGCACGCCGACTTCGGTGGTGAAGTTGAGCGTGTAATGTCCATGGTCGATTCCGTGCTGCTGGTGGTTGACGCATTTGACGGCCCGATGCCGCAAACGCGCTTCGTGACCAAAAAAGCATTTGCCCATGGTCTGAAACCTATCGTGGTAATCAACAAAGTTGACCGTCCTGGCGCGCGTCCGGACTGGGTTGTTGATCAGGTCTTCGACCTGTTCGTTAACCTTGACGCGACCGACGAACAGCTGGACTTCCCGATCGTTTACGCTTCTGCGCTGAACGGTATCGCGGGTCTGGACCACGAAAACATGGCTGAAGACATGACCCCGCTGTACCAGGCGATTGTTGAACATGTACCGGCACCGAACGTCGATCTCGACGGCACGCTGCAGATGCAGGTTTCCCAGCTCGATTACAACAACTACGTTGGCGTAATCGGCATCGGCCGTATCAAACGCGGTAAAGTGAAGCCGAACCAGCAAGTCACTATCATCGATAGCGAAGGCAAAACCCGTAACGGTAAAGTTGGCAAAGTGCTGACTCACCTGGGGCTGGAGCGTATTGAGAGTGACGTGGCTGAAGCGGGCGACATCATTGCAATCACCGGTCTGGGCGAGCTGAACATCTCCGACACCATCTGCGATCCGCAGAGTGTTGAAGCGCTGCCGGCACTCTCCGTTGATGAGCCGACCGTAACCATGTTCTTCAACGTCAACACCTCTCCGTTCTGTGGCAAAGAGGGTAAATACGTTACCTCTCGTCAGATCCTTGACCGCCTGAACAAAGAGCTGGTGCACAACGTTGCGCTGCGCGTTGAAGAGACTCAGGATGCGGATGCGTTCCGTGTTTCTGGTCGTGGTGAGCTGCACCTCTCTGTTCTGATCGAGAACATGCGTCGTGAAGGTTTCGAAATGGCGGTTTCCCGTCCGAAAGTAATCTTCCGCGAAATCGACGGCCGCAAACAAGAGCCGTTCGAGAACGTAACGTTGGACGTTGAAGAGCAGCACCAGGGTTCTGTCATGCAGGCACTGGGCGAGCGTAAAGGCGATCTGAAAAACATGAATCCGGACGGCAAAGGCCGCGTACGTCTCGACTACGTGATCCCAAGCCGCGGTCTGATCGGCTTCCGTTCAGAGTTCATGACCATGACCTCCGGTACCGGTCTGCTGTACTCCACCTTCAGCCACTACGACGATATTCGTCCGGGCGAAGTGGGCCAGCGTAACAACGGCGTGCTGATCTCCAACGGTCAGGGTAAAGCGGTTGCGTTTGCGCTGTTCGGTCTGCAGGATCGCGGTAAGCTGTTCCTCGGTCACGGTGCGGAAGTGTATGAAGGCCAGATCATCGGTATTCACAGCCGCTCTAACGACCTGACGGTAAACTGCCTGACCGGTAAGAAACTGACCAACATGCGTGCGTCCGGTACGGACGAAGCAACGGTTCTGGTTCCGCCGATCAAGATGACCCTGGAGCAGGCGCTCGAGTTCATCGATGATGACGAACTGGTAGAGGTAACACCTCAGTCCATTCGTATCCGTAAACGTCATCTGACTGAGAACGACCGTAAACGCGCCATGCGCGGTGCAAAAGAAGAGTAATTCCCTTCTTTTACCCCATCAAAAGCCGCTGATTATCAGCGGCTTTTTTTTATCCCGCGATCGCGGGCGTGAAAGGGCCCGCTATTCAAGCGGAAACTTTCCCGCTACAGTTAACTCTCCATGGCAGGCAAGGAGAGGCAAATGCTCTATATCTTTGATTTAGGTAATGTGATTGTCGATATCGACTTCAACCGGGTGCTCGGTGCCTGGAGCGATTTCAGCCGCGTACCATTGGCAACCCTGAAGCAGAACTTTGTCATGGGGGAGGCCTTCCACCGTCATGAACGCGGGGAGATCAGCGATGAGGAGTTCGCCAAAGCCCTGTGTGAAGAGATGGCGCTGCCGTTAAGTTATGAGCAATTCTCCACCGGCTGGCAGGCGGTATTCGTCGCGCTACGCCCGGACGTTATCGATATCATGCACAAACTGCGCGCGAAGGGAGATCGTGTGGTGGTGCTGTCGAACACCAACCGTCTGCACACGACCTTCTGGCCGGAGCAGTATCCGGAGATCCGCGCCGCTGCCGATCATATCTATCTCTCGCAAGAGATGGGGATGCGTAAACCCGAATCCAGAATTTACCAGCAGGTCCTTGCCGAGGAAGGTTTTTCGGCCGACGATACCGTCTTTTTCGACGACAATGCTGAAAATATCGCTGGCGCTGAGCGCGTGGGGATTACGTCGATCCTGGTCGCTAACAAGGCCACCATTCCGGACTATTTTTCAAAGCTGCTATGAAAGAAGCCGTAAAACAGCGCGCGAAGAGGAGTGCGCAGTCGCTGCAGGCCTGGTCAAAACTGCTGTGGCGACATATCAACGATGACAATATGACGACGCTGGCGGGGAATCTCGCCTACGTCTCACTGCTTTCGCTGGTGCCGCTGATTGCGGTGATCTTCGCGCTGTTCGCCGTTTTCCCGATGTTTTCCGACATCAGCATCCAGCTGCGTCACTTTATTTTTGCCAATTTCATTCCCACAACCGGCGACGTTATCCAGAACTACATTGAGCAGTTCGTTGCTAACTCGACGAAGATGACCGCGGTAGGGGCCTGCGGGCTAGTGGTCACTTCGCTCTTACTGATGTACTCCATCGACAGCGCGCTGAATACCATCTGGCGCAGCACCCGCGTGCGCCCGCATGTCTACTCATTTGCCGTCTACTGGATGATCCTGACCCTCGGCCCGCTGCTGGCCGGGGCAAGTCTGGCAATCAGCTCCTATCTGCTGTCGCTGCGCTGGGCGAGTGAACTTAATAGCGTGATTGATGATGTGCTGCGAATTTTTCCGCTGATCCTCTCCTGGCTCTCGTTCTGGCTGCTCTACAGCATTGTTCCGACTACGCGCGTACCAAACCGCGATGCGGTGCTGGGGGCGTTTGTTGCGGCGGTGCTGTTTGAACTGGGCAAGAAAGGTTTTGGCTTATATATCACCATGTTCCCCTCCTACCAGCTGATTTATGGCGTGCTGGCCGTTATTCCGATCATGTTTCTCTGGGTCTACTGGACCTGGTGTATCGTCTTGCTTGGGGCTGAAATTACTGTCACTCTCGGGGAATACCGCGAACTTAAAAAAGCAGCACAACGAGAAGAAGCAGACCAACCATGATTGCATTAATTCAACGCGTTTCCCGTGCGAGCGTTAGCGTGGCGGGAGAGGTGACGGGTGAAATTGGCCCGGGTCTTCTGGTATTACTGGGCGTCGAGAGGGAAGACGACGAGCAGAAAGCAAACCGCCTGTGTGAAAGAGTGCTGGGATACCGCATCTTTAGCGATGCCGACGGGAAAATGAACCTCAATGTCCAGCAGGCCGGCGGCAGCGTGCTGGTGGTATCGCAGTTTACGCTGGCAGCCGATACGGAGCGCGGCATGCGTCCGGGCTTTTCGCGCGGCGCCGCGCCGGGAAAAGCCGAGGCGCTCTATAACCACTTTGTTGCACACTGCGGTCAGCAAATCGCCACGCAAACCGGGCGTTTCGCTGCCGATATGCAGGTGTCGCTGGTCAATGATGGTCCCGTCACATTCTGGCTACAGATATGAGCCAGCTTGCTGCGCGGCCCCGGGTCACAAGAGAGAATGCAGCTATGTATCATCTTCGCGTACCGCAAACTGAAGAAGAGTTAGAACGTTACTACCAGTTCCGCTGGGAAATGTTACGCAAGCCGTTGCACCAGCCGCAGGGCTCCGAGCGCGACGCCTGGGACGCCATGGCGCATCACCAGATGGTGGTTGATGAAGAGGGTAATATCGTCGCGTCCGGCCGGCTCTATATCAATGCCGATAACGAAGGCTCGATTCGCTTTATGGCGGTGCACCCCTCCGTACAGGATAAAGGCCTCGGCACGCTGATGGCGATGACCCTGGAATCCGTCGCCCGCCAGGAGGGCGTTAAGCGCGTCACCTGTAGCGCCCGCGAAGATGCGGTACCCTTTTTCGCCAAGCTTGGGTTTATCAACGAAGGCGAAATCACCGCGCCGCAAACTACCCCCATCCGCCATTTTCTGATGATCAAACCCATCGCCTCGCTGGATGATATTCTTCATCGCGGCGACTGGTGCGGTCAGCTGCAACAGGCCTGGTATCAGCATATTCCGCTCAGCGAAAAGATGGGCGTGCGCATCCAGCAGTACACCGGGCAGAAATTTATTACCACCATGCCGGAGATCGGCAATCAAAACCCGCACCACACGCTGTTTGCCGGGAGCCTCTTCTCGCTGGCGACGCTCACCGGCTGGGGCCTTATCTGGCTGATGCTGCGCGAGCGTCACCTCGGCGGCACAATTATTCTCGCCGACGCCCATATCCGCTACAGTTCGCCCATCAGCGGTAAACCGAGCGCCATTGCCGATCTCGGCTCGTTAAGCGGCGATCTCGACCGCCTGGCGCGCGGGAAAAAAGCGCGCGTGCAGATGCAGGTGGAACTGTTTGGCGATGATAAGCAGGGTGCCATTTTCGAAGGAATCTACATCGTTCTGCCCGCAAAACCGTTCGGCTCGTTCGAAGAGGGCGGTAACGAAGAGGAGTAGGTGCAGGGCCTGCCGATGGCGCGCGCGAAAGGCGCGCTTTCCCGTATAGCCGGTTACACCCTGGCGATGCGCGACGCCACATCGTGGATCACATCCACTGCCGTGCGGCTGATGCCGGCAAGCTGGAAGAAACCGTGTATCACACCGAGATAGCGCGAACAGGAGCAGGCCACGCCCTGTTCGGTCATTCGCTGATAGAGCGACTCACCTTCATCGCACAGCGGGTCAAACTCCGCTGTCACAATATGCGTCGGCGGCAGGCCGTTGAAATCAGTGCGCCACAGCGGGCTGACATCCGGCAGCAGGCGATCGGTCTCGCCAAGATAGTGCGTATAGCCGGAGAGCAGCGCCTCGCGGGTGATCACATAATCTGCGCCGTTAAGGGTATAGCTGTCGAACCAGGCGGTTGCATCAAGCATCGGGTAGATGAGGATCAGCTGAGCAGGCTGCCACTCGCCTGCGGCTTTTAAGCGCAACGCCGTGACCAGCGCCAGATGTCCGCCTGCGCTATCGCCCGCCAGCGTGATGCGCTGAGGATCGATGCCAAGCTGCTGCGCGTTTTGCCGGATAAGTTCTGCACCCCGCCGGGCATCATCATGTGCCGCTGGCCAGCGGTGTTCCGGCGCAAGGCGGTACTGCACGGCGATAACCCGGCAGCCGCTGTAAAAGGCAAGCTGGCGCAGCTGTTTATCATGGGTATCAAAGCCGCCGCTGACAAAACAGCCGCCGTGATAGTAGATAAGCGCGGGCAGATTATCGGTGGCATTTTGCGGCGAGTAGCAGCGAAAGCGAATGCTCTCCAGCGTGAATTCTCTCACCTCCACACGGGTTTCCGTCTCGCCTGCCAGCGTCGTGCTGGCGAGATACCCCGCGCGCCGGTCATCAATACTCTGCTCGCCGACGGAAGGCCGTCCTGCAGCAATAAAGTCGCTTACCAGTTGGCTAATACCCTGTTCCAGTGCCATTTCGCATTCCTTTGTCTGTATAAATACCCAGGTTTTATAGCCTGGTTTTTGCGAAATGGAAACGGGGTTTTTGGGCTGCAAATGAAAAGTGGAACCCAGCTCGAAAGAACGTTTTTTTTCTCAAAATGACACTTGCCCAGCAAAAATGGCAGCGTATCGTGTGGCTGGAAAATAAACGCATACGATATACTGAGGTGATATATGGATGTTCTCTCTGGAGTGATTATGGGGCGTATTTTGTTGGATTTATCAGATGATGTTATACGCAGGCTCGATAGCTTAAAGCAGCAGCGTAACCTTCCTCGTGCTGAATTATTACGAGAAGCGGTTGAGCAGTATCTTGAAAAGCAGAACACGACAAGCGCTCGCAATGCTTTAGGTCTATGGGGAGGTGAGGGCGAAGATGGTCTTGAATTTGAGAGAAAACTGCGCGAGGAGTGGTGACTATGAGCAACCTTGCGTTATTTGATACCAATATCTTGATTGATCTGTTTAATGGCCGGGAAGAGGCTGCTAACACTTTTGAAGATTACAATGGCAGGATCGCCATCAGCCTGATTAGCTGGATTGAAGTGCTGGTTGGCGCTAAAAAAGTAGGGCAGGAAAATGCGACACGCGATTTTCTTGATTCGCTTGAGGTCATAGAGATTTCCCATCCCATAGCAGAACGAAGCATTGAGCTGCGTCAGGCGTATCGCATGAAGCTGCCCGATGCCATTATTCTTGCAACAGCTCAGATACATAGCCGTTGCCTCGTTACGCGCAATATCAAAGATTTTGCGTCTGTAACAGGGGTTTTCACCCCATATCAGTAACAGGCCGGGCAAAAATTTACCGCGACCTGCTGATTTTACTCCCCTTCGCCGGGGAATAAGAACGGGTTGATGGAGCTACGGGCGAACCCTTCCTGCTCCATGCGGGCATCGAGGATCAGCGACGCAAGATCGTCGGCCACCGCTTCGACATTCTGGTCTTTTTCCTGATAAAGGATCTTCAGGTAAGTACCGCAGTCGCCGCAGCTTTCCGCTTTGATTGCCGCCTGCTCGTTATCCAGCGACCAGTAGTGCAGATCGCGGGTTTGCTCGCAGTTGCTGCACTTGACGCGCACCACGTGCCACTCGGTTTCGCACAGGTTGCAGTGCAGGTAGCGCAGCCCCTGGCTGCTGCCGATGTGCACCGTACTGGAAACCGGCATCGATCCGCATACCGGGCAGAACTGGCGCTGTTCGCCATATTCCGCGCGGGCTTTCCCCGGGATCAGGCTGGCCATCTGCGCCCAGTAGAGCGACAGCGCGGCCCAGATAAAGGGCGCTTTATCGCTGCTGACGGAGGCGAAGTCGGCGGCAAAGAGCGCGCTGGCCATCGCTTCCAGCTCCTGTGCGGAGGCTTTTTCCAGGTTCTCGATCACCGCCAGCGCCGGGCCGCTCATCTCCGGCTTCAGCTCGGCGATCAGCGAATGCAGCAGCTTATGCCAGTGCGTATCGCGCGGCAGGACATGAATATCAAGCGGCGGCTTGCCCTGCGCGGCAGCTTCTTTAAGACGCGCCGTCAGATCGAGTTGTAACGGGTGGTCATACAGCACCACCTCCTGGGCATGGGCGATAAGCGCGGCAAAACGCAGATAATCACCCAGCGGATTACTCTCTGCCAGCGTGCGCAGACGTTCCGCACGGCGGTTATAGAGGTTTTTGAGTCTGGGGAATAACAACGGCGGAATTACTTCCGCCGTGCGTTTTTCGCTCTTCTCCAGCTCATCTTGCGGGATTATGCGAATACTCATTCAGTTGGTTTTTCCGTTGTCTTGCTGCGAACTTCCCGGTACCAGCGCGGGTGATGTTTCTTCGCCCAGGTGCTGGTAACCCAGCCTTCCACCATTGCGGTTATGGTGCCTTTAACCCACAAGGCGGCATAAATGTGCACCATGATAACCACAATTAACGCGACTGCTGCAAATGAATGCACCATCAGCGCTAAGCGGATCACCGGGATGGGAAACGCGGGTGCAAAGTAAGGGCGCCAGATAACCACGCCGCTTGCCAGTAGCAACACCAGGAAGATAATCGCCGCCCAGAACACACACTTCTGACCGAAATTATAGCGCCCGGTGTCACCCACTTCCTCATTGACGACGATCTTACGAATATTCTTCGCCCAAAAGATATCATCCCTATTGATGAGGTTATGGTGCCAATAGCGGAAAAACATGATTATAAACGAGGCAAACATCACCACGCCGACAAACGGATGAAGGATACGCGCCAGCTGCGGCGTCCCGAGAATGTTCATCAACCAGTTGAAGGAGGGGAAGAAAAACCCCAGCCCGCTCACAGACGCCAGCACGAAGCAGAAGGCGGTGATCCAGTGGTTGATGCGCTCGGGTGCCGAATAGCGCACGATGGTGTCACGTTTTCTCATTTGCGCACCTCGTCTTTCTCTTCATGCAGGTTGTCCTCTTCCTCTTCTGCGCGGTTCGGACCGACACCGACATAGTGGAAGATGCTGGCCGCGAAGGTGGCAGCAAAGCCGACCGCCGCAAGTGGTTTCCAGATCCCTTTCCAGAACTTCACGGTTGCGCTGATTTCCGGGTTCTCCGGCAGACCGTGGTACAGATTCGGGTTATTGGCATGGTGCAGCACATACATCACGTGCGTGCCGCCAACACCGGCCGGATCGTACAGACCTGCGTTATCGTAACCACGGGTTTTCAGCTCTGCCACGCGCTCGCCAGCGAGGTTTTTCATATCCTCTTTGGAGCCAAAGTGGATAGCGCCGGTCGGGCAGGTCTTCACGCAGGCTGGTTCCTGGCCCACCGTCACACGGTCAACACACAGCGTACATTTGTAGACGCGGTTGTCTTCCGGGTTCAGGCGCGGCACATCAAACGGGCAGCCAGCGATGCAGTAACCGCAGCCAATGCACTGCTCAGACTGGAAGTCGACAATGCCGTTAGCATACTGAATGATAGCCCCTTCTGACGGACATGCTTTCAGACAGCCAGGATCGGCGCAGTGCATGCAGCCATCTTTACGAATCAGCCACTCCAGTTTGTCGTTCTGCTCCACTTCCGAGAAACGCATCACCGTCCATGATTTGGCGGTCAGATCCGCCGGGTTGTCATACACCCCGACGTTATGCCCCACCTCATCACGCAGGTCATTCCATTCGGAACAGGCCACCTGACAGGCTTTACAGCCGATACAGGTGGTGACGTCGATAAGCTTCGCCACTTCCTGCTGGTGATCCCGCGCCTGAGGCGCGGGAGTGAAACCGTTAGTCGCGGAACGACGGATGATGTCTTGCGATTGATAAGCCATAAGTCGTCTCCGTTACACCTTTTCCACATTCACCAGGAACGCCTTGAACTCCGGCGTTTGGGTATTCGCATCACCGACAAACGGCGTCAGCGTGTTGGCGATAAAGCCTTTCTTCGCCACGCCTTCGTAACCCCAGTGAATCGGAATACCAATCGTGTCGATATCTTTGCCGTCCACTTTCAGGGTACGAATACGCTTGGTCACCACCGCTTTGGCTTTGATATAGCCACGGTTGGAGGAGACGCGCACGGTATCGCCCTGCGTAATGCCCAGCTTGCCCGCCAGTTTCTCGCCAATCTCCACAAACTGTTCCGGCTGCGCGATGGAGTTCAACAGCGCGTGTTTAGTCCAGTAGTGGAAGTGCTCGGTCAGGCGGTAAGTGGTCCCGACATACGGGAACTTATCGGCTTTACCCATCGCAGCGAGATCGTCTTTAAAGACGCGCGCGGCAGGGTTCGAGACGACGTTCGGGTGCAGCGGGTTGGTGCCCAGCGGCGTTTCAAACGGCTCGTAGTGTTCCGGGAACGGCCCTTCCATCATCTTATCGAGAGCGAAGAGGCGACCCATCCCTTCCGGCTGCATGATAAACGGCCCGACTTCACTGCCAGGAGCGGCGGTGCTGTAGTCCGGAATATCTGCACCCACCCACTTGCCGTTGGCGTAGCTGAGCAGCTTGCGCTTCGGATCCCACGGGTTACCCTGCGGGTCAGCGGAGGCACGGTTATAGAGAATACGGCGGTTGAGCGGCCACGCCCATGCCCAGCCCAGCGTATTGCCAAGGCCTGACGGATCGGCGTTATCACGGCGCGCCATCTGGTTGCCGTCCGGCGTCCAGCTTCCGGCGAAAATCCAGCAGCCGCTTGAGGTGGTGCCGTCATCGCGCAGGTGCGCAAAGCTGCCAAGCTGGTTGCCTTTCTTCGCCAGCACGTCGCCGCTTACCGGATCGATAATATCGACCAGCGCTTTGCCGTTGCTCTCCATCGCCACTTCTTCCGCCGACGGATTCTCCGGCGTCGAGTAGTTCCAGGTCATGTTCAGAACCTGTTCCGGATTCGCGCCACCCTCTGCGGCATACATCTTACGCAGACGTAAGAAGATACCGGCCAGGATCTCACCGTCGTTCAGCGCTTCGCCCGGGGCATCTGCGCCTTTCCAGTGCCACTGCAACCAGCGGCCGGAGTTAACGATGGAGCCGTTCTCTTCAGCAAAGCAGGTCGACGGCAGGCGGAACACTTCGGTCTGGATGGTCGACGGATCGACATCGTTAGACTCGCCGTGGTTCTGCCAGAAGGTCGAGGTTTCCGTATTCAGCGGGTCGATAGTCACCAGGAACTTCAGTTTCGACAGGGATGCCACCACCTTGTTCTTGTTCGGGAACGAGGCGACCGGGTTAAAGCCCTGGCAGAGATAGCCGTTGACCTTGCCCTGGCTCATCATTTCGAAATACTGCAGAACGTCGTAGCCTTTGTCCCACTTAGGCAGCCAGTCAAAGCCCCAGCTGTTCTCCGCCGTCGCTTTGTCGCCAAAGAAGGCTTTCATCATCGAAACGAAGAATTTCGGGTAGTTGCTCCAGTAGTTAACCTGGCCTTCCAGCAGCGGTTTAGGCGTGTTGACGGTCAGGTAGGTCTGGAGATCCTTCTGCTTCTCGCTCGGCAGCGTCATATAACCCGGCAGGCTCTGCGACAGCAGGCCAAGATCGGTCAGACCCTGAATATTGGAGTGGCCGCGCAGGGCGTTTACGCCGCCGCCTGCCATCCCCATATTGCCGAGCAGCAGCTGGATCATCGCCATGGTACGGATGTTCTGCGCGCCGACGGAGTGCTGCGTCCAGCCCAGGGCATAGAGGAACGAGGCAGTTTTATCATGCACGCTGGTTTCCGCGATGTACTCGCACACCTTCAGGAAGTCCGCTTTTGGCGTCCCGCAGATGTTTTCAACCACGTCTGGCGTATAGCGGGAAACGTGCTGTTTCAGCAGGTTCCACACGCAGCGCGGGTGAGTCAGCGTTTTATCGCGCTTAGCGAAACCCTTCTCATCCAGCTCGTAGTTCCAGGTGGTTTTGTCGTACTTGCGTGTTTCCGCGTCATAGCCGGTGAACAGGCCATCTTCGAAGCCAAAATCTTCACGCACGATCAGGCTGGCGTTGGTATAGGCTTCGGTATATTCGCGGTTATATTTTTCGTTGTTCAGCAGGTACAGCAACACGCCTGACAGGAAAGCGATGTCAGTACCGGAACGAATCGGCGTATAAAAATCCGCAACAGAGGCGGTTCGCGTAAAGCGTGGATCGATAACAATCAGCTTCGCGCCATTGTGGATCTTGGCTTCCATCGCCCAGCGGAATCCCACCGGATGCGCTTCTGCCGCGTTCCCTCCCATCACCACGATGAGATTGGCGTTCTTCATGTCAACCCAGTGGTTGGTCATCGCACCGCGACCAAATGTTGGAGCAAGACTTGCTACCGTTGGTCCGTGTCAGACACGCGCCTGGTTATCGACGGCTAACATGCCGAGGGCGCGGGTAAATTTCTGGGTTAAATAGCCGGTTTCGTTACTGGAAGCGGATGCGCACAGCATCCCGGTGCTCAGCCAGCGGTTCACGGTGGTGCCTTCGGCGTTCTGCGCAACATAGTTGGCGTCGCGGTCGGCTTTCATCAGTTTGGCGATGCGCTCAAAGGCATCTTCCCAGGTGATGCGTTGCCACTTATCGGAACCTGGAGCACGGTATTCCGGGTATTTCAGGCGGCTTTCAGAGTGGATGAAATCCACCAGACCTGCCCCTTTCGGGCAGAGCGCGCCGCGGTTTACCGGATGGTCCGGGTCCCCTTCGATATGGAAAATTGACGCTTTGGCGTTTTTTGCACCGTCGCCGAGGCTATACATTAATAGCCCACAGCCCACGGAACAATATGTGCAAGTATTACGGGTTTCGCGGGTGCGCAACAGCTTATATTGCCGTGTCTCCGCGAGTGCAATGTTGGGGGCAAAGCCCAGTGCTGCAGCCGTTGTACCTGCCATACCGCCAGCGCAGATCTTAAAGAACTGCCTTCTGCTGACCTGCATGGGTTACTCCTGGGTTGACATTACTCTTATCGTTTTTTTCTTTGCGGTGAATTTCACAAAGGTTCAGAATTGCCGCATATCCCTCTGCTTAAGAAGGATATGCGCGGAGAATACCACAATGTCGGTACGCTTGTTCGAGGGTAGTTAATACAAAGTGAACATTTTGCATACTAAAAAGCACAAAAATGCAACATCAGTCACAGGCGTACGCGAAGTCGTGCTCTGGAAGCGTGACAACCTGCAGCAGGCCCAGCCAGACATGCTGGCGGAAGAGGTGCCTGTTGCGCTGGTCTACAACGGTATTTCCCACGTGGTGATGATGGCCTCGCCAAAAGACCTGGAAGAGTTCGCCATCGGCTTCTCCTTATCCGAAGGGATTATTGAAACCCCCGCCGACATTTACGGCATGGAGGTTGTGCCGTCTTGTAACGGGCTGGAGGTGCAGATCGATCTCTCCAGCCGCCGTTTTATGGGGCTGAAAGAGCGTCGCCGCGCGCTGGCCGGGCGCACCGGCTGTGGCGTCTGCGGCGTTGAGCAGCTCAATGATATCGGCAAGCCCATCGCCCCGCTGCCGTTCACCCAGACTTTTGATTTAGCCGCGCTGGATAATGCGCTCGCGCACTTAACCGACGTGCAGCCGATTGGGCAACTGAGCGGCTGTACTCACGCCGCCGCGTGGCTGCTGCCTTCCGGCGAGCTGGCGGGGGGGCATGAAGATGTGGGTCGCCATGTGGCGCTGGATAAGCTGCTTGGGCACCGGGCACGCGCCGGTGAAACGTGGGCCTCCGGCGCGGTGCTGGTCTCCAGCCGCGCCAGCTATGAGATGGTGCAAAAGTCGGCGATGTGCGGCGTCGAAATCCTCTTTGCCGTCTCGGCGGCGACTACGCTGGCGGTAGAAGTGGCAGAGCGTTGTAACCTGACACTGGTCGGTTTTTGCAAGCCGGGCAGGGCGACAATTTATACCCATCCGCAGCGGCTGGTGGGTGTTAAATAATCGTCAAAAAAACTGAAAGAGATTAACAAATCCTTCCGCTTTTTGTTTTGAGGGTAGAGGTCTATCATTACTTTCATCGAGGCACGGTGCCTCACTTAAACAAAAAAACGTAAGGGTTTATCTCATGAAAAGCATCAAAACTTTTGTCGCAGTTATCGCTCTCGCTTCTTCTTTCGGTACATTTGCTGCGCAAACCGTGACCGCAACCGACACCACCCTGAGCGGTGCTGAAGCGAAAATCGCCGCCCAGGCACAACAGGCTGGCGCCTCTTACCAGATCACCGAAGCGTATAACGGCAACCAGGTTCACATGACCGCTGAACTGACCAAATAAGTTAAGCACCATCGTCGAAAGAGCGCCTACGGGCGCTTTTTTCGTTTTAGTGCAGACCCGCCAGACGCAGCAGAGCTGTCACCACCGCTGCCGACAGAATTACCACAATTAACGGCATCTTGCGCCAGGCGAGAAACAGCGCAAACAGCACGCCGGAAACCCGCGCCATCCCGGCGAAGTGATCCCCTTCATAGAGCATTGCGGCCAGCGCCACAGCGAACAAAAGCGTGGTCGCTGCATCCGAAAGCAGCCCCTGCGCGCGTTCCGACAGCGCCAGGCGCCCGCCCAGTTTCGCGCCGCCGAGCCGCATCAGATAGGTGCCTACCGAGAGAATGGCGATACCGCCAAGAGTTAGTGCAACGCTTGCCATTATCGCTTCCTCGTCAGTAAACCAAGCAGTGAGAGCAGCACCGGTAACCCCACCGGCGCGAAGGGGACCGTTGCCAGCGAGAGCGCTGCGCCGCTACAGGCGCGTATCAGCGTGGTGCGCTTTTTCAGCGCCGGCAGCACTAATGCCAGCAAAATCGCCGGGAAGACCGCGTCCAGACCGATGGTTTCCGGCGCGGGTAAAAATGTGCCGACCGATGCGCCGATCAGCACGCCAACCGGCCACAGCAGCGCCACGCCCAGCCCGCAGAGCCAGTAGGCGGCTTTGCGCTGTTCCGGGGTGGACTGTGAAAGCCCGAACACCACGCTCTCATCATTCATAATGTGGCAGCCCAATAACCCGGCGGCTCGTTTTCCTACCAGTTCGCGCACCGTCACGCCGAAGGGAATATGGCGGGCATTGACCAGCAGCCCGGCGACCGCTGCCGCCAGCGGGCTACCGCCGCTTGCCACAATACCGATAAACATAAACTCCGAGGCGCCTGCCAGCACCAGCGTTGAGAGCATTAGCGGCACCCAGAGCGGAAAGCCGTAAGCCATTGCCAGAGAGCCATAGGAGACGCCGACAACGCCGACCGCCAGGCAGACCAGCCCAATTGCTCTTACCGTGTCGCGGGTAAGGGAAGAAAAGTGTCTTGTGAACATCGCTTTTTAGCCATATCGAACGTGTATCCATTATAATGAACACCCTGAGACCGTTTTTCAAGACGAACATAACGTTCGATTAAATGAACACTAAGGCCGGTATGACACAACCCATCGCTATTATCGCCAAAAGCCTGGCGCGTGAGCGGCAGCGGACCGGGCTCTCGCTGGCGGAGATCGCCCGCCGTGCCGGGATTGCGAAATCGACGCTCTCGCAGCTGGAAGCGGGCAACGGCAATCCGAGCCTCGAAACCCTGTGGGCACTCTGCGTGGCGCTGGATATCCCGTTTGCCCGCCTGCTGGAGCCGCAAAACCCGCAAACGCAGGTGATTCGCCGCGGTGAAGGCACTAAAGTGGTTGCCGAGCAGGCGCACTACCAGGCGATATTGCTGGCAACCTGCCCGCCCGGCGCGCGGCGCGATATCTATCTGCTGCTGACGCAGCCCGGTGCGGATCGCATCTCCCATCCGCATCCCGCCGGTTCCGTCGAGCACATTATTGTGACGCAGGGACGGGCGCTGGTCGGGCTGACCGAAGCGCCTGAAGAGTTAAACGAAGGGGATTACATCTGTTACCCGGCGGATCGCGAGCATATCTTTAAAGCGCTGGAGCCAGATACGCAGGCGATCCTCGTTGCCGAGCAGAATTGAGCCTTCATCCCCTGCGTGCAGTGAGGGGATGAAGGGATCGGCTTACGCCAGATAGAACACCTCTTCCAGCTCGGCGCTCACCGGGCTGTTATCGGCATTGGCAGGCATCACGTCGCGCATATGTTTCCACCAGCGCTGACACACCTCGGTGCGGGCGACCGCCTCCCAGCGCGCTTCTGATTCAATCTCCACCGTGGCAAACAGCAGGTTGCGCGCTTTATCAAGATAGATGGCGTAATGGTGCGCGCCCGCCTCTTTCAGCACCGCTTCCAGCTCCGGCCAGATTGGGTTATGGCGACGCGCGTACTCCTCATGCGCATCGGGGTTGACCTGCATAACAAACGCTTTACGGATCATAATGCCTCCAGATAGAGCTCGCGCACCTCATCGCGGCTGGCGCTGCGCGGGTTGCAGGGCGCACACGGATCGGCGAGCGCCTTATCCAGCCACCCTTCGATATCGGCTTCGCGCACGCCCAGCGCGCTAAAGCCGGAAGGAATACCGACTTTGGCACTCAGCGCCCGAATGGCAGCAATCGCCTGCTGGCTTGCCGCCTCCTCGCTCATCTCCCGGGTATCAACGCCCATCGCCTGCGCGATGCGGGCGAAACGCGCTACCGCATGGGGGCGGTTAAAGTTTTCGATGATCGGCAGCAGGATGGCGTTGCAGACGCCGTGCGGCAGATTGTGGGTCGCGCCCGGCTGGTGGGCCAACGCGTGCACCAGCCCAAGCCCGGCGCTGTTAAAGGCCATCCCGGCCAGATACTGCCCGTAAGCCATCTGTTCGCGCGCCTCAAGGTTATCGCCCTCGGCAACGGCGGTTGGCAGCCACTGGTTGATGAGGCGAATCGCCTCCAGCGCGTTGGCATCCGTTAACGGATGCGCGCCCACGGAGACATAGGCTTCGACCGCATGGGTCAGGGCATCCATGCCGGTTGCAGCGGTGACCGCGGCGGGGATCGCCAGCATCACGCTGGCATCGTCGACGGCGATATCGGGGATCAGGTTGGCATCAATAATCACCTCCTTCACCTGGCGCTCGCTGTCGATAATCACTGCGTTGCTGGTCATCTCCGCTGCCGTTCCTGCGGTGGTGTTGATTGCCACCAGCGGCACCCCGGCGTGTTTCACTTTGCCAACGCCGGAGTAAGCGGTCGACGGCCCGGGGTTCGCGGTGAGGATTTTTATCGCTTTCGCGGTATCGATCGGGCTGCCGCCGCCGAAGGCGATCAGGTAGTCACAGCCTGCCTGCTGATAGGCGGCAAACCCCTCCTGCACCAGCGCTTCGGTCGGGTTGGGGAAGACGCCATCAAACAGCTGATACGGCATCTCGTGCGCCTTGAGCGCGGTAAACAGGCTGTCGAGCAGACCGAGTTTCACCAGTTGCCCGTCGGTGACAATCAGCGCCTTACCCCACGCTTTGTCTGCCACCAGTTTCACCATATCGCCAATTGCGCCCGCGCCGTGCAGGCTGATTTTCGGCAGTGCCAACATAAAGCTCATCGTATTTCTCCTTGATTTGGTTGAATCCTGACCGGCGGCAATGCTCCCTGTCGCCGGATGAAACTTTTTCCGCTGGCGCTTTGATGTAAGTCGCCATCCGGCAAGCCATGCCTGCGCTACAGCCGCCTGCGCTGCAACAGGCGGCGGGTGAGGATCGGCAGTGAAATCACCACGATCAGCATCGCGCCGACAATAATCGACATCACGATCCCCGGCACGTTGAGCAGGCTCAGGCCAAAGGTCACCAGCCCCATCAAAAAGGCGGCGATAATCACGCCGACCATGCTGCCGGAGCCGCCGAGAATATTGACGCCGCCGAGCACCGCCATTGTCACTACGGAAAGCTCCCAGCCCAGCGCGATAGTTGGGCGCGTGCTGCCGAGGCGCGACGTGAGCAGCACCGATGCCAGCCCCGCCATTAACCCCACCAGCGCAAAGAGGATCAGGTTATGGCGCTTCACATTAATCCCGGCATACCACGCGGCGGTCGGGTTATTGCCGATGGCGTAAGTGCGGCGGCCAAAGTTGGTTTTGTGCAGCAGAAAGGCAAACAGCAGCCCGAGCACAATAAAGAGCGCAAACTCGAACGATAGCGCGCCCCAGACGTAGCCCTGGCCGAGCCACGCGAAGCTCTCCGGCCAGCTATTCAGCGCCTGGTCGCCCAGCAGGATGTAGGAGATGCCGCGGTACAAGCTCATGGTGCCGATGGTGATGACAATCGATGAGAGGTTGAAGCGGGTCACCAGAAAGCCGTTGAATAATCCGCACAGCAAACCGACGCCCAATCCCACGCAGATTAACAGCGGCGTATCGACGCCCGCCTGCGCGCAAAAGCCCATCGCCGTTGAGCTGAGCGCGATGGTGGCGGCGACCGAGAGATCGATCTCCCTGGCGATAATCAGCATCGCCATCGGCAGCACGATGATCGCCTTCTCGGTGAAGTTGAAGGTGGCATCTGACAGGTTCCAGATATTAAGGAAGTAGGGCGAGGCGAGGGCGTTGACTACAAACACCGCCAGCGTCACCGCCAGTAAAAACCCCTCCCAGCAGAGCAGACGACGCAAGAGTGGCGTCGGCGCAGCTGGGCTATTTACCGCTTCAGAAGTGAGGATTTTGCTCATGATTTCACCGCCTGTTTCTGCCGGGCCAGCGCCGCATCGCGCAGGATCAATCGCCCTTTGCGCTTATTGCCACGCTCGTTGAGCAGCACCGCAATCACGATCACCGTGCCGGAGATCGCCATCTGCCAGAAGGGCGAGACGCCAATCACCGGCAGGGCATTGTTGATAACGCCGAGGAACAGCGCGCCAAACAGACAGCCGAGCACGCGCCCGCTGCCGCCCATGGTGCTGATGCCGCCAATCACACAGGCGGCTACCACCTGTAGCTCAAAGCCGTTGGCGACATCGACATAAGCGACGGCGAAGCGCGAGATCCACAAGTAGCCGCAGAACCCGGCCAGCGCGCCGGAGAGGCAGAAGCTGACAAACTGCATCTTGCCGGCGTTGATGCCGGTGTAGTAGGCCGCCGTGGCGTTGCCGCCTGCGGTATAGAGTGCCCGTCCGCTGCGGCTGTAGCGCAGAAAGTAGCCGACCAGCAGCAGCGCGGCGATGGCGCACCAGCTCAGTACCGGTAGCCCCAACAACCCGCTGCGCGGCACGGCAAGGAAATCGGCGCTCATCTGGTTGGCGTTCACCCAGCCGCCGCCGGAGAGAAGAAAGATAATGCCGCGGTAGATGCTCATGGTGCCGAGCGTCACCACAATCGCCGGAATACCCAGTTTCCATACCAGCAGGCCGTTGATAATCCCCATCAGCAGCCCGAGCGCAGTTGCCAGCAGCAGCAACGCCCACACCGGCACATCCGGGTGATGGAAGTTAATCAGCGCGACGATCATGCCGGTGAGCGCCAGGTTTGCCGCCATCGACAGATCGATCCCTTTGGTCAGCAGCACCATCATCTGCCCGAGGGCGAGAATGATCAGGATGGCAGTATCGTTGAACATCTCTACCAGGTTGCCGGGGCTGATAAAGGCGGGCACGCGGCTGCCGATTGCCAGCATCAGCAGCACAATCACCGCGCCGAGCAGCGCTTCACGATGTTTAAGCAGTGCGTTCATCATGCGGCCTCCTGCCCGGCACCGCTGGCGGCGCTGACAATGGTTTCTGCCGACGCTTCTCCGGCCCGGTAGTGCGCGACCATCAACCCTTCATGCATGACGATCACCCGATCCGCCATGCCCATCACTTCCGGCAGTTCGGAGGAGACCATAATCACCGCCAGCCCCTGCGCCACCAGTTCGGACATAAACTGGTGCACCGCCGCTTTCGAACCGATATCGATCCCTTTGGTTGGCTCATCGAGAATAATCACCTGCGGCTGGGTGGCGAGCCACTTACCGATCACCACTTTCTGCTGATTGCCACCGGAGAGCGTCTCAACCGCCTGCTTCCAGCTAAAGGCTTTAACCTGCAAACGGCGGGCGTACTCCTCCGCCAGCGCCCACTCTTTGGTATCGTTCAGCACCCCGTTGGCGTTGAGCGTGCTCAGTTGCGGCAGGCTGATGTTCTGGGCAATCGACAGGGCGGTGATCGCCCCCTGCTGCTGACGCTCTTCCGGCACGCAGACAATCCCGGCCTGAATCGCATCCGCCGGCTGGCGGAACTGCACCGCTTTGCCGTTAAGGATAATGTCGCCAGAAGCGGGACGCGTTACGCCGCAGAGCGCCTGCATCAGCTCGGTACGTCCGGCACCCACCAGGCCATAAAAGCCGAGGATCTCCCCTTTGCGCAGGCTGAAGTTGATATGGGCGAACTCGGTGGCATGGCAGAGATCCTTCACCTCCAGCACCACTTCGCCCGGCTCGCAGGCGATTTTCGGCCAGCTCTGGCTGATGGCGCGCCCGACCATCAGCGTCACCATCCGCGCCTCGGTAATCTCGTTGATAGCACCGGATTCGATAAAGACGCCGTCGCGCAAAATGGTGTAGTGATCCGCCAGTTCGAAAATTTCATCGAACTTGTGCGAGATAAAGAGGATCGCTTTGCCCTCCTGCTTCAGGCGCTCAACGATGTGGTAGAACTCCAGGATCTCGTGCTGCGAGAGGGCGGCGGTCGGCTCGTCGAGGATCACCACCTGCGCGTCAAAGGCGAGCGCGCGGGCAATCGCCACCATATGACGCTGGGCAATACTGAGGGTTTTAAGCGTCGCGCGCGGATCGATCTGCACCTCCAGCCGGGCGAGGATGGCCCGCGCCTGCTGATGCATGGCGGGCCAGTCGAGCTTTTTCAACAGCCCTTTATAGAGATAATGGCCAACAAAAATATTTTCGGTGACCGACAGCTCGTCGAACAGCACCGTCTCCTGGTGAATGGCGGTAATGCCCACTCTGTGTGCCGCATCGGGTGTCGGCAGAGAGATGGGGATCGCTTTATAGAGGATCTCGCCCTCATCGGGCTGATAAATGCCGGTCATCACTTTGACCAGCGTCGATTTGCCCGCGCCGTTCTCGCCAATCAGGGCGGTTACGTGGCCAGGCCAGAGATCAAGCTGTACGTTCTCAAGTGCGCGCACGCCGGGAAAGCGCTTGCTGATGCCCTTAAGCGACAGCAGTGGGGTGGATGCCGTCATGATAACTCTCCGGTTTTGCCCCCTCCCGTCAGAGAGGGGAAAGGGTCAGAACATCTTCGAGAACTTATCAATATTGCTGGCATCGTAGACGAAGGGTTGCGCCATCGCGCCATTGCCGTCGGCATCCAGCGTCACTTTCCCTAAGCGGCCCATGCTGGCTTCCGTTTTCGTCGCCGTCCCTTTCACCAGATCGTTTGCTAAATAGGTAGCAGCATAGCCGAGATCGATCGGGTTCCAGATGGCAAAACTTTTACTCGCGCCGGATTTGATGGCACCCGCCATTTCAGAGGGCAAGCCGAGACCGGTAACGTAGACTTTGCCGATTTTGCCCTGATCCTTCACCGCCTGCGCGGCGGCGACAATGCCGACGGAGGAGGGGGAAACAATCACTTTCAGATCCGGGTAGGACTTCAGCAGGCCGACCGCTTCGCGGTAGCTTTTATCGGAGAGATCGTCGCCATAGGCGACGGTGACCAGATTGACGGAGGGGTACTTCGGCAGCACCTTTTTCATCTCCGCAATCCAGATATTCTGGTTGGTGGAGGTGGGCGTGGCGCTCAGAATAGCGACGTCGCCCTTCTCAACATTCAGCGCTTTCAGCGCATCGGCGGCAAGCTTGACGTTGGTTTCGCCAATCAGCGCGTTGTTGGAGGGGTTAAGATGGATCTGCCGCCCGGCTTTCGCCACGCCGGAGTCCCACGACACTACTTTGATACCGCGCTGCATCGCTTTTTTCAGCACTGGCACTACCGCGTCCGGATCGTTGGCGGAGATGGCGATCGCATCTACCCCCTGGGCGATCAAGCCGTTCAGCACTTCGATCTGCGCTTCCGCGGTGGTGGTGGTCGGCCCGGTGTAGATCACTTTAACGTCGCCTAACTCTTTCGCTGCCTCCTGCGCGCCGGTGTTGGCGGCTTCAAAAAAACCATTCCCTAACGATTTCGCCACCAGGGCGATTTTCACTTCGGCGATGGCGGAACCGGATAACGCCATCATGACAACTGTGAGGATCAAGCTTGCTTTTGTTTTCATTGCTCGTACTCCACGGATGACACTCCCGTTCGCTTTCGTGTTGCCGAAATCACAGGGAGTGGTTTTTGCAGGTGAACAGAGTTCGCCCCGTCTGCGTGAGCGGGGCGCGTTTTTTTAGTGGTACAGGTCTAACGCCGATTGCAGCGGGTTGACGCCGAAGCGTTTGCCCAGTGCGATCAGTTCTTCACGGGTGATGGTCTGTTTCATACCGCCCATCGAATAGACTTTGACTAACACCTCGGCGGATTTTTCTGCGGTGTCGATCAGACCAAAAGCTTCATCCAGCGTCGGGCCGCTGCCGAAAACGCCGTGGAATGGCCACAGCACCAGCGAATGTTTCTGCATGTCGTTGGCGGTGGCGCGGCCGATTTCATCGGTGCCCGGCACCATCCACGGCAGAATGCCGACGCCGTCCGGGAAGACCACCAGGCACTCGGTGCTCCCTTCCCACAGCTTGCGGGTAATCAGATCCGAGATGTTTTCCAGCACGTAGGTCAGGGCGATAAGGTTGGTGGCGTGGCAGTGCATGATCACCCGATCTTTGCCGCCGGTCGCCTGGATGCGCTCGCAGTGGGACAAGAAGTGCGCCGGCAGTTCGGAGGTGGGCACCGCTTCGTTAGTCAGCCCCCACAGGATGTG
The DNA here is from genome assembly GCF_050435845.1 of Kosakonia sp. 1610. Classification (NCBI taxonomy): domain Bacteria; kingdom Pseudomonadati; phylum Pseudomonadota; class Gammaproteobacteria; order Enterobacterales; family Enterobacteriaceae; genus Kosakonia; species Kosakonia sp. 1610. Next base: position 58,067 of record NZ_JBNDKZ010000013.1, on the reverse strand, counting down.
ATAACCGGCGCCGTCGCTGTCGACTTTGACCACGCCGAGGTTGGCCGTTGGATCGAGTTGCACGTTGCGAAAAAATTTGCCGGAGCCGGTAACGATAAACGGCGTGTTGGCGAGCAGCGGCATCGGCTGGCTGAGGGGAATGTAGCGCGGCTGCGGGTGGAAATCTGCTTCATAGGGCGCAATATCCGCATCGTCGAGACGCAGGGTCAGGTTGCCGCCGTTGCGCTCGTCCCAGCCTTTTAGCCAGGCGTCGGTCGTCGCTTTAATCATCCCCTGGACGAACCAGGCGTTAATAATGGTCTGCATGTATGGAGTTCCTGTTGGTTCTGTTGCCGGATGGCGCTGCGCTTATCCGGCCTACGTGAATCGGTTTCTCTGTAGGCCGGATAAGGCGCGAGCCGCCATCCGGCACAGCATTCGTTAAGCGGTACGCCTCTTTTGTAGGCCGGATAAGGCGTAAGCCGCCATCCGGCACAGCATTCGTTAAGCGGTGCGCCTCTTTTGTAGGCCGGATAAGGCGTAAGCCGCCATCCGGCACAGCGTTACTGGCGCTGGCGTAATACCGCTTGCTCATATGCCCGCACGCTCTCAAGCCACTGGCTACCGGCGGGGGTGTCGTGGCGTTGGCAATAGATCTCCCACACCGCCTGCCACGGCAGGGATTTCTGCTCTTCGAGCAGCGCAAGGCGCGCGGTGTAATCGCCGTCGACTTCCAGCTGGCGCAGCTGTTCAACCGGCTCCAGCAGGGCGCGCAGCAGCGCTTTTTTCATATTGCGGGTGCCAATCACCCACGCGGCGATACGGTTGATAGAGGCGTCAAAGAAGTCGAGGCCGATATGCACGCGATCGAACAGCTTGTGGCGAATGATCTCGCTGGCAATGGCCTGGGTTTCGTCATCCAGCAGCACCACGTGATCGCTGTCCCAGCGCACCGGGCGGCTGACGTGCAGCAGCAGGCGCGGCACATAGAGCATGGCGGCGGAGATTTTGTCGGAGATCACTTCCGTCGGGTGGAAGTGGCCCGCATCCAGGCAGAGCGCGGTCTGGCGGCTGGTGGCGTACCCCATATAGAACTCATTCGAGCCGACGGTGTAGCTCTCGGCACCGATGCCGAACAACTTGCTCTCCACGGCATCGATATGGTGCGCCGGGTTCAGTTTCTCGCTCATCGCCTCATCGAGCGCCGCCAGCAGACGCTGGCGCGGGGCCAGGCGATCGACCGTGACATCCTTCATGCCGTCCGGCACCCAGATATTCATCACCGACGGCGTGCCGAGCTGCTCGCCGAACGAGGCCGAGACGCGGCGGCTGGCTTTAACATGATCAATCCAGAACTGGCGCACCTCATCATTGGCGTGGGAGAGGGTAAAGCCGTCGGCGCTGAGCGGGTGCGAAAAGCAGGAGGGGTTAAAATCGAGCCCCAGCTTGTTGGCTTTCGCCCACGCAACCCAGTTTTTAAAGTGCTCTGGTTTGATCTCGTTGCGCGCCACGGGCGCATCGGCTTCGTGATAAATCGCGTGCAGATTAAGGCGTTTAGGGCCGGGGATCAGGCTCAGCGCCTGCTCAAGATCGGCGCGTAATTCGGCGGCGTTGCGCGCTTTACCCGGGTAGTTACCGGTGGCCTGGATGCCGCCAGTCAGGCTGCCTTCCGGGTTTTCGAACCCGGCCACATCGTCGCCCTGCCAGCAGTGCATCGAGACCGGCAGGCGATCGAGCTGACGCAGCGCCTCCTCGGCGTCGATGCCGACCGCGGCAAAACGCTCTCTGGCAATCTCCCAGGCCTGTTCAAGTTGAGTGGTCATGCGCAAAGCTCCTTTGTCTGTCGTTTTTGCTGAAAACGCGCGACATAGCGGGCGATTTCATTATCAGAATCGGGGGTAAAGGTGAGCAGGGGGTGGTTAGCCGCCACCACCTGACGGAACTGATCGACGTTGGTCAGCTCATCGAGCGTCATTAGCTGTACGCCAATATTGCCGAGCGTTGAGGCTTCAACCGGCCCGGCGACCACCGGCAAACCGCAGGCGTCGGCGCAAAGCTGGTTTAACAACTGGTTCTGGCAGCCGCCGCCAACAATGTGCAGGCGGGTAAAGGGCTTGCCGCGCAGGGTTGCCAGCTCGCTCAGCACATCGGCATAGAGCAGGGCGAGGCTGTCGAAGATGCAGCGTGCCAGTTCCGCCGCGCTCTGCGGCACGGGTTGATCCGCGTCGCGGCAGGCAGCCTGGATCTCGGCGCTCATATTCGCCGGGTTGATAAAACGTTCATCGTTGGGGTTGATGATGAAGCGGCAGACCGCAATCTGTTCGGTAAGGGCGATAAGTGCGGGCAGGTCGCTGATGTTCTGCTCTTTCAGCACCCGCTGTAGCAGCCATAAGCCCATGATATTTTTCAGCACCCGATAGCGCCCCTCGGCACCGCCCTCATTGGTGATATTGGCGGCGAGCGCGGCGTCGCTGGTGTAGGGCGTTTTGCTCTCAAAGCCCATTAATGACCAGGTGCCGGAAGAGAGGTACGCCGCATCGTTATCGGCCAGCGGCGAGGCGATCACCGCGCTGGCGGTATCGTGGCTGGCAACGGCGACGACCGGAATGGCGTTGCCCTGCGGGCAGATCCAGTCGCCAATCACATTCCCCGGATGGGTTGGTGTACCAAACCAGCTTGCGGGCACGCCAGCCCAGTCGAGCAGCGTGGGGTCCCAGTTGTCGGTGTTGATATTGACCAGCTGCGTGGTGGTGGCGTTGGTGTACTCCCAGTTGCGCTGCCCGGTCAGGCGGAAGCTGAAGTAGTCCGGGATCAGCAGGGCGTGTTCCACCTGCTCTACGGTGTGCGGCTGCTGTTCCGCCAGTGCGCGCAGCTGGTAAAGAGTATTGAAGGGGAGAAACTGGATGCCGCTGCGGCGATAGATATCGGCTTTGCCCGGCTGCTGGAAAGCGCGCTGCATAATGCCGTCGGTGCGGCTGTCGCGGTAGGCGATTGGCAGGCCGACGCGTTCGCCCGCGCGGTTAATCAGCACATAATCGACGCCCCAGGTATCAATGCCGATGCTGTCAGGCTGCACGCCGGATTCGCACACCTTTTGCAGCCCGGTGCGGATCTCGGCTTCAAGGCGGTCGATATCCCAGCAGTCGAAGCCGTCGACTCTCTGTAAGCAGTTAACAAAGCGGTGAATTTCCTGAAGTGTCAGCGCCCGGCTCTGGCGATCGTAACGCGCCAGCATTACCCGTCCGCTGGAGGCACCTAAATCAACCGCGACGCAGTGGCGAAAAGTCATGATGAGGTCCTTCAAAGAGTCATTGCGGACAGTCTAAAAAAGGGGCGTGGGGTCTACCTTCTTGCTACTGACAGCGGCGAAGGGGCGCTGGCAAGAAAGCAAAGATGAACGTGAGAGAGTTCACAAATTCCAGTGATGACGCGGCGTTGCGCCATTGTGACTCTCGCCACATTTCCCGATCTTTCCGGGCGTTTCTTGAAAAACGGGCAGCTTATGCGCGAAATGGTGTCGAAAATTAAAGGTGAGGTTGGCCGCCCTTAATTACTATTTTGAGACTGTTTCTCATTTGCTGGGGCGATCATGACCATACTGCATAGCGTTGATTTCTTTCCGCCAGGTAAATCACCGGTTGCCATTGAGCCGCGGCTGCCGCAGGCGGCTTTCCCTGAGCATCATCATGATTTTCATGAGATTGTGATTGTTGAGCATGGCTCCGGCATTCACGTCTTTAACGGTCAGCCTTACACCATCAGCGGCGGCACGGTCTGCTTTGTGCGCGATCATGACCGTCATCTTTATGAACACACCGATAATCTCTGCCTGACCAACGTGCTCTACCGCTCGCCGGATGCTTTCCAGTTTCTTGCCGGGTTAAACCAGCTGTTACCGCAGGAGCAGGAGGGGCACTACCCGTCGCACTGGCGGGTGAGCCAGCAGACGCTGGGGCAGGTGCGCGGCATTATCAGCCAGATGGAGGCGCAGGGCGCGGAACTGGAAACTCACGATATTGCTAACCGCGAAATGCTCTTTATGCAGCTGCTGGTGCTGCTGCGCCGTAGCAGCCAGCAGGCGGAGATGGGCAACAGCGATGCGCGGCTTAACCAGTTGCTGCTGTGGCTGGAGGATCACTTCGCGGAGGATATCTGCTGGGCGTCGCTTGCCGAGCGCTTCACGCTCTCGTTGCGCACGCTGCATCGCCAGCTTAAACAGACCACCGGCATGACACCGCAGCGCTATCTGAACCGCCTGCGGCTGATCAAAGCCCGCCATATGTTGCGCCACAGCGATGAGAGCGTAACGGATATCGCTTTTCGCTGCGGGTTTGGCGACAGTAACCACTTTTCGACCCTGTTTCGCCGCGAGTTTAGCTGGTCTCCGCGCGAGATCCGCCAGGGGCGCGATACGCTGCTTCAGTAACGAGAAGAGAATCACCGATTTTTGGCTGCGCTTTGGCTAATAATGTCAGGTTAGTGCACGCAGAGGTGATGATGTGACAGGCCAGCTTATTCTTCGTCGGGACGACTTTTTTCCGCGCGCCGGTCAGGCGGTGGCGGTGGCGGATCGCTACCCGCAACATGTGTTTGCCGAACACACCCACGAGTTTAATGAACTGGTGATGGTGTGGCGCGGCAATGGCCTGCATGTGCTCAACAACCGCCCGTACCGCATTACGCGCGGCGATCTCTTCTATATCCGCGCCGAGGATTGCCACTCTTACGCCTCGGTTAACGATCTGGTGTTGCAGAACATCATCTACTGCCCGGAGCGGCTGACGCTTAATCTCGACTGGGCGGGGCTGATTCCGGGCTTTAGCGGCGGCGCGTGGAGCCCCCACTGGCGTATCGGCAGCAGCGGCATGACGCAGGCCCGCCAGGTGATTGCCCAGCTGGAGCATGAGAGCAATAAGAGCGATCCGCTGGCGAATGGAATGGCGGAAACGCTCTTTGCCCAGCTGGTGATGACCTTAAAACGCCACCGTTTCGCCGCCGATAACCTTGCCGCCACCCACAGCGAAGCGCTGCTGGATAAGCTGATTACCGCCCTTTCCGGCAGCCTGAATCGCAGCTTTGTGCTTGAACAGTTTTGCGAGCAGGAGCAGTGCAGCGAGCGCGCCCTGCGCCAGCAGTTTCGCTCCCAGACCGGCATGACCATCAACCACTATCTGCGCCAGCTGCGCATCTGCCACGCGCAATATCTGCTCCAGCACTCGGAGCAGATGATTGGCGACATCGCCATGCAGTGCGGGTTTGAGGACAGTAACTACTTTTCGGTGGTCTTTAGCCGCGAAGTGGGGATGACGCCAGGACAGTGGCGTCATCGCAGTCGCGCCGCTGCCTGATTAGCTCGCCATACCGAGGCCGACAATATTGGCCGCGATAATAATCACCACGCAGCCGAGGCTCAGCACGCTGACCGGCTGGCGTCCGGCGTTTTTCCACTCCTTCAGCACCAGCCCGACAATGCCGCCGCACAGCACGTAGAAACTCATGTGCAGCATCCAGCTGATGTAGTCATATTGCGCCGGAATACGGGCGTGGCCCCAGGCGTAGAAGAAGAATTGCAGATACCACATCAGCCCGCCGAGCGCGGAGAGCAGGATATTGCTGATAATCAACGGCGTTGCCAGTGAGAAGTCCGCTTTGACCGATAAATTCTTCACTTTTGCCAGGCGGATAAGGCAGAAGCCAAGGTTGACCAGCGCACCGCCACCCATGATCACCACATAGCTTGGCAGCGCGGTGTAGAGCGGATCGATGCCCAGCGCCGCAGCGGCGTCGTGCATCGGTTTGGCAGCGTTCATCGCAAAGGACATCCCTGCCGAGAAGATGCCGCACATGACCGCCAGCGCCAGCCCTTTTTTCAGATTGAACTCTTCGGCTTTGATGCCCATTTTGCGCTCTTTCAACTGCCCGGCGCGCGTCACAATGCCGACGCCAATCAGGGCAACCAGTACGCCAAGCAGCGTCATCCGGCCCCCTTCGGTATGGATCAGCACGCCAAAAGTGCCGTTGAGCACCGGCGTCATCAGGGTGCCGACAATCAGCGTGATGCCGATAGCAATACCGATGCCCATCGACATGCCGAGATAGCGCATCGTTAAACCGTAATTGATATTGCCAACGCCCCACATCGCGCCGAAGAGAAACACCGGCAGCAGGGTGGAGGCATTAAACGAGCTGAAATAGGCCCAGAAATCGGGCAGTAACAGCGCGCTGATGCTCCAGGGGAGGACTATCCAGGAGACAAGGCCGCCTATCGACCACATCGTCTCCCATGACCACTGTTTGACCTTTTTGAACGGGGCATAGAAACAGGCAGCACTGGCCGCGCCTATCAAATGCCACAAAATACCCATCGTAATCGCGTTACTCATTGTGCACTCCTTTTGTTTTTATGGCCGACAGAGGTCGCCGACTTGCAGAGTGTAAAAATCAGTAAACGATTTAACCTTGAGACGATTGCCGCGCTGCGCCTGGCGCTGGCAATCAGGGCATGATGGGAATGAGCAGCTTCACAATTTCAAGAACATAACTAAAATAGATAACCTTATAGAAACTACGGCATTGATAAACATTTTCAATATCACGTAATTAACTATAATGATCCAACTGCTTACGCGGCGTTAACAATTAAGCCGCCAGACTAAAAATGGAGATGAAAATGAGCTATACACTGCCCGCTCTGCCGTATGCGTATGATGCCCTTGAGCCTCATTTCGACAAGCAGACGATGGAAATCCATCACACTAAACATCACCAGACCTACGTAAACAACGCTAACGCCGCGCTGGAAAACCTGCCGGAGTTCGCAAGCCTGCCGGTTGAAGAGCTGATCACCAAGCTGGACCAGCTGCCGACCGACAAGAAAACCGTACTGCGTAACAACGCGGGCGGCCACGCTAACCACAGCCTGTTCTGGAAAGGCCTGAAAGTCGGCACTACCCTGCAGGGCGATCTGAAAGCGGCTATCGAGCGCGATTTCGGTTCCGTGGACAACTTCAAAGCTGAATTTGAAAAAGCCGCTGCAACCCGCTTCGGTTCCGGCTGGGCATGGCTGGTGCTGAAAGGCGACAAACTGGCTGTGGTCTCTACCGCAAACCAGGACTCCCCGCTGATGGGTGAAGCGATCTCTGGCGCATCCGGCTTCCCGATCATCGGCCTGGATGTGTGGGAACACGCTTACTACCTGAAATTCCAGAACCGCCGCCCGGACTACATTAAAGAGTTCTGGAACGTGGTGAACTGGGACGAAGCAGCAGCACGTTTCGCCGCTAAAAAATAAGTTCGCACACTCCCCCACGCTTGCGTGAGGTCAACCCTCGTCCGGCTTCGCCGTCGGGGGTTTTTTATTGCCTGCGGTTTACCTTCGCGAGGTGATACTAAACACCTGGTCGACGATGGCGCACTGCGCGTCGCTGAGCGTGCCGCCGACGTTGCGCGAGACGGGCGTCGAGTAGCCAAATTTACGTGATACCACGGTTTTGATGGTGGTGACGAAATCATCCCCGATGGCGTAGATCGCCATAAACTTGCCGATCTCCTGCTGCGCTTTGCTCAACCCATCGAGATCGCCGGTGCGCCAGGCTTCTCTCGCCTGCACAAATAGCTCTGGCATGACGTTATTCAACCCGGAGATCACCCCTGCGCCGCCTGCCAGCAAGTTCGGGATGTAGTACTCGTCGTAGCCGCTCAACACGGCGAAATCGCTACGTACCGCCTGGGTGGCGAGGATCATGTTCCGCGTGTGGGACTGGCAATCGACCGTATCTTTGATGCCAGCAAAATCAGGAAACTCGGCGGCCAGGGTGGCGACCAGCTCCGGCGTTAAATCGCAGCCGGTGCGCGCCGGGAAGTTGTAGGCGAACCACTTGCCCTCAACCGCCTGGCCGATGGCGCGAAAGTAGTGCAATAACTGCCCGCTGGTCTGCCCGTAGTAATAGGGCGGCAGCACCATCACCGCGTCATACCCGACGCGCCTCGCCTCTTGCGCCATGCGCACCACATCGGAAAAGCAGGGGGAGGAGACGTTTGCTACCAGCGTGCCCGGCGACATCTCCCGCGCTTCGCGGATAAGCATTAAGCGCTCCTCCAGCGAGAACGAGGCAAACTCCCCGATGCTGCCCATTAGTAGCACGACATCGACTTTTGCCGCGTTCAGGCGGGCAATGTGTTGCGCTAAGCCTGCCAGATCGATATTCCCTTCACGATCCATCGGCGTGATGGAAGGGCACCAGACGCCGGAAAATGGAACTGTAGTGGCCACGTCGCTCTCTCCTCGTTTAATGAAATTGCGTTTCAAAACTCAAGGTAAGTGATAACACGGCATGGCGTCAGACACGCGCATGAATGTCTCATTTTCGCCGCTTCGGGTGAGAAAAAAGTGTGCTCTAATAACGCGACCAACAACGGAATTCCGGGAGGGAAGATGCGCCATCAGGTTAACGTTTTCAGGGGCAAGATAAGGGATTATGACGGCAGCCGACCGAGCGCCATCGCCAAATTGCAGGTGCAGGGGGAGTTGACCCTGACCGAACTGGGCCTTGCCGGCGATGAGCAGGCAGAGAAAAGCTACCACGGCGGGGCGGATCGCGCGCTGTGCCACTATCCGCGTGAACACTACACGCACTGGGCGCAAGCCTTCCCGCAACAGGCCGCACTCTTTTGCGCGCCCGCCTTCGGCGAAAACCTCTCTACCGTCGGGCTGACGGAACAGAATGTCTTTATCGGCGATATCTTTCGCTGGGGCGAGACGCTGATTCAGGTGACGCAGCCGCGCTCGCCCTGCTTTAAGCTCAACTACCACTTCGGCATTGAGGATATGGCCACGCAGATGCAGGCGAGCGGTCGCATGGGCTGGCTCTACCGGGTGATTGCCGCAGGCAAAGTCGCCGCTGACGCGCCGTTAGAGCTGGTATCAAGGGTAAGCGATGTTAGCGTTCATGAGGCCGCGGCGATCGCCTGGTATCAACCGTTTGATGATGAGCAGTATCAGCGCCTGCTCGCGGCGGCGGGGTTATCGGCAAGCTGGACGCGCACGATGCAGAAGCGGCGCCTGAGCGGCAAGGTTGAGGATAACGCCCGGCGGCTGCGCGGATAAAAAAACGCCCCCTCCGGCAGGAGAGGGCGCGTTATCATGCGCGTTTATAGAGCGGCAGCCAGAGGGTTAAGCGTAAACCGCCTAACGGGCTGTCGTCCGCTTTCACCCAGCCTCGATGCTGCTGAATTGCCGTTTCGACAATCGCCAGCCCAAGGCCAGTGCCGCCCGATTCGCGGTCGCGCGCTTCGTCGGTTCGGTAGAAGGGACGGAAAATCTGCTCGCGATCTTCTGCGCTGACGCCAGGACCGTCGTCATCAACGTTGATGGTGATGCCCTCTTTATCCACCGCAAAACTTACTTCGATTTTGGTGTGGGAGTAGCGCAGCGCGTTGCGGACAATATTCTCCAGCGCACTCTCCAGCGCGTTGGGGTTGCCATACAGCGGCCACGGCCCGGGCGGGAAGGTGACCGTCAGGGATTTGCCCATCTGCTCGGCTTCGAACGCGGCGTTATCCAGCACCTCATGCCACAGCTGATTGGCTTTGACCGTTTCGCTGACCAGCGCGTTTTTCTGCTGGTTGCGCGACATCACCAGCAGATCGTTGATCATGCTGTCCAGCCGCTGCGCTTCGGTTTCAATGCGCTCCAGCTCTTTGCTCTCTCCGCTACGGCGGCGCAATAGCGCGGTGCCAAGTTGCAGGCGCGTCAGCGGCGTGCGCAGCTCGTGAGAGATGTCCGACAGCAGACGCTGCTGCGCGGTCATCATGCGCTCCAGCGCGCTCACCATCTGGTTAAAACTGGCCCCGGCGGCGAGAAACTCCTGCGGCCCGGCTTCCAGCTCCGGATGCTGGCGCAGGTTGCCTTGCGCCACCTCATCCGCCGCATTTTTCAACTTACGCGCCGGTTTTGCCAGGCTCCACGCCAGCCACAGCAGCAGCGGTGAACTGATCAACATGGTGACGATCAGCAGCAGCAGCGGGCGGTCGAACAGCAGGTTGATAAAGTCAGATTGCGAATTGCTGGCAGGACGGATCAGGTAGAGCTGGTAGTTATCTTCCCCGTCGCGAATGGAAAAGGGGCCCACCATTTCGACGCGGCCATACTTTTTCTTCTGCGGATGATCGGAGTTATCGGCCTGGCCGATAAAGTTGCGGATGATCTGCATTTCGCTGCGCTCCGCGCCGATCACGCGCCCTTCGCTGGTGACCAGCAGCAGACGTTGACCGGGCGGCGCCCATTTGTCGATGGCGCGAAACAGCCTGCGCCACCACATCAGATCGTTCGGCGGGTCGTTAGCCAGCTCCGCTTCCACATGCTGTTCAATCATCAGACCCTGGCGCTGCTCACTGTCGAGCAGCTCCGTCATCTGGCGGGAGTCCAGCTTTGGCACCATCAATACCAGCATCAACACCAGCGCCAGGGTTAACCAGAAGATGGCGAAGATGCGGGCGGTCAAACTTCCTATCATGAAGCGGAGACCATCAGATAACCGCGACCGCGCAGGGTTTTAAACCACGGATGCCCATCTTTACGCTCCGGCAGTTTGCGGCGCAGGTTGGAGATATGCATGTCGATGGCGCGATCGAACGGCGTCAGGCGTTTACCCAGCACTTCCTGGCTCAGGTGTTCACGCGACACCACCTGGCCTAAATGCTGAGCCAGCAGGTAGAGCAGAGTAAATTCGGTGCCGGTAAGCTCCAGCGACTGGCCGTCAAAGCTCGCTTCCTGGCGGCCAGGATTGAGGCTGAGCGCGTCTACTTCCAGCGTTGGCGAACCGCTGTCGCTGTTCTGCTGCTGTTCGCTCCAGTGGGAGCGGCGCAAAATCGCGCGAATACGCGCCACGAGTTCACGATCGTTAAAGGGTTTCGGGAGATAGTCATCCGCGCCCAGCTCAAGGCCGAGAACGCGATCCAGCTCGCTGCCGCGGGCTGTAAGCATGATTACCGGTGTCTGGTGTGTCTGGCGTAGCTCTTTAAGGGTATCAATGCCGTTTTTCTTCGGCATCATCACGTCGAGCAAAAGCAAATCGATGCTGTCATCAAGGAGGTCGAGCGCCTGTTCACCGTCATGGGCAACGAGCACGTTAAAACCTTCCATGTCGAGAAGTTCCTTTAACAAGGAAGTCAGCTCTCGGTCATCATCTACTAAAAGGATTTTATTCATTGTTTAAATACCTCCGAGGCAGAAATTACGTCATCAAGCGTCGCTAATCCATGACTTTACGTTGTTTTACACCCCCTGACGCATGTTTGCAGCCTGAATCGTAGACTGATTTTCGTTCACTCGTGAGACAAATAGGTTACTGGAGTAAATGATGCGCATCGTTACCGCTGCCGTCATGGCCTCAACGCTGACATTAAGCGCTGTTAGCCAGGCTGCTGAAGCCGTAACAGGCGATAACTGGCACCCCACTGAGGGGATTGCACAGCGCAGTGTTCAGAGCCATATGTTCGACGGTATTAATCTGACCGAACATCAGCGCCAGCAGATGCGGGATCTGATGACACAGGCGCGGCACGACCAGCCACCTGTTAATGTTAGCGAAATGGAGACAATGCACAGCCTTGTCACCGCAGATAAATTTGATGAAACCGCTGTACGCGCTCAGGCAGAAAAAATGGCGCAGGAGCAGGTCGCTCGCCAGGTTGAGATGGCGAAAGTCCGCAACCAGATGTACCACCTGCTAACGCCGGAGCAGCAAGCGGTTTTAAACCAGAAGCACCAACAACGGATGGCAAAGCTGCGTAACGTTGCGCAGATGCAAAAAAGCTCCCCGTTGACGGTAATGAGTAGTAGCAGTACCAGGTAACAACCCCTGTTTTTCCTTGCCATAGACACCATCCCTGTCTTCCCCCACATGATGTGGGGGTTTTTTTTGCCCGCAATTCCTGCCCCTATTTTCTCCATTGCTCCTTTTGCTATCCGTTATAATTCCGCCAACGACAAGCAGGAGCGTGTATGAAAGCATCTTATGGACGGCTGGTCACACGGGCGGCAATGGCGGCAACCATCATGGCGTCGCTGCTGCTGGTGATTAAAATTTTCGCCTGGTGGCATACCGGTTCGGTCAGTATTCTGGCGGCGCTGGTCGATTCGCTGGTGGATATCGCCGCGTCGCTCACCAACCTGCTGGTGGTGCGCTATTCGCTGCAACCGGCGGATGAGGAGCATACGTTCGGGCACGGCAAAGCCGAGTCGTTAGCCGCACTGGCGCAGAGTATGTTTATCTCCGGCTCCGCGCTGTTCCTCTTTTTAACCGGCATTCAGCACCTTGCGCGGCCGGAGCCCTTGCAGAGTGCGGGAATTGGCGTTGCCGTCACGCTGGTGGCGCTGATCAGCACCGTGATTCTGGTCACCTTTCAGCGCTGGGTTGTGCGCAAAACACACAGCCAGGCGGTGCGCGCGGATATGCTTCATTATCAGTCTGATGTTATGATGAACGGCGCTATTCTCATCGCGCTTGGGCTGGCGTGGTATGGCTGGCACCGGGCGGATGCGCTGTTTGCGCTGGGTATCGGCGGCTATATCTTGTACAGTGCGTTGCGTATGGGGTATGAGGCGGTACAGGCGCTGCTAGATCGCGCACTACCCGATGGAGAGCGTCAGGAAATTGTTGATATTGTCACTTCCTGGCCGGGCGTCAGAGGCGCTCACGATCTTCGCACGCGGCAGTCAGGGCCGACCCGCTTTATTCAAATACATCTGGAAATGGACGATCACCTGCCGCTGGTTGAGGCGCACCTTGTCGCTGAACAGGTAGAGCAGGCGATTTTGCGCCGTTTCCCCGGTTCCGATGTGATTATTCATCAGGATCCGTGCTCAGTTGTTCCTCAAGGACGATAAGCCCGCAGAGGCTTTCGTAACGCGTTTTTTAAGTGTGGGTCAGGCAGTGCGGTTGTGTATAAAATACCCCCATTTCGCCTGACCTGAATCAATTCAGCAGTAGTGGATTGAGATACTATTTGCAGCATTGTTGTTCGCTCCCCGTGGGAGTTGCTTCGGGCCACAGAATTTTATTTTGCATTCCTAAGTTCAGAGGTAGTCATGATTAAAAAAATCGGTGTGTTGACAAGCGGCGGTGATGCGCCAGGCATGAATGCCGCCATCCGCGGCGTTGTCCGTGCAGCATTAACAGAAGGTCTGGAAGTTGCAGGTATCTACGACGGCTACCTGGGCCTGTATGAAGACCGGATGATCCAGCTCGACCGCTACAGCGTGTCTGACATGATCAACCGCGGCGGTACCTTCCTCGGCTCTGCCCGCTTCCCGGAGTTCCGCGAAGAGCATATCCGTGCCGTGGCTATCGAAAACATGAAAAAGCGCGGCATTGACGCGCTGGTCGTTATCGGCGGCGACGGCTCCTACATGGGCGCAAAGCGCCTGACCGAAATGGGCTTCCCATGCATCGGTCTGCCGGGCACCATCGATAACGACGTTGCCGGTACCGACTACACCATCGGCTACTTCACTGCGCTGCAAACCGTGGTTGAAGCGATTGACCGCCTGCGCGACACCTCCTCTTCACACCAGCGTATCTCCATCGTTGAAGTGATGGGCCGTTACTGCGGCGATCTGACCCTGGCCGCAGCCATTGCCGGTGGGTGTGAGTTTATCGTTCTGCCGGAAGTGGAGTTCAACCGCGAAGACCTGGTAGCCGAGATCAAAGCCGGTATCGCCAAAGGTAAAAAACACGCGATTGTGGCGATCACCGAGCACATCTGCGATATCGACGAGCTGGCGAAGTACATTGAGAGCGAAACGCAGCGCGAAACTCGCGCGACCGTGCTGGGCCACATCCAGCGTGGCGGTTCGCCGGTGCCTTACGACCGCATTCTTGCCTCCCGCATGGGTTCCTACGCTATCGATCTGCTGCTGCAGGGCTACGGCGGTCGCTGCGTCGGCATCCAAAACGAAAAAATGGTGCATCATGACATCATCGACGCGATTGAAAATATGAAGCGTCCGTTCAAAGGCGACTGGCTGGACTGCGCTAAAAAGCTCTACTAATCCGCACTACGCCCTCGCTGCTGAGGGCGTTTTTTTACCGCAAGATATTCCTCAAAGTTATAGCCAATCTTTTTTTATTCTTTAATCATCGGATCCCTTTCTGGCAGGCTGGTGTCATCAAAATTGACAACCGAAGAGAGCGGGCAATGAATAAATGGGGCGTGGGCTTAACGCTGCTGCTGGCTTCCAGCAGCCTACTGGCAAAAGATATCCAACTGTTGAACGTGTCTTACGATCCGACGCGTGAACTGTACGAGCAGTACAACAAAGCGTTCAGCGCGCACTGGAAACAGGAGACCGGCGACAATGTGGTGATCCGCCAGTCGCACGGCGGCTCCGGCAAACAGGCGACCTCGGTTATCAACGGTATTGACGCCGATGTGGTAACGCTGGCGCTGGCCTATGACGTTGACGCGATTGCCGAACGCGGTCGTATCGATAAAAACTGGATCAAACGCCTGCCCGACAACTCTGCACCCTACACTTCGACCATTGTCTTCCTGGTACGTAAAGGCAATCCGAAACAGATTCATGACTGGAACGATCTGGTAAAACCGGGCGTCTCCGTTATCACGCCGAACCCGAAAAGCTCCGGCGGCGCACGCTGGAACTACCTGGCGGCCTGGGGCTACGCTCTGCATCAGAACGGCGGCGATCAGGCTAAAGCGCAGGAGTTTGTTAAAGCGCTGTACAAAAATGTCGAAGTGCTCGACTCCGGCGCGCGCGGCGCGACCAACACCTTCGTGGAACGCGGGATTGGCGATGTGCTGATTGCGTGGGAAAACGAAGCGCTGCTGGCGACCAAAGAGCTGGGCAAAGATAAGTTTGAGATCGTCACGCCGAGCGAATCTATCCTCGCCGAGCCGACCGTATCAGTGGTCGATAAAGTCGCGGATAAAAAGGGCACTCAGAAAGTGGCAGAAGCCTATCTGAAATATCTCTACTCGCCAGAAGGGCAGGAGATTGCCGCGAAGAACTTCTACCGCCCGCGTGATGCGCAGGTTGCGGCGAAGTACGCCAGCGAATTCCCGAAACTGAAATTGTTCACCATTGATGATGTGTTCGGCGGCTGGAGCAAGGCGCAGAAAGAGCACTTCGCCAACGGCGGCACCTTTGATGAGATCAGCAAACGCTAATTTTTACTGTTAAACCAGCCGGATGGCGTCAGTGCTATCCGGCAAAATCGATGTGTCACTTCGTTTAATTTTTGCGCTATTATGCCGTTTCTTTCAGCAAAGGAAGCGGAAAATGAAAACTGTTAAACGTCTTATGATTGCCCTGCTGGTCCTGATTGTCGTTGCAGCCGCAGGTGTATGGATTTGGATGAAGTTCACCAGCAACCCGGACGCGTTGCGCCAAATCGTCTTTCAGCAGTGCCTGCCCAATATGCGTAATCACAACAACCCCGCACCCTGCGAGCAGGTTAATTTCAAAAACGGCTATGTGTTAATGAAGGACCGCAACGGCCCGTTGCAGTATTTGTTAATGCCCACCTATCTGATTAACGGCACCGAAAGCCCGGTACTGCTTAAGCCTGCGACGCCGAACTTCTTCTGGCAGTCCTGGCAATCACGGGATGTGATGAGCACCCGCCGCGGCAGCCCGATCCCGGATGAAGCAGTCTCGCTGGCGATTAACTCCCGCTCTGGCCGCACGCAGAACCATTTCCATATTCATATCTCTTGCCTGCGTACCGACGTGCGCGAAAAGCTCGATGAGAATGCCGGGCGCATCAGTAGCCAGTGGCTGGCATTCCCCGGCGGGCTGCTTGGGCATGAGTATTTAGCCCGGCGCGTAACGGCGGCAGAGCTGGCGCAGCGCAGCCCCTTCCTGATGCTGGCGGAAGAGGTGCCGGACGCGAAAGCACATATGGGGCGCTTTGCGCTGGCACTGGCGCAGCAGTCGGACCGCTCGTTTGTGCTGCTGGCGACAGAGCGAAATCTGCTGGCGCTAAACCGCGCATCGGCGGAAGAGATTCAGGATCATCAGTGCGAGATCCTCAAATAACCCCACCATAATTCGCATTTACTCACTCTGCCTGTCCCCGTAGACTTGCTGAAAAAATCTACAGGAGACAGGCATGTCGCTCTGGCTTTCGCACCCTCTGTTCCTTCCCTCTGTCATTGTCGGTATCACCATTATTCTCTGGGCGACGTCGCTGTTGCCGGAGTTCATCACCGCGCTGCTCTTTTTCACCGCTGCGATGATCGCGAAAATCGCGCCGCCGGAGGTGATTTTTGGCGGTTTTGCCTCGTCCGCTTTCTGGCTGGTGTTTAGCGGCTTTGTGCTCGGCGTGGCTATCCGTAAGACCGGGTTGGCGGATCGCGCGGCGCGGGCGCTATCGGCGAAGATGACCGGCTCCTGGCCGCAGATGGTGGCAAGCGTGGTGCTGCTCAGCTATGCACTGGCGTTTGTTATGCCCTCCAACATGGGGCGAATTGCGCTGTTAATGCCCATTGTCGCAGCGATGGCGGCACGCGCTGGCATCAATGAGGGCACGCGCGCGTGGTATGGCCTGGCGCTGGCGGTGGGTTTCGGCACTTTCCAGCTTTCGGCAACCATTCTGCCTGCCAACGTTCCCAATCTGGTGATGAGCGGCGCGGCGGAAGGCTCCTACGGTATCCATCTCAACTATTTGCCTTATCTGCTGCTGCACACGCCGGTGCTGGGGATCCTGAAAGGCGCGATCCTGATTAGCCTGATCTGCTGGCTCTTTCCCGGTAAACCGCAGGCGATGCGCGAAGCGCTGCCTTCTACGCCGATGAGCGGGGATGAGAAGCGTCTCGCGTGGCTGCTGGCGGTGGTGCTGACGCTGTGGGTAACGGAGAGTTGGCACGGCATTGGCCCGGCGTGGACCGGGCTGGCAGCCGCTTTCGTTACGCTGCTGCCGCGCGTTGGCTTTATCTCCGGCGATGAGTTCTCCAGCGGAGTAAATATCCGCACCTGCATCTATGTCGCGGGGATTTTGGGGCTGGCGATCACCGTGACGCAAACCGGTATCGGTAGCGCGGTGGGCGAGGCGCTGCTGCATGTGATGCCGCTTGATGCTGAACGCCCATTCACCAGTTTTCTCGCGCTCACCGGCATTACCACCGCGCTCAATTTTATTATGACCGCCAACGGCGTCCCGGCGCTGTTTACCACGCTGGCGCAAAGCTTTGCCGACGCTACCGGTTTCCCGCTGCTGTCGGTGATTATGATTCAGGTGCTGGGCTATTCGACGCCGCTGTTGCCCTATCAGGCTTCGCCGATTGTGGTGGCGATGGCGCTCGGTAAAGTGCCTGCGCGCGCGGGGATGCTGCTCTGCCTGGCGCTGGCGCTGGTGAGTTATCTGCTGTTGCTGCCGCTTGATTACGCGTGGTTTAAAGTACTGGGGAAATTGTAGAAGAGACCCTCTCCCGGGCGGGAGAGGGTAACAGCAGCATTACGCCTGTTTAGCGGCTTCAGCAGCTTTAACGATCATTGCGAAGGCGTCGGCTTTCAGGGAAGCACCGCCAACCAGCGCGCCGTCGATATCCGGCTGGGCAAAGAGTTCTGCCGCGTTGCTGGCGTTAACAGAACCGCCGTACTGGATGATCACTTGCTCAGCCACTTTCGCGTCGGCTTTAGCAATGTGGTCACGGATAAATTTGTGCACGGCCTGAGCCTGCGCCGGGGTAGCAGATTTGCCGGTACCGATCGCCCAAACGGGTTCGTACGCGATAACCACGCCTTCGAACGCGCTCGCGCCCTGCGTTTTCAGCACGGCGTCGATCTGGCGCGCGCACACTTCTTCGGTTTTACCCGCTTCGTTTTCCGCTTCGGTTTCACCGATGCACAGCACCGGAACCAGACCCTGCTCTTTCAGCACGGCGAATTTTTTCGCGATCAGCTCATCGGATTCAGCGTGGTAAGTACGACGCTCAGAGTGGCCGATGATGATGTATTTAGCGCCGATATCTTTCAGCATTTCAGCGGAGGTTTCGCCGGTGAACGCGCCAGAGAGGTTGGTATCAACGTTCTGCGCGCCGAGGATGATGTGGCTGCCGTCAGCGGCGTGTTTTGCCAGATCCAGGTAGAGGTTCGGCGGCGCAATCGCCACGCCGCAGCCTGAAACGCCCGCCAGTTCGGTACGCAGGTTGGCAATCAGTTCGTTTACCATGTGGCGGCTGCCGTTCAACTTCCAGTTACCCATCACTAAAGGATGTCGCATTTTTACTCTCCACGCGCTTGGCGAATTAATGAAAATGGCCGCCCATCAGGGCAGCATGGTCTGAGAAACAGTATAGAGATCCCTCCCCTGAAAGGCTTTGCTTTTTGTCATTTATTGTTCCCTTCAAGAGGTTCAGATAGCGTCAGCTTAATCGGTTCAACCGCGAAGGTTAGCCCCTTTTCGCCGTTGTCTGCCACCACATAGCGCACCGCGCCTTCCGTCTCAGCGTAGTAGACCTTGTTTTTGCCGTTGGTGAGCAGTTTTTGTACTTTTTGCATGCTTTGCGCCGCGGTCATGGTCGGAGAGAAGGCGCGGATAAAGGCGCTCATATACTCCTGCGCCTTCGCTTTCGTCGTTTTCTGCTCCGGCCCCTGCACCGGCAGCCAGGTGATCTGCATCGATTTGATCTTTAACGTGCCGCGCTCAAGCGCCGTGGAGGCATAGAGATAATCGTTGATGCGCGTAGCCGCGCGCGTCAGGTTGGCGCGATCGCTGCGGCTATCAACAGCGCGGAACTCGTTCAGCGCAAGGGTGGGATTGTCGGTATTGAACTTCTCCCGGAACTGGCTGATCGATTCATCAAAGGTGGGGGCGCCCGGCAGTAAATAGGGTGCGGTGACGGCGGCTGGCGCCTCTTCTGCCCAACCCGGCGCGCAGAACGCCAGCGCGGAAAAGAGCAGCCAAAAGTGGTAACGCCGTGCTTTCATTCACATCGCCCTCTGTAGAGTGTGCTGACGATTAAAACGAGATTGGGCGGCCTTGTCAAAAACTCCCGCCGCCAGGGTACACTAGCCGCTATTACGATAATAAGGAACCTTACATGGGCATACAGCAGTGGTTGTTTTCGTTTAAGGGGCGCATTGGACGCCGCGATTTCTGGATCTGGATGGTGCTGTGGGTGGTGAGCATGACCCTGCTGTTTGTGCTGGCGAATGGCGGCATGCTCGATTTTCAGACGGCGGCGTTTATTCTCGTCTGCCTGATTTGGCCGACCACCTGCGTGATGGTCAAACGGCTGCACGATCGCGGTCGTCACGGCGGCTGGGCGCTGCTGATGGTGCTGGCGTGGATGCTGTTGTCAGGTAACTGGGCGATCCTCGACGGCACGCTGGCGTGGGCGGTGGGACGCCTGATCCCGGTGGCGATTATCGTGGTAATGATGATCGACCTGGGCGCGATGCTCGGCACCCAGGGCAAAAACCGTTTTGGCAGCGAGACACTCGAGGTGAAGTTCCGCTGATTACCAGTAGTGCTCAGCGGTGATATGCCCAGGACGGCGGCGCAGATGTTTGGCCATCTGCCGGGTATCTTTCAGCAACTGTGTGGTGTCGCGCACCATCTGCGGATTGCCGCACAGCATCACATGGCTGGTCTCGGCGGTCAGTGGCAAACCGACGGCTTCTTCAAGGGCGCCACTCTCAATCAGCGCCGGCACGCGCCCGGTTAGAGAGCCGGAGAGCGTCTCGCGGCTGACCACCGTCTGAATGCGCAGCTTCCCTTCATAGCGCTTTTGCAGCTCCAGCATCAGCGGCAGGTAGCTTAAGTCCGCACCGTAGCGCACCGCGTGCAGCAGGACGATATTTTTGAACCGTTCAAGATCTTTCCCCTCCTGCAGCATCGACAGATAAGGCCCGATGGCCGTGCCGGTCGCCAGCATCCAGAGTGTTTCGCACTCCGGCACCTCTTCCAGCACGAAAAAGCCGGCGGCTTCGCTGACAATTAACAACTCATCGCCCGGTTGCAGGGCGGCCAGGCGCGGGCTCAGTTTGCCTTCCGGAACGGTGACGAGATAGAACTCGAGATCGGGATTGCTCGGCGCGTTGACGTAGGAGTAAGCGCGCTGCACGCGCTCGCCGTCAATCTCCAGCCCAAGCTTGGCGAACTGTCCGGCAGTGAAGGGTTGAACGGGGGCATGTACGGTGAGGCTGAAGAGTGCATCGGTCCAGAATTCCACCTTTGTGACTTTTCCTGTTACCCAATCCGCCATGGTTCTCTCCTGTTCTGTAACGTTGCCTTATCCTGGTGGTTGTCGCCTGAGATTTCCAGCCCGCGCGGGCCGGAAAGCTCAATTGAACAAATAGACTTACAGTATATGCCGTTGTACGTCCGGGTCTTTACGATCCAGATAATGGATCGATTTAATCCGGCGAATGGTGCGCGATTTACCGCGGATCAGCAGCGTCTCGGTGGTCGCCATATTGCCTTTGCGCGTAATGCCGTCCAGCAGATCGCCCTTGGTGATGCCGGTGGCAGAGAAGATGACATTATCGCTGCGCGCCATCTCATCGAGGCGCAGCACATTGCCCGCTTCAATGCCCATGCCGCGGCAGCGTTTCAGCTCCTGCTCGCCGATACGGCGGTTCTCTTCGCTGTCGCCTTTCACCTGGTGACGCGCCAGCAGGCGGCCCTGCATATCGCCATCCAGGGCGCGGATCACCGCCGCCGACACCACGCCTTCCGGCGCGCCGCCAATCCCGTAGAGCACATCCACTTCACTGTCGGGCATGCAGGTGAGGATCGAGGCGGCGACGTCGCCGTCAGGAATGGCAAACACGCGCACGCCCAGCGCCTGTAACTCGGCGATGGTCGCATCATGGCGCGGCTTGGCAAGAATGGTGACCGTCAGCTCGCTGAGCGGTTTGCCGAGTGCGGTGGCGATATTGCGCAGGTTATCGGCTAAGGGTAGGTTGAGATCGATAGCGCCTCTGGCACCGGGGCCGACGATCAGCTTTTCCATATACATGTCCGGCGCGTTGAGGAAGCAGCCTTTATCACCAACCGCCAGCACCGCCAGCGCGTTGGCCTGGCCCATCGCCGTCATGCGTGTCCCTTCAATCGGATCGACGGCAATATCCACCGCATCGCCTTTGCCGGTGCCCACTTTCTCACCGATAAAGAGCATCGGCGCTTCGTCGATCTCCCCTTCGCCGATGACAATCGTGCCGTCAATGTTGACCTGGTTGAGCATAATGCGCATAGCGTGTACCGCTGCGCCGTCCGCCGTGTTTTTATCGCCGCGCCCCAGCCATTTATAGCCAGCCAGCGCCGCAGCTTCGGTAACACGGGAGAATTCGATGGCAAGTTCTCGTTTCATCACACACTCAGTTTTGAAAGAAATTGCGCGAAGTTTAACACAGTGAAAAGAGGAGGGGGGTGAGGCAGATGCCCCCTCCCGGCAGGGAGAGGGCATAAGTGGAGCGGTTACTCTTCGTGTTCTTCCCACGCCATCGCGCGTTTAACGGCTTTTTTCCAGCCGCTGTAGCGGAAGTTACGCTCGGTCGTTTCGATACCCGGACGGAATTCGCGCTCGATCACGGCTTTCTCCTGCAACTCATCCAGGTTCTGCCAGAAACCGACCGCCAGACCCGCCAGGTAAGCGGCACCCAGCGCGGTCACTTCACGCACTTCCGGACGCTCAACGCGCGTGCCGAGAATGTCCGACTGGAATTGCATCAGGAAGTTATTCGCCACCGCGCCGCCATCGACACGCAGCGCGTGCAGGCGAATGCCGGAGTCTGCCTGCATCGCTTCCAGCACGTCGCGGGTCTGGAAGGCAATCGACTCCAGCGTCGCACGAATGATGTGGTTCGCGTTAACGCCGCGGGTCAGGCCGAAGATGGAGCCGCGTGCATACGGGTCCCAGTACGGCGCGCCCAGGCCGGTGAAGGCCGGAACAACGTAGACGCCGTTGGTGTCCTTCACTTTAGTCGCGAAGTACTCAGAGTCGAACGCGTCGTTAATCAGCTTCATCTCATCGCGCAGCCACTGAATGGAGGCGCCAGCCATAAACACCGCGCCTTCCAGCGCATAGTTCACTTCGCCTTTCGGGCCGCAGGCGATGGTGGTCAGCAGGCCATGATCGGATTTCACTGCCTGCTCGCCGGTGTTCATCAGCATAAAGCAGCCAGTGCCGTAGGTGTTTTTCGCCATCCCCTCTTTCACGCAGAGCTGGCCAAACAGCGCCGCCTGCTGGTCGCCCGCAATACCGGCGATAGGAATACGCGTGCCGCCTTTACCGCCGATGTTGGTCTGGCCGTACACCTCGGAGGATTTACGCACCTGCGGCAGCATTGCGCGCGGGATATCCAGCACTTCCAGCATTTTGTCGTCCCACTCCAGCGTGTGGATGTTGAACAACATGGTGCGTGAGGCGTTGGTGTAGTCGGTGACGTGTACGCGCCCCTGGGTCATTTTCCAGATAAGCCAGGTATCGACGGTGCCGAACAGCAGTTCGCCGCGTTTAGCACGCTCGCGCGAACCTTCAACGTGGTCGAGGATCCACTTCACTTTGGTGCCGGAGAAGTAGGGGTCGATCACCAGCCCGGTGGTGCTACGGATGTAATCTTCCATGCCGTCGCGTTTGAGCTTTTCGCAGATCTCAGAGGTGCGGCGGCACTGCCAGACGATGGCGTTATGAATCGGTTTGCCGGTTTCACGCTCCCAGACAATCGCGGTTTCGCGCTGGTTAGTGATGCCGATGGCGGCAATCTCGTCGGAGTTGATATCCGCTTTTGCCAGCACTTCGACCAGCGTGGAGCTTTGTGACGCCCAAATTTCCATCGGGTCATGCTCAACCCAGCCTGGCTTCGGGTAGATTTGTTCAAATTCGCGCTGTGAAACGCTAATGATGTTGGCATCGTGGTCCATCACAACGGCGCGGGAGCTGGTAGTGCCCTGGTCGAGCGCAACGATATATTTTTTGTCAGTCATGGTTATGATCCCGTAGTCACATTACAGCGAAGCTTTTTGTTGAGCCGTGGTGGAGGCGGTGCCTTTCTCTTTCGCAGCCTCACTGGTTCCAGACGGCAGATGGCGGGCAATCAGTTTGCGATAGCTGAACGCGCCAAGCGCCGCGCCTACAATCGGCCCAAACAGCGGCACGAGGAAGTAGGGAATATCTTTGCCGCCGGTAAAGGCGACGTTACCCCAGCCAGCGAGCCAGGCGAAGGTCTTCGGTCCAAGGTCACGCGCCGGGTTCATGGCAAAGCCGGTGAGCGGACCCATTGAAGCACCAATGACGGCGATCAGCAGACCGATCAGCAGCGGAGCCATTGGGCCGCGCGGCACGCCGTTGCCATCATCGCCCAGCGCCATAATCACGCCCATCAGAATAGCGGTAATTACCATCTCAACAGCGAAGGCCTGCACAAAATTGATGTGCGGGTTGGGGTAGGTTGAAAAGATACCAGCCAGATCAAGACTTTCGACGCTGCCGCGTACCATATTGTGCGTCTGTTCGAAGTCGAGGAAAAGATTGTAGTAAAGCCCGTAAACAAGTGCAGCCGCGCAAAACGCGCCGGCAAATTGAGAAAAAATAAAAGGAACAACTTTGCGTCCGTCAAAGCTCGCGAAGAGCCAAAGTGCAATGGTTACAGCCGGATTAAGATGCGCGCCGGAAACCCCTGCGGTCAGGTAGATGGCCATCGCCACGCCCAGACCCCAGATGATACTGATCTCCCACTGGCCAAAGGTGGCACCCGCCACTTTTAACGCTGCAACACATCCCACGCCGAAGAAAATCAACAACCCGGTACCGAGAAACTCGGCAATGCACTGGCCTTTTACGGTTGGTGTCTGACTCATAATCGGATCCTGCAGAAGTTTAATGGTTATTGTAGGCATGAGGGAAACAGCACCCCCATGATGTCGTGTAGACATAGTGTTAATTTATCGTTAACGAGCAAAAACGAGAAATATCGAAATCGAAATGTGTGTACTGCGTCAATAAAATGAGCGTTTACGAGCGGTGTCGCGCGTTTTTGCACCAATACGAAATGAGAGCTGAATCATTTTTGTAACCCGGGCATTAACAATTACGGGGTAGCGAAGCGGATTGCACCAGGATGAGGACGAAAAGTGTTGCAAAGCGCAAACAGCGCCGCTCCACGCTGGACAGGGGCTGGCGCGATTCATACAATCGGTAACAAGCGAAATCCGCTCATTGTATTAAGGCGTCGCCGCTCTGCGGGACGAGGACGCTTAAAGACACGCATAATTTAGCGGGCAGAGGGGTAACCTATTTGCCTGGCGAATAATGAGGTGTAAGTCCATCAACGCCTTGCCACTCAGGAGAAGTATGACTATGTCATTAGAAGTGTTTGAGAAACTGGAAGCAAAAGTACAGCAGGCGATTGATACCATCACCCTGCTGCAGATGGAAATCGAAGAACTGAAAGAGAAGAACAACAGCCTGTCGCAGGACGTTCACTCTGCACACCAGAGCCGTGAAGAGCTGGAGCGCGAAAACCAACAGCTGCGCGAGCAGCAGCACGGCTGGCAGGAGCGTCTGCAGGCGCTGCTGGGCCGCATGGAAGAAGTGTAATTACGCTTTATCTTTCGTGCCGTAGCGGCCTTGGCTGCGCGCGCTAACCCCGGTCACATAGTTATCTGTGCTCCCGGGGATTCACTTGCTTGCCGCCTTGCCACAACACGAAATCTTTCGCGTATTAAGCAAAATAGTTAAGCGCCATTCCATTCGGCAGCGACAAAAAAGGGCACCCTCAGGTGCCCTTTCGTTTATTCGATATCGAGAGGATCTTCGGCGAGAATAATGCCGGTGTTATCGGCATAAAGATGGTCGCCAGAGAAGAAGGTCACGCCGCCGAAGTTGACGCGGATATCGCTTTCGCCAATGCCTTCGCCCGCTGCGCCAACCGGGATCGCGGCCATCGCCTGGATGCCGATATCCAGCTCTTCCAGATCGTCCACCTGGCGCACCGCGCCGTAGACCACCATCCCTTCCCACTCGTTTTGCGCCGCCAGACGCGCGAGATCGGCGTCGACTAACGCCCGGCGTACAGAACCGCCGCCGTCGACGACCAGCACGCGACCACGGCCATTCTGTTCGAGCAGATCGTAAAGCAACCCGTTATCCTCGAAACATTTCACCGTGATGATTTGCCCGCCGAAAGAGGAGCGACCGCCAAAGTTGGAGAACAGCGGTTCGACGACGTTGACCTCTTCCTGGTAGATGTCACAAAGCTCAGAAGTATCGTATTTCATAGGATTTACGTTCAGTTGCTGCGAGAGCCGTAAGTATATCGCGCATCGCGCGCTGTTGGCAAAAGCATCAATTTTTAATTGTTTTTTGGCACTCAGGCGAGCGTCTTACTCAAAATAATCCCCAGTACAAACAGGAGATTAGTCAGCAGCGCGCCTTTCACGGTGCGCTCGAGCATCGGCGGCATCGCGCGCGGATCGCGCTCGCGCAGCACATAACGCGCCTGTTTAAACAGCAGCGGCGCGGCAAGTAAAAACAGCCAGCCCCAGAGGCTATGGAGCGAAATCAGGTTGAAGAGCGCAAAGCAGAGCAGCGCGCCCGCCAGCAAACCGGCGTGATAACGGCGGGCATTCACCGGGCCTAAGCGCACCACCAGCGTATGTTTGCCGTTCTCGCGATCGCTATCGATATCGCGCAGGTTATTGATGTTCAGCACCGCCGTCGCCAGCAAACCGCAGGCGGTGGCGGGCAGGAAGATCGCCGGAATCAGCGTATGCGCCTGCAAATACCAGCTTCCCATCACGCTTATCCAGCCGAAGAAGGTGAGCACCGAAATATCGCCCAGCCCCTGATAACCATACGGCCGCTTGCCGACGGTGTAGGTAATGGCGGCGATAATCGACAGGCCACCGAGTGCGAGGAAGCCGACAAAATCGGCCATCGTCTGGGTCGCTGCGCTCACCAACCCGAGCCCGGAAATACAGCTCAGCACAATCACGATAAGCAGCGCGCGCTTCATCTGCCCAAGGGAGATCGCCCCTTTTTGCATCCCGCGCAGGGGGCCAATGCGATCCGGCTTATCGCTGCCTTTAATGGCATCGCCGTAATCATTCGCGAGGTTAGAGAGGATTTGCAGCAAACCGGCGGTGATCAGCGCCAGCGCCGCCACCAGCGGATCGAAGTAGCCCTGCCACCAGGCAAGCACGGTTCCCACCACGATAGCGGCAAAGGCCAGCGGCAACGTTTTCGGTCGCAGGCTTTCCAGCCATGCCTGGGTAAGGCTCAGAGAGTGCGTATCGTTCATAAGTCCGGCCAATAAAAATGGGGGCATAAGCCCCCATCGAGTGTGATGAAAAGAGTATGAGCGCGATTATAAGATAAAACGGCTCAGATCTTCATCCGCCACTAAAGCATCAAGGTGTTTACTCACATAGTCTGCATCAATGGTAATGGTTTCGCCGCCCAGATCGCTGGCGTCATAGGAGATATCCTCCATCAAACGCTCCAGTACGGTGTGCAAACGGCGCGCGCCGATGTTCTCGGTGCTTTCGTTCACCTGCCATGCGGCCTGCGCGATACGCTTAATGCCGTCGTCGGTAAATTCGATATTCACCCCTTCGGTGGCCATCAGCGCTTTGTACTGCACGGTCACAGAGGCGTTAGGCTCGGTGAGGATGCGCTCAAAGTCTTCCGCAGTCAGCGCCTGCAGCTCAACGCGGATCGGCAGACGGCCCTGCAGTTCCGGGATCAGATCGGACGGGCTGGCAACCTGGAACGCGCCGGACGCGATAAACAGGATATGGTCAGTTTTCACCATCCCATGTTTAGTCGACACGGTGCAGCCCTCAACCAGCGGCAGCAGGTCGCGCTGTACGCCTTCGCGAGAGACGTCCGGGCCGGAGGTGTTACCGCCGCGCTTACAGATTTTGTCGATCTCATCGATAAAGACGATCCCGTGCTGCTCAACGGCTTCGATCGCTTCCTCTTTCAGCTCTTCCGGGTTAACCAGTTTCGCCGCTTCCTCTTCGATCAGCAGCTTCATCGCGTCTTTGATTTTCAGTTTACGCGGCTTCTGTTTCTGCCCGCCGAGGTTCTGGAACATCGACTGCAACTGGTTGGTCATCTCTTCCATGCCCGGAGGGGCCATGATTTCGACGCCCATTGGCGCAGCGGCGAGATCGATCTCAATCTCTTTGTCATCCAGCTGGCCTTCGCGCAGTTTTTTACGGAAGGATTGGCGCGCCGCAGAGGGTTCTGCCGCCTGTTCCGGCTGGCCCCAGTTGTTTTTCGCCGGCGGGATCAGCACATCAAGGATGCGCTCTTCCGCCATCTCTTCGGCGCGGTAGCGGTTCCTGTCAATTGACTGGCTGCGCACCATTTTCACGGCGGCATCGGTCAGATCGCGGATAATCGAATCCACTTCTTTCCCGACATAGCCCACTTCGGTGAACTTGGTCGCTTCCACTTTGATAAACGGCGCATTGGCGAGCTTTGCCAGACGACGGGCGATTTCGGTTTTACCGACGCCGGTCGGGCCGATCATCAGAATATTTTTCGGGGTCACTTCGTGACGCAGCTCTTCATCGAGCTGCATACGGCGCCAGCGGTTACGCAGAGCAATCGCCACAGAGCGCTTTGCCGCGTCCTGGCCGATGATGTGTTTATTCAGTTCGCTGACGATTTCGCGTGGGGTCATTTCAGACATGGGAGATCCTTACGCTTGAGCGGGTAATTCTTCGATGGTATGGAAGTGGTTGGTGTAGATGCAGATATCGCCTGCGATCCCCAACGCCTTCTCAGCAATGTCGCGCGCGCCAAGCTCGGTGTTCTCCAGCAGTGCGCGGGCAGCGGCCTGGGCGTATGGTCCGCCGGAGCCAATGGCAATCAGGTCATTTTCCGGCTGAATCACATCGCCGTTACCGGTGATGATCAGCGACGCGGTTTCGTCGGCGACCGCTAACAGCGCTTCCAGCTTGCGCAGCATACGATCGGTACGCCAGTCCTTTGCCAGCTCGACGGCGGCTTTCACCAGATGACCCTGGTGCATTTCCAGTTTGCGTTCAAACAGCTCAAACAGCGTGAAGGCATCCGCTGTGCCGCCCGCAAAGCCTGCAATGACTTTGTCGTTATAGAGACGGCGAACTTTTTTAACGTTGCCCTTCATCACGGTGTTGCCCAGTGTGGCCTGGCCATCACCGGCGATAACGACATGGCCGTTACGGCGTACGCTTACGATTGTTGTCACGAGCAGACCCCTTGGTTACAAAAGCACATACAGCGCCCCGCACAGCGTACGGGGCAGAATGCATTTATAGATGGGGGAGATTTTGGGGGTTTCAACCCCCGGCGGAAAGTCGAATGCAGTTTGCGTGACCGGCCAGTTTCAGCTTGCCGAGGGTGGCTTCGGCGCTCTCTTTACCTTTCAGCGGACCCATCACAACGCGATTCCAGCCATTATTGCTGGTGATGCGTGAGTCAAAGCCCTCAAACGCCAGCTGCGCGCGGACGGTTTCCGCCTGCTCCTGGCCTTTGAACGAGCCGCACTGGATCAGCCAGCGACGCTCATCTTTTTTCTCTGTCGGCTGCGCCTTCGCCGTTTCCGCTTCGCGCGTTACCGGCGCGGCCTGCTGCGTTTTCGGCTGCGCGGCGTTGCTGTGCGGCGGTGTTTGCAGCAGATCCTGATAGGGCTGCGAATTGGTGGCCGGTTTCTGCTGCGCTTGCTGCGTCTGGCGTGGCGGCGTGGCGACGCGTGCAGGCTGCTGTTCCACGGTGCGCGGCTGCGTACGCGGTTGCTGAACCGGCTGGCTTTGTGTCCACTGAGACTGCTGCTGCATCTGCTGAACCTGGCGCTGACGCTGCAACGTTTGCTGGCGCTGCTCCGGCGTCTGCTCGTTCCACGGCACCTCATTGAGCTGCGTCGGCGTCTGGCGCATATCTGCCTGCATCTGGGCTAACAGCTGGCGCTGCTCATCGGTTAACTGCTCCGGTTTTTGCACTTCGCCCCCGGCTGTCGGCTCGGTCGGCGCGCGTACGCCAGGCTGGCGGCTCTCCAGCTCTTTAATATAGCGCCAGCGCTCTTCCGGCTTCGGCGGCAAGCCGTTACCGGTCACTTTCTGGTTCTGCAGGGATTCTGACTCTTCTTTCTTATGATGCGTAATAAAGTACAAACCACCGATAAAGGCGACCAGCACGGCGGCCGCTATCGCGACCATTGCTGGCGAGACCGCAGGCGCGCTGCGCTGCTTTTTCTTTGAGGTGCTCTTCTTTCGCCGCGCAGGAGTCGACTGGCTGCGGCGTACATAATCTCGTTGGGCCACTATCGTTTCGCTGTATTCATATTCGTTTAACAGCCCGCCATGTTACTTAAGCGACGGGGTTTTGACCAGAAGAGGGCGTCCGAAAGCCCCCGCCTTTACGTTAGCGCGCGCGTTGAGCCACGCAGGATTAATTCACAATCTAATAGTCGCGAGCCGCTGCTCACCGTGTGGCCCTGCAACTGCTCCAGCAGAAGCAGCATTGCTTCGCGCCCAATGTCGTAGCGCGGCTGCGCAACGGTGGTGAGCGGCGGGTCGCAATACTCTGCCAGCGAGATGTTATCAAAGCCGATAATCGACAGATCCTCCGGCACCTTCAGGCCCCGGCGTTTTGCCTGCGACAGTGCGCCGAGCGCCATCACATCGCTATGGCAGAAGAGAGCAGTCGGCGGTTTCGGCAGGGAGAGAAGCTGCTCCAGCGCCTGCGCTCCGGCTTCGAAGGTAAAATCACCGCGCGTAATATACTCCTTATCCACCGTCGCACCCGCGCGGCGCAACGCCTGCACGTAACCCTGTAAACGGTAGTGGCAGAGCGGCATCTCTTCCGGGCCGGCGATACAGCCAATCAGCTGATGCCCCTGCTCCTGCAGATAAGAGACGGCATTAAAGGCCGCCGTCAGGTTGTCGATGTGCACCGTCGGCAGCTCCAGCTCCGGCGCGAACTCATTAGCCATCACCATCGGCGGTAAATTGCGCTGCTCTTCAATGCTGGCGTCAAACGGCAGACGTGAACCGAGCAGCAGCATGCCATCAATTTGCTTGGTGATGATCAGATCGATAAAGGTCTTTTCCTGCTGATTTTGATGGGCGCAGTCGCCAATCAGTACCAGGTAGCCATGCTCCGCAGCGGTCACTTCGATGCCGCGGATAATCTCACTGAAGAAGGGATCGCAGATATCCGGCACAATCACCAGCAGGGTACGGGACTCATTGCGCTTCACATTGCGGCCCATCGACTGCGGCAGATAGCCCACTTCCATGGCGGCCTGCTCAACCCGGTTGCGGGTCGCCTGTGACACTTTTTCCGGGTTCATTAATGCACGGGATACGGTTGCCGTAGAAACCTTTGCTTTCATGGCAACATCTTTCATGGTTGCTGCCGCAACCTGATTTTTCGGTTTCACCTTGTTCTCCTCGCATGCACGGCGCAGGCGTAGTCACATTTTTATCAGATAGTTAAGCGCATCGGTTACAGAAATTTCACAAAAAGTGTGACGGGCATTCTATTTTACGCGCTGGCTCGCAGCATTAGCTCTCGATCGGATCGACATCCAGTACCCATTTTACGCGTCGGGCATCGGGCAGGGTGTTAATCAGCGCCAGCGCGCCATGCACAATGTGTTGCAGGCGAATGCGGGAGGAGTGTTGTAACAGGATTTGCCAGCGGTAGCGCCCGGCGCGCTTGGCCGCCAGCGCCGGGACCGGGCCGAGGATCCAGAGTTGGTTATCTGCCAGCGGGCTCGCCTGCAGCAGGTTTTTCAGCTGTTGCAGGAAGAGGGGGGCGTGCTGGTTGTTCTGATCTTCCGCGCGGATCAGCACATGGCTGGTCCACGGCGGGAGTTGCAGTGTCTGGCGCTCGGCCAGCGCCTGCTCGGCAAAGGTGTCGTAGCCTTTATGCAGCAGCGTTTGCAGCAGCGGGTGTTCCGGGTGGTGCGTTTGCAGCACCACTTCGCCCTGTTTGCCAGCGCGTCCGGCGCGGCCTGAAACCTGGGTGTAGAGCTGAGCAAAGCGCTCTGCGGCGCGGAAGTCGGCGGAAAAGAGCGCGCCGTCGACGTCGAGCAGCGCCACCAGCGTAACATCCGGAAAGTGATGCCCTTTGGCGAGCATCTGGGTGCCAATCAGAATGCGCGCACCGCCGCGATGCACTTCGGCAAGATGCTGCTCCAGCGCGCCCTTGCGGCTGGTGGTGTCGCGGTCGATGCGCGAAATCGGTACGCCAGGAAACAGCGGGGCCAGTGCCTGCTCCAGCTGCTCGGTACCAAGTCCAACCGGCAGCAGGTGGGTGGAGCCGCACGACGGACACTGGCGCGGCACCGGGCGCTGGCTGTCGCAGTGGTGGCAACGCAGATGCTGCTGCGCCTGGTGGAAGGTGTAGTAGTGATCGCAGCGCGCGCACTCGGCGATCCAGCCGCAATCATGGCAGAGCAGCGCCGGGGCGAAGCCGCGCCGGTTAAGGAAAAGGATCGCCTGGTTGCCCGCTTGCAGATGATGGCGCAAGCGGTTGATTAAGGCAGGGGCCAGCCCCGCCTGCAGCGGCTGGGCTTTCATATCCAGCACGTGCTGCATCGCCGGACGTGCGTTGCCTGCGCGGCGGGTTAAACGCAGAATATGGTATTTCCGCGCCCGCACGTTGTGCAGCGTCTCCAGCGCCGGCGTCGCCGAACCGAGGATTATCGGGATTTGCTCGCTATGCGCACGGTAAACAGCCAGATCGCGCGCATGGTAACGCCACCCCTCCTGCTGTTTATAGGAGCTGTCGTGCTCCTCATCAATAACTATGACGCCAAGATTCTTAAAAGGAGTGAAGAGCGAGGAGCGCGTGCCGATGACAATCGCCGCTTCACCGCTCTTTGCTTTCTGCCAGGTGGTCAGGCGTTCGCTGTCGTTAAGGCCAGAGTGCAGCACTTCAACGGGAGCATTAAACCGCTCGCGAAAACGGGCGATGGTTTGTGGCGTCAGGCCAATTTCCGGCACCATCACCAGCGCCTGTTTGCCCTGTTCGAGCACATTTTCCAGCACGCTCAGATAGACTTCCGTTTTGCCGGAGCCGGTGACGCCCGCCAGCAGCCAGGCAGAGAAGCGATCTGCTGCGCTGTGGATCGCGCCGACGGCGGTGGCCTGTTCGGTATTGAGCCGCAGACGATCGCCGCTGACGGAAAAGGTGCTGCGCCAGTCCGTAAACGTCGGCGCTTCGCTGTTCATCTCCACCAGCCCTTTTGCGCGCAGCGCTTGCAGGGTCACGCTTTTCAGATCTAACGCCGCTAGCTGATGCTGCCACACTTTGCCTTTGCGCAGCGCCGATAACGCCTGCTGCTGTTTTGGCGACTTGATGCGGTTGATGTCGGTTGCCTGCCCCTGTTCGGTGGCGAACCAGTAGCCCTGAAACTCGGCGCTGGCCGGTTTGGTCTGGCGCAGCAGAACGGGCAGGGCATTGAATAACACATCGCCAATTGGATGATGATAATAGTCAGCCGCCCAGAGCAGCATTCGCCAGACGGGCGTTGAGAACGCGGGCTCGCTGTCGAGCACCTCTTCGACGCTTTTCAGCTCCGCCAGCGGCAGCTCGCTTTTGTCGCTGACCGCCACCACAATCCCGACGCGGGTCTGGTTACCGAACGGCACGCGCACGCGAAAACCGGCGCTGGCGGGGGTTCCCTCCGGCAGCAGGTAATCGAAAGTGCGGGGCAGCGGTACAGAGAGCGCAACGTGGGCGACGGGCATTTCATCATCCTGACTTGAAAAGTGGCGGGTTAGTATACACATTGTTAAGACGGTCGAGCGGATCAGTTTGCATACGCCGGTTAATTTCTGTATGATTCGCCGCCTTTGATGCTCATTGCGGCGTCAGAGATTCACTTACATATCAACTCGCGTGGTGTCTGGCGTTAGGGCTGGAAGAGCGACGCGGCCTTAAACTGAGGTTTCCCCATGAAAAAAGGTATTCACCCGAATTACGTAGCGATTACTGCAACCTGTTCTTGCGGTAACGTGATCGAAACCCACTCTACTCTGGGTCACGATCTGAACCTGGACGTGTGTGGTAAATGCCACCCGTTCTTCACCGGTAAGCAGCGTGATGTTGCAACTGGTGGCCGTGTTGACCGTTTCAACAAACGCTTCAGCATCCCGGGCAGCAAGTAAGTTGCCAAAGAAAAAAGCGCCGAAAGGCGCTTTTTTTGTCTCTGCGGTTTGCCTCAGGGGGAGTATTTTTGTGATGAGCTTCACAAAAATATTGCTCTGGTCAAAAAACAGGCATACCCTGTCGCCATACATCTCCTCACACTATTTGAGCGTAAAAGGATCATTTGTATGCTGACATCAATGAAAAACGTATTTATGTCTTACCTGCTCTCACTGGCAGAAGTGCATCCGGAAGTGACGCGTTTCTGATAAGCAGGTGCGATAAATCAAAAAGGGCGGAATATGATTTCCGCCCTTTTTATTGCGATCAGTATTCCCACGTATCCGGGTCGATACCCATTTCACGCATAATCACTTTCGCCTCTTCCGGGATCTCATCGCTGCGCTCCTTGCGCAGGTCTTCATCATTCGGCAAAGGCTGGCCGGTGAACGCATGTAAAAACGCCTCGCACAGCAGTTCGCTGTTGGTGGCGTGGCGCAGGTTATTCACCTGACGACGGGTACGTTCATCGGTGAGGATTTTTAACACCTTAAGAGGAATGGACACCGTAATTTTTTTTACTTGCTCACTCTTCTTGCCGTGCTCAGCGTATGGGCTGATATATTCGCCGCTCCATTCAGCCATGAGATACCTTTAATCCTCTCAGTCATTGATCTATACCCGGTCGCGCCGGGCCGTAATTGCGCGTAGTTTACCGTAGAGTCATCGGGGTGACACCGTGTATCGCTCTGCAATATCGTACGAAAGCATATAATTTTAACGGCTATTATGCGATTGCTCAATCTATACGCAAAGAAGTTTAGATGTCCAGATGTATTGACGTCTATTATTCCAGTGTTTACTCTGTGACCTGACTTTTCATCCATTAAGCCAGGAAGCCTTCACCATGACGCGTAAACAGGCCACCATCGCAGTGCGTAGCGGATTGAACGATGACGAACAGTACGGTTGCGTTGTCCCCCCGATTCACCTCTCCAGTACCTATAACTTCACCGGTTTTAACGAACCTCGCGCCCATGACTACTCGCGTCGCGGTAATCCTACGCGTGATGTAGTGCAGCGCGCGCTGGCGGAGCTGGAGGGCGGTGCGGGCGCGGTGATGACCAATACCGGCATGTCGGCAATTCACCTGGTGACCACGGTGTTCCTTAAGCCTGGCGATCTGCTGGTGGCGCCGCACGACTGTTACGGCGGCAGCTATCGTCTGTTTGATAGCCTGGCGAAACGCGGCTGCTACCGCGTGAAGTTTGTCGATCAGGGCGATGAGCAGGCGCTGAGAGCGGCGCTGGCGGAAAAACCGAAGCTGGTGCTGGTAGAAACTCCAAGTAACCCATTGTTGCGCGTCGTAGATATTGCGAAAATCTGTGGGCTTGCGCGGGAAGCGGGTGCGGTAAGCGTGGTGGATAACACCTTCCTGAGCCCGGCATTGCAAAACCCGCTGGCGCTGGGGGCGGATCTGGTGCTGCACTCCTGCACCAAATACCTCAACGGGCACTCCGATGTGGTAGCCGGTGTGGTGATTGCGAAGGATGAGGCGACCGTCACCGAACTGGCATGGTGGGCGAATAATATTGGCGTCACCGGCAGCGCCTTCGACAGCTATTTGCTGCTGCGCGGGCTGCGCACCCTGTCGCCGCGCATGGAAGTGGCGCAGCGTAACGCGCAGGCGATTGTCGACTTTTTGCAGACTCAGCCGCTGGTGAAAAAGCTGTACCATCCCTCTCTGCCGGATAACCAGGGGCATGAGATTGCGGCGCGTCAGCAAAAGGGCTTTGGCGCGATGTTGAGTTTTGAACTGGCTGGCGATGAGCAGACGCTGCGTCGTTTCCTGAGCGGACTGTCTCTGTTTACACTGGCGGAATCGTTAGGCGGGGTTGAGAGTTTAATCTCCCACGCCGCGACCATGACCCACGCGGGCATGGCGCCGGAAGCACGCGCCGCCGCCGGGATCGGTGAGACGCTGCTGCGCATTTCAACCGGTATTGAAGATAGTGAAGATTTGATTGCCGATCTGGAAAATGGCTTCCGGATCGCCGCTGAGGGGTAAACATGAGTGTGATTGCGCAGGCAGGGACGAAGGCTCGTCAGCTGCACAAATTTGGTGGCAGTAGTCTGGCGGATGTGAAGTGTTATCTGCGCGTAGCAGGGATCATGGCGGAGTACTCGCAGCCGGGCGACATGATGGTGGTTTCGGCCGCCGGCAGCACCACCAACCAGTTGATTAGCTGGCTTAAACTGAGCCAGACCGATCGCCTCTCTGCGCATCAGGTGCAGCAATCGCTGCGCCGCTATCAGCTCGAATTAATTAACGGCCTGTTACCTGCCGATGTAGCCGATGGCCTGACCAGCGCCTTTATTCACGATCTGGAGCACCTCGCCGCGCTGCTCGACAGCGGCATCAACGATGCCGTTTATGCCGAAGTAGTGGGTCACGGTGAAATCTGGTCTGCGCGCTTGATGGCAGCGGTGCTGAATCAGCAAGAGCTGGACGCCACCTGGCTCGATGCCCGCGATTTCCTGCGCGCCGAGCGCAGCGCGCAGCCGCAGGTCAATGAAGGGGCCTCGTACCCTTTACTCCAGCAGCAGCTGGCGCAGCATCCGGGTAAACGAATTGTGGTGACCGGCTTTATCAGCCGCAACGACGCGGGCGAAACCGTGCTGCTTGGCCGTAACGGTTCCGACTACTCGGCAACGCAGATCGGTGCGCTGGGCGATGTTTCGCGCGTGACCATCTGGAGCGACGTCGCCGGGGTCTACAGCGCCGACCCGCGCAAAGTGAAAGATGCCTGTCTGCTGCCGCTGTTGCGTCTGGATGAAGCGAGCGAGCTGGCGCGCCTTGCCGCGCCGGTACTGCATGCCCGCACGTTACAGCCGGTTTCCGGCAGCAATATCGATCTGCAACTGCGTTGCAGCTACAACCCCGAACAGGGTTCAACGCGCATTGAGCGCGTGCTCGCTTCCGGCACCGGGGCGCGCATTGTTACCAGCCATGATGATGTCTGCCTGATTGAGTTCCTCGTGCCGTCAGGGCAGGACTTCAAGCTGGCGCACAGAGAGATCGACATTATTCTCAAGCGCGCGCAGGTGCGCCCGCTGGCGGTCGGTGTTCACGCTGACCGCAATCTGCTGCAACTCTGCTACACCTCCGAAGTGGTCGACAGCGTCTTTAAACTGCTTGATGAGGCGGGTCTGCCGGGCGAGCTGCGTTTACGCCAGGGTCTGGCGCTGGTGGCGATGGTCGGCGCGGGCGTATGCCGCAATCCACTGCACAGCCACCGCTTCTGGCAGCAGTTAAAAGGGCAGCCGGTCGAGTTTATCTGGCAATCGGACGAAGGGATCAGCCTGGTGGCCGTGCTGCGCGTCGGCCCGACCGAGAGCCTGATTCAGGGTCTGCACCAGTCGCTGTTCCGCGCGGAAAAACGCATTGGTCTGGTGCTGTTTGGTAAAGGTAATATCGGCTCGCGCTGGCTGGAGCTTTTCTCCCGCGAGCAGAGCGCGCTCTCGGCGCGCACCGGGTTTGAGTTTGTGCTGGCAGGCGTGGTGGATAGCCGCCGCAGCCTGTTGAGCTACGACGGGCTGGATGCCAGCCGCGCGCTTGCTTTCTTCAATGACGAAGCGGTAGAGCAGGATGAGGAGTCGCTGTTCCTGTGGATGCGCGCCCATCCGTATGATGATTTAGTGGTGCTGGATGTCACCGCCAGCGAGCAGCTTGCAGAGCAGTATCTCGATTTCGCCAGCCACGGTTTCCATGTGATCAGCGCTAACAAGCTGGCGGGCGCGAGCAAAAGCGATCGCTTCCGCCAGATCCATGACGCCTTTGAAAAAACCGGCCGCCACTGGCTCTATAACGCCACCGTCGGCGCGGGTCTGCCGGTTAACCACACCGTGCGCGATCTGCGCGACAGCGGCGATTCAATTCTGGCGATCAGCGGTATCTTCTCCGGGACGCTCTCCTGGCTGTTCCTGCAGTTTGATGGCAGCGTGCCCTTCACCGAGCTGGTGGATCAGGCATGGCAGCAGGGGCTGACCGAGCCGGATCCGCGCGTCGATCTCTCCGGTAAAGATGTGATGCGCAAGCTGGTGATCCTCGCCCGCGAAGCGGGGTATGACATCGAGCCGGATCAGGTGCGCGTCGAGTCGCTGGTGCCGCCGGGCTGCGAAGCAGAATCCGTCGATCACTTCTTCGAGAATGGCGAGGCGTTAAATGAGCAGATGCTCCAGCGCCTTGAAGCCGCCCGCGAGCTGGGGCTGGTGCTGCGTTACGTTGCCCGTTTCGATGCCAATGGCAAAGCGCGCGTTGGCGTTGAAGCGGTGCGTCCGGAGCATCCGCTTGCCGCGCTGCTGCCGTGCGATAACGTCTTTGCTATTGAGAGCCGCTGGTATCGCGATAACCCGATGGTGATCCGCGGGCCGGGCGCAGGCCGTGATGTCACCGCGGGCGCTATTCAGTCCGATATTAACCGCCTCGCACAGCTGCTCTAATCCTCGCTGCAACTCCTCTCCCGCGCCGGGAGGGGAGTTTTCCCGCCTCATGAATCTTTTTCATCTTCGCTGAAAACTCCTCACGCATAATCGAGATATTTCTGTTGACGCTTTGTACGATTTCCGTCACTTTTACATCTGGACGTCTAAACGTATAGAAGTTCACTCACCCTGAATAATGACTTGTGATTGATGAGGTAAGGTATGAGCTTTTTTCACGCCAATCAGCGGGAAGCCCTGAATCAGAGCCTGGCGGAAGTTCACGGCCAGATTAACGTCTCCTTTGAGTTTTTCCCGCCGCGCACCAGTGAAATGGAACAGACCTTATGGAGCTCCATCGATCGCTTAAGCAGTCTGAAGCCGAAATTCGTTTCGGTCACCTACGGCGCGAACTCCGGCGAGCGCGACCGCACGCACAGCATTATCAAAGGGATTAAAGATCGCACCGGGCTGGAAGCGGTGCCGCATCTGACCTGCATCGACGCCACCCGCGATGAACTGCGCACCATCGCGCAGGATTACTGGAACAACGGCATTCGCCATATCGTTGCCCTGCGCGGCGATTTACCGCCGGGCGGCGGAAAGCCTGAAATGTATGCCGCCGATCTGGTGAGCCTGTTAAAAGAGGTGGCGGATTTTGATATCTCCGTCGCGGCTTACCCGGAAGTGCACCCGGAAGCGAAAAGCGCGCAGGCGGACTTGCTCAACCTGAAGCGTAAAGTCGATGCGGGCGCCAGCCGCGCCATCACGCAATTTTTCTTCGATGTTGAGAGCTACCTGCGCTTTCGCGATCGCTGCGCCTCAACCGGTATCGACGTCGAGATCATCCCCGGCATTCTGCCGGTCTCCAACTTTAAGCAGGCGAAAAAGTTCGCCGACATGACCAACGTGCGCATCCCGGCGTGGATGTCGCAAATGTTCGCCGGGCTGGATGACGATGCGGAAACCCGCAAGCTGGTCGGCGCGAATATCGCCATGGATATGGTGAAGATCCTCAGCCGTGAAGGGGTTAAAGATTTTCACTTCTACACCCTGAACCGCGCCGAAATGAGCTATGCCATTTGCCACACCCTCGGCGTGCGCCCGGCCTGTAACGTTGCCGTCTAGTACGGAGAAAATTACAGGCTCAGGCTGCCAAACGCGCTTTGCCAATCCTGCTCGAACTTCTCGACGGCGGATTCAACGGCGGGTGTATTGAGCATCTGCTTCGCCACATCGACCGGCAGGGTAATCGCTTCGCACCCTGCGAGCAGGCAGTCGAGCGCCTGGCGCGGGGTTTTGAAGCTCGCCGCCAGCACTTTGCTTTCCGGCGCATGCAAACTCAGCAAAGTTTGCAGCTCCTGCACCATGCGCACACCATCGCCGCCCTGCGCATCGACGCGGTTAACATAGGGCGCGACATATTTGGCCCCGGCCAGCGCCGCGAGTAAACCCTGCGCCGCGCTATAGACCGCCGTGCCGAGCGTCACAATCCCCTCTTTTTTCAACTGTTTAATCGCCGCCAGCCCTTCGCCCGTCACCGGGATTTTAACCACGATACCCGGCAGCGCGTGGTGAAGCCTTTTCGCCTCGCTCACCATTCCCTCGGCATCGCGGCTCATCACCTGGGCGAAGAGCGTACCATTCGCCCCAATCGCCTGTTGCAGGCGCGGCAAAACCTCCCAGAGTGGAGTTTTACCAGCGGCAATAATGCTCGGGTTGGTGGTGACACCAGCCAGCGGATAGATGCGCGCAAGGCGCTCCACTTCCGCGATATCGGCCGTATCCAGATAGAGTTCCATCCTGCTTCCTCATCAATATGATCTGGCGAAAGCATACGGTCTGCGAGGCGGCGGCGGCTATATAACAATTCTGCCAAACACTGGACAAATGTACGCATAGGGATGAAGTGCGACAGCGCTCACAAAATGCAGTGCACTCCGATGAAAAGCGGATTCAGACGCGAAGCATGGAAGTTAAGTGGGTATAAAAGCGTACAAAAATCCAGTAGCGGAGTTACTTGTCCCGTAGCTGGCTATGGTAGTGCTGGCGATACTCCGAGGGCGAGCGTTCGGTGTTTTTACGGAACAGGCGGCAGAAGTAGTTGCTGTCGACAAACCCGCAGCTGTGCGCCACCTCTTTGATTTTCAGGTCGTAGCCTTTAAGCAGCGTTTTCGCATGCTCCAGCCGGGTGTGGGTCAGATATTCACTAAAGCCGACAGAGCCGGTTTTCTGGAACAGATGGGAGAGGTAGTTGGGCGAAATGTAGAACGCCTGCGCGACCGACTCGCGGGTGAGCGGCATGGCGTAATGTTCGTCGATATAGTCACGAATGGCTTCAAACAGCGCCTGGCTGCGCGACGCGGTATGGATCTGGCTGCCGAGCAGATCGTGGCAGTGGCTCAGCAGGCTGGTGACAATCAACCGCGCCGTGTGCTGCTCATCTGGCTGCATCTGCATCTCGTGCAGCGTTTGCAGCAGGAAGGAGCCTATGCGCGGGCCGCGCCGGGCTACGTGCTGGCGGGTCAGCGTCTGCAGGGCTTCGCCATCCCACTGCGTAAGGCTAAAGCAGAGCTGCTGTTTGCCAAACAGCACGCTTAAGCTCCTGGCCGGTGCCAGCCAGCGCGGGCAGTTCCAGCCGCCAGCGGGAACGTACAGCACATCATGTTGCATCATCAATGCTGTCTCGCCGACGATCGCCGCATCGGTCAGCGCCCCTTCCAGCACGATTTCAAGGCGCGGGAAGTCGACCTGGCAGGCAAGCGCAGGCGCGGTTGCGTTCACCGCCGCAAAGCGGATCTGCCTGAGCGTTGCCGGGCCGTGGATCAGGCGGGAGAGGAGAGGCGCAATATCGTGGCTCATGATGTTCCTGCGACAAAAAAACAGGCTCACCATAGCGCCAGGCTAAAAAAAAAGCCATCCCGATGGGATGGCTTTACACGCTTACTGGTTGGCGGGGAGATCGCCGTACGGCAGCGCGTCGTAATCCCGTAACGCATTTTTCTTATACGGGTTACCGATCCAGCGCGTCGCTTCAACGAACTGCGGGCTGACCACCGAGCGCGTGGCGTCATAGCCGTCA
Source organism: Kosakonia sp. 1610 (assembly GCF_050435845.1). Lineage (NCBI taxonomy): Bacteria > Pseudomonadati > Pseudomonadota > Gammaproteobacteria > Enterobacterales > Enterobacteriaceae > Kosakonia > Kosakonia sp. 1610. The sequence continues at coordinate 17,404 of NZ_JBNDKZ010000013.1, read as the reverse complement.
TAGCGCAGGCCTGCCAAATCCGACCAGGTGTGGATCAGCTGTGAGCTGCTGTATTTGCGGTTGAGGTCAGCGGAGAAATCACGCGGATGCGCCGCTTGCCACTTATCCGAAGTCCAGAGGATAAACGGAATGGTGTACATATGGCGCGTCGGCTCCGCTTCGTTACGCCCCTGAATATTGTGCGGCGGCGTGTCATACACCTCTTCGCCATGATCGGAGAAGTAGAGCAGGAAGCCGTTCGGGTCGGTTGCTTTGTAATCATTAATCAGCGAGGAGACAACATGATCGTTAAAGCGGTTGGCATCGTCATAGCTGTTGTAGGTCTCGGATTGATCGGCATCCAGCCCCGGCGGTTGATGGTCGTGCTTATCGGTAAACTTGCCCCAGCCTTGCGGATAGCGGAAGTCGTACCGAATATGCGTCCCGAGCAGGTGCACAATGATGAACTTCTTCGGCGCAGGGTCGGCGAGTACGGTTTTAAACGGCTTCAGCACGTTGGTGTCATATTCGCGGGCGCTCTGCGTACGCTGCTGGTTCATATAGAACTGCACATCCGTCTGTTTTGAAAAGACGGTCAGCATGGTGTTGCGCTCGGTCATCGTCTGCTGGTTAGTGATCCAGAAGGTTTTGTACCCGGCCTGCTTCATCATGTTCATCAGCGAGGGCTGCGTCAGATAGAGATCCGGATGCTGCTCATCGGCGAACGTCAGCGCCTGTTGCAGGATCTCGATGGTGTAGGGGCGCGAAGTCACTACGTTAGTAAAGAGGCTCATCCGCGGGTCGCTTTTATGCAGCGCATCCAGCTCCGGCGTAGTTTCGCGCGGATAGCCATACAGGCTCATGCGGCCACGCTGCGTCGATTCACCAATCACCAGCACCAGCGTGCGCGGTGCATCGCCCGACTCATCTTTCAGATTTGCCAGCGGCGGCAGGGCGTGGTTGCTGTCGAGCAGTCTGTTCAGGCTGCTCAACTGGTTACGATACTGCACATAGCCCATCACCAGCTGCCACGGCGCGGCAGGCTCCAGCTTGGAGGCTAATCCTGAAGAAGCCTTAGCGAAATCCTGCTTATATTTCAGCATGTTTATCGCAATCGGATTGAGGATCAGCCCATACAGCAGGGCGAAAGAGACGACCCAGCGCCATGGGTTAGGAATGTAAACCGGACGCAGGCGAGTCCAGAGGAAGATCGCGCCCGCAGTGTAGGCCAGCGCAATCAGCACCAGCTTCAGGCTGAAGTATTGCCCTAAAAACTCGCTCGCTTCATGGGTGTTGGTTTCGAACATCACAAACAACACGCTCTGCGAGAACTCCTGCCCGTAGATGACGTAGTAGGAGAGCATCGACAGCGAGGTAGCCCACAGCACCACGCCAATAGCCGCCGCGATGGCGCGCGTATAGCGTGGGAAGAGGAAGACCGGGATCAACCATAGCGAGCTGAAGAGAATGGAGTCGCGAAAACCGTTGGTGCCGCTGTATCCGCTAACCAGGATAGCGACCTGCAGAACCGTGGAGAAGTACCAAAAATAGAGCAGAGCCCATCCAAGGGCTTTCATACTAAACGATTGTTTAGCATGAGATTGTGTGGAGCGCATACGAAGTGCCTGTGCGAATAAATAGCGCTAAAACATAGCGGCTAAAGCTTAAGCAAACCTGAATGTCACTATTCAGGCGAGTTTGTTTTGGTGAAGACTCACCAGGATGTGAGAATTTCGCGAGGAATATAAGGAATGTGAAGGATAGATGACAACCAAAATTTGCAGCATTTTTACCCAGAAGATAAAAATGCTGCAATCAGTTAACAAAACTAACGCGAGAAGATTAGCCGGTGTTGCGCATCCCGGCGGCGACGCCAGCGATGGTCACCATCAGCGCCTGCTCGACGCGGCTATCAGGCTCTTTTTGCTGCTCTTCTGCCAGACGCGAGCGTTGCAGCAGCTCGGCCTGCAGCACGTTAAGCGGGTCGGTGTAGATGTTACGTAACTGGATAGATTCAGCAATCCACGGCAGATCGGCCATCAGATGGGAGTCGTTGGCGATATCCAGCACCACTTTAATATCGGCCGCCAGCAGCTTACGCAGCTCTTTGCCCAGCGGCCACAGCTCCGGTTTCACCAGGCGCTGATCGTAATACTCTGCCAGCCACAGATCCGCTTTCGAGAAGACCATCTCCAGCATGCCAAGGCGCGTGGAGAAGAAGGGCCAGTCGCGGCACATCGCTTCCAGTTCGCTCTGTTTGCCATCTTCCACCACTTTTTGCAGTGCCGCACCCGCGCCGAGCCAGGCCGGCAGCATCAGGCGGTTCTGCGTCCAGGCGAAGATCCACGGAATAGCGCGCAGCGACTCGACGCCGCCGGTCGGGCGACGCTTCGCCGGACGCGAACCCAGCGGCAGCTTGCCCAGCTCCTGCTCCGGCGTCGCCGAGCGGAAGTAGGGCACAAAGTCTTTGTTTTCGCGCACATAACCGCGGTACATCTCGCAGGAGATGGCCGACAGCTCATCCATGATGTGACGCCATTCGGTTTTTGGCTCCGGCGGCGGCAGCAGGTTGGCTTCCATAATTGCGCTGGTATAGAGGGAGAGGCTGCTGATGGTCACTTCTGGCAGGCCATATTTAAAGCGGATCATCTCTCCCTGCTCGGTGACGCGCAGGCCGCCTTTCAGGCTGCCAGGGGGTTGCGAGAGCAGCGCCGCGTGCGCCGGTGCGCCGCCGCGGCCGATAGATCCACCGCGACCGTGGAACAGCGTCAGTTCAATGCCCGCTTTCTCGCAGGTTTTGATCAATGCGTCCTGAGCCTGGTACTGCGCCCAGCTGGCGGCCATCACGCCCGCATCTTTCGCGGAGTCGGAGTAGCCAATCATCACCATCTGTTTGCCCTGAATAAAGCCGCGGTACCAGTCGATATTGAGCAACTGGCTCATCACATCATTGGCGTTGTTCAGGTCGTCGAGGGTTTCAAACAGCGGCGCAACCGGCAGCGCAAAGCCAATACCGGCCTCTTTCAACAGCAGATGGACGGCCAGCACGTCGGACGGCGTTTTCGCCATCGAGATCACATAGGCGGCAATCGATCCGCGCGGCGCTTCGGCGATCACCCGGCAGGTGTCGAGCACTTCGCGGGTCTCGTCGCTTGGCTCCCACTGGCGCGGCAGCAGCGGACGTTTGGAGTTAAGCTCGCGGATCAGGAAGGCCTGTTTGTCGGCTTCTGACCAGCTTTCGTAATCGCCGATGCCGAGATAGCGGGTCAGCTCGCCCAGCGCTTCGGTGTGGCGGGTGCTCTCCTGGCGAATATCGATACGCACTAAAGGCACGCCGAAACTCTTCACGCGGCGCAGGGTATCAAGCAGTTCGCCGTTGGCGATAATGCCCATGCCGCAGGCTTGCAGGGATTTATAACAGGCGTAGAGCGGCTCCCACAGCTGCTCGTTTTGTGTCAGCAGCCCGGCAGGCTTCGGCAGCTTCTGCCCTTTCAGGCGCGCTTCCAGCCAGCTCTGCGTCGCGATCAGATCGCCGCGCAGCTTTTTCATCAGGTAACGATACGGTTCGCGGGCACCTTCGGCACCGGCCAGCTCGCGCAGCTCGTCGGTACACTCAACCATCGACAGCTCGGAAATCAGCAGCTGGATATCTTTCAGGAAGAGATCGGTCGCTTTCCAGCGGCTAAGCAGCAGAACGTGGCGGGTGATGTCGGCGGTGACGTTCGGGTTGCCGTCGCGGTCGCCGCCCATCCAGGAGGTAAAGCGCACCGGGACAAAATCGACCGGCAGCTTGTAATTAAGGTTCTCTTCCAGCTGTTCGTTCAGCTCGCGCAGGTAGTTTGGCACCCCTTCCCACAGGCTGTTTTCCACCACCGCAAAGCCCCACTTCGCTTCATCAACCGGGCTTGGGCGATTGCGGCGGATCTCATCCGTGTGCCAGGACTGGGCGATCAGCTGGCGCAGACGGCGCATCAGCTGGTGGCGCTCATAATCGGCGATATCGCTGTTATCGAGCTGTTTTAAACAGGCGTTCACTTCCACCATCTTATGGATCAGGGTCCGACGCGTAATCTCCGTCGGGTGCGCAGTCAGTACCAGCTCCAGCGACAGCGATTCAATCGCATTAATAATGGTGGATTCGTTGAGATGAGGTTGGTCTTTCAGCTTTCTGATGGTGCGGGCAATCACTTCCGGGTTGCTGGCCGCTTCGCCTTTCGCTGAAATGCTGTGGTACTGCTCGGCGGTGTTCGCCAGATTCAGAAACTGGCTGAATGCGCGGGCCACCGGCAGCAGCTCATCATTAGAGAGATTCTGCAGGGTGGTGAGCAGTGCCTGGCGGTCTGTTTCGTTGCCGGCGCGAGAAGATTTGGACAGCTTACGGATTGTTTCGACGCGGTCGAGAATGTTCTCGCCCAGTGCATCCTTGATGGTATCTCCCAGCAGTTTGCCGAGCATACTGACATTACTACGCAACGCGGAATATTGTTCGTTCATGTTACCCCAGACACCCCATCTCATTTTGTTTTGTTATACCCGCCGTTGAGCAGATATAAGACACCGTCTTTTATAAAGCCACGTAAAACTCACTACGTCAATTGCGGCGAAATCGGTTCAGCAAACGAATAAATCACGGGAATTTATGAAAGTTAACACCCTTCGCTGCAGATAAGTTTCGCTTATGAAATGCACTATTTTGGCGCATAAAAATCCCCTCAGCAGAGGGGAACATTCATCTGTTTTGTCGCGCTTAATGCCAACAGAAATGGTGCACAACCTGGGTAATAAGCTCGCGCGTTGGCTTAATAAAGCGCGTTTCCAGGTATTCATCCGGTTGGTGCGCCTGATTAATGGAGCCAGGGCCGAGGACCAGCGTCGGACAGAGCGTCTGGATAAACGGCGCTTCGGTGCAGTAGTTCACCACCTCCGTTTCGACGCCGAGCAGTTTTTCCACCACTTCAACCAGTTGATGATCCGGCGGGCATTCATAACCGGGGATTGGCGGATGGAGTTCAAAGACATTCAGGCGGCCCGGCCAGCGCGAACTGACCGGCTCCAGCGCTTCATTAAGCAGACCGTTCAGATCGTCAAGCGTCATCCCCGGCAGCGGGCGAATATCCATATGTAATTCACAGCAGGCGCAGATACGATTTGCCGCATCACCACCATGAATATGTCCCAGGTTAAGCGTCGGATAGGGAACGGTAAACGCCTCGTAGTGATAACGCGCTTTCAGGTTGTCGCGCAGGGTCAGGATATGGCCGATGGCATCGTGCATCAATTCAATGGCGTTGACGCCGCGCGCCGGATCGCTCGAGTGGCCGGACTGGCCGAGGATGCGAATGGCGTTGGAGATATGGCCTTTATGGGCGCGAACCGGCTGCAGTGAGGTCGGCTCGCCAATAATCGCGCAATCCGGGCGCAGCTGCGTATTCTCAGAGAAGTAGCGCGCGCCCGCCATGCTGGTCTCTTCATCGGCGGTGGCGAGGATGTAGAGCGGCTTGCTCAGTTTTGTCACATCGACGTCACGCAGGGCATCAAGAATAAAGGCGAAAAAGCCCTTCATATCCGCTGTGCCAAGGCCGTAGAGCTTGTTGTCGTGCTCGGTCAGGGTGAAGGGATCGCGCGTCCAGCGCCCATCGTCAAACGGCACGGTGTCCGTATGGCCGGTCAATAACAGCCCGCCCGCGCCGCTACCGACGCTGGCAAGCATATTGAATTTGTTACGTGTGCCGGGTACCGGCTGCACTTCAACAGTGAACCCAAGATCGCCAAACCATCCTGCCAGCAGATTGATTAAAGACGCATTACTCTGATCGAGTGCTTCTTCCGTTGCGCTGATCGACGGAGTGGCAATCAGGGCGCGGTAGATCTCGATAAATGGCGGCAAATTCATTTTCATTGTTGACATACCTGAGTTCGTGATAGTATCAATATTCATGCAGTAAATGTGCATAAAAATACAATAATGTTGAGCGTATGGGAACCCGTAAGGCGACTTTGCTCAGCGACGCGGGAGGGAGAACGCACCCTTCCAGATCCGAACATGACGTAAGAAGGTAGACCGCACCGATGTTGAACACATTAATTGTGGGTGCCAGCGGTTACGCCGGCGCAGAACTTGTGTCCTATGTAAATCGCCATCCTCATATGAACATAACCGCTTTGACGGTTTCTGCGCAAAGTAATGATGCAGGAAAATGTCTCTCCGATTTACATCCGCAGCTGAAGGGCATTGTTGATCTGCCGCTGCAGCCGATGGCCGATATCAAGGATTTTCTGACCGGTGTGGATGTGGTGTTCCTCGCAACCGCCCACGAAGTGAGCCACGATTTGGTGCCGGATTGCCTGGCGGCTGGCTGCGTGGTGTTCGATCTCTCTGGCGCGTTCCGCGTCAACGATCCCGCGTTTTATGAAACCTTCTATGGCTTTACCCATCAGCATGCCGATCTGCTCGAAAAAGCGGTCTACGGCCTGGCGGAGTGGAACCATGACAAAATCAAAGAGGCACAGCTGGTTGCCGTGCCGGGTTGCTACCCGACGGCGGCGCAGCTCTCGTTAAAACCGCTGATCGATGCGGGCCTGCTGGAGCTTAACCAGTGGCCGGTGATCAACGCCACCAGCGGCGTTAGCGGCGCAGGGCGCAAAGCCGCGCTCTCGAACAGCTTCTGTGAAGTGAGCCTGCAACCGTACGGTATCTTCAACCATCGCCACCATCCGGAAATCGCCACGCATCTCGGTACGGACGTGATCTTCACGCCGCACCTGGCAAGCTTCCCGCGTGGGATCCTGGAAACCATCACCTGCCGCTTAAAACCGGGCGTGACCCATGCGCAAATCGCCGCCGTGTTTAAACAGGCTTACGACGGTAAACCGCTGGTGCGTCTGTATGAAAAAGGTGTCCCGGCGCTGAAAAACGTGGTCGGCCTGCCATTCTGCGATATCGGCTTTGCCGTGCAGGGTGAGCATCTGATTGTGGTGGCGACGGAAGATAACCTGCTGAAAGGCGCGGCGGCGCAGGCGATGCAGTGTGCCAATATTCGTTTCGGCTATGCTGAAACCCAGTCTCTTATCTAATCGAACAGGCGTGATGATGAATCCATTAATTATTAAGCTCGGTGGCGTACTGCTGGATAGCGAAGAAGCGCTGGAGCGTTTGTTTACCGCCCTGGTGCAGTACCGCGAAGCCCATCAGCGCCCGCTGGTGATCGTTCACGGCGGCGGCTGCGTGGTGGATGAGTTAATGAAGCAACTCAATCTGCCGGTGAAGAAGAAGAATGGCCTGCGCGTGACGCCTGCCGATCAGATTGACATCATTACCGGCGCGCTGGCGGGCACCGCCAACAAAACGCTGCTGGCGTGGGCGAAGAAACACCATATCGCCTCGGTAGGTCTGTTCCTTGGCGATGGCGACAGCGTCAGCGTTACCCAGCTGGATGAGGAGCTTGGTCATGTCGGTTTAGCGCAGCCTGGCTCGCCGACGCTGATTAACACCCTGCTGGAGGGCGGTTTCCTGCCGGTCGTCAGCTCCATCGGCGTGACCGATGAAGGCAAGCTGATGAATGTTAACGCCGATCAGGCGGCAACGGCGCTGGCGGCGACCCTTGGCGCGGATCTGATTCTGCTCTCCGACGTGAGCGGCATTCTTGATGGCAAAGGCCAGCGCATCGCCGAGATGACCGCGGCTAAAGCAGAGCAGCTGATTGCGCAGGGCATTATTACCGATGGCATGATCGTGAAAGTGAATGCGGCGCTCGATGCAGCGCGCACGCTGGGTCGTCCGGTGGATATCGCCTCCTGGCGTCACGCCGAGCAACTGCCGGCACTGTTTAACGGCACGCCAATCGGCACCCGTATTCTGGCTTAATCACAGACACACTTATGTAGGCCGGGTAAGCGCAGCGCCATCCGGCAAAACGTAGAAAAAGAAGGAAGCATATTATGGCACTTTGGGGCGGGCGTTTTACTCAGGCAGCGGATCAACGGTTCAAACAGTTCAACGACTCTTTGCGCTTTGACTACCGCCTGGCGGAGCAGGATATCGTTGGCTCTGTGGCTTGGTCCAAAGCGTTAGTCACCGTTGGCGTGATGACCGACGCCGAGCAGCAGCAGCTGGAAGAGGCGCTGAACACCCTGCTGGAAGAGGTGCGCGCCAACCCTGAGCAGATCCTGCAAAGCGACGCGGAAGATATTCACAGCTGGGTGGAAGGGAAGCTGATCGACAAAGTGGGCCAGCTGGGCAAGAAATTGCACACCGGGCGCAGCCGTAATGATCAGGTCGCGACGGATTTAAAACTGTGGTGCAAAGAGACTATCAGTGAACTGCTGCTGGCCAACCGCCAGTTGCAGAGCGCGCTGGTGGTGACCGCAGAGAACAATCAGGACGCCGTCATGCCGGGCTATACGCACCTGCAACGCGCCCAGCCGGTCACCTTTGCGCACTGGTCTCTGGCCTACGTTGAGATGCTGGCCCGCGATGAGAGCCGTTTGCAGGATGCGCTGAAGCGTCTGGATGTCAGCCCGCTGGGCTGCGGCGCGCTGGCGGGTACCGCTTATGAGATCGATCGTGAACAGCTGGCGGGCTGGTTAGGTTTTGCATCGGCCACTCGTAACAGCCTCGACAGCGTCTCCGATCGCGATCACGTGCTTGAACTGCTCTCCGATGCCTCGATTGGCATGGTGCACCTGTCGCGTTTTGCTGAAGATCTGATCTTCTTCAACTCCGGCGAAGCGGGCTTTGTTGAGCTTTCCGATCGCGTTACTTCCGGCTCATCGTTGATGCCGCAGAAGAAAAACCCGGATGCGCTGGAACTGATCCGCGGCAAGTGCGGCCGTGTTCAGGGCGCGCTGACCGGTATGATGATGACGCTGAAAGGGCTGCCGTTGGCCTACAACAAAGATATGCAGGAAGATAAAGAGGGGCTGTTTGACGCGCTCGATACCTGGCTTGACTGCCTGCATATGGCGACGCTGGTGCTGGATGGTATTCAGGTGAAGCGCCCGCGTTGTCAGGAAGCGGCGCAGCAGGGTTACGCGAATGCGACCGAGCTGGCAGATTATCTGGTCGCCAAAGGCGTGCCGTTCCGCGAAGCGCACCACATTGTGGGTGAAGCGGTCGTGGAGGCGATTCGTCAGGGTAAACCGCTGGAGGAGCTGGCGCTTGCCGACCTGCAACAGTTCAGTGCGGTGATTGGCGACGATGTCTACCCGATCCTTGCCCTGCAATCGTGCCTGGATAAACGCGCGGCGAAAGGGGGCGTTTCCCCGACGCAGGTAGCGCAGGCGATTGCTGAAGCGAAAGCGCGCCTGGTGTGAGATAAGCGCGGAAACAGAGTGAGCCTGGCGTAACGCCGGGCTTTTTTATGCAAAAAAAAGCGGACACGGGGTCCGCAAAACGTTCACGTTGGCTTTAGTTGTACAGAGAGAAACGGTAGTGAAAAGGGTGACTGGTTAGGGTAGAACACAGTACCGCTACGTTTCCTGGAGCCAATTATTGTACAGAAGGCTTGATAGGGATAATCGTTCGTTGCTATGCTATCTATCGCCATGAACTATCGTGGCGACGGAGGATGAAGATGAATATTCGTGATCTTGAATACCTGGTGGCGTTAGCGGAACACCGCCATTTTCGCCGTGCAGCCGACTCGTGCCACGTCAGCCAGCCTACGCTGAGCGGGCAGATCCGCAAACTGGAAGATGAACTGGGCGTGATGCTGCTTGAGCGCACCAGCCGCAAAGTTCTCTTTACCCAGGCTGGATTGCTGCTGGTGGACCAGGCGCGCACGGTACTGCGCGAGGTCAAGGTGCTGAAAGAGATGGCAAGCCAGCAAGGTGAAGCCATGTCCGGCCCGCTGCATATCGGGCTGATCCCGACCGTAGGCCCCTATCTGCTGCCGCATATTATTCCGCTGCTGCATCAAACCTTCCCGAAACTTGAGATGTATCTGCACGAAGCGCAGACGCAGCAGCTGCTGGCGCAGCTTGATAGCGGCAAGCTCGACTGCGCGATCCTCGCGCTGGTCAAAGAGAGTGAAGCTTTTATTGAAGTGCCGCTGTTTGACGAGCCGATGATGCTGGCGATTTACGAAGATCACGCCTGGGCGAACCGTGAATGCGTGCCAATGGCCGATCTGGCGGGTGAAAAGCTGCTGATGCTGGAAGATGGGCACTGCCTGCGCGATCAGGCGATGGGCTTCTGCTTTGAAGCGGGCGCGGATGAGGATACTCATTTCCGCGCAACCAGCCTGGAAACGCTACGTAATATGGTCGCGGCCGGAAGCGGCATCACGCTGCTGCCTGCGCTTGCCGTACCGCGCGAGCGTAAACGTGACGGCGTGGTCTACTTACCGTGCATTAAGCCGGAGCCGAAGCGTACGGTTGGGCTGGTTTATCGACCAGGCTCGCCGCTGCGCAGCCGCTATGAGCAGCTGGCAGAGGCCATCCGCGGCGCGATGGATGGCCATTTCGACAAAGGCTTAAAACAGGCGGTTTAGGCCGTTCAGTGCCGCTACCCGATAGGCTTCCGCCATGGTTGGGTAGTTGAAGGTGGTGTTAACGAAGTACTCAATGGTGTTACCGCCACCTTTCTGCTCCATAATCGCCTGGCCGATATGAATAATCTCGGCCGCGCGCTCGCCAAAGCAGTGGATCCCCAAAATCTCTTTCGTTTCGCGGTGAAACAGAATCTTCAGCGTACCAATATTCATGCCGACGATTTGCGCCCGTGCGAGGTGTTTAAACTGCGCACGGCCCACTTCATAAGGCACTTTCATGGCGGTGAGCTGTTGTTCGGTTTTCCCGACGGAGCTGATCTCCGGAATGGTGTAGATCCCGGTCGGGATATCCTCAATCAGATGCGCGGTGGCTTCACCTTTGATCATCGCCTGCGCGGCGATACGCCCCTGATCGTAAGCCGCTGATGCCAGGCTCGGATAACCAATCACATCGCCCACGGCATAGATATGCGGCAGCGCGGTCTGGTACATGCTGTTGACCTTCAACTGACCACGGCTATCCGCTTCCAGCCCGATATTGGCAAGCTGAAGGCTGTCGGTGTTGCCGGTGCGGCCGTTCGCGTAGAGCAGGCAGTCCGCTTTCAGCTTCTTACCCGATTTCAGATGCATGATGACGCCATCATCTAATGGCTCAATGCGCTCATACTCTTCGTTGTGGCGAATCACCACGCCGCTGTTCCAGAAGTGGTAGGAGAGGGAGTCCGACATCTCCTGATCGAGAAACGCCAGCAGACGATCGCGGGTGTTGATCAGGTCAACCTTCACATTCATACCGCGGAAGATGGATGCATATTCACAGCCGATGACCCCTGCGCCATAGATAATCACGTGGCGAGGTTCATGGTGCATATCGAGAATCGAGTCGCTGTCGTAGACGCGCGGGTGCGCGAAGTCGACATCATCCGGGTGATAAGGGCGCGAACCGCAGGCGATGACAAACTTCTCTGCCGTCAGCGTTTCGACGGTGCCATCGTGGCACTCCAGCGCCAGCGTGTGGTCATCAATAAAGTGCGCGTTGCCTTCCAGAATGTCGCAGTGGTTACGCTCGTAAAAACCCTGACGCATACGCGTTTGCTGGTTAATCACGCTTTCGGCATGGTTCAGGATATCGGAGAAAGAGGAGCGAAGAAGGCGGGTATGGTCGCTGTAGAGCGGGTTTTGGTTAAATTCGATAATACGGCTGACTGCGTGACGGAGCGCTTTCGAGGGGATGGTGCCCCAGTGCGTACAGCCGCCGCCGACATTGTGGTAGCGCTCAATAACCGCTACCCGGGCTCCCTGTTTAACGAGGCCCATGGCTGCGCCTTCGCCGCCGGGACCGGAGCCTATCACTATTGCATCGTAATCGTAGGAATGTGGCATGGTAAGGCTTACCTGTTCTTATACATAAAAGCAACATAATACTAACATTAACCACGGGATAACCCAATTATCACTGTGCTTTTTTCCGCTGAAAAAGAAGAATCTGCGCGTAAACAATCCGTCACAATCCAGTACAATCGGTTTGGATTTATTCTCTGGTATAGTGCCAGCGGGCCCCTGGAAGGATTCAAACATCGTGATGGGTGTAAGAGCGCAACAAAAAGAGAGAACGCGGCGGTCACTGGTTGAAGCCGCATTCAGCCAACTGAGCGCTGAGCGAAGTTTTACCAGCCTGAGCCTGCGGGAAGTGGCTCGTGAAGCGGGCATCGCGCCAACGTCATTTTACCGGCACTTCCGCGACGTGGATGAGCTTGGCCTGACGATGGTCGATGAGAGCGGCCTGATGCTGCGCCAGTTGATGCGCCAGGCGCGTCAGCGAATTGCTAAAGGCGGCAGCGTGATCCGCACGTCGGTCTCCACTTTTATGGAATTTATTGGCAATAACCCGAACGCCTTCCGGCTACTTTTACGTGAACGCTCCGGAACGTCAGCCGCGTTTCGTGCAGCGGTTGCGCGCGAGATCCAGCACTTTATTGCGGAACTTGCCGATTACCTCGAACTCGAAAACCACATGCCGCGCGCCTTCACGGAAGCGCAGGCTGAAGCGATGGTCACCATCGTTTTTAACGCCGGTGCGGAAGCGCTGGACGTCAGCGCAGAGCAGCGCAAACAGCTGGAAGAGCGGCTGGTTTTACAGCTGCGTATGATTTCAAAAGGCGCATATTACTGGTATCGCCGCGAACAGGAAAAAATGGCGCAACAACCGACGAGTGAAGGATGAATGATGAAACAGTCAGGTCAAGAGAAAGGTACGCTGCTGCTGGCGCTGATCGCCGGTTTGTCGATTAACGGCACGTTTACCGCCGTGTTTAGCTCCCTCGTACCCTTTTCGCTCTTTCCGATTATCTCGCTGGTGCTGACAATCTACTGTCTGCATCAGCGTTACCAGAATCGCACCATGCCGGTAGGTTTACCGGGTCTTTCAGCGGCCTGCTTTATTCTCGGTGTGCTGCTCTATAGCGCCGTGGTGCGCGCGGAGTATCCGGATATGGGCTCCAACTTCCTGCCCGCGCTGCTGGCGGTAATTCTGGTCTTCTGGATTGGCTTTCGCCTGCGCAACCGCAGCCGCCAGTACGAAGCCTCCGATTCCGAGTAATCAGTAAGCCGGAGGGCGTTTTATCACCTCCGGCATCGCGATTATTTGCGCGTCAGCAGGACGCCGCACTCCATATGGTGCGTGTAGGGGAACTGGTCAAACAGCGCCAGGCGTGAAACCGTATGCGTCTGGCTTAATGTTTCCAGGTTTTTGCATAACGTTTCCGGGTTGCAGGAGATATAAAGGATGCGCGGGTAAGCCTGCACCATCTTCTCAGTTTCCGCATCCAGCCCGCTGCGCGGTGGATCGACGAAAATCGTTTCGCACTGGTAGCTCTGCAAATCAATGCCCTGTAAGCGGTTAAAAGCGCGTACGCCGTTCATCGCCTGGGTAAACTCCTCCGCCGACATGCGGATAATCTGCACATTATCAATGTGGTTCGCCGCGATGTTGTACTGCGCCGCCGCAACCGAAGGTTTGGCAATTTCTGTTGCCAGCACGCGCTCGAAATTACGCGCCAGCGCCAGCGAGAAGTTGCCGTTGCCGCAGTAAAGCTCCAGCAGATCGCCTTTCGACCCACGCGTGACATCCAGCGCCCACTCCAGCATCTGAATATTCATCGCCGCATTCGGCTGGGTGAAGCTGTTCTCCACCTGGCGGTAGATCATCTCCTGACCGCCAACCGGCAGACGCTCATCAACGAAATCCTGATCCAGCTCGATTTTGGTTTTGGTGGCGCGGCCAATAATCTGCACATTCAGGTTCTGCGCGCGTAACGCATCGCGCAGGCGCGTGGCCTCTTCCTGCCACTCGGCATCCAGCTTCTTGTGATAGAGCAGCGTGACGATCGCCTGGTTGCTCAGGGTGCTCAGATAATCAATCTGGAAGAGTTTATGGCGCAGGGTTTTGTTGTCGCGCACCGCCTCGATCATCACCGACATTAATTGGTTAATCAGCTCGCTTGCCGCCGGGAAGCTGTCGACGCGGATACGCGATTTGGTCTGCTGATCGAAAATGATGTGGTAGAGATCGTCCCCATCGTGCCAGATACGAAACTCGGCGCGCATGCGGTAATGGCTGACGGGTGAGCGGAACACCTCCGGAAGCGGCGCGGAAAAGGGCGTCATCAACGATTGCAGACGTACGACTTTTTCGGCCAGCTGGGCTTCGTACTGTTCTGTCGGCAGGTGTTCTGGGGTCATGATGCTTCCTGAGAGATTATGAATAACGCGGGGATTGTAGGGATTGCTCACGGGATGTCCAGCCCGCGGCGCAATGAAATAGTCCCGTAGCAGTCTGGACATCTATATGTAACGGAATGTAGCATCCTTTTTCCGGTCCTGTGAGTTAAAAGGGAACCCAGTGCAAATCTGGGGCTGACGCGCAGCGGTAAGGATAAAGGTGAGAGGCCAGACACTGCCTGCGGGTGGGAAGTCGCCTTTCGTGGTACCTCCGAGCCCGAAGACCTGCCGGCATACGTCGCATCTGGTTGTCATCATCGCGAGCTATTGATGGAACCTGCGGCATCCTTCTTATTATGTGGATGCTTACATAATGATAAAAAAAGCTTCGCTGCTGACGGCCCTCTCCGTCACGGCGTTTTCCGGCTGGGCGCAGGATAGCGGTCAGGATCAGGTAGTGGTGACAGCAAACCGTTTTCAACAACCGCTTAAAACCGTGTTGGCGCCGACGGAAATTGTTACGCGTGAAGAGATTGATCGCTGGCAGTCGCGCTCGCTGATAGAGGTTCTGCGCCGCCTTCCGGGCATCGATGTTTCGCAAAGCGGCGGTCTCGGGCAGCTCTCATCTGTCTATGTACGGGGGACTGAATCCAGACACCTGTTACTGATGATAGATGGTGTGCCGGTGGCGCGCGGAGGAATTTCTAACGCTCCTGAGCTGGATCAGATCCCGCTCTCGCTGGTGCAGCGTGTGGAGTACATCCGCGGGCCGCGCTCGACGGTGTATGGCTCCGGCGCGATTGGTGGCGTCGTAAACATCATTACTCTGACGGGCGATCAGAAATCTCAAATTAACGCGGGCATCGGTTCGAAGGGGTATCAAACCTACGACGGTACAGTGCGCCAGCGTTTTGGTGACACGGTGGTGACCGGTGCGGCTTCCTATACCGGCACGCGCGGGTTTAACGTGCAGCCCGGTTCAAGCTGGGATCATGACGAGGATCGCGACGGCTACCGGAACAAAACCTTCTGGGGCAGCGTTCAGCATACGTTTAACGACAATTTTGACGGCTTCTTCCGCGGGTATGACTTCAGCAATAACGTGGACTATGACCTCGGCAGCCCGCCATTTTTGCCGGAGTACAGCGCCGATGAGCGTCAGCTCTATGCCCAGGGCTGGGATACCGGGCTCAACTTCAAGCAGGGCATTTACTCTTCTCAACTGCTGGCGAGCTATCAAAAAAGCAAAGACTACAACTACAGCAGCATCTATGGTCGATACCATACGGGCACGACGCTGGATGAGCTGGAGCAGCGTTACATCCAGTGGGCAAATAACGTTGATATCGGTAAAGGCTCGGTTGGTGCAGGCGTGGACTGGAAGCAGGAGCGCCTGGTGTCGTCCAACGAGACCAGCCGCGATGCCTACGATCGCGATAACACCGGGCTCTATCTGACGGGAATGAAGCAGTTAGGCGATGTAACGCTTGAGGCGTCCGGTCGTGAAGATAAAGATGATTCGTTTGGCTGGCACGGCACCTGGCAGACGGCGGCAGGCTGGGAGTTTGTACCGGACTATCGCCTGACGCTCTCTTACGGCACCGGTTTCCTTGCGCCGTCGCTGGGCCAGCAGTTTGGCGCGAAGCGGTTTGGCATTGCATCGAATCCCAATCTGAAGCCGGAAGAGTCGAAACAGTGGGAAGCGGGCATTGAAGGGCTTACCGGTCCGCTGGACTGGCGTCTCTCGGCGTACCGCTATGAGATAGAGAATCTCATTGATTACAGCAACCAGGCTTATATCAATGTTAAGTCAGCCACTATTAAGGGTGTTGAGTGGACCGGCGATATCGATACGGGCATTTTCTCCCACCGCGTTACGCTGCAATATATTGACCCGCGTGATGATGAAACCCACGACGTGTTGCAGCGCAGGGCGCAGCGCCAGGCGAAGTACCAGCTTGACTGGTCTGTATATGATGTCGATTTGGATCTTGCCTGGGAGTATTTCAGTAAGCGTCACGATTATACAACGGGCGAGAAACGTATTCTGCCAAGTTATAGCACCGTCGATTTTTCTGCCTCATATCCTGTAACCTCTCACCTGACAGTTCGTGGTAAAATCGCCAACCTGTTCGATAAAGAGTACGAGACAGCATATGGTTACCAAACTGCAGGACGGGAATACACCTTGTCTGGCAGCTACACCTTCTGACGCGCGGCCCACCGTGCTGGTGTTTGACTCCGGTGTCGGTGGGCTTTCCGTGTATGACGAGATCCGACAGCTCCTGCCGGACTTGCACTATATCTACACTTTCGACAACGTCGCGTTTCCCTATGGGGAGAAGAGCGAGGAGTTTATCGTTGAGCGTGTTGTCGAGATTGTTTCCGCCGTTCAGGCACGTTATCCCCTCTCTCTGGCCATTATTGCCTGTAACTCGGCAAGCACCGTTTCGCTGCCCGCGCTGCGTGAGAAGTTCACCTTCCCGGTAGTGGGCGTGGTGCCGGCGATCAAACCTGCGGCGCGGTTAACGGCAAACGGCATCGTGGGCCTGCTGGCGACGCGCGGGACGGTGAAGCGACCTTATACGCATGAATTGATCGCGCGCTTCGCTAATGAGTGCCGGATCGAAATGCTGGGTTCCGCTGAGCTGGTGGAGCTGGCCGAGGGCAAGCTGCACGGCGAACCTGTGCCGCTTGAGGAGTTGCGCCGTATCCTGCGCCCGTGGCTGCGGATGAAGGAGCCACCGGATACCGTGGTGCTGGGTTGTACCCACTTCCCGCTATTACAAGAAGAGCTGTTGCAGGTGCTGCCGGAAGGGACGCGGCTGATTGATTCCGGTTCGGCTATTGCACGGCGTACCGCCTGGCTGTTGGAGCATGAAGCGCCGGAAGCTAAATCGTCTGACAGTAATATTGCCTACTGCATGGCTTTGACGCCGGAAACTGCGCAATTACTGCCCGTTTTGCAGCGCTATGGCTTCGAAAGGCTCGAAAAACTGGCTATTTAATGCCGTTTTGAGCAAAAAAGAGACGGTTGAAAAGTTTTTTGAAATTAGGGGTTGTCAGCAGGAATTAACTCCCTATAATGCGCCTCCACTGACACGGCACAACGGCAAACATACCGGCCTGTCAGGTGAAGAATTCTGAAAATAATCAGTTGACTTCACAGCGGGAAAGCGTAATATGCACACCCCGCGCCGCTGCGAAAAGCGAAG
>NZ_JBNDKZ010000012.1:0-106106 GCF_050435845.1 Kosakonia sp. 1610 | reverse complement strand
TCGTCAGGGAGGAGAACGAAATCAACGGTTACATCAAATCTGCAGTGGCAGCGTGGCTATCTACGACGGGATTATGATGATGACCACCATGACTCAGCTGGGCGTGCTTAGTGGCACTATCATTATAGTTAATGGCGTTAACACCATTTCCTGTGCAGCTGCACGCACCCTACTTGCCCGCTGAACGGGGCCGCAGGGACGCTTTGAAGCTCACTATGATTATGACGCGCTCGGCAGGCGCATCCGCAAGACGGTCACCACCGGGCACGGCACCCGTGAAACGCGTTTTCTCTGGCAGGGTTACCGCCTGTTGCAGGAGCAGCATGAAGGCGGGCAGTGCAGCACCTGTATTTATGACCCGAATGAGGCCTGGAGCCCGCTGGCGCGGATTGACCATCTGCGTGAGGACAGGACCGGGGAGATATTCTGGTTCAGTACCGACCTGAACGGCGCACCGCTGGAACTGACAGACGAAGAAGGCAGCCTCCGCTGGAGCGGGCAGTACGGCAGCTTCGGCGAAGTTCGGCATCAGACCGACGGCTTCACGCGGCTGGCACAGCACACCACGCTTACGCACCAGCCCCTGCGCTATGCCGGGCAGTATGCTGACAGCGAAACCGGCCTGCACTACAATTTGTTCCGCTATTAAGACACACAGACCGGACGGTTCATCGTTCAGGACCCGATTGGATTAAGTGGTGGGTGGAATCTGTACCAGTACGCGCCAAATCCACTAGGGTGGATTGATGCGTTAGGCCTGACACTGACAAAATTTCAGGAAATGGTCAGGGAAGTACACAGCTTGCTTGATGAATATGTCCAGGGTCGTAAAACTACTGCTATAGGTGTAGACAGCAGCGGTAACTATCATCTCGCATCCAGCGAACGTATTGTACCTCCTGTGCAGCGTGTATGGGCGAAAGAAAATAACGTGAATGTTATCAGAGGCGATGCACATGCCGAGGAGACTACAATGAAAAATGTCTCCGACATTGAGCATATCGACGCATCAAGAAGAGTCTGCCTTGATTGCGAAGGATTAATGCATGAGCATGGTGTGACAACCGATACACCGAAATCAGGAAAACGCAGCCGCAACAGGCTTAAAGGGTGTCCTTAACATGATTCTTGATAAATATATCCCTGAATATATCAATATCCTGAAAGGATTTTCAGAAAGAGAGAAGATTATTGTCGCGCTCTGTAACCTCCAGCGGCAGGTAATTTGCTTAGAAAAATTCGATAAATATTACAATGAAAATCTGTCGAGCGATTTCAGAACCAGTCTGGACAGACTGGTCAATTATCTTTCAGGTGCGAGCATTGATCTGGAAGACGTGAAAAAAAAGGCAATGCTTGGCCCAGACAGTGATGATTACCCAGAAACTGAAGGCAATGTTGCTCAAAATGCATTCGGTGCGTTGTATTACTTATGTAAATACATTAGTAGTACAAATGACATGGATTTATTCCAGTCACTTGATAAGTCCTTTGAGAGCACAGACGTCCTTAAGTATGATGAGGGAACACAAGAAGAGGAAGATGAATATTTCGGTGAAGAAGCTACAAACCTTGAGTTACTTATCGAAAAGGTAAAGCAAAGCCCGACAGCGTCTATTGAAAATATAAAAGACCTTATGGTTTTTGCACAGCAGAAAAGTATAAAGATCTAAATAGGTTTAACTACCTGTTTACAGTCATGCTTTTTCTTTAAAGTGCATTATCGAGAGCGCGAGATTTTGTCTTATTGCAATAGCGAAGCCTGTTCAAAAAACAGGCTTAACGTACATTCATTATGTCCAGCGTCATTTGTGACCTTTGATGACCAAGAGCGCAATGAGCGCAGCGACTGAAGACAATCGTCCTAGTGGTTGTATGAATAAACGTTGCCAGCGAGAAAGCCAGAACCAATCTGGACAGGCCGTAACTGGTGAAATACAGGAGCCAGCTCATCTCATTTGAAATAGATAAATTGTCTATTAATCTTACATAAAAATATTTGTACAATTAACTTAAATTTGTTAATCAACCTTCTTAATATCATCATTTATGACGATGATTGAAAGTGTAAACAGCTTAAGTAAATGTCGCACCGAGTGAATTCGCAATATCCAACCAGAATCATGAAATAACAATCCCCATCCTTTTGAGGATTTTTGAGCCTGCATCTTGAGGGATCCTTATAGAAATAATCTTATTTATTTCGTGATTTAAGTCAAGACCATCAGTCAATGAAAAATCACAATTAGATAGATCACAATGCCTGAACTCGGTATTGCAAAACTCCGAACCGGTAAAATAAGATTTACGAAGATCGGTTTCTTCAAACAAGCAATCCCTGAAGCTGGTAGATAAAAAGCTCGATTTCTGCAGTCGCAAGCCGACTAACTCAATAAATCTCACTTCGCAGTTATTAAGAGAAAATGTACAGGGAAACATAATGTCAGATGCGTTAATCCCCTGCAGTAAGCATTTTTCAAACTCACAATCGAGAAGTTTAAAAAAATCGAGCTTCAGGCTTTTCAATGAACAGTTTATAAAACGACACTTTTCAAACTCACAATCACGAAGATTTACATTATCTAATTGAATACGTTCAAATATACAATTATAGTAGCTAGCATTCAAAACTCTTGTCTCATTCAGTTGTCGCTTTGTTATTTTCTTACCAGTAATCTCCATCAATTAACTCCTTGGCCCCATGATTTCTTTGATAAAAGCCTTTTCTGGCGTAGATTCGTTGTTCGCTTGAATGAAAGCGTCCATATCAGTATACCGCTTAATACTATTCTTCGACAACATGTAGAATGGAATACACCCTCTGGTAAGCTCATCAAATATATGTGTTGAGAAAAAAACAGTTTTCCCATCAGCGGTAATTTCGTTAATAAGATCCCACAGCATCATCCTGTATTGAATGTCAATACCAACAGTTGGTTCATCAAGCAAAAAGAAGCGGGCATTCTTACAGAGAGTTAACATTAGTGATATTATCAACCATCTTTTTTCACCATAACTCACCGTATATGTCCTTTTATGCCTTATTTTTTCATACCGGATAAAAAAATCATCATTCCACTTACTGTTAAGTTGTGCCCACGCCTGCTTTTTTGTCAATTTATTAAAACAGCAAATTAAATCGAAAACTTCTTCATTCCTGAGCGTCCCGGAAAGATTTATTACCTGAGGCAGGCTTACCATTTCATCACCAGCAAAGTAACGTTTGACAGTTCCTTCATAATCGCCGATCCCCCCCTTGATTATGTTAAAGAGAGTGGTTTTTCCAGCTCCATTTTCTCCAAGCAGACCTATCAGCCCCCCCTGCTCTATTTCAAGCGACAAGTTATTGAATATGGGGGGATGGCCTTTATATGAAAAGTTAAGGGAGTTAATCTCTAAAAGTGGTATGGTCATTGAGAGCTCCACACAGGTTCTGTTTTGAAGGTCAGAGCTGAAATCAGACTTATAATGAACATTAGACTATAGACGAAAATAGTGATAAAAGATAACTCAAGGTTAGGCTGGAGAAGTGTGGAGTATATGGTAATCGGATTTATGAGGTTAATCCAGTAAACGAGTCCGTCATTATATCTTAATGATACGATCCCTAAAACCATACACACCGTTATCAACACGGAATAGATAGTACTGGCCGTCTGA
Organism: Kosakonia sp. 1610; assembly: GCF_050435845.1. Classification (NCBI taxonomy): domain Bacteria; kingdom Pseudomonadati; phylum Pseudomonadota; class Gammaproteobacteria; order Enterobacterales; family Enterobacteriaceae; genus Kosakonia; species Kosakonia sp. 1610. The sequence goes on along the minus strand of NZ_JBNDKZ010000012.1, from coordinate 102,446 downwards.
AAAGTCACACGTAATGATGCCATAAACGTCAAGGAAATCATCATTATCACATTTATGCATATTGTTTTTAAAATTAGTACAGCCGTCTGAGAGTCTGGCAGCGCCTGGAAGCCAATGAGTACGACTGTAATAAAAAATAATATATATAGAACTGACATGATAAGGGAGGCCATCAACTGAGAACGGATAAACAATAACCGGCCTTCCATACTGTGCACAAACGTAGCAATAAAACCACTTTCTCTTCTGCCTGTCAGATACAGACAGTAATTAAAAAGAACAACAGAAAATGAAATATAACCTAAGAACCAAGATACCTGGTGCCCCAGCCATAAGGTATCGCCGAAATGCCGTTCAATTTCGTCAAAATGAAGAAAAAAGAACAATACGGTAGGAGACATAATTGTCCATATTATGCTAAAAGGTGTTCTAATTTGTTCCATTAGAAAAATAACTGTCATTCTTAATGTCGCCACAATATATCCTTATGGAAAGGGAACCATTTTAGACTCTCTTTTTTTAATACCGTTTCCGGCACGGTATAGTTTATTGTTAAGATTTATTGCTCCTGAACCATTCATATGAAGGAAAAAGTCAGGACTTATTATCTTTGTATACCAGACAAGATGGTCGCTCATTCTTTCTCTTGCATAGTATACAAAAATATTACCAGATATTTTCTCGAGATAGCTAAGCAAGTCATCTTCTAAAGTATGGTTTTCAAGAGACATTATGACACCCGGATGCCGCAGCGTGGTATTTTCGCACAAATCAGTAAATGACTCATATTTATTGCATGACATAAAATGGCGCTGATAGCTGTCAATGATATCCTCATCGGTATAGCCCCCAATAAGGAAGTTGTGCATACATATATATGATTGCCATAGCTCTGTTACAGATTTACACAGGGCTTTTTCCAGACTACCGGCATAGGATAATCCGGTACTATATTTTATCTGACTGACTTTATTTGTTGTACCATAAAGCGTCAGAACTGCGTGTCCTGGTGCTCCGGGTAGGGTGATGTCGAAAATTTTCAGTTTGCCTTCGGATCTGAGGGCTAATAAAATTTCGTCTATATAATTGATCCCTGTTTTAATTTCTCCGTAAATTTCATTATTTGCTGTTCCCTGCAACCAATATAGCAGTAACGATTGCCTTTCCATAAACTCGCATAGGGCACCGTCCATAGCATCGTTTAAATTACCATGAAAGCTACATCCGCATGTATCTCTGTCAGGATAAAATATCAGGTCATCAGCGGCTGTAATATTGTCGAGAGCAATAATAACTGCTGGTATTTCTTGTGTCTCCAGACTAAACAGATTGAAGGCGCGAGTGGTCTTGAATCTGTGGGTTCTGACCGCCTCCTCTGTCAATGAGGAAGTCTGAACAAACGCTTCTGTAAAAGCATCTGCTGCTGAAGGAGCCATCATTTCGCTTAATGTTTTTTCATCTCCAGCTACGATCTCATTAAAAAAATGGCGGCGTTCAAAGTATTCACCTATGGCTCCCTGTATCGACTTCAGTGTTTCACCAGCAGCACTGGCTGGCGCAATTCGCTCGTAGTCCCATACCTGGGAAAAGGTGGGCATGTTTCGGTTCAGCTTTGGACTCATCACCATTGTGGCGGGCCATGCAGACATCAGGTTACTATAGACATTAATCATCGATGACATCTCCAAAAAACTGAACAATCAGCGGTGCGGCTGTCCTCTGGTCAACATTCATGGTTTTTGCTACGTATGAATCAGTAAATCCCGCCCATACGCGGTTCCTCAGCCCTATTTGATCTGCAACCAATCCCGCGTTCTGATACATTGAACCTGCTTCCATTAAGGCCATTCTGTAACCTCTGTACCGATACTTAAACAAAGCTTTTTCAAAAATGACGTAATAGACAAGAGCAAAATGGGGTCTGCCGAGACGTTCTGCATCTCCACCGGACAAGCTTCGGTAAAGCTCCTGAGTATCACACGCAGCGACCTGCTCTAATGCCCGGCTTAGTGGCAAATAGTGATAAACGTTAGTTCCGGTCTGCCAGTTTTCTGTGTTTTCAGACAATCGGCATAAAAAAACCTCAACCGGGTACTGAGCACCTCCTGAAGGATAAGGTCGCCTGACAGAGGCTGGATCAGGAGAACTGAACGCATTAATGAGCAGCTTTTCAATAGTGCGAACAGAACATTTATTTCTGTCGTCAAAGCCGATTCCGGATAGATATCTTTCCCTGCTGAAATGAAGTGAAGGGGAGATATTCACTGCTGAACTGAAGCCTGGCCTGAAAAGAATTTCTTTATTTTCAAATTTCTCAAGATGGGCCGTCGGTACTGCGGAAACAAAAGTTCTTTCAGAGAATTCTGGGAGGGAGGCAAAATTCCCTCTGACATGAAAATCCTTCACATTATCCAGAACTTCAGGGTCAGTGTAATGTGTTACTTCCACCAAAGAGAGTTCATGTTTTGACATTTTATCTCTCCACGCAACCACAAGCCTGCCAGTGAATAACCGGCTCTTTACTCAGAACGCAGGTAATTAAATCTGCACTCACAGAGGACATGAAGGTGTCTACATGACTTTTAACGAGTGAGGTGCCTATCAGTTCCTGAAGCCGACGTTTGATCAAATGCTGGCTGAACCCTCGTTCTGACTCACTTAAAGCCAGAGCTGGCAGCGCCATTTGGTGTTTTTTCATTAATTTAAGTAGATTGGCCCAAGACATTTCATTGCGCCTGAAACTTTTTTCTTCCCTGTTTAACCACCTCTCAATGTGGCAAAAATGACATGGAGTTCCAAGCTCTGGCGAATATACCCCATCTATTCTGAACGACTCTTTAAGGTAATAGCTTTGTATGAACGCAACCCCATGATTTTTTTCTAATTTCTTGTAAACGGACTGGATAATCTCTGGATCATATTTTTCAAAGTGCATCCAGATTAATGTTGAGGTGGGTAAAACAAAATCTAGTTCTTGTACGTCCAGGACATGAGAAAGCAAAATCCCATCAGCTTCCCATTGGTTGTGTGAATTCCTGAAAAGGTGTGGAACATCGCTTATTATGACTGAATGTTCCCAGAGAGCCGATGATTTAGTTTTGTTTATCACGCCAGTTGTTACAAGGAATTCTTTGCCTTTGTCTTTGTCTATACCCTCATAATCCAGTAGTTCGTTAAGGTAGGATTCAGAGATAATACCCCGCCGGGTATGCAGGTTTTCGAGGATTTTTTTCATTCCCTCATGGGAAATGTCTACCGAAGAAATGTAGGTGATGAGTAAAGTTTTTGTATTTCTGGAAATTATCTCAAATGGCAGAATATTCAGCATATTAATCCCTTTTGAATATCAGGGAGCACCATGCTCCCTGACCGGTTAATTCAGCGCGTTAATTAGGGGTTATGTGTACCACTTCCGCCGCTGCCACCGTTTCCACCACTACAACCGTTGCTGCAACCGCCACAGCCACCGCCTTGGCCGCCACTGCTTCCGCCGCCGCCACCGCCGCCACCAATACCAATCCCAATCCCTAACGGGGACTGTCGGGACAGTTTGAGAGCATCGACTGACAGAACTACACCGAATTCACTAGCTTCTAATTCCATAAGAACTCCGTTTTAATGAAAATTAATGCTTATGACATCTGGATAGTATGTTGGCCAACAGTATTTTCATGCCCTAATTCTCTTTTTTTGACAATGTCGGTTTTACTTACTACAAATTTTAAAATTAAAATAAAGCAATTAAATCAAAGAAGTAAGACAACCTTTTGATTTAATTCTTAACATAAATTTACATAAAATTCACATTTAACCATTTTTGAACATGAAGTTTGTCTTGACGCCCCGGTCACGGATAACCGCCTGCAGCACTGGCAGAACCTGTTTATGCAGTACGATGCCTGGGGCAACATGACCCGCAGGCGCAGCGGGCTGTATGAACAACACTACGCGTATGACGCTGAAAATCGCCTTCTGTCCGCGCGCGGAACGGGGCCGCAGGGGCGCTTCGAAGCGCACTACCATTATGACGCGCTTGGCCGGCGCATCCGCAAGACAATCACCACCGGACACGGCATCAGTGAAACGCGTTTTCTCTGGCAGGGTTACCGCCTGTTGCAGGAGCAGCATCAAGGCGGGCAGTGCAGCACCTATATTTACGACCCGAACGAGGTCTGGAGCCCGCTGGCGCGGGTCGACCATCTGCGGGAGGACAGGACCGGGGAAATCTACTGGTTCAGTACCGACCTGAACGGTGCGCCGCTGGAAGTGACAGATGTGGAAGGCAACCTCCGCTGGAGCGGTCAGTATGGCAGTTTCGGAGAGGTCCGCCACCAGACAGACGGCTTCACGCGGCTGGCACGAAATACGACCCTGACGCACCAGCCGCTGCGCTACGCCGGGCAGTATGCAGACAGCGAAACCGGGCTGCACTACAACCTGTTCCGCTATTACGACCCGGCGACCGCGCGGTTCATCGTTCAGGACCCGATAGGGCTAAAAGGTGGGATAAACCTGTATGTTTATGCACCGAATCCGTTAAGTTATATTGATCCGCTGGGATTAATGGATTGCAAAGTAAAAGCCAGAGAATATGAAGAAAAAATACAAAACATGTATGGTGGCAAGCTACCACAATCAGCTAGAGAATATAGTGCTATTGTTAACGGAAATAGAGTTAATGGAATAGCAGATCATGTTGTCAATATAAAGGGTAAAAGTACTGCGATAGAAGCAAAATATGTCGATGATTGGGCTAAGTCTCTACGCAATCCTGAAAGTTCTATTGGCGGGGCACCTTTTGCAATCAAGGAGCAACAAACCATGTTATCTCAGGCTCAAAAATATTCAGAGGCATTTGATGATGTAATTTATCATACGAATAGTCCAGAGCTAGCAGCTCATTACAATGCTATATTTCAGAATGCTGGGTTGAATAATGTATTATTTAAGGCAACACCATGATAAAAGTTGATGAGAGAGAAATTCCCGGTTCAACTCCCGTCGAATGGAGAGAGTATCGCTACATCTCAGATGATGGGCATGACAATTTCTTGGGGAATGGACTATTTAATAAACTGACAAGTCAAATAGAGCCTCCAGTTCCAACGAGTGGTGGTGCCATAACTGAGAATTGTAAGTTATGGCTTCCCTCTGGAGAACTTTTACATGCGTTGTCATATAAGGGGGATATTGATGGTTGGCGAAAACAGATTGAACTGGGTGCAAAAAAACTAGGATTATTTACTGGTAAAATTATAGGAGACAGTATTTTTTTATCGGATGAGCGGAGTTATCAACTGTCTGACTGCCGAATTGAGTTCTATTGAATAAAAAACAGTGAGTAAAATTGTTCATATATTTCGCCGGAAAGACTATCAAATCTTCCCGGCTTTTATATTATTTAACTCTCGTTCAGCACAGTAAATATCCTGCTCTTAATCCCCTTAACCACCTGTTTAGCCTGATAAAGCTGCTCGTGCATTTCCTGCATATCGGTGTTGTCCGCGATGATGGTAAGGCATCGGTCCGTAATCTTCACCGTCACGCCCCGCCAGGTCTCCAATCCCGGCTCTGCCAGCCAGTTACAAGATGATTGTGAAGGATTAATATATGAAGCATGGTGTGACAACATATACAACAGAATTCCATAAGCCCAGCGTCATTCTTCTTTTAAGTCTCCTGAATTTATTAATACTCAAGGGGCCAGTCCATGGCGATGAAACATCAGAGTGCCCCAGCTGGCAGCATGCTCCAGCTCTTCTCTGGTAGGCTCATGATCGCATTCCAGCAGAGTGTCTTCTGTCTGCGTTTCCCCGTTGCTGTTGTACTCATACTTTATTTTGTAGGTTGTCATTCAGGCTAACTCCCGCTTTTAAAATATGTCTGTCGTTCCGGTGATAACGCCTCTTCCGGACATTCAGTTCCGCGTCTACAGCAAGCATAGCCGGGTTATCAACCCAATAGTGAAGAGATGTCCTGCATAAGCTATGTAGAAGAACATCGCTGACATGAATCGCCATTCGCGGCCGTCTGTCAGTGCGCGGACCAGACCGACAGCGGCGGCCGGCAGAAGAAAGGTGTTCAGGATGACCAGCATCGTAATGACTGCCGGATCATACGTATGCTATCAGCACATCTGAAGATAAACCGGACGATTACGTCCGGTTTATGGTGTGGTTAACGCAGTTCAGGCCAGTAATCACGGTTGGCTTCGACCAAATCATCGAGGATCGCCTTAGCTACCGACGCGCTGGGTACTGTTTTGGAAAGTGTAATTGCCTGCCACAGCTTCTGATAAGAACGTTGCTCCCAGGCATCCACGACAAGTTTTTCCACGGCGACCTGCTGTGCCATAAGTCCTTTCTGGAATTGTGGAATATTTCCTACGGTCAGTGGCTCGGGACCGCTTTTACCCACCAGGCAAGGAATTTCAACCATCGCTTCTGGGTCGAAGTTATGAATAGCCCCGTTATTAGGAACAATCAGCAGCATGCGCTCCTGAGTGTTAAAGGCGATGGCTGTGGCCAGGTCGACGATATAGGATGCGTGTTCATCGATTTCCAGCTCACCGGCAGAGGCCTTACCGGCTTTGATGATGGCATTGCAGGAATCGAACACATTTTTTTCACGGTGCTCCATGACTTCATTAGCACGAGTACGCTCGGGATTGGAGTGCGCGACCACATAGTCAGGGAACAGGTAGTATTTGAGATAGGTGTTCGGAAAGGTATCAGGATCCAGTGCCCAAACATCTTTCGCTTTGGCGAAGGTATCGTTCCAGCTTGCTTCAACACCATCCTCCTCCGTAGGAGGCACATAGCCAAATTTAGCAACATGCTCGCGAATTTTTGGCATGAGATCATTACCCTCTTTATCCTCAATTGAGGTCCACCATCCAAAGTGGTTTAAGCCGTAATAACGCACTCGCATTTCTTTGCGGTCTTTGAGGCCAGCAATCTGAGCCATGCGGCTTTCAATGCCGATAGGCATATCGCAGATGTTAAGGATTTTGGCAGACGGGCGCAGACGCCGGGTTGCCTCTGCCACTATCGCTGCCGGGTTGGAATAATTGAGCATCCATGCATTCGGTGAGTATTTTTCCATATAATCAACGAGCTCTAATACCCCACCTATTGAACGCATGCCGTAAGCAATTCCCCCCGGCCCGCATGTTTCCTGCCCTACCACACCATGGCGTAGCGGGATTTTTTCGTCTTTTTCGCGCATCGCGTATTTACCTACGCGGATATGAGCCATAACGAAATCTACATCGGTAAAAGCTTCCTGTGGATCTGTGGTATAGCAGAACTCAATCTCCGGAGCTTGTTCCTTCAGAATGACCTTGCACGCCTCTGCGATGACTTCCTGACGAGCACCGTCGTTATCATAAAATTTCAGGGAGCGCAGCGGGAAACGGTGCTGATTTGCAAGTAACATCAGAACGATACCCGGCGTAAAGGTGCTCCCACCGCCTGCTACGACTACAGAGAATTTTTTCATAGTACTGCCTCCGTCATGGATTTGATTTCGCTAGAAGAAGTTACGTTCATCAGTGTTTCGATTTGGTCACGAACCTGCGGGACATGCAGACCCACAATTACCTGGATACTGTTGCCGTGCCGCACCACTCCGTGGGCTCCCAGCGCTTTAAAAACCTCATCGCTTTGTGTCATCGCAATGTCAGAAACGGTGATACGTAAGCGGGTAGCGCAGTTATTCACGCGAAGTATGTTGCCGGTGCCGCCCAGCGCTTCCAGGAATGCAGCAGCCTGGTCTTGTCTGGCTACTTTTGTGGTCGCTGCGGTAGTCTGGTTGCGGGAAGCCTTGTAGTCAGCCTTGCTGTAAAGCTTCACGTCTATCTCTGCACGGCCCGGCGTTTTCAGGTCGAAGCGCAGAATCAGCATCCTGAAAAGCAGGAAGTAGATGCCGGTGAAGGCCATGCCGATACCAATCTGAGTCAGTACCATTGAGGAATGGTTATGGAACATGGGTATCCAGTTTTGAGGCAGAAACTGGTCAAGTAGCCCCCCGCCCATGTTACCGACCACACCACACATGTACATTAATGTCACCATGGAAGCGGCGAGAAAGGCGTGAACAGCAAACAACACAGGTGAAATAAACAGGAATGTGAATTCCAGCGGCTCGGTAATACCTACCAGCATGGCGGTCAGTGTTGCTGGTATTAACAGCCCTGCAATCCTGGCCCGGTTTTCAGGCGCGGCAGTGGAGTAAAGTGCCAGCGCAATACCCAGACAGCCAAACACTTTAGAATTTCCATGAAGCGCGAATCCGCCTTCCGGAAATAAAGACTTAAGCGGCATTGTGCTCTGGCTAAACTCCTGGAGATGCTGTGCCCAGTAAAGCTGTATGCCGCCTTCTACTACCGCAGGGCCAAAGACAAAGGGACCATAGATAAAGTGGTGCAGGCCGGTTGGAATGAGAATACGTTCAAGGAAGGTATAAACCCAGACTCCCAGCGCGCCGGCATTACGCAGGAATATTTGCAGGGACTCAATCCCCATCTGAACCTTTGGCCAGCCAAATAGCGTAAGCCAGGCGCAGGGGATCATCGCCAGGAAAGCCATAATGACCACAAACGAGCTCCCCTGGAAAATCCCCAGGAACACCGGAAGCTGCTTTTCGTAAAAGTGGTTATGGATAGCGGTGACAAATCCGGAGATAACAATCGCGCCGACGATACTGGTATCGAGTGTCTTTATACCTGCAACCATAGTTAAGCCGCTGCCCGCGATCGGCTCGGCGTTGAAATCGACGCCAAAGTAGTGGCCCCAGGTTACCCCCATCGCATTGATAAAATAGTTCCAGGTCAGGAAGCTGACTAACACAGCTAAACAGGCTCGCCCGTGAGCCTGCCTGGCGAGTCCAACAGGCAAACCGACAGCAAAAATCAGCGGCATGTTGCGAAACACTGTCCAGCCACCTTCTTCGATAATATGTACAACTTGCGCAAATAAGTTATCGGGAGTTGTCAGGGTTTCACCAACGAACAAAGGGTTCTGCAGCATAATGGCGATGCCTACCACAATCCCGGCGAATGGAAACAACAAGACCGGTGTAAACATTGCGCCACCAAAACGTTGTATATGACTGAGCATTTTTTAATCCTCATGTGACAACCTGTAGGGTAAGTGACCTTGTTTTTTTGAGTCTGGTCTGAGAGGGAGAGTAGGTATACGGGGAGGGTTTAACTTTAACAGGGACATCAATTCGTGATCACTTTCATGGTTTTATTTCTCTCAATGAGGTCTACTTTTACTGAATTTTATGGACATCTGAAAACCAAATGAAACAGCTGACATGCATTAAGAGGTCTAGAGGTGATCTATAAATCTATTGCGGATAAATTGCGCCTGCGGCTTAATTCTCCGGAATATCCGGTGGGAAGCCCGCTACCGGCTGAAAAAAAACTGGCACTTGAGTTCGGTGTGGCGCGAATGACTATTCGTAAGGCTATCGAATTGTTAATAACGTGGGGCCTGGTGATACGACGCCACGGAAGTGGCACTTATGTCGCTCGTAAGGATGTGCACCATGAGACAGCCAATCTCACCGGATTAGTGGAAGTGCTGCGCCAGCAGGGCAGAACAGTCACAAGTAAAGTTCTTATTTTCAAGCTAATGAGTGCGCCGCCCGCTATCGCCACCCAGTTGCGAATACTCCCGGGTGAATGCATCTACTTTTCTCAGCGGCTGCGCTTTGTTGATGGCAAACCACTCATCCTGGAGGACAGCTATATGCCCGTGAAGTTGTTCAAAAATCTTTCTTTGTTACATCTGGAGGGGTCGAAGTTCGATTATATTGAGAAAGAATGCGGTATCAGAATTAGCGGCAACTATGAAAGCCTGACGCCGGTACTGGCGGACAAACAGCTGGCTCAGCAGATGAATGTCCCCGAAAAAACGCCATTACTGCGTATCACATCTGTTTCGTATAGCGACAGTGGGGAGTTTCTTAATTATTCGGTGATGTTCCGAAATGCCAACGAATACCAGGTTGATTATCACCTGCGGCGCCTTCATTAGTATTGATAACATAACAGCATGTCAGCATTAACGTTATCTCTTTATTCAATGGGCGTATTAATGTTCCTGAAAAATGAAAAAAGATGATTCGCATCAATACCAGTCAATTAAATACGATACGATTCTTTCCTGAGTTTTTTGCCTGATATAAGGCTGCATCCGCTCTTTCCATGACCCACGAAGACATTTCATTAGCCTCTTTAGTAGCCGCTCCAACGCTAAGGGTAATATTTACCCCCCCGTTACACCCCCCCTCAAGGAACGCGCAAATATTTCTGATTTGAGCAGTCGCATCAGTAGCCTCTGTGATGATTATACAAAATTCCTCACCTCCAGACCTTGCGATGAAGAGATTATCACTGCTCAGGTTCATTAGCCTGAGCCCTACAGAAGCCAGAATCTTGTCACCCATTTCGTGACCCCATGTATCGTTAATATTTTTGAAGTAATCTATATCTGCTATGCATATTGTACATCTTTTATTCTCGATCTCTTTTAACTTAAAGTTGAGATGCCTCCTGTTAGGCAAGCCTGTAAGCTCATCAGTAAAGGCCAGGGAAACGGCCGACAGGTAGTTACTGTTTACAGCTGTGATATATTTATTGAAGCTGTGAGCAATAATAGTTATTGCAGGAGCATATAACATAGCTGCGACTACAGACGTTGTACTGTTGTCGAGAACATTTAAGCCTCCGGCCATAGAAATAAGCGTTGAATTAAGCAACAGAAATAACCCGATCCTTAAGGATGCGACATACGACGCCCGTGAAATAATATTGAAAGACTTTCTTATGAACCATGCCAGAATGATTACTGTGAAAAAGTTTACGACAAAATAGAAGTTAATGTGTTCATGGTTGCTTTGTGCCAGAGCAGTAGTAAAAATTACCAGAATAGCTAAACACGTGTACGCAATTACCATCCGGTAAAGGAGGCCACTGGAACTTTCAGCCTGCTGTATAAGCGTATCCTGAACTCTCAAGTTCATTTTCATCCTTATCATTATCTCATCTGGAACATTGATGCACAGCCCCACTGGCATGGGTGTCGTGTCGTCAGTTGCGTGAGTAAAAAACGACCTGCCACAGTTTAACGACTCTACCTCACATTATACATGACTATAACACTACTGGCTCCGGTCAAAATCGCCAGGCATTCGTACACACCAGTAAGCGATCGAAAAAAAGGAACTCTCAACTGAGTAATTGAGAATTCCTTCAGATACCTCTTCCTAAGCAGGCTTTACAGTCATTTTTAAAGATAGCTATTCAAGCGCGGCTGTATCAATAAACAATCCCTTTATGCCTGCACAATCCCGGAAGTGAAAAACCAGTAAATTGTATAATGAATCACTGGAGTTCATAAACCCCAGCCTGCCAGGGACTCAATGTTAAGACTGCACTCTGTTTTTCAGCGATTTTCTTCTGATTGGCCTCAATTAAGATGCTTTTAATAACATTATTTTTCGGCAGAGTATAACGAACTGTCTTTTCGGTAAAATTTATTACGACAAGATAGCGTTCCTTTCCAAGGGTTCTGGTATAGGCATAGACAGTATCATCTTCAGGACTGATGTCTTTATAGGTGCCGTATATTAGCGCAGGGGTTTTATGCCGCAACTGAATCATTTCCTTATAATAATTGAGCACAGAGTCATTACGGATTAATTCTTTGTCAGCGTTGATTTCAACATAGTTTGGATTAATTCTGAACCAGGGCTTTCCACTCGTAAAACCGGCGTTCTTACGGTCATTCCACTGAAAAGGGGTCCTGCTGTTATCACGGCTTGTCAGGCGTACGTTATCAAGAAATTCTTCAGCCGACACTTTTCCGGTCTGGACATAATCCTGCCAGAAACCTTTGACTTCAATATCATCAAATTCATTCAGCTTTTTAAAGGGATAATTGGTCATTCCCAGTTCTGACCCCTGAAAAATGAAAGGTGTCGCACGCTGGGTCAGAATGATTGTCGCTAATGCCTTAGCGGAAGGCTCTCTCCACTGAGGGCTGTCATCCCCAAAATGAGACACTGCCCGCGGGTTATCATGATTGTCCAAAAAGAAGGTGTTCCATCCATACTCTCCGGCGTTAGAGTCCATTTTGTTGATAATCTGACGAAACTGAGAAAGCGACCATTTTTTATGACGCCAGCGTTCATTGCTGTCGCGATCGAGACGGATTAAGTCAAACATAAACGACATATCCAGTTCATTGCGACGACGGTCAAAAAAATCAGAGGAGCGTTCGAGAGGAACACCGAATATTTCGCCTGCCGTCACTACATCATACCGGGAAAGGACTTCCTGTTTCATTTCTTGTAGATAACGATGGATATTCGGCCCCATTGTGTACTGCTCTGCAAAATTTTTCTGCTGCTCTGGCGTCAGGTCGGGGAACCCCGGAATTTTAGAATACGTTGCAACGGTGTCAAACCGCATCCCGGACACGCCCTTATCAAGCCAGAAGCGGAGCATGGCGTAAAGATCGCCTCGCACCTTCGGATTATCCCAGTTAAGGTCAGGCTGCTGTCTGGCAAAATAATGGAGATAATATTGTCCCGTTTTATCATCTTTTTGCCATGCAGAGCCGCCAAAGAATGAGGGGTAATTATTGGGTGGCTGATTATTCTTACCGTCACGCCAGAAATAATATTCACGATATGGGTTTTGTTTACTGCTTTTACTTTGAATAAACCAGGGGTGTTGATCGCTTGTATGATTAATTACCACGTCTATCATTAACCGCATATTGCGCTTTTTCATTTCTGAAATTAATGCGTCAAAATCCTCCATAGTTCCGTACTCTTGCATAATTTTTTCGTAGTCTCTGATATCATAACCATTATCAGTGTTTGGTGAGTCGTAATGTGGATTAATCCAGATTGCATCTATCCCTAATGATTTAAGATAGTCCAGTTTTTCTATAATACCGCGAATGTCACCTATCCCATCCCCGTTCGTATCTTTAAATGAGCGGGGATAGATTTGATAAAATACAGCTTCTTTCCACCATAAAGGAAGTGTACTCTCCTTCTGAGTCTGTATACTCTGAGGGACGGAAGTTTCTGCACTATACGCTGCGGGAGCGAATGTCATAAACAAGGATGAAAACGTGACAGCAACCCCTGTTAATTTTTTAATAAACGACATAAATTTTCCTTTTTTGAGTGAGCCATGAATGTGTTAAATAACACTCATTTACAGTTAACAATAACATCCATGAAAGTTACGTTACTAAAGAAAACATGAGGGTACTGGTAAAATAGTTATCAGTTGAATATACTCTTGAGAGTTTGTATTGTTACTTTCAGACACGGCGGCTTTAAATCCAGTAAATAACGATCAACTCAACTGGCAGGATTTAATAAAAAAACAACCTGTAAAACCGGCGCCTGATTTAATGTTTTAGTGGGTGCTTTGTTGAAGTGGTTTTTTAATAATCCAGTCAGACTGACCATGTTTACTGTAGTGCAAATTGGTATGGTTACACTGCATCAGATTTTCTGAATTTGATCCGTACGACAGAAAAATAAATCCTGTAGAGTTACAACGCACCACTCTGGAAACCGGTCGCAATGCGCATATTCCTTTTGCTGTATACCCTGGCACTGAGTTGTACTTCATAATATGTGATATATTGAGGAGTATTTTAATATTAAAGGGAAAGAATATTGTTAACAGGTTAGGCATGCTGACTCCTTGCATTTATATAAACCGTATGACCGATGGTAACCGTATTTTTTTGATTGTTTCAATATTTTTTTACAAAAATAATTGAGATTTTAAATTTACCCTTTAAATATCAATGGGTTGCGGAGCGATCCGGTCAGAACATTGAGTTACATATTAATATAAGAATACTGGGAATAATTACATGTAATTTGCCGTGCAGAAGATGAAAACGATTCTGAATTTACTAATGGTTATATTTCATAGCATCAAACAGTCAGGCTTATAATTTTATGTAATTGTATTAACCTGGCCTTTGACAGGATCGCTCCTCATCATCCCTGACCTGCTTCCCCCTTGATCAACATACCGCGATGTCAGTAAAGTCTTCATAAGCCACATGAGGACGTTCCCATGAATAAGCCTGTATTCTCCTGGAAGCGAGTAACGAGGCTTTCGAAATCCTAGGCAACCTGCCATCGATGTCCTTGTGCGAGACGTCAGCAGAGAGGTCAGACCTCTTTAGCAACGCGAACACAGCCAGGCAGTAAAAAAAGATTCAGGACTGATTATGTGACAGGTCTGCAGGGATTAGCTAAAGGCTCCGAGTCCAATATGGTGTACTCGGCTGTGATAAAATTGGTCGAAACCTTTTTAATGAGGAAACGCGGCCGTGACACAGTTCGAAACGGTTACCAAGATCATCATTGAAGCAGCTAAATCATCATATCCAGAATGGAAGACATTCGAGGTGAAAGATGACTTTCCTGACTTCAAGGAGTCATTTGTATGGGACTCAGTCGAAGCATTGAAAGATTTGAGAATTGAGGGGTTAGAAATCCGGAATTCCAACGATCTCGATTTCAGCGTTAGATGTAAGCCATAACTTAGACATTGACCTATATGTTAAAGGCCACCGGGGATTAGCCGGTGGCCTTACTTACGTTTGCGTCATCATGGGAACATGAGGCGCATCAGCTCTAAAAGCGCTATACACGCCTTCAGAACAGTGATCGCTTTCTCGATGAGAGCTTTCACTCGTTCGGTATCTCCATAAGGAGAGCGCAGGTGTCCAGCCGTTGTTCTTACATTGCCTGTCAGGCTAAGCCCACATGTTAGATGATAAGCACCACACTCATTTGGCCAGAACGCCGGGTCAGCACCACCTGTTACCCAACCAGGACTTCGAAATCGTTTGTGTCCGCAAAATGTGCCAGTTCGCATGGGTCTATCCAACGAAATTGATTATACGAAGGGATATCTGGCGGAGCAACCATACAAGATATGGGAAGCTGACAAAGTTGTGTCATAAAAAAACCCGACTGGTGAGGTCGGGTTTTTTCATTTGCGCTGCCGACAAATTTAATCGGGTTACGCGGTGATGCTTATCATCTAACAATCAAATTCTATGAAACAGCTGACGATGTCGTCAAGTAATGATAGTGAATAGTCACGAATAGATATGAGGTAGGTGAAACCGTCCTGTTTTTGCAATCAATTTTGCGAAGTAGAGCGTGGGACCATGTTCACACCATGTCTCTCACAGGAGACAAACCCGGCAACGCATTCGCAAGATTGTAGATAGCACTCGATGTTGGCTTAATTTATTACTTGATGATGACACGTTGAAAGTGGCATCTGTTCAGCTTAGTTACCGCTTTATGCCAGCGAAATTACCGAGATGATTACCCAGGTGGCCGCCCCCTGACGACGAAACGTGAGCATGTCCCAGCTGACGGCATGCTCCAGCTCTTCTGTGGTAGGCTCATGATCGCATTCCAGAAGAGTGTCTTCTGTCTGCGTTTCCCCGTTGCTGCTGTGCTCATACGTTATTTTGTAGGTCGTCATCCTGGCTCAGTCCCGCTTTTAAATATGTCTGTCGTTCCGGTGATAACGCCTAATCCGGACATGCAGTTCCGCGTCTACAGCAAGCATAGCCGGGTTATCAGCCCAAGAATACAGAGGTGACCGGCATAAGCCATGTAGAAGAATATCGCCGGCATGAATCGCCGTTCGTGGCCGTCTGTCAGTGTGCGGACCAGACCGACAGCGGCGGCCGGCAGAAAACACGTTGGCAGGATGGACAGCATCACCACCACTGCCGGTGCCTGTGTGACATGCTGACTGTTGATAACCAGAAGTGCGACAATCGCCATCAGGGCAACTGCTCCGGACAGGCGTCCAGGTGATGAATGCAGGAATGTTGCCAGCGAGAGAGCCAGAACCAGCCCGGACAGACCGTAACTGGCGAAGGACAGCGGCCAGACCATCAGGCTGAGCAACACCAGACCAGCAATCAGACCGCGCATCCGGAAGCGGTGATACCACGCCAGTAGCTGCGTCGCGCCGGCAAAGACGAACAGAATGTTGAGGGCATACCACGGGTCGTGCCCGGCAAAGGCGAAGGAAAAGACCGGCTGCGTGACGATCGCCCACAGCCACATCCTGTTTGCCCGCGTTTGGAGCCGGTGCGGATTGTGAAGCACGTTGCGCGCCCAGATGAGCACGAACAGGGGGAAGGCCATGCGTCCCAGCGCGTAAAGTTCCGGCTGCAGGTGTGGCAGCAGCAGTGTGTTCGTGTGATCGACCAGCATGGCCAGCAGGGCGAGCACTTTCAGCCAGTCCGCCGCTGCGGGGCTTAAATTCAGTCCGGCCCTGACCTGTTCCGGTAATGCCTGTATTTTCGCACTCAGTGTGTGCATGATATTTATCCCGTGATGAATCAGGCCGGCAGGCACGGATAATATAATCCTGTGCCCACTTCCAGAATGCTCGGCCTTTATAAGGCGGAACAGCCGCGCCGGATTTCTCCAGTATTTTACGGGCAACGGATTCTGGCTTATCCCGTAGTATCAACATGGCCTTCATTTTATCTTTGTTATCAATTGCTGTTCTCAGTAACCAGAAACTATTCATAATGCACTAAATAGAAAATTAATAATAACAATTTTCGGCATGCAGGTTAAAAACTTTAACGAAAATTTTAATGATAACGAATATGAAAGCACCTTGTTTAGGCAGTATTTATCTTACTTCGCATATTCGTGAGAATACTGAGGAATAATATTGAGAGCTTATTAAAAGGCTTCACGCCAGCGGGTTTTCAACCGGGGAAATAAGTTGTTCACCCTGATTTCGGGGGTTCCCCATTCCGGCCGCCACAGGATGCCAGCTGAAGGCGGTCTCAGGCAGGGCGGCACCGGCAATGATATGTTCTGCATTCTCGGCTGACGTGCCGGCATGAAGCCATTCCAGCGCAGCGTCTGCATCGAGCACGACAGGCCGGCGATCGTGAACGTCGAGCAGGCCTTCGTCACTGGCGGCCGTGAGAATGACAAACCCTTCCCCGCCGTGGTCAGCGTCAAAAGGGGCATGACCCAGTGCAGCCATAAATAATGGCCTGGAATCCTTGCGGTAGATGAAGTAAGGCTGTTTACGGGAACCGACTTTCTTCCACTCATACCAGCCATCCGCAGGCACAATGGCACGCCCGTTTTGCCAGTGTTTGCTGAACATTTTACCGCTGGCCGCGGTTTCGCTGCGGGCGTTAATCAGGGGGGATTTTGTCCACCATTCCGGACTGTAGCCCCACAGAACCGGATCAAGAGCGAACCCACCTTCGCGCTCACTCAGTATCAGAACACGGGTACCCGGTGCCACGTTGTAACGGTCAAGTGGCTGAGGATCATACGCTATGGTTTCCCCGTTTATACCGAGTGTCTGCAGGTATTCATCCCTGCTGCTGAACTGCGCGAACCGGCCACACATAGCGCTCTCCTCTCATACACTGTGATATAGACAGTATGGCTCAGCCGGTCGATTTTTCACTCAGCAGCTGCCAGTTAATCTTCTGCCCTATATTCAGCGGCTCATACAGAGGTTTACCAGCTGGTTATCGTTAAGATAAATCCAGAGCGTATCTCCGCCGGGAGATGTTGCATATCCGTTCAGTTTTTCGTGTTCCCTGAAATTTGGCTCATCGTGGGTAATCAAATCATTTCTGAGGTCATCAAATGTCAGGGCAGAATGCCTCTACCTGGTTAAAGACTGGGTAAGAATGCCGCCCTGCTGCACACCGCCAACAGAGGGCAACATTTCATCGAAAAATGCATTTATGGCTGACAGTTTTTCATCGCGGGATATATGTTTTCTCGGGAACAAAATTTTCCACATATATACTTCAGCACTCATAAAACCAGCGTTGCTCCGGAATATAAAACCCACTGGTCGTGTTCCATAATAATCTCCACATTATTTAACCCGGCAATCTGTTGTTAATATGTACGTTTATTATTCGGACTGTATATCGCCCTGCTGCGCGGTCTGCTCCCGGATTTTCATAGCCGTCGTTCTCCACTTCTCAGCCCATTCCTTGTCGAGTCGCCCCTCAGCAACAATTCTCTGCGCAATGGCATAAGGGGTGCGTTGCTGCTGACCGGAAAGAAAAATAACATGATTATCGATTTCAGCATCCGGAAGGTCATCAATGATGGAGTGTATCAGTTCCAGATCCTCTTCCGACCATTTGCTCCCGGAGCGTGGGAACACCGGATCAGGCTCCCGGGGTTTCTTTGCTGGCTTCTCAGCCCTTGCCTGCCTGAAGGCTTCCTTCTGCGCCTGGGTGAGACGAACCCTTTCACCCAGTCCGCCAAGTGTGGCCACCGTTCTGACCATGTTTTCCCGCTGCTCACGGGTCAGCAACTGTTCCTCGCAGATGAGGGCATTGAGGGTATCAATAAGGGACTCAACTTTTGCTTCTGTCAGTTTGATGCTCATTATTCTTCTCTTCCCTGTAAAGGGTCGCAATGTGCCGGAGTGAGGCACCGACGTCACAACGTAAAATTGACCTGAAACGGCGTGTTAACGGCTCCAGTCCTCAGACTCGAGTCCGGGGACGCGGGCAAATTCCCGGGTGTTGTTGGTGACCAGAATGGCGCCGGCCGCGATGGCGTGCCCTGCAATCGCCGTGTCATTCGGCCCGATAGGTGTCCCGGCTGCGGCCAGGGCGACCTTAATTTCAGTCGTGGCATCCACTGCTGCACGATCCCAGGCGAGAACCGCATCGAGGCGGGCGCAGAACGCATCGACCAGCTGTGCATGACGCGGCGAGGCTTTCTTACCGACCGCACCGAAGCGCATCTCAGCATAGGTGATCGCCGACACCACGATACGGTGGTTACGCAGGACGGCCTGCTCCAGGCGTTTCAGTACCGCTTCAGGCTGCTCACGCATGATGAAGGAGCAGATATTGGTGTCGAGCATGTAAGTCCTGCTCATAGCTCAATGCGCCCTTCATCGCTGACCACATCCCCGCGCTCTGTCAGGAAGTCGGCATCAGCCTTCTCCAGCTGAGAAAAAGAGCCCCACGTCGGACGGACGGGACGCAGGATAATGCTGTCACCTTCTCGGACGATCTCCAGCTCACTCACCCCTTCAAAATCCAGATCACGGGGCAGACGTATGGCGCGGTTATTGCCGTTCTTGAAAATTGACACTGTTCGCATGCTTTCTCCTCGGGTATCAGCTGCGCCTGACACACTCAGGCATATGTAAAGTATATGCCTTTAGTGTTGCGCTGTATATGTCTGGCATATGCACATGCTGATTTTTTTCCGTAGGGGAAGATAAAATGTCCGGAGATCTCATTTCTCCGGTCATTCAGGGCGCCAGCAGCGTCACGGCCTGGCTGATATTCAGCCCCGTCATGTTGGTGTTCAGCGTCTTCACCATGGCCGTACTGGTGAGGGTCAGGCTTTCGCGCAGACGGCCCCGGTACCCTTTCGAACTGACGATCGTCAGCTGTGCCGGTGAGGCCAGCGCCTCCCTGCCCGCATACAGATCGTCCTCCACTGCCTGCAGGTACGCGGGCGACGCGGCGACAATAAAGTGGTCATGTGGCCTGTCACGCATCAGTGCCGTGAGAGAGGGGCAGCGGCATTCTGTCGGCGGCCGGGTCGTCAGCCGTTCCCACACGGCGCGATGGCAGCACGGCATCGAGGCGAAGGTGGCGTCATACGGAACCACCCGGTCAGAGGCGTGCAGGAAGTCAAGCCCGGCAGATATGATCCACAGTTCGGCACCGGCACGTGCCGCCGCTGCGGCAGTCCTGTTCCAGTGCTGACCCGTATATAACCCGCCGGCTGTCACCGTGAGCGATGCGCTCCCGGCCTTCGTCAGCCTTTCCAGCCAGGTGCCGTAAGCTTTTCCCGCGTCGTGCTCATCCGGAAAGACGGTTTCACCGGCAGGCAAGGGTTTGCGGCGTGTGCATGTCACGATCAGATGAACACTGCTCATGGAAGCCCGTTCAAGCGGGCTGACATTCTTAGATAGAGCAAAAATTAAGCTATCAGGTTTCTCAGGAGTGAAACGTAGCTTTTGAAATGTAAAACTTCACATAGAGCACACATTCAAGAGCTATGTTATTGAGATTCGGAATAATACAAGGAGCAGTTATGAAAGCATCAAAAATGAAAATTTTCTTTAGCGTGGCAGTCATTGCCGTCTTGGCATGGATAGTATGGCCTGTAGACGAAGGGAAAGACTGCTTTCAGACAAGCGACAATGAGGTTATAGAAGCTGTTAAAAAGGATTTTTTACAAAGGATGAACAGATGGGAAAGTGATGAAAAGGAACTTGGTACAAAGACGCCTAAAATGGAGTGGGGCAGGATTGAAAGAAGTAATTCAAATCCTCAAAGCGAAGAAGTTCTTGTGGTGCCTTTTAAGGCAACAGGAACATTAGCATCCAAAAATTATTTTGGAATGTATGAATGCAAAAAAAATAGTGTTGAATACGCTAAAAAGTAAAGGCCGATTCCTCGGCCTCATAAATTAGCGCTTACCGCTTCCTTTTATTGCAATTTGACCAGGGATGGAGATTTCATAAGCCTTCCCTGAATAAATGCCACCCAAACGTGTGAGGGATTCAGCAATTACTCCACGATGAGTACTGGGGTTAAAGTCAAATTTGTCATTATATGCACGACCAACGCCATTGTAAGACCAATTACCACCGGCTGAAATAGTTAATGTGCCTTCAGTACGCATGGTGATATTACCCAAGTATCCACCAGTAATGACACTGTCTTTAAAAGTATCCCGCGCGAAGTCTGACGCGATAGGGAACGTGCCAACGACACCAGAATTAACAATATTCATGATTGCCGGGATTTCAGACGGAGAAATTTTCAAGCCCAACTTAGCGATACTTACACTTCTCTCCTGGCCTTCACCCCAAAGATAGTGGGCAAACGCAACAAGGGGCGTCACCGATTCGCCGCTCATTTGTTTAATGTTCATAGAACGGTAATCATACTTGTTTGGTGCAGGCTTCGAAGTGTGGTATGCGAAATAAACGTTTAGGCCCGGGTGCAGAACTAAATTACGGTCTGCGTGGCAGGCGTAGCGGAGGTTATTTGCAACAACTTGCAGAGTTAAAGGATCTTTTGCACCATGTTCTTTGATGAACTTTTCAAGAAATGCCAGAGTGGTATAACAAAAACTTGCGGTTTGGTAATAACCCATACCAGACTGAGCAAATATTGTTCCTGCGTCTTGTTGCGAGTGAGGAGCTGAGGGGAAAAATCCACCACCGTAACTTGGTAAATCAGTCGCTGGATTTGGTGCAGTAACTACTATCGTATCCATATTTAGATCCCTTATCTTGTATAACTTACATTAAATAAATTGATTTGAATTAAGCCTTTTAATTACACATGCATTAACAGTTTCGTTCACGCATGTTTTAATAATAGAGAGGCCATTTATTCGAAGCAATGTTATTCCCAAAACTCTTGTTGTATAGGAGATAAATAAAAATACAGGGATAAATTAAGCAGTCTCGCTATTTTCGGCGGGATTACGATGATTGCCACCATGACACCACTGGGCGTGATTGTCGGCGCAATCATTATTGTTAATGGCGTCAATTTGCTCGCACCTTACTTGATGATAAACAGAGTTAAGGTATTTTCACTGATGGATCTATGGAAGTCGCTGAATATATGTGTTTCAGTCGTCAACAGGGACTGAGTGCCTATAAGGCCGTAACACTTATTACTGACGTTTATGGCATGTACGGGCTTCGCTTCAGGCCACGGGCACAGCGTCTATGTACTGGACACGACCGAATTTTTCAGAAAAGTATCGAATACCTCATGTCAGGAACTGGCCCTGAAAATTGCAGGATGGGGACTTAACGCCAGCGTGGTGCTGTGCTCATAGGTTATTTGTAGGTTGTCATCCAGGCTAACTCCCGTTTTTAGAAAACGTCGGTCATTCCGGTGATACCGCCTCTTCCGATCATTCACTTCCGCGTCTACAGCAAGCATAGCCGGGTTATCAGCCCAAGAATGAAGAGATGACCGGCATAAGCCATGTAGAAGAACATTCCCGGACGATTTCCAGTTCGCTCACCCCCTCAAAATCCAGATCGCGAGGAAGACGGATGGCGCGGTTGTTGCCGTTTTTAAAATGGATACGGTTCTCATTATTCTCTCCCGGGTAAGTGTGGATATGTGATGCATATCTGGAATGATGTTCATTGCACCTGGTGTGTGCATATGTTCAGTATATGCAGATGTTCAGCATATGTATATATGAAGCATATGCAGATGCAGGACATATGGATATGTTCTGCCTATGTTAGTTTCTCTCTTTTTCCGCGCAGATCCGATTTCTGTCAAAGTAGGATCCTTAGCCAATATTGGTTCATAGCTATGAATTAAAGGAGGGTGATGTATACCGTGACTTAGGTTGTTGGGGCATAATAACCCTGGAATATATGAGTAAAAATTTCATTCTCTGGGTACAAAATCTCTTATAGTTGGGAGACTTCTAAAGCGCCATGGAAAAGGAACAATGATGGTAGGATCTCGCTGGTATAAATTTGATTTTCATAACCATACTCCGGCTTCACATGATTACAGAATGCTTGATATCACTCCAAGAGAATGGCTTCTTGCTTACATGCGGCAGCAGGTTGATTGTGTTGTCATCAGCGACCATAACAGTGGTGCCTGGATCGACATCCTGAAAGATGAGTTGGCTAAAATGTTTCAGGATGCGAGTACCGGCGAGCTGCCTGAATTCCGACCGCTGACACTTTTTCCTGGGGTGGAGCTGACAGCAACCGGCAACGTCCACATTCTGGCAGTTCTTCACACGCACAGCACCACTGCCGATGTGGAAAGGCTTCTGGCCCAGTGCAATAACAACTGCCCCATTCCACGCAATGCCCAAAATCACCAGCTGGTCCTCCAACTGGGGCCAGCCGGTATCATTAACAATATTCGCCGTAACCCTGAGGCGGTCTGTATTCTTGCCCATATAGATGCGGTTAAAGGCATTCTTCAAAGCCTGACCAATCAGGGTGAATTGACTGCCGCTTTTCAGGAAAAACCCCATGCGGTTGAGATCAGGAATCAGGTGGAAAATATTACCGATGGAACCCATCGGCGGCTTATTGATGGTTTGCCGTGGCTACGGGGCTCAGACGCTCACCATCCTGAACAGGCCGGTGCACGCACTTGCTGGTTAAAAATGTCGTCCCCTGATTTTGACGGGCTCCGTCATGCCCTACTTGATCCGGATAACTGTGTTCTTTTCGATCAGCTTCCTCCGGAGGAACCCGCTTCGCATTTACGTAGTCTGAAGCTCAGAACCCGTTACTGCCAGCCAGCAGATCAGGACGCAGCGTCGGTAGAATTCAGTCCTTTTTATAACGCCGTAATTGGCTCCAGGGGCAGCGGTAAGTCCACGCTCATCGAAAGTATTCGTCTTGCGATGCGCAAGACCGGGGGACTCACTGCGTCCCAGAACCGGAATCTGAGCCAGTTCAGTGAGTCGGGGATGACAGAAGATTCCTTCATCGAATGTGTGTTTCATAAAGAGGGCACCGATTTCAGGCTCAGCTGGCGACCGGGTGGTAACCATGAATTACACATCTTCAGTGACGGCGAGTGGATACCTGATAGCTACTGGTCGGCCGACCGTTTCCCGCTCTCGATCTACAGTCAAAAAATGCTTTACGAGCTGGCTTCAGACACCGGTGCATTCCTGCGCGTCTGTGACGAGAGTCCGGTGGTCGATAAACGGGCCTGGAAAGAACGATGGAATGAGCTGGAACGGGAATATCTGAACGAACAAATCACCCTGCGTGGCCTCCGGGCAAGACAGGTGACAGCCGACTCGCTGCAGGGAGAATTATCTGATGCATTGCGTGCCATCAGCCAGCTGCAGTCAAGCGCCTACTATCCCGTCTGCAGCCTGCTGGCTCTGGCCAAAAGTGAGCTTTCTGCTGCAACCTACCCACTGGAGCTCTACGAGCAGCATATTGCAGCCATTCAGTCTCTGGCAGCAGAACCGCAGCAGATACCTGCCATTCCACAGGATCCGTCCGGCCCACTGACGGAATTCATTGCACGCCTGTCGTCTGTACAACAGCATTACGACCAGCGACTTAATGCACTCCTGGCAGAATGTGCTGCAGAGCTCATAGACATCAGGCAGGAACAGGCGTTCACAGCCCTAGGAACTGCAGTCAGTAGCCAGGAGGCTGCAGTGGAAGCTGAAGCTGTTGCCCTCCGGGCCCAGGGACTAAATCCCGATGTCCTCAACGAACTGATGGCGCGTTGTGAAGCACTGCAACATGAACTGAGAAGTTACGACGGCCTTGACGGAATGATTACCGCCTCGCAGGCGCGGTCTGAGCTGTTGCTGTCTGATATGCGTGCTCACCGAATGACTCTGACACATAACCGGAAAGCATTTCTGTCTTCCCTGTCGCTTAACGATCTGGACATCAAGATCCTTCCCCTTTGTGCCCCACATGAAGAGATCGTGTCTGGTTATCAGACGGTGACTGGCATCAGTAATTTTGCCGAACGTATCTACGATCATAGTGATGGGAGTGGCTTACTGCATGCCTTTGTCAGCCAGCGTCCGTTCAGCCCCCAGCCTGCGGCAACAGAGCAAAAATACAGGGCGCTGGACGAACTGAAAGCGCTGCACCAGGAAATCAGTCAGAATAACCCCGGGGCCGGGGCCTCGCTTCATGGTGCTTTCCGGAATCGCCTCAGAGGTCTGAATGACCAGCAGATGGATGCACTGCAATGCTGGTATCCCGATGATGGCATTCACATCCGGTATCGTGCACCCGGAGGACAAATGGAGGATATTTCGTCCGCTTCTCCGGGACAGAAAGGGGCGAGCATGCTGCAGTTCCTTTTATCTTATGGCACTGATCCACTCCTGCTGGACCAACCTGAGGATGACTTGGACTGTTTGATGTTGAGCATGAGCGTAATACCCGCAATTATGTCTAACAAGAAGCGCCGGCAGCTTATTATTGTGTCGCATTCTGCCCCTATCGTGGTTAACGGAGATGCAGAATACGTTATTAGTATGCTGCACGATCGTACCGGCCTGTATCCGGGACTCTGCGGCGCGCTTCAGGAAGCCCCGATGAAGGCTCTGATATGTAGGCAAATGGAGGGAGGCGAAAAAGCGTTTCGTTCGCGATATGAGCGTATTCTGAGCTGAAGAACTGGAAACGAAAGCTATTGAACGAGCTGGCGTATGCCGGTGTTCCTTTTGATAAAGAAAAAACTTAACACGCATAAGCCCCTAAATGTTATGAAAAAAGGCCGCATTGCGGCCTTTTCTTTCTGTCAGTCCGACTTTAAGGCAGGGGTGTCCGTTTGGATAGGGTCAATCAAATTTACTTCCATGTCACTTTTAAGTTTCAGCTGTTCCGGATCTAACATTTTATCCTCTAACACCTGTTTGACACGCTGTCTGACTCCATCCCAGTCATCAAAAAAGTCCTTAACCTGCTCATGATCAATTCGCCTGTATGCGCCTTTATCTGAACTGAATACGTTAGTTCGTAAGCTCATTAATAAGTCGATAAGCCCATGATCAGTCGAAGAAACCTCTTGCACCCAGTCTCTGACCGTTTCCAGCGAACTCATCTCTTTCCATGCATACAGATATCCCAGGAGTGACTGACGTGAAAGTAACTGACTCCGCATTTCCTCCTGGTTCATACGGGCAGCAAATCTGTCGCGGAGCTGTTCGGTAATCTCACGACTCAGCAGAACCTCAGAAGGACTGGAAACCCTGTTCTGAGCCAGACCGTGTTCCCAGATAAGATCCCGCATAAAATCTGCTGTCCAGAATGGCGAAGTTCCACTGCTGACGAACGTCTCCAGTAGCGCAGCCGTTCTGGCTTCGTCGAGTTCCAGCATATGCTCCAGCAAGTGCCTTACAACCTGATTAATGCCCGTTTCACGCAGCGAAAACCATGTGTTACGGGTTCGGAAGCGAGTGCTGACCTCATCCGTGTAATCGAAGAAAAACTTAACAAGCCCTGCACACTCTTCGAAATTATGTTCTCTTATCAGGCTCGAAGTCAGCCTGCTAAGAATATGTTCGAACCAGGTGCCGGTCATGCTGCCTTCACTGCTTATTTTCGACAGTAGCAGTTCAGACAGTTGCGACTCCTTTTCTGGTAGAGCGGCCAGTACAAAAAGTCGATCGAAAAACTCAGACGGCAATACATTCTGAGGCGCAGAAAAAGCAAAATAATATCGCCAGTGCGTCACGCTGCTGAGTCGCTTAGCGGTCGTCTGGTTATGGCGAAAATCCTCACTGACCGGCTCAAAGAGATTCAGATGTTCATCATCATGCCCGTTGATCCCCGGTATCCAGTTTGCGAGCGTCAAGAATGAGCTTGCTCCGGACGCCCGAAATCTCTTCAGCAGGGTGACAAGCTCCTGCTGAAACAGTTCTTTTTCTCCGTCAGCAAGTGCCCCGTGACCTGTCTCTACCACTGCCCGCTCCGTAAGATAATGCTCGGTCCAGTCATACAGGGCTGGATTAGTCACCCTGATAAGCTGAAGCAGGCACAAATCAGGAAAATACACAAAATCGCGCATTCCCGGATAAAGGAAAATGAGGGAATTCATAGCCTGGTGTATCTCACGGGGAGTGGATAATGCTGCACCATATGTATCGGACACCTTGGCAAGATCATCTAACATTGCGGCATCCGGCCGTTGATGATTTATTTGCTCATATAAATCGGTAGCCCGCTTTCCAAATTCATAGCGGAGATCGAAAGTTTCGGGTCGTGGCATTTTGAAACTGAGCTGAATAATCTTCTGCAGATAACGGTTCCCGTCCCCAACATGCAATGCATGCTCAACAGCATGCGTGATAATGTTCCTGTCATAGCAAAGAATATGCGTAAAGCGCGGAAGATCGGCCACAGCGCGTACCAGCCTGAACACTTCTGCAATCTGGGACGGTTCAAGACGATCTAGGTCATCCATAACGACAATGAATTTCAGATCTAGACTGACCAGTTGTTGTGCAATTTCCGCCCGCAGTTTAGTGGTTGTTTTTTGATCCACTGCGAAATGCGTCCCGGTAAAGACTTTTATCCCGCCAGCTATTCCGTTAACAATACGGGAAAACTGCCCGATATACTCTACCAGCGGAAGGACTCGTGACGACGTATCCTGAGCATATTCAATCACTTTCTGCGCTTCCGGCGACAGCAGATATTTACGCCAGAGTTTTTTGAAACCCTTTGGAGGATAGCGTCTTTCCATTTCCTGCTGGATAACCGTGGCAACAGGAAGAAAGAGCGCTTCGACCGGGCTGCTGCCGCTCAGCCAGGGGGAAATATGTAGCACATGCGTGTGGCCATCCTTTGTCTGATTAAGGCTTTTTAATATCAGATTCAGCAAGCTGGTTTTACCCGATCCCCATGCCCCTTCAATTCCAATGACGCTCGAAGTGTCCTGCGGGAGGGAAAGGACGCTTCGGGTAATATTTTCAGCAATGGTTTTGAATCCGTAACGGTCATCAGCCGCAGATTCGACTGCCGCATCAAGCCCTTTCTGGTTCCACAACTGCCTCAGTATTTTCATACTACAGATCTCCGTACAGGCAGCGCAGCCCGGTCAGGGCCTCCGCCAGTGTACCTTCAGCACATTTCGTTGTGAGTTTCCTGACCAGCGATTCAAACGCCTCTGCCGGGAGAAAAATCCGCAGCCCGTCGATGCCGAAGAATCCCTCCGGCGTGACGTTTCCCGGCGGAGAAAACATCACGCGTTCCCCCTGGTGCCCGTGCGCAAGGGCTGACGGATGGCGGGCGTACAGGGTAAACAGGCCCAGCAGTTCGGAGAACGCTTCCCAGCCGTACGGCACCACGAAGTCCTGGCCGGTGATGAGCAGGTGCAGACGCGGGGTGTTATACCAGGCCCCCGGGCGCTCGCCGGGCTGCTGACCATCGGTGCGGATATCGAGGCGCAGGGTACCGGCTTCAATGGTCTGCGTGACGGCCGGGATCACCGGACGCAGATCCTGTGCCAGGGCTGCCGCTTTTTGTCCGGTCCAGTCCAGGCCGCGCAGAACCAGGGGGAAAATGGCTTTCAGCCGCGGCAGGGTGAAGATTTCCGCCAGCACGGCGTCCGGCACCTCCGCCAGGCCAAAACAGTCGCTCTCCAGCGGGCGCAGCAGATGCTCCGCATACATCTGATCCACAACGGGACGCAGCGCCGCCAGGAAGGCATCAAATTCCGCCGTCCAGTTCTCCCCCGCCAGGCGGAAGATCCCCTTCAGGTAGTGGCCGTCCACCGGACGGTCGTTCTCAGCCTGCCAGGCCAGCAGGTCCCGGGTGATGTCCAGCAGGGTACGCAGGGCCGGGAGCGTGGCCACCCTGTTCCGGCCGCAGAGAAAGGCTTCCCGGGCATACGCCAGGATAAAGCGCAGCTCGTCCCGGGAGACGGGCGCGGTGCCGAAGGTCTGGCCGAGAATGATATGCCGGTACAGTTGCCGGACCGTGGCCTCCGGATCGGCGACCAGCTGAAAATAGCCGTCGCCGGGCGCGACCGTTTTCAGGCCGTCATCGAGGAAGCGTTCGGCCAGGGCGTTGACCGAAGTATTTTCGCGACCGGCGCGTACTTTCAGCGCCTCGATCAGCTTTTTGTGAAAACGCAGGTTAAGCTGGCTGAGCATCATCGTTCCTTTCATGTTTGTTTTATTTGTAATGCTAACCTAGCATTACAAATATAACTAAATAATTTTATCATTTAACGCTGTGATTTGTGATGTAAGCTCAATAAATGAAAGTGATGCCGGGATCGCTACGCCTTCTGTGCTCTCATCTTATTTCTCTTGAGATCCGAAAAAAGTAAGTTCCGGATCTGCCGGTTACCGCCACGAAAATTCTCGTGAAACGTTTTCAAAAGATGTCCTATACTCCCGTTGCACAAGGGCTGCGCGGTGTTTTACGCGCCCGCACCCTGCCGCTGCGGCACCGTGATTTATGCCGCATTGTTTATTCCGTGCGCGTGCTACCCTTCCGGAAATCTCGAAATAGCCAAAAAATCGGATCACACCGGAACGGCCATCCGGTAATTTACCTGTGTGGTTATGTGGCTGCTTATTATCAGGTAGGGGATGATTGCGTCAGGGGAAAATCATCTTGCGTGACCGTTAGGTACGTTATTGGCGGGATGGATAATTACCGTGGGTGATTATTTACGTGATTGTCTCTTCAGAGTTTCAAGAGGAGCTTTGTATGCAGGTATCGAAATACAGAACAGCTGACGCGTTGATTCAGGAACTCCATGATGAAGGACACGATGTCATCTATGAGCGAACTACTGAATATCCGGTTCTGAAAGGGGTCGGCCAGATCCCACCGGCAAAACATTTACTCACTCAGGAAGGATACGTCGTCGGGATCTTCGTTGAACCTATGGGAGGATGGCGCCGGCGTGAGAGCGATGACTGCGTTAGTGATGAACCTGGTATTGAAGACAACCCTTTCAAGGTGAAGCACGATGTTAATGCGCCCCGGAAAATAATCCGGCGCCTGTAGGAATACGCTTTCAGCAAGGCGGGATTTCTCAACAATGCAGTTTGACCAGTAAGGAGTTAAGAGTGGGACGATCAATACCAGTCAAAATTGGCGGCAGGGAATTCAAATCCAAAAAAGCCGCCGTGGACCATTTTATGAATCAGCGAGAGGCCGTGAAAAAGTCAGGCCTGGTTCGTGATGGGCAGTTATTTGAGGAGCTCACGGAGCTCTACACACTCTATTGTGAACTTACAGAGTGGGATTTGAGTAGCCGGGAAATTTACGCCTTCAGCGTGGACTATGAACCCCGTCATACCAACCAGAACTACGGCTCACATCTGTGTTACTGGGTGCAGTTTTCACCAGAACAGAAATGGTCATTTTCGGTCAGTGAAGCAGTGGATGAGATCGCCAAAGCTGCGGCACAACACCGATTGGATGACGGGAGGCAGTGATGCACAACATGATGAAAGAAATGCACGACCATTTTCCGGTGCTGAATGTGCTGATTCAGCAGTCGCTGGATATGTTTGGCGTCAGACGGGATGATGACGGGAAAATCATTTTCCCCCGCAACTCCGATAACCGTTTTCCGGTGGGCCGGATCCGCAAACGACTAGCGGCCTGGGCTGGCGCGAAGAACGCCTGATTATTGGGTAAGTATTGAGGAGGGCAGAAATGGACGAGACGGAACTTTTTCGTGAACTGATGGATAGTGGTCACGACTTCGTCTGGTATCTCCGTGAATTAGGCGTCAGCAATCCGGATGGTAACTCTCCTGACGTTCAGCTTATTGTCGACCTGGACGGCAAAGAACTGGCCCGTCGCATTGATATTCCGGAAACGCCAGAAAATGGCTGGCGCATCGATTCGTGGCACGCGCGAGATTTTGGGGGGCTGCCGGAAAGTGCTCTGAAGGTGGATTTGCATCTGCTGTTAACCCGGCATCTTCTCGGAGAAACGGGTTCGATGTTTTCGCCGCCCTTTTTCCTCTCCGCTGAGCAGTGTTTATAACAGCGGGCGGGGTTTCAGCACTACAGACCGGGGTCGGGACTGCTATGAAAAGATTATGGAGCTGAAATGAAAAAGAAAAAAACCTCAGAACCGGGGCTACTGGCCAGCGGCAGCGACTGGCAGAATAATGCTTGCCTTAATTACATGCCGGATCATGGCACAGCTTATACCGAAGGTTACAGACGGGCTGCCGATATTCTTATTAACCACATTGATGAAACCGGGCGAGACCAGGATTTTCTGGTTTATCCCGTGATGTTTCTTTACAGGCATCACATTGAGCTCCTGATTAAACAAATTATCGAACTGGCGCTAAAACAGTCAGACGATCCAGGTAAACACCCTTACAAAAAAATAACCATAACCTGACCAGTCTCTGGCCAGTAGCCGAAAAACTCATTCTTGAAGTGGATGACACTTCAAGAAAATCAGACTTTCATCTGATCAAGGAAGTGGTAAATGAGCTTCAAAAGGTCGATGCGCCAGCTACCGATTTTCGCTATGCACGCCGGAACGACGGTACCCGTAGTCTCGAGGGGATAAAATATGTCAACACCCGTCGCTTTGGTGAAAAAATGGGAGCCGCTTCCGATTTATTGGACGCGATAGACACCGGCCTTAGATACCTGCTGGATCAAAAATCGGAATGGAATGACATCCTGAACAGCTACTGAATTTCAGATAGTGCGCTGTACGGCACACTGTACACAGACCTGCCACACCGAGATACATACTATGACCGGGCTTATTCCTTACGTTTCTTCTTCTGTCCACATGGGCACACTTCCTGTACCTATTGACTATCCGGCGGCTCTGACTCTGCGTCAGATGGCCCTGGTTCAGGAGGAACTACCAAAGTACCTTCTGGCCCCGGAAGTCAGTGCCCTGCTTCATTACGTGCCGGATCTTCACCGGAGGATGCTGCTTTCAACCCTCTGGAATACCGGTGCACGCATAAACGAGGCGCTGGCCCTGACGCGCGCTGATTTTAACCTGGCGTCCCCCACTCCGTTTGTGCAGCTGGCCACACTGAAACAGCGCAAGGAAAAAGCCGCGCGGACAGCGGGTCGTGCGCCGGCCGGCAGCACAAGTCACAGGATTGTCCCTCTGTCCGACAGCCACTACCTCAGTCAGCTGGAGATGATGGTGGCCACGCTGAAGATCCCATTTGAGCGGAGAAATAAGCGCACCGGCAGAATGGAGAAGGCCCGCATATGGGAGATCACCGACAGGACAGTCCGGACCTGGCTGAATGAGGCAGTTGAGGCCGCTGCGGAAGACGGTGTGATCTTTTCCGTGCCGGTGACGCCGCACACGTTCCGGCACAGTTATGCCATGCACATGCTGTACGCCGGCATCCCCCTCAAGATCCTGCAGACCCTGATGGGGCACAAATCCGTCAGCTCGACTGAGGTATACACGAAAGTCTTTGCTCTGGATGTCGCCGCACGCCACCGCGTCCGGTTTGAAATGCCGGGTGAAGAGGCTGTTGCCTTACTCAGGGGCATTCACAGGGGCTGACATACGTTAACGGCTCCCTGCGTCAGCGCAATTTAAATGGAGCTATGACCTGTCAATGGAAATAAGGCTCCATCTTTTATATCCGGACAGGCTCTTCTACAGAATTATATCTTTCCCGGGTCGGCTCAAAGCAAAGTTCTATTACATTTCCTGCGCGAGAATATTTCATGCTGTAGTAGCCAGGCGCAAAGCTCAAGGTTTCTCCTTCGATGACATCAGATCCGTCGGGCTCCAGATCGCCTCCGGACGTGTCCTCGCCTGCCCCGATAAAAACGTTGCCTGACGGGAAGTGCAGATTCAGTGTACCTGCTTCACCTTCAACAGATTCCGACACCTTAACGATGTAGTCACCATCAGCGCCCAACCCAAGAAAAGCGATGTTGCCCTTGTTCACTTCAAGGATCTCATTATCCTCAATGGTCCACCAGTCAGGTGAATCAGGAACTCTGTGCTTAACCGCATCAATGTCAAATACTGAAAGCGTTGCAGTGTCAGTGAAAACTGAGAATTCTTTTAACATACAGATCTCATTTAAATATTTACGAACTAATTATAATGGTCATGTACAACTGGCTCGCTCCTTACTGAGCAGCTCAATGTGTTAATCTCCAGTACATCAATCCTATCAGTGACTTACTCACACAGAAAAGGAAACTGTTCTGTATGGCCATGAAACTTGTCCGTAAGAAATCACCTCGGGGTGGTCTCATCCGCTGGCTGGACAAGGACGAAGAAACCGCCCTAAAGAACGTGTCCGGACGGCGGATTTTTACCGGGCGTGATCAGTACGTGCTGGCAGAAAAGATCCTCCTGGAAATGCGGCAAAGGGAAGCCTGGCTGCAGTGTGATTGTGTGCCGGGCGATTCACCGGCGATGAACAGCGCTAACCTGATGCAGGGCACTGGTACTCTTTTTCTGGCCGGATTTAACCATGAGCATGCGCCTGACTGCGCGATGTTCCGTCCGTTCAGTGGAGATACTGATGCTACATCTTCTGGAACCCGTAAAACAGCAGGCAGCAAGCGTATCAGTTACCGAAGTTTTTTGCCGCCTGACGACTCCGAAAACAGGATTAAGTCTCCGGGGCGTCTGGTCGCTCCGGCGGGTGAGCGTACTCGACGTTCGCGTATTGCACGCCTGCTGCTTTCGCTGATAGAGGACGCAGGACTTAACCGTCTGGCCACGCTACACCCCCTCCCTGTGACTGGAGTGATGGAATCCATTAATGCACTTCGGGCTGTCGCCGAAAATATCCAATTTATCCACGCTCGCAGACTCTCGGAGATTGTACGTTTTTCGCCAGCGATGAGTGAGAACGGCAAGGAAAAGCTAATGCAGGAACTGGAGCGTCCAGACACTCACTGGCCAGCAGGCAAAACGCGGATGTTCTTTCAGATTTTTATGTCCGATCAGGTAACCCGCGATGAAGTCTCGTTTTGTTGGCCGGGCGGAGAGCTGCAGTTTCGTCCGGAGCGCGGCGTAAGTATTAATGGCGAATCGCAGGACGGTGCGCGCCCCCCCTACTGGGTCATTCTGGCCTTTCGCCGGGGGATGGATGGCAGGGTTATCTGCAGCGAAGGATATGCACATGCCTTATTCCGCCGTGGATGTCCGGTACCAGTCGACAGCGGACTTGAGCGCACTACCATCGAAAGCTTGGCTGAAGTTGCGGGCTGGGTTGCAAAAAAACCGGATGCGCCGGCTCTGAGTCTGGAAAAACCGCTTTTTGATCTAGAAGTGACCCTGAACGGCGAAAAAGGGTTTGTTCTGCCGGATTTCATAGTTACAGCCAGCAAGCCGAGCGGAAAACATCATACTGTGGTGATCGAAACGATGGGATATACCGACGATGATTACTGCGAGCGAAAGGCGGAACAGCACAAAGGCATGCGTGAGTTGGGTTTGCTGCAGACTGATCCTCCCCGCTGGCCACAGGAACTGGATAAAACTTTCTCGAGACATGTTTTTGGCATCTTCATGAATCTTATCGATTAAGGGGGTCAAGCCTCCGGTTAACAGCGCGCAGACCACGGGTGCATAGAGATTAGTCTGCCAGGATACTAGCGCTATCCAAGTTCAGTAAAGTATTACCTCATCCATGCTGCCCACCTCTTCTCCCTTATCTCGCGCAAAGGTCGATGCAGAACAACATCAGCATCACTACGTGCTCGCGTTCTCTCAATGCTTACCAGTGAGTAAATTCAGCCGAAAGATAGGCTGCTCATTCCGATACAAATGGAGGCATTTTGCTTGCATCTGGATGATTACCTTCTTATTTCCTGCATTTGTCTTAATGAAAATATAAACTGTAGCAAGCATGTGCTTACTACAGTTTATGTCATAAGTTATGGCGAGTGAGATGAACCCCAGGCCGAGAAGTATAAACTATAGCAAGTTACTATCTCGCTATAGTTTATGTTATTCAATAGATATCACTCCCTTCCCTAACGTAAGCCACGCATTCATTAGGCACCTAGGTAAGCAAGCACTTACAAACATCGAAAAATAAGCTATAGGAAGCAGAGCTACTTCTGGCATGTTGATACATAAGCTATAGTGAGGATTATCACCTAATGATGAGTGAAACATAAACTATAGCGACTAAATAGCAGCCAGGATCGGCTGACCGAAGAACAGGATTAGCAAAAGTACTCGCCAAATAATATGTATAAGCTGTAGTGAGCACTGACCTCGTCGGTACTCACTGGCGATGAGAATTGAATTGTGATTAATCGCTCTCGCTTATTCGATTACTTATTACGGAAGAGTTTTTCCAAGTCGTCCATGGTGATGCCAAGCTTTTCAAGGAGCTGGAGTTTTTCGGTAAGCTCTTGATCGGGAGGACTTGCGGGACTGCCAGTCAGCTTAGGATTCTCTTCGCTAGCGTCTTTAGGTGCTTTGAGCTTGGGACGACGGTAATGTACGTTAAACAGCACGCTGCGTCCGCGCTGCATCTCGGTGTAATCAAGGTAACCAATCTCTTTGAGCTGCTCCATAGCCCGGCGAACGGTCTGATTTTGTGAGAATACTGGTGATTTCAGGCTTAATCTTGCTCTTAAGCGTGCCAGCGATATAGGGGCAGGATCTTTTGGCAGACTCTCTATAAAGGTATATAGCGCCTGAGCAGACTCGCGGCGCTTCAACGCGTTTATAGCCTTAAGCTGAAGAAGTACTTTTTTATCAAATTCATAGAGTTCGAATAACCGCGGATCCGCCTGCAGAACCACGATATCACGTTCGGTATCATAGAATGCAGACTGTACCAGATGAGTTATATACTCTTTGGTATGCTTTTCAGTGGTGCGGGAGAATGATATTACCGTGCCTGCTATACGCTTCAATGAGGGGCTGATGCGCTCCCTGAGTTTGCGTGAGGACTGGCTCGATGGTATCCCACAGAGTTTGGCGAATTCAACAAATGATAGCTGAACCTTATCGCCTATCACTTTATGTTTGGCAAAGGAGTGGATAATACCCACCCAGGTTTTAAAGTCATTATCCATATCCAGCCTCGGACCTGTGATCTCGACTTTGTCGAAACCCTCCGCTTTGGCCAAGGACAAACGCGTCAGCTCTTCGGTCGCATCAGTTTTTGATAACGTATTCTTTTTACTATTTTTCAGGGACTTGAGTGTTGGAACGAAAACACCAAGTCGCATTAGCGCGACTGGCTGAACCGTATTATTAGAATTTGGAGTGAGGGTAATAAGTTCACCAGTAGACTTATCCATCTCTTCAAACAGGGTTTTAAGATCTTTATTTTCGTTTTCCAAGACGAGCTCCAGATCTGTGGATCGTTGAGCAACGAAATCTTTCTGATGTAATAAAACACATCGTAGCTCAATGAAAAATAGAGTGGTTTTTAGACACAAGTTATACAGCCGCTTACCGCTGCTATCTGACTATAGCTTATATTGTTTACTGTCTACAGCATAGAGTTATCTCATTGTAGTTTATATGGTGCTTATCATAGCTTATCTTCTTCTCTTTATAGCTTATGTCAATCCCCTCCCAGCCCAGTACTGGCGCGGCTCTCAGCGATCGGGGATCTATTTGGATCTTATAGTTGATCTACTTAGGATCATTATTGTTTGGATCTACTCGGTGGATAAGTGGATAACGCCATAGAGTTACAGTATTTTTTTGT
This sequence comes from Kosakonia sp. 1610, assembly GCF_050435845.1. Classification (NCBI taxonomy): domain Bacteria; kingdom Pseudomonadati; phylum Pseudomonadota; class Gammaproteobacteria; order Enterobacterales; family Enterobacteriaceae; genus Kosakonia; species Kosakonia sp. 1610. Next base: position 66,177 of record NZ_JBNDKZ010000012.1, on the reverse strand, counting down.
CTTCTGTGGTCTTATCCAATGGTAAAACAGAGGATCTGCTTTTTAATCAAACTATGCTCAGCCTCAGATTATCTGCGCACAATTAGCTGCACTAACTATTTCACTCTGCAACTAATTCAGAAACTCGATCACCAATCCCAATGAGAGCAAACATCTGATCTTTACGCTAAAATTTTGGGTTATATGTTTACTTTGTTTCTTATGTGTAGCATTCTTGATTAAATTCATTAATCCTGCATAAAGGGAACTTTTGATGAACAACTCATCACAGTTACTTAAAGTAGCGCAACGTTCTGAAAAAATGCTCATTGGTCTGACCGAACAGATTCGGGCTCAGAAGGAAGAATTGCAAGAAAATGTTTACTATCAAGTATATGCGAAAGCAGCATTGGCTAAACTGCCAAAGCTCACCAGAGCAAACGTGGATTACGCAGTAAATGAAATGGAAGAAAAAGGCTATGTCTTTGATAAACGACCAGCCGGGACATCCTCCAAATATGCAATGTCCATTCAGAACATTATCGATATTTATCATCACCGCGGAGTCCCGAAATACAGGGACAGACATCAGGAAGCCTTTACCGTTTTTGTAGGAAATTTAAAAGGTGGGGTTTCAAAAACCGTATCTACCGTTTCTCTGGCACATGCCCTACGTACGCATCCTCATTTGCTCTTTGAAGATCTGCGGATTCTAGTTATTGATTTGGATCCCCAGTCATCTGCAACGATGTTTTTAAATCATACGCAGGCTGTTGGCATAGTCGAAACTACCGCAGCGCAGGCAATGCTGCAGAATGTTACGCGGGAAGAACTACTTGATGAGTTTATCGTATCTTCTATTGTCCCGGGTGTGGATGTTCTCCCTGCTTCCATCGACGATGCGTTTATAGCATCAGCATGGACAGAACTATGTGCCCAACATCTACCTGCTCAGAACGAACATGCTGTCCTGAAAGAAAATCTAATAGCTAAGCTCAAGAACGATTATGATTTCATTTTCATCGATAGCGGACCCCATCTTGATGCCTTTTTGAAAAATGCAATTGCCGCAGCGGATTTACTTCTGACTCCAGTGCCACCTGCACAGGTAGATTTTCACTCGACACTGAAGTATTTGACCCGTCTACCTGAACTGGTGGATATCATCACAGAATCAGGTTATCCATGTCACCTTGTTGGCAACATTGGCTTCATGTCCAAGCTTTCAAATAAACCAGACCATAAATTGTGCCATAGCCTTGCGAAAGAAATTTTTGGCGGTGACATGCTGGATGTCGCCCTGCCCCGCCTGGACGGTTTTGAAAGATGTGGGGAGTCTTTTGATACTGTCATATCTGCTAATCCATCGACTTATATTGGCAGCAACGAAGCTCTGAGAAATGCCCGATTGGCAGCAGAAGATTTTGCAAAAGCTGTATTTGATCGTATTGAATTTATCCGAGCAAATTGAGGGACTTATGAGCACGAAAAGAGCAACCATTGGTCGGACCTTTAACCCGTCTGCAATGACTAATAACTTATCAGACAGTGCGCTTGAGCAAATTTTTACCCTTTCTACTGGACGGAAAGCCGTCTTCACTTTGCAAACCATTCCTGCAAATGAAGTAGAAGGCAAGACATACGTATTGCAGGAGACGAATGGCCGCGATCAATCTAGTCTGACACCTGAATCCCTGAAGGACATTACATCCACTCTTCGATTGCAGCAGTTCTTCCCGTGTATTGGTATTAAGCGTGAAGAAGGCATTGAGATAATCGATGGTTCCAGACGGCGAGCATCCGCTATCCTTTGCCATACCGCGTTAAATATCATGGTGACGAAGTCGCCTATATCTACCGATGAAGCGCGGAAACTGGCTAGAGATATCCAGACTGCCAAAGAGCACAATATCCGTGAGATCGGGTTACGTCTTTTAACGCTCAAAAACACGGGCATGAGCCAGAAAGATATTGCCAGGTTGGAAGGATTGTCGGAAGCAAAAGTTACGCGCGCTATTCAGGCTGCATCTGTATCAGCTTTGTTAGTTTCGATATTCCCGGTTCAGTCGGAACTAGGATTTACAGATTACAAGGCGTTAGGTGCGCTGGAAGAAATGCTCAAGGCTAAAGACCTTTCTATTGAGGCCTTGCTCGAAACAACTGCACCGGAAATTAATATCATCCTGGCTAATGCCTCGCTTGCTGAAGACGAAGTTAAAAACAGGATTATCAAGATCCTGACCCGTGAAACCGCAGCTATGGCTTCTCTTAAAGGCAAAGACAAAGCGGTTGTAACGAACCTGTGGTCTTTCCCGGACAAAGACAGATTTGCCAGAAAGCGTAATAAAGGGCGCATGTTTGTTTACGAATTCAATCGATTATCGAAAGAACTGCAGGACGAGATCGATGAGGCTGTAGCGAAAACTCTTCAAAAACATCTTTCTCATGATGCGTAAAGGTGATTCTTCGCCAGCGAAATTACGTAGTTAATTGTCTGATTTAAAATATTTTTTCTTCATAATTTCACTCTGAAATCGCCACAATTTCATGATGTTTTTCCCAAACCGAGCCCGGATTTTCCGGGCTTGCCAAACCCTTCAAACCCGAAATAAAGCCTGCCCAGTTGTTCCTATTTTTCAGTTTTAGTTTTCATTATTAGCGGATACTCAGGCTAAGCTTCTCGCCCTCAGCGTTCAGATAATGATAACGGAATAAGCTGCAGCTGACATGCAACGCAAAACATAGCTTCCGCTCTGTGGACTCATAATGTGCCTGTAACACGGGGACTCATTATTCACGCAGTCGTGCCAGCATGTACTCTTTTTTACTGTAGGTCATGGAACATAGCCTTGTTGAGGTTCAACTCGGCCGCCAGTTTTCCGGCCGCAGACTTTCGTCTTACAGCTGACGTATATGCTTCAGCTCTGCGGGAAAAATACCGTCTTATTTCTTACGCCATCTAAAAATATGGCATCCGGACCCCTGCTTACGGAAGACTTACGACACTGAGTTGCCCAATTCAGACTGCTGTGGGTCAAGAGGATTTGCTGTCCGATGAATCGAATTTTTTTCATCAGCACAACTAGCGTTCAGTGAAATATGGATAATGCCTGAATCTTTTTTCTGAACGGAACAGGATTTTGGTTCAGGGCCAATCCGGTGAGAGGGCCGTACGGGAAAAACTAAAGAAGTAAAAGAGCGATATATCTGATGCAACAGGACTTAACTCTGCGTGGGAAATACCTGAGGTAACCGCCTGCATAAATCTTACTGCCGCGCCCGGAATCCTCCGGGCTTGCCCAACCCGTCCCACCCGGACTGAAAGGCCTGTCCGGCTGCACCGGGTTACCGGTTGTGGCCTGTGCGGTTAATCAGATCGGAGCTTCGCACGGCGTCCTGCCGTGCTTGTGTGAGCAGGGTGCCGGAACCACCTGGCTTATCCAATCCGGGCCAGGGGGATCTCTTTCCAGCGTGTGGTGTAGGCAGGACTGAGCATTTCCCGTTTCATTTTCCACTGCGGGGCGATGCCACGGCCGGCAAACCACAGCTGACCGAGGCCGGACTGATTTATGCCGTCCAGGACGTTCATCAGTTCCTGGCTGTGCGGGCGGGGCGGCTGCTCATCGAACAGGGACAGCTGGGCCACGCCGGTGGCGGTAAAGTCATTCAGCATGACACCGGCTTTGGCATACCGGTGGCCCTCGCGCCAGATACGCGCCAGGCCGCGCATGGCGGCCGCAATGATATCGCGGGTGTCCTGGGTGGACGTCACCAGCTTTTCAACCGCCACGTTACCGTAGTAAGGCTCTGAAGCAGCATAGGGTGAGGTCTTGATGAATACTGAGATATGCCGGCAGTACTGACGCTCTGTGCGCAGTTTCTCGGCTGCGCGCTCTGCATACTGGCAGACAGCCTGCCGCATGTCTTCGGGGGTGACAATTCTCTCCCCGAAAGAGCGGGAGCAGACAATCTGCTGCTTCGCCGGTGGCGCTTCTTCCAGCGGAATACAGGATTCGCCGTTGAGTTCCCGCACGGTGCGCTCAAGCACCACACTGAAATTCTTCCGGATGAAGGCCGGGTTTGTGCGGGCCAGCTGCAGGGCCGTGGTGATCCCCATTGTGTTCAGGGTGCGGGCAATACGGCTGCCGACGCCCCAGAGCTCCTGGACAGGCTGCAGGGCGAGCAGTTTTTCCGTCCGGGCGGGGTTGCCCGGTGTCAGCGCCAGGACGCCCCGGAAAGCGGGCCATTCCTTGGAGGCCCACTGCGCAGATTTGGCCAGCGTTTTAGTCGGTCCCATCCCGACGCCGATGGTGAGCCGGGTGCAGGCCTGAACATGCGCGCGCAGCTGCGCCCCGAATGTTTCATAGCCGGTGGCCGTTTCCAGCCCCCGCAGATCGAGAAACATCTCGTCGATGGAATACTGCTCGACGCGGGGTGCCATCTCCTCGAGGCAGGACATGACCCGGTTACTCATACTCGCGTAAAGCTCATAGTTACTTGAAAATACGTGTATTTTCTCTGCGAAGGTTTGTTCGCGGATTTTGAACCACGGATCGCCCATTTTTATGTCCAGGCGTTTTGCTTCCGGGGAACGGGCGATGCAGCATCCGTCATTGTTCGACAGCACCACCACCGGGCAGCCCTTCAGGTCGGGGCGAAAGACCTTCTCGCAGGAGGCATAAAATGAGTTGACGTCAGCTAGTCCAAACACTTCATCACCTCGCGGGTGCGGTGGATGATGTGGGTGACCACGCCGAAAATCTGCAGCTCATCCGGATCGGGATAAATGGGCGGGAACGCGGGGTTCATGGGCTGCAGACACAGTTTCGGCCGTGTCTGCAGCCGCTTTACGGTAAATTCGGCCCCCATACCGGCCACGACGATATCGCCGTGCTCCGGCTTCATGGCGCTGTCGACAACCAGCAGATCCCCGCTGAAGAGGAAACCATCCCGCATGCTGTCGCCGTGGGCGCGCAGGTAGTAGGTCGCGCTGCGGTGTCTGATGCAGTACTCATTGAGATCCAGCTCCTTTTCCACATAGTCCTGGGCGGGAGACGGAAAACCACAGGGCACCATCTCCAGAAACAACGGCAGAGCCAGGGCCTGCGCGCTTTCGGTCGGGGTCAGCATTATCAGATCCATAACGCCACTCCTTGTTATAAATATACTGTATGTTTAAACAGTATATTTACCGGTTTACGAAATGCGCAAGGTGAATTCCCGTCCGGCGCGCCAGCGTGCTGTTAAACGGACAAAAATAAATCACATGGATAATAAAGAGCACATTAATATACTCATTATGAGTATTTACTATTGCATTTTGATTGATGGTGATTATGATATTCTCAAATTGAGCACAATAAAGGATGCAATAAATGAATATCAACTGTGACGACGGTTCCACCAACGTTAAACTGGCCTGGTTTGATGCTGACGGCCTGAAGACGCACCTGTCTGCCAACTCATTCCGTCATGGCTGGAAAGTAGCCGATTTTGGCGCAAACGCGTTCAACTACCAGATTGGTACCCTGAAATATACCTGGGACAGCGTCAGCCGTGACGTCATGCCGACCACCAATGTGGAATACCAGTATGGCGATCTTAACCTGCTGGCTGTTCACCATGCACTGCTGAACAGCGGTCTGGCGCCACAGGACGTGACGGTGACAGTAACCCTCCCGCTGAGTGAATATTACGATCAGGACTGCCAGAAGAACGAAACCAACATCCGCCGTAAGCGTGAGAACCTGCTGCGCGACATTACGGTGAACAAGCGGGAACGCTTTGTCATCACCGACGTCATTGTCATGCCTGAATCCCTGCCGGCGGCCTACACCCGGTTGTCGGAACTGAAGCCCGGCGTATCCGAGACCACGCTCATCATCGATCTGGGAGGCACCACGCTGGATGCCGGCGTGATTGTGGGGCAGTTTGATGACATCAGCGCCGTGCAGGGTAACCCTTCAGTCGGGGTGTCGATGGTCACGCGGGCGGCCCAGGCAGCACTGCGCGCAGCAGACAGTGAAACCAGCCCCCTGGTGGCTGACAGCGTGGTCCGTCACCGGAAAGATCGTGCATTTCTGAACCGCATCATTAATGATGGGAGCAGGATTGATTATGTTACTGACAAAATTGAAGAAGCTATCGACACCCTGAGTGCCAAAGTGGTCAGCGAACTGGCCGGCTACCGGAATGTGAACCGCATTTTCCTGGTCGGCGGCGGGGCTGAACTGATTGAACCTGCTGTACGCCGGGCATGGCCGCTGGCCGCTGAGCGTATTGAAGTGATCAGCGATCCGCAGATGGCGCTCGCAAGGGAGATAGCCCGTTATCAACGTGAGGGCTGACCGTGCCTGCAGGCAAATACTCCTTTTATCTCCACACTGACGACCGCACTGACATGCTGGCCGCCGGCACGCTGGAAACCATATCACAGCCGCTGCGGGGAGATTTTCTCCGCACGGCCGCCGCTGCCGGCAGCGTGCTGTATCACGCCGATAACCGTCTCCCCGCTCTGGTGACAGAGCTTTTTGACGGAAGGCTGCGCTATGGTCAGCTGGCCAGTCTGCTGGCGGCGTTATCGGGGGAGTATCAGACCGGTGCAGCACCGGAGCCGGAGGGACTGCCTGCCGTGACGGGATCGCAGGCTGAATGTAGCGGTAATGCTGCCCGCAGACGTTTCACGCTTCAGCTGACGGATTCTCAGGAGTCCCGGCGCGTTGCTGACCTGCTGGAAGGCACCACCTCCCGGCAGCGTGGCGTGCTGCTGCGAAACCTGATCATTGCCGGTTTCGCCCTGCACACGCTCGATGCCCGCCTCCCGCGCCTGCTGACCAGTATGCCGGTTCCGCCGGACAGCATTCCTGCGCTCCGGGCGCTCACCGGGCAGATTGCCGGTGTGACCGCGCCCGCTCAGGACACTCGTTCAGAGCCTGTGAAGCCTGCCGGCAGGGCTGACGTCAGCGATGCGCAGCCGGCAGCACCGGCGTCAGCTGTCCGTGACAATATGAAAAAACTCTTTTAACAGGTGGCATGATGGGACGTATTAAACAGAAAGCGGAAGGCGTGACGACGGACCTGCTGCGCCGCGCAGGTGTGCCGGAACAGCAGCTGCATGCCCGGATGCGTAAAACCGGTCGCGGTTTTCTGCTGGGCAGTATCCTCTTCCTCATCCCGCTGGTTGCGCTGGATAATGTGCCGGTCGCCGCAAAGGTGGGGCTGCAGATATGCTACGGTCTGATGGTTATCGCGGGCGTCCTGCTGGCATTTGACGAAGAAAAGCCGCCCCGTCGGTGATAAAACCCCTGTGTCCCTGAACCCGCTCCGGCGGGTTTTTTTATGCGCTTACGTAAATCTTGAGTGAGGTAGCTTCATGTTACCGGGTCCAATATTGCTCACAGATATGAGGTATAATCCATCTGGACAGTTCCGAACTGCATGAGAACCGAGGGTGATTCGCTCCGAAACATACAATTCATGTTGCATCATCAGCGACGCGAGTGGGTGTGGATTTCAGCGATGTAAGTGTTTTACCGAACGACAGAAAAAAAGCCGCATTTTGACGCCAAAACAATTAGGGGAATAAATGGAGTTCGCTTAGGATCTGTCTTGTGCCGGAAACGGCCTTTGTGAGGCGAAAAAAAACCCGGTCTGGTAAACCGAGTTAATTTTCTGTATCTGCGGCGGCTGGTGACCGCTGCTGATACGGTGCTACTTGTACCTGCTAACTATGTTCAATATTAACGCTGATTGACGATCCGGTCAACGTTGTGAACAGAGCTGAACGACCTTATACTCGTCTCAGTTAGCAGCGCTACGCCGTTGCAGCCTCTCAGAAGTGGGTAAAAGCTCAGTCGCGCGGAGATTTACCCCGACCGGAAACAGGTGGTGCTGTCCGGTTTGCTTCCACCTAAAAGAGTGCTGCTTGTACCTGCTAACTACCGGTATGCGGCGCAGGGGGGAACCCAAAAGCACCTGCGACGTGTGGCGCTCTCCTTAACAGGAGGCTGCCTAAGTGATAAGTCTGACTACTATCCTTGTAACGCTGAATATAATTCACGTTACACTGCAGATTGTCGTTGTCATCAAGCAACTGACCGGACGCTCTTAAGGGCAGAAGGAACTTGAACAAAGGCGGGGCTAACCACCCCGCCTTTTTTCGTCTCTGCGCTGAGGTTCAGCTGAATGGGTGGCTTTTTCCATAGCCCAGCCAGCGAAAATTGCCGGTGCCTGATGCAGTATGAATTAAATAATAACCTCGTTTTTAGCATTCTGAACTGGTTACCCGGTTTTGAGAGTGCATAACAGTCTCCTCCTCCCCAGAGCCACTTAAGCGGTTTCTTTAACTTACGCAGCAATGCTGGTTAGAAAGCTGAAAAAGCACTGAAGATTTTACAACGCTGTCTTTACAAGTAAAGATAGAGTTGTAGTATTCAGAGACGCGAGAGTTTTTTACTCCGCTTAAAGTGTCAACTCAGGAGAACTCACATGCCACTGGTAAATATTCGAATTGAAGATGAACTAAAAACCGAAGCTGATGCGGTGTATAAGGAACTGAATATTACGGCTACGGACGCTATCACCCAGCTCTATCAGTATGTGGTACAGAACCGCAGGTTACCTTTTACCGATCCATACCATGTTCTGCTCGAATTAAAGGACGCTGTCAGTAACGCGGCTGACATGGCATTGGGACTCAACAATGCATATTTACAGCACAAGGCTATCAGTAATATAACCATTGAAAGAGCTAAGGCCTGCTTTGATTCCACAGTAAGGCTGCTTGAGGATAATTATGGTGTCGTTAAATCTGTATGGCGTGGCTATACGCCAAAACCCTGGGTAGACGTGGCTAATGCAATGAAAGGGCTTAGCTACATGGTATCGATGAACACTATTGAACAAAAAAATGGGGTCTCTATCAATGCTGATCTGGACACGGCATATGAAGCTTTACAAAATAACTATATAGAAATCAGTTTGTTAATCGAGTCTCTGGAAGCCCGGCGTAATCTTGTCCGGTAACCTCTGCAACAGGGACTATCCGGCCCTGAGAGTCTGCTTCTTGTGTGAAGCAGACTGCCGCATTATGAAATTCTCCTGACAAAGCAACCACACCGTGCCTTCACGCTGGCCCGGCCGCTGCGTCCTGAAGGGTACACTTCGTCCTCATCCTCATCCTCACCCGTTCCCCGTCGTTCACGGTGCATTCAGCCCGCTCACGCCGGCGCATGCGGCTTCCGGTGATGCCCTTCGTCCTCCGCTTTTCGCCGGGCTTTTGTGTCGGCACGGCGCAACGGGTGCCGCATCAGAGGAGATACAACATGCAGAAATTAACGCGCGTCACGCTCAGTACCGGTGAAATGGCCATCTATCTTGATGGCTGGTACCTGACCAGTACCGGAGCCGACGAGCACGCACAGGGACTCGATGACGTGGTGACAGGCCTGCTGAATATGCCCGGCATGCGCCTGGAGGATATTGAGGCTGAGTGTCCGGCACAGGCGGACTGGTGCTGGAATGATGTCGCCGCCGTCGTGTTTGCAGGGCCGCAACCGCGTCCCGGTGACTGCACCGTGGCGGCATTCATTGCACGGCTTTCACAGTATCCGGCAGACGCCCTGTGCTGCGGCACGTTCTGGCTGCAGGAGGATTTCCTCACGCTCGATGCACAGCTGACGGAGGAGCAGGTGGGGCTGGCGATGGAAGTGGCAGAGGACAGTCATGATGCTGACATCGGGTTTAACTGGGAGCACCTGCGCTACGCCATCGATGCGGTGAAACGCCCTTAACCCGTTCCCTCCGTGTTCTCCGGGCGGGGTTCCCGGTGAATGCGGAGGCCGCCGGCGCGGGCGGCAGGGAGCCCGCTGCCAGTGCAGCGCGCTGGCCACCGCTTCAGTGCCTGAAGGACGTCGCTGCGCTCCACCTCTCTGCCACTGTCCGTCCTGACGTCCGGCCCGTGGCGGGCAGAAAGTGCCGTGCCCTCACGGTAGCCGGGCTGGCTCGCCGGCAAGGGTTCGCTGTCGCCGTCATGCTCGCCCGTTCCCCGCCGTGCGCGGGACATTCAGTCCGCTCCGGCGGCGCGTGCGGCCTGCGCTGACGCCCCTGCCTTCTCGCCCGGACGCCCGTCTGTGTGGAGGTCACGGCACCACAGGGGTGCCCCTACAGACTGAGGAGCAGACATGTCCCGATTCATGCAGGGCGACAGCGTGCAGCTGATGGCCACCTTTCCGGATTCCAGCATCGATTTCATTCTCACCGATCCGCCGTACCTCGTCGGGTTTAAGGACCGGTCCGGGCGCTCGATCGCGGGCGACGTGAGCGACGAATGGGTACGCCCGGCCAGTCAGGAGATGTTCCGCGTCCTGAAAAACAACAGCCTGGCCGTGAGCTTCTACGGATGGAACCGCGTGGACACCTTCATGCAGGCATGGAAAGCCGCAGGCTTCCGGGTGGTCGGTCATCTGGTCTTCACCAAATCCTATGCCTCGAAGTCTGCTTTTGTGGGCTATCAGCACGAAAGCGCCTACGTGCTGGCGAAGGGCCGCCCGGCACTGCCGCAGAACCCGCTGCCGGACGTGATGCCCTGGGAATACACCGGCAACCGCCATCACCCGACAGAAAAGCCCGTCAGCATCCTGCGTCCACTCATCGAGAGCTTCACACGCCCCGGCGATCTGGTGCTCGATCCGTTCGCGGGCAGCGGCTCAACTTGCGTGGCCGCTGACCAGTGTGGCCGGCGATGGATTGGCATCGAGTTGCTGCCCCAGTACCACGCCGCCGCGCTGCGACGGATCGGGGAGCAACGCGCCCGGCAGCGTCCTGTTGCCGCCTGATATCCGCACCCCACATACACGACGGGCGGCACTGTCGCCCGCAGAACCGAATCAGTAAGAGAAAAATCATGATGTACGGCACCCGTAAAGAACTGAATAAAAAACTGAAACGCGCCTTTGGTGACAATGAAAAATTTGCCCTGCTGGTCTGGACCCGTGAAACCATCGCCGGCGCGGCAGAGGACATGACGGAGCAGGAAGCGGAGAGCATTCTTGAGCAGATCGGCAGCACCGGCGGCGGCGATCATGCGGAAGAGGGGATTTCTTTTGCCACGGTGCTGGAACTGCTGGCCGGTCTGCGCTCCGCACCGGCAGGGCAGGGCGCTGCGGCCACGCCGCCAGGTGACTTCATAACGCAGGTGGCGGGTATCGAGGAGGCGCTTTATGAGCTTCATCTGCGGCTGTGGAACCTGACAAAAGACAATCTGTACCGGGATGCGTCCCCGGCGCAGAAAATGGCGGGGATGCTGACGGAGCACATGGACATGCAGCTACTGGAGGTTTACCGGCGGGCCGCCGAAATGCGGAAGCATCTGGCATAGCAGTGAGGGGAGGTGGTTGATTTATGACCACCTCCTTTTTTTTCACTGCCGGCGCGGGCGGCAGGCCGTTATCCACAGGTTAATGCCCGGTCTGTGCAGCCCGGCAGTGGAAAAGGCCGTCGCTGCGCTCCTCCATACCAGGCCGCGCCGTGGCGCGTCCGGATCTCCACGCCGTGCCTTCACTGTACCCCGGTGGTCCTGGCCTGCAAGGGTTCTCTTCGCCGTCATCCTCGCCCGTTCCCCGGCATTCGCGGGGCATTCAGCCCGCTCATCCCGGCGCATGCGGCCTGCGGTGTCGCCCCTGCATGCCGGACTGATCACCGGGGTGTCGTGCCGGCACGGCGCAAAGGGCGCCGGCACCACAGGAGACGTAAACGTGAACGAAATCATTAACGATCTGACCCTCAGCCAGATGATGGATCTGCTCTGCCATATCCTCCGCTGCCCCGGTACGCACCGCCACCCCGGCAGTTATCTCCCGCCGCAGGGGGCGGTCTGCCTGATGATGGAGAGTCCGGGTGAAACGGTCTGCCTCTGGATGCTGGACGGGTGGCCGGACGCGGTGACTGTCCCTGAAAGCGGGTTTGTGTATGTCACGGATGCACGCCCGTAACGGATGACCGGGCAGTAATACCAGGTGACCGCCCGCGCGGTCGCCTGTTCTGCGATAAGGCGGTCGTTGCACTCCGCATTCACAGGCCCGGCATACCGGGCCGGGGCTTCAGTCCGTGCCGCAACGGCATTTGCCGTGCCTCTACTTTAGCCCGAACGCTCAGGATGCAAGGGCTTCATCCTCGCCCGGTCGCAGTGTTACGAATGACTGAGTGGCGTCTTCCCGTCGTTATCCCGCTCATTTTTCGCGGGATAACCGTCCAGCCACCCCTCGCTTTTTATCTGCGCTGCGGCCTGCGGTACTTCCCTTGCATCCTTCGCTCGAAGTCGGGCTGACGTGTCGGCACGGCAAAAGCCGGATCTGTACACCACTTTAACGACGGAGGATGTGATGAATACAAAGGCAATGCACACAGAGGCGGTTTTGCTTAAGGGCGCACAACGACTGACATTTTTACCGGCACTTTTCGGACGGGATTTCGTGATGAGCGAGTCCTCAGTCTACGGCTACGCCACGAAATATATCGATAACTATCAGGGCGGGAGCTGGGAATTTTACCGCCTGCCGGGTGGCGGTGGCTTTATGGTACCGGAGATGGATTCCGCGTTTTTCAGCAACCCGCATAACGGCTTTGAGTGCGAACTCAGCGCGGAGGCGGCGGGGATCATCATCACCGCTCTGGTGCTCAGTCACCGGACGTTTGTTCATCACCACCACGATCAGGAAGAGTTGTGTCACCTCTTCTGCCAGCGGTACGGCCAGCTGATGGCCTGGGCTGAAACCCACTTTGAGGCAGACTATATCTTCCGCGCGCTGGACTGACAAAACCGGGGGCGTGAGCGCCCCCTTACCGTGCCCTTTGCAGAGACCGGCGACGGTCTGGCCGCGCGCAAAACCCTCTGCAGCCCTGCGGGCTGCCGGGAAGGGAGGCCCCGCGCCTGCGGCGCAGCGCCTCCCTTCCCGTGCCTCTCTTCCGGCAAAAAAAGTCTGGCCATCTTCAGCAAAAAGATTTTCATCCTGCGGGTGCGGGTGCGGGTGCGGGTGCGGGTGCGGGTGCGGGTGCGGGTGCGGGTGCGGGTGCGGGTGCGGGTGCGGGTGAACATGGAAGTGAAGTTGTGCAGCAGCTGCGCGGGGAAAAACCGGACACCGGAAAAACAAAAGAGGATACGGAACAGGCCACCTTCGGCTCCCCGTCCGTACCGGCCGGGTCGTCGGCCCTACTCCGCCCGTCGCCCGCAGGCGGGCTCCAGTCTCCGGCCGAACCCCTTCGGGTTTCGGGCTTCGCTAGGCCCCGATGGAGAAGGTCAACGGCTCCGCCTGCTGCGACCGTCCCGGTCGCGCCGCGTCCACCGCCCCGGCGCGGCCGGGGCTTTAAGGTCGCCACGTCGTTCCGCCGTGTCGGGTGCGCGCATTCTCTCAGCGTGGTGATGCCACCCCCTTGCCGGCCCCCTCGCGGAGGGCTGTCTGTAGCACCGTCATCCGCCTGCCCGCAAGGGCCGCGCCCCTGGCGCTGTCGCCTGCACCCGTTCGCACTCGCCGAAAATCCGGCTCGCTTGCGCTGCGGCTTTGCCGACACCCGTGCGTTCATTCGTCTGCCGTCGCTCCCTTGCCCTTTGCCGCGAGAGTACCAGCCAGGGAGATGGAGTAACCATCACCACAGGAGAAAACCAGAATGCGCACACGAAACGTCAACGGCAAGACCGCCGGAGGAGAAACCGCCGGAAGATGTGATCAAAACACGCAGGAAGTAATCGCTTTACAGGCGAAGGCGCTGATCGCCCGGTATCGCCGGTTACAGGACGGCGTGACCGTCTTTACCGCACGGGCATCATCACGCGGGGATGTACAGGTTGAGATACGCCAGTTTGGCCGCCTTGTCTGGCATGCATGGTCTTTTGAGCCGGAGTTTCTGGCCACGCTTGAAAACCGGCTGCGCGATGTGCAGCGAAACCACGACTGATTAAGCGCCGTGACCGGACGGCCATCCGGCCACGGCATAACCACCACCGTAACTGAAGAGGAAACAATAATGGTCACCACCCATACTACGGCGAAACCCGCCACACGCAAAGCCCGCACGAAAAAAGCCGCCGCCGCGCCGGCAGCCGTTGAGGCTGCCCTGCAACAGGCTCCCGTGGAATACGTGCCGTATTCCCGCCTGACCCGTTCGGACTATAACGTCCGCATCGTGCCCCATACTGACGAGGAAATCGCCGGGTACGCCGCCAGCATTAAGGCGCTGGGGTTCCTGCATAACCTGGTGGTTGTCGATCATCCGGACGGCCTGCTCGGTGTGGTGTGCGGCAGCGGGCGCACCCGCGCGACGGGCGTACTCGTCGCGGAAGGCTTCACCGGGGCTGATGAGCCGTTCGTCCCGGTCAAACGTATCCCGGAGCACCTGGCGGTCGCGGCCTCGATGGCTGAAAACGAAAAAAGCCGCAAAATGCACCCGGCAGAGCAGGTGACCGGGTTCCGCAAGATGGCAGAGCAGGGATTCACCCCGGCGCAAATCGGCGATCTCTTTGGCTTCACTGCCCGTCACGTCCAGCGCATCCTCAGCCTGGCAAATCTCGCTCCGGCGCTGATTGAGGAACTGATGCACGACCGCATTACCCTGGAGTTGTGTCAGGTGATGACACTTGAACACGATCATGCCCGCCAGGTGGACATCTGGAACAGCGCGAAAGAGACGTTTGGTAGCGGCATGCCGTCGTCAGTGTGGCTGAAGGGGCAGGTGAACAGCATCAAAATAGACATGGCTTCTGCCGCGTTCCGGTTCGTCGGGGAGGATGCCTACGTGGCGGCCGGGGGCGTGGTTGATCGTGACCTGTTCAGTGACGAAGGGCAGGGGTTTGCTGATCGCCTCCTGACACAGCGGCTGCTGCTCGACAAACTGGCTGGCGAGGCGGCACGACTGCAGCGCGAAGAGGGCTGGGCATGGTGTGAAAGCCGGATGGATGAAATCACGCTCCGTGATGCACAGACCCTGCGCGTGTGTCTGCCTGAGCCTGAACTGACTGATGAGGAAAGGGCCACGGTGGTCGGTCTTGAGCAGAAGTTACTGGAGAGCGAAACCGAAGAGGACGAAAACGCGCTTCAGCAGCGTATTGAGGACATTGAGAGTGCGGCGCGCGCGCGCCTGTTCACCCCGGCGTATAAGGCGGCCCACGGCGTGGTGGTCTCGTATGAAGCCGGGGGTTTCTGCATCCAGCGTGGCGTAAAACGCGTCGAACCTGCTCAGGAAAAAGGGGATGAAGATGGCGAACACCCGGCGACAGAAGCCGCGACAGACCGCGTGATCACCACCAGGACCCCCGGCATCCCGGCAGATGCCTTCTCCGAGAAACTGGTCCGGGCCATGTCGTCCGAACGTACCCTGGCGGTGCAGGCTGCGCTGTCCGGCAGACCGCATGTGGCGCTGGCCCTGATGACCTGGACGCTCTGCCGTAATGTCTTCGGCAGGATCGGGGGCAGGGTACAGGCTCCCCTCGGTGTCAGCATCCGCGACTGCACCTGGTCCCTCACGTCAGATGCGCCGTCAGGTAAGCAGGGTGCTGGCTGGCAGAGGATGCAGGACATGAAGGGGGCGCTGCTGCTGACCCTGCCGCCGCAGTGGGACACCGATTTTCGCACCATGCTGGGTCTCTCCACAGAGCAGCTTCTTACCCTCCTGAGCTACTGCGTGGCATGCGGCATCAACGGGGTGCAGGGACGGCAGTACGGACGCACCGGCGACAGCAGTCTGGAAACCCTTGAATCCGCGCTGGACTTCGACCTGCGCGAATGGTGGCAGCCGGATGCGGACTACTTTGGCAGCATCAGCAAGGATCAGATCGGCGACGCGCTGGCAGAGGCCGGGCACGGAGACCGCGCCCGCGAGGCGATGAAGCTGAAAAAAGGCGAGGCCGCGAAGCTGGCTGCCGCCACCCTCGCGGAAACCCGCTGGGTGCCGGACTGGATGACCCGCCCGCAGCCGGATGTTCCGGCGACGCTGAACGACACCGCTGACCACAACGCCGCATAACCAGGAGACGGTTGCCCCACCGGGGCAACCGGGAAAACCACCATGAGCATGAAATATACCCCCGCAGTCCTCAACAGCATGATCCCCGCTGAGCTGGAAGCCGTCCGAGAAAGTGGCGATGAAGAGCGTCGCCAGCTGAGCGACGCCGTCATGAACACTATTCCGGTTCCGCCAGGCTGGCGCGTGAATGCCGAGTACCGCTGTGAATTCGGCGGCCAGTTTCCTGTCCAGCTGCGCTTCGCCCCGGACCGGTCAGACTGTTACTTTCTCTGCCTGTGCAGCCCCGGTGAAATGCTCCCGGCCTGGACACTGTTCCTGCTGGCGGCAGACGGGGGGCTGGTAAGGATCCTGTCGCAGAGCGACAGGCATGACCCGGTGGCCGTCAGCGCCCTGCTGGCGCAGGTTGCCGGACTGCACCGTTTTAACTGCTCTGCGGCCACCATCGCTGAACTGATGAATGCGGAGGTGATGTCATGATCCCCGCCAGTCTCGCACTCGTTACCCTGAATCCGGCACGCCAGGCTGCGCTGCAGGCGGTGGCCGAAGTCGAGCTGCGCCGCGAGAACCGCAGGCGTCTGCCGGAAGACAACCCGCATGCGCGTGCATTCATGCGCCTGCTGACCGGCGAAAGTCGTCTCAGCAGCCGTACCGCTCAGGCCATTCCGGGTCTGGGCTGGGATCCGCACTTCAAAATCTGGTCGCTGCGCAGGCTAGAGGAGGCGCTCGAAGTCCTGCTGGTCAGCCGGGGTGAGCACTGCCACTCGCCGCTGCCGGCAACGGTGCAGGAATGTCTTTACCCGGACGTGGTGTTCCGGAATGCATCCCGGAAGGATCAGCGCGGGAAACTGCATCTGCATAAAGCGATCCGGCGTGAAAATAAAAGCCTCTGCCGGGAGGAAATTCTGCACCAGAGTCTGGTCGCGCAGGCCCGGACAGACCTGAACTTCCGGTCACCGGAGAACGTGGGGGCGTGGTACACGCGCTGGGCTGATGAACTGCGTGAGTACGAGCTGGCAGCACTGTTCTGGCAGTGGCGGAGACGTTTTTCCTCGCTGGCAGAGCTGGAATGGCACCGGCATGAACCGCTCTGGTCAGTACTGAATGTGCTGAGGGATGTGGTGAGCGGTATGAGCGCCAGTGAAAAGGCTGCCGATCGCTGGCAGGTGCCGGACAAGCTGGGCCACGCAGGATAAGGGCTGCAGAAAATGAGGCGGGTGATGCCGGGGCCTGAAAGTCAGTATCAGGGACAAAGGCAAGGGCAGGGGCAGGCCACCTTCGGCTCCCCGTCCGTACCGGTCGGGTCGTCGGCCCTACTCCGCCCGTCGCCCGCAGGCGGGCTCCAGTCTCCGGCCGAACCCCTGCGGGTTTCGGGCTTCGCTAGGCCCCGATGGAGAAGGTCAACGGCACCGCTTGCTGCGACCGTCCCGGTCGCGCCGCGTCCACCGCCCCGGCGTTGCCGGGGCTTTAAGGTCGCCACGTCGTTCCGCCGTGTCGGGTGTGTGCATTCTGTCAGCGCGTTGATGCCCGTCTCCCTGGCCGTTCTTCGCGGAGGGCTGGCTGTAGCACCGTCGGGTCGTCATCCAGGGGGTGAAATGCACTCCGCCAAAACTTTTTGCGAACGGCCGCAAAAACTTTTGTCTCCGCCCCCTTCCTTCCTCCCTTCGCCGTCGCTCCTGTGCCCTTGCCGCGATGAACTCACCAGGGAGATGGACTTAACCATCAACGAGGAGAATTAAAGAATGCACACACAAAACGTCAACGTCAGAACCGCCACGATTAAATCTTCCAGGAAGATGGGGGGCGAAACCCGTGCCGTTTATGCATCAGCTGAGTGGTGGGAAAGTGCCCTGCGCAGCGATGGCTTCGTCAGAAACCTCAATTCTTCAGGTGAGCATGACGTCATCTCTGTGAAGTCACTCCTTGACGCTTTTTCAAAGGCTGCCAGCAAAGGGTGTGGACAGCATCATGAAATTTATGAGTTTTTCTTTCTGGACAGGGCGTGCTCATACGCGAATTCACTGCCGCTGTCACACCGCCCGGCCTTCTACGATGCCGCAGCTGCGTCAGGTTTCAATATTTCTGACGATGCGTATGACAGAAGTGAGCGGGCATTTGAAGCGAAGCTCGAAGAAATTAACGAAGAAAACTACTGATCATTACCACGCTGCCCGTCCGGGCAGCAGATACACAACGAAATGGCGGCTACAGGCCGCCACCAGGAGGAAAAATGTCAGCACCTGAAGCAGCACTCAGACCCACCGAAATGGCCTTCTTTCAGGTATCGCGCTCGCGCATCTGGGCTTACGCCGTGCAGTCAGGCGGGGAATGGCGTTCGACGTTCGGCGGCCAGACCCTGGCGCAGATGCGCGAGGAGATGCCCGATATGGAGCTGATCTCCACCGTAGATGCACTAAAACGCGAGAATGACGGTTACCGGCAGCCCTGGCATGAAATCAGCGAGGCGCGGTACATCGACCAGCTGGAAGTGCTGCCGCCGATGGACTGGCACCGCAGCGGTGAGTGTGAGTCGTTCAAGTCTTCGGAACGGTATGGCGGGGATGTGACCAGCATTTTTGCCCGCTTCCGTGGGCGCTTCTTCGAGTGCCGCGATCTGGACACGCTGACGCCGGAGCAGATTAGAGAAAGTCTCGTCAGCACGTTTTTTGCCGGGGATTCAGCGAATTCCGGGCATTAAAAAAGCAGGGCTAAGCCCTGCTTAATCAAAGGTCGGCACGGAACAGGTGTCGACCACGTCAAAACAAACTGGAGGATGAGATCCGTGATATTTGACCCGCAAACTGTCGCACAGGCGACGGCATTTGTAAATGCTCTGCGCGCAGGAAAATCCGCGCACATTCCCGCCATGCCCTTTGCGCGCTGGCAGGAGTTTATGACCACGGTGTATTCCGGTCTGGGGGCGTCTGCGGACGCAGATAACGGCAGCAGCGTGTATCCGGCGCTGGGTCTGGCATAAGGGAGGCGGCCACCCCTGCGGGGGTGGCCTGCGCCTGAGAGGGAGAATAACAATGAAAGTTAACCTGACTGATACAGCCCCGGAACACACTGCGGCTGAGACAGTTCCGGCGACAGAGCTGGAAGCGCTGGCGGCGCAGCTGCCGATCGCGGAGTTTCCCGTGGTGATACACGACAACCGGCAACGCGTCAGCCTGGCAGCCGAAGCGCTGTGGCTGTTTGCCCAACGCACCGGCATGGCTGAAGATGGCGAGCCGGTGGGAAGCGTGATCGTCGATTTCATGGCGGATATGATGCACCTTTGCCACCAGGTGGGGATCATCTCCCCGGCGGGTAATGGTTTACCGGAGCTGATTAAAACCGCGGAGTATCACTTCGATGCTGAAGCGGAAACAGACCGCTGAGTAGGCGTCCGGAGCGGCTTCAGCCGCTCCGGACTTAACCGCGCTTTATTTTTAATTCACAGGAAATGCTTCAATGACAGGTTACATCAAATACATTACTGATCAGCGCCCTGGGGAACCCGATCTCCTGGTTGGCTCAGAACATGCCGCCCTGGATATTCGTGACTTAAATGGTCAGCTTTTGCTGAATGTTTCAGCTCCGCTAACAGGGTGGACACATGCTTCACTTAGTGAAATTCAGCCGCCGGAAGCGGAAGAGGGTGCTGATGCTTATCTGGGGGGCAACTGGATCGGTTCTACCGAGGTTTAAATAGCCCAGCGGTTGCGTGTGCCTGCCCTGATTCGGGTGCACGCTGCCTGCAATGCCAACCGCAGAAAAGGCGTTCCCCTTCGGGGAACCGAACAGGGCGGAGGCGCCTGCGGCGCTCCCGCTCTGTACCGCCCACCACCTAACCTCAATTCCCATTGTGATCCCACTCTTCCGTTGCTAAGTAACTCTTCTACAGTGGCTGTTGTGCAACGTTTTATTGTGTTGCTCATCATTACCTTATGTTTTCACTATCAACCCCAAAATCAAAATCAAAAACAAGGTCAGGGGCAGGCCACCTTCGGCTCCCCGTCCGTACCGGCCGGGTCGTCGGCCCTACTCCGCCCGTCGCCCGCAGGCGGGCTCCAGTCTCCGGCCGAACCCCTTCGGGTTTCGGGCTTCGCTAGGCCCCGATGGAAAAGGTCAACGGCACCGCCTGCTGCGACCGGAACGGTCGCGCCGCGTCCACCGCCCCGGCGCTGCCGGTGCTTTAAGGTCGCCACGCCGTTCCGCCGTGTCGGGTGCGCGCATTCTCTCAGCGTGGTGATGCCACCCCCTTGCCGGCACTCACGCGGAGGGCTGGCTGTAGCACCGCCGGGTCGTCATCCGGGGGGTGAAATGCACTCCGCCAAAACTTTTTGCGAAGGGCCGCAAAAACTGTTGTCTCCGCCCCCCTCCTTCCTCCCGCGCCGTCGCTCCTTTGCCCTTTGCCGCGAGAGTACCAGCCAGGGAGATGGATTAACCATCACCACAGGAGAAAAGCAGAATGCGCACACGAAACGTCAACGGCAAGACCGCCGGAGGAGAAACCGCCGGAAGATATGATCAAAACCTGACAGACAGTCAGATCCTGGATTTGTTTGACTGGGTGGTTTCCGCTGCGTGCGATGAACAGCAGCCGGAGGTGTTCTCTGTTCCCCCTGGTGCTGTTGAGCTGAATGTATTTGTGGAATGCGCCCCGGATTATTACGCCGTGTGGCTTCTGAAAAATATCCCGGTCGCGGCTGCGCTGCCACTGGATAACTTTTACCGTTTATTACCATCCTGAAAGGAGAATAATCATGATCCGTTTATCCACCCGTTACGCCGCGCCAAACACGATGCGAAATAATCGCCCGCTGACAAACGATGAATTAATGCGTGTCGTGCCGAGCGCGTTTTCGGTTGAAAAACATGAGTCGCGCTCTGAACGCTACACCTATATTCCGACCATTACGCTGCTGGATAAATTGCGTGAGGAAGGATTCGAACCCTATTATGCCGGACAGTCACGGGTTCGTGATCCGGAGCGCCGGGACTTTACCAAACACATGATTCGTCTGCGTCGCGGAAATAACGGCAGCGGGTCAGAGGTGCCGGAAATCGTTTTACTGAACAGCCATGATGGCTCCAGCAGTTAAAAATGATCCCGGGTATTTTCCGTCAGGTCTGCACAAATGGCCTGGTGTGCTGGAAATCGTTCGGCGAAATTAACGTACCCCACAAAGGGGATATTGTTTCGCAGGTTATCGAGGGGGCATATGAGGTGCTGGGCGTGTTCGATGCCGTCGCCGACAATATGGAAAAAATGAAAAGCATCCAGCTCGACAGCGCCGAACGTCGCCTGCTCGGCGCGATGGCGCTGGAATATAAATATGGCGAGGATAAATCGCCGGTCACCCCGGAGCAGATAATTCAGCCCCGCGCCTGGTATGACAAAGAAACCGATTTGTGGACGTCATTTAATATTGTGCAGGAGAATCTGATCAAAGGTGGCGTGCGTGGCAGAACGGCGAAAGGGAAAAGAACCACGACGCGACCGGTGACCGGAATTGATGGCGACATCAAACTTAACCAGGCGCTGTGGAAAATGGCGGAAGAGTTTGCCCGGCTGAAAAGCTGAATAAAAAAACCCGGTTAACCGGGTTTTTTTATATCAGTCTTTCAGCGGCTGCGGCGTTATTTTTGCTGTCAGCTGCGATTCTTCTTCAGATGCAGAACGCTGTTCAAGTATGGATTTTCTGGCCAGCAGAATGCGGTAAATATTTCTGATATCCTCGGCATAGGCCCGTCGCTGTTTGATCAGGTTTTTCGACGGCCCGGTATTATACATTCCCACGCTGTCCCAGTTTTTTCCGTATGACCTGAAGTTATGCGCAAGGACCCATCCGCCGGTGTAAACGCAGACGCATGGATCATTAAGCAGATCCGATCGCGTAATATTAAACTTTTTCAGCTTTCCGTAATGCGAACTGTTTATCTGCATCCCGCATACATCCTCCGAACCGTCATTGTTCGCCTTATTAATCGCAGCGGGCCTGAGTCGGCTTTCTTTGATTGAAATTGACATCAGCAGCAGCGGGTCGATTTGGTAATCCCGCCCGGCCTGGACAAAACACATTTGCGGTGCTGCGCTGCAGGACATTGAGACGCAGAGCAGAATGAGACCGAATTTATTCATATTTATAACCTTTGCGTTTTGCGCGCGTGGAATGTCGCTGGAGCAGCGCAATAAAAAATACCCCCGCCGATCATTTAAATCAATACCCGCTCTTACAAACGCGCAGAGAGCGCTGCGGGTACGTGCCCGGAGTCAGTCTCTGATATTAAAGAGGCTCTGGTGTCGCTTATTATTGGCCGCTCTTTGCAAACATATAAAACATGACACCCCACGCAAGACTTCGTCTTGCAGATTTTTCCTTTGGAATCAGGTTGTTGTTCTGATTATTTTGTGCGGTATTTGAAATATAACGAAAAAGGTGTGTTATTCCCCACACCTGACAGTGCCGTAACCGGCCACACAGCAGTGCCGGAACAGCACACCTGTTGGTGCCGCTGGCGGCACTGTAAGGTGGCCGAAAGGTGTGTACTACGTATATTCAGGAAGTTATAAAGCATATTTGGTTATACAGTGCCGGATTAACACACCATGCAGTGCCGCATGCGAACACCTGTATAAAAGTAATTTTTCATTGACAGGTGCCGGATTAGCACACCATATTACGCAAAATCATCCAGACTCATTTTTTAAAAATCTTTCGCTTACAGTGCTGCTTCCGGCACTGTTTGAACAGGACGGAAAATTAATGCCGCGTAAAAATATCTACTTTAAAGATAAAATCGATCGCGAGATTGAAGGTATTCTTGAAATTGAAAGACAGAAGGGCGCCACAAGCAGCGATGTGAGCTATTCCAATCAGGTCAATGAACTCGTTCGCCTGGGTATCATGGTATATAAATCGCGGGAAGAACCTGCCAGTTTCGATCTCGAAGGGTATCGTCGTGATTTAATAAAAAAAGCCAGCGGTGCCAGGGAAGGAACTATGATACTGATGACAATGATTACAGAAATGTACCTGAATTCTAAAGGCATAAGCCCGGACGGTAATCTGGAAGAGTTACTCAGCCAGAATTTCACAGCTATGAACAATGCAGAGGACGAGGCCGAATCTCACCACTTCATATCTGAAGAAGAATAACAATCTGACCGGCAATGCTGCCGGCCAGACCCGTCACGGTTACTCCGGTTTATTCCACGGAAGCGGCACACTCTCCGCTTCCGATAATTTCTCCCTGAGATACCACTCAAATGCCATGCACAGCACTTTAAGCGCCTGCGCATCCTCGTTCTGGTCGAGAAGACGCTGGGTTAAATAACCCATAGAATTCATCAACCTTGTCAGCATTTCGTCATTCAGGCTGCGTTTATGCACCCGCGCCATAATTCTTATTTCAGAGGCAAGATTTTCAGGAATGCGCATGCTGTAGCCTGACGTCTTTCCGGGAATTAACACCCGAACACCTTCACGCCACATCCAGGCACGCTCATCACGCGCCTTTTCCTTTCTGTTTTCATTTTCATCTTCATTACCATTACTTAATAAATCACACAGCCACTCTTCAAACTTCACTGCCAGAGAAATTAACCTTTCGCCCTCAACCGTTTTAATAACAGGTACATGCGGCTGATAGTTCAGTGAAATAAGCAACCGCGCGATAATTTCATCGTTAACACTCCTCTCACTAATTCGTGCACACACCCGCAGCTCCATCAGCAGATTGTCCGGCGCACGCAGCCGCCACTCCACTGTTTCGCCCGCCGTGAACTTCCGTGGGCGGCCACGCTTTCCCCACAGATTCTCTTTTACTTTCATATTCATAGATCCCTGACATCACAGGCGTCATACCTGCATGACTCAGGATATGTTGCGCCACTGCTCAGATAATTCCTAATGATGTTGAAAAGTGTGACGCAGCTCACAGTTTTTTTTTTTTAGGGTCATGAGATACTTATGCCCGCGTAAACAAGCACTTACGCAAACACATTTTGTTTACTTCCGGAGAAACAAGCATGTTCACTGAGGACAATGCCCTTAAGGTCACAAAGGGATGGGCGGTAGCGTCTTTATTTCGCAAAGCCCGTGAAAATATTCAGATGAGAAAGTATTTAAAAAATGGAGGGTTAATTCTCCTTTCTCTTCTGGCCTGCAATTACGCATTTGCGGGTAGCACTGATTTACTGGCATCACAGTCTTCCACCGTTTCCAGCACTTTCGGTCACGGGTCGTCACTTGAGAAATACTTCTACTACGCGGAAATCTTTATCGCTTTATTTTTGTATATTAAAGCCCGCTCTCCTCTGGTATTTCTCGGTCTCGTCATCGTCATTATTTTTACCCGCATGGGCTTTGCCATCGCAGGCTAAAAATGAACGGGGAAGATGATAAATATTACTTCCCGGAAACCCTCAATCAGCAGGCCCGATTCTTCGGTCTCCCCCTCGACGAACTCCTCGTTATTGCTCCCCTGACCTTACTGGGTATCGTCTGCAATATGTCGACCGCCCTGGGGATAGTTTCGGGCGTGCTGTGGTTGATTGTCAGGTATCTGAAAAAAGGGCAGGGCTCGTTCTGGTTACTGAATTTCTGTTACTGGTACCTGCCCACCTTTATTTTCAGGGTGACCTTCCGGTCAATTCCTGACTCAGGTTTCCGTCACTGGAGGGCGTGAATAAGTGAAAATGAATATCAAGCGAAGCAGGGATAAATACCTGCGACTCGCCTTTATCGGGATGGGCAGTTTCGCTGTTTTATGTACCACAGCAACGATTCTGAGCAGCTCTCTTGCGTGGCACTTTTACAGCACGCAAAGAACCATCACCACACCCATGCCTTACAACCAGCCTTTCAGCTCCGATGCCTCATCTGCCGATACCGCAGGCATGAATATGTTCGCCACTTCATTCCTGTATCTCAGGCTGAACGTCAGCCCCGAGAACATCGACAGCCAGCAAAAGATGCTGCTCAACTACGTGCCCGCGCAGAGCCGCGACGCACTGAAAAAAGCGCTCGATGTGGAAGCTGACCGCATTAAAAAAGGAGGCCTCACCTGGCGTTACGATGTCCGCGCGCTGCGCATGGTCAGTCCCGGCGTGATTGACGCGGACGTCGTGCTCCACCCCTCAACCACCAACGGCAATATCACCACCGAACTGAAGGAGCAGGCACGCACTTACCGGCTCCGGATGCGTTATGAGAACGGCATCATCAATCTCGATGAAATGTCCGAACTCATGCCGGTCACCACTAACTGAATCAGGACTGCCCATGAAAAAGCGTTTTTCACCGGCAGCTGCTGCTGTGTTAATGGCAACGGTCATGTTCACAGGCGGCCTTCGGGCCGCCACCGGACCCGTCGCCATACCGTTTGAGAATGACGCCTCATTCAGCGTTAATCTCAGTAACACCAACCCCAACAAAATCATCATTGACGGGGAACTGGTGACCAGCATCAGCGGGCCTACAGGTGCCTACGACCAGGACCACACTGCCGATGGCGCATTACTGCTCTCGCCACTCGTCGGTCAGAATTTCACGATATTCATCCAGACTGCCGGCGGTGCGGCGCTGAGCCTCAACGTCACACCGAAACCCGGCACGGGTAAGACACTGCACTTTACCCCGCTCAGCGCACCGAAAGTCGCCAATGAGGATGCTAAAGCGTGGGAAGAAGGGCAGAGCTACGAAAAAACGCTCGTCAGCCTCTCCCGTACCATCGCCCTCGGTGATGTACCGGAAGGATATAAAGAGTTACCCGTCAGCCGCATGCCGGCCTATAACCCGGCCGTCACCGTCAGGCTGACCCCGGAGCGCCAGTTCACCGGCTCCCACCTTCGCGTTGTGCGGTTTCGCATGACAAATCCCGGCGTGGTCACCACGCAGCTGCGCGAGCGTGACTTCTGGCGCAAGGGCGTCCGGGCCGTGATGCTGTCGCAGAACCAGCTTTACGCGAACGGGGAAGGGTATGTGTGGGTGGTTTTCTCGTATGACGGAGAGCCGCGCGCATGAACCTCAATGTGAAAACCCGCCGCACACAGCTCGCAGTACTCATCGGTGTCCTGGTCGCTGCAGGCGTCACCACTGCCCTGGTGCTGACCTTCGGCACCGAGGATAACAAAGCACAGCAGGCGCAGAACGCGCCCGCACCCAATATGACCGGCGTCGTCACCGCCACCTTTGACGAGCAGGTCAACCAGTCTGCAATGGCACAGCAGCAGGCCAGAACGTCTGCGCTCGAAGCGCAGCTGGCCCAGCTCGCGCAGTCATTTGAGCAGAGCAAATCCACTTTCAGCCAGCAACTGCAGAAGAAGGACGCTGAAATCCAGCGCCTCAGCGAGCAGATGCAGACGAAGCCGGGTGCCACCGGCAGCAACGAACAACCCTCCGGCCAGCAGACACCACCTGCTGTCGCAGACGGCACACCACTGCCGGGTCCCGTTGCTGCCGGTCAGGCCAGACTCCCCCAGTACACTGTAACCCCTGCGACAGGCACACCGGCCGCCACCGGTCCCGCCACCACGCAGGGCGCCGGATTCTATCCGGGCGGCAGTGGTAATCGCATGAGCGGGGGAATGCAGAAAACGTCTTTCAACTACGAGAGCCTGAAAAAGAAAGCCACAAAGCTGCCCTGGATATCGTCCGGCTCCTTCTCGGAAGCCGTGCTGATTGAAGGTGTTGACGCCAACGCCAGCGTCACCGGCCAGCAGGATTCCAGACCCGTGACCATCCGCCTGCGGGGCAAAACCACCATGCCGAACAACAAGCAATTTGACCTGGACGGCTGTTTTATCGTGGGCGAGGCCTGGGGGGACATCTCCAGTGAACGCGGCAACGTGCGGACACGCTCCATCGCCTGCAACCTGAAAAACGGCAAGGATATCGACATGGAATTCGAAGGCCATGTCAGCTGGCAGGGCAAGTATGGCATCAAGGGCACACCCGTCATGCGTAACGGCAAGATTATCGGGTATGCCGGTGCGGCCGGATTCCTGTCAGGGATTGGCGAGGGCGTCAAATCAGCTGCCACGCCATCTGTCGGGCTGGGGGCAACCGCGAGCGTCAGCGCCGGGGATGTGTTAGGGCAGGGGCTGGGCGGTGGGGGAAGCAAAGCAGCTGAAACGCTGAGCCAGTACTGGATTAAGCGCGCCGAGCAGTATCACCCCATCATCGATATCGGGGCGGGTAATGCGGTCACCGTGGTGTTCCAGAAAGGCTTCCAGCTCGAAACCCGTCAGGATATGGAAGAAGCGAAAGTCCTGGCCGAAGCACAGAAAGCCGGCCAGACAGCACAGAATGCCGTCAGCGGAAACACTGCCCAGGCTGTCCCGGCGTCCTCAACCTCCACGACCTCTGTCGGCAACATCGATCCGGATGAAGTCATGCGGCAGGCGCGTGGCCTGAAGATGGGTGACACCATTAACTGAGGCTGAAAGCATGAATGATGACTACAACATCACGATTCTTCGCAAGACTGGCAGTGATATTCAGAAATGGGAGCGCAACGCCTTTACACCCCGCCAGGTGAGTTTTTATGTGGTGCTCTTTGTGATTGTCATGGTAGTCGCGGCGGGGAACGAGCATATCCCTGTGCCTTTAGGGATGGTTATAGGAGCAGCGACAGGCGTCATGTTCCTTATTCCCGGATGGCGGGATGACGACTGGCCTCGGGCGATACGCCGGCGCCTGTCTCAGTACCGGCCCCGTAACAAGGCAGCCTGGCAGCACTTTCAGGAGACCATTGAACGGAAATTGCGTATGGACCCGGTCGACCTGCGGACCTGGTATGAAAGCGAATGCATGACCGTCTTTCACCCGGAAAAAGCAACGCCGCAGACTCAGGCGAATACGCCGGATAAGGCAACGGTGAAAACATGAGCAAAACACAAAGCAGAAAGCAGCTCCGCAAAATCGGCATGGATATCCAGTTGTGGGAGCATGGTCGCCTTACACTCCGCAGAGCGGCATTTTACGTGGTTGTCCTGATGTTGCTCTTAGCGGTGATGACCCCGGTTGCTTTACTGTTTTACCTTTCCGCCGGGGCTTTAATTGCTGGCTTCTTCATCTGCGCCGGGCTTATCGCATATTTTTGCAGGAAACTTCTGCCTGGATGGGCAGAAGACAACTGGGCCGATGCGATAGACAGAAAACTGGCCGTGTATCAGCCCTGCAACCATTCTGCCTGGCGATGCCTTCAGGAGGCTGTCAAAAGTAAAGGCGGCATTGAAAAGGACGACCTGCGAACCTGGTATGACGACGAGTACAGGGTTGCTTTCCTGCAAACAGACAAACCACTGCCGCACTTTCTGGAGAACACCCCGGATAAGGCAGAGCAGCAAGAGGATGAGCAGTTGCCATGAACCGTTATGCAATGCACACCCTGATGCTCGTTACGCTGGCCCTGCTCGTCTCCCTTGTGCTGATGGTCAGCGCCACTAAAAGCGAGGCTGCTCAGAAAGACTACATAACGCCGCTGCAGTGCTGTTCCTGCAGTGTCAATCCGCCGGAGGGGTATTTCTCATCATGAGCTTCATCAAAAAAGCCGGCTTCGCCATGCAGTGGCTGTGGATACCGTTACTGATTTACCCGGCAGCCCTGAAGATATACGCCTTGCTGATACCCAAAGGCCTGGCAGGTTTTGACTGGTCACTCTGGCGGGTTGCGCTGGTCCTTTCGGTGTTGAACGTGGTGTGTATGGCAGTGCATCTCAGCGACAGAAAAAGGCATTTATCCGTCATGACGGTAATCGGGTTAGGCCTTACCTGGCTTGCCTTCACTGCTGCCTGGCTCATTAAAATTTACTCAGACTGGACTTTTTCCTGGCCGCCCTCTGACTGGTTTCTGAAGGCTTTTCTCAGTACCTGTGCTCTCCCGCTTTGTTGTGGTGTCGCACACGTAATCACTTCTCGCAACTGACATCTCTTTTCCTTTTTTAACCGGAGTCATCCATGCATAAATTACTGGGTGCTGCACTGCTGTGCAGCGCGCTGACCGGCTGCGCCGGTATGAATTCAGATTTCGACTGTAATGCCACCGCCACCGATAAATGCCTGACCACCGCTGAGGCCAATGCCCTGGCCGCAAAGGGGAAAAGCATTAACGACATCGGTCAGGACGCTGCCGTAAAAAAGCCTGCGGGTGAAACCCTGCCGGCACTGCGTAACACGGCACCGGCGGTCAGTTCTTCCCGCCCCGTTTCTGTCGCAGCAACCGGTGTCATCGCCCCGCGCCCGATCGCCACCGTGCCGTCACCGGTGCGCAGCACCCTGACCGGTCAGACTGCACAGACCACATCGTATGTGTCGCCGGCGAGCTCTGTCAGCGGCGCAGGGCGCGTGACCGCGCAGCGTATCCCCGACGCCACACAGCGCCTGTGGATTGCGCCGTGGGTCGACACCGACGACAACTTTCATCAGCCCGCCGTCGTGGAGTTTGTGAAAAACAAATCTCACTGGGATGAAGGTTTCCGCGTTATCGGGGAGGGCGATGAATGAGCCGCAAATCAGCCCGGCGTGTCTGCCGGACCGGCAACGTTATCTGCACAGGGAAACCCGCTGCCGGTAAAAGCTTCCTGCTGTATGACACCCTTATTGCGAAAGGCCTGGTGCCGCCAGGCGATATCGCTGTCCGCCTGCACCACAGCGAGAGGACAAAATAATGTCTGACTTTATTGAAAGCATGATGGATTTGCTTAAAAAGGGTGCTGAGAAGGATGGCTCCGCGACAGCGAAAGCCAACCTGCAGCAGACCTGGGATTATCCCTCCCTGACCGCAGCGCTTCCGTGGCGTTATTACGATGATGCCAACGACATGTTCATCAATGCCGGCAGCGCGGGTTTTATCGTTGAAGCCGCCCCTCTGCCGGGGGCGAACGAGCGGGTGGTGGCTGCGCTGGATGACATGCTGCGCAAGAAGCTGCCGCGCAAAACGCCGGTGACCGTCATCATGGTCGCCAGCAAATGTGTGGGTGATCGCATCGCGCGCGGCGTCAGTACCGACATGTGGAAAGGTCCGATGGCCGCGCACCTCAACAGCATTACCCGCGCGTTCTGGGAAAAGTCGGCACTTGAGGGGATGGCCAACAAACGGGAATATCCCCTCTATCTGCGCCATTACCGGGTCTTTATCGTGTACGGCCGCAAGGTACGGCACTTCACGCCGAAAATAACGGATGAACTCAAACAGATCCGCAACACCATCCGCGTGTCGCTTGACGCCGCCCGTATCGACTCAGTGAACACCACGGCGAACGACTTCCTCTCGCTCATGCGTGAACTCGTTAACTACCGCTCCGGGCAGGTCATGCCGGCCGGTGATGAGTGGAACACCGAGGAGGAGATGAACCGTCAGGTGGTCGATCAGGGTATCGATATCAAGGTTCGCCCGTCGCATATCAGCCTGGCGCTGCCGGACACCATCATTGAAAAGCAGATGCGGGATAACGCCGGTAACGCAACGGAAATCCGGCAGACCCGCGTGGCGGCCTCATCGTGTCGCGTGGTGAACATGCAGCTGACCAAAAACCCGACGCGCTTTGCGCTCTGGCAGGGCGCTGACAACCTTCAGAACCTGCGTTTCCCTGACCTCGGCATCCCTTGCCCCTTCATGCTGACCTGGACCGTTGAGCTGGAAGAGCAGACCCGGAGCCAGGGCGAGGCGCTGCGCAAGAACATGGATCTCGGCAAAAAAGCCAGTTCGGCCTACGCCATGCTGTTTCCGGGCGTGAAAAAACAGGCGGAAGAGTGGCGCAGAATGCAGATGGAGCTGGGCACCAATGAGGTGTCCCTGTGCCGGTATTACTTCAACCTCACCCTGTTCACGCCGGATAATGATGAAGATGCGCTGTCCTGCGAGCTGGCCGCGATTAACGTCTTCCGTAAAAACGAGCTGGAGCTGACCACTATCCAGTATCAGCAGATGCGTAACTGGCTGGCCTCCATGCCGTTCATGATGCAGGAAGGGATGTGGGAAGATCTGAAAGCGACCGGTGCCACACTGCGCGCCAAGAGCTGGAATGCCGTCAACCTGATGCCGGTGGTGGGTGAGCGTCACCTGTCACGGCGCGGCATGCCGCTGCCGACCTACCGTAACCAGACTGCCTTCTTCGACATGTTTGATGAAACGAACGGCAGTACCAACTTTAACATCGCCATCACCGGCACCTCCGGGGCAGGAAAGTCCTTCCTCACGCAGGGGATCCTGCGCGACGTCCTGAATGCCGGCGGGTACGCCTGGGTCATCGATATGGGCGACAGTTACAAGAACTACTGTAAGCAGGCCGGGGGCGTCTATCTCGACGGTTCCGATCTGCGCTTCAACCCGTTTGCCAACATACGTGATATTAAAGTCTCGGCAGAGGGCGTGGTCCGGCTTCTCACCGTACTGGCCAGCCCGACAGACCCGCTGGACGCGGTCTGTGAAGCTATCCTGCAGAATGCGGTGACCTGGGCATGGGAGAGTAAAGGAAACAGGGCGCGCATCGATGACGTTCATGCCTATCTCACCAGTCAGGAGGTCAACGACGCGTTTCAGGACCGGCCAACGATTGTTGCCCGTCTCGCCGAGCTGGCTCTGTTGCTGGAAGCCTACTGCACCACCGGGCCTTACGGGGAATACTTCAACGCGGATCAGCCGACGCTCGATGGCGATACCCGCTTCGCGGTGCTGGAGCTGCTGAGTCTGGAAAACAAACCGAAGCTGCTCAGCGCTATCCTGTTCTCGCTCATTCTGGCGATTCAGGAAAAGATGTACCACAGCCCGCGTGACCTCAAAAAGGTGGCCATTATCGATGAAGCCTGGCGACTGCTCAGCGGCTCTAACCCGCATGCCGCAAAATTCATCGAGACCGGCTACCGCACCGTGCGTCGCCACCGTGGCGGCTTCATCACCATCACCCAGGGCATCAAGGACTTTACGGCGAGTAAAGAAGCCGAGGCTGCCTGGAACAACAGTTCCACCAAAATCACGCTGCTTCAGGATGCAAAAGCGTTCAAGCAGTACGTGGCCGAATATCCCGATCAGTTCTCTGAGATCGAAAAAGAGGTCATCAAATACTTTCAGCCGGCACTCGACACGGGCTACAGCTCGCTGCTGATCACGACCGGCGAGCGCAGTTCGTTCCATCGCCTGTTTGTTGACCCGGTCACACGCGCGATGTTCAGTTCGCGTGGCGAGGACTTCGCGTTCATGCAGGAAGAGCAGAAAAAAGGGGCCAGTTCCGAAGAGGCAGCATACCGGCTGGCAGGCATCAAATATGGTCAGGAACTGGCGGAGCTTGAAGAATGGGCGAAAGAAGCATGAGCGATAATAAACCTTATGACGCGGAGGTGGTGCGTGACGGTGTGACGCTGGCGGGCAGTATGGCATCGCGCTGGCCGAAGCTGGTTGCGTGCGGCGCGGGCGCGCTGCTGATTGTGACCGGCATCGCCTGGGGCGTGGCCAGACTGGTGACCCCGCAGGTGGTGACGTTCGACATGAAGGGCACGATGGACATTTTCATCCAGCAGTCTGCGCAGCAGAAACTCGATGAGGCGAGGGCAAAAGCCCTGGTCAGTCGTTTCAACCAGGCCATGATCGACAGCCTGGCCGCGTGGCAGCAGAAGCATAACGCGGTGATTCTGGTGCAGCCGGCCGTGGTGAGTGTGCAGCCTGACATCACCCCCGCAATCCGCAACGATATCGCGGCGCGTATGCAGTCTCCTGCCGGGGAGGTGAAATGAACCTGACCCGCTGTCTGGCCGTGATACTCCTGGCGGGCATCACGGCCGGTGCCGGGGCAAAAGACCTCGGCACCTGGGGGAATGTGTTTGAGCCGCAGGAGCAGGACATGCTGGTTTTTATCCAGAAGCGCCTGCAGTCGATGGAGCAGAGCGGTGAGCTGAACCAGCTGCGTAACGAGGCGGTTGAGCGCGTTAAACGTAACGCCGTCAGGCCGCCGCCCGTTGCCGGCCTGACGCCTGCCGAAAAGTACCGCGCCTTCAGTTATGACCCCACCTTCACCGTCAACGAAACCATCACCGATATGCAGGGCAACATCATTGCCCGCAAGGGCGATCAGGTGAATCCGCTCGACCGGGTGCCTTACAGCCAGACGCTCTACTTTCTCGACGGCGACAACCGCGGGCAGGTGGCCTGGATGAAGCAGCAGCTGGACAGCGCGACGGATTTCAAAATCATCCTGGTGAAGGGAAACATCAAGGAAACCAGCGATGCCCTGAACGAGCGCATCTACTTCGATCAGGCCGGTGTCCTGACCACGAAATTCGGGTTTGAGCACACCCCGGTGCGTATCACGCGTGACGGGCGGGTTCTGAAGATTGAAGAAATACCTTTACCGGAGGTGAGTCAATGAATGGCACTTATTTTCTTATAGCTTACACAGTGTTGTTGACACCGCTGCAGGTATGGCTCATTGCCCGTATGGTCAGGGAAGAGGATCGGCGGCTGTCGATATGTGCCTCAGTGATTACGTTTCTTATCCAGTGTGTTGCTATTACCATTCTCTGGAAAGACATCACAGCAAAACCCGTTCTCTTTATGTTGTCGTATATGTTTTGTCAGACACAGGTCATTTTCCAGATGAATACAGTGAGGGGATGGGGAC
The DNA here is from genome assembly GCF_050435845.1 of Kosakonia sp. 1610. NCBI lineage: Bacteria > Pseudomonadati > Pseudomonadota > Gammaproteobacteria > Enterobacterales > Enterobacteriaceae > Kosakonia > Kosakonia sp. 1610. The sequence goes on along the minus strand of NZ_JBNDKZ010000012.1, from coordinate 32,583 downwards.
CAAAAGATGTGTCCCGGCGTCCACAACCTGCACTGTTCTCAGTCGTTAAGAATTCTCTGGTGTACGCCGTACCCTGGTGGCTTATGACCGGTTTAATGTTCAGGCTGCTACCCTGGTAACCAAAAATTCAGCGCTCTTGTAAGCCCTCTTTTATTTCTGCCCGTGGTGACCACATGAATGTAACTCACTCGAACAGCAGTACCGGTCCGGTACCTGCTAAGCCGCTGCGTGTCAGCGGCAATCAACTGAAAGAAATCTATCCCGAACTTGATGGCTGGGCCAGTCATCTCGTGACCAAAGCCTTTGTGGGCTGGCAGCGCGCCACCGGCGTGATCGTTAAGGAGGCAGAGAAGCGCGATGAGCGGTTCACCGACTTTCTGATCAATGCCTTTCTTGATAAACACCGGGAGAGCCGCGCATGAGAATTCTTTTCCTTATCGGCATGACCGTGATTCCATTTATTTACCTTTTACGCCTGCAGGCAGGAGGTGCTGATGTGAACTTTCAGCGCCTCCTGATTATGTGGGGGATATTCATCGCGGGTTATTCAGTGCTTTATTATTTTTGTGTAATAAAGGAAAAAAAAGTAAAGCAATGGCGCTATGGCACCCCTGTTGAAGCGTCGAAAAACGAGACGCTGACCGATCTCAGCACGGCCATTTATCTCTGGCAGGAAGGTGGCCTCAGTTCGATGCTCCGGATGCTGGAAAGTCTGGAGCACGCGCTTGATGACGCCGGTTATGCACTGACGAGGGAGACCGGGCAGCTGCCCGGAACGCTGTCGATGCAATCCATGCCCTTCGCAGACCGGCAGCAGATTGCCGCCGCCCTTGTCCGTGACCGGGAGCAATACTGGGCACCGGCGCAGACGGAGGAGATGGTGACGGACATTGTCCGGCAGAGCCAGAAAACCGGCTACGGCGAGAGAATGCTGGAAGAGCTGCTCGAAAACCTGCGCAAGCGTGGCTGGCGCTTACAGCGGGTTGCGACACCGGAAAAACCCACCGCGCCAATGTTCTGGCAGCTGATTCTGGACGTGGAGGCCGATGAAGGCATCCCGTATGTCAGTATCTCCCGGGCGCTGGGCCGTATCGGCAGCACCTGGCGGGAAGACCGCTCACTCTTTTCGGTTGAAGCACAGACGGTCACCGGCGGGTTTGAGCACAGTGGTATCGCCGGCAATGACGCCTCACCCGTCCGGTGGTCTGTCACTACCCGGCTCTGTACCGACGGCGCGGGCTTCTTCCCGCAGACCGGCATGATGGCGCTGCCCCCGGCGCTACTGGAGATAAAGGACGCCGCGCCAGTTCCGGGGCGTTTTGTTGCCCGGATCATCGTCCAGGGGACGGCTCAGGATGACCGGGGCACCATGGCCAACCTGCTGCAGAAGGCGATTTTTAAAATGAACTGCGGGAGCGCGGAGGACGTTGAAGTTAATGGTGATGCCGGTTACGGATTCACGTCGCACGTTCCTGAACCCATGTACAAAACAGCCTGAAAAGGTGGACCCATGCTTAAAGACCCTGAACGGAGCGGGGCACACAGATTGATCATCTCTTCCGTCAGGCATAACGCGGATTCCGATGCTTGCCTGAAAGAGATCCTCGGCGAAAACCCGCTCTACAAAACCTCTGTAGTCATCCGTGCCGCCATTGTCGGGCTGCGCCGGATGGACAAGACCGCGCGTGAGCAGCTGATTATCGAAGCAGCGCCCAACGACTGATTTCCCATTTATCCGCCCTCCCGCCGTCCGGTGGCCGTGGCATACCCCGCTGAGGCATAACATGAACCTTCCTGAATCTGTCGGGCCGGTGCCGGTTGTCCGCACACCTGACGGCTACTGGTGCCACCCCGCACTGACTGCATTTTACCGTGACCGGGACTGTGTCCCGCAGGCTGAATATGACCACTGGCTGGCGGACAACGGCCTGGAGGACACGCTGGTCTGTCTGGATACCGATGATGACACGCCTGCGGCGCAGGCATACGCCCGCAATGCCGATATTTCATACTGGACGCCGCCCGTACCTGCTGGTGAGGGCTGGTTTACCGGCGCGATATTCGACGACGAGGATTACGGTCCCGCCTGTATCTGGCTGCGCCGGCGGGAGGTGCCATGCGACGCAGGCTGAGGGCGGTCTTCTTTCTGCTCGGTATTGTCCTCGTCGGTACGGCACTGCCCGTGTCGTCCGCCAGTAATGCCGGGGAAGGACGCTGGGTGAACCCCATCACGGACGTGTGCTGGAAGTGTCTGTTTCCCATGACGCTCGGCAATATCAAACTGGCCTCCGGGCCACAGCCTGACACCAGTAACCCGTCCAGTCCGCTGCAGATATGCCCGGTCGGGGTGTTGTACCGCGTCGGGCTGGCCATTGGTTTCTGGGAGCCGATGGCCATGACGGACGTCACCCGTGAGCCGGGCGTGATGGTCAACATGGGCGGATTTAAAATCGATCTGGGGCGGACCGGGACCGGAACGGCAGGACAGAGCGACAGACCCGCAGCCGGCGCGTTCTACCATGTTCACTGGTACAAATACCCGCTGATATGGTGGCTGAATATCATCACCAGTATCGGCTGCCTGCAGACCGGGGACATGGATATCGCCTACCTCTCGGAAGTCGATCCCCTCTGGAATGACAGCACGCTCTCGATGCTGATTAACCCGGAAGCCGCGCTTTTCGGCAACCTGGTGGCACAGGCCGCCTGTTCGGCAGATGCCGCTGCCGCGTCCGCCGGCCTGCCGCTGTCGCCGCTGTTCTGGTGCGCCGGGGCGCAGGGGTCGATGTATCCCCTGACCGGGTATACCACCGGGGAATTTTCACCGCTGGAGACGTCAGTTCTGGTGACCGAGCGCATGGCGTTCAAAATGCACCGGGAAGGGCTGGTCTGGAACTCGATCGGTGCCAACAACGCCGTCTGTAACCAGTACCCGTCCCCTATTATTCCCAAAGAGCGCTGGCGCTATCAGATGGTGAACATGCTGCCGGAGGCGTCAAACTGCCACCCGTTCGGGGCCAGTACGCAGCTCTGGGGCACGTCCCACAACTCCCCGTCGTCGAAGAAAAACTTCGGTTATCTCCTCTGGCGTAAACGTAACTGCGTCTTTCTCTGAGGTCTTCCATGAAAAATACTCTTTTCCGGGCGCTGCTTGCCGGCAGCCTGGTGCTCTGCCATTGCGCCGCAGCCAGTGAGCAGGCTGACGTTTCCGCCCGTGACCGGGCGTGGATGAAGCAACAGCAGGATAATTTACAGGCTTTCAAAGACACGCTGTCCGGCCAGACGATGACGCTGCCGGCGCAGCAGCAGGATCTGATTTCACGTCTTCAGCAGGGGATCGCGGCAGAGCATCCTGAAGGTGAGAAAAAGACCTTTCCGGCCATTTACTTTGTCAGCCTGGGGCTGCCGCGCGAAGGCCTGGTGCCGATGCTGAAGGATGCTAACCGCTTTAACATCCCGGCCACCCTGCGCGGGCTTCGCAACAATGATTTCCGCCAGACCGCTGCGGCCATGTTTGAGCTGGCCAAGGAGGACAAGGACATCGGCGTCCAGATAGATCCGACGCTCTACAGCGACTATCACATCACCGCTGTACCGGCGCTGGTCGTCACCTGTCCGGGGCATTACGACGTCATTCGCGGCAGTCTCCCGCTGCAGCAGGCGCTCGAGAAGGTGGCGTCTGACGGTGACTGTGCCGCCACGGCACGCCAGCTGCTGGAGGCCGCCCGATGAAACCGGTCATTTTTCTTCTGGCGCTGCTTGCCAGTGGCCTGGTCCGTGCGGATGCGAATCAGGATGCATGGAGTGCCGGGGCCGGCTTTGGTAAGGGACAGGCCTCACAGGGCACCTCGTCCCTGAAAAACCCCGGCACGGTGCAGGGCAGCATTCCGGGCTATACCGCCAGCCCGCCCGAAACGGGCTACTACGGCGGCGTGTCAGGCGGCGACGGTGGCCTGAACAGTAAAGGTCAGCAGGCGCTGCAGAACAGCGGGGCGGGGCAGGCCGTCATCGATGCCGGCACGAAAAACCCGCTGCCGGTGATTGACCCGAAAGCCCCCTTCATCACCGCCGGCAAGAACGCGGAAGGCGCTGCCGACAATATCGTCAATGGCACCGGTAATCCGCAGCAGTGTCAGCCGGGAACCGTCACGAAATCCGTGTTCGACAAATACACCTGCGAGCGGGATGTGTGGATTAACCAGAGCTGTAAACGCAGCGCGACCGTTGAGGTGGATGGCAGCGGCACCACCTGGGAAACGAAAACGGTGGAGTACGAAATGAGTCAGCAGCCGGTGCAGGAGATCAACGGCATGAACATCGCCACTATTGTTCCGACCGTCAGTGGCGAGATTGTCCGTGCCACATACACCTGGTCAGACCGGTTAGGGAACAAGCCGCGCTTTTACATGACCATTTATGTCCTTGGGGCGGAAATCCCCTGGCACAATAAGGGCAGTGCGCAGGATGTGGCGTTCACCCCGGTTCCTGCCACGCTGACGGCCGGCGTGGCATTCACTTCAAAACATCAGCACAGCATTCACTTCGGGTCAGGCAGCCAGACCTTCAAGAACCGGCATGTGCAGCTGAAAATCTCCCTGGTCATCCGGGTGAAAAAAACCAGCAGCGTACCGAAAGTGGTCTGGCGTGAAACCTGCGGCTTCGACAAGAACGGTGCCGTGCCGGTTTCCAGCGTCTGCACCGTGCCCGGCGGCAACCGCCCCGTGGTAATCGACGGCGAGACGCAGCAGGTTCACAGCGACTGCTGGGAGTATGAAGACCAGTACCTGCAGAAAACCGGATCGAACGGCACCTGTACCTCGCTGATGAATAACCCGGCCTGCACCGTTACCGGAACGCAGTGCAAAACTAAAACCGGAACGTACTGTGAGCATGAAGTGGTCAGTTACGAGTGCCAGCGCAACTTCTCCTCCACCGGGCTTATCTGCGGCGGGACGTACTTCTGTAAGTCCGGGAACTGCAGCGATACCGATGGCGCGGGTGACAGCGGGTTTGATACCGCCGTGGCCAAACTGGCCGGTCTCGCCTCAGCCGCCGCCGATGTGAAGGACGATCAGATAAATGTCAAAGCCTTCACCGGCAAGGCGATGAGCTGTCGTAAGGCCTTTGCGGGCTTCTCCAACTGCTGCAAGGACAGCGGCTGGGGACAGGATGCCGGGCTGTCTGCCTGTAATGACGATGAGCTGGCGCTGGGGAAAGCAAAAGCGAAGAAAATCACCGTCAGCGTGGGCGAACGCTGTGACCATGAAGTCCTCGGCCAGTGCGTGCAGAAAAGCAAAGTGTACTGCGTCTTTGACGGCAAGCTGGCGCGCATCATCCAGGAGCAGGGACGACGCGATCAGCTGGGTGTCGGTTTCGGCAGCGGCAGTAGCCCCAACTGCGGCGGCATCACCGTTCCCCAGCTGCAGGGCATCGATTTTGACCGTATCAACTTCGCTGACTTCTACGAAGACCTGATGGCTAACCAGAAAGTCCCCAACTCATCGGTGATGGTGAAGCAGGTGAAAGACCGCATCGCCGCACAGGTGAAACAGACAGGAGGCACAAAATGATGCGCCGCTGTATTTCCCTGTTGCTGATGCTGATGCTGATTGCGCTGCCTGCGATCGCCGAGGAGATTGTCACGCCGGCAGCGCCGTTCACGGGCTGGTCCTGGTACAACGAGCCGAAAAAAGCCCCAGCGCCGCCGCCGGTTCAGCCTCAGCCTCAGAAGCCGCGCGTGCCGGACCTGAGCAAAATGACCGCGCAGGAGCAGGCGAAGGTGCTGCGTCAGTACACGATGGAGGCGCTTAACCGCGCCATCCTGTACCCGACGCGGGAGAACACTGCCACGTACCTCAAGTGGCAGAAGTTCTGGACCGACCGCAGCAGCATGTTCAGTCAGTCGTTTGCCGCCGCGCAGCTGACGCACCCGGAGCTGGACTACAACCTGAAGTACCCGCACTACAACAGCATGGCACCGCTGGTACAGTCCCGCGATCAGGAGCAGCGTCAGGAGGCGATTGCGAAGATGGGGCAGCAGTACGGGCTGTTTTACTTCTACCGGGGCAGTGACCCGATCGATGCGCAGATGGCCGGGGTGGTGGCCGATTTTGCGAAGATTAATCATCTGTCCCTTATTCCGGTCTCGGTTGACGGGCAGGTGGCACCGTCGCTCCCGGACAGTCGCCCGGACAACGGGCAGATACAGGCCATGCGTATCACGCACTTCCCGGCACTGTTTCTGGTTGACCCGCGCAGCCGCAACTTCCAGCCGCTGGTCTACGGCTTCATGACCCAGGATGACCTGGCGAAGCGCTTCCTGAATGTGTCCACCGGCTTTAAACCCAACTTCTGAGGATTACCCATGAGTACATACCGCGCTGCCCGGAGCCTGCGCGCCTGCTGGCGTGCTGCCTGGTTCAGTTTAGTCACCGCGCCGTCACTGGTTCTGTTCTGCCTCTTTATGCTGCTTACGTTCAATAACTCTGTTACCGGTACGTTTCTGGATGCCGCCCGCGATCTGGTCGTGGACGCCCCGACCGGAAAAATATGGGACTGTGCGCCGCCCCTCAGCGCGCCCGTTGAAAAGGTTATGCCCACGGAAAGTGGTAATCCGGCGGTTCCGCCAGCGTTCAGGTGTGAGCGCGCGGCCGTTGATGCCATTGCCTGGCAGAAAAATGTGGATCGTCTGATACGCAATTTGTATGTGACCGTTGCGTTTGCCGGCGCGTTTTTCTGGTGGCTTTTCGGCAGTAAGCCTGGCGTTCCGGAGGCTGCTGAGTGGGCCGGCCGGAAGGTGAAATCATTGCGTAAGACTGTGCAGGAGAAGGAATAGCGCCATGAAACCATTGTCCCTGTCTGACATTGTCGTCATTTTCTTTGCGGGCATCATGTTCAAGTGCCTCAGTGATATCTACGGCGCATATCCCTGGCTTACCCAGTTAATGTGCCTGTGGGGAGGCTATCTCCTGATGGCGCTCTCCGCGCTGCTTCTGGCCTGTAACCGGTGGTGGTACTGGCGACACCGCCATGACGTTATACAGGAGGTACAGGATGAAAAGTAATGCCCTGACCGCGCTTTTACTGCTGTTTCCCCTGCTGGCCAGCGCCGGTGTGCGGGATGAAATTGCCGCCCTCGATGCGGCGAAAATCACACAGCAGCAACCCGCGACAGAGACGCCGGCAAAACCTGCTGACCCGCAGAGCCTGATGCAGCTGCCTGACGGTCGTCGCGTCAACATGGCGGATTATGCCGTGGTTGTCTTTATGCAGGCGCACTGCCAGTACAGCGCGAAGTTTGACCCCGACCTGAAGCACTGGGCTGACCAGCACAATATCCGGGTGTATCCCTACACGCTGGATGGCGGTGGCGATGCCTCGTTTCCGGTGCCGCTGATCCCCCGCAAGAGCGATCCGGCATCGCCCCTGGCGGACGAAATCATGACGTTCTTTGGTAACGGGCTGCCCATTGCCACGCCGACCGCGTTCATGGTTAACGTCCACACCCTGCGGGCCTACCCGCTGACGCAGGGGGTGATGGATATCACCTCGCTGGAAAGCCGCTACGCCAGCCTGATTCAGGCTGATATGGACCAGATTGATCCACAGTCACTTCCCCCGCTGCCGGCAAACGCGCAGGTAACGCCTCAGTAATACAGACGGAAAACAGAATGATCACAACTATGTATGCACCGCATAAGGCGGACTGCTGTCCGCTCCCCGCCGGGCAGGAGGGCGTCCATGCTTAAGACACTGATAACGGCCGGATGCGTGTTTATCGCAGGGTGTTGTGCGCTGCCGGCACAGGCTGACGTAAACGGCGATCTCAACGGCTTCTTTGGCAGCCTCGGCTACAGCGGCAACGTCACCCAGGCGCAGGCATGGCAGGGGCAGGCCGCCGGGTACTTCACCGGCGGGTCGGTTTACCTGCGTAACCCGGTCAAGAACGTCCAGCTTATCTCGATGCAGGTGCCCTCCCTGAACGCCGGCTGCGGCGGTATCGATGCCTATCTCGGCTCCTTCTCCATGATCAGCGGTGAAGAAATTCAGCGCTTCGTGAAGCAAATCATGAGCAACGCCCAGGGCTATGCCTTCGATCTCGCGCTGCAGACGATGGTGCCGGAGCTGAAGCAGGCAAAGGACTTTCTGCAGAAGCTGGCCAACGACGTCAACTCCATGAACATGAGTTCGTGTCAGGCTGCGCAGGGCATCATCGGCGGTCTGTGGCCGGTCACCCAGGTCTCCCAGCAGAAAATCTGCCAGGACATTGCCGGCGAAAGCAACATGTTCGCGGACTGGGCAGCCTCCCGTCAGGGATGCACCGTGGGCGGCAAGAGTGACAGTGTGACGAGCCGTGCCAGCGACAAGGACAAGGATCAGGTCCTGAAAAACAAAAATCTTATCTGGGATGCACTCAGCCGTAACCGGCTTTTTGACAACAACCGCCAGCTGAAAGAGCTGGTCATGAGCGCTGTCGGCTCCATCATCTTCAACAAGGAAGGGCAGGTGACCATCCTGACGCCGCTGGTTGATAACCGCGACCTGGTCAAGGTGCTGATGCGGGGCGGCACGGCGAAGGTGTATGGCTGCGACGAAGAGTCGGTATGCCTGACGCCGATGGTGGTGAGCATCAACGTTCAGGAGCAGAACGGGCTGGTCACGCTGGTGAAAAACCTGATGCTCTCCATGCAGTCGAAACTGGTCAATGACACGCCGCTGTCGGATCAGGAAAAGGGGTTCGTTAACACCACCTCCGTGCCGGTGCTGAAGTATCTCACTAACGCCCAGAGTATGGGGCAGAGCGCGACGTACCTGCTGCAGGTCAGTGACTTCATTGCCCAGGACCTGATGATTCAGTACCTCCAGGAGCTGGTCAAGCAGGCCTCGCTCTCGATGGCCGGGAAAAACTGGCCGGAAGAAGCGGCCTCAAAACTGCGCGACAACGTACTCCATGCTCAGGGACTTCTGGCTGACATGAAACTCCAGTCAGCTGCTGACCAGAATGCGCTGGACGGCATCGACCGCAACATGCAGTACCTGCAGCAGCAGGTCTCAACCATCGTTTCCGGCTCATACCAGAGCAACTACAAGTGGGGGAACCCCTGATGCTTGAAATCTATACAATCTACGGTGGCGGGATGTGGAAGTCTGCGTTTGACGCAGTCGTCGGTATCCTCGGCACCGGGACGTGGAGCACCCTGCTGCGTATCGCAGGCACTTTCTCGGTGCTCGGCGTGCTGGCAACGTTCACCAAAAGCCGTAACCCGATGGTGTTCGTGCAGTGGCTGGCGATATTTATGCTGATCACCTCCGTGCTGCTTGTGCCGAAGCGCTCGGTTCAGATTATTGATATCACCGACCCGGCGGCCGTGTGGGTGACCGATAACGTACCGGTGGGACTGGCCGGCATTGCCTCGGTGACAACCGGCATCGGGTATCGGGTTGCGCAGCTTTACGACTACATGATGGCGCGTCCGGACTCGGTGACCTACACCAAAACCGGCATGCTGTTCGGGTCCGGTATCGTGGCGGAAAGCAGTGACATCCAGACGCAGAACCCGGAGCTGGCGCAGATGCTGCCTGACTACGTGGAAAACTGTGTCATCGGCGATATCCTGCTGAACCACAAATACACCGTGAACCAGCTGCTGAACACCACTGACCCGCTGGGGCTTATCACCAGTAACCCCAGCCCGCTGCGGGGGATTTTCAAAACCACCTCCACGAACCGTGAGTTTCTGACCTGTCAGCAGGCCGCCTCGCAGATCCAGACGCTCGCAGGGCAGGACAGTCAGCTGACCAGCCCGACCTTCTCCATGCTCACACAACGCATCTTCGGAAACCGGATGAACGGGGCGGTGATGCTGGCCAACGCGATGAATGAAAGTTACGGCTTCTTCTACGCCGGCGGAATGAGTGCGGCGCAGATCATGAAAAATAACGTGACCAACAGCGCCATCCGTCAGGGCATCCGCGGCTTTGCGGCCCGCTCATCGGACACCGCGAACCTGCTGAATCTGGCCACCGAAAGTGCGGCCACCAAGCAGCGCCTCAGCTGGGCGGCAGGCAGCACCCTGGCCACGCGGCAGTTACCGTTCCTGCAGTCACTCATGATGCTGATCCTGGTCTGTCTGTTCCCGCTGGTCATCGCGCTGGCAGCGGCAAACCACAGTCTCTTCGGGCTGAACACCCTGAAGCTGTATATCGGCGGGTTTCTGTACTTCCAGATGTGGCCGGTGATGTTCGCCATCCTTAACTACGCCGCGACATTCTGGCTGCAGACAAAAACAGGGGGAACCCCCCTGGTGCTGTCCAACCGGGATGCGGTCGCGCTCCAGCACTCCGATGTCGCCAACCTTGCCGGGTACTGCGCAATGTCGATTCCGGTGCTGTCGTTTTTCCTGACCAAAGGGGCGGCGGCAATGGGATCGCAGCTGGCAGGCAGCGTGATGAGCTCGATGGCGTTTGGCTCTGCCGGCGTGGCCTCCACCACCGCAGACGGCAACTGGTCGTTCAATAACATGTCGATGGACAACCTGAACCAGAACAAGATGGACACCAATATGGTGCAGCGTCAGGGACAGCAGACCTGGCAGGCAGATAACGGCTCAAGCCACACCCTGACTTCCAGTGGACAGAATGTGATCGACGGCTCCGGTGCCATGTCCAACCTGCCGGTGAACATGCGTCTCAGCCAGCTGGCCAGCTCCGGCTTCCAGGAGCAGGCGCGCATGTCGCAGGTGCAGGCGCAGACGGCACTCGATGGCTACAACCACAGTGTAACCAGTGGCTGGTCACAGCTGGAGCAGGTGACTAAGCAGTCGGGCAGCACGGAAAGTCTCAGTAATGGCAGTGAAAACAGCCAGGCCGTGAATGCCACTCGCGGGGCGAACATGATGTTGTCAGCCGCAGAAAGCTATGCGAAGGCTAATAATATTTCGACACAGGAAGCCTATAACGATCTTATGTCGAAATCACTTGAAGGTAGTGTGAATGCAGGCGCAAGTATGAAAGTCAACAGTGGCGATCAGGCCCTCGGCATGGTTGGAAAATGGACCACGGGTGTCAGCGTAGAAGGGCATGCTGGAGCTGAGGTTAAAGGTACTAAAGGTAGTTCACATGGAACCCAGACCAGTAATTCCAACACGTCAGATATGCGCCACGATAAGAACGGGCAAATGGTTAATGACTTCAAACAGGGCATGGATATGGTGGCCAGCAGCCGTGTTAACGAGTCTGCGAGCCATTCCGAAAGTGCCGGCACCAGTAACGTTCAGCAGCTTGCTGCCACGCTTAACGATGCGCAAAGTCAGTACCATCAGTTCACGACCAGTTCGACGAACAGCAACGAATTCAGCCGTATGGCCACACTTGCTCAGAACGAGAGTGCATCGCTTGATACCAACTATACGCAGGAATTCGTGGACTGGGCATCCAACCGCTATGGTGACAAGGCGCAGTCCATGCTGACCAGCGCCCCGACTGCACGAGAGGCCGCGATGGAATTTGTTAATGAGCGCCTCAAGCCTGAAATTATGGGCGACTATGGGCAGGGGCGCAGCGACCTGCAGAGCGGCAATGAGCACGCCGCTTTCGGCGGAGAGCACATCGTCCGCACCGCTGGCGAACCGCAGCCACTTAACTCCACAATATCTTCACAGGGCGGACAGCCTGAAGGCGGTACTTACAGCCCTGCATCCTCCGCCAATCAGCACTTTGTCAGCGAAAGCGGTAATCATTCTGTCAGCGGTGGTAATCATGCGGCAGGCAGCGAAACGGGTGGGCAGACACTGCAGGGTGGCAGCCAGACCTATCACAATGAAAGTGGCAGTGCTCCGTTAACAACCGGGCCGCAAGCTGCAGGTTCTGAAATCAGCGGTTACGGGCATACTGAGCATCGCAGTGTGTCAGGTGTTACCACACCGGGCAGCCATGCACGCGCGAATGGTTCTGAAGAGCCGGTTACGAACAATTCTTCAGGCAGATTCAGTGAGTCAGGCAGCAATGAGATACAACGTGCGGGTGGCTATAATACACAGCATCATAATACTGAGCAGCAGACGGGTCACAGCCAGTTAACGTCTCAGAAAACAGGGGGCAATCTTGAAAGCTCAGGCCATCAGGTACGCGGCAGTAAGGTGCCTGGTGAGGATATGCAGACAGCATTCCAGCAAAATCAGTCACGGCTTCAGGAGCAGGCAGGACAGGGCTTTGCACCACAGGAAGAGCTGCAGCAGCGCGTGGCAGCACAAAGATCTGCTAACGAGCAAAATATCAATAAATCTTCCGGGGAAATAGGCAAAAAACAATCCACTGTTCAGGCATCCAGTGATATATTAAAAGGAGAAGAATACAACGCGCAGAGTAAATTTGCTGATGGTTATGAAGGAGAAAAAGCACGTCAGAAATTTATTCCACAGCAGGCTGATTCAGATGATGTTAAAGCCAAGCTTGAAGAAATGCGTAAGCAGGCTGGTAATGGAGATTAGCGATGGTAATTACTCAAAGTGATGTAAATGAAGATCTTCGTATGCTGATGCAGGATATCGAAGATGATTCTAGGCCCTTGGTTCGTCCTGTAAAAGCGTTAAAACTCAGCATGGCGTGGCCCTTAAGTTGTGCGCTTTGCTATGCAATAGTAATTATTCTCGTCGCAATTAAATTCGAGCCATATGTTAATCATTTTGATAACAAAGTGAATGTTATCAATGAATATGGCTTCGCGTTCTTATTCGGTGGCATGAGTATTTTTTTTGCATTATTTATAGGTGCGATGCTATACGGACCTATGCTGGCTTATCTCACTCTGAGCCAAAGCGTCCGGAATAAATCCATTATCATCAATAGGTTTAAACCTCTAGTGATTAAACTTGGACGTTTTTTCTTTATCTGCAATTTGAGCTTGGCAGTTATATGCATTTGGATACCAGACCTTTTGGTTGCTTCTCCTTTTGTATTTATGTTTTCCTTTTTGATCATGCAAGGCATAGTGAGCGCGGAAGCTACTCGCTATGGAGTTGGCTCATTTATGAGTAAACTGACCAAGCTATCAAAGAAAATATAATATTTTTAATAAAAGCCATCGAAGACCGGTGGCTTTTTATTTGCCACAACCACTCTCAGTCCCATCAATGCAATCCTAGATTCTCCCTATCTTAAACAATCAAAGATAATAAGGTATTTAAATGAAACTGAATAAATTTGCAGTTTGCGGCCTCGCTTTGTCTGTTTTTGCTCTCAGCGGCTGCGGTGCCATGAGCACAGCGGTTAAAAAGCGCAATCTGGACGTCAGAACGCAAATGAGTGAAACCATCTGGCTTGAGCCTGCCTCTGAAAGAACGGTGTATATTCAGGTGCGAAACACGTCGGACAAAGATATGTCGGGGCTGCAGACAAAAATTGCCTCAGAACTCACTGCAAAAGGGTATCAGGTATCAGCCTCTCCGGACGCGGCGTATTTCTGGGTACAGGCGAACGTGCTCAAGGCCGACAAAATGGATTTACGCCAGTCGCAGGGCTTCCTCAGTTCCGGTTACGAAGGAGCAGTGACGGGCGCTGCCCTGGGCGCGGGCATTACGGGTTATAACACCGGCTCCGCTGGCGCAACACTCGGTGCGGGGCTGGCTGCAGGACTTGTCGGTATGGCGGCTGATGCGCTGGTCGAGGACGTCAACTACACGATGGTGACCGATCTGCAAATCTCCGAGCGCAGCAAGGCTGTCGTCACAACGAACAATGTGGCGGCGCTGAAACAGGGCTCCTCCGGTGTGAAGCTGCAGACCAGCACAGAGCAGGGCAACCGGGCGAAATATCAGACCCGTGTGGTCTCGAACGCCAACAAGGTTAACCTCAAGTTTGACGAGGCAAAACCGGTGCTCGAGGCGCAGCTGGCCAGGTCCATCGCCGGCATCATGTAACACCACTTCCCCTCCGGGCATCCTGCCTGACTTCTCTGTTAACAACGCCTTTCCGGTTTCGCCTTCCTGTCGCGCGCAGCGTCGTCGGGTGCATTGCTGTATCCGGAAAGGCGCAACATGATGAGGTGCAATAGTGTCTGTATATATCCCGTATCGCAGGCCGGGTGGCTCAGAAGACCTGCTGGCGCTGATTGCGCTGGAAAGCGATCTGGTTCATGCCCTAGCCATTATCCGCCAGTCCGGAAGCGTTGAAGAGTATGAGCGGCTGGCGCTTGCGCCGTGGTGGGCCGGGTACGTTATGACCCTGGAGGGCCTGGACGCCAGTTTGTGGGACTCTGAAGCCTGCGCGGATGTGGCGTTGTCTGTCAGACATCTGGCCACTGAAATGGATGAACAGGCGTGGCGGACCGGCATCAGGGACGCAACGTATGAACTTAAACAGCAGGAGGAAGACCGGCATTACCTTTCAGTCTCATCGCCATAACCGCTTTCTGCAGGTCTTTCAGCCCGGCGCGTATGTGCCTTTCTCACCCACAGTGGATATTTCGCTTCCTCACCAGACAAACGGCTGCGCCGGTGTCCGGATTGCGGCGAGCGCTGCGGGTTTAACGTCAAGGGACTGTTTCCATCATGAATTCTGAAAACAAGCAGCATGATCTGCCCGGATTATGGTCGCTTATCCATCTTGAAAGTGAGCTGCTGATGACAGCCACCTGTCTGAAGGTATTCGGTTCGCTTCCTGAAGGTAAAGACAAGGCCCTCATTGCGTACTGGGCAGGCTACGTATTCACCCTCTATGGTCTGGCATCCCGGGCGGGACATTCACCCGGTTATACAGAGGTGGCCGCCGCTGTCCGTTCTGCGGCAGTGAGCATTAACGAACAGGACTGGGAGGACGGATGTCATCAGGCAGAGTATGAGCTGAGCCAGCTGGCATAGAACGACCTCCCCCGCAGTACCAGGTTAATCAGACCTGCTTCAACTTTTCTTCCCTGATAACGCACATCACCACACCGGTGATGCGATAACGGCCGGACAAAATCTATGAGCTTTAAAGGAAAAAACCTCACACAGGGCGGGCAGATGACCGCCTACCGCTGGCGCATGTTTCTGCAGGTGAACAACTGGATCGGCTACTGGGTATTCCTGTTGTTTGGTGCCATCACGGCATGCCTGTTCTTCTGGCTGACGCCCCAGGAAATGCTGGATAACGGCAGCTGGTACTGGTTTGCACGGGTCAACGAAAGTTTCATCGACCTGATGCCGGCCGGTCAGGGGAAGTTTTATGAGATCCATTACTTCTACGCGCCGACCAGCACCACCATGACGCTCAAAATGACTCTCCAGCAGATGCTGAAAGACCCGTACATGCAGTTCATGGGTGACAGGCTGGCGGGGCATCTGCAGACCGCCGCAGCGATAGCGGGTGTGATCAGCATGGCGGTCTTCGCCGGCGTCGCCTGGTACATCGCGCGGATTGGTAAACAGGAGAGCGAGGACGAATACCTCTCCGGTATGAAACTCACCGAGTTCGCATCGGAGGTCAATGCCCTGCTGCGTAAAAATGGCGAGCTGTCAGATTTGCGTGTCGGCGACCTGCACCTGGTTAAAAACGCCGAAGTGATGAATTTCCTCATACACGGCACCATCGGGGTGGGCAAGTCCACCGCAATCCGCTGGCTGCTGGATATCATCCGCCGGCGCGGCGATCGCGCCATCATTTACGATTCCGGCTGTACCTTCATCGAGACCCACTACAACCCGGACAAGGATTTCATCCTCAACCCGCACGATGAGCGCTGCGCCAACTGGCAGCTGTGGGAAGAGTGCGTGGATGTTATCGACTTTGAAAACTTTGCAACCAGCCTCATCCCCGTGGAGGGTGAGTCCGATCCGTTCTGGGTCTCCAGTTCCCGGACGATTGCCTCAGACCTTGCCATCCGCATGTCAGCAGACCCTGAGCGCAGTATCGAGAAATTCCTCAAAACACTTCTGTCACTGAGCATGAAAAGCCTGCGCGAGTATCTGGCCAACACGCCGGCGGCGAACCTGGTCGAAGAGAAAATCGAAAAAACGGCCATCTCCATCCGCTCGGTTGTCACCAACTATGCCAAGGCGCTGCGGTTTCTTCAGGGGCTGGATGACGGCACGCGGCCTTCATTCACTATCCGTAACTGGATGACCAGCGAACAGTACAGTGACAGCTGGCTGTTTATCTCCACACAGGCCCGTCACCGCAAAAGCGTGCGCCCGCTGATTTCGATGTGGATGTCGATGGCCACCCTCTACCTGCAAAGCATGGGCGAGAACGCCGACCGCCGGGTGTGGTTCATCATGGATGAAGCGCCAAGCCTTCAGCGTATTCCCCAGTTTGAGGAGACGCTGGCGGAAGGGCGCAAGTTTGGTGGCTGTTTTGTCATCGGTATCCAGAACATGCCGCAGCTTATCAACTCGTATGGCCGGGAAGTGGCCAAAGCGATTTTTGACCTGCTCAACACGCGCATGTATGGCCGCTCACCGAGTGCTGAGGTGGCGAAAATGGTCGAGGAAGAGCTGGGGAATCAGCGACGCCGCGAGGCACGCGAGCAGAACTCCTACGGCCTCGATCAGGTGCGTGACGGGATATCCCTGGGCAAGGACAAGGTCAGCCAGCCCATCGTTGATTATGAAGACGTCATGCAGCTGCGTAACCTGAAGTTTTACGTGCGGCTGCCGGGCGAATACCCGGTGGTGAAGCTGGCGCTGAAGTACCGCAACATCAAAAAAATAAACACGGCATTACAGGAGCGCAATATCCGTGACGCCCTCAGCCCCGAGCTGGAAAAGGTGATCAGGGAGAACGAGCGCGATGCGGCCCTGGCCGGCCTGGTGTTCCCGACCGGGGAAGAGCATCTGGAAAAAGCGGCGGCACAACCAGATACACAGCTGTCAGGTCAGCCGGTCAGTCCGGCTCCTGCTGCCACGCCATCACAGCGGGTCCAGCCAGCCCGCAAGGAAGCCGTGCAGCCTCCGGCCGGAGAATCTGTTAACGCTGCGCCGCTACAGGTTACACGTCCTGAACCATCCCTGCCCCGGCGTCCGGGTGTTGCCCATCTTCGTCCGGTTCCTGCAGAGACACCGCCGGAGAACCCGGCGACAGAGGCTGTTAATGATGCCCCCACAGCAATAAAGCCGTCTCCATTGCCAAAAACACCTTTGCACGAAACGCCTGCTTCTGCCTCCCCGGTAGAACTGCTGAACCGTATGCGTCGTAAGCCACTCGATGCTGATGCTGCAGAAAGTAATGAGAGTGAAGGCGGCGGAGAGGCACAGGAACTCAGGATGCAGGTCACGCAGCTGGAAAACGGTGGGCTGGAGCTGAAGGCCGCCGGCCAGCCCGGAACCGCGTCCGGACACCACAACGAAGACGGGAATACCCGCCAGCGGATGGAGCGCGAGGAGGAAAACATCCTCGTTAACCGCCACCCCGAAGACCCCGGCTTTGATGAAGCCGATTTTGAACGCGATTATGACGGAGAACCCGAACGATGATGTCACCCGCCCCCATCGTGTCTGCCGGTGATGCGGCAGGCTACTACAGCAACAAAGACAACTACTATTTTCTCGGGCAGCTGGAGAGCGAATGGCTGGGTGAGGGGGCCAGTGCGCTGGGGCTGGACGGTCCGGTGCGCAGCGACCAGCTGACGGCCGTGCTCGAGGGCCGCCTGCCTGACGGCTCCCGGCTCGGTAAGGAGGTCAACGGTATCCACTCCCATCGCCCCGGCCATGACCTGACGTTCTCGGCACCGAAAAGTGTCTCCATCCTCGCCCTGGTGGGCGGGGATAAAGCCATGCTGGAAGCGCATCAGTACGCTGTGCGTGTGGCGGCAGGCTACGTTGAAAAACTGATCTCCGCGCGCGAAACCGTGGACGGCAAAACCTCCATCATCCCCACCGGGAAAATGGTGGCCGCGCTCTACACGCACGACACGTCCCGTAACCTCGATCCGCTGCTGCACACACACATGCTGGTTGCCAACATGACGGAGCTGAACGGCAAATGGAAGGCGCTGGCCACGGACTACATCCACAACGCCGGTTTTATCGAGACAGTGATGAAAATGCAGGTCACGCTGGGAAAACTTTACCGCACCGCCCTGCGTGATCGCGTGGAAACCCTGGGGCATGAAATTGAGGAAGTCGGGCCACACGGGATGTGGGAAATTAAGGCCGTGCCGGAAGAGGTCCGTGAGGAATATTCCTCGCGCGGCCGCGAGATACGGGGTGCCGTCGGTGCCGAGGCCACGCTGAAAAGCCTCGATATCGCCGCCAAGAACACCCGTAAAGCCAAAGTCGATCCCTCCCGTCTTCGCCTGATGGAGCGCTGGCAGACCCAGATGAAAGAGAAGGGCTGGGATATGAAAGCCTACCAGGACAGCGTGGTGCCGCGCGATGCGCCCGACGCCGGGGCCGTGGCCATCCCTGCGGCGCACCGGCAACCTTTTCGTGACACCACACAACCGGACGCAACGAAAGCGCCGTCGCCGGCAGAACAGCCTGCCCGTGATGAGCAGGCGACACGCAGTAACGGGCAGCGCGACGCGGAACAACCGGCCCGATCTGCAGAAGGGCGTGACCCGGCTGAGCCTGTGCCGGCACGCAGTGTTCCGGAGCGGAATAGCGCACCGGCGAGCGCAGAGCGGGGCGGGAACGTGAAAACGGCAGATTCGCAGCAGCCCGACGTTCGCCAGGAGGTGACGGATGCCGTGCGCATGGCCGTTTCTCAGCTGAGCGACAGCAAAACCCGGTTCACCTGGGGGGAGCTGCTGCTGAGCACCACCGAATTCAGCGACAAAATACCCGACGTCAAAGAAATCAAACTGGCACTGGATGAGGCGCTGAAGGACGGGCTGATTGTGCCGCTTGATGCAGAGAAAGGCGTGTTCACCTCCCGCCATCACCTTCTCGATGAACTCTCCATTCAGGCGCTGGGAAAGGAGCACCTCAGCGAAACGCATGTTGTCAGCTTCACCCGTCCGGCACAGTACGCGCCGCCCGCCCTTGAGCCTGTTGAGAAGGATGCCCTGGTACTGATGAATGCCCCGAAGGGCGTGGCTGGCATCCGTGAACTGACGGAGCAGCTGGCCGGTATTTCTGCCGCGCATGGCCGCGAAGTGAAGGTGCTGGCCAGCTCGGCTGAACGTGCCATTTCACTGGCTAAATCAGATGCGCTGCGGGAACACATCACCGGGCGACAGCAGCTGCTGAAGGGGGAACTGAGCCTGCGGCCACAGAGCACGCTCATTATTGAGGGGGCAGAGCGTCTGGGGCTGAAGGAAACGCTGATCCTGCTGGGTGAGGCGCGGGAAAAAGACGCCCAGCTGGTCTTTCTCGACAGCGCGGGTCGTCAGGCGAACGGGAATGCCATGTCAGTGCTGGAATCTGCCGGCGTGAAGCGCAGCCGCCGCACGGAGCCGTCGCCGGGTCTTGAAGCGGAGGTGGTCAGCATTGCTGACAAGCGCGATCGGTACAGTGCGCTGGCCACCCGCTTTGCGGAGCTGAATCCGGGCACGGAGCCGGTGACGGCGGTGGTGATTGGGCAGCGCGAGCAGAAGCAGCTGACCGGACTTATCCGCGATGCCCTGCAGAACGCGGGGCAGCTTGAGCGTGACGGTGTCACCATTGAGGCGCGCACCCCGGTGTGGCTGGACAGCAAAACCCGCCGCATGGCCGGGTCTTACCGTGCCGGTCAGGTACTGGAGGACCGGTCGGAGCGTGAAGCCCGGCACTTCATTATCGACAGGGTGCATGAGGAGACACGTATGCTGTCGCTTATCGACAGCGACGGGGTACTGGTACGGCAAAAAATCAGCGACCTGACCGCCGACTGGCGACTCTTCAACAGCGAGCAGTTGCACGTTGCCGGCGGCGATAAACTTATTGCGCTGGCCGCCGACCGCAGTGCAGGCCTGAAGGCAAAAGACAGGCTGACCGTGACCGGCATCAGCCCGGAGGGCATCGGGGTCATGCGGGACGGAAAGGCCGTCACGCTGCCGGCAGACAGGCCGCTGTATGTGACCCACGGCTACGTGGCCGGGCCGGGCAACCGTGACAACGACACCGGCGTGGTGCTGGCCGCTCTTAATTCGCGTGATATCTCAGCCCAGACCATGAACTCCCTGGCGCAGTCCGGGAGCCGCGCCGAGATATTTACGGCCGAGACGCAGGACCGGGCGGAGGCACGGCTGCAGCGAATGCGTGTCGACAATTCGCCGGTGCAGCTTGTGACGAAACTCAGCGGTGAGGCCGACATCAGCAGCGCTGTCCGGACACTTCAGGCCGGTGTGCTGAGTGACGCCGCGCTGGCGGTCCAGCGTGCCATTGCCGATCAGCAGTCAGTCACCCTCAACGAGCTGAAGCTGGCTGAGGCCGCGACGGCGTTTCATCCGGGTCTGACGGAAGTGACGCGTGAAATCAATGCGATGATCAAAAACGGCGACCTGATCCGCGTCCCGAACAAAACAGAGCCCCTGCTGGTAGCCCGCGCGACCTGGGAGATGGAGAAAACCATCATCAGCGCCATTGTCGCGGGCAAGGACACCCAGGCGCCCCTGATGGAGCAGGTGGATAATGCCCTGCTCGACGGCCTGACGCAGGGGCAGAAGACGGCGGCGCAGCTGGTCCTCAACAGCCGGGATCAGTTTACCGGTATACAGGGGTATGCCGGGGTGGGTAAAACCACCCAGGTGCGCGCGGTGAAAAGCGCACTCGACACTCTGCCGGCATCCGCTCGTCCCGCACTGCATGGTCTTGCACCCACGCACCAGGCGGTGAAGGAGCTGCGGGCGGTGGGGATCGAGGCACAGACGGTCAAATCCTTCCTCGTCGAGTATGACCAGATGAAGGCCGCCGGCGAAAAGCCCGACTTCAGCAACCGCGTTTTCCTTATTGATGAATCCTCGATGCTGGGCAACCAGGACACTGCCGCCGCGTATCTGGCCATTCAGGCCGGCGGGGGGCGGGGCGTGTCGATGGGGGACATCGATCAGTTTGAATCCCCGGAATCAGGGGCACCGTTCAGGCTGGTTCAGGAGCGCAGCCCGATGGATGTGGCCATCATGAAACAGATTGTCCGCCAGAAGGAAGTCAACCTGCGTGACGCGGTACATGACGTCATTGATAACCGCATCGATGCCGCGCTTGAGCGGCTGAAGCATCAGCCTGCGGATCTCGTTGCCCGTCAGGAACCGGACTGGCAGCCCCCCTCTGAGGGACTGGCGGAGTCAGACAACCCGGTCAGTGACCTGGTGGCTGACTGGCTCAGCCGCACGCCGAAGGCACGGGACGAAACGCTGATTATTGCCCAGCTGAACGACGATCGCGCGGCCATTAACCGGGAGATTTTTGACGCACTGGACGCGCGGGAGGAGCTGGGCCAGAAAAAAATCAGCGTGCCGGTGCTGGAAAAAATTAAGCATACCCGGCATGAGTTCAACAAGCTGGCGGCCTGGGAGGCGGGGATGGTGCTGAAGCGCGGCGACACCTATCAGGATGTGGTGGCCGTCGATTATAACGGCTCGCTTGTTACCGTCCGGAACGAGAATGACCGGATCGCGATGGTTTCACCCCGCGAGCTGCTCACCGGCGACGTGGAGCTGTTTAAACGCAGCGAGAAAATACTCGCAGCGGGTGCCGTGGTGCGCTTCACCGTCACCGACCGTAACCGGGGGCAGGCTGCCAACCAGAAATTTACCGTTGAGAAGGTGACCGATAGCGGGGACATCGTGCTGCAGGGCGCGGACGGGAAGAAAACCATCAATCCCGTGCAGGTCAGGGCCGAACAGCATCTGGATTATGCCTGGGCCATCACAGGCTATGGTGCACAGGGTGCCAGTGAGGGGTCGGTACTGGCGCTGGAAGGGACGGAGGGAAGCCGCCAGGCGATGGCACACAAACGTGCCTTTTACATTTCGTTATCGCGTGCAAAACAGCATGTGCAGGTCTATACGGACGGGACGGAAAAGTGGGTCAAGAGCATCAAACGAACCGAGTACGATCTCAAGACGGCACACGATGCCCTCAGCCCGCAGACAGAGCGAAAACAGGCGAAGGTGATCTGGGCGATGGGACAGCCAGTCGGTAAAACCGCGATAGGGCGCGCGTGGTCGCGGCATGAGGCGATGGGAGAGCATAACCTCACCGCGAGAGTGATCCCGGCCACCCGGCGTTTCCCGGATCCGTCCCTGGCGCTGCCCCTGTATGACAACAACGGTCGCAGCGCCGGGCTGGCGCTCGTCTCACTGGTAGCAAGTGACACCGGTCACCTGATGCGGGGTGACGTGCGTATGGTGGCCACCGAGGGCGCGACCGGGGCAGTCATGCAGCGCAGCCGCAGCGGGAACACCCATGTGGTACGCACGGCTGACGAGGCGTTTAAAGCGGTCAGGGAGCACCCCGAGGACGGTGTGGTGTGGCAGACCGGCGACGAGAAGCCTTCACCGTGGATGCTGAAAGTCAGCCAGGGCGCAGCCCTGTCGGAAGAGGCTGCCCGTGCACAGACGATCAGGCTTGCTGAGTCAGAGGCCGTGACGGTGCCGACAATCGCCCCCGTTCGTGACGATGAATCTGTTCCTGCCCGTGCCATTGAGCAGGCCATACAGGCGCTGCGGGGAAGCGATGAATATGCGATTGCAGAGGCACAGCGTCAGCAGGAGATGCAGGCGTATGAGGAGTACCAGAGCCGTATTGTGCTGCCTGAAGAAGAGAGTGTCGCGGATATCCGTCTCAGTATGAAAGACGACGCCACACAGGAGCGCCAGCCCGCACCTGACGGGAAGGACATTGCGCGCATTGCCGGCGAGGAGCGGGAACTTCAGGCGGATAAAGCGCGTACCGGCCCGCTGCCGGCACTGTCGCAGGATAAAGCCACCGGCGAGCGTGCCGTTGCCGGGCAGGTTGCCCGGGATCTTGCTGAGCAGCAGCGTGACATGCCGCTGCCGCGCGATATGCCTGAGCGCGGACGTGAGATAGAGCATCAGGAGCACGCCCCCCCACGCACCATTCAGAAAGAACGTTAATCAGGAGAGCACACGTGAACGTAAGAAAGACAACACTGTCATTAGTTACAACAATCATATTGTCTTTATTTACCCCACTCCATGCAGCACCTGCACCGGCATTCACGCCAGAGCAGGAAGCCCGCATCGGGGAAATAGCCGCTGATTATCTGCTGGCACACCCGGAAGTCCTGGTGCAGGTCAGCCAGAAGCTGCAGCAACAACAGCATGCGCGTGAGCAGCTGGCCATGAGCCTGAAGGTCATGGATAACCAGGCGGCACTGCTCAGGGATACTGACACGCCGGTGACCGGCCCGGCCGGTGCGAAGGTAGCCGTGATTGAGTTCTTCGACTATCAGTGTGTGTTCTGCAGCAGGCTGGCGCCGGGGATGGAGCAGGTGATGAAAGCCCGCCCTGACGTGCGTTACATTTTCAAGGAGTGGCCGATATTTGCACAGAAGTGGGAGATGTCGTCCCTGGCGGCGCAGTACGGTATCGGGGTCTGGAAAGCGAAAGGTGCTGCTGGCTACCTGACCTACCACAACGGGATATATCACACGGGGCACATCGAGGGTGACCTGACAACAGAGGATCTTAAGGCGGCAGCTCACGCCGCCGGCGTGGATACGCTGAACGCCGTGGACCATGCCCCTGTTCTGGAAAAAAACGATGCGCTCGCGCAGGCGCTGGGGCTCACGGGTACGCCAGGACTGATTGTGATGCCAGTGGAAAATGCCTCACATGAAACCATCACAGTCTTTGCCGGGCTGGCGTCACCGGAGCAGATTCTGGCGGCGATCGATAAAGCACAGCGCTGACGCGCCCGGTTCCCGCCGGGCTTGTCCAGCCCGGCAAAAGCAGGATGACCCCCTGCCTTTACCGGGTTACTGGTTATCAAGTATGTAAACTTTAGCATGTGCTTGCAGACCGGCATCGTGCCGGTCCGGATTTACATATGCGTGAACATATTAGAAACATTGGAAAGTACAGTTTCTGTCAAAGGTGTCACAAACCTGAACGGACGTGCCGGGAGGCGGAAAATAAACATTTATAATTACATCGACCTGAAGTGTGGTATCGAAGCATAGATACAACTACGACCTGATAGATTAATGACATTTAATTTTTGCCCCATCAGACTACATACATCAATACAAGAGAGGGAACCGTGAAAAAACCAGAGCAGCATTATGACCTGGAAATTCCTGAAGACGACTATAAAATGGCCGCCGTCAAGAGACGGGATAAGGCAAATTTTGAGTCGCCTTACAAATGGGTATACGTAGGTGCTGACTCAAGGTCTCCCGGGGATGCAAAGGTAGGGATTACGATGAAAGACCTGCGTTCCCGCTCTTACAGCACAGGTAACCCAGGATATTTTCTTTTCTGTGCCTTTCAGTGTGACCAGAGAATCACGCAGCAACAGCTCGAAGACATTGAGAGAAGCGCAATAAATTATCTCGACAGAGTATTTGTCGACGATAACGGTATTACGAAGCGCGTGCGCCACTGGGAATCACAACGGCTGTCGGAATGGTATTACGGTATAAATTTTGAGGAGTTCTTTGTCCGGGTGCACGATTTCCTCTATGACAATTACGGCACGTATTTCCAGATTGGTGCTTTCACTAATGAGCTTGGTGAGATGGACGGCCAGGCACTTGCATGGTTTTTCAACCCTCGACTGGAACCTGGTGTGAGTGAGCGATATTTAAGAATGATACTCCGGTACTGACTAGTGAATACAGCCAGAGCGCGTGCAGAAAAAATCCCGCCGGAGCGGGATTTTTCATACCTGCCTCAGCGGTTTTCTATGTAATCCATAATTACCAGAATAATCGCGATCATCGGGTGCATCAGTTTCAACAACTTACTCATATAAGCCTCCAGGCTCAGTGTTTACGTTCATGCCAGTATTCCCTTAAGGTCAGAATGATGACCGTCAGGGGTTGCGCGAGTTTCAGTACCAAAAGCCACATATGCATTTGATTTCTTCCATCTCTTTACGCCTGGCTGTAAACACCCTTGGGCTCGTCTTTACAGTTGTTGTGTCTGGTGCTGGCAGACACATACGGCGTAAATCTCGTTGGGGTAAGGTTCAAGCATCACCAAGAACCCGACTTAGAAAATTCACTTTAGAATCAATGTCAAATCATTAAAGCAAGATAAAATAATTGAAGGATGCCGTTCTTATCGTTAAGCTAATTTCAGCTGGCAGACACATACGGCGTGTGGAAAAAGCCGCAAACTTTTTCCCGTTTTGAAAGGCCCGACCTCATCAGTCGGGCTTTTTCATATCCTTCTCTTGACCTAAAGCTCGCCACAACATCTAGCGGCTACCTCTGGTAACACACCCATATCTAGGCCTTGACAATCATTTTAGTAACCTTTGTTTTGAGTACAAGAGTTGATTTTGGTGCTAACTTGAGGTTGCTAAAGCGTAATAAACGCTAAGTCCTCGCCGCATAAGGCTTGCGGAGGTTGTCAAGAATCTGAAAAAAAAATGAAATTTTGATCGAGTGCTGATTGTTTATCAAAAGAATCACGAAAATGGGCGCGTTTACCTCTTTCCCATCACTTTTCCGTGATGTTACAAGTCAGAAGTAGCAACGTCTCACAGCAGCTTTAAGGTAAAAAAAGTCATTTTGAAGCAAGTGAAAGTGATTAAGCTATTAACATACAGTTAACGTAACAGGTTCAAAGATTTCTCCAGGCACTGGCCGGAACTTTATCCCACAACTGCTTGTGTTTTAGTTCTGCTCTGCGGTGATCAGACGCACTCATCATCGCGTCAAGTTCATGCCCGGACAATTTATCTCTCAAACGCTCAAACACCCTTTCCAGCGTGTCTTCTGATGAACATTTCCTGAATTTCATCAGATAGAAATGCTGCAACTCTTTGTATGCATTTTTATCGTCCACGTTGTTCTCCGGAAGATATATCGGCAGCGATAGCTGCGCATTGTACCTAGGGTCCGCTTGGAAAACGGAAAATATCCTACGTTAAGCCTGTTTTTTAAGCAGGAATGACAGGCAGTTTTGAGTGAACAGCGGACGCTGGGGTTCTTTATAAAAATTCGGTTTGTGTTGTTTTGCATTAGTTTAGAGACGAAAAATATTGCGTCGGTGATTTACCCAGCGCTTTTCTGAACATCGTAATAAATGCGCTGACCGAATCATATCCCAGCGTTCCGGCTACGCGCTGCACGGACTGACCTTCAGCCAGATGGCTCAGGGCAATCATCAAATGCAGTTGCTGACGCCAGCGACCAAAGCTCATTCCTGTCGCCTCTTTTATCAGCCTGGCCAGCGATCGTTCGCTGGTGACCAGATGCGCAGCCCACTGCTTTAACGTTCGCCGATCATCAGGCTCATTAAAAAGTGCCTCCGCCATATTCCGGATTTTAGGATGATCGGATACGGGAAGATGGAGCGCTTCAACCGGCACATCCGGAATATGCTCCAGCAGCACCGCTGCGAGCCTGGCAGTTTTACTGTCAGGAGAATAAGCCTGTCCCTGTTCTGCCAGATACAGAACAAGCTCGCGGACCAGAGAAGTAATCGCCAGGGTACAACAGATTTCCGGCATCGCTGCCGCGCCGGGTTCGATAAACAGAAAGCAGGTATCTGCATTCTTCGTGACCCGGCAACTGTGGGGGATTTCACCCGGAACCCAGACAGCATGTCCGGGTGGAACAAGCCACAGCGCATCCTCAACCTCACAGCTCACTGCACCGCGCAAAGAGATAATAAGTTGTCCCTTACGGTGAGCGTGCGGACTCTGACCTGCATACTCGCCTGACGATGATACATGCAGCGCGATAGCAGCCTGACTGAAAGCATCGGAATTAAACTCATCCGGTGAGGTCACCGGTTTTTTATTAAGTGGCATGATTTAGTTATATGTTGTCAGGTTATCTATATTCTGTAACTCATGCGTCCTTTAAAGTCTTTCTTTTTACCAGAGAAAGCAAAATTTATGTCCCACACTACGAACAAGTGGTCTTCAATCATACTTGTGACCGGCATCCTTTTTATAGCTATCAACCTGCGTGTTCCTTTTACCGCTATCGCACCCGTTTTAGAGTCTATTCGCCATGATTTTGGGCTAAGTATTACTGCCGTTGGGTTGCTTAACTCGCTGCCTTTACTGGCATTTGCCGCCTTTTCACCGCTGAGCGCATCCATCTCACACAAGTACGGTCTTGAACGCACCCTTTTTGGTGCCCTGGCCGTGATTTCAGCTGGCATCCTGCTTCGCTCCACAGGCAGTGTCTGGGCGCTTTATGGCGGAACCATATTGCTAGGTATCGGGATTGCCCTCGGCAATGTCCTGTTGCCTGGCCTTATCAAACGCGACTTTTCTGGTAACGTGGCTTCCGTGACGGGGGCATATTCCATCACCATGGGCGCGGCTGGTGCTATTGGTTCAGCCGTTGTCATTCCTCTGACGCAGAACTGGGGCTGGAACATCGCGTTAGCCATGTTGGTTATTGCACCGCTGCTTGCGTTGCTTTTATGGTTGCCCCAGTTAAAGATGAAGCATCAGTTGCCAGCAGCGGGTGAGAAAACAACGGCGACCGTCGCGGTCTGGCGCTCGCCTCTGGCATGGCAGGTCACCTTGTTTATGGGCCTGAATGCGATGCCGTTTTATGTTGCTGTCGGCTGGCTGCCCGCCATTCTAACGGACAGTGGACTCTCCTCAGCCCAGGCCGGTGAAGTACACGGCATTCTTCAGCTGACCACCGCCATTCCCGGCCTGATTCTGGCCGCCACGCTGCGTCGCCTCAACGATCAGAAAGCAGCCGCTGCCGGCGTCAGCCTGTTAACCGCTGCGTCCTTTATCGGCATCATGTACCTGCCGAATCTGGCGATGCTGTGGGCTGCTCTTCTCGGCTTCAGCTCGGGTGCCAGTATGATGCTGGGCCTGACCTTCATCGGACTTCGTACCAAAAATGCCGGTGACGCCGCCGCGCTGTCAGGCATGGCGCAGAGCGTCGGTTATCTGATGGCGGCGATGGGTCCGCTGCTGCTGGGCAAAGTACAGGAGTTGTCCGGAGGCTGGACATTGCCATTACTGATGACCGCAGCAATCGCGGTCGCAGGTGCCTGCACCGGAATGGCTGCCGGACGAAATGCGCATCTGGAACCTGTACAGCAGACGGGCTGAATTGGCTGGCACCACAGGGGAACGATCGGTTCCTCTGCTGTGGATGCAGTCCATTATCGTTCTGAAGCGTACTCTTGCTCTCAAGACCATCTCTTACCGGGAAGGCCGTTTCTCACCTGCGACATCGTTGAAAAGTTCGCCGACCCAGTCAGCAAAAGCACGCACGGCGGGAGAGAGAAAACGCTGATGCGGATAGAGCATCGTCACCGGCACGGAAGGTGGCTGCCAGTCCGCCAGAACCTCGACCAGTTTGCCTTGCCGCAGATTCTCCGAAATCACATTCTCAGCAAGCTGCGCCAGCCCAAAACCCTCAAGGCACAGTCTGATATAGAGTCCCGTTTCGTTAACGGCTGCATCCCCCTCAACCGGCACAGAGAAGGCCTCAGTGCCTCGTGTGAAACGCAGTTCATTAGTGCGTCTTCCCGAACCGGAAAAGTAATGAATCGCCCGATGCAGCGACAACGCTTCCGGCGTCTCAGGCACACCGTATTGCCTGAGATAGTCAGGCGAGGCGCAGGTCACCCAGCGAAACCGGCCAAGTGGCCGCGCAACCAGCGTGGAGTCGGTTAATTCTCCGGTTCGGATCACGCAATCTATCCCTTCCTGAACAAGATCGACCTGCCGGTCGCTGACGCCAATCATCAGGTAAATATCCGGATAGAGCCGGTAAAATTCTTTCAGATTGGGCATGACGACGAAGTGGGCGATACCCCCTGGCATATCAACCCGCAGCCGTCCCTGGGGTCGCCTGACGGAATCACTCAGGCTGGATTCACTAAGTTCAATTAGCGACAGGATCTCCCGGCACTGCACCAGATACTGCAGTCCTTCAGGTGTGAGGCTGACCCGTCTTGTTGTCCGGTTAAGCAGACGTACCTGCAGGTATTTCTCCAGATTTTTAATCGTGCTGGTGACGGTGGAAGCTGGCAGTGACAGTGTCTCTGCCGCGCGCACAAAGCTTCCGGCTTCAGCAACCCTTATAAAAACCTGCATAGCCTGAATCCGATCCATCGTCCTGCTCCTGGGTAAAAGTGAGTCTGATTATTCGCGAATTATGAATTATGAAAACGCTTTAAGCATCTTATTCAGGCTAATAACGTGGTGTATCGTTTCCCCATTAATCAGGAAAGAGGCAGGTTTAATGACCAAATACATCCGAAATATTGTTAATAATCAGAATAGTACTTCACAGGCTACGTTGATTCGTGGCGCCACGATACTGAGCATGGATGGGAGCGTCGGTAACATTGAGCACGGCGATATTCTCATCAACGGCTCAACTATTACCGCCGTGGGCCAGAACCTGGATGTGCCTGGTGCGCATGTCATTGATGCCACCAACATGATCGCCATGCCGGGAATGGTCGATTCTCATCGTCACGCATGGGAAGGACAGTTGCGCCGCATTAACCCAAACGCCACCTGCCTGGACGACTACAGCAACGCCACGCACTTCTCCTTCGCTAAATATTACCGTCCTGCCGATATCTATGTTGGCAACCTGCTGACGGCGCTGGGCGCTATTGACGCGGGCATCACCACAATGATCGATAACTCGCACAACAGCCGAACCGCAGCGCATTCCGATGCCGCCGTCGAGGCCCTGCTTGATACCGGCATTCGTGCCATTCATGCTTCCGGCGCACCGGTAGCTGGCGAATGGGATAAAGCGCACTGGCCGGGAAACTGGCAGCGTCTGCAGGATAAGTATTTCACCGACAACCCTGAAAGCCTGGTCTCTCTCGCCGTCATGGCCCAGCTGGAGCCGGAGTTGTGGGCCGAAGCCCGCCGGCTGGGACTGTCGATTGTCACTGAGTTCTTTGGCGCTGAGATGGGGTCTGAACTTGAGTCGCTGCATCAGCAGGGGCTTCTGGGTCCGGACAATATTTTCAATCACTGCACGGCGCTGCCCGACAGGGGATGGGAAATTCTGCGGGAGGCCGGTGTCCGGGTGAACGTCTGTCCGCGCTCAGATTCGCACTATGGCATCGAAAGCGGGATGTTCGCCATTGAGGCCGCGCAGCGTCATGGCATCAACCCTGGCCTGAGCGTAGACAATGAAACGTCGTACAGCACCGATATGTTTATGGAGATGCGCGTCGCCTTTTACCTGCAGCGCGTGATGGGCATGCATCAGCAGCAGTGCTGCGATTCTGAACATGCGCTGAAAACGCTTCCGGCGGCGCAACTCCTTAAAGCCGCGACTCTTGATGGCGCTGCCTGTGCAGGGCTGCAGGACAAAGTTGGCAGCCTGACGCCAGGCAAACAAGCCGACCTGGTGCTGATTAGCGTCAGTGATCTCAATCTTTACCCGTCCGGCAATGCCTTTGGCACGGTGGTTCATGCCGCCGAGCGCAGCAACATCGACACCGTCATGATCGGCGGACGCATCGTTAAACAGAACGGTAAGGTGCTGGGCGTAGACAGCGCGCGACTACGTGCGGCGATTGATGAGTCGCGTGAGCACCTTTTTGCAGCCTCTGGCTACCAGCCTGACATTTTTGCTGACACCTTCCTGCCGCTGGTGCAGGCCGACTGACCAGGATGAAAAGCATGGGCATGACCTATTACGTAATCGCTTTTGCCGCAGGTCTGGGGATCACCCTGCAGACGACCCTGAACAGCCAGCTGGCAAAGGGACTGGGCGGCGACCCGGTCACTACGGCGCTGTTTTCATTTACGGCGGGCGCGTTCAGTCTAGGGATTTACGCGCTGCTGCGGGGTGGGTTGATGACATCGCTAGCGGCGATCCCGTCGCAACCCCTCTGGAGTCTGGCGGGCGGAATGATAGGTGCATGTGCACTGTTCAGCTATGTCGTGCTTGCGCCGAAAATTGGGTTTTCAGCTCTGCTCGGGCTGGCGATTGTCGGACAGTTACTTTCCTCGCAGATGATTGATCATTTTGGCTTGTTGGGCGCTGTGCGGCGTCCGGTTTCGTTACTCAGGCTGGGGGGAATGCTGGTTATGCTGATCGGACTTGCCGTCATGCTTTTCAGCGATCGACTTTCTGCGCGTTATCTGCAGTAACTGCGTTTACCCACGTTTACCACAGCGCAGACGCGGGTGAGTCACGCTCAATGTGCAGTACGACCTTTATTTATCCGGAGGATTAACATGTTTTCAATTGCAGCTGATGTCAGGAATACGCTGGGAGAGTGCCCCCTGTGGTGTGAAAGAACATGCAGACTCTATTGGACTGACATTGAATGCAGTGAACTACTCGCCTTAGAAGAAGGCGATGACGCTGTGATGCGCTGGTCGCTGCCAGAACGCCTTGGATCCTTTGCCCTGACCGAAAAGAGTCACATTCTGCTGATGGGACTCGCGTCCAGGCTGGCTTTCTATGATCTCAACACCGGTATTCTTACAACGGTGGCAGCCTCACCGGGAGAAACAGGCACCCGCACAGGTGACGGACGGTGCGACCGTGCCGGTAATTTTGTCTTTGGGACTATGGATGAAGGTTATCCCGTAAAAGTCATCGGTAAGTTTCACCGACTAAATGCTGCAACGCTGACTGTTGAAACGCTTGCGCTGCCCGAGGTCGCCATCCCGAACAGCATCTGTTTCAGCCCCGATGGCTGCACGATCTATTACAGCGACTCGATGCAGGGCAAAATATTCTGCTGCGATTATCCATCTCTGGAGAACCCGCGCGTGTTCACCGAAACAGCAGGCAATGGTGCACCTGACGGCTCCTGCGTGGATGCGATGGGCTATTTATGGAATGCTGAATTGGGAGGGAATCGTATTGTTCGTTACAGTCCGGATGGGACCACAGACACTATCCTGCCATCCCCTGGTATCCAGAGCACCTGTCCGATACTGGCCGGTGAGGGCTTCACCAACCTCTACTGCACCACTGCTTCTGTGGGGCTTTCTGCGCCATCAATTTATGACGGTGCTTTACTGAAGGCCGAATCTGCAGTCTTTGCCGGTTTACCAGAAAGCCGGTTTGCAGCATAAACAATGTGAGAGCTCTAATTGCCGCATGCGGGCAGGACTTTATCTGCTTCAGTCTGCCAGTAATGTCCGCTTCTGGCACCAAACTGCTGTAGGTGAAGCCCATCAGGCTGCTTCGAGCGAGCAGCGGATCTTTGACACTGAGATATTCAGCTTCTACTGGCATTTATTTTGTACCAGCCCTTTTCGGCCTAAATACGAACCGGACATCCCATATATATTTTATTTCAGACGGGTGACTCGCCCAGCACCCAACTGGATCCGGTATCGGTAAAGCCCGCAGGGAAACGACTCGCGGCATTATATGACTGTATCCAGCCCGGATAACGAATCCCTGGATGACTGACCTCATCGAGCATTCCTTTTTCTTCTTCACTGAGCTCAACAGACAGTGCGCAGAGGTTGCCCCTGAGTTGCTCCACATTACGCACGCCCGCTATAACGCTGGTCACCTGCGGTGACGAAAGCAGCCAGGCGAGCGCAATGCAGGCTGGTGTGG
>NZ_JBNDKZ010000011.1:0-110861 GCF_050435845.1 Kosakonia sp. 1610 | reverse complement strand
CTGTTTGAGACGCCGGTTCTCGTCCTCAAGATCCTTGATCTTTTTAATATCAGAAGCCTCCATGCCGCCGTATCTGGACTTCCAGTTGTAGTAAGATACCGGCCTCCCGGCAGACATCTTTAACGGTTCGTCCGGCTTCAACCGACTTAATCACAGCGATGATCTGATGCTCAGTAAAACGGGCTTTACGCATAGCGATCTCCTTCGTTGGCAGATTCATTATGCCGGAGGATCTCTAAACGTGAATGGCACGATTATGCGGGATACTTACAACTGGAGCCGTCATGAGTCCTTTATTGGAGGAGTATGAAAAATTGGCTATCGGCTGACAGGTGATTTATTCCCGCATATCAGTGCCGGTGTGGTGGCAAAGTGATGGGCGCTCCTTCCCAAGATATTAGTGCCATACTTTTACTGACTGCATTAATCCGGGGGTATCTTCGATTACGTTGAAGTGTTCTACAACCGGGCCCGACGCCACAGCCATCTTGATGGCGTTAGCTCTGAGGAGAGGACATGTCCACGGCCATGGAGTCAGTCCACTTAACACCACCTGTATATCTAAAACGATCTAATGATGTGAACGATCAAAAAAATTGCAAGTATCCCTAAAAAAGTTGGCAAACCTGCCGATGAACTGACAGCTTATGTCAGCATTTCACATATAATCCATGTCAGGAAAACAGAAAAGTAGGTGCTTATGGTCGATTCAGCAAGGAGTTGCTCAGCGGGTCGTTTAGTCGATATTCTGATAGAACTACAAACTTGTGGCTCTGTGAATCGCTATCAGTTGATGAGGAAATTTAATATTACTGAACGAACAGTTTATCGTGATCTTAATATGCTTTCCTCATTTATAGAGGGGTGTGGTGGTGGAGAGTATCGATTGATACCTATTCGAGCTCAGAATAATCGCTACGATGCTCTTCATTACCCACTGGCTAAGTTGCTGGACGCCGACGCGGTTTTTCCTGACAGAGATGAGGGTTTTTGGCTTAGCTTAGAGAAAAGAGCAGCAGAACAGCATGTTAGAGTTCAGTTTGGTCGCCCTGAACATTCAGTCAGAAATGATTTGCGAAAGTATTTTAACTTATTAGAAAAAGCGATTCAGAAAAACAGCATTTGTCATATTTTATATAAAGACAAAACGCGCACCGTTCATCCTTATAAATTAGTTAACCAGAAAAATATTTGGTATCTGCAGGCGACTGAGGACGGAAAACTAAAGTCTTTTTCGTTAAGTAAAATTCGGTGGTTAGATATCCGGAAAGAGCATTTTGCTGTAGATACACCCACACTGTCATTAATTGATGGGCATCGCGATCCTTGGGTGAGTGAAGAGACGTTTGAGGTGCGGGTACGTATTAAACACAGTATTGCTGGCTACTTCGCAAGACGAGACTTACTGCCTCAGCAAGAATTGGTTCGCGAAGAGAATGATGGCGTGACTTTGCTTTGCAAGGCAGCACATCAGAATCAAATTATTCCACTAATTCTATTCTGGTTACCGAATATAGAAATTCTGGAACCAGAATGGTTGAAAAAAACGGTCATCAACTTACTGCATAACTACATCACTGTCGATCGCGACTCCGC
The DNA here is from genome assembly GCF_050435845.1 of Kosakonia sp. 1610. Taxonomy (NCBI): domain Bacteria; kingdom Pseudomonadati; phylum Pseudomonadota; class Gammaproteobacteria; order Enterobacterales; family Enterobacteriaceae; genus Kosakonia; species Kosakonia sp. 1610. Next base: position 109,265 of record NZ_JBNDKZ010000011.1, on the reverse strand, counting down.
TCCTGTTCAGGAATGTGATGCGTAGCGGCTAACAACGACTTATTGCACAGGAGATTATTATCTATGGCATTACCATTCATTATTCTGGGCGTCGCGGCAGCGGCAACGGCGTTTGGCGGTAAAAAAGCTTATGATGGCTACCAGAAAAAATCGGAAGCTGATGATGTATTAGATCGCGCGCAGCGTCGCTTTGATAAGCATAAAGAGAGCTTTGATCTGGCAAATGAAACAACGTCGAAAAAACTGGCCGAACTGGGTGAAAAAGAGCTGGAAATCGGTAAAGATTTCAATGAGTTTAAAACGATTGCCGACGATCTGCTGGCGCGTATGGCGAAAGATGGGCATAAAGATCTTCGGCTGAAGATACCACAGCATAACATTAATAAAATTCAGAACTTGGCGATTTCCGCCACGGAATACCTGACGACGGTCGTCGGTGCCGGGGTTTCTGGTGCTGCCGCTGGTTTTGCCGTGTACAGCGGCGTGATGGCGTTTGCCGCAGCTTCTACCGGTACGCCGATCGCCGCCCTGTCTGGTGCGGCGGCGTATAACGCCACAATGGCGGCGATTGGTGGTGGTTCCCTGGCCGCAGGTGGTTGGGGGATGGCGGGCGGCGCGATGGTGCTTGGCGGTGCAGTGGTGGCTCCGCTGATTGCTATTGCGGGCTGGGCTTACGATAGCCATGCCGAAAAGGCGCTTAACAATGCTTATCAAAGCTCCCGTGAAGTGACCGCGGCGGTGGAAAAAATGAATGCGGCTGAAGCGCAGCTGACGAAGGTGCAGCAGTATGTAAATAGCATTTATGAATCAATCACCCGTATGCATAGCGTCTTTATTCAGCACTACTTTGAGCCGCTGAAAGCGATGCATGCCATCATTGTTGAACGTCATGAGAAGAATATCACTACCGAGATTAGTGAGTCGGAAGAGATCATGGCGATTATCGACCATGGTTATGAATTAGCCGCCATAATGACCGACGTGATCACCACGCCGTTGTTCAAGCCGGTGACGCAGGAAAACGGTGAAGCCGTTATCGAAGATGGCGTGATCCAACTGCAGACCGACAGCAACGGTATGAACCTGCTGAACAAAGAGATTCTGGACGAAAAACTGGCGGCTTCTGATTCTGAGTTTGACGCCTTTTCTTCTCGTATTTAATCGACTCGCCGGGCGAATCTGCCCGGTATTGCTATGGGCGAGCACAATGAACACAGCCAGGTTTGACTGGGGTGAAGAATTACATCAGACGGTAGTCAAGAGTCTGACTACCTCTTTTGGGTTGGATTTTCTCTTGCTGGAGGATAAACACGGCGGCGATGTGAATACCATTCATAACGCTCGCGAGGGAGTGTATGCCTCCGATGCCGAGCGTCAACGGTACGAGCAACGCGAAGGGTATGATTCTCATCATTACCATAGCCACGAAAACTACATTGCCACCAACCGGGCGGGAAAAAAGGCGCACGAGGCCGGTACGTTGACCGATACCTACACTGGTGAGAAATTTGCGGCTAATGATAAAAAGAATCTCGACCATATTATTGCCGCCCATGAAATTCACAACGATCCAGGGCGTATCCTTGCCGAATGCGATGGTGCCGATCTGGCTAATAATTCATCAAATCTGACCTTCACGAATGAGTCGCTGAATAAGGCGAAGAAGGCGAAAACGATGGATGCCTTCGTGCAAACGCTACAAGAACAGCATGCTGTGACCACGCAGGAAATTGCCCGTTTGCGCAGCCAGCCAACGCTTTCCGAGCAAGAGCAAAAACAACTGAATAAGCTGGAAAATAAAGCAGCCGCCGATTTTGAACGGATGAAAGAGGCTGACAAAAAGGCGCGGGAAAAATACAACAGTACGATCAATCAGGAATATTACACCAGGAGCAAGTTTGCTAAGAATGTCGCCACTGCCACAATGAACAATGCATTTCGCATGGGAACGCGGCAGATGTTGGGGCTGGTTCTGGCAGAGACCTGGTTTGAGTTCCGCGAGCGCATTCCCGTGATGTTCGAGAAGCATCGTCGTTCATTCGATGCCGGAGACTTCCTGCAAGATGCGGCAGAGGCATTACGCGCAGTCTGGCAGCGAGTGCAGGGTAAATTCAGCACTTTCCTGACGTCCTTTAAAGACGGTGCCATCGGTGGCGTGCTCTCCAGCATTACGACGGCGCTCTTCAACATCTTCTTTACGACTAAGAAGATGATGGTGCGCCTGATTCGTGAGATGTGGAACAATTTGGTACAGGCCTTTAAAGTTATGGTTTTTAACCCTGAGGGGTTAGCGCCGGGGCAGCTAGCTAAAGCGGTGAGCAAGCTGGTGGCTGCGGGTGTGGCCGTGGCTGCTGGTGTGGTGGTTAACGAAGCTTTAGCCAAGATGCTCGTCTTTCCTTTTGGTCCGGAACTGGCGGCTTTCTGCGGCGCGCTGGCGACCGGTCTTCTGACGCTGGTGATGAACTACTTCCTTGAACACAGCGCATTGATGAAAAAGGTCTGGGCGTTTCTGGATACGTTTAAAGATAAGTATCAGAAAGCACTAGAGTATTATCAGCAGGTGAATGCTGAACTCGATCGTTATCTACTGGAGCTTTCGGCGTTAGAGTTTGCTATTGATACGTCTGCGTTATCGCGTTTCTCGCTGCATCTTAACGCGGTGAATAGTGAAATTGAGCGCGGTTTGTTGCTGCGTGCAGAGGTTGAGCGCCGTAATATTGAGCTACCGTTTGAAGCAGGGAATACCCACTCTGTGCGTAGCTGGTTAAGTAAGCTATGACGCTAACGCCCGCGTTTCCCTGTAACCAGTGCGGCGCTTGTTGTCGTCACGTCAATCGCGCCAGTGAAACGCAATTTCTCGATCGTGGTGACGGCATTTGTCGTCACTATCAGATGGAGACAAAGCTGTGCGCGATTTATGAAACACGTCCGCTTATTTGCCAGGTAGAAAAACAGTATCAACTTAACTACCAACAGCAATATAGCTGGCAGGAATTCATTACTCTTAATCGTGAAGCTTGTTTAATTCTAGAAAAACTTGAGCAGTAGGATGGACTGATCCCATGACCGTAGTCACGACCAGGCCAGTTTGAAGGCCTTTTGACTGATGCTGCCGTTGTTTTGACCAATTGACCCCGAATCAAAGAGCAGAATCTAAAGTAAATCACTTTGGAGACAAAAAAACACCAAATAATAGCCATCTAGATTTACAGATGGCTATTGCATTGCTGTATTTACCCCGCAACACGCCTATTTACTACAGATTCTCTCATCCTTAGCTCATCAATAAAATCCCCATACCACTGCATCATTTCCCTTCTTCCTTCCAGATATCGCGCATGGTTGTAAGTACCACGAATCGCGTTCTTATCGACATGCGCAACTTGGGTTTCAATCCATACCGTATTGAACCCTTCCTCATGCAAAATCGTACTCATCGTGTGGCGGAAACCATGCCCCGTTCTTTCCCCGTATATCCAATCCGCTTAAATACCTGATTAATACTCGCTTCGCTCATCGTTTTGCTGGGATCATTTCTTCCTGGAAACACCAGAGGATATTGCCCTGACATCACTTTGAGCTGCTGTACGATTTCCAGAGCTTGGGTAGAGAGGGGCACAAGGTGAGGCCATTTCATCTTCATTCGGTCGGCAAGAATTTCCCACACCGCTTTCACAAGATCAAATCCACTCCAGAAAGCATCTTGAAGCTTGCCGGTGCGAACTCCCGTAAGGATCAGCAAACGTGCGGCAAGAACAACCAGCGGGCTGCCTGTATAACCAGAGAGAGCTTTAAAGAAGTCTGGTAGCTCCTCAACGGTAAGGAAGGGATAATGCTTCGATTCATGCCCTGACATCGCGCTGGTAAGATACGCTGCCGGATTATATTCCGCGCGACCAGTAACAATAGCGTAGCGAAAGGCTTCACTGCAGCGCTGACGGGCCTTCTTCGCCTTTTCTATCGCACCACGAAATTCCATTCTCTTCGGCACATTTAATAGAACGAGGGGCTTAATCTCGTTAATTGGTTGTTGGCCTATGAAAGGGAAAATGTCTTTATTGAAGGCCTCCAGGATGTCAGCGGCATATCCTTCAGACCATCGACCAGCTCTCGTCGTATGCCACTCAAGCGCCACGGTCTGGAACGTATTGTTGAGTAGTACATCGCGAACCAGTTTCTCTTCTTTCTTTGCTGTTGATGGATCGATCCCTTCGACCAACTTTTTCTTGGCTTCATCACGCAATGCCCTCGCCTGTGCGAGGGTCACTGTAGAGTACACACCAAAGGCCATACGCTTCTCTTTCCCGTTGAAGCGATATTTCATGCGCCAGTTTCTGGAACCAGAGGGAACAACCTCAAGATACAAACCAGCGCCATCCGACAGCTTGTAGGCTTTCTCTCTGTGTTTAGCGGTATCGACTTGTCGAGCATTAAGTTTCATTGGGGGCATCTCCCAAAACCGAACACAGAATGCCCCCACTGTAACTTGATTCCGGTTGAGTCCAGTTGATAACAGGAGATAAAATACGGGCTAGAAAGCGCAGCATACGGGCTTTAAGTTGATTTCGGTAGACTTAGGAAGAGTTTGAAGTGGTGCGATAATAGGAACAACACCTGACTCACATAGCATTGATAATATTAATTAATATTATGTTTCAACTAACTCAATGCCCCCAATGATGCCCCCAGATGTTTTTCTGCCCCAAATGACAGGGTGTTTCTTGACCGACTTAATGCTTCATCCTGAACGCTTCGGCCATCATCCCGATTTTATGCATATGGTTATTGCTGCGTGCCATTTTATGCGCTTCGGGTTTCAGGATGATAATCAGCGTTTAGGCATCAAAATCAATCGCACCTTGGCAATATGCCAAACATGCTGGTTCGCTGGTTCGTTTGAACTGGCTTAAGGAAAGAGATACCCGCATCGGCAAGATGAATGTATACCACCTGCTCTTCCTAAATTACTTGTCTATAAAAAGAGTTTACCCAATCCCGTTTCGACTGCAATAACAGGGTTCATAATTCGCAAACCGCAAAAATATGGATGTTAATAACTACCAATCGCAATTATGATCATTATAATGATAACCTTACTAAAAAATCATGAATTCAACATATTAATTATAAAAAACTATAGTATTGACTGAATTCAACAAGTGATAGATATTAGAATCCATATTTAGAAACATCAAAACTAGGAAATCTATCAATCAACCAAAAATTTGGGTTAAGTGGCTTTATGGATAAAATTCTTCATGAGCTATTTAGCTTCATATTCAATCATTTAAAACAGGAGCTAGAATGTTTAAAAGATTTAAAATAAACATTAATGACATTGAATCTTTAACAGAAGACAAGTCCAGTCAATACTGTGAAATTGGCGAAAATCTTTTCCAAGAAATCAATAGATCTTTTGAAGGCAATGTCAAGGAGTATCTAGATAAAAATAAAGAATTAAGCGCTGAACGAATAAAAAATGATTGGTTCCCTAAAATAAAATGCGACGTATTTATTTCACATTCTCATATCGACGAACAAAAAGCATTAGCTTTATCTGGCTGGCTATATGAAGAATTTAATATTGTTTCATTCATAGATTCTAAACTTTGGAAATATACAAATAATTTATTAAAAAAAATAGATGATGAATACACTTTAAATAAAACTAAAAAAACATATGATTATGAGAAAAGAAATTTTTCAACATCGCATGCTCATGTCATGTTATCTTCATCCTTAGTCGATATGATCGATTCAACAGAATGCCTGATTTTCATAAATGGCGAGGGTTCCTCATCATTTAAAAATGATCTAGAAACAAACACTCTTTCACCGTGGATATATACTGAACTGACAGTATCTGATGTTATAAGGATAAAGGTCCCAGTAAGGCATTATGAAAGTTATTTCCAAAAAAATGCTGGCTTAGAGAATTTTCAATTATCAGAAAGTGTAGCTACCGAGGATGCAAATCTTAAAGTAAACTATGCTATCACCAGCATATTAAACAAAATACCTTTAATTACTTTGAATAATCTCCATGAATGGAAAAGTAATGAAAATGGAGAGAATAATAATCATAAAAATCTAGATGCGCTATACAAAATTCAGGGCATAGTATTATGAATGAAGAAAAAAAATTGGTACTAGAATTTATTCAGGACATAGTTAGCAGATTAAGTCAAAAATCATTTTTAGTCAAAGGCTGGAGCCTTAGCATTGTTGCTGTTTTAGGAATCATGCTCGACAAGACTAAATTCAATGAGTCTTTAGCTCTCGTAATATGTATTTGTGTTTTTATTTTTTGGTTTTTGAATGCTTACTATCTTCACACGGAAAGATTATATAGAATACTATATGCAGTAAAAATCTCATTAAAAGAGGATACAAGTATGTTATCCCTAGACTTATCAATAATTAAGAATGACAAAAGTTTAGAAAAGAAATCTTTAATTAATGCTTTCTTTTCTAAGACATTCTGGCCATTCCATTTAATAATATTTATTGGTGCAATTTCATTACTTGTATATCACAACTAACTCGTGATTTATAATCATAAGCAAGGGCTAACTCTCCGAAGTCCAGCTTCTCTAGTTTCCCTTGCTTTTCCTCCATTAGGTCTGAAAAGAAAAGTGAATCTCATAGAAGACAAAAAATTCCAGTCATGCTATTTTCTCTTTTTAAAAGACTAGAATATTATCAAAGGTTCCGCCCTTATCATGCAAAGGTGAATGTTATGAGAGAAGAAAGCAAAGAAATACGAGAAAGCGAGAGTAAAAAAATAGGAGATGTAAATCTTAAAGGCATTATAGAAGGAATAGAAATCCAGTGTAATGTTGATTTAACATATCAAGCACCGAAGAAAGCAGAAAATAATGAACTGCTTGGTCTTCCAAAAAAAATAAGCAACAAAAATTATTTTATATTTTTCGGTGTACCTTTAGTCTTAATAATGATGTCCTTCTTGATTGATTTGATGTTTGACTATAATTCTCATCTTCTTTTATTTTTTGTTCCTTTGGCTTTTGGTTATTTTTTACATAAAGCATTTGTTAATAGCCCGACATCAGATCCTTTATATGTAAAAAAATCCGTTGATTGCATAACTTTTTCATCATCGGCTTTGACCGCATGTTTACTACTATTCAAAACGATTGATGCATATAATCCTTACATAACTGCAGTTTACAACCTGAAAAATCAAGGAGTTTTAGGAATATCAACCTTCTTAATCATATTTTCAATTGTATACTTCATTATTTGGATATTCGCCGCTTCTGCAACTATAAAATTCTTAATAGCTTTTGATGATTTAGTTAGCTATTCAAGAAAAAAGTAAAAATGTAGGGTGGTTATTTCCCCCACCCTTCATGACTTCATTCTATTATTGGAAATGAAGGTTAAAAGAAATAAAACACTTAACACAAACCATTCGCCAGTCATACAAGAACTTATAATAGCAAGGGCAGGCATATCATGATAATCCAAAGGTTTATTGGATATAAAGAGAGGATGATATAGAGCGATTACCGCTATCCAACTAAAAAGCATCACCGCAGTAAATAGAAGATACAGTCGCACTTCATTACTAATTTTTCTCATAGATACACACTCGCAGTTTAATTAAAACATTATTGATTACCATCTTAAACATCATGTTAAATTGACATTAAATATAATTAAAACCGTTATAAATTACGCAACTACTCTCCGAACTACTTTACTGATAGCTACCTGATGTCAGTGTAGGAAGCTTGCCATATATTATATTAATGCATCCGTTTACCACTTCATCAATTTGCTTTATTTTTTCATCAGAAACTTTTGCAAAATATTTTACTGATTTTATATTCTGAAAACTCATCAAATACACTACCACTCCACCACTCCAACACTCCAACACTCCAACACTCCAACACTCCAACACTCCAACACTCCAACACTCCAACACTCCAACACTCCAACACTCCAACACTCCAACACTCAGCATCAAAATAATCCCTAACCATAAGAAGGTTTTATTTTTATAATTTTCATCGGATTTTTTATTTTCATATACTACTCAATTAACAAAAAAATAAAAAGTGGTCAAGAGCAGGAAATATAAATCTATAAAAACCGAATAATAAGGCATCAAACACATTTTTAGCATCTGCCTTATTTTATCGTTTATAGTATGATGGGTGTGACATTCAACATTCAGGATAAATGATAATGAGTGAAGCCCTAAAAATATTAAACAACATTCGTACCCTTCGTGCTCAGGCTCGTGAAACCGATCTGGCAACACTGGAAGAAATGCTGGAAAAGCTGACCGCCATTGTTGAAGACCGGCGTGAAGAAGAATCCAGCGCAAAGCAACAAAACGCAGACCGTCAGGCTAAAATCGAAGCTTTACGCGACAGACTGCTGGAAGATGGTATTGATCCGTCTGAACTGCTCGACGCAGGTAGTACCAGTAAAACAGCAAAAGCTAAACGCACTCCCCGGCCTACCAAGTACAAATATATCGACGAAAACGGCAACGAACAGACGTGGACAGGTCAGGGCCGTACACCCAAAACTATCGCCGCAGCGCTGGAAAGTGGTAAAACGCTGGAAGACTTTGCTATCTGATAAAGAAACGCAGCATCCACGAAAACGAATCCGTTAGTCTATAGTTAGCGGATTTATTATATTACGCGAAGGGATTGTTATATGGATGATTACATTTACCGCATCGATACCGCTGTAAAACTTAAAAAAATACAGGATAGCTTATTTCGCGCTAAAAGATGGGAAAACAGAAATGGGATAGACTATCCCCATAAGCTTCTAAAAGACCGCTACGCAGAACTCGCGCCAGCCGAGGGGGTTTACTTAATGTGCTTCTATTCAAGCCAGCAAAAAGCCGAAATATCATTGAAAAATGATTTCTCCTATTTCGGGGATTGTCAGATTTCACGTTGTCGTAAAAAAGCTGTATTAGATGCTGGTTTTAGCGAAAGTTGGGATGATGGTTTTCCTGTTGGAGAGGCTTATTTATTTTGGTGTCAGGAAGTACTGAACCAAAGTAACACTAAATTCTCATCCACGGGTATTTCTTTAGAGCACATAGAAACAATGAGACAGGGAGAATGGATATCACTAATCGATTACCTAAAAAATAATTCGCCCTCTGTTAATACAACATTGGAATCATTTTCACCACCCAAAGATATATCAAGGGCTCAAAGCAAAAAAGCATGGTGGAAATTTTGGTCATGAAAAATCAGAAGTATCTATCTTCAGGAAACGGAACGTGATGAACTCGTGTACAGGATATTCATTTCCAACGGGGAGAATACCGCTGATATATTCCTTCAAACTATCTCGGCAATGCTCTGGTATATCCGAATCGGTTAAAGCCTTTAGATTTTTAAGTTCAATCAATCGGATTATTTTTCCATAATCAATGATAACGAATTTTGCCTCTCTCAAATAGACCAATATTTCTATGATAGTGAACAACAATCTACAACCTCTACCGTGCCAAATATAATCACGTTCAATTGATGGTAATTGTTCAAAAATCACCCCATATATATCTTCAGGTGTTCCTGTAGAGAATACTTTTTTAGAATACATATTTTCCTTATTTTTATTTTATCAGAATTTACTACCGCGCCCTCTAGGGCTTGCTCAACAGCTCACCGACCTAAAAGCAAGTTTTAGGTCGGTTCACCGTTCGGATGTGAAAAAAATAATTAACATTTGGATTTATTTATAACATTTTCGATATAGACTTGGCCCTGTGCTCTATACCATTCAATATCACGCTCAGATAGATTAGATATGTTAAGCAGAACCCCAAAGACTAATTCTTTATCTACATAACCAATATCACATCCTAAGACTTTGGCAACCTCTGCACCGAAAATAATTTTCTGGCGGGTGTTTTCTTTTTTCGTTTGCTGTTTCTTTTTAGCTTCCAAGAAGTATAAGCGTTCCTGTGCTGAAGCAATTTGTTGTTTGATATCTTTTCTGGTCATTTATGCTCTCCCCAATGTTTTTTCTTGTTGACATAAGGGACATCCGCATAATCATAACCATGACCAATTCTTTTCTTAATTGACTTAATCTTCAATTTAAATTGTTGCTTTATCTGGTGCTGCTTTGCTTTTTCCCTTATCTGGTTTACTATTTTCTCTGCTTCTAAATAAGCTTGTTCTGTATCGGTATAGATACCATCATCTAAAAGTCGCCTGGCTTCCCAATCAATGGCTTCATCGTTATTTTTATACATTAAACCTCCTTGTGTTTTTTATATATTATCACTTACCACATCTTTGATAATTATCAATATAATTTGAGTGCCACTAATAAAATAATTAGTTAATATTGAAATCCCAAGCCCACAATAGCACTTAATAATCACTAGCACCATTTCATTCGGCATTCAGATTTCAAAACCATTCCACTTCACACCCTGTGTTGATTTATTTTCATTAAAGAGAGAGATTAGAATGTTCTCTAACATTAAAACATTCAATTAAAATAACGTTAACAACCACCACAATATTCATGCCTTATATGGTAGCGGTGCCATTTAAAAATCATGTAAATTTTAATTAATATCTTTCAATCTATTTAATTGTTTATTTGTCTCTGGCAATACTTCTGTAATGAATTTATAGCTCCCAATGTTAGGATTAATCTTTTTCAGACATCCATTTATTTTATTTACTTCTGAATCAAAAATGGCTTCATTTTTACTATCATTGCTACCTTGAGTTATAATGTTGTCTGTGATTTCTAATAAATCCCCAGAGGCTGTCACACCACATTTTATCTCCTGAACCAAATTTTTTGCCATTTTCAACTCTAATGCATAAAAACTTGTAGGAATACCCAGCGCAAAGAATATAATCATAATTAGTCTCCTAGCACCTAACAACTCGAATATGTAGCTTATCATTTTTAGCTCCAGCAATGCTATAATCACCCTACTTTATCGGACGTATTATTATTATCATTACTAAATTTAAGAAAATTTACATCTCTTGATAAATTTATATGGAATACAGCGGTTACATATTTTTCACAAAAAGCTGTTTACGAAGAGTAGCAACACCACCCGACAATGATCACTAACTGTTATCTCTAATACTCACCGCGTTACTTAATTTCTCTCATCAGTGCTTTTCATTCCACCTGTTAAATTTTAAATCTCATTTCCATAGTTAACCTGTGAATTGTACAACAGGGAAAACTACCGATAAACTTACCTATTTTCTTGTTTTAGAGCTTTCCCGCCTTACGGCGGGATAAATTAACACTCTCTTTGTCCTTCGGACGCTATCTAAAACCCATCGTTATAATATCGAGGGAATACTTCGCCCGTTTATCCAGATTGCGCCGCTTAATTCGGCGTTTTGTTTTACAGATATTCATATATTTCGTATTAATTAAGTAGGGAGGCTTTTACATTGTCTCTATTTTTAATAAGACAATGCCCACTTATACACTGCTACGCAGTGTGTGGGGTCTACCGACGGTTGCCTGCCGCAGGCTAACACCGTTTCCTTCGGAAACAACGTCAACCCCAAAGTTTTTCTTGCGAAAAACTAACGGCAGCATAGTTATCGTTGCGTTTTATATTTTGGATTTATTTTATATTGAGGTTGTATAAGTTAATGGCGATATTTCATCTGGAGTTTAAAATTGTCAAACGTTCTGAGGGTATGTCTTCCTGCAGGAAGGCAGCTTATCATGCACGTTGCAGAATAACAGATGATCGCACTGGCAATACTTATGATTTCAGCCACAGAACAGATTTATTCCATCATCTTATATTAACACCTGTTTCAGCACCTGCTCATATTGTTGAAAGCTCAACAGCATTGTGGAATGAAGTTGAAAGGGTTGAACGTCAGAAAGACGGTCAAACAGCCCGTTATTTTGATGTGGCTATTCCCTGTGAACTGAATAATGAAGACAAGATAAAACTGGTTGTTGAATACTGCCAGAAAAATTTCGTCGATAAAGGAATGATTGCCGATATCGCATTCCACGATTTGGATGGCAATAATCCCCATGCACATGTGATGTTGACATTAAAACCGATCACCGCTGATGGCTTTGGTAAAAAAGAAAGAAGCTGGAACGATAAGAAAAACGTAATCCTGTGGCGTGAATCATGGTCTGCCCTTGCCAATCGCTACCTTGAAGCTTCAGGGGTATCAGAACGTATTGATCATCGTTCTATTGAAGCCCAACATACTGAAGCACTGGAAAATGCTGCTATTACATTGGATGTTGAAGAAAAAGCACTATGGCTTGCCAAGGCAACAGCAACCAGCCGTCCAGCTATGCAACGTGTTCATCGTGCCAAGTGGAACAGTCGAAGCGTTCAGGAAAAACGTGCCGCTGAACAGGCTGTACGTGATGAGATGAGACAGGAAGCACAGGCTACATACAACACCTTCAAAGATTTGGATCTTCAGATCGTTGTTGACCTCAGAAGCTTTACCGTGTCGCAGCTTCCTGAACCTGTTGAAATCGTCTTACCTGAAATACAACCTCGAACAGAGTTCTCTGAGATAGGTTCACAGTCAGCTTCATCAGAAGACCAAAAGCCTGTTCTGGTTGCCCCTACGCCTCATACACACACGAAATCGAAAACCCCATCCTCTTCAACTGCCAGTGCGGTTAAACGCGCTCCAGTTAAAAGTAAGAGGAAGAGGAAGAGGAAGAGGAAGAGGAAGCAGGTTAAACCTCATCAGGACGGTGTCTTCAAACGTTTCACTTTGCTGGTAGTGGAGTATATAAGAGAAAAATTTGTCTGGGCCAGAAAGAAACCAGCCCCAGCTTCCATTGATACTGATCACGATAAGCGTATTGCCGAAAACTATGTGTTTGATGAGGTTCAAGGCATCTATGTTTTTAGCGCAGAGTATGAGAAGCGTGCCAGATTTAACAGTGATGATTACCAGCCTACCAAGGATGAGATAAGGCGTTTTCCAAGTCGTCCGGTTAAGGCATCACAGCCTGATAGTAACCTTGACTACATACCAACGCTAGCGACTGACAGGAAACCGCCTGCACTACAGTTGAAACCGCCGGGTTATAAAGTAGATTAAGTAACTTATATTAATATACTTAAAAAAATGACATATACAATCACAACGTTACTATAAATTATTGAATTTTTGTTGTTCCTTCCCACGCCAAGGGAGATAGATCGAAAATTTCATTAACCTCATATTTATTCATTAATGAGTATTTTTTGCTATTCAAAGCATCGCTAACCATAAATAACCTCCAGCGTGGATCATTGCTCAACTCTAGTTCTTTTCTTGTCATAAAAAAATGCATCCTATCATTACTAGTTCCTTTAACTTCTACAAGAAGTTGTTCATTAGTTATTTTATGAGTAATTAAAAGGTCATAACCACAAGCATCTTTCTGCCTATCAACAACATCGTATTTTTTACTGAGAACCTCAAACGCTTTTTCGATAGCAGCTTTTTCAACCTTTTTCCTATGCTCTTTGTCAGGAAACGAAATATTGGGTGAATTAAACTCGGAATAGTCAATTTTTTTTGAAACAATTGACTCTGCTAATCTAGCAAACTCAAGTCTCCATACATCATTTTTTTTACCACCTCTAACATAAATAATTGGTGAACGTTTGAAGTGCTTACCTGATATAGTTATATCCCGGAGATAATCAGGTATCAAAAATGCTTCACATGTAGATATACAATAACTATATTTCCCACCATGAACATCTAATTCAAGTTCATCCAGAACATATTCAGGCCGACTAATGTAATCATTGTGAAATAATGCATTCCGGTACCATCCAACAACGGTTAATGGTCCATTACCGTTTTTTGCTGCAACAAATATTATTAGCCACTTTGAACTAACATCAGGTTTAGGCGGTACTTTGTACTCACCCATAGGTGGGATATAAGCATAAAATCGTCCGTCCTTTGATGGTTTGAAGTTAAATTTTTCATGAGCCTCATCATATGATTCTATATGCTCATGCCTTCCTACTACCTGATCCCCATCATAAGAAGTAGCCCAACCTGTTTTAACAAACGCAATTTTATCCATAATCCCTCCTAACACACCAGAAAATTTAATTCTTCAATATATATCTCATCTATAATGAGATACAAAAAACTGGCTAATAAAGTGACCTGCTCCCCGTTGATTAATACACACAGATGTTAGTAATGTCTTTATTAGTTACATGAGGACATCACCATGAAGAAGCGTTTTTCCGATGAACAGTTCATCAGGATTATTAATCACCACTATAACAATCTCCTAAATAGTAATACCCCCCCCACCAATGAGACTATTAAACAGACAGAAAACATAATGTATAACGATAAATGCACATATGCTAATAATTTAATTCAGATATAAATGCTGAAAAAATTCACAGTGTAGTATACTTACTTATCCGAATCAGTTTATTTTATTAAGCTTACTTTTACAGGCTCTATATTCCACATCAAGAATTGTAGACACATTCTCAGAAACTCTTCCTAATGGTTTTAATTTTGAATAAAAAACTCTTAATTTTTTCAACTCTCTAAGTTTCCGCATTGCTCTAATAGACTTTATTGCATCTTTTTTGTCAATGCCAGTCAAAATATGATTAACCTCATTTAAATACTCAGTATGTTTTGCATCACCTTGCTGCTTTAATGTGTTTATTAATCCTCTAATCTTAAAATAAAAAGAAAGAATACCCATTACATTTTCCTTATCAAGAATTTTTTTCCTTAAATTAAACAGACACATTCTAATATCACTTTTTCTTTTTTGAGTAGGCCTAAGTTCTTTGATCACTTTTACGCCATGTACGACTTTGGACTGACCATTTCTCAAAATTCTTGATTTCTTTTTATTTAATCGAACCCCGCTTTTGATAGCCATCGAAAAAATCATAGTTTTTATTTTCGAAATATCTTTATTATTAACCTCCGACTCGAAACTAATTGTTATATCATCGACATATCTCGTGTAATTACCACCTAACTTAGTAACCTCCTCGCTTATAAAAACCTCTTCTTCTAAAAATATTAAATTAGCAATATCGGTACTTAACTTAGTCCCCTGAACAAGTGATCCTTCAAGTGTTGATAAATTAGCTATTAACGATGAAACCTCTGGAGAAAAGTTCAAATAATATTGGAATGCCTTAGCTATCAGGCCTTCTGTTATAGAAGGAAAAAAATCTTTAACATCCTCTTGGATAATGATTGATTTGTCACAATGAGATATACAGTCATCTATATAACTAATCCCTCGCCGGCCGCCAGTAATATACTCAGGGAAAGTTATCTTTGAAAAAATACGCTGCTTGATAAGTTCATGAATTCTTGATAATTCACCAATCACTTTATAGGTCGTTCTCTTTTTCCCTTTTCTAATAACAGGAACCTTTTTGAAATAATTTTTTTTATTTTTTAGAATATAAGTGAGCCTCTCTTGTTTTGTTTCCAGCAGTTTGAATAGAGACTCTAAATTAGCAAGTGGTCTATCTGAATAAGTCCAATTTCTATGCATTAACTAATGTATCCATTATAGTTTTTTTAAGCATATGATTGATGCCAGAGAATTCATCATTTTTCTCTTCATTTTCTGAAAGAAGGATGATGATATTTAAAGGAACATTTAGCGCTAATGATATTTTTTCTAACGCTGTAATAGTAGGATCTCTTTGATTGTTCTCTATACGAGATAAATAAGATTTAGTTAAGTCCGTTCTATCTGAAAGATCTTGTAGGGTGAGCTTACGCGCTTCACGGCATAGCTTAATGGTTGAACCA
Source organism: Kosakonia sp. 1610 (assembly GCF_050435845.1). NCBI lineage: Bacteria > Pseudomonadati > Pseudomonadota > Gammaproteobacteria > Enterobacterales > Enterobacteriaceae > Kosakonia > Kosakonia sp. 1610. The sequence continues at coordinate 93,447 of NZ_JBNDKZ010000011.1, read as the reverse complement.
ATATCTAGCATAGTACACCTCAAATAATGGGATTGACATGGCTGGCTGCTCGTTCAAAAATGAAGATGGACACATAACAAATCTCCTAAATAGGTAGATATCAATGAAAATCAGAATCACCGCTCAGAAGTTTAATTAAAGCAAAGATCTTTGCGATATAAGAAAGATAATCTAAGGCTGTGTGGCCTTTAGAATTCTCCTCGATTCTCTTTTCAAGGGTCAGAATCGCATCATCCAGTTCTTTCAAAGAGCTATTGTCTACAGTGTGTTTGCTCTTTTCACGCACTTGGCGCAAAGTGTCCAAAACATCTTTCATAAAAACCTCTCATTTTAACAACACGATGCAACTTGCATCCCCCGCCAAAATGTCCTGTGGATCGTGTTGCACACCGTAGACAAAGCCAGCCAACACCCATCCAACACAACTGATTGGATACCCCGCCATTTCAGCATTAAACAATGCCGTATCGTAGATAGACGATTGCAATATACATTTCGCATTAAGTTACGATCACAATGAAGAGGGACATGGGCCACGTCTCGTATTGGAGAAATGGTTGACTGAAAGTTTCACTCAGTCCTTTACCGATCCTAGAGGTTTTTAAAGAGCAAAGACAAACGAGTTCGTTCGTCCATGATTTAAAGATAGCTTAATGTTGACTGTGAGGCAACTTCATTCGATATTCTATTTTCTTATAAAAAATACAATTTTTATTCATTATTTGCATTATTATATATTCTGGATTACCACTATCCATGCAGGTTGTATCCTACATAAAAATACTTTTATTATTTTTTTATGATAGGATGATAGTCATCAACATGATTCTTATTTTACAACATTGAGATTTAATTTATGGATCTTTCCCCTGTATTTCTAATCGTTGTAATAATTTTAGTTATGCCATTATTTGTATATTTAGCAGTTAAGCAGCATAAAAGATCGAAAGAACTTTATGCACTACTTGCCGAAGATGGATATGATATTATATTTTCTGGAGAGGGCAACACTTACATAGCATTTAATATTAAAAAGGCATCTTTTCGCGCCGGGAGTTTAATCGATCATAGGCACTTCCAAGAATCAATATCATATATACATAATTATGAATGGAAATGGAAAGAACTTGATGGAAAAAAGATTGAGAACACTTTTTACATCTACATATCAAACATCGAGTTCCCTGTGCATAAAATATACTATCAACTAAAGGAAGATAATGCTGAAATTGAATGGGCAAAACTTCAAGCTGTTTTCCATCAATCATATGAACTGCAGAGCACAAAAATGAAAGAAAATCCTGAAATATATTTCGATTTCTTTATATCTCATGCTAGTGAAGATAAAGATAATTTCGTTAGACCATTGGTAAATGAATTATCGCAACTTGGTATTAATGTTTGGTTCGATGAACAAACATTGGAAATTGGTGATAGCTTAAGAAGGAATATAGATACGGGCTTAAAAAAAGCATCTTATGGAATTGTCGTGTTGTCTCATGCTTTTTTTAGTAAAAAATGGACTCAGTATGAGTTAGATAGCTTGATTAACCGAGCAGTAAATGACGAAAATAAAGTTCTGCTACCAATCTGGCATAATATTGATGCAACAGAGGTTGCAGAGTATAGCCATTACTTAGCAGATAAACTTGCTTTACAAACAACGATACATAGTATTGATGAAATAGCAAAAGAACTATCTAAAATTGCATACAAACGTAGAAGTATCGCAACGTCATAAAATAATTTAATAGGCAAAACAAACTTAGATGCAAGACTTGTTTTGCCTCAAAACTTTCCAGTATTGCATCCTTCTTCTGAATACAACATTATCAGAGAAAATCGCCTTACTACTATAACACCCACAATAGAAATGATCGGCAAGCTTATAGCAGCCCAGCCATTGCTGGTTTTAACAAGAGTCATAACAATATCAGAAATTATCATTCATGCCCTGTCATTGGTAAGCATTTATTTTTTATCTATACAAGAATCCTTTAATCAGATAAGGACTCATCTTATTCAGCCCTGTCGTAAAAGTAAAATAACCAAGCATCACAAAACCATTTGATATTTTTATCGTCAGATGGATATTCATATCCGTTAATATTCTCTTTGAAAAAAGATATTTGTGATGGCGTCAGCATCCCAATAAGTATCTTTATTAGATCTTCTGAAGGATATTTATCGAATTCATCCCTCTTAATATCTGTTTTTTCTTCAATGATCTTTGCAGCTTTAGCTATCTCACATAAAACATCATCTTTTTTATTTCTCATTATTATCTCCTTTGTTATTTTATATTTAATACTATATAAATAATAAATGTCAAAAATATTTAAAGATCATTTAAAAATAATCAACCTTGAATGTATTTAACATATTGTTCAATACAATAAGCCCTGTATCAAACAAGGCTATATGAATTAAAAATCGCAGATTAAAACAGCTTACAAGCTATCATTATTTCGCTTTTCAATAGCATCCCGATAACGCTGTTGTTCCACAATATCCAGATTTGGGTCGAATAACACACTTGATCCTTTCACAGCAATATCGGTATCAATCTCTGATTGGGAAGCATAGGCTTTATTACCATTAGGCTGCGCAGTGGCTGGAGGTATATATGTACCATAGTTTTCTCTGTTCCCGGAACAACCGAGATAAGCCAATAGGCAGGCAAACAGGAAGATGAATGTCCATACTGTGTTATAGCAGTTAATCGTATATCCACTTCCATTCAAATCTGAAAACACGCCATGAAACCTGACAGCATAGACAATCAGGAATGATGAGAGCATTACAGCCCGACTTTTCCCGACGGTTAAATGCCTACGCATAAATTTTACCGTTGGTACTAGCGTGACCGCAAACAATCCTATGACAACAACGAGCAGCCATACCGGGAACAAGCCATATTCTTGCGTAATGTTCCGCGATAGCGTCACAAGGGACAGCATCAAGAAAGCGTTAAGCAGAAACAGTCTGACCGCCATCGATACCTTCACGTTCTTTTGCGTCTTACGGAGAAACAGCACTGGAGCCAGTGATGGTATGTTCATCAGCAGACCGATGATAAGCAACCAATAGATAGAGTTCATAGCGTTCTTCCTGTAATTACCGGGCTTGCCAACCGTTATTGGTTTTCACCAGAACAATTTTGGCTTCTTCTGGTTCAGACATCCCTTTCACGCCAGAGAAGGCATTTTTATCAACCCAGCCCGGCACGCCATCCAGTTTCCACGTATAGGTCACTTGCGTCATTTTAACGCCATTACCCTCACTCGGTTCAGTCCTGCTTTTAACCTCAGCTACGGCACGGTGACCAACACAGGCACCATCTTTACGATCCCAAAACTCAACCTCTTGTCCTTTGTCTGTTACTTCCAGAACATCGACATTACTGAAACTATTAGCTTGTTGAGAAACATCAAGCAGTCCCTGATTAGCCAGACCTTTTAAGATTTCATCACTGGCACTGTATCCGGCAGAACGGTAGCCACGGTTGACCTTAATCGGAAAACCTTTGTTGAATACAATGTCGTTGTCCTGCAGGGAGTAGCACAGCTTTGATTGTGATATTTTCGCGTTGATCGCTTTCTCAAAATCGCCTTTTTCACCGCATCCCGCCAGAACAAGAGCTGCAGAGGCAGCGAGTAAAATCTTCTTCATCTTCCTATCCATCCTGATAATCAAAAATGCTGTTATGTAGAGGTAGTCTGCTGCAAATCTATAGTCGTTAAAGCTTGTTCTTACTGGCATAACACAGCAAAACCACCTGATTAACCAATTGATAGGATTCAATTATTTTTGTGGGACGTCATATCGTTTGTAACGATCAAAATCAATATAATGATAGGAAATAACTATCATATTTGGTTATTCGATCGATTAAATCAATTAAAAGACCGATCGATAAACCATCTTCAATCGCTGTAACCTATCAATATCTAGTTATCGATCTGCAATATCGATCATTTTCTTGCTAGAGGAATCGTTAATGAGTAGAGTAAACCAAAGGACTACCAGACAGTTTACGAGCTGATTCAAGTGGATAGAGCGCTGGACCATGAGATAAGCGGTTAATGTCGATTTATGGCCTTTAGATAGCTTTGATTAATGCAACATCAGGGAAAACAACCATGAAGGATGCCGTTAGCTGATTAGATAAAAACTCACACGCTTTTGATAAGCGGCTTTGTTCGCTATTAATTAACATAAAGTTTAATAGATAGATGCGGTACAACACTGGACCCGGATTCTTTGCGCCTATTTTTACGTTTACTATTTATATGGAGTTAACATGAGAAAACTGTTTATTGCTGCGTTGGTGATCCTACCTCTTGTCGCTTGCACCACCTATGGCAACAAATCCCTTAAAGACGAATCGCAACAAACCGTAAAAACCAAAATAGTTAAAGGAAAAACTACCCAGCAAGATGTTATTAACGCATTCGGGTAACCACAAACACGAGCTACCAATGACGGTCAGGAAATCTGGTCTTACTCCAGCATGTCAGGCGAAAGCAAGATCTCGAACTACATCCCCGGTCTGGCCCTGCTGAAAAACAGCAACACAACGCATATGAACTCCCTTGAGATCTGGTTCAAGGGAAATGTTGTTGACCGATATAATTTCAGCCAAACGGCGAGTAAGGTTTCGCGTGGGTTACTTGATTGATATTACTAGCATTTAAGTTAAACGATATGATTATTCAAAGCTAACTATGCGCTCAACAATTTTTTCGCCATTATCAATGCCTTCCATAATCTTGAGACAAGCAGCTTGATTGATGCAAATCATTAAGTTAGTGTATAAAACACTCTTTACGCGATAGAGGCGTATCTGCTTCATCTGGTGTATCACCGGAACTTGTTTATTGTGGTCATTTATGCCACGGCCTTCCCAAAAATCTTCGATTTTTACTCAGGCCGTGCCCTTCTAGGTAAAGAGCAGAACCCCGGTAAACCGGGGTTTTTTATAACATAAGCGGCTGCTCAATGGACGATATCAGAGACGATTTCATACTCTGCATCGATGCAGAAGAACTAAGGTTAGAAAACCTACCTAATTTTGTGTTCATTTGTGGCGGTGTACGTAACTCAGTTGATGTCGATAATCCCGGCTCGATGCGGGATGCTTTATTACGCCGCCTTGAGCACACTGATAGCAAGCTAAGTTCTCGTATACGTGAAGCAGAAGAGTTTCAAGATTGGCTTGAGCATTCAAAAATAGATAACTTAATTGATCTTGAAATTGTTCTAGCTGATTTAGCAAGTGCTGTAATTTTAATAGTCGAAGGATTAGGTGCGTATGCAGAACTTGGCGCATTTAGCATCATTGAATCAATATCAAAAAAATTAATCACTATTTTAAACACAAATACAATAATTGAAAAATCCTTCATAAATCTAGGTGTGATTAAGTATCTTGAAGATAATAAGCAAGTTATTTTAAGATACGAATGGAACGTGGAATATATACCATCAGGAGATAGAAAAAAGGTCAACCTTCGCTTTTCTGACACTAATCAAGTAATTTATAACAAAGCTGATATTATATTAGATAAATTAAAACAAGAAATTGAACAAAAGACACAATCAACAGTAAAATTTGAAAAAGACCGAAAAGGTCATATCTGCCTAGTAATCGCTGATCTTATTTATATTTTTTCAGCATTGAAGGTTGGTGAGATTAAAATATATTTATCCATTGGTTTTTCCATTGACCTTAGTGTTAAAAAGATAAAAGAATACCTTTATATTCTCGAGAATCTAGAATTAATAATAAAGGTCAATTCTGGAGATGTATTCTATGTCGCATCTCATAACAACTATGGTTTTGTAAAATATAGATACAACAATAATAAAAAACAGGTATCATCCTTTGTAGATGCTGATGATGCTAAAACCAAAGTTATTCTCTTCTATAGAGAAGGTGATATTTCTAGAAACGATGCTTTGAATAGATAACAGGAGGAAGGAATGAGTTACATAGATGAGTTGTCTAAAACATTAAATTGCACCCCTAAGACCATAATTTCTGGCTATATTAAAGCGCCAAAAAAATACAAAGTCTTCTTTATAAAGAAAAAAAATGGTAAAGGCTTAAGGGAAATAGCACAACCATCTCCTGATGTTAAAAATGTTCAACGTGCAATAGTAGATTCCTTACTTTCATTATTACCAGTGCATGAATGCGCCACTGCTTATATCGAAGAAAAATCAATTTTTGACAATGCGGAACCGCATAAAAAAAACGAATACATCCTTAAGATGGATTTTGAGAATTTCTTTTATTCTATTAAACCGCAAGACCTTAATTATTTTATCTCAAAAAACGATATAAAACTTAACCAGTTTGAATATGAAGTTATTAGTCATTATCTTTTCCGAAGAAAAAAAGGAGAAAAAAAACTACGATTATGCATTGGTGCTCCTTCATCACCCATGATATCAAATATTGTCATGTATGATTTTGATGAAAAATTGTTCAACCACTGTAAGGACAATGATGTTATTTATACGCGATATGCAGATGATTTATCTTTTTCATCTGACAGTTTTGATAAACTTAATGATGTAAAGAATTTTGTTATTAATTTAGTGTCTATTCAAAAAAAACCAGAGCTAATAATCAACACAAGTAAAACAAAGTTCATAGGTAAAGGAAGGTCTCGTCGCATAACAGGTGTTGTTATTTCGAATACTGGTGATCTAGGAGTAGGAAGGTTTTTACGAAAAAAAATAAGAGCATTATTTCATTTATATTCAAATAATAAAATCAATCATAAAGACATACCTTATCTATTGGGTATGCTGTCTCATATTAAAAGCATCGAACCAGATTATTATTACAGTTTGATAAAAATTAATGGCGAAGACAAACTAAAACAACTTGGTAAAGATTCCTTTTCTGTTTTACAAAAAAAACAATGACTGATTATCTTTTAGTTAATTCTGGTCACTCGCCTTACCTTAGATGTTATCCCAATCTAGTGGTTCTTCTGGTGGCACTAAGCTTATGTTTTCATAAGAGGTGCTTACTTTTATACTTTCGCACTTTGCGAATCCCTGCGACTTTTTAGCTTGTAATCTGGCGATTAATACATCGATATCTTCTTTGTTGTTTACATTTTCAATGACTGACTCAATAGACCTACGCTTATCTTCATTTTTAGTATAGTCTCCTCCGCTATCAATAATGCTTTCAACCTGTTCAATGTCAATTTTCTCTTTCTTTTTTCTGATCTCTGAAACAAAGCGAGCACGATCACCGTTGAAAACAATCGCAGGATTTATGAAATACCAGTTTTTCTCATTAGTTTTAGCAATAATGCGTTTCTCGATGAGTTCCTTTATCCCCCGGTAAAAAATAGATTCCGATAAGACAAAATGATCTATCTTTTCCGCAAGGGACATTGCCTTTTTACAGCTCAGGTAGAAATGATCTTTACCTATCGCATCCTGATAAATACGTAAAAAGATAAAAAATACTTTGTATGCTGTTTTCGTGAGATCAAAGTAGGATTTTATTTGTGAGGTATAGAGTTTGATGAACTCTTCTTTATCAACCTCTTGTGTATGCACAATATTAGCAAAATAGCTTCGACTGGCATCTTTTCTTTCGATAAGTTCCGTTCCCCTTGAAACAGTCAGATTTTTCTTTCTTGTCTCAATCTTTAGTTCTGTCTCAAAGCAAAAAGGGTTTAAGCCTAAATCCAAGTCAACTTCCATTTCTTTAATCATATTATCACCTTTTATTATTTTATTTATATTAAAGTAAATACCATACATGAAAAAGATATCAAGTTTTTTGCATGTTTTTTTGCGAAAATATTTTATAAATAGCAAGTTTTCCAGTGACGATGATTTAAATCACTGTCATTTTTTAGCGTAAAAATGATATCAGAACTGACTACAGAGTCAGGAAAGCTCACCGTGCAGTCAGTGATGCTGACAATAGAGTCAGTAATACTGACCGTATAGTCAGTCGTGGTTTTCTAATACAAGCCTTATTCCCCAAGGGCTGCAGGCCGTTTTTGTCTTAACTTAATTTTGCAAGAAGTAAGAGATAATACTTAAGAGGATTAAAAGAAACCGGGCGATTTTTATGATCGCCATCTGGGGTTTCTAATTATTTATTGCTAAGTATCCCTTTCTATTTAACTAAAAAATTTTTTTTGAAAATCCCCACCATCTATGAGCTAACGCTCATGTGCTGACGCACGGCTACGCCCTAATGCTGATATACAAATATTTTTCCTATTGGATCAAAAGCCATTTATCAAAGCAGCACTTGGTGATTGTCGCCAACAATCACTTTGCTGGACAGGGCTTGCCCCTGTTAATGATGGATTTATTCATTAATGATCGTGGCGATAGCCGCTAATAACAAAATGTAAAATTTAAATATTAATAGCCACCAAACTTTCGCAAACACCAACTTTACTAATTTTTCGATAGAACTTAATGAGTATATTTCTTGTAGACTGGCTACTGCCAGTCACATAGTTCCTGTGGTGAAATACCATCTCGCGCCATCAACTTGAGGAGCCTTTTCATCCTCAGATTACGCACCTTCTTTTCACCAATCTCCTGATAATACTCCTCACGCCGCTCCTCTACCACTTTTCGGAACTTCTTCAAAAGCTGATTCAGTGTTTTGATATCAGTAGTAGCGGCTTCAGCTTGGATTTTTTTATACATAAACATAACGTGGAACTCATCAATCATCAGATTTCTCCTGTTATAATAAACGTTGTTTATCTGCCCCTTACGAGGCAAATATATATTCAAAGAAAACTACAAAGATTTGTGAACAAATAAATACGAATGCCTCACCAGCAGATTAGCGATTCCCTTAAGATCAACCTCGTCAACATTTCCATTATTTCCTTCTTTCTGTGTTAAACTCTCAAAGTTATCTTTAATATGCATAATCACGCACATGATAGTTGCACTCATAAAATCATGATCACTAATATACTCTCTTATATCCCCATCGTGATCATTTTGTAAACTGATCCAACTTGCCTCAAACGATTTTTTAGCAAGATCAAGGAACAGTTTTGTAGATTTGTTTTTAACTTTATTATTTTTAGACATAATCAACCCTCACTTTTATATGATTATTTAATATTTAGTTTTTTTCAGCCCCAAGAAGGGGCCAAATAGATTTACATATAGGCTAACACTAATGCTTTGGTATGCAGCGTCATTACCTCCATTCTCACCCCTTCGAAATCGATAAGATAGCGCTTATTTTTGGCTACCCCCTTTTTAGCTCGTTCGATTACTTGGTCATAGACTGTTTCCATATGATGATTATCAGTAAGTAAATTAAATGCTTCTTTGGGCCCTTTTTTGACTATATCCCAATAGATACGGTAATACTCTTTCATAGCTGATAGTAGAAACATCTCAGTAGCGATCCTATCAAAACCATTATTTTTCTTATTCATATATTTTTCCTTTTCTTTGTTTATAGTGTAAAATACCCTGCATTATTAATGCATAAAATATTTTAGTTTCTTATTTTTTAATATTGTAAAAAACACAGCGTTTAACGTTTTACATAAAACCTCCTCATCGCATTAATAGTGTATTGTTCATTAATCAGCGTGTTTACGTGAAAACTGAATAATATTTTCAATCCATTCATCGATTTCACTTTCAACAAAAGCTCTGGCTCTTATTCCAATCTTTATCGGTTCTGGGAATACGCCTCTGCTAATAAGTCGATAAATCCATGCTTTGCTATATCCTGTTTTATTCATCACTTCCGGCAGGCGAATAAGTCTTCTTGTTGTCATATATTTCTCCGTTGTTGTTTTGATGAATGTAGTATCTGCAGATCGCTTATGACGTTCAAGCCTCGGAAAATCAGAATTGAACTTGAATTGAGTGTTTTTCATACAATAACAGATGAAATGGCGGGAGAGCTGTCACTGGGCGGGGTGTAGAGCGATTTAGCAATAAGTGCTATTTACTTTGCTGTTTTAAGGTATTTTATAATTTACATAATAATCAATTAGTTAATCAATATCAGTTTAAATTCTGACTTAATTCTTATCTGCTTTAGCCAAAAAAAAGGGCTATGCCCGTTAAGACATAGCCATTCTTTCATCAGCAGTTATCCTTACCCACGTCGATTAAACGCTCCCTGCACCACATTGCCGCCTTTCTCAAGGCTTGCCATGTAGTCGGCATACCATTGCAGCATCTCACGTCTGCCATCGAGATATTGCGCATGGTTGTAGGTGCCACGGATAGCATTCTTATCCACATGCGCCAGTTGGGTTTCAATCCATGCGGTGTTATAGCCCTGTTCATGAAGAACGGTGCTCATGGTATGACGGAAACCATGACCCGTAACCCGGCCTGTATAGCCAATTCGCTTAAACACCTGATTGATACTGGCTTCACTCATGGTCTTACTTGGATCATTGCGTCCCGGAAACAGTAAAGGAAATTGCCCCGTCATTGCTCTGATCTGTTCGATAATGGCTAACGCTTGGGTAGAGAGCGGGATGATATGGGGACGACGCATTTTCATGCGTTCAGCAGAAATTTCCCATAGCGCTTTCTTGGTATCGATTTCTGACCATAACGCACCGCGCAATTCCCCTGTTCTCAGGCCGGTAATGATCAGCAATCTTGCTGCCAGCACCATCAATTCACTACCAGAGTAGCCCGTAAGGGCTTTAAAGAAGGCAGGAAGCTCTTCGGTGGTCAGGAATGGGTAATGTGTAGATTCATGCCCCTGCATGGCACTGGTGAGATCTGGCGCGGGATTATACTCAGCCCTGCCTGTCACAATGGCATAGCGAAACACTTCGCCGCAGCGTTGACGTACTTTCTTGGCTTTCTCGGTCGCTCCCCTGTCTTCCATCTTTTTCAGCACGTTCAGCAATTCCAGCGGCTTAATGTCTGCGATTGGGCGTTGACCAATGAACGGGAAGACGTCTTTTTTGAAGGCTTCAAGAATGTCAGAGGCATATCCCGCAGACCATTTCTTCACTTTCATGCTGTGCCATTCGAGCGCAATTTCTTGAAAGGTGTTTTTGACCTGCGCTTCACGCTCAACTTTTTGTTCTTTTTTAGCCTCCAAAGGATCGATACCCCCAGCGATACCCTTTCGAGCTTCATCACGTTTTGCTCTGGCATCAGCCAATGACACATCGGGATATACCCCCAGCGCCAATAACTTTTCCTTTCCATCGATACGATACTTTAAACGCCAATAGCGTGACCCGTTGGTTTTCACCAATAAGTAGAGGCCACCACCATCAGCCATCTTGTAGGGTTTCTCTTTGGGCTTGGCAGTCTCGACCTGTCTGGCATTGAGCTTCATCTGGGGGTATCTCCTTTAGACCGAACAGCGAATACCCCCATTGATACCCCCAACTTACCGTAGATTTCCGTGAACGTGAGTAGACGAGCAGAGACAATAAGGGCCGTAACACCACGTATTATAGAGGTTTAAAGGGTGTTTGAGTAGACTTAAGGAGACGTTAAAATAGGTAGGATGGTGCCGATAATAGGAGTCGAACCTACGACCTTCGCATTACGAATGCGCTGCTCTACCAACTGAGCTATATCGGCCCTGCGAGGTGTTCACGAGCGTGAATCACGGGTTAGAAGGTTAAAACTAAGCGGGTGATGCGTCAATGCCCCTGTGAATCAAACGGCTACTTTTGCATCACCCGACTTTATTTACGCACGAATGGTATCGTCGCCGAAACCGATCCACTTATAGGTGGTCAGTGCTTCGAGACCCATCGGGCCGCGCGCGTGCAGCTTCTGCGTGCTGACCGCTACTTCCGCGCCGAGGCCAAACTGGCCGCCGTCGGTAAAGCGCGTTGAGGCGTTCACATACACCGCGGAAGAGTCGACCTCGTTGATAAAGCGGTTGGCGTTGCGCAGGGTGCGGGTAAGGATCGCATCGGAGTGCTGCGTACCGTGCTGGCGAATATGATCGATCGCATCATCGAGATCGGCGACGATCTTCACATTCAGATCCAGCGACAGAAACTCATCGTCATACTGCTCCGCCTTTACCGCTTCAACCTTCGCCGGGCCGCTTTGCAACAGGGCGAGCGACTGCTCGTCCGCATGCAGCGTTACGCCGCTCTCCGCCATCTGCTGGCTGAGCGCCGGTAAAAAGGTGCTGGCAATGCCCTGATGCACCAGCAGCGTCTCGACAGTGTTGCAGGTGCTCGGGCGCTGGGTTTTGGCGTTGACGATAATCTTCAGTGCCGGGGCGATCTCTGCCGTCTCGTCGACCAGAATATGGCAGACGCCGATACCGCCGGTGATAACCGGGATCGTCGACTGCTCGCGGCAGAGCTTATGCAGCCCTGCCCCGCCGCGCGGGATCAGCATGTCGATATACTTATCCATGCGCAGCATCTCGTTGACCAGCGCGCGATCCGGGCTCTCAATCGCCTGTACCGCACCCGCCGGTAAACCGCACTCCTCCAGCGCCTGCTGGATCACTTTTACCGTCGCGGCGTTGGTGCGCCAGGTCTCTTTCCCGCCGCGCAGGATCGCGGCGTTGCCGGTTTTCAGGCACAAGGAGGCGACATCCACGGTAACGTTCGGGCGCGCTTCATAAATCACGCCGATTACGCCGAGCGGCACGCGACGGCGCTCGATGCGCAGCCCGCTGTCCAGCACGCCGCCATCGATTACCTGGCCGACCGGATCGGCAAGTTTGCACACCTGGCGCACATCGTCTGCAATGCTTTTTAAGCGCGCCGGGTTGAGTGCCAGGCGGTCGAGCAGCGCCTCGCTAAGACCATTGACGCGCGCTTCCTGCAGATCCTGCTCGTTAGCCAGCAAAATCGCCTCGGAGTGCGCCTCTAAATAGTCGGCAATCTTCTCCAGCACGCGGTTTTTTTCCTGGCTTGTGAGCAACGCCAGCTTGTACGACGCAGCTTTCGCCGCGATGCCCATCTGTTCCAGCATACTTCTGCTCCTTAACGGGTGATCATATCGTCGCGGTGCACCGCGACAGGGCCATACTCATAGCCCAGAATCTCATCAATCTGCTGCGAGTGGTGGCCGGCAATCCGGCGCAGCGCATCGCTGTTATAACGGCTTACGCCGTGGGCAATATCGCGCCCCTGCAGATTACAAATGCGGATCACTTCCCCACGGGAGAAGTTGCCTGTCACGCTTTTAATCCCTTTCGGCAGCAGCGAACTGCCGCGCTCAAGAATAGCGGCGGTCGCCCCTTCATCAACGGAGATCTCACCGGCAGGCGGTGCGCCGAAGATCCAGCGTTTACGGTTCTCCAGCGGCGAAGTCTGGGCATGAAAACGTGTGCCGACCGGCGTGCCGCTTACCACATCGGCAATCACACCGGGCTTGCCGCCTGCGGCAATAATCGTCTCGATACCGGCGCGGCAGGCAACGTCGGCAGCCTGTAACTTGGTGCCCATGCCGCCGGTGCCGAGGCCGGAAACGCTGTCGCCCGCAATAGCGCGCAGCGCGTCATCAATGCCGTAAACATCTTTAATCAGCTCGGCCTGCGGGTTGTTGCGCGGATCGGCGGTAAACAACCCCTGCTGGTCGGTCAGCAAAAGCAGCTTATCGGCTCCGGCCAGAATCGCCGCCAGCGCAGAGAGGTTATCGTTATCGCCAACTTTAATCTCCGTGGTCGCCACGGCGTCGTTCTCGTTAATCACCGGCACGATGTTGTTATCAAGCAGCGCGCGCAGCGTGTCGCGGGCGTTGAGGAAGCGCTCGCGGTCTTCCATATCGGCACGGGTCAGCAACATCTGACCAATATGAATACCGTAAATGGAGAAGAGCTGCTCCCAGAGCTGAATCAAACGGCTCTGGCCGACAGCTGCCAGCAGCTGTTTTGAGGCGATGGTGGCGGGCAGTTCCGGGTAGCCCAGGTGCTCACGCCCGGCGGCGATAGCGCCGGAGGTAACGATTACAATGCGATGCCCGGCGGCGTGCTGCTGCGCGCACTGGCGCACCAGCTCCACAATATGGGCGCGGTTCAGGCGACGGGAACCGCCTGTTAAAACACTGGTGCCGAGTTTTACCACCAGCGTCTGGCTGTCACTCATGATTCTCTGCCGTTTTTAGAAAAAATAAGAAGTTTATTAGTAATCAAACGTTGTAACAGGAGTGAGCGCGCTTGCCAACCGCCAGCGTGAATCGACCACTTTTTTGTTGCGCGGGATCAGCAAGCGTAGCGGCAGAGTTTGACAATTTTATGGCAAACACAAAAAAACATAACTTTTTCAAATTACTCTTACTTTGTCATAAATGTTTCATTTCAGAGCGTTACAACCCTTCCTGTTTTTCACGGGGCGAGAGCCCAGCGAATAGTGGCGCGTTAGTTCAATCAGGAATTCAAAATGAAAAAGAGCACTCTGGCATTAATGGTACTGGGCGTTGTTGCATCGGCTTCTTCTGTTCACGCGGCGGAAGTCTATAACAAGAATGGCAACAAACTGGACGTGTACGGCAAAGTGAAAGCCATGCACTACTTCAGTGATGACAACAACAACGACGGTGACAAAACCTACGTGCGTTTCGGCTTCAAAGGTGAAACCCAGATTAACGACCAGCTGACCGGTTTCGGCCGTTGGGAATCTGAATTCGCCGGTAACAACGACGAAACTACCTCGGGCCAGAAAACCCGTCTGGCCTTTGCCGGTCTGAAAATCAAAGATTTTGGTTCTATCGATTACGGTCGTAACCTCGGCGTGCTCTACGACGTGGCTTCCGTGACCGATATGTTCCCGGAGTTCGGCGGCGACTCGCTGGCCCGTACCGATAACTTTATGACCAAGCGCACCACTGGCGTGGCGACCTACCGCAACACCGACTTCTTCGGCATGGTGGATGGCCTGGACATGACCCTGCAATACCAGGGTAAAAACGAAAACGGCCGTAACAGCATCATCAAGCAGAACGGCGACGGCTGGGGCACCTCTCTGGCCTACGATTTCGGCGGCAGCCCGGTCACGATTATTGGTGCTTACGCCAACTCTGACCGTACCAACGCGCAGAACACCGCGCTGGCGCTGGGCCGTGGTCAGAATGCCGAAGCCTGGGCGACCGGCGTGAAATATGACGCCAATAACGTTTACCTGGCGACCTTCTACTCCGTCTCATACAACATGACGCCGGTCTCCTCTTCGCTGGGCTTTGCCAACAAAGCGCAGAACTTTGAAGCCGTCGCGCAGTACCAGTTCGACTTCGGCCTGCGTCCGTCCGTGGGCTACGTGCTGACCAAAGGCAAAGATATGGAAAACGGTATCGGCGACGAAGATCTGGTGAACTACATCGACGTTGGCGCCACTTACTACTTCAACAAAAACTTCTCGGCGATGGTCGATTACAAAATCAACCAGATCAAAGACGACAACAAACTGGGCATTGCTGACGACGACATCGTTGCCGTTGGCGTGACCTACCAGTTCTAAACTCTGTAGTGACCCTCGTTATATGAAATGCCCTCGGTTGAGGGCATTTTTTTCCCGTCTGATGGGAGAAAGCAGGTTAATACCTGTTCATGCCCGGCGTGCGAAGAGCAGCCGGGCATTTTTTATCGGGGGTGTTATGCGGGGAGTTTTAACTTCTCTTTGAAGTCATCGGCAGGTTCAAGCTTCAGCTCAAGGGAGGCTAAGAGCGTACGCGCGCGCTCGTGGAAGTCGCGCAGCGTTTTTTCCAGACGGTCGACCACTTCCTGGTCTTTGATAGCGGTGGGTTTCCAGTGCCCCTCTTTGTCGAAGAGCCCAAAGTGGTAGCGATAGGTAAAGCGCTTCTCCTGCGCTTCCATTTCCATCCACCATCCCCAAAACTCGCGTTTTTCCGGCGCGGGTTTCACATTCACGCAAACTGCCAGGCAATCAAAGAAAAAACGGTTTTCTTCGCACTGCTCTTCGCGGATATAAGGTCCTAGCGCAGTAAACTTTTTAATCAACCTGCTTCTCGGATGTCCACTTGGTAACGTCATTGCGATCTCCTTTTGTGATGCAACTGTTTTACCAAATCAATGGAATTTCTCAAAGTATTAACCGAGCTGATGGTTGATCCAGTCAACAATCTTCCTGAGCGCAGCGTCAAAATTGCGATAAACCGGGTTAAACGGGATATCGAGCAGCTTTCCATTGCTTGATGAAGAGGTGATTAAACGCGACTCTGCCTCCGGGCTGAAGGGATCGTTTTGCCAGAAACCGGAGAGCATCGGCGTCGGACAGCGGCGGCCGAGTAACCCCTGCGTTTTTAATGAATAGCGGTTAAGTTCGACGCGTAGCGCCTCATCGGAAGCGTCATGCATGCCTAAGCGGCTGGCGAGCACGTCCAGATACATCTCCGGCACATCGCCCTGGCGCAGCGGCTCGCTGAGCAGGGAATGCACCACCGGCCCGAGGCAGGCCACCGCTTTCAGGCGCGACGCCTCAAGATAGGCCAGCCGCACCGCCACGTTGGCACCAAAACGGAAACCAAAGGCCGCCACGCGGGTATGGTCAATCCACGGAATGTTCGGCAATGCCTGGAGCGCATGCTGATGCAGCAGGCTCGAGTCCTGGGTCAGCTTCCATTTGCTGGAGAAGCCCACCGAGGGCATATCGAGCGTCAGCATGGCAATGCCTTTCGGGGCCAGATAGCGCTCATAGAGGGTGTAGTAATCGATCTGCAGGCCATCCAGCCCGCCGCACATCAGCACCGTCGGAAAGGGACCTTCGCCTTCCGGCATATGCAGAAAGCCGGTGACCGGCGCACCGCCGGGAATAGCGAACTCCAGCTCTTTAATGCTGCCCGGCAGGCGCTGCGCGGCCTCTTCATAGGCGCGGTTGGCCAGCGCCTGCGCCTGCTCGGCCAGGCTATCGCCCTTGATGTGCGGATAGGCCGCGATGCTATATAAGTTAGAGGCGTGCAACCAGTGGCGGCCGCTCAGCGTGCTGTCGGTCTCCTGCATCGCTTTTTGCTGCCAGCTCATCGCCTGCGCGGACCATTCGTAGATCCAGTTGCCGTTGCGGTAGCCGACCACCGTATCGAGCAGCTCAGCGTCGGTGCGCTCGGCCTGGCTCATCACAATGCGCGCCTGCACTTCGAGGATCTCGCGCGCGTCGATGCCGCGCCAGATCCACATCAGCCGGTTGATCATCCGGTACCACTGCGGCACGTTTTTGCCATCCAGCGCGGACTGCACGGGCGGCTGCACGCCAGGGTTAAAGCGGCGCACCAGCGTCGAGGTCTCAGGGTATTTAAAGCGGGGTTTGAACAGCGTTTCGCTAAGATTTGACTGGGGCATGGCGCGCAGCTCCTTAAAATTCACCGGAGGGCATTGTAACCCGTGACGCGCCAAAAAGAACAACGCCCGGCAGAACCGGGCGTGTGTACAACAGGGGGGATTAACGGCCGCTGATTGGCGGAACGAAGGCTACGCCCATATCCCAAGGCTGCTCAATCCAGGTATCCTGCGGGATATCAATCACATAATCATTCACCAGCGGGCGACCGGCCGGCTTGGCGAAGATAGTGACAAAATGTGCTTTCGGGTACATTTCGCGGATCGCCACGGCGGTACCGCCGGTGTCCACCAGATCGTCAATCACGATAAAGCCTTCGCCGTCGCCTTCCGCGCGCTTCAGTACTTTCAGTTCGCGCTGGTTGTCGTGGTCATAGCTGGAGATACAAACGGTATCGACATGACGAATACCCAGTTCACGCGCCAGCAGCGCGCCTGGAACCAGACCGCCACGGCTTACGGCGATAATGCCTTTCCACTGTTCTGAAGGCATTAAACGGGCAGCAAGTTTGCGGGCGTGAATCTGCAACATGTCCCAGGTGACGACGTATTTTTCGCTCATGTGAAGTGTCCCAGCCTGTGTTTTACGGCTTAAAAAGTGTTCGAGGGGGAAATAGGTTGCGCGAGATTATAGAGATCTGACGCGCTAAAAACCAGTGTTACCCGGCATCGCCGCCGCTTTTTCCCCAATCCCGTGCTCGCGCTGTCGCCATAAAGTGGTATTCTCAACCGCATCTCGCAAGAGGGTCTTGCGATTCGTTTATCTAACCCGCGACCTGCACGCAACCTGTTCGCAGGCGCTTTTAAGGAGACTCATCGTGTCTGAACTGTCTCAACTATCTCCGCAGCCGCTGTGGGATATTTTTGCCAAAATCTGCTCTATTCCGCACCCGTCTTACCATGAAGAACAGCTCGCCGAACACATTATGGGCTGGGCGAAAGAGCAAGGCCTGCACGCAGAGCGCGACCAGGTGGGCAATATCCTGATCCGCAAACCGGCCACCGCCGGGATGGAAAACCGCAAGCCGGTCGTGCTGCAGGCGCACCTCGATATGGTGCCGCAGAAAAACAACGACACAGAACACGACTTCACCAAAGACCCGATTCGCCCCTATGTTGACGGCGAATGGGTAAAAGCGCGCGGCACCACGCTTGGCGCGGATAACGGCATCGGTATGGCCTCTGCGCTGGCGGTGCTGGCAGACTCCACCGTGCAACACGGCCCGCTGGAAGTGCTGCTGACCATGACTGAAGAAGCGGGCATGGATGGCGCATTCGGTCTGCAACCCAACTGGTTGCAGGCGGATATCCTGATCAACACCGACTCTGAAGAAGAGGGTGAGATCTATATGGGCTGCGCGGGCGGTATCGATTTCATCACTACCCTGCCCCTGACCCGCGAAGCGGTACCTGCCGGTTTTGAAACCGTCAAACTGACGCTGAAAGGGCTGAAAGGCGGCCACTCCGGCGCCGATATCCATTTAGGTCTGGGCAACGCCAACAAACTGCTGGCGCGCTTCCTCGCCGCGCACGCCGCCGGGCTGGATCTGCGTCTGCTCGACTTCACCGGCGGTACGCTGCGTAACGCCATTCCGCGCGAAGCGTTCGCCGTGATCGCCCTGCCGGCGGATAAAGCCGCACAGCTGAAAACCCTGGCGGATGAGTACCAGGCGATCCTGAAAAACGAGCTGGAAGCGAAAGAGAAGAATCTGGTGGTGCTGGTCGATAGCGTAAGCAGCGACAAAGCGGCGCTGACCGCGCAGTCGCGCGATGCCTTTGTTCGCCTGCTGAACGCCACGCCGAACGGCGTGATTCGCAACTCCGACGTCGCCAAAGGCGTGGTGGAAACCTCGCTGAACGTCGGCGTGGTCACGTTGCAGGATGACAGCGCTGAGATCATCTGCCTGATCCGCTCGCTGATCGATAGCGGTAAAGATTACGTGGTAAGCATGCTGGAATCGCTGGGTGCGCTGGCCGGTGCGAAAACTGCGCCGAAGGGCGGCTACCCGGGCTGGCAGCCGGATGCCCAGTCGCCGGTGATGGCGCTGGTGCGTGAAACCTATCAGCGTCTGTTCAACAAGATGCCGAACATTCAGATTATCCACGCCGGTCTGGAGTGTGGTCTGTTCAAAAAGCCCTATCCGGAGATGGATATGGTGTCGATTGGGCCGACCATTACCGGCCCGCACTCGCCGGATGAGCAAGTGCATATCGAAAGCGTGGGCCACTACTGGACCCTGCTGACCGAACTGCTGAAATCTATCCCGGCTAAATAAGCCTGCTGTCCGCGCCGCCCGGCGCGGACATTTTCCTTCTTTTATTGCGCTTTAAACCCTGGCCCCTTAAAGGTGCGCACCGGGTTGCCGCGTTCTATCTGATGATGAAACAGCCTGCGTTCCGACTTAAGCGCCGCGCGCTCGTCATCCTGCACCTGCTCCAGACGGTGTGAAATCAGCAGCATCGCCAGCCGCTTATTCGCGTGCTGGCTGCGCTCCGACTGCACTTTTACGCTAATACCGGTGGCAATATGCGTGGCGCGCACGGCGGAATCGGTTTTATTCACGTGCTGGCCGCCCGGCCCGGATGAGCGCAGCGTCTCAAAGCGGATGGCGCTATCCTGCAAGGCCGCCTGCGGAATAAACTCCGCCACACCGATAAACCAGTTCTTCCGTGCATGATTGGCGCGATAGGGGCTCGGGCAGATCCACTGCACCGTGCCGCACCAGCGCGCACTCAACGCCTGCGCATTTTCGCCATCGAGTGAGACCAACACCGAGCGGTAGGCGCCCGGCTGGCGCGCCGCTTCCGTTTCGATCACCGCCAGCGACACCTTTTGCGCCTCAGCCTCTTCCATCAGCCGCGCTAACGCTTTACCCACTGCCAGGCAGCACTCATCAGGCCCCTGCGCGGAGGAGAGTTGCAACAGTCTCATTCGCCCGCCCCTCCGCTCACTTTCAGTGTTAACACCGGGCGCAACCGCGCAACCGGTGTCACCAGATCGGCGTCGACCAGGCACTCAAGCACGCTCTCAACCGACTTATACGCCTGCGGCGCTTCTTCATAGATCAGCTGACGATCGCGGCAAATCACCCGGCTGCCGAGCGGCGTGCGTGCCAGCTGTGCCGGGGTGAACTTCCCGGACAAGCGCCCTTTGCACTCGGTGCGCATCCATTTGCGTCCCGCGCCGTGCGCCAGCGAATAGAGGCTCACCTCGCTCACTTTCGGCATCACCAGCCAGCTGTGATCGCCGCGTGAACCTGGGATCACCACCAGGCCCTGCCCGTCCGGCGTCGCCCCTTTGCGATGCAGCCAACCGGCTTCACCGCCCACGGTGCAGGCTTC
Source organism: Kosakonia sp. 1610 (assembly GCF_050435845.1). NCBI lineage: Bacteria > Pseudomonadati > Pseudomonadota > Gammaproteobacteria > Enterobacterales > Enterobacteriaceae > Kosakonia > Kosakonia sp. 1610. The sequence continues at coordinate 72,818 of NZ_JBNDKZ010000011.1, read as the reverse complement.
GACGATGTTGTGCGCCACATCGAGCAGCGCTTCGCCATCGGCGTTGAGATGATCGAGAATGCGCCGCGCAATCAGCGCCCGGTTGATGCGGGCAAAGTTGAGCGCGTCATCGTGCTCGGCAAGATAGTGGCGAGCCGCGTCGCTCCCCTCCACCAGCCCGGCGTGCGAGAAGGCATCGACGTGGCGGCGCAAAATCTGCTGCCCCAGCCCACGTGAACCGCTGTGGGCCAGTAACAGCAGGCGCTGCTCATCGAGGCCGCTTTGCGCAAACAGCGCCGCATCGGTCACGCTATCGACCTGTTGCAGCTCGGCAAAGTGGTTGCCGCCGCCAATCGATCCCAGCGCGGCGCGCCAGGGGTGGTTTTGCCACGCATCCGGCACCGCCTCATCCAGCCAGTCGGCAGAGGCGCTATCGCCCAGCGCGCTGAGACGTTTTTCGACCTTATCGGCGTTATATTTGCGCCGTACCAGGTCGGTTTGCCACAGCGCCATGCCGCAGCCGATATCGTTCCCGACCAGCGCCGGGTAGAAACGCCCGGTGGAGAAAAACGCCGCGCCAATCGGGTAGCCGCGGCCGGGGTGAAGATCCGGCATGCCGACGACGCGCGTCATACCCGGCAGTGCCGCAGTGGTGTGTAATTGTTGGATCGCTGAACCTTCGATCCACAGGTTTTCCGACGCAATATAGGAGATCGCGTCTGAGATATGACAAACAGAGTTGCCCATATACCAATCCATATGTAGAGAAATAAAAGGAATTGGCAGACGAAACCAGGGGCAAGTTTTGGAGAAATTAAGCCTGGAGAGGTCTGCAAAGAGAAATCAGGGCATGGTGTGTCATGGTGAACCTCCTTTGCAGTTAACAGGGAATGAATAAACGCCGGGGATGATAGAGAAGCGGGCGGGAAATTACCACCGCAAATTCTGGTAGGGTTACAGCCCGAGCACCAGTTGCCGCTCAAGCTGCGGGTCGAGCAGCGTGACATGCAGGCCGACAAGACGGACGCCGCGCCCGCCGCGTCGCTCATTCCACGCCTGACGCGCGGTGGCGAGCAGATCTTCTTTATTCAGGCACGGCCAGACATGCTCCTGGGTGGTCTGCTGAAAGTCGTTGAACTTCAGTTTCACCCCCTGGCGGGCGATGCGCAGATCCGGTTTTACCACCGAAAGCCGCCGCTCAAGCTCCGGGTAGAGCCGCTCGATAATCGCCTCGCACTCCTCCCACTGATGAATATCCTCAACCAGCGTGCGCTCGACGCCGACCGATTTTCGCAGCCGCTCGCTGCTGATCTCCCGCTCATCGATCCCCTGGCTGCGCTCCCACAACACGCGGCCAAACTTGCCAAACCGCTTAAGCAGCATGGCGAGATCGCTCTTCTGCACATCTTCGCAGGTGCGCAGCCCCAGGGTCTCCAGCTTGGCCGCTGAGACTTTACCGACGCCGGGGATTTTGCTCAGCGGCAGCGTGCGCAGAAAGGTCGGCACCTCCGCCGGGGTGATCACATATTGCCCGTCGGGCTTGTTGAGATCGGAGGCGATTTTAGCGAGGAACTTCACCGGCGCGATGCCCGCCGAGGCGGTAAGCTGCGTCTCATTAAAGATGGTCTGGCGGATCTCTTGCGCCATCAGCGTTGCAGAGCCGTGGCAGTGCGGACTGTCGGTAACATCAAGATAGGCTTCATCCAGCGACAGGGGTTCAATCAGTGAGGTGTAGCGCGAGAAGATGTCGCGGATCTGGCGGGAGGCTTCTTTATAGGCGTCGAAACGGCCGGGTAACAGTGTGAGGTGCGGGCAGAGTTTTAGCGCCATCCCGGTCGGCATCGCGCTGCGCACGCCATATTTACGCGCCGGGTAGTTGGCGGTGCTGATGACGCCGCGCTGCACGCGGCTGCCGCCAATGGCAATCGGAATGTCGCGCAGGGCCGGGTTGTCGCGCATCTCTACCGCCGCGAAAAAGCAGTCCATATCGACATGTATGATTTTGCGCATGCGTACACCCTCACAGAACACTGGATAAGTATACAGCACGTTTCAGGCAAATGAGAAGCCACCCGAGAAACCGCCGAAAAGAGGGCAATCTGCTGTTTAATTCTCAGCGTTTACTTTCATAATAGCCGTCGCCAAATTGCGCAGGTGGTTGAAAGGCAAAACAGAACACTTTTTGTGCGATGGCGAAAAGACAATCAACAGGATCGACGGGCGCGGAATCACCGCTATTCGGGGCTTGCGAAAAAATGTCGGAGTGCTAAGGTTAGCGCTCAAAACAGAATTGTCCGAATTCTGGGCATCTTTTGCCGTTCTGGCAAAGTCGTATCCGTTTTATCAAGGAAACACGTTGTATGCGCAAAATCGCATTGTTCATTGCGATGCTTCTGATCCCGTGCGTCTCCTTTGCTGGCCTGGTTGGCAGCAACAGTGCCACTAAGCCGGTAAGCAAAGATTTTAAACAGCAGTTGATGGGGTCACCGGTCTATATTCAGATCTTCAAAGAAGAGCGCACCCTTGATCTCTACGTCAAGATGGGCGAACAGTATCAGCTGCTCGACAGCTATAAAATCTGCAACTACTCCGGCGGCCTTGGGCCTAAACGCCGTCAGGGCGATTTTAAAAGCCCGGAGGGGTTCTATTCGGTACAGCGCAGCCAGCTCAAGCCGGACAGCCGTTTCTATAAGGCTATCAATATTGGCTTTCCGAACAACTTTGACCGCGCCCACGGTTATGAAGGTAAATACCTGATGATTCACGGTGCCTGCGTCTCCATCGGCTGCTACGCCATGACGGATACCGGCATTGATGAGATCTTCCAGTTTGTTACCGCAGCGCTGATTTTTGGCCAGCCGAGCGTGCAGGTGAATATCTATCCGTTCCGCATGACCGATGCGAATATGCAGCGTCACAAATATTCGACCTACGCGGATTTCTGGAAGCAGTTGAAGCCAGGGTATGACTACTTCGCGGCCACCCACCAGCCGCCGATTGTTGCGGTCGTGGATGGACGCTACGTGGTCAGCAAGCCGCTGGCGACCTCCGTGCAGCCGCAGCTGGCGTCAAACTATACGCTCACCGAGGCAAAATAACGCCCACTCGCCTGGCATAATCTTGTGCCAGGTTTCGTTCGCCGTTAACGGCTGCGTCGCAATCACGGTGACCACATCGTTTGGTGTGGTCTCACGCTGAAAATCGATCTCCACATCCTGATCCAGCAGCTTCGCGACGCCAAACGGCGCGCGCCGGGTAATGCAGAAGAGATTGGTGGAGCAGAACGCCATCACATAGCGCCCGTCCGACAGCAGCATATTGAACACGCCCTTCTCACGCAGTTCCAGCGCCAGTGTCGCAATGTACTTAAACACCGCCCCCATATTGCCCGGCGTGCGCGGGTAGCGCTGCGTCAGCTTATGCAGCATCCAGCAGAACGCTTTTTCGCTGTCCGTTTCACCGACCGGGCGGAAGTTGCCGGTCTGCAAAGATTTATACCCCGTTAATTGGCCGTTGTGGGCGTAGGTCCAGTTGCGACCCCAGAGTTCACGGGTAAAGGGATGCGTATTCTCCAGCGCCACTTCGCCGCGGTTCGCCTGGCGAATATGGGCAATCACCGAGCAGGATTTAATCGGGTACTCCTGCACCAGTTTGGCGACGGGCGAGTTGTAGCTTGGTTGCGGATCTTTGAAGGTGCGACAGCCTTTGCCTTCGTAGAAGGTGATACCCCAGCCATCTTTATGCGGTCCGGTTCCCCCGCCGCGCTGGACGAGACCGGTAAAACTAAAGCAGATATCGGTCGGCACATTAGCGCTCATCCCGAGCAGTTCGCACATAGTCACCTCCACAACCGCCTCAATCTGAGAAGGCGTTATTGTTGCCGCCCGTCAGACACGGGCAGCGCAGCGATGACCTGCGCCAGACGCAGGAACGTTGAGCACTGCCCAGGCTGAACAGGGCAAATAAAAAGCCTGCTTTACGCCTTAACCATCTCTTTTTCGATCAGCTGAATCAGGATATGGATCACTTTGATATGGATCTCCTGAATGCGATCGGCATAGCCAAAGTGCGGAACGCGAATTTCGATATCCGCGGTGCCGGCCATTTTGCCGCCATCTTTACCGGTCAGGGTGATCACTTTCATCCCCTTCTCACGCGCCGCGGCAATCGCTTTGATCACGTTGCCAGAGTTACCGGAGGTGGAGATCCCCAGCAGCACGTCGCCCTCACGGCCAACGGCTTCCACATAGCGGGAGAATACATAGTCGTAACCGAAGTCGTTGCTGACGCAGGAGATATGGCTGACGTCAGAGATGGCGATCGCCGGGTAGCCAGGACGGTTTTCACGGTAGCGCCCGGTTAACTCCTCCGCAAAGTGCATCGCGTCGCAGTGCGAGCCGCCGTTACCGCAGGACAACACTTTGCCACCCGCTTTAAAGCTGTCGGCCAGCAGCACCGCCGCGCGCTGAATAGCGTGAATATTGGCTTCATCTTTCAAGAAATTCGCCAGCGTTTCCGCCGCTTCGTTCAGTTCGTTACGAATAAGATCCTGGTACATGAGGATATCCTTCAGCATAAATGTAAATAACACTGCGCAGTGTACCGGATAGGCTTTCAGCCGAGAAGCTAAAGCCGCCGCTCCCGCCGCCGTTTTCATTTTCCGTGCGCAAAACGGCCTCAACAATGTGAACCAGGTTGTAATTATTTTGTAAACACATTGCTAAAAGAAATGACATCCACTACAAACAATACATCACAAGTGGTCAGACCTCCTACAAGAAGGGAGCTTTTCGTTATGATGATTTTGAGTATTGTCGCAACGCTCGTTCTGCTCGGTGTGCTCTTCTATCACCGCGTTAATCTGCTGCTCAGCAGCGTGATCCTGCTGGCATGGACCACAGCCCTTGGGCTGGCGGGCCTCTGGTCTCTCTGGATGCTGGTGCCGGTGGCGCTTATTCTCCTGCCGCTCAACTTCACGCCGATGCGTAAATCCTTTATTTCCGCGCCGGTTTTCCGCGGTTTCCGCAAAGTGATGCCGCCGATGTCGCGCACGGAAAAAGAGGCCATCGACGCAGGTACCACCTGGTGGGAAGGCGATCTGTTTCGCGGTAACCCGGACTGGAAAAAGCTGCACAACTACCCGCAGCCGCGCCTGACCGCAGAAGAGCAGGCCTTTATCGACGGCCCGGTTGAAGAAGCGTGCCGCATGGCGAACGACTTCCAGATCACCCATGAGATGGCCGATCTGCCGCCGGAGCTGTGGGCTTATCTTAAAGAGCACCGCTTCTTCGCGATGATCATCAAAAAAGAGTACGGCGGGCTGGAGTTCTCTGCTTATGCGCAATCCCGCGTGCTGCAAAAACTCTCCGGCGTCTCCGGCATTCTGTCGATCACCGTCGGCGTGCCTAACTCCTTAGGCCCGGGCGAACTGCTGCAACACTACGGCACGCAGGAGCAGAAAGATCACTACCTGCCACGCCTGGCGCGTGGGCAAGAGATCCCCTGCTTTGCGCTGACCAGCCCGGAAGCGGGTTCCGATGCGGGTGCCATTCCCGATACCGGCGTGGTCTGCATGGGCGAGTGGCAGGGCGAGCAGGTGCTCGGCATGCGTCTCACCTGGAACAAGCGCTACATTACGCTGGCCCCAATTGCCACGGTGCTTGGCCTGGCGTTTAAACTCTCCGACCCGGACAAACTGCTGGGCGGTGCGGAAGAGCTGGGCATTACCTGTGCGCTGATCCCGACCTCGACGCCGGGCGTGGAGATTGGTCGTCGTCACTTCCCGCTTAACGTTCCGTTCCAGAACGGCCCGACGCGCGGGAAAGATATCTTTGTACCGATTGATTACATCATCGGCGGCCCGAAAATGGCCGGTCAGGGCTGGCGTATGCTGGTGGAGTGTCTCTCCGTTGGTCGCGGCATTACCCTGCCCTCCAATTCAACGGGCGGCGTGAAATCGGTCGCGCTGGGCATTGGTGCTTACGCCCACATTCGCCGTCAGTTCAAAGTGGCGATTGGCAAGATGGAAGGTATCGAAGAGCCGTTGGCGCGTATTGCCGGTAACGCCTATGTGATGGACGCCGCGGCGTCGCTGATCACCTACGGCATTATGCTCGGCGAAAAACCGGCGGTGCTGTCGGCGATTGTGAAATATCACTGTACCCACCGTGGTCAGCAGGCAATCATTGATGCGATGGATATTGCCGGCGGTAAAGGCATTATGCTCGGCGAAGGTAACTTCCTCGCCCGTGCTTACCAGGGCGCGCCGATCGCCATCACCGTTGAGGGCGCTAACATCCTCACCCGTACGATGATGATCTTCGGCCAGGGGGCAATTCGCTGCCATCCGTATGTGCTGGAAGAGATGGCCGCCGCGCAGAATAACGACGTGGATGCGTTCGATAAGCTGCTGTTTAAACATATCGGCCATGTCGGCAGTAATGAGATGCGCAGCCTGTGGCTCGGCCTGACGCGCGGTTTAACCAGCGCCTCACCGACCGGGGATGCCACTAAGCGTTACTACCAGCACCTGAACCGCCTGAGTGCCAACCTGGCGCTGCTGTCGGATATCTCAATGGCGGTGCTCGGCGGCAGCCTGAAACGCCGCGAACGCATCTCCGCCCGTCTGGGTGATGTGTTAAGCCAGCTGTTCCTCGCCTCAGCGGTGCTGAAGCGCTACGACGATGAAGGTCGCCAGGAAGCGGATCTGCCGCTGGTGCATTGGGGCGTGCAGGATGCGCTCTATCAGGCTGAGCAAGCGATGGTCGACCTGCTGGAGAACTTCCCGAACCGTCTCGTGGCGGGCATGCTGAGCTTTGTCATCTTCCCGACCGGCCGCCACTACCGTGCGCCGTCCGACAGGCTTGACCATAAAGTGGCGAAGATCCTGCAAACGCCAAACGCTACCCGTTCGCGCATCGGTCGCGGTCAATACCTGACTCCGAGCGAGCACAACCCGGTCGGGCTGCTGGAAGAGGCGCTGGTTGATGTAATGGCCGCCGACCCGATTCATCAGCGCATCTGTAAATCGCTGGGTAAAAACCTGCCGTTTACCCGCCTGGACGATCTGGCTAACCAGGCGCTGGCAAGCGGGCTGATTAACCAGGATGAAGCGGCGCTGCTGATTAAAGCGGAAGCGAGCCGTCTGCGCACCATCAACGTTGATGACTTTGAGCCGGATGCGCTGGCGACACAACCGGTGATCCACACGCCGGAAAAGCTGCGCAAGCCCGAAGCCGCCTAAGCGCCTGACGGCTCCCCTCCTCCGTCGACAAAACCCGCAACCCTGCGGGTTTTTTTCGTTTTTTAGCGTGCTACAGTGTGCCGATGCTGTCTGAAGGGGAGTCGCAATTGTGCCTGGATTAAAAATTACGCTGTTACAACAACCGCTGGCGTGGATGGATGGCCCGGCGAACCTGCGCCATTTTGATGTGCAACTGGAAGGGATTAGCGGGCGCGATGTGATTGTCCTGCCGGAGATGTTCACCACCGGCTTTGCGATGGAAGCCGCCACGCGGTCGTTATCGCAGGAAGAAGTGATTAGCTGGATGCGCGACAAGGCGCGGCAGACTAATGCGCTGATCGCTGGCAGCGCGGCGCTGCAAACGGATCGCGGGGCGGTGAACCGCTTTTTGCTGGTCGAGCCGCAGGGCGAGGTGCATTTTTACGATAAGCGCCATCTTTTCCGCATGGCGGATGAGCATCACCACTATCAGCCGGGTGAAGCGCGCGTGATATTCGAGTGGCGCGGCTGGCGCATTATGCCGCTGGTCTGCTACGACCTGCGTTTTCCGGTCTGGTCACGTAACCGCGATGAGTACGATCTGCTGCTCTATGTCGCTAACTGGCCTGCGCCGCGCTCCCTGCACTGGCAGTCGCTGCTGCTGGCCCGCGCGATTGAGAATCAGGCCTGGGTAGCAGGCTGTAACCGGGTTGGCAGCGACGGGAATGGTCACCACTATCGCGGCGACAGCCGGGTGATTAGCCCGCAAGGGGAGATCGTCGCCAGCGCCGACGCGCATCTTGCAACGCGCATTGACGCCGAGATGTCACTCACCGCGCTGAAAGAGTACCGCACCCAGTTCCCCGCCTGGCAGGACGCCGATCCCTTTACCTTAGAGTGATGCCTCCCGTAGGCCGGATAAGCGTTTACGCGCCATCCGGCAATATCTCCGCGGCACCGATTGCCGGATGGCGGCTACGCCTTATCCGGCCTACCAAAACGAGCCTAAAGCGACACCAACGTTGCTTTTACCTGCGGTATTACAGCGGCGGTGTTGACCCCCGCTGAAATCGGCGAACCGAAGCGTGAATGACAAGGTCTGGACGCCATGGATGGCGGACAGAGGCGAACCGAGACAGGGACAAAATTGCCGGGAGCAATTTTGAACAGCGCTTGCGCTGGCCCCGGAGGGGCGAGTCCCATGGATGGGACGAGTAAGTCGAGTCGAGCCGGCCGCAGTCAGGCACGCGGGAGGTGAGCGCAGTGCGCAGCACCGATTTCCTCGCGGGGCCGCGGGGATTGACAAGGGGAGCGCGGCCGCTTCCCTTGTCCCGTTCACCGCATAAGAGGTTAATGAAACTCCGCCACGCATGGTGAACGGAACCCTTCCACCCATGCCATATGCCAGGCCCATTGCCGGATGGCGCGTTACACGCTTATCCGGCCTACGGGAACGGCGCTGGTTTGTATGCCGCCATCCGGCAGTCGGTGCCGCGGTATTAATGCCCGGGAGCGGAGCCCCATTAACTCACCAATGCCTGCCCATCTTTGCGGCTCTCGGTGGCAGCAACATACTGCCCCTCCGGCATCCGGTAAATCACCTGCGCGCCGCCGAAATTGTACCCCGCCTGCGGATCCTCAACGGTAATCTGATGCCCGCGATCGCGCAGCGCAGCGATCACATTGTGTGAGAAGGTCGACTCAACAATCACCTCCCGCCCGCGCACCACGCGCCAGCGCGGGGCGTCAATCGCCGCCTGTGGGTTCTGCCCGTGCTGCATAATGCGCAGCGCCATCTGCATATGCCCCTGCGCCTGCATCGGCCCGCCCATCACGCCAAAGGACATCAGCGGCTTACCGTCTGCCCCCATCGCAAAGCCGGGAATAATGGTGTGGAACGGACGCTTACTGCCCGCCAGCGCATTCGGGTGTTTCGGATCGAGCACAAAGCCGCAGCCACGGTTTTGCAGGCTGATTCCGGTCTCCGGCACCACCACGCCCGAGCCAAAGCCCATAAAGTTGGACTGAATAAACGACACCATCATGCCGCTGGCATCCGCCGTGGAGAGATAAACCGTGCCGCTCTGCGTCGGCGAACCGTAGACAAAGTCAGAGGCTTTATCGGGGTCGATCAGCGCCGCGCGGGTTTTCAGGTAGCTGTCGCTGAGCAGCAGATCAGCGGCGAACTCAAGGTGATCTTCATCGGCGATATAGCGATCGAGATCCGCCAGCGCCAGCTTCATTGCCTCGATCGACAGGTGCAGCGACTGCACCGAATCGGGATCGTAACGGCCAATATCGCACTGTTCGAGAATGCCGAGGGCAATCAGCGTCGCAATCCCCTGCCCGTTCGGCGGCAGCTCCTGCACCGATCCACCGGCAAAATCGCGCGACAGCAGCGAAACCCAGTTGGCTTCATGATTCGCCAGATCCGCTTCGCTCAGGTGCGCGCCGTGCTGCTTTGCAAAGGCGGCGATCTTCTGCGCCAGCTCGCCGCGATAGAAGGCTTCACCATTAGTCTCGGCAATCAGCTCCAGCGTGCGCGCCTGCGCCGGGTTACGGAAGATCTCGCCGATTTTCGGCGCACGGCCTTCAGGGGCAAAGCACTCGCTGAAGCCCGGCTGATCTTTCAACTTGTTATAGCCGCGCTGCCAGAGGTGGCCAATCAGCGGCGAGACGGGAAAACCATTACGGGCATACTCAATTGCTGGTTGCGCGAGCGTGGTGAGTGGCAGCGTGCCGAAGCGCTCTGCCAGCGCCACCCAGCCGGAGACCGCGCCGGGCACCGTCACCGCATCCCAGCCAATCTCCGGTACCGCCTCAAGCCCGGCAAAGAGATCCGCATGCCAGCTGGCAGGCGAGCGGCCAGAGGCGTTCAGCCCGTGCAGCTCTTTGCCATCCCAGACGATGGCAAACGCATCGCTGCCGATACCGCAGCCGGTCGGCTCGACCACCGTCAGCGCCATTGCCGCGGCAATCGCCGCATCCACCGCGTTACCGCCCTGCTGCAACATACGCATTCCGGCCTGCGCCGCCAGCGGCTGCGACGTTGCCACCGCGTTTTGGCCAATCATCGGTGCGCGGCGTGAGGCGTAACCGACGCTAAAATCAATCGCTTTAGTCATGCAAACTCCTTAGTCGTGGCGCGGATCGAGCGCGTCGCGCAGCCCGTCGCCGAGTAAATTGAATCCCTGCACGGTGAGGAAGATCGCCACACCGGGAAAAATCGACATCCACGGCGCCTGCTCGAGGAACCCTTTTGCCGTGTTAAGCATGGCGCCCCAGGAGGGGTATGGCGGCTGCTGCCCGAGGCCGAGAAACGAGAGGCTCGCTTCGGTAATGATCGCCGAGGCGATGGCAAGCGTGGCCTGCACCAGAATCGGCGACATCACGTTGGGCAGCACATAGCGCACGATGATCCAGCGGTCCGGCAGGCCGATGGCCCGCGCGCCGTCGATATACTCTTCATTACGAATGGCGATCACCTGGCCGCGCGTCAGGCGGGCAAAGATCGGCATCGCCGAGAGGCCAATGGCGATCATCGCGTTGGTCAGGCTTGGGCCGAGAAACGCGCCGAGGGCAATCGCCATAATCAGAAACGGGCAGGCGAGCAGCGCTTCAATAAAGCGCGAAATCACCCCATCCCACATGCCCTGAAAATACCCGGCCAGCAGGCCGAGCGGCACGCCAATCACTACGGCGATCACCACCGAGACACAGCCCGCCAGCAGCGAGGTGCGCGCGCCCCATACCATGCGCGAAAGAATATCGCGCCCCAGCTCATCGGTGCCGAACCAGTGGAGCACCGAGGGGGCTTTACGCACCGCCATAAAATCGGCTTTGACCGGATCAAAGGGTGCGATCCACGGTGCCAGCAGCGCGATAAGCACAAAGATGCCGACAATCACTGCGCCAAGCACCGCGCTTTTGTTGGCGAGAAATTTCTTCAGCACCCGGTTTTCATTGCGCGGCAGCGTAGCCGCCGCACCGACAGAGGTGAGTTCCGCCATTATTCGCTCCGCATTTTCGGGTTGATCAACACATACAGCACGTCGGCCAGCAGGTTGAGGGCGAGAAAACCGATTGCCACCACCAGCACCACGCCCTGCACCACCGCGTAGTCGCGGTTGAAGACGGAATCGACAATCATCTTGCCGAAGCCGGGAATGGTAAACACCTGCTCGGTAAGCACTGCGCCGCCGAGTAATTCGCCGAACAGCAGCGTTGTCAGGGTGATCACCGGCACCAGCGCGTTACGAAAAGCGTGCTTCATAATCACCGCTTTCGGTAACAGCCCTTTGGCGCGGGCGGTGCGGATGTAATCGGCTTTCAGCACCGCAATCATCGACGCGCGAGTGTGGCGCATCAGCGTCGCCGCAAGGCCAGTGCCGAGCACCAGCGACGGCAGCAGCAGCGTGCGCAGGTTTTGCAGCGGATCTTCCGCAAAGGGCACAAAGCCGGAAGCGGGCAGCCACTGCAAATTGACCGAGAAGATAAGGATTAACAAAATCCCCAGCCAGAAGTGCGGCACCGAGATCCCCGAGATGGCGACGAAGTTGGTGCCGTGATCGATCCAGCTGTTCTTATTCACCGCCGCGAGGATGCCCATGCTGATGCCGACCAGCAGCGCGATGATCATCGCCAGCAGCGACATCTCCAGCGTCACCGGCAGCTTGGCGGCAATCAGATGGGTCACCGGCTCCTGCGTACGTAAGGAGACGCCCAGATCCCCCTGCAACGCGCGGGTCAACCAGTGGAAATACTGCACCGGAATCGGCGCATCCAGGTTCAGCTCCGCGCGCAGATGAGCGATCACCGCCGGATCGCGCTCCTCGCCGAGCATGGCGGTGATCGGATCGCCGGGCAGCAGCTTCTGCAACCCGAACACCATCATGCTCACCAACAGCAGGGTTGGCACCGCGAGCATCAGGCGTTTGCAAATCAGTTCCAGCATGGTCTCTCCTTACGGCTGACGGGTTATTTGGCGAAGCTCAGACCCGCCAGACGCACAATGCCGTCCGGGTAAGGGGTAAAGCCCTGCACTTTTTTGTTCAGCCCGAACAGGCGCGGCTCAAAGTAGAGGTAGGCAATCGGCATATCCGTTTGCAGCTGTTTCACCACTTTTTCATACAGCGCCTGGCGGGTGGCGGGATCGTTCTGCGTCCGCGCCTCGGTCAGCCATGTATCGACCTGAGCATTGCTGTAGCGGCCATCGTTGAGTGCGCCTTTGCTGTGTACAAAGCCAAAGATGCTGCCATCAGGATCCGGGCGGCCGGACCAGCCGGAGAAGCTGAGCTGATAATCACCGCTCTGCTGTCTGTCGAGCAGGGTGGCGAATTCCGTCATCTGCAGGTTAATGTTAAAGCCCGCTTCGGCGGTCATCGCTTGCAGCACCTGGCCCACCTGCTGCGAGGTTGGGTTATTCGGCACCAGCAGCGAGACGGTCAGCGGCGTTTTCACCCCGGCGGCCTGCAACAGCGCTTTTGCTTTCTCCACATCGCGCGGCGCAACCGGTAGCTTGACGTGATACGGGCTGACCGGCGAGAAGGCCTGGTTTGCCGGGGTATAAAGCCCCTCGAATACCACCTGGTTGAGCGCCTCGCGGTCGATAGCCAGCGAGAAGGCTTCGCGCACACGCGCATCTTTAAACGGATCGTTGGCCGGTACTTTGCCGTTATTGATATTAAACGTAATGCCCTGATAACCGAGGCCGGTCACCTTCGCCAGTTGCAGCTTGCTGTCGCTCTGCACGGTTTTCACGTCGCTGGCGGCAACGCCTTCCGTCAGATCGAGATCGCCCGCACGCAGGTTCGCCAGCCGCACGGAGGCATCCGGGATTGGCAGATAGACCACTTTGTCGAAGTGGTACGCGCCTTTGTTCCAGTAGTTATCGAAGCGGGTCAGCACAATGCGATCCTGCGCGACGCGGCTGTCGAATTTATAGGGGCCAGAGCAGACCGGGTGCGCGGCGAAATTGGCTTTCTTCGCCGCTTCCGGTGCCAGCATCGCCCCGGCGCGGTCGGTGAGCTGCATCAGCAGCGCGGAGTCCGGCGTTTTCAGGTGCAGAGCGATCTGCATCGGTCCGGTCACTTCAACAGACTCCACCGAGGAGAGTTCGCTTTTGCGCAGTGAGCCTGGCAGCGTCAGGGCGCGATCGAGGCTATATTTTGCCGCCGCGGCGTCAAACTTCTCGCCATCGTGGAAGGTGACCCCTTCGCGCAGAGTCATGGTCAGGGTTTTGCCATCTTCGCTCCATGTCCACGCCGTGGCGAGGCCCGGCACCACCTTCAGGTTGGCGTCGACATCCACCAGCCGATCGCAGAGCGAGGCAAAGACAAAACGCCCGTAGTAGGTGCGCGCCAGATGCGGATCGAGCATATCGGGATCGGCGCCGAGGCCCACTTTCAGCACACTTTCAGCGTGGGTCGGCAGCGCCGCGCCCAGCAACATAACGCTTCCCAGAATGGTCAACAGAGAATTTCGCACAATCATTATTGTTTCCTTTAACGGGACGAGTGAGAGGCTGCCTGTTCAAACAGCGCGCGGCGGCGCAGGAAGGCGGCGGAAGGTGGAGCAATCTGGATAACGCTGCGATCGCGGTTAATCTCCTGCCAGCGATGGCAGGCCACCTGGCGACCGCCGTCGAGCAGCTGGTTAATCGGCTCAAGCTGGCGGCACTCATCGCTGACATAGGGGCAGCGGGTGTGAAAACGGCAACCCTGCGGCGGATTGGCCGGGTTAGGCAGATCGCCCTGCAACAGCGGCGTTTGCCGCTCAAGGCCTGGCTGCGTCTGCGGCGCGGAGGCGATCAGCGCCTGGGTGTAGGGGTGCAGCGGGGCATCGAAAATCTCTTCGACCGTTGCCATCTCGACAATCTGCCCGAGATACATCACCGCCACCCGGTCGCTCATATGGCGGATCACCGCCAGACCGTGGGCGACAATAATCATCGTCAGGCCAAACTGCTGCTTGAGGTTCTCCAGCAGGTTGACCACCTGCGCCTGCACCGAGACATCGAGCGCCGACACCGGCTCATCGCCGAGCAGCAGTTTCGGCCCCGAGGCCAGCGCGCGGGCAATGCCGATACGCTGGCGCTGGCCGCCGGAGAACTCGTGGGGGTAACGGCGCGCCCAGGCGGCGGGCAGCCCGACGGTAGAGAGCAGTTCCGCTACGCGTAGCTGGCGATCGCTTTTGCCCATCTTCTGGTGCAGCCACAGCGGCTCGCCGACGATCTGCTCAACGGTCATGCGCGGGTTGAGGGAGGCAAAGGGGTCCTGAAAGATAATTTGCAGTTCGCGGCGCAGCTGGTTAACGCGCGCGCCGCTGGCATGGGTGATCGCCTCGCCCTGGTAATACACCTCGCCTTCGGAGGCGGCGAGCAGGCGCAGCAACAGGCGGCCGAGGGTCGATTTACCGGAGCCGGACTCGCCGACAATCGCCAGCGTTTCGCCGGGGTAAACCGTCAGCGAGACGCGATCGACGGCGGTGACATACCGTTTTGGCGCAAAGAGGCGCGACGGCCCGGCAAAGCGTTTGCTGAGATCGTGGGCTTCAAGAATCGGTGTGCTCATGCGGTTTCTCCCAGCGCGATATGCTGTTCAAGGGGCGCGCGGAAACAGGCCACCAGGTGACCATGCCCCTGCGGCTGTAAGGTCGGTTTTTCCTGATGGCAGCGCGTCTGCGCAAAGGGACAACGGGTGGCGAAGCGGCACCCTTTCGGCATCGCTTCCGGCAGCGGCACCGCACCTGGAATGGTGGAGAGCGGGCCTTTGCGTGCGCCGAGGGACGGAATCGAGCCCATCAGGCCGATGGTGTAAGGGTGCTGCGGATCGGCAAAAATCGCCTCGACGCTCCCCTGCTCCACCACCTGACCGGCGTACATCACCGCCACCTGCTGCGCCACTTCTGCCACCACGCCAAGATCGTGGGTGATCATCAACACTGCCGTGCCGGTCTCGGCCTTCAGGGTGTTGAGCAGGGCGAGGATCTGCGCCTGAATGGTGACATCGAGCGCAGTGGTCGGTTCGTCGGCAATCAGCAGCCGGGGGTTATTAATCAGCGCCATGGCGATCATCACGCGCTGGCGCATACCGCCGGAGAGCTGGTGCGGATAGGCTTTAAGGCGCATCTCCGGGGCGGGGATCTGCACTTTTTCGAGTATTTGTAGCGCCGCCGCCATCGCCTCGCTGCGCGAGACGTTCTGGTGGCGCATCACCGCTTCACTGAGCTGATCGCCTAACGTGAATGCCGGGTTAAGGGAGGTCATCGGCTCCTGAAAAATCATCGCCAGCGCGTTGCCGCGCAGGTCGGCATAGTCACGCGGGGCGAGCTGGCGCAGATCCTGGTCGCGAAAGTGCATCTCGCCGCTGACAATCTGCGCGCTGGTGGGCAGCAGCCCCATTAACGCCAGCGAGGTAATACTTTTCCCGCAGCCCGATTCACCCACCAGCGCCAGCGTCTCACCGCGTTTTACGCTCAGAGAAATGCCATCTAATACGCTGACCGGCGATCCGGCAAACTGCACCTTCAGGTTGGTTATCCGCAGCACCGGCGCGGGATCGTGAAACGGGATCGTCGTCATGGCATATCGTCCTCAATGTGGATGGCCTGGATCAGGGCGTATTGCAGATCGAGCAGGTGCTCGCGCATCGCCATAGCAGCCGCGGCCGGCTTGCGATCGCGTATCGCCTGCATAATGCGGTGATGATGATCGTTATAGCGGTCGACCTTCGCCGGGGTACGCGCCAGCTCACGCAGGTGGTGCCAGGCGGGCTCACGGCGCACGGCGTCGAGGGTGTCGAACAGGCCAAGCAGCAGGCGGTTGCCCGCCGCTTCGGCAATCGCCCGGTGAAAGGCGCTGTCCCACAGTTCATTGAGATCCGGATCTTCAGCGCTGACGTTATCGATGCGCTCAAGCATGCGCTGCATCAGCGCCAGCTGCTCCGGGCTTGCCCGCAGTGCCGCCAGCCGCGCCAGGCCTGGCTCAATCTGTAAGCGCGACTCCATCACTTCCAGCATATTGGTCTGCTGAACCAGCCCCTGCAGCGCAACGGGCGAGGCAGGCGCGGTGGGGCCGGTAAAGGTCCCTTTACCCTGCTTGCGCCAGATGCGCCCCTCCTCCTCCAGCACGTCGAGGGCGCGGCGGATCTCGCGCCGCCCGACGCCAAACATTTCAGCCAGCTCGCGCTCTGTCGGCAGAGGAGTCCCTGGTGTTGACTCATACTGGTGGATAAGGCCACGAAGCTGTTCAAGCGCTGTGCTGGAGTTCGCCAGATAGCGTGAGGGTTTTTCCATATTGGTTCATCCGCGTTTTGCGTTATCTTTTTATTTCATAACAGCAAGTTATAGTTTTTATGCCTGCTGCCACTCAGGGTTTATTAAGCAATTTGCGAACCAATAGATCATTGGTTCAGTTATATTTTTGAAATATTTGTTAATACATTGATTTAAAGATGTTTATTTTTTGCCAGCAGTAGCGGGAAAAGCAGCGCTTCAGAGGATGAAAAACGGCGAGTGCACAGTTTTCGTGCAAGATGCGCACCAAAAAAGAGCAAAACGTTCACAAATGCACCGCCCGGTGGGGCGATGCCTGAAAGAGATGAGGGTGTTTGTATTGCCCGATGGCGCTGCGCTTATCGGGCCTACGGGTGCGGTGCCTGGGTGAGCTGGGGGTTTGTATTGCCCGATGGCGCTGCGCTTATCGGGCCTACGGGTGAGGTGCCTGAGAGAGATGGGGTTTGTATTGCCCGATGGAGCTACGCTTATCGGGCCTACGATTTCGATGCGTGGGTGAGCCGGGTGTTGTAGGCCTGATAAGGCGCAGCCGCCATCAGGCAATGGCGGAAGGACGCGCGATAAGCTGCCCGACCGCAAGGCTGAAGGCGCGCAGCGCCTGGGCGACATCATCCTCTGTCACGCTCTCCGCCGGATGGTGGCTGATCCCCCCCGCACAGCGCACAAAGAGCATCGCCGACGGCCAGCGCTCGGCAATGGCAATCGCGTCATGCCCGGCACCGCTCGGCAATAACATCGTGCGCCCCTGCACTTCCCGCACCGCGTCGCTTAACTGCGCACGCAGAGCTTCATCGCAGGGCGTGGCGGCAATGGTATAAAAAATCTCATGGCTAAAACTCACGCCGCGCCGCGTCGCAATCACCTCCGCCTGTGCCAGCAGGCGTTGCAGCAGCGCGTCGCGCGCTTCATCCTGCGGGCTGCGAATATCGAGCGTCAGGCTTACCGCGCCAGGGATAACATTCACCGCGCCGGGCTCGCACTGCAAGGTGCCGACGGTGGCAACGATATCCGGCGCGAAGGCCTGGGTGGTCTGCTCAATAAACAGCAGCCATTCGGCGGCGGCGGCCAGCGCATCGCGACGATGGCGCATCGGCACCGTCCCGGCATGGCCCGCTTCGCCGGTAAAGCGGGCGTGCAGACGGTGCGCGCCATTAATCGCGCTCACTACGCCGAGGGCGAGATCCTCCTGCTCCAGCACCGGCCCCTGCTCAATATGCAACTCAAGGTAGGCCGAGAAATCCGCCACCGGGCGCTGGGCGGCAAAAATCGCATCGGCGCTCAGCCCGGCCAGGGCTAACGCCTGCGCCACGCTGACTCCCTGCGCATCCTCGCAGGCAAGCCACGACGCGGGCCAGCTACCGGTCAGTCCACGGCTGCCGAGCAGGGCAATGTTAAAGCGCGTTCCCTCTTCATCAGCAAAGCCGATAATCTCAATCGCCTGCGCCCCGCGCAGCCCGGCGCGGTTCAGCGCATCCACCACTTCAATTGCCGCCAGCACGCCGAGCATACCGTCGTAACGCCCGGCGTTGCGCACCGTGTCGAGATGCGAGCCGAGCAGCAGCGCCTGCGCGCCCGGCTGCGCGGCCTCATAGCGCCCGCAGATATTGCCGACCGCATCCTGCCAGGTGTTCATGCCCGCCTGCTGCATCCACTGCGCGACCAGCGCATTAGCCTGCAAATGCTCCGACGAGAGATAAACGCGGGTCAGCCCCTCGCTGCTTTCGCTTAATTGCGCCAGCGCGTCGCAGCGCGCCATTACCCGAGCGGCGGCGCAGGCGGCCTCCTCCTGACTTATCATGCGCGCGCTCCTTCATAGACATCCCAGGCCGCCTGCATCGCCGCGCCCTGCACGGTGCGAAAACCGAGGCGATTGAGCACCGCTTCCAGCGCAGTGAGGGTTTGCAGGACGCAATCTTTGCGCGCGTTATAGCCCATAGTGCCAATGCGCCAGATCTTGCCCTGTAGCGGGCCGAAGGAGGTGCCAATCTCAATATGGAAATCGTTCAGCAGGCGCTGGCGCACCTCTTCACCGTGCACCTCAGGCGGGATCACTACCCCGAGCACGTTATTCATCTTGTGGCAAATGTCGCCAAACACGCCAAGCCCCATTCCCTGGATACCGGCGAGCAGCGCGCGGCCGTGCAGTTCGTGGCGGGCAATCAGGTTATCCATCCCCTCCTCCAGCATAATGCGCGCGCATTCGCGGGCGGCGAAGAGCATGCTGGTGGCTTCGGTGTGGTGGTTCAGACGCTCCGGCCCCCAGTAATCCATTACCATGCCGAGATCGAAATAGTTGGAGTAGATCATCTCCTCGCTGCCATCCTCATGGGCCTCGGTGCGGATCCCCTGCTCAACGCAGCGGCGGGCGCGGATCGCCGCCTCCATGCGCGGGCTTAAGGTTATCGGCGCGCTGCCGGACGGCCCGCCAAGGCACTTCTGCAACCCGGCCGAGACCGCATCCAGCCCCCAGGCGTCGTTCTCCAGCGGGTTGCCGCCAAGCGACGCGGTGGCATCGGTGTAGAACAGCACATCGTGGCGGCGGCAGATCTCGCCCAGTTGATCGAGGGGTTGCAGCATCGTTGTCGAGGTGTCGCCCTGCACCGTCAGCAGCAGGCGCGGCTTAACGCGCTTGATCGCTTCTTCAATCTGATCCGGGGTGAAGACTTCGCCCCACGGCACCTCGATGGTATGCACCTCGGCGCGGCAGCGGCGTGCGATTTCGCATAGCAGGTGACCGAAGCGGCCAAACACCGGCACCAGCACGCGGTCGCCGGGGCGAATGGCGGAGACAAGGATCGCCTCAATACCGGCGCGCGAGGTGCCATCCACCAGCATCGTCCAGCGGTTTTCGGTGCGAAAGACGCCGCGATAGAGCGCCATCACCTCATTCATGTAGCCGGTCATTACCGGATCGTACTGGCCGATAAGCTGGCTCGCCATCGCGCGCAGCACGCGCGGATCGGCATTGATCGGCCCCGGCCCCATCAGCAGGCGTTGAGGCGGGTTGATTTGTGAACTGTGGGAGAGATCAAACATTGGCACGTCCTTCATCCGGTCAATGAAACAAAAGGTTCTTATTTGCTATTTCTGCAACTAATGTGCCATAGACGGAGGGGACGGGACTGCGGGGTAAACCACAAAATCAGGGGCACAGCGTGCCCCGTGAGGTGTCATCAGCGTGGTGCGAAAGCACTAAAAAAGTGCATCAGCGCGGTTCGAGTTCGTCGAGATCCTGATAGAGCGCAGCGATAGTGTGAATGCGCTGGCGCCCTTCGCTAAGCGTGGTGTGCAGCAGCGCGTTAGCGAGCAGATTCACCAGGCTCATAGCACTGCTGTAGCTGTCGAACGCCGAGACGCTCTCCAGCGGCAGGCCGATATGCCAGCGGCTAATGGCGTTCAGCCCGCTGGCCTGCGCTTCACTCAGCACCAGCACCGGCACGCCGCGGGCTTGCAGCGTCTCCAGCAGCGGACGCACGCCGCGCGGACGGCGGCGAAACGCCACCATCACCACCATATCCTCCCCGGTAAGATCGACAATCTCTTCTGCCAGCGTCTGCCCCGGCTGCGGCATCACCGCCACCTGCCCGCGGCTTTGCAATAACTGCTGGCGCAGATGCAGCGCCACCGGCGCGCTGTTGCGAAAGCCGATAATCACCACCCGCCGGGCAGCGCTCAGGGCGGCGATAATGGCGGCAAACTGCTCCGCATCAAGGCTGTTGATCCACTGGGTCAGGTTCGCCATCTCCTGCTTATAGTGGCGCGCCAGCAGCGTGTTGCCCTGCACCGCCTCGCGGCTTTCCGCCAGCGGCATCCCGCTCTGACGCAGGGTGCGCAGCTCATCGCGCATCGCTTTGAAGTTGTCGTAACCGAGCCGGCGAAACAGGCGGCTGACGGTCGCTTTCGACACGCCGCTTAAGCGGGCAAGCTCCGCGCTGTTGTAGCTCACCAGGTCGTCGAAGTGATCGAGAATAAAGGCGGCCACCCGCTGCTCCTGCGGCGAGAGGTGGTCGTAACACGCGCGTAAGCGCATATCGAGCTGCTGCATAACGCCTCCTGCAACTTTTGTTTCAGCTAAAGCTGACACAGTGAAACGTATCGCGTCAATCTGGAACAGCTCTTGCTTAGCACTCTGCTATACCCGCAAAAAAGGAAGCGTGACGATGCAGAGTAATATGGCCCCCTCCGGTATGGCGGTAACGCCCCACCACCTTGCCAGCGAGTCGGCGCTCTCGGTGCTGCGCCACGGCGGTGATGCGATTGAAGCGATGGTTGCGGCGGCGGCCACCATTGCGGTGGTCTACCCGCATATGAACGGCATTGGCGGCGACGGCTTCTGGCTGATCGTGCCGCCGAACGGCGAACCGCTGGCGATCGATGCCAGCGGCGCGGCGGGCCAGCACGCGACCACCGCCTTTTATGACGGGCATGCGCATATTCCCCATCGCGGCCCGCTGGCGGCGTTAACCGTGCCCGGCACACTGAGCGGCTGGGAGGAGGCGCTGGCGTTCTCCACCTCACTCGGCGGCGGGCAGCTTCCCCTTTCGCGCCTGCTGGCGGATGCCATTCGCTACGCCGCCGACGGTATTCCCGTCACCCAGTCGCAGGCCAGCGCCACCCAGGCGAAATACGCTGAACTGGTCGATGTCCCCGGTTTTGCCGACACCTTCTTACCTGATGGCAACGCGCCTTTGGCGGGGAGCCGCTTTTGCCAGCCGAAACTGGCGCGCACCTTAACCCGGCTTGCCACCGAGGGGTTAGACAGTTTTTATCGCGGCCCGCTGGCAACGATTATCGCCGCTGAAATGGCGGCCTTAGGCCTGCCGGTGACCGCGCAGGATCTCGCCGCTCATCGCGCCCAGCGCCGCGTGCCGCTGCGCCTCGCGCACAGCCAGGGCGAGGTGTTCAACATGACGCCGCCCACTCAGGGGCTGGTGTCGCTGGCGATCCTCGGCATTACCGATTACCTGGCGATGGAACAGGCCAGCGAAGTGCAGACCATCCACCGAATTGTCGAAGCGACCAAAAAAGCCTTTGGCCTGCGCGACCGCTATATCACCGATCCGCGCCACGTCACGCTGCCGGTGCAGAGCCTGCTGGAGCAGGCACCGCTGGAACAACTCGCCGCCAGCATCGATGAGCAGCGCGCCGCCCCCTGGGGCCCAGGCAAAGGGCCGGGGGATACGGTGTGGATGGGCGTGGTGGATAAAAACGGGCTGGCGGTGTCGTTTATCCAGAGTATCTATCACGAGTTTGGCAGCGGCGTAGTGCTGCCGGAGAGCGGCGTACTGCTGCAAAACCGCGGCGCGGCCTTCAGCCTCGACCCGGAACATCTGCTGGCGCTGATGCCGGGTAAACAGCCGTTTCACACCTTAAACCCGGCGGCGGCGCGGCTTAATGATGGCCGCACCATGGTCTACGGCACGATGGGCGGCGACGGGCAGCCGCAGACCCAGGCGGCGATCTTTACCCGCCATGTGTTACAGGGAATGGGATTGCAGGAGGCGGTCTGTGCCCCGCGCTGGCTGCTCGGGCGCACCTGGGGGCAGACCTCCGACAGCCTGAAGCTGGAGAGCCGCTTTAGCGAGGAGACGGCGCAGGCACTGCGCGCTATGGGGCATGAAGTGGAGTGGCTGCCCGGCTTAAGCGAAGCGACAGGCCATGCCGGTGCGATTGTGCGCCATGCCAACGGCATGCTGGAGGGGGCGTTTGATCCGCGCAGCAACGGCAGCGCGGCGGGTTTCTAAGGAGCGATGATGAATAACGACGCAACAGACTGGCCGGCGTGGATCCGGCTGATGGAGCAGATACTTGAGGTGCCGCTTGATGACGCGCGCCGCGCGGAGCTTGAGGTGCAGCTGGCGCGCATCGCGGCGATGGCGCAGCCGTTAATGCAGTTTCCCCTGCCCCCTCGTCAGGAAGGCGCGGGAGAGTACCGCTTATGAATCTGTCGATTGAGGATATTCAGCGCGGGCTGCGCGAGAAGTGGTTCAGTGCGCACGAACTGGCGCAGCAGACGTTATCGCGCATCGATCAGCTTAACCCGGGCATCAATGCCTTTACTGAAGTCACCGCTCCGCGCCTGCTTACCGAGGCGGCGCAGATTGACCGCCAGATCGCCGGGGGTGAGACGCTGCCGCCGCTGGCGGGGGTGCCGTTTGCGGTAAAAAACCTGTTTGATATTGCGGGCGTGACGACGCTGGCTGGTGCGGAGCTGTTCAGCAACGATCCGCCCGCCGCGCGGGATGCCTTCGCCCTGCGCCAGCTCCATCGCGCCGGAGCGCTGCTGGCCGGGGCGCTCAATATGGATGCCTATGCCTATGGTTTCACCACCGAGAACAGCCACTATGGCGCGACGCGCAACCCGCGCGATCGCACCCGCGTGGCGGGCGGCTCCTCTGGCGGTTCAGCGGCGGCGGTCGCGGCGGGGATGGTCAGTTTCGCTCTCGGCACCGACACCAACGGCTCGATCCGCGTGCCTGCTTCTCTCTGCGGCGTGAATGGCCTGAAACCGACCTTCGGGCGTTTGTCGCGCAGCGGCAGCCACCCCTTTGTGCCGAGCCTCGATCATATCGGCCCGCTGGCGCGCACCGTCGACGATCTGACGCGGGTGTATGACGCCATGCAGGGGTACGATCCGGACGATCGCGCCCAGGCGGATCGCCCGCTTGAGCGAGCGCTTACGCAGCTTACTCGTAACGATCCGCTGCGCTGCGCGGTGCTGGAGGGGTTCTTCACCACCTGGTGCGATAACGATGCCCGCGATGCCTTAAGCCAGGTGGCGCAAGCACTGGCTGCGGATCGCGCGATGACGCTGCCGCAGGCGGAGCTGGCACGCTCGGCGGCGTTTGTGCTGACCGCTGCCGAAGGGGGAAATGCGTACCTGCCAGCCCTGCGCACGGCGGCGGATAAGTTTGAACCGAACTCGCGCGAGCGCCTGCTGGCGGGGGCGATGACGCCGTCGGCGTGGTATACGCAGGCGCAGCGCTTCCGGGCCTGGTTTCGTGATGAGACGCTGGCGCTGTTTAAGGATGTCGATCTGCTGCTCGCTCCCGCTACGCCGTGCAGCGCCACGCAGATCGGGGACGCGACAATGCGCATTAACGGCTGCGACCTGCCGGTGAAAGCGAGCATGGGGATGCTGACGCAGCCGATTTCGTTTCTCGGCCTGCCGGTGGTGACCGTGGCGCTGAAGAGCGAGCGCGGGCTGCCGATTGGCGTACAGATTATTGGCGCGCCGTGGCAGGAAGCGCGCTGTTTACAGGCAGCATGGCGGCTGGAGCAGGCCGGGCTTCTTTATCCGCAGGAGGGGGCATGAATCGGGACAATATTGACCGCCCGCTGATCCTAAATGAGGTGACGGCGGCGTTTTATCGTTATGAGCAGGCGTTGATCAGTAATGATGTGGCGGTGCTGGATGAGCTGTTCTGGGATGACGGGCGCACGGTGCGCTACGGCGCGACGGAGAATCTTTACGGCATGGCGGCAATCCGCGATTTTCGCCAGGCGCGCCCGTCGGCCGGGTTAGAGCGGGTGTTACGCAATACCACCATCACCACCTTCGGCGATGAGATGGCGGTGGCGAGCACCGAGTTTACCCGCGAAAACAGCGAGCGCATCGGCCGCCAGATGCAGACATGGGTGAAGTTCCCGTTCGGATGGCGGATTGTCGCCGCCCATGTGAGTGTGATGCAGTAAGTGGTGCGGTTTGATTGCCGGATGGCGGCTGCGCCTTATCCGGCCTACAACACCAGGATCTTCATCGTAGGCCGGATAAGCGTCAGCGCCATCCGGCAGTGTGATGCGGTGTGGCCCGAGTGTTACAAAACCGCAGTCGTTATTCGTAGGCCGGATAAGCGTTAGCGCCATCCGGCAGCGGTGTGATGCCGTAAGCCGGTGCGGTTTGTTTGCCGGATGGCGGCTTTGCCTTATCCGGCCTACAACATCGGGCTCTTCATCGTAGGCCGGATAAGCGTCAGCGCCATCCGGCAATGAGTTACCCTTCGTGCAGCCCGCATTCGCGTTTCAGGCCGAAGAAGCGCGTCTCCTCCTCTGCCATCCCCGGCTCCCATTTGCGGGTGGTGTGGGTGTCGCCCACCGACAGATAGCCCTGATCCCACAGCGGATGGTACTTAAGCCCCTGCTTTTGCAGATACTGGTACACCGTGCGGTTATCCCAGTCGATGATCGGCAGCACTTTGAACACACCGCGCTGAATGCCCAACACCGGCAGCGCCGCGCGGCTACCCGACTGCTCGCGGCGCAACCCGGCGAACCAGGTTTGTGCATTGAGATCAGCCAGCGCCTGGTTCATCGGCTCGACTTTGTTGATCTGGTTGTACTTCTCAATCCCTTCCACGCCCTGCTCCCACAGCTTGCCGTAGCGCGCTTCCTGCCAGGCCGGGCTCTGCTCTGCGCGATAGACCTTAAGGTTTAAGTTTAGTTTCTCTGTCAGCTCATCAATAAACTGGTAGGTCTCCGGGAAGAGATAGCCGGTATCGGTCAGGATCACCGGGATATTCGGGCAGACCTGGTTGACCAGGTGCAGGCTGACCGCCGCCTGAATACCAAAGCTGGATGAGAGCACATACTCACCCGGCAGATTTTCCAGCGCCCACGCCACGCGCGCTTCGGCGGTGAAGGTTTCAAGCTGGGCGTTAGTGTCGGCCAGTTGCTGGTCGCGTTCCTCTTTCGCCAGCGCGTTGAGCGCGTTCAGATCGAGTATGGACATAGGTTCCTCACAGTGTTATTGCCGGGTGGCGTGTTCAGTGCCGGATGGCGGCTTCGCCTTATCCGGCCTGCAACGCTTATTCCCAAAAATCGCGCGCCGGATCTAATACCGGGCGGATAATGCCGCTGCGCACGGTGAAATCGCCGAAGCCTTCACCCGCCTCGCGCTCCTGCGCCCAGCGCCCGACGAGGGTATCGATCTCGCCTAAGATCTCCGGCTCGGTAATATTTTCACGGTACATGCGCGGAATACGCGTGCCGCTGCGGTTGCCGCCCAGATGCAGGTTGTAGCGACCCGGCGCTTTACCCACCAGGCCAATCTCCGCCAGCATCGCGCGGCCACAGCCGTTCGGGCAGCCAGTGACGCGCAGCACGATATGCTCGTCGCCAACGCCATGTTTCACCATCAGCGCTTCCACTTTGTCGACGAAGGATGGCAGGAAACGCTCCGCTTCCGCCATCGCCAGCGGGCAGGTCGGGAAGGAGACGCAGGCCATCGAGTTTTCGCGCTGCGGCGTTACCGCATCCATCAGACCGTGGCTGCGCGCCAGCTGCTCGATCGCTGCTTTCTGGCTCTCCGGCACGCTGGCAATGATCAGGTTCTGGTTGGCAGTGATGCGGAACTCACCCTGGTGGATCTTCGCGATCTCCAGCAGGCCAGTTTTCAGCGGACGGCCCGGATAATCCAGGATGCGACCGTTTTCAATAAACAGCGTCAGATGCCAGTTGTTGTCGATCCCTTTGACCCAGCCGATGCGATCGCCGCGCCCGGTAAACTCATACGGGCGGATCGGCTCAAACTTGATCCCCGCGCGGCGTTCCACTTCCGCTTTAAAGGTCTCAACGCCGACGCGCTCAAGGGTGTATTTGGTTTTGGCGTTTTTACGATCGGTACGGTTACCCCAGTCGCGCTGGGTAGTGACCACCGCTTCCGCCACTGCCAGCGTATGCTCCAGCGGCAGGTAGCCAAACTCGCTCGCCGTGCGGGCGTAGGTTTTCTTGTTACCGTGCTCAATAGAGAGCCCGCCGCCGACCAGCAGGTTAAAGCCGACCAGCTTGCCATTCTCAGCAATCGCCACAAAGTTCATGTCGTTGGCGTGCAGATCGATATCGTTCTGCGGCGGGATCACCACCGTAGTTTTGAACTTACGCGGCAGATAGGTCTGGCCGAGGATCGGCTCTTCATCGGTGGTGGCCACCTTCTCCTGATCGAGCCAGATCTCCGCATAGGCGCGGGTGCGCGGCAGAAGATGCTCGGAGATCTTCTTCGCCCACTCGTACGCTTCGGCGTGCAGCTGCGATTCGAACGGGTTCGAGGTGCAGAGCACGTTACGGTTCATGTCGTTGGCGGTCGCCAGCGCATCAAGACCTACGGAGTGCAGCATCTGGTGTACCGGCTTCACGTTCTTTTTCAGAATGCCGTGAAACTGGAAGGTCTGGCGGTTAGTCAGACGGATGCTGCCGTAAATGGTGTTGTCATGGGCGAACTTATCGATCGCCTGCCACTGTTTGGTGGTGATGACACCGCCCGGCAGGCGGCAGCGCAGCAGCATTGCGTGGCGCGGTTCGAGTTTTTGCTCGGCGCGCTCGGCGCGAATGTCGCGGTCATCCTGCTGGTACATGCCGTGAAAACGGATCAGCAGGAAGTTGTCGCCGGTAAAGCCACCGGTCAGACCGTTATTTAAATCTTCGGCGATGGTGCCGCGCAGATAGTTACTCTCAAGCTTCATGCGCTCGGCATCGGCCAGTTTGCCTTCGACCACCAGAGGGCCGGGATGTTTTTCGCTCATTAGTAGACATCTCGCTGATAACGGCGCTCAACGCGCAGCTCACTTAAAAATTCATCCGCCGCTTCGGTATCCATGCCACCGAATTCGGCAATCACGTCCAGTAAAGCCTGCTCAACGTCTTTCGCCATGCGATTGGCGTCGCCGCAGACATAAATGTGGGCACCCTCATTGATCCAGCGCCACAGCTCTGCGCCCTGTTCGCGCAGTTTGTCTTGTACGTATATTTTCTCTTTTTGATCCCGCGACCAGGCGAGATCGATACGGCTCAGCACGCCCTCTTTCACATAGCGCTGCCACTCCACCTGGTAGAGGAAATCCTCGGTAAAGTGCGGGTTGCCAAAGAAGAGCCAGTTTTTGCCCGGCGCTTCATCGGCGGCGCGCTGCTGCATAAAGGCGCGGAATGGCGCGATGCCGGTGCCAGGACCAATCATAATGACCGGCGTTTCCGGGTTGGCCGGCAGGCGGAAGTGCTCGTTATGCTCGATAAAGACGCGCACTTCGCCCTCCTCTTCCACACGATCGGCGAGGAAGCTCGAGGCACCGCCAGCACGCGGACGGCCTTCAATCTCGTAACGCACCACGCCAACGGTGACGTGCACTTCGCTCTCCACTTCCGCCTGCGCAGAGGCGATGGAGTAGAGGCGCGGCGTCAGCGGGCGCAACAGGCCAATCAGCACATCGGCATCCAGCTGCGCCGGGGAGAAGCGCACCATATCAACAATAGGCGTGGTCGCGGCGTAGTGCTGCAACTTCGCTTTATCACCCACCAGCGGCAGCAGCGATTCGCTGCGCGTCAGGGTGGCGTAGTTCTCGACGATATTGGCGGTGTTAACGGTCAGCTCGAAATGCCACTGTAAAGCTTCAGCCAGCGGCAGGGTTTTACCGTCAACGGTGACCGGCTCGTCGCCCTTCAGCCACAGCAGCTCCACCAGCTCTTTCACCAGCGCCGGATCGTTCTGGTACCAGACACCGAGCGCGTCGCCAGGCTGGTAGCGCAGGCCAGAGTCGCCAAGATCGATTTCGATATGGCGAACATCTTTTTCCGAGTTACGGCCGGTGATTTTCTGATTAACAGAGAGCGTCGCGGCGAGCGGCGCTTCTTTAGTGTAGGGGCTGGAGGTGACTTCATTCACCGCGCCGCTGGTACTGGCTGCGGTCTGCGCAGGCGTGGCAGCCGGGGCGCGGGCTTTCAGCACCTCGACCACGCGCGCGCGCCACTCGGCGGCGGCGGCCTGGTACTCAACATCGGCATCAACGCGATCGAGCAGACGCTCGGCGCCCAGCTCCGCCAGCTTGCTGTCGAAATCTTTCCCCGCCTGGCAGAAGAACTCATAGGAGCTGTCGCCGAGGCCAAACACTGCAAAGGCGGTGTCGGTAAATTTCGGCGCTTTTTTCGAAAAGAGGAATTTATGCAGTGCTACCGCTTCTTCCGGCGCATCCCCCTCGCCCTGCGTCGAGGCGACAATTACCAACAGCTTCTCGTTGGCAATCTGTTTGAATTTATACTCGCCCGCGTTGACCAGATTGACGCTCAGTTTCGCCGCCAGCAGATCGTCGCGCAGCGCTTCAGCGACGCGGCGCGCATTGCCGGTCTGCGAGGCGGAGATCAGGGTAATCGATGGGGTTTCGGCAACGGGTGCAGCGGTGGCAACGGCCGCCGCGCCGGGCTGCTGATTGAGCACGCCCCAGAAATAGCCGGAAACCCAGGCGAGCTGGGTGGGAGTCAAATCGGTGGTGGCCGCCTGGAGGCGCGCCAGTTGCTCCGGGTTTAACGGGAGCAACGCGGAAGATGGGGCCTGGGTTGTCATGCGTCGTTATGTTCCAGTAGCAAAGCTGTTTTTATGTTTTGAAAAACAGAAGAGAAAGTAAGGTTAACGGCGGGGATAATAACAATTAAAGAAAGGTTGGAAATAATAAATAACCAAAAGGACTAACCTGTTTTAGCTATCATCCTTAACAGTAAAACAGGTTGAATAAGTGACTGAATTTTATTGATAAATCGCCTGCATGGTTAAGCGCGCCCGGCGGTAATCGTTTTTAGCGGTTTTAGTTAATGCTAAAAAAGGTCATTTCCGCTACCATTCGGCGGTTTTTGTAGCCTGAGAGTGCATTATGTCGACCACCTTGTTTAAAGATTTCACCTTCGAAGCCGCGCACCACCTGCCCCATGTTCCTGAGGGACATAAGTGCGGTCGCCTGCATGGCCACTCCTTTATGGTGCGCCTGGAGATCACCGGCGAGGTGGACCCTTATACCGGCTGGATTATGGATTTCGCCGAGCTGAAAGCGGCGTTTAAACCGCTCTACGACAGACTGGATCACTACTATCTGAATGAGATCCCGGGGCTGGAAAACCCGACCAGCGAAGTGCTGGCGAAATGGATTTGGGATCAGATGAAGCCGGTAGTGCCGCTGCTGAGCGCGGTGATGGTGAAAGAGACCTGTACCGCCGGATGCGTCTACCGCGGCTGATCCTCTGCGTAAAACAACAAACCCGCCGCTGGCGGGTTTTGTTTTTTAGGCGATGTTGAGATATTTGTGCGTCTGCATCGACAGCCGCCAGTTGCGCGCAATGCAGGTTTCAATGCACAGACGCGTGGCGTCCTCTTTCTGGCTGATGGGTTGCAGGGCGATAACCCGCTGCTTCTGATCGTGCAGCTGCGCCAGCAGTTCATCCAGCGCTTCGATATCGCGCATGCGCCCGACCGGGTGCTTGATCTCATCGGCGCGCTCCAGCGCCTGCTGCAGCACATCATACCCGCCGCGCATATTCACCTTCGGCGAAACCGTTACCCAGGTGGAGTGGGAAGTGCGCACTTCGTGGGTGCCGCTGGTTTCGATCTGGCAGCTAAAGCCATGCTTCTCCAGCAGTGCGGTGAGCGGAATAAGGTCGTGAATGCAGGGTTCGCCGCCGGTGATCACCACGTGGCGCGCCGTCCAGCCCTGGCGCTCAATAATCGCGAGCAGATCTTCGCTGCTGGCCGCGCCCCACTTGTCGCTCTCTTTGGTCTTGCCAAGAATGCTGTAGAGCGACACCTCCCGATCCGCGAGCTTATCCCAGGTGTGTTTGGTGTCGCACCAGGCGCAACCAACCGGGCATCCCTGTAAACGAACAAAAATGGCGGGAACGCCGGTGAAGTAACCCTCGCCTTGCAGGGTCTGGAACATCTCGTTAATCGGGTACTGCATGCTGGCTCTTTATCGAAGTGAAAAAAGGGATTATTGCAGATAACCCGCCGCCGATCATGTGCCATTTGCGCTTTGCCGCAACATCTCCGGCGGGTAGTACGCCATTTATGGCGAATTGTCAGCGGTGAAAGAGTGCCGCTATGATGTGGCGAATCTCCCCCAGCCCTGCAAGGAAGTTGCTTTATGGCACGCGTAGTCACCTTATTGCTGCTGTTCGTGAGCATAACGTTTCAGGCCCACGCGCTCCCGGTTCCGTCGATGCGCGGCTTCGTCAACGATCCGCACGCCCTGTTTGCGACCGAGGATAAGTTGTCGCTTATTAGCGAGGTCGCGGAGATTAACAGGCGAACCGGCGCGCAGGTCGCCGTGCTGGTGTTGCCCTCCCTTGAGGGAGAGAACCTCGAAACGTTTGCCACACAAACCTTTAATGCGTGGCGGCTGGGCAGTGCGCAGCGCAATGACGGCGTGTTGATCCTTGTGGCGTGGCAGGATCGCCGGGTGCGCGTTGAAGTCGGGCGCGGTCTTGAAACCACCATCAGCGATGCGCTGGCAAGCCAGGTGATCAAAGAGCAGATGCTGCCCTACTTCAGGGAGGGGGATCTGCTCTCCGGCTTGCAGCACGGGCTGAAAGGGATTGATGCGCTGCTAAGCGGGCAACCGCTGCCGTCGCCCGCCTCCGCTTCGTGGGCATGGGTGCGCGGAAAGCTGGTTAACTTCTCTTACTGGCAAGGGTTGCCCTTTCTCGCCGTCGGCCTCTTTTTACTGATCCTCAAGCGCAAAAAGAGAACGGTGCGGGTTCTCTTTTTTGGCTCGTTGTTACTGACCCCGGCGCTCGCCATCACCTCGGAGTTTGTCTCCTGGGTGATGCCTTTTGTCTGGCTCAGCTTCTCCATCCCTTTTATCAGCATCTTTTCGGGATTGTTCTTCCTGTGGCTCTACCCGCAGCGCTTGCTGGCTGTCGGCGGCGGTACGATGCGCGATGACAGTGCAACCTGGACCTCGACCACCACCAGCCACCTTCACCACCATTCGGGCGGCGATAGCGGTAGCCACAGCAGCAGTGACAGCTCAAGCTCCGGCGACGGTGGCTCCAGCGACGGCGGCGGCTCGTCAGACAGCTGGTGATCTTATTGCGTCGGTAAAACGGCGCGTGATCTGCTGCGGGCGGGTAATGGCACCGCCCACCACCACCGCATGGGCCCCCAGCGCCAGGCAGCGCGCCGCGCGCTCGGGGGTGTCAAGATTCCCTTCGGCAATCACCGGAATGGCAACGGCTGCGAGCACGGCTTTGAGGAGGGCAAAATCGCTCTCCGGCAGCGTATGGCCTTTTGTCTGCGCCGTATAACCGTAGAGCGTGGTGCCGACGCAATCAAAACCAAGCTGCTCTGCTATCACCGCCTCTTCAACGCTTGCGATATCCGCCATTAATAACAGCGCGGGCCAGCGGGCGCGGATCCCGGCGACCAGTTGGGCGAGGGTTTCGCCACCAGGGCGCGGGCGCTGGGTGGCATCAAGCGCAATCATCTCTGGCGCGGCGGCCACTAACTCTTCCACTTCGCGCAGCGTGGGCGTAATAAACACCTCGCTATCGGGGTAGTCGCGCTTGATAAGGCCAATCACCGGCAGTGCGACCTGCTGTTTAATAGCTTCAATATCCGCCACGCTGTTAGCCCGAATTCCCGACGCGCCACCCTCGGCGGCCGCCAGCGCCATCCTCGCCATAATAAACGGGCTGTGCAGCGGCTCATTTTCCAGCGCCTGGCACGAAACGACCAGCCGGCCTTTTATTTGCTTTAACATCGTCGGCCTCCCTCTGACTGTTTAATGTTATCTCTATTATTGTCGTTAACAGCGAAAGTGCCTGCCCGCGATTAGCGCATGCGAATCGTCTAATAAGATTTTTAAAGGGGAAAAAGGATGTAAGCAGAGATTATTTATTTTACATATAGAAATAATTTACGCTTTTATTTCACATGCATGACAGGCAATTAATAATAAATAAAATCAGAAACATAGATAATTTATTTATCTTGCCTGGATTTTTTCCCCGGCTTCGCTGTCCTATAAAAATCCCCCGCGACACTTTCCTTAAATTAAGCTTAATTTTCGCCTTTTCACGCCGCGTGTTTATTTATCTGGCGTTTACTTTTCTGCTCCTACAATCCGCCCATTCAACCATAATGGGATAGCACGCATGACCACACTATTAATAACTGGCGCAACGGGTTTTCTGGGCGGAGCAGTATTAGAAAAAATCCTGCAGCGTAATGAAAAGGTCAATTTATTACTGCTGGTGCGCGCCGCCGATCGCGAAAGCGGGCTGGCGCGCATTGTCACGAATATGCGCAAATTTAATCTCAGCGAGGCGCAGCTTGCCGCCCTCACCGCCAAAGAGATCCTTTGCGGTGATTTGGGCGAGCCGGAGAGCTTTCTCGACGATCCGCGCCTTGAACAGGTCACCCATGTAATCAACTGCGCGGCAGTGGCCTCATTTGGCAGCAATCCGCTGATCTGGAAAGTTAACGTCGAAGGTACCCTCGCCTTCGCGCGCCGGATGGCGCAGGTAACGGGTTTGCAGCGCTTCCTGCATGTTGGCACGGCGATGTCCTGTACTCCGGAGCCGGATTCGCTGGTGGCGGAAAATGCAGAGTTCCGTGAAAACGCGGAGCACCTTGTGGCGTATACCCACTCCAAATCGACCATTGAACAGCTGATGCGCCAGCACTGCCCGCAGCTGCCGCTGGTTATCGCCCGTCCCTCTATTGTGGTTGGACACACCTGCCACGGCTGCCAGCCGTCGACCAGCATTTTCTGGGTCTTTAGTATGGGGCTGATGCTGCAAAAATTTATGTGCTCGCTGGAGGATCGCGTGGATGTGATCCCGGTTGATTACTGTGCTGATGCCCTGCTGATGCTGCTGGAAAAAGCGATGGCGCACGGGGAAGTGGTGCATATCTCTGCCGGGGAGGAGAACAGCGTGCGCTTTGCGGACATCGACAGCGCGATGGCGCAGGCGCTGGAGAAAGCCCCGATTGCCGATAACTATGCGCAGGTGAGCTATGAGACGCTGGTGAAGATGCGCCGCGAGCTGAAGGATATCTTCGGGCCGTGCAATGAGCGGCTGATGCTGAAAGCGATGCGGTTATATGGCGCCTTCGCCACGCTCAACGTGCGTTTCAGTAATGATAAGCTGCTGAGCCTCGGCATGCCGAAGCCGCCGCGCTTTACCGACTATATCGCCCGCTGTGTGCAGACGACGCGCGGTTTGACGATTCCGCAGCAGATGGAAGTCGATTTTAAGTAAAAAAAATGCCAGTCATTCGACTGGCATTTCTCTAAGACAAACGCGCAGGGATTATGCCTGGCCTTTGATCTCTTTACGACCGTTGTACGGTGCTTTTTCGCCCAGCGCTTCTTCGATACGAATCAGCTGGTTGTATTTAGCAACGCGGTCAGAACGGCTCATGGAACCAGTTTTGATCTGGCCAGCCGCAGTACCTACCGCCAGGTCAGCGATGGTTGCGTCTTCAGTTTCGCCAGAGCGGTGAGAGATAACGGCAGTGTAGCCCGCATCTTTCGCCATCTTGATTGCAGCCAGAGTTTCGGTCAGGGAACCGATCTGGTTGAATTTGATCAGGATGGAGTTAGCGATACCTTTATCGATACCTTCTTTCAGGATCTTGGTGTTGGTTACGAACAGGTCGTCGCCCACCAGCTGGATTTTGTCGCCCAGCACTTTGGTCTGGTATGCAAAGCCGTCCCAGTCAGATTCGTCCAGGCCATCTTCGATGGAGACGATCGGGTACTGTTTGGTCAGCTCTTCCAGGAAGTGAGTGAACTCTTCAGAAGAGAAGGCTTTGTTGCCTTCGCCAGCCAGCACATATTTGCCGTCTTTGTAAAATTCAGATGCTGCGCAGTCCATCGCCAGGGTGATGTCTTTGCCCAGTTCGTAGCCTGCTGCTTTTACCGCTTCAGCGATAACAGCCAATGCTTCGGCGTTGGAACCCAGGTTCGGCGCGTAGCCACCTTCGTCACCCACAGCGGTGTTCATGCCTTTAGACTTCAGCACTTTCGCCAGGTGATGGAACACTTCAGAACCCATGCGGATCGCTTCTTTAACGCTGGAAGCGCCAACCGGCTGGATCATGAATTCCTGGATGTCGACGTTGTTGTCAGCGTGCTCGCCGCCGTTGATGATGTTCATCATCGGAACCGGCATGGAGTATTTGCCCGGGGTGCCGTTCAGTTCAGCGATGTGCTCGTACAGCGGCTGGCCTTTAGAGGCAGCAGCAGCTTTCGCAGCAGCCAGGGAGACCGCGAGGATGGCGTTGGCGCCGAAGTTAGATTTGTTCTCAGTACCGTCCAGATCGATCATGATCTTATCGATGCCAGCCTGGTCTTTGGCATCTTTGCCAAGCAGCGCCTGAGCAATCGGGCCGTTAACGGCGCCAACTGCTTTGGTTACGCCTTTACCCAGGAAACGGGATTTGTCGCCATCGCGCAGTTCCAGCGCTTCGCGGGAACCAGTGGAAGCACCTGACGGAGCGGCAGCCAGACCAACGAAACCACCTTCCAGGTGAACTTCTGCTTCAACAGTCGGGTTACCACGGGAGTCGATGATTTCACGACCGATGACTTTAACGATTTTGGACATTAGGTTTTCCTCAGTACAAGTTAAACTAAAACTCCAGACAACAATGCACCCGTCGGGGTGCACTGTCTTTGTATATTTTACTTCGCCTGGCGCTTTTGATACTCGCTGGCGGCTTTCACAAAGCCGGCAAACAGCGGATGTCCGTCACGCGGCGTAGAAGTAAACTCCGGGTGGAACTGGCAAGCAACAAACCACGGATGGTTCGGCACTTCGATGATCTCGACCAACTGATCATCCCCGGAACGGCCCGCAACGCGCAGGCCCGCAGCTTCAATCTGTTTCAACAGCATATTGTTGACTTCGTAGCGATGGCGATGGCGCTCAACAATCGTTTCTGAGCCATACAGCTGGCGAACCAGGCTCTCATCGCTAAGCTGGCACTGCTGCGCGCCCAGGCGCATGGTACCGCCGAGATCGCTCTTCTCAGAACGCTGCTCAACGTTGCCCTCTTCGTCACGCCACTCGGTGATCAGCGCCACAACCGGGTACTTACAGTCTGGCACAAATTCCGTGGAGTTGGCGTTCTCCATCCCGACAACGTGGCGCGCATACTCAATCAACGCAACCTGCATACCCAGGCAGATGCCGAGGTAAGGAATATTGTTTTCACGCGCAAAACGCGCGGTGGCGATCTTGCCTTCTACGCCGCGGTAGCCGAAGCCGCCCGGGATCAGAATGGCATCGAGGCCTTTGAGGATCTCAACGCCGCGCGTCTCAACATCCTGCGAATCAATCAGCTTGATGTTGACGGTTACGCGGTTTTTCAGACCACCATGTTTCAGCGCTTCAATCACCGATTTATAGGCATCCGGCAGCTCAATGTACTTGCCGACCATACCAATCGTGACTTCACCTGACGGATTCGCTTCCTGGTAGATCACCTGCTCCCATTCGGCGAGATTCGCTTCCGGGCAGTCTAAGCTGAATCGTTTACAAATATAATCGTCCAGCCCCTGAGATTTCAACAGGCCCGGGATTTTATAAATGGAATCGACATCTTTCAGAGAAATCACTGCTTTTTCTGGAACGTTACAGAACAAAGCAATTTTGGCTCTTTCGTTGGCCGGAACGGCGCGATCGGAGCGGCAAATCAGGATATCTGGCTGAATACCGATGGAGAGCAGTTCTTTCACAGAGTGCTGAGTCGGCTTGGTTTTCACTTCACCGGAAGCGGCCATGTATGGCACCAGCGTCAGATGCATGTAGAGGGTGCGCTCGCGGCCCACTTCTACCGCCATCTGGCGGATCGCTTCGAGGAATGGCAGGGATTCGATATCACCCACGGTACCGCCGATCTCAACCAGCGCAACGTCGTGGCCTTCGCCGCCGGCAATAATGCGCTCTTTGATGGCGTTGGTGATATGGGGGATAACCTGCACGGTCGCACCGAGATAGTCGCCGCGGCGCTCTTTACGCAGCACCTCGGAGTAGATACGGCCGGTGGTGAAGTTGTTGCGACGGGTCATCTTGGTGCGGATGAAACGCTCGTAGTGACCCAAATCAAGATCGGTTTCTGCGCCATCTTCGGTAACGAACACTTCACCATGCTGGATAGGGCTCATTGTGCCCGGATCGACGTTGATGTACGGATCCAGTTTCATCATGGTGACCTTGAGGCCACGGGCTTCAAGAATAGCTGCCAGGGAGGCTGCGGCAATGCCTTTACCCAGAGAGGATACGACCCCGCCGGTCACAAAAATATAGTTCGTTGTCATGCTGAACCTGAGAAGTTAGGTTTAAAAGACGGTGGAATAACCAGGACGGGAAAGCAGTATACCGGATGATGAGTTGCGCCACAAACTTTCATTCCCCCTCCCCTTCTCTCTTCAGGCCGCATTAGCGTTAGCTCTCTTAGCTGACGCCGCTTGTACAACAATTCTGAACGTTTGCTGATTCGTGCTGTTGCCGCCCGGAAGCCCTAAGGATAAGCCGAAGCGGCGTTAGCGGAAACGTTTCAACAAACGTAATGAGTGTGAAAATAGCCCCTTTCCAGCAAATGTTTTTGACGCAAATCAAGCGCTTGCTATTTAAAAAATCACACAAATCGCGCTTGTTACCACAAATGCCTTAAAGATCATGTTCCTGGCGCTTTACCTGCTGCCAGATAGTTTCCATTGTTTCCAGATCCACACCGGTCATTTCCAGACCGCGCTCCTGAACCAGGCGTTCGACTTCGCGAAAGCGGCGCTCAAATTTGAGGTTCGCTTTTTGCAGCGCCACTTCCGCTTTAACGCCCAGGTGACGAGAGAGATTAACGGTGGCAAAGAGCAGATCGCCCATCTCCTCTTCAACGCGCGCCTGATCGACAACCGCCTGTTTCGCTTCGTCCATCACTTCGTCGATCTCTT
Organism: Kosakonia sp. 1610; assembly: GCF_050435845.1. Classification (NCBI taxonomy): domain Bacteria; kingdom Pseudomonadati; phylum Pseudomonadota; class Gammaproteobacteria; order Enterobacterales; family Enterobacteriaceae; genus Kosakonia; species Kosakonia sp. 1610. Next base: position 35,615 of record NZ_JBNDKZ010000011.1, on the reverse strand, counting down.
CATACACTTTGTCGAGCACCGGGCCGATGGTGGTCCAGTCAAAGCCCACGGTTGAGCAACGCTTCTGGATTTTGTGGGCGCGCATCAGCGCCGGCAGGCTGTGAGGGATATCATCCAGCGCCGAGTGCTGCGCTTTCTCCGCCCGCTCGGCGGTTTTGATCTGCTCCCAGCGCTCAAGCACTTCCGCGCTGTTGCCCGCCTGCGCGTCGCCAAAGATATGTGGATGGCGGCGCTCCAGCTTGTCGCTGATGGCAGCACAAATATCGTTGAAATCAAAACGCCCCTCTTCCTGCGCCATCTGCGCGTAGAAAACGACCTGGAAGAGCAGATCGCCTAGCTCGCCGCGCAGATCGTCGAAGTCTTCGCGCGAAATGGCGTCCAGCACTTCGTAAGTCTCTTCCAGCGTGTAGGGCGCGATGGTGGCGTAAGTCTGCTCTTTGTCCCACGGGCAGCCGGTTTGCGGGTCGCGCAGCCGTTGCATGATCCCGAGCAGACGATCGATTTGAGTCATGAAAAATCCTTGCTAAAAAGCGATCCTCCCAAGACGTGAGAGGATCGGGTGAAGAGACGATCAGCCGCCGTGCAGGCGACGCGCGTCGATAACGTCAGGCACCTGATTCAGTTTGCTAAGCACGCGGCCCAGCACCTGCAGGTTGTAGATTTCGATATTCATATCGATGGTCGCCAGCTGCTCGCGGGTGTCGCTGCGGCTGGCAACGCCCAGCACGTTGACCTTTTCGTTGGCGAGAATGGTGGTGATATCACGCAGCAGCCCGCTGCGATCGTTCGCCGTGACGCGCACCACCAGCGAGTAGCCCGCCGAGTAGCTTTCGCCCCAGACGGCATCGACGATGCGCTCCGGCGCGACGTTACGCAGCTCTTCCAGCTGATCGCAGTCGGCGCGGTGAATCGAGATGCCGCGCCCCTGGGTGATAAAGCCGACGATTTCGTCGCCGGGGATCGGCTGGCAGCAGCGCGCAATGTGGTGCATCAGGTTGCCAACCCCTTCCACTACCACGCGCCCGTTGTCTTTGCTGCGGTTCTGCGGTGCGTAGGTCTTCTGCTGCAACTGCTTGAGCGCAGCGGCATCCTGCTCCTCGGCGCTCGGCTTGTTGAACTGCGCCTGCAGGAAGTTAACCATCTGGTTAAGGCGAATATCACCACCGCCAATCGCCGCCAGCAGCTCATCCAGCTCGTTGAAGTTGTAGCGCGGCAGCAGGTGCTTCTCCGCCTCTTTCAGGCTGATACCGAGGTGCGCCAGCTCATCGTCGAGGATCTGGCGGCCGGCAACAATGTTCTTGTCGCGATCCTGCTTGCGGAACCAGGCGTGGATCTTCGAACGCCCGCGGCTGGTGGTGACATACCCGAGGTTCGGGTTGAGCCAGTCACGGCTCGGGTTCGGCTGCTTCTGGGTGATGATCTCAATCTGATCGCCCATCTGCAGCTGATAGGTAAAGGGCACGATACGGCCGCTGATTTTCGCGCCGATGCAGCGGTGACCGACATCGCTGTGAATATGGTAAGCGAAGTCCAGCGGCGTGGAGCCGGCGGGCAGATCCACCACATCGCCTTTTGGCGTAAAGACATAGACCCGGTCGTCGAAGACCTGGCTGCGCACTTCGTCGAGCATCTCGCCGGAGTCCGCCATCTCTTCCTGCCAGGCAATCAGCTTACGCAGCCAGGCAATGCGATCTTCATGGGCGGAACGCGCGCCGGTCGCCGTCGCGGTGCCCTCTTTGTACTTCCAGTGCGCGGCGACGCCCAGCTCGGCATCTTCGTGCATCTGGCGGGTACGGATCTGGATCTCAACGGTTTTACCGCCCGGCCCGAGCACCACCGTATGGATAGACTGGTAACCGTTCGGTTTCGGGTTGGCGACATAGTCGTCGAACTCATCCGGCAGGTGGCGATAGTGGGTATGCACAATCCCCAGCGCGGCGTAGCAGTCCTGCAACCGTTCGGCGACGATGCGCACGGCGCGGACATCAAACAGTTCGTCGAACGCGAGGTGCTTTTTCTGCATCTTGCGCCAGATGCTGTAGATATGTTTCGGGCGGCCATAGACTTCGGCTTTGACGCCTTCGGTCTTCATCTCGGCGCGCAGGTGGCCAACAAACTCATCGATGTAGTGTTCACGATCGATACGGCGCTCGTGTAGCAGCTTAGCGATGCGTTTGTACTCTTCCGGGTGCAGGTAGCGGAAGCAGTAATCCTCCAGCTCCCACTTCAACTGGCCGATGCCTAAGCGGTTCGCCAGCGGCGCGTAGATGTTGGTACACTCTTTCGCCGCCAGCACGCGCTCATCTTCCGGCGCATCTTTCACTTCGCGCAGATGAGCGATACGTTCAGCAAGCTTGATGACCACACAGCGGAAATCATCCACCATTGCCAGCAGCATGCGGCGGACGTTATCCACCTGTTCGGAGGAGACGGAATCGGTATGGGTCGCTTTTAGCTGGCGGATGGCGGCCATGTCGCGCACGCCGTGGATAAGCTCAACCACCGCCGCCCCGACGTTTTCGCGCAGCACCTCTTCGCTGACCACTTCCGCATCGGCGAGCGGGAAGAGCAGCGCGGCGCGCAGCGTGTCGGTGTCCATACTCAGCATCGAGAGGATCTCCACCATCTCGATACCGCGTGAAAGCAGGATCTCCGCCTGCGGATGCCCTTGAGTTTGACGCAGACAATAAGCCCAGGTTTCGGTTAAGCGTTCACACGACGGCTGACTGGTAATGCCCAGACTGGCGATCCATTTGGCCGGATCGAATTCACCCGCTTTGTTCAAATGCGCACTGCGTACCGCAACCATTGTCCTCTCCTTTCAGGGACCGGGCCTGCCGAATTCGGCAAGCCGAAATTAATCATTTGTGTTTCACAAACAACACCATCGATTCCAGGTGACCAGTGTGCGGGAACATGTCCAGCATCGCCAGCCGCTCAATCTGGTATCCCGCACTTAGCAGCGCTTCACTGTCGCGCGCAAGCGTGGCGGGATTACAGGAGACGTAGACCACCCGGCCCGGCGACAATTTTATAATATGCTGCATCACACCCGCCGCGCCCGCGCGCGCAGGGTCGAGTAAAACTTTGTCAAAACCCCGGCTCGCCCACGGCTGTTTTGTAACATCTTCCTCCAGATTTTCGTGAAAGAATGTCACATTGTGCAAACCATTCTGTTGCGCGTTCTCCTGCCCTTTCGCCACCAGCTCGGCAACACCCTCCACGCCAACCACTTCCGCCGCGCGTTTCGCCAGCGGCAGCGTGAAGTTCCCCATCCCACAAAAGAGATCGAGAATGCGGTCCTGTGGCTGCACATCAAGCCACTCCAGCGCACGGGCGACCATCTGCTGATTTACGCCATCATTGACCTGGATAAAATCCCGCGGGCTGAAGTGTAAGGGTAGCCCGTCAGAAGCGTAGCAGGGAGTCTGACCAGTGATCTGCTCAACAATATCGCTTTGCGGCGCGAGATAAAGCGCAAGATGATGGGAATGCGAAAAGCGTTCCAGTTTTGCTCTGTCGGCGGCGTTTAACGGTGCGGTGTGACGCAGCACCATCAGCGGGCCATTATCCGCCTCGACCAATTCGACATGCCCCAGCTGGCGAGCGCCGCTTAATTCCGCCAGGCAGTCGCGCAGCGGCGTGAGCAGTGCTTCAAGACGGGGCACCAGCACCGGGCATTGTGTGACATTGACGATGTCGCTGTCGCCCGCTTTGCGAAAACCCATCTCCAGACGCTGCGCTTTCGGCTGCCAGCTCAGGCTTAAGCGCGCGCGGCGGCGGTAACCCCACGGCTCACCTGCGATCACATCGTCGACCTCCTGCTTCATCAGGCGTGCCAGCGCGGCGCGTTTGCTGCGCTGTTGCAGCTCAACGCTGGCATGCTGCTGCTGGCAGCCGCCGCAGACGCCAAAGTGCGGGCAGCGCGGCGCTACGCGCTCCGGGCTGTCGTTCAGGCGGCGGCTCACTTCGCCACGGGCAAACTGGCGCTTCTCCTCTTTAAGGATAATTTCCGCCGTCTCTGCGGGTAACAAACCGGGAATAAACAGCGCTTTACCATTATGACGCGCCACCCCCTGCCCAAACGGGTCAAGGTCGTTTACTGTTACGGTTATTTTTTGACGAGTCGTCACGCGTCGTTTTGCAGAGTAGAATTGCGCCATTGCGGTGAAAAATCTCAATTACTGATCAATGGCCCCATTCTCCCATAACGGAATTCCATGACCAACTACAGCTTGCGCGCACGCATGATGATTCTGATTCTGGCGCCCACCGTACTTATCGGTGTGCTGCTCAGCGTCTTTTTTGTCGTCCATCGCTATAACGATTTGCAGCGTCAACTGGAAGACGCCGGTGCCAGCATTATTGAGCCGCTGGCGGTCTCCAGCGAATACAGCATGACGTTGCAGGATAAGGACGCCATCGGCCAGCTGATTAGCGTCCTGCATCGCCGCCACTCCGATATCGTGCGGGCCATCTCGATCTACGACAATAAGAACGCGCTCTTCGTCTCGTCGAACCTGCAACTTGAGGGCGACTCCCTCAAGCTACCCGCCAATCAGCCCTTCCCGCGCAAGCTGAGCGTCACCCGGCGCGGCGATGTGATGATCCTGCGCACGCCGATCCTTACCGAAGGGTTTGCGCCCGCCAGCTCCTCGCTGCCGGCGGATAAGATCACCGGCAATCTGCTTGGCTATGTGGCGCTGGAGCTGGATCTCAAATCGGTGCGTTTGCAGCAGTACAAAGAGATCTTTATCTCCAGCCTGATGATCCTCTTCTGTATCGGTATCGCGCTGATTTTCGGCTGGCGGCTGATGCGCGATGTCACCAGCCCCATTCGCAATATGGTCAATACCGTCGACCGCATTCGCCGCGGCCAGCTCGATAGCCGCGTCGAAGGCTTTATGCTCGGCGAGCTGGATATGCTGAAAAACGGCATCAACTCGATGGCGATGTCGCTGGCGGCCTATCACGAAGAGATGCAGCACAATATCGACCAGTCCACCTCCGATTTGCGCGAAACGCTGGAGCAGATGGAGATCCAGAACGTCGAACTGGATCTGGCGAAAAAACGCGCCCAGGAAGCGGCGCGTATCAAATCCGAGTTTCTCGCCAATATGTCCCACGAGCTGCGGACGCCGCTTAATGGCGTGATTGGCTTTACCCGCCTGACGCTGAAATCGGAACTAAATCCTACCCAGCGTGACCATCTGCTGACCATTGAGCGCTCTGCCAATAACCTGCTGGCGATCATCAATGACGTTCTCGACTTCTCCAAGCTGGAAGCGGGCAAGCTGATTCTGGAAAGCATCCCCTTCCCGCTGCGCAGCACGCTGGATGAGGTGGTGACGCTGCTGGCGCACTCGGCCCACGATAAGGGGCTGGAGCTGACGCTGAGTATCAAAAACGATGTGCCGGATAACGTGATTGGCGATCCGCTGCGCCTGCAGCAGGTGATCACCAATCTGGTCGGTAATGCGATCAAGTTTACGGAAAACGGCAATATCGACGTGGTGGTGGAGAAGCGCGCCATCAGTAATAACAAAGTGCAGGTGGAGATGCAGATCCGCGATACCGGCATCGGCATTCCCGAGCGCGATCAGTCCCGGCTCTTCCAGGCGTTTCGTCAGGCGGACGCCAGCATTTCGCGCCGCCACGGCGGCACCGGGCTGGGGCTGGTGATCACCCAGCGGCTGGTCAATGAGATGGGCGGCGATATCTCTTTCCACAGCCAGCCCAATCGCGGCTCGACCTTCTGGTTCCATATCAATCTCGATCTTAACCCGAACGCTATCAGCGAGATGCAGCCGACCCGCTGTCTGGTCGGCAAGCGTCTGGCCTACGTGGAGCCAAATGCAACGGCGGCACAGTGTACGCTTGATGTGCTGAGCGAAACGCCGTTGGAGGTAATCTATAGCCCGTCGTTTTCCGCGCTGCCGCAGGCGCATTACGACATGCTGCTGATGGCGATCCCGGTGACCGTGCGCGAGCCGCTGAGTATGCAGCATGACCGTCTGGCGCGTGCCGCGGCGATGACCGACTATCTGCTGCTGGCGCTGCCATGCCACGCGCAGGTTGATGCCGAATCGCTCAAACAGGATGGCGCGGCGGCCTGTCTGCTTAAACCGCTCACCTCGACGCGCCTGCTGCCTGCGTTAACCGAATATTGCCGCATCACGCGGCTGGCAGAGCTGCCCGCGCCCGACGAGAGCAAATTGCCGATGTCGGTAATGGCGGTGGATGATAACCCCGCCAACCTGAAGCTGATTGGCGCGCTGCTTGAGGATCAGGTTCAGCAGGTGGAGCTGTGCGAAAGCGGCCAGCAAGCCATTGAGCGGGCGAAGCAGATGCAGTTCGATCTGGTGCTGATGGATATTCAGATGCCGGAGATGGACGGGATTCGCGCCTGCGAATTGATTCGCCAGCTACCGCACCAGCAGCAGACGCCGGTGGTCGCCGTCACCGCCCATGCGATGGCCGGGCAGAAAGAGAAGCTGCTCAGCGCCGGGATGAATGACTACCTGGCGAAGCCGATTGAAGAGGAGAAGCTGCGTAACCTGCTGCTGCGCTATAAGCCCGGCCACAGCGTCGGCCCATGGTTGACGCCGCTGGAGCCGGAAGCAGAACAGACGCCGCCGGTTATTACCGTGGATGATGAAACGACGCTCGACTGGCAGTTAGCGCTGCGTCAGGCGGCGGGAAAATCGGATTTGGCGCGCGATATGCTGCATATGCTGGTCGAGTTCCTGCCGGAGATCCGCAATATGGTTGAAGAGCAGTTAGTCGGCGAAGCGCCCAGCGGGCTGGCGGAGGGGATCCATAAATTGCACGGCAGCTGCGGCTATAGCGGCGTACCGCGCCTGAAAAAGCTTTGTCATTTGATTGAGCACCAGTTGCGCAGCGGCGTGGCCGCCGAAGATCTGGAGCCGGAGCTTCTCGAATTGCTCGACGAGATGGATAACGTAGCGCGCGAAGCGCACCGGTTGATTGGTTAATCAGCGCAGCGGTTCATTGCCGGATGGCGGCTGCGCCTTATCCGGCCTACGTGTACATAGCCGCTGAAACCGCGTAGGCCGGATAAGCGTTTACGCGCCATCCGGCACAACCAACCATCAGGCATTCGGCAATCCTTACCGCAACCTCTGCCCCGCTTTTAATACCGCCGCCACATTGCGCGCGGTGAGGCGCACATTATCCCCGGCGTTGGCTAATGCCTCGTCGAGGGAGCAAATGGTGTAAATCACGCTGAACACCGCGTCGATACCGTGCTCGTGCACCACACCGACATCGGCGGTCAAACTGCCGGCAATGCCGATTACGGGAATATCATACCGTTTGGCGACCTTCGCCACGCCGACCGGCACTTTGCCATGCACGGTCTGGCTGTCGATTCGCCCTTCGCCGGTGATCACCAGATCCGCATCGGCCACGTGCTTAGCCAGCGCCAGTGCATCGGTCACAATCTCAATCCCCTGGCGCAGCTCGGCTCCGCAAAAAGCGTACAACGCCGCGCCCATGCCACCCGCCGCACCACCGCCGGAGAGCGTTAACACATCGCAATCGAGATCGCGGGCAATAATCTGCGCGTAGTGCGCCAGCGCCTTATCCAGTCGCGCGATCATCTCCGGCGTCGCCCCTTTTTGCGGGCCAAACACCTCCGAGGCCCCCTCTTTACCGGTAAGCGGATTGGTAACATCACAGGCGACATCGATCCGGCACTGCGCCAGGCGACGGTCCAGCTCGCTAATATCAATGCGCGCCAGGCGCTCCAGCGCTGCGCCGCCTGCGCCGATCTGCTCCCCCTGCTCATCAAGCAGCTTTGCGCCCAGCGCCTGCACCATGCCTGCGCCGCCATCGTTGGTCGCGCTGCCGCCAATGCCGATAATGATCTGTTTCACGCCCGCATCCAGCGCATGGCGGATCAGCTCCCCGGTCCCCCATGAGGTGGTGATTAACGGATCGCGCTTCGCCGTGGGCACGCGCTCCAGCCCGCTTGCCGCTGCCATTTCGATAAACGCCGATTGCTCATCACCGGAGAGGCCATAAAAGGCATCGGCCTCCTCGCCAAGCGGCCCTTTAACCGTCACCTTCACCACACGCCCCTCGGTGGCGGCGACCATCGCTTCAACCGTCCCTTCCCCGCCGTCCGCCACCGGGATTTTCACGTACTCAGCGTTGGGGTACACCTCGCTAAACCCCGCTTCAATGGCGGTCGCCACCTCCAGGGCCGTTAAACTCTCTTTGTAGGAGTCCGGTGCGATGACAATTTTCATAAGCCGTCCTTACGCATATTCACCACGGTAAGCATACACCTTGCGGGCAGCGGGAAATGCCAGCCCCCGCAAGGAGTGGCAATTTCATTAACGCACCATGCAGGGACGCTTGTTATCAAACTTCCAGTCGGGGATCAGGTACTGCATGCCCATCGCATCGTCGCGCGCGCCGAGCCCATGCTTTTGATACAATGCGTTGGCCTTCATCACCTGATCCATATCCAGCTCAACGCCAAGACCCGGCGTGGTTGGCACCTGCACCATCCCGCCTTTGATTTCAAACGGCGCTTTGGTCAGGCGCTGGTTGCCCTCCTGCCAGATCCAGTGGGTATCGATGGCTGTGATCTTGCCCGGCGCAGCGGCGGCGACATGGGTGAACATCGCCAGCGAAATATCGAAGTGGTTATTGGAGTGCGAACCCCAGGTGAGGCCAAACTCATGGCACATCTGCGCCACGCGCACCGAGCCCTGCATGGTCCAGAAGTGCGGGTCGGCCAGCGGAATATCGACCGATTGCAGCGACAGGGTGTGGCCCATCTGCCGCCAGTCGGTGGCGATCATATTGGTGGCGGTCGGCAGCCCGGTGGCGCGGCGGAACTCCGCCATCACTTCACGTCCGGAGAAGCCCTGCTCGGCCCCGCACGGATCTTCGGCATAGGCAAGCACGCCTTTCAGCTGCTTGCCGATGGCAATCGCTTCATCGAGCGACCACGCGCCGTTCGGATCGAGGGTCACGCGCGCCTGCGGGAAGCGGTTTGCCAGCGCGGCAATCGCTTCTGCCTCTTCCATCCCGGCCAGCACGCCGCCCTTCAGTTTGAAGTCGTTAAAGCCATATTTCTCATAAGCCGCTTCTGCCAGGCGCACCACGCGATCCGGCGTCATCGCCTCTTCATGGCGGATGCGATACCAGTCGCACGCATCGTCCGGCTGGCTCTGGTACGGCAGCGGCGTCTTTTTGGCATCGCCGACAAAGAAGAGGTAACCGAGCATCTCCACTTCGCTGCGCTGCTGGCCTTCGCCGAGCAGGGAAGCGACGTTCACGCCAAGGTGCTGACCGAGCAGATCGAGCATCGCCGCTTCGATACCGGTAACCACGTGAATAGTGGTACGCAGATCGAACGTTTGCAGCCCGCGCCCGCTGGCATCGCGGTCGGCAAAGGTGTTGCGCACGCTGTTGAGCACATTTTTGTATTCGCCCAGCGTTTTACCGACCACCAGCGCGGCGGCCTCCTCCAGCGTCTGGCGGATCTTCTCCCCGCCGGGGATTTCGCCGACCCCGGTATGACCAGCGTTATCTTTAATGATCACGATATTGCGGGTGAAGAAAGGCGCGTGCGCCCCGCTCAGGTTCATCAACATGCTGTCGTGACCGGCAACGGGAATAACCTGCATCGATGCTACAACGGGCGTGGAACTATAAGTACTCATAATGGTGTCCTTTTGCTCTTTTAGTGCCGTCCAAAAACGGGGCGCTTTTTATCAAACGTCCAGCCAGGAATGAGGTACTGCATCGGGCCGGCGTCGTTGCGCGCGCCGCCCGGCAAAGTTTTATAGAGTGCGTGCGCTTTCTCAATTTGCGCCCAGTCCAGCTCAACGCCAAGACCCGGCGCGTCCGGCACGGTGATTTTTCCCTCGCGGATCTCTAAAGGCGCCTTCGTCAGGCGCGCGTCGCCCTCCTGCCAGATCCAGTGGGTATCGATCGCCGTTGGCGTGCCTGGGGCAGCGGCGGCGACGTGGGTAAACATCGCCAGCGAGATATCGAAATGGTTGTTGGAGTGGCAGCCCCAGGTTAAGCCCCAGTCATCACACAACTGCGCGACGCGCACCGCGCCAGAAAGCGTCCAGAAGTGCGGATCGGCGAGTGGAATATCGACCGCGTTGAGCATTACCGCGTGGCCCATCTCCCGCCAGTTGGTGGCGATCATATTGGTGGCGACCGGCAGACCAGTGGCGCGGCGAAACTCCGCCATCACTTCACGCCCGGAGAAACCCTGCTCCGCGCCGCAGGGATCTTCCGCGTAGGTCAGCACATCGTTCAGCCCTTTGCAGAGGCGGATGGCTTCGTCGAGCAGCCACGCGCCGTTGGGATCGACGGTGATGCGCGCATCGGGGAAGCGCTTTTTCAGCGCGCGCACGGTGTCGATCTCCTGCTCGCCCGGCAGCACGCCGCCCTTTAGTTTGAAATCTTTAAAACCGTAACGATCCTGCGAGGCTTCGGCAAGGCGCACCACTGCCTCACTGCTCATCGCCTCCTGATGGCGCAGCCGATACCACTCATGGCTGCCCGGGGTCGCGTCCAGATAGGGCAAATCGGTTTTGGTACGATCGCCGACATAGAAGAGGTAGCCGAGCACGGTAACGGCATCGCGCTGTTTGCCCGGGCCCAGCAGTTCGCACACCGGGACATTGAGGGTTTTGCCGAGCAGATCGAGCAGCGCCGCCTCCAGCGCCGCGACGGCATTAACGCGCAGTTCAAAGGTCCACGCGCCGTTACCGAAGGTGTCGAAATCCGCCGCCTGGTTGCCTTTGTGCACCCGCTGCACCACTTTGTTCAGCCGGGCGATCTCTTGTCCCACCACCATTGGCGTGGCATCGACCAGTGTTTGATAGATCACCTCGCCACCCGGCGCTTCACCCACGCCGGTGTGCCCGGCGCTGTCCGTCAGCACCACGATATTGCGGGTGAAGTAAGCGTTATGCGCGCCGCCGATATTCATCAACATGCTGTCGTGCCCGGCCACCGGGATCACCTTCATGTCGGTGATGACGGGCGTGGCTTGTGTATTCATCATTCGCGTCCTGTTACGGGTTTAAGTTCGATGCGTTTGATATTGCCCACCAGCACCAGATAACTGAGCACCGCCACCAGCGCATGAACTCCTACGTAGATCAGCGCGCCGTTAAACGAGCCGGTGGTGCCGACGATGTAGCCAATCGCAATCGGCGTGACGATGCCGGAGATATTGCCGAACATATTAAACAGGCCGCCGCTCAGGCCGCTGATCTCTTTCGGCGCAGTATCCGCCATCACCGCCCAGCCGAGCGCACCGATGCCTTTGCCGAAGAAGGCCAGCGCCATAAAGGCGATAATCAGGGTTTCCGAATCGGTGTAGTTACAGAACACCATACTCATCGAGAGCAGCATGCCCAGCACGATGGGCGTTTTACGCGCCACGTTCAGCGATCCGTAGCGGCGCATTAACCAGTCGGAGATCACCCCGCCAAGCACGCCGCCAACAAAGCCGCAGATCGCCGGGATCGAGGCGACAAAGCCCGCTTTCAGGATCGACATGCCGCGCGCCTGCACCAGATAGACCGGGAACCAGGTGATAAAGAAGTAGGTTAAGGCGTTAATGCAGTACTGCCCGAGGTAAACGCCGATCATCATGCGCGAGGCAAGCAGCTGTTTGACCTGGCCCCACTTCTGCGAAAAGGGCACTTTCTGCTGATTGTTTTTCAGATCCATATTGATCAGCGCGCCGCCCTCGGCGATGTACTCCAGCTCCTTTTTGTTGACGCCCGGATGCTGGTTCGGCTCGTGGATCATTTTCAGCCACAGGAAGCTGATGAAGATGCCAAGCCCGCCCATAAAGAAGAAGACGTGCGACCAGCCCACTTCATGGGTCAGCCAGCCCATGATTGGCGCGAAGATCACCGTGGCGAAGTACTGCGCCGAGTTGAAGATGGCGACCGCCGTGCCACGCTCCTGCGCCGGGAACCAGGCGGCAACAATGCGGCTGTTGCCCGGGAACGACGGCGCTTCTGCCAGGCCGACCATAAAGCGCAGGGTAAAGAGCGCGATGATGATGCCAAAGCCGCTGAAGAGATCGACGAACCCTTGCAACAGGGTAAAGAGCGACCAGGTAAAGATGGACCAGAAGTAGACGCGTTTCGAGCCGAAGCGGTCAAGCAGCCAGCCGCCCGGGATCTGGCCAATGACATAGGCCCAGGAGAAGGCGGAGAAGACATAGCCCATACCGACAGGATCAAGGCCGATGGCCTTGGACATTTCCGAGCCAGCAATCGATAGCGTAGCGCGATCGCCGTAGTTGAAGGATGTGACGATAAATAGCATCACCACGATCCAGTAGCGGGCGTTGGTGCGCTTTTCAGCGCCGCTCGCCGCCTGGCTTAATGCACTCATGGTTGTACTCCCGAAGCATAGATGTTCTTTTCAACATGCATCCTGTACGGCGCAACCTGTAGGGGAAGACAGAACGCTGTCGCTCTTTTTATGCCGCGGCCCGACGCGTTTTCACTCCACGGCGGGCGGCTTTGTTAACTGGCTCAAGGAGTATAAAAAGCGGCCTGGTAACTCTCACCGTGCATCAACACAACATTCGGCGACAGCTCAGCGCGGGTTTGGGGCATTAGCCCAGGGCGATGGGGGGTATTTCACGAAAATTGAAACAGACGATAAACGGCGGGGTAAAAGCGCGGGTCAGGTGCGAAGAGTGTGAATGGCGTCGCTTGACGGTTAATAAAAAGAGGCTAACCCTCCCGGCGCGCGGGAGGGAGACGGGCTTATTTCAGCAGGCTTGCCCACTGTTCAACCCACGGGTTGGAGACACTTTCCGGCTCCGGATCTTCGCTGGCGTCAATCAGCAATACCTCGCCGATGCGCTGCGCGCCCTGCTCCTGCAACAGCGCATCAAATTTTTTCCCGCCGCCGCAGAAGTGGCTGTAGGTGCTGTCGCCCAGCGCAATCACGCCGTAGCGCAGTTCGGGCTGATAGCCGACGGTGTCGCGCAGGTAGTGAAACAGCGGCGCGATGCTGTCCGGCAGATCGCCCTGGCCGGTAGTCGAGGTGACCACCAGCGCATAGTTGCCTTTGTTGCTCTCCCACTGCGCCGCTTCGGGATCTTCATACACCTTTGCCGTGTGGCCCTGGGCTTCTAAAATCGCCTGCGCTTCTTCCGCTACCAGCAGCGAATTGCCGTACATCGTGCCGACAAAAATGCCTATATTCGCCATGTTTATCACTCCTTGCGTGATTCCAGATTGCCCTCATCCTGACCGCTGAGCCCGCTAAACTCAACCCTTTCATTCTCAGGGAGAAGGCCGCGCCAGCCGAACTGATCCAGCGCCTGCATCCACACCGCATCGAAGCCGGCACGCAGGGTTAGCGCCTCGCCGGTAAACGGGTGTGTAAGGCTTAACTGGCTGGCGTGCAGCATCAGGCGGTTGAGGCCGAAATGCGCCGCCGCGCTGCGGTTTTGCCGCAGATCGCCATGCTTGCTGTCGCCAATAATCGGATGACGTAGATGGGAGAGATGACGGCGAAGCTGGTGTTTGCGTCCGGTTTTCGGCTCCAGCTCGACCAGCCCATAGCGCGTAGAGGGAAACTTACTAATCGCTACCGGTAATTCGGTCGTGGCAAGGCCGCGATAGTGGGTTACGGCAGGCTGCGGATCTTTGTCGGTACGGGCGAATTTATCCGCCACTTTGTCCAGCTCTTCGACCAACGGATAGTCGAGCAGCGCCTCCTCCATCAGCCAGCCGCGCACAATGGCGTGGTAGCGCTTCTGCATCTGGTGCTGCTCAAACTGCTGGGATAAACGCCGCCCCGCTTCGCTGGAGAGTCCCATCAGCAGGACGCCAGAAGTTGGTCTGTCGAGACGATGGGCGGTAAAGACATGCTGCCCAATCTGGTCGCGCACGGTCTGCATCACCACCACTTTTTCATCGCGGTCGAGCCAGCTGCGGTGCACCAGCCAGCCGGAGGGTTTGTTGACGGCGACCAGCCACTCATCCTGGTAGATTATCTCCAGCATCAGTGGTTTTCGTCGCTAAACAGCGCGTCAAGCTGCTGGAGATGAACCAGCATCGCATCGCGGGAGGGGTGTGTCGCCTCAAGGGCCATTTCATAATAGGGCGCGATAGCAAACGCCTGCGGCAGCGCCTGCTTGCTGTCGAGCAGCGCATGCATACGTGGGATCAGCACCCACTGCAGCCACTCAAAGGGTGCGAGGGTGTCCATGCAGAAGGGTTGCGTGCTTTCAAAGGCGCTCAGCGCCGGGGCAGTGGTTTGCCAGAGATCGTGCTCGCGCAGCTGCGCTTCAATCAGCTGAAGCTGCTGGCGCACGCGTTGATGTTGAGTCATAAAGGCCCCCGTTTAATCAGACTGGCGCGCAGCATAGCAAAGAGCGGGAGAAATAAAAAAAGGGAGCACTGTAAAAACAGTGCTCCCGGTTCGTTTCGCAGCTATCCGGCTACCCGTGTGCTCCCTGCTCATCCATGAAAACTTTTCCTGCGGTCTCCTGACCCGTTCATCCTTAAACAGCGCATCATGCTCACACCACCCCGATGTGACCTGGCCTTATCCTTAAAGCGTGTCCTGGATCCTCCTGATCTACCGTCCATCCTGACCGGCTCTCATTCTCCGTCCTGGAGGTGTCCTTTAACGCACTCCGGCGATATCCTCTTACTTCGTCCTGAAGTCTGTCCGTGAAGCACCTTCCCGGTGTGTCCAGAAACAACATCATCCTGATGTACGTCTCTTAGTCAGACTCCGTGTCGACAGGAGATAGAATTACGTATTCCGGCCGGTCTTACAAGGAGACTTAACGACAAAGCTATGCCGTAATTGGCCATTAACCCCAGGGATTATCGTATTAACATTATGATTTCTAATTGTTTAAATAAAGATAACTCACGTGAGTTATAGAATACGAACAGCCGATCTCCTACAGGCTTTGTAAGAGATCTCTCACACGGGATGTAGGCTATGGGCTTACACGACGGGTTGCAGCTGAGTGAGGAACTCGGGCAGATCGCTGGCGAGACGCGTGCGTTTACGCGTACCGAGCGTCTCCTGCATCACCTCACCGCTCAGGTTACACACCGAGATGACGTCCAGCTCGCTCTCGAGCGTGGCAATAAAAAGTGTAGGCGATAATTTGAGCCTTTTCTGCGTCACCAGGTGCCCAATCAGATTTTCCTGTACCCGGACAAAATCCGCTTCGCTCCAGGTTTGCAGCAGCGTCAGGGTGATATTCCCCAGCCGCGCGCCCATATCACCGGCAAACTGCGTGGTATAGAACGCATGGATCGGCGGTTGTACCACAATCTCCATCGCCTGTTCAACGGGGTGGACGTTCTGCTGTGCCGTAAAGGGCTGCGGCTGCCAGAAAACGGCGTCATCGGTAGAGGAGATAATGCAGGGCGAAGGAACGCCATACAGATCTTCACTCTGCGGCCAACTGCCGTGCGCCGCGTGCCACGCATCGCAATAACGTTCCGTAAAGGCTTTCAGCGCCTGAGCCGTCTCTTTTTCCACCGATTTCTCTCTTTACTTAAGCCAGGATAAACTTGCGCCATAGTTTACCTGCAAAATGGCGATGAAACATGTCTTCTTATGATAACCACCAGGCGCTTTCGGGCCTGACGCTGGGCAAAACCACCGACTACCGCGACACCTATGACGCCAGCCTGCTGCAAGGCGTGCCGCGCTCCCTCAACCGCGATCCCCTTGGGCTGAAAGCCGATAACTTGCCTTTTCACGGCGCGGATATCTGGACGCTGTATGAGCTCTCCTGGCTCAATGCCAACGGATTGCCGCAGGTTGCGGTCGGCCAGGTGGAACTGGATTACGCCAGCCTCAATCTGGTGGAGTCTAAAAGTTTTAAACTCTATCTCAACAGCTTTAACCAGACCCGTTTCGCCAGTTGGGATGAAGTACGCAGCACCTTGCAACGCGATCTCAGCGCCTGCGCGCAGGGTGCGGTAAGCGTCACGCTCTACCGCGTCGATGAGCTGGAAGGCCAGCCGGTTGCCCACTTCGCTGGCCTATGCATCGACGATCAGGATATCGCTATTGATAACTATGAGTTTGATGCCGCGCTGTTGACCGACGCCGCGAGTGATGACGTGGTGGAAGAGACACTGGTTAGCCATCTGCTGAAATCCAACTGCCTCATTACCCACCAGCCGGACTGGGGCTCGGTGCAGATCCACTATCGCGGGGGGCAAATCGACCGGGAAAAACTGCTGCGCTATCTGGTCTCATTCCGCCATCACAATGAGTTTCACGAGCAGTGCGTTGAGCGCATCTTTACGGATATTCAGCGCTTCTGCCAGCCGGAATCCCTCAGCGTGTACGCACGATACACCCGACGTGGCGGCCTCGATATCAACCCGTGGCGCAGCAATACAAGCTTCGTTCCGGCAACCGGGCGGCTGGCGCGCCAGTAAAACATGCGTTGGCAGGTTGTTAAACGTCATAAGCCAGGGCTATTGTAATCAGCAGGGAAGATAAAATTTTCGTCCCGTAAGGAGTTCACTTGATTACACATATTAGCCCGCTTGGCTCGATGGATATGTTGTCGCAGCTGGAAGTCGATATGCTTAAACGCACGGCCAGCAGCGACCTGTATCAACTGTTTCGCAACTGTTCGCTCGCTGTACTGAACTCAGGGAGCCAGACCGATAGCAGCAAAGAGCTGCTCTCCCGTAACGAAAGTTTTGATATCAACGTTTTGCGCCGTGAACGCGGCGTCAAGCTGGAGTTGATTAACCCACCGGAAGAGGCGTTTGTCGACGGACGTCTGATCCGCGCGCTGCAGGCAAACCTCTTTGCCGTGCTGCGCGATATTCTGTTTGTGAACGGTCAGATCCATAACGCCAGTCGTTTTCAGCATCTTGATGTGGAGAGTTCAACCCATATCACCAACCTGGTCTTCTCGATTCTGCGTAACGCCCGTGCGCTGCACGTCGGCGAAGCGCCGAGCATGGTGGTCTGCTGGGGCGGTCACTCGATCAACGAAACCGAGTACCTCTACGCACGCCGCGTCGGCACCCAGCTTGGCCTGCGCGAGCTGAATATCTGCACCGGCTGCGGGCCGGGAGCGATGGAAGCGCCGATGAAGGGCGCGGCGGTCGGCCACGCGCAGCAGCGTTATAAAGAGGGGCGTTTTATCGGCATGACTGAGCCATCGATCATCGCCGCTGAGCCGCCTAACCCGCTGGTTAACGAGCTGATTATCATGCCGGACATTGAAAAACGTCTGGAAGCGTTTGTGCGTATCGCCCACGGCATCATTATCTTCCCTGGCGGCGTCGGTACGGCGGAAGAGTTGCTCTACCTGCTGGGTATTCTGATGAACCCGGCGAACAAAAACCAGGTGCTGCCGCTGATCCTCACCGGGCCGAAAGAGAGCGCCGACTACTTCCGCGTGCTGGATGAGTTTATCGTCAACACGCTGGGCGAAGCCGCGCGCCGTCACTACACCATCATCATCAACGATGCGGCCGAAGTGGCGCGCCAGATGAAAAAGGCGATGCCGCAGGTGAAAGAGAATCGTCGCGAAACCGGCGATGCCTACAGCTTCAACTGGTCGATTCGCATTGCGCCGGATCTGCAGGTGCCGTTCGAGCCGACCCATGAAAATATGGCCAACCTGAAGCTCTACCCGGATCAACCCGTCGAAGTGCTGGCGGCGGATCTGCGTCGCGCCTTCTCCGGCATTGTGGCGGGTAACGTCAAAGAGCACGGCATTCGTGCGATTGAAACGTTCGGCCCGTACAAAATTCATGGCGACAGCGACATGATGCGCCGGATGGACGATCTGTTGCAGGGCTTTGTCGCCCAGCACCGTATGAAACTCCCCGGATCGGCCTATATCCCCTGCTACGAAATCTGCGCCTGATAACCCCTTTTTCCCGGGCGGTCATAAGCCGCCCTTATACCTTCCCGCCTTTCGCGCTCCAATTCCCCTACCCTGCACAAGGTAATGATCCACTCCAGTTGGCTTAAAAGTCGATAAATCACTGCTAATGGGATGATCTACAGCGCTTTTATCGTCTTTCGCCGCTGTGAGTTTGATCGCATATCTGGCGGGTGATAGCCTTCGCGCCCATAAATCTCAGATGATTTTAGATAAGCAGACAGATGGTCTAAATATGCCCACTTAAGAAGTGGATTATTGCAATTGCGATCCTGATCACTGATAGAGTCATAACATACATGTATCTTTCCGCCGCAAATAATTGCGGTAAGAAATTATAAAAATAGCCGCAATCAACCGGATAAAATATTACCGCTGACGTGGATGGCAAACGATTTGTCTAAATGGCAGCTTTTTGATTTTCCCAGGAGATTTACCAATGGAAACGACTCAAACCAGTAATCTGGCTTCAACCGGAACGCGGAGCGCATGGCGTAAGACCGACACCATGTGGATGCTAGGCCTCTACGGTACCGCGATTGGCGCTGGCGTACTGTTCCTGCCCATCAACGCTGGCGTAGGCGGACTGATTCCGCTGATCATCATGGCGATCCTTGCCTTCCCAATGACCTACTTCGCACACCGTGGCCTGACCCGCTTTGTGCTTTCCGGTAAAAATCCCGGCGAAGATATCACCGAAGTGGTGGAAGAACATTTTGGTATCGGCGCAGGTAAACTGATTACCCTGCTCTACTTCTTCGCTATCTACCCGATTCTGCTGGTCTATAGCGTGGCGATCACCAACACCGTCGACAGCTTTATGACCCACCAGTTGGGCATGACGCCGCCGCCGCGCGCTATTCTCTCCCTGATTCTGATCGTCGGTATGATGACCATCGTGCGCTTCGGCGAGCAGATGATCGTTAAAGCGATGAGCATCCTGGTGTTCCCGTTTGTTATCGCCCTGATGCTGCTCGCGGTCTATCTGATCCCGCAGTGGAACGGCGCGGTGCTGGAAACCCTCTCCTTCAACAGCGCGTCTGCTACCGGCAATGGCCTGTGGATGACCCTGTGGCTGGCGATCCCGGTAATGGTCTTCTCCTTTAACCACTCACCGATCATCTCCTCCTTCGCCGTGGCGAAACGTGAAGAGTACGGCGCAGAAGCAGAACGTAAATGCTCACGCATTCTGGCCTTCGCCCACATCATGATGGTGCTGACGGTAATGTTCTTCGTCTTCAGCTGCGTGCTGAGCCTGGCACCGGCCGATCTGGCCTCGGCGAAAGAGCAGAACATCTCGATTCTCTCCTACCTGGCTAACCACTTTAATGCGCCGGTCATCGCCTGGATGGCACCGATCATCGCGATGATCGCCATCACTAAATCTTTCCTCGGCCACTACCTCGGCGCGCGTGAAGGTTTCAACGGTATGGTGATTAAATCGCTGCGCGGCAAAGGAAAAACCATCGAAATCAACAAGCTGAACCGCATTACCGCGCTGTTCATGCTGCTGACCACCTGGGCTGTTGCGACCTGGAACCCGAGCATCCTCGGCATGATCGAAACGCTGGGCGGCCCGATTATCGCCATGATCCTCTTCCTGATGCCGATGTACGCGATTGCCCGTGTTCCGGCGATGCGTAAATACAGCGGTCACATCAGCAACGTCTTCATTGTGATTATGGGCCTTATCGCTATCTCCGCGATTTTCTACTCCCTGTTCAGCTAATCTCTGCGCGCCGCCCAGCCGGGCGGCGCGATCCCTCTTTGTCATGGATAACGCGTTATGATCAGCGTATTCGATATTTTTAAGATCGGTATCGGTCCCTCCAGTTCGCACACCGTCGGCCCCATGAAAGCCGGCAAACAGTTCACCGATGATTTGATTGCCCGCGGCCTGCTGCGCGACGTTATCC
Organism: Kosakonia sp. 1610; assembly: GCF_050435845.1. NCBI lineage: Bacteria > Pseudomonadati > Pseudomonadota > Gammaproteobacteria > Enterobacterales > Enterobacteriaceae > Kosakonia > Kosakonia sp. 1610. Next base: position 15,761 of record NZ_JBNDKZ010000011.1, on the reverse strand, counting down.
GCGTGGTGGTCGACGTTTACGGCTCGCTCTCCCTGACCGGCAAAGGTCACCATACGGATATCGCCATTATTATGGGGCTGGCCGGCAACCTGCCGGATAGCGTCGATATTGATGCGATCCCGGGCTTTATTCAGGACGTGAACACGCACGGCCGCCTGCTGCTGGCGAACGGCGAGCACGAAGTGGAGTTCCCGGTCGATCACTGCATGAATTTCCATGCCGATAACCTCTCGCTGCATGAGAACGGTATGCGCATCACCGCGCTGGCGGGCGAAACGGTGCTCTACAGCCAGACCTACTACTCGATTGGCGGCGGCTTTATTGTCGACGAAGCGCACTTCGGCCAGACCACCAGCGCGCCGGTTGAGGTGCCTTACCCCTATAAAAACGCAGCCGATTTGCAGCGTCACTGCCAGGAAAGCGGGCTTTCCCTCTCCGGCCTGATGATGAAAAACGAGCTGGCGCTGCACAGCAAAGAGGAGCTGGAGCAGCACCTGACGCGTGTCTGGGAAGTGATGCACGGCGGCATTGAGCGTGGCATCAACACCGAAGGCGTGCTGCCGGGACGGCTGCGCGTGCCGCGTCGTGCCGCCGCACTGCGCCGCATGCTGGTCAGCAGCGATAAAACCACCACCGATCCGATGGCGGTTGTCGACTGGATCAATATGTTCGCGCTGGCGGTCAATGAAGAGAACGCTGCCGGTGGCCGCGTGGTGACCGCGCCGACCAACGGTGCCTGCGGCATCGTCCCGGCGGTATTGGCCTATTACGACAAGTTTATCCGCGAAGTGAACGCTAACTCGCTGGCGCGCTATCTGCTGGTCGCCAGCGCCATCGGCTCGCTCTATAAGATGAACGCCTCCATTTCCGGCGCGGAAGTGGGCTGCCAGGGGGAAGTGGGCGTCGCCTGCTCGATGGCAGCTGCCGGTCTGGCTGAACTGCTCGGCGCAAGCCCGGCGCAGGTATGCATTGCGGCGGAAATCGGTATGGAGCACAACCTTGGTCTGACCTGCGATCCCGTCGCTGGCCAGGTACAGGTGCCCTGTATTGAGCGTAATGCCATTGCCTCGGTTAAAGCGGTTAATGCCGCGCGTATGGCGCTGCGCCGCACCAGCGAGCCGCGCGTCTGCCTCGATAAGGTGATCGAGACGATGTACGAAACCGGGAAAGATATGAACGCCAAGTACCGCGAAACCTCACGCGGCGGGCTGGCGATGAAGGTCGTTACCTGCGATTAACCTGCCTGACAGATGCCTCGTTTTGCGAGGCATCTTCCTGAATAGTCACCGTTTCATAGCCTCATAAAGCGGGCAATGTTACCCTTAGCGCTCGCTTACAAGGAGGGTATCCGTGGCTCATCTGCTTATTGTCGACGCACTCAATCTTATCCGCCGTATTCATGCGGTGCAGGGTTCACCCTGCGCGGAGACCTGCCTGCACGCGCTCGAGCAGCTGATTGTGCACAGCCAGCCGACCCACGCAGTGGCGGTGTTCGATGATGAAGCGCGCAATCAGGGCTGGCGACACCAGCTGCTGCCGGACTATAAAGCAGGCAGACCGCCGATGCCGGAGCCGCTGCATCAAGAGATGCCCGCACTGCGCGCGGCCTTTGAGCAGCGCGGCATTCGCTGCTGGGCGACGCCGGGCAATGAAGCCGACGATCTCGCCGCCACGCTGGCGGTGAAAATGGCGCAGGCGGGGCAAGAGGCGACGATTGTTTCAACGGACAAAGGCTACTGCCAGCTGCTCTCGCCCACCATCCGCATCCGCGACTACTTCCAGAAACGCTGGCTCGATGCGCCGTTTATTGACCAGGAGTATGGCGTCACGCCGCAGCAACTACCGGACTACTGGGGGCTGGCGGGCATCAGCAGTTCAAAAGTGCCGGGCGTCGCCGGGATCGGGCCGAAAAGCGCCACCCAGTTGCTCAGCACTTTTCCCACGCTGGAAGCGCTGTATGACAATCTTGCTGAAGTGCCTGAGAAGTGGCGGCAGAAGCTGGAGGCGCACCGCGAGATGGCCTTTATCTGCCGGGATGTGGCACGTCTGCAAACGGATCTACAGCTTGATGGCAACCTGCAACAACTGCGCCTGACGCGCTAACCCTCGCCCGCGCACTGGCGGGCAGCGGGCCGGTTACGCTTTATAGGGGTGATGTTTCAGCCAGTGCTCGGCGATCTCCTGGCGGCGGCAGATCCACACCTTGTCGTGGCTTTGCACGTAATCAAGAAAACGTTGCAGGGCGCGAAACCGCCCCGGACGCCCCAGCAGGCGGCAGTGCATGCCGATCGACATCATCTTCGGTGCCGTTTCGCCCTCGGCATAGAGCACATCGAAGCTGTCTTTCAGATAGGTATAAAACTGCTCGGCGGTGTTAAACCCCTGGGCGGTGGCAAAGCGCATGTCGTTGGCATCCAGCGTGTAGGGCACAATCAGATGCGGTTTCTCACCGACGGTGGTCCAGAAGGGCAGATCGTCGCCGTAGTAGTCGCTGTCATAGAGAAAATCGCCCTGCTCTACCACCAGCGCGCGGGTGTTTGGGCTGTCGCGCCCGGTATACCAGCCGAGCGGGCGTTTGCCGAACAGCGTTTGCAGGATCTCAACCGCCTGCTGCATATGCTGGCGCTCGGTCTGGATATCGAGATCCTGGTAGTGGATCCAGCGCCAGCCGTGGCTCACCACGTCATAATCCGCCGCCCTGATCGCCTCAACAATCGCCGGGTTACGTGCCAGCGCCATCGCCACGCCAAACACCGTTAACGGCAGGCCGCGCTGCTGAAACTCTTGATGGATGCGCCAGAAACCGGCGCGCGAACCGTACTCATAGAGGGAGTCCATCGACATATGGCGCGCCGGGTAGCTGGCCGCGCCGATGATGTCGGAGAGAAACTGCTCCGAGCCGCTGTCGCCGTGCAGAATATGGTTCTCGCCGCCCTCTTCAAAATTAAGCACAAACTGCACGGCAATGCGCGCGCCGCCCGGCCACTGTGCGTGCGGCGGTTTGCCGGCGTAGCCCGCCATATCGCGCGGGTAGTCGGCAGTAAAGTGCCAGAAGGGAGTCTCGGTTGCTGCTTGCATGCTGATTCGACCTCTTAACCGGGGCCGCCTTCAGCTGAGCATATCGAAGCATCCTGAAAGCGGCTTTTTATTGGGATACGCGAGATCGCCATACTTACTGGTGCCAAAACCGAGGGCGAGCAGGGATTCAACCATTTTGACCGCCGCCGTTACGCCGTCGATCACCGGGATGCCCAACTCCTGCGTCAGCTCACTGGCAAGATTCGCCATGCCGCCGCATCCCAGCACAATCGCCCCGCTTCCATCCTCGCGTTTGGCTTGTATACAACGCTCGCGTACCTTTTGCTGAGCAAGACCCGTGCCATCTTCCAGTGCCAGCACCGGTAAATCGATGGCGTGCAGCGCGGCGCAGTGATGTTCAAAGCCATACTGGCGCAGTAAATGGCGGGCAATGATCACCGTGCGCGGCAGCGTGGTGACAATCGAGAAGCGCGTCGCCACCAGCGTTGCCATATGCATCGCCGCTTCGGCAATGCCGATAACCGGGCCGCTCGCCAGTTCCCGCGCCGCCAGCAATCCCGGGTCGCCAAAGCAGGCGATCACGTGCCCTTGCGCGCCCTGTGCTTTGCCCTGCTTTACCTGCTCCAGCACGCCGATGGCGGCAATCGCTTCGTCGAAATGCCCCTCAATCGACTCCACGCCCTGCGTCGGGCAGCTGGCGAGGATAGTTGTGCCCGGCGAGGCGATGCGGCGCGCGGCGCTGGCTATGGTTTCGGTCATCTCCGGGCTGGTGTTGGGGTTGATGACTTGTATACAAAATGCACTCATTGCGGCTCTCCTCGGGTGCCAAACAGGCGGGTAAAATCGGGCAGCGTTTCGCCGCTGCGCTCAAAGCGCAGGCTGGAAACAATGTGGTCAAAGTGGTGCGCCATGGCATGTTCAAGGCCCGCCAGGTCTTTGTTACGTAACAGTTCGATTAACGCATCGTGATCGTGACAGCGGCAGCCCTGCTGCCACGGCGCGCCCCAGGCGGCAATCACCAGCGAGGAGCGCTGCGTCAGGGTGGTAATAATGTCGGTCACCACCGCATTGCCCGATATCGCCTGTAATTGAATGTGGAAAGCCGCCGAGTGGCGAATGGCCGCCGCGCCATCATGTTGCTGGTGCGCCGCCTCCTCCTCGGCAATGATCGCCTCCAGCGCCGCCAGATGCGGCGGTTGCAGATGCGCCAGCACCTGCGGAAGGTTGCCACACTCGATCATTTTGCGCGTGGCGAAGATCTCTTTTGACTCGTCGATGCCAGGATTCGCGACAAATGCACCGCGCCTGGGCGCAATGGTGATCATTTGCACCGTTGCAAGGCGCGTGAGCACTTTACGAATGCCGGTGCGGCTAACGCCAAATACTTCCGCCAGCGCCTCTTCCGGCAGCTTACTGCCCGGCGGCAACTGGTGCTCAACAATGGCCGTTAACAGCGATTGCCAGATGAAATGCTCTCTCTCTTCCCGATCCGCAGGCGCCTGTAGCCCGGTGTAATGGTCCATAACCTGATTCCTGTGTGACGCAGCATTGCTTTTTTTGTATACGTTTTTTATCCATCTTGTATACAAAAAATCCAAACCTGGCCTGGTTAATGCAATAGCCGATAGCAGACCTATGAACGCTATCGCTATTTAAAGGAGCAGAATCCATGCCAAACCCTGAACCGCAGTACGATGCTCGTTATAGCCCAAGATTGACCAACGAGGACCTCGCGCCGACTCGCCAGCAGAACTGGACCTGGTACAACATCTTCTCGTTCTGGATGTCCGATGTGCACAGCATGGGCGGCTATGTGGTCGCCGCCAGCTTCTTTGCCTTAGGGCTCGCCAGCTGGCAGGTGCTGCTCTGCCTGTTGGTGGGGATCTGTATTGTGCAGCTCTGTGCAAACCTGGTGGCGAAGCCGAGCCAGATGACCGGCGTGCCCTATGCAGTGATTTGCCGTCAGGCATTTGGCGTCTTCGGTGCCAATATTCCGGCGGTGATCCGCGGGCTTATCGCCTTTGCCTGGTACGGTATTCAAACCTATCTCGCCGCCAATGCTCTGATGCTGGTGGCGCTGAAATTCTGGCCTTCGCTGGGCGCGCTGACAAGCAGCCACTTTCTGGGGCTGTCGACGCTGGGCTGGATCTGCTTCGGCATTATGTGGGCGCTACAGGCGCTGGTTTTCTGGCACGGAATGAGCGCGATCAAACGCTTTATTGATGTCGCCGGACCGGCGGTCTATGTGGTGATGATGGCGCTGGCGGGCTGGATCCTCTACCAGACCGGTTTTGACGGCATCTCCTTTACGCTTGCCAGCAAAACGCTGACGCCAGGCGAGCAGGCGTGGCAGATGATCACCGCCACGGCGCTGGTAGTCTCCTACTTCTCCGGCCCGCTGCTCAACTTTGGCGACTTCTCCCGCTACGGCAAAAGCATGCAGGCGATCCGCCGCGGCAACCGCTGGGGACTGCCCTTTAACTTCCTGCTCTTCTCGATTGTGACGGTGGTGATTGTCTCGGGAACGCAATCGCTGTTTGGCAAAATGATCACCGACCCGATTGAAACAGTCAGCCACGTCGGCAGCGATCTGGCGATGGCGATTGGCCTGCTGACCATGATTACTGCCACCATCGGCATTAATATCGTGGCGAACTTCGTCTCGCCAGCGTTTGATTTCTCTAACTGCGCGCCGCAGAAGATCAGCTTCCGTACCGGGGGGATGATTGCGGCGGTCGGCTCGGTGCTGCTGACGCCGTGGAACCTGTTCCAGTCGCCGGAGTTGATCCACTACACGCTGGATGTGCTCGGTGCCTGCATTGGCCCGCTGTTTGGCATTCTGCTGGCGGACTTCTACCTGATTAAACGCGGCAAGGTGTTTGTCGACGATCTCTTTACCGTCTCCCCGAACGGGCGTTACTGGTACAAAAACGGCTTTAACCCTAAAGCGATTGCTGCGCTGCTGCCGTCGGTGATGGTAGGCCTGGTGATCAGCTTTATTCCGGCGCTGCACGAAGTGGCAAACTTCAGCTGGTTTATCGGCGTCTTTCTCGGTGCGGGCTGCTACTGCTGGCTGGCGCGTCATGAGCGCGCGGGCGTGGAGAGCGGATTTATCGCGCAGCGCGCGGTGGTGAAGGAGTAGAAACGACGAAGGCCTGAATCATTGCTGATTCAGGCCTTCTGAATAGTGGCGGAACGGACGGGACTCGAACCCGCGACCCCCTGCGTGACAGGCAGGTATTCTAACCGACTGAACTACCGCTCCGCGTTGTGTTCCTGTTAGGGAACGAGGCGCATATTACGTATTGCGCCTGGTGCCGTCAACGCTTTTTCTCTTGTTTTGAATCGTTTGCTGCAAAAATCGCCCACGGGCTGATTTTTCACGGTTAATAAATGAATTTAGCCGCGCCAGAGGCAACTTCCGCCCTTTTTCTGTACTAAATCGAGGCGCGATTCATGGGCCATCAGCTCTTCATCACTGGCTAAAACAACGCGCAGTTTGTTTGCCTGGCGCACAACGCGCTGGATCCCCGCTTCGCCGGACTGATTCTGGTTCTCGCCCTCCATCGAAAATTTTATCGATGTCTGGCCCCCGGTCATCATCAGATAGACGTCGGCAAGAATTTGGGAGTCGAGAAGTGCGCCGTGCAGCGTTCGCTTGCTGTTATCGATTTCGTAACGCGAGCAGAGCGCATCAAGGCTGTTACGCTTGCCCGGGAACATCCTGCGCGCCAGCGCCAGGCTGTCGGTAATTTTGCAGAAGGTTTCGGTTTTCGGAATTCCACGGTTCAGCTTGCTGAACTCATAATCCATAAAGCCGATATCAAACGAGGCGTTATGGATCACCAGCTCCGCGCCGCGGATATAGTCGATAAACTCATCGGCAATATCACCGAAGGTCGGTTTATCGAGCAGGAACTCATCGGCGATGCCGTGAACGCCAAACGCTTCCGGGTCCACCAGCCGATCGGGCTTCAGGTAGACGTGATAGTTATTGCCGGTCAGGCGGCGGTTTATCACCTCTACCGCACCGATCTCAATGATCTTATGCCCTTCGTAGTGCGCACCGATTTGGTTCATACCGGTGGTTTCGGTATCGAGGACGATCTGTCGTGTAATTGCAGTGCTCATAGCGGCCATTTATGTCAGACTTGTCGTTTTCAACTCAGGAAGTCTACCAGAGATGCTCAAACAGGTAGAAATTTTCACCGACGGATCGTGCCTCGGCAATCCGGGACCGGGTGGATATGGCGCCATTTTACGTTATCGCGGACATGAACGGACCTTCAGCGAAGGCTACCGTTTAACCACCAACAATCGCATGGAGCTGATGGCGGCAATTGTCTCCCTTGAAGCGCTGAAAGAGCACTGCGAAGTGGTGCTCAGCACCGACAGCCAGTACGTGCGCCAGGGTATCACCCAGTGGATCCACAACTGGAAAAAACGCGGCTGGAAAACGGCAGATAAGAAGCCGGTTAAAAATGTCGACCTGTGGAAGCGGCTCGATGCAGCGCTTAGCCAGCATCAAATCCGCTGGGAGTGGGTAAAAGGCCACGCCGGGCATCCGGAAAACGAACGCTGCGATGAGCTGGCGCGCGCGGCGGCGATGAATCCCACCCAGGAAGATGTCGGTTACCAGCCGGAAACCCTGGCTTAAGACTGCCGTGTCGCGCCAACGGCCTGCGGCACGCGCGCCCGTGAGCGACTCTGTTTTAACGGGTTGAGCGTCAGCGGAATGGTGCGTTTACGGGCCACGATCAGCTGCATACAGCCCAACGCCGGCAGATGCGCGCTCAGCAGCTTTCCGCCCTGCTTCGTCCAGGGCAACACGCGAAAGCGGCTATAATGAAGCACTTCAAAATTGAGCAGCGCGAGCCAGTCAAACTGGCGCGTAAGAGTGAACATTCGGCTTTTGACCGCTGACGAGCGGCGCGCAAACGGCACCGCTTTGCAGGCGCCTAATAAGCTGATGGGGTTAAACCCGCTCATCACCAGCCAGCCGTCGTCAATCAGCACGCGATCGACCTCCTGCAGCAGCCGGTGAGGATCGGGGCACCAGGGCAGCGTATGGGCCAGCAGGCAGGCATCGACGGACTTTTCCGCAAACGGCAAAGAGAGCGGATCAGCGCGTACCTGCGCCGGTTCGCCTGCCAGCGAGACATTGACCTGGTGGGAGATCGCGCAGCTTTCAAGGTTGATTTCCGCGCTGAGGTTGCCAATCTTAAGCAGGTGAAAACCATACATTTTCGCCAGCCACGGCTTGAGCTCCTCCTCCAGCGCCTGACGGTAATAAACACCTTTTGGGAGCGCGCCCCAGTTTACGGGCGCGACGAATTTTCGGGGAGTCCTTGCCGGCTTCATTACAACCTTCCGCTACGCTTTGAGAGGTAATTTATGAATCTTAACAGTATTCCCGCGTTTCAGGACAACTACATCTGGGTGTTGAGCGAGGATGACGGGCGCTGCCTGATTGTCGATCCGGGCGAGGCCGCCCCGGTGCTGCGTGCCATTGAAGAGCACCAGTGGCAACCCGAAGCTATTCTACTGACGCATCACCATAACGATCATGTCGGCGGTGTGCAGGCGCTGCGCGACGCTTTCCCTGATGTAGTGGTTTATGGACCAGCGGAGACACAACATAAGGGCACGACCCAGGTTGTGGCCGAAGGCGATACGGTCACCGTTTTAGGCCAGGATTTCTCGGTCTTCGCTACCCCAGGTCACACTTTAGGACATATCTGTTTCTTCAGTTTTCCTTACCTTTTTTGCGGCGATACGCTCTTCTCTGGCGGCTGTGGAAGATTATTCGAAGGGACGGCAACGCAGATGTATCAATCCTTCTGTAAAATTAACGCCCTTCCCGATGACACGGTGATTTGTTGCGCACATGAATACACTTTAGGGAATATGAAGTTTGCTGTCAGCGTGCTGCCTCAAGATGCAGAGGTTCAGGAATACTATAAGAAAGTGAGTGAGTTACGTGCTAAAAACGAAAAGACACTCCCTGTAATTCTGAAAAATGAGCGGAAAATAAATTTATTTTTACGCACGGAAGATGCTGATTTAATTGAAGTAATAAATCAAGAACGCGTATTGCAACATCCAGAGGAGCGTTTCGCCTGGTTACGGGCAAAGAAAGATGCTTTCTGACATTGCGGGTTGCCTTTTGAAAACATCGCCGTTATCATCGCTCGTCTTTTAAGCAACTACTATTGACACACACATGAAGGCAAAAGCGATATTACTCGCCTCTGTCCTGCTCGTGGGGTGCCAGGCGTCGCAGCGCGACGGTTCGGTACAACAGCACGCACAGAGCCTTTCTGCAGCTGGTCAAGGGGAAGCTGGGAAGTTCACAAGCCAGGCACGCTGGATGGACGACGGAACACTCGCCGACCAAACGGATAGCAACTTGTGGGCCTCTATAAGCGACGAGCTAAAGATGGGAATTCCGGAAAACAGCCGGATTCGCGAACAGAAACTGAAGTATTTAAACAATAAGAGCTATCTCCACGATGTAACTTTACGGGCAGAGCCGTATATGTACTGGATAGCTGGGCAAGTTAAAAAACGTAACATGCCCATGGAACTGGTACTACTACCCATAGTGGAGAGCGCTTTTAACCCGCACGCAACGTCTGGTGCCAATGCCGCAGGCATTTGGCAAATCATTCCGAGCACAGGGCGAAATTATGGTTTAAAACAGACACGCAGTTACGATGCGCGTCGTGACATTGTGGCCTCGACTACGGCCGCACTCGACATGATGCAGCGTCTTAACCGTATGTTTGACGGCGACTGGTTACTGACCGTTGCCGCCTACAACAGCGGTGAAGGCCGCGTGCTGAAGGCAATTAAAGCGAACAAAGCGCAGGGGAAACCCACCGATTTTTGGTCGCTGTCATTGCCTTATGAAACAAAGATTTATGTGCCTAAGATGCTGGCGTTGAGCGATCTTCTCAAAAACAGCAAACGCTATGGCATTAATCTGCCGACGCCGGACGAAAGCCGTGCGCTGGCGCGCGTCAGGCTGAGTAGCCCGGTAGAAGTGAATCAGCTGGCTGAAATGGCGGGAATTTCCGTCAACAAACTGAAGGCGTTTAACGCGGGCGTTAAAGGTTCGACGTTGGGTTCAGCTGGTCCACAGTACGTGATGGTGCCGAAGAAACATGCAGATCAGCTGCGTGAATCGCTGGCATCCGGCGAAATCGCCGCCGTACAGCCGACGCTGGTTGCGGATAACACCCCGCTCTCCAGCAAGAGCTATAAGGTTCGCTCAGGCGATACGATCTCAGGCATCGCGTCACGCCTCGGCGTAAGCGCGAAGGATCTGAAGCAGTGGAATAATCTGCGCGGCGCGAACCTGAAGGTGGGTCAAAACCTGACGGTTGGTGCAGGCAGCAGCGCACAACGTCTTGCCAACAACAGCGATAGCATTACCTATCGCGTGCGCAAAGGTGATTCGTTGTCGAGTATCGCGAAACGTCACGGCGTGAACATCAAAGATGTGATGCGCTGGAACACCGATACCTCCAATCTGCGGCCGGGCGATCAAATCACGCTCTTCGTGAAGAACAGCGCGACGCCAGACTCCTGACCTGAGGCAATAAAAAAAGCACCGTTTCCCCACGGTGCTTTTTTTTATCTTTTTTCGCCCTACTTGCCGGAAGGGAGCGGGCTGAACTCTACCAGCAGCGGATTGTGATCCGATGCGCGGGTCACCAGCACCGACGCCTCATCAACGTTTAAGCCACGATAGAAGACAAAATCGAGCGGTCGGCCAAAGGCTCGCCTGCGGTTATCGTCGGTGAATCGCACCTGCCGCAGCGCCATTTCGCGTGCAAAACGGTAGAGGGCGTTCATACGCGGGCGGCTCCAGGCGTTAAAATCGCCGGCCATAATTACCGGGCCATCGTGGCGGCCAATCTGATCGCCAATCGGCAGCAGTTGCTTGCTGTAAACATCTACCCCGAGACTGAAGTTGACCGCATGCACATTCACCACCATCAGATTACGGCTGTCCGGCAGCGGGTAAACCGTCACCAGGGCTGACTTTGCCAGCCGCAGAATCGGCTCACGCTCGCGCAGAGGACAGCAGTAGACCGGATGGGCAGAAGAGAGCGTCATCACGCCTGAGGGATGCTGAGGCAGCACAAAGGCGGGAACCTGATCGGCAGCGAGATAGTTGCTGGTTGCGAAACTCACCAGTTCGGGCGTCGTCTGCGCTTCCTGCAACAGAACCAGGTGCGCATCTTTGCCGAAACTTTGCAGCACCGAGAGCCACTCCGCCCGCTGCTGCTTGAAGATGTTCCATACCAGTACGCGGATCTTTTCATCCTGACTGAGAGGAACCCCGGCAGGTAAAGCCTGACCAATACTGGCGAACGATCCCGGCGGTAAAATGCGCTCCGCAGGTTGTCCGGCAACATATCGCATAGCGTAAGTATTTTTCGCCACTTCGGCTTTAAACCTCTTTGATTTCCGCGCCCGAAAAAGGGGCGTCACTCAGTTATAGGGATTGTAGACCATAGTTTCAACGAATAATCACCAGAAAAGCGCCAGCTTGTATAGGTGCCATTGACCTTTAGGCCGCGCGATGGCGTTGCGACACGCGGCGTGGTTAAATACACGCGCATGAATAATCTCGTTGAAATGTTGCTACAGAGGCAATAATGAAAACCACCTCGGAAGAACTCGCCATTTTTGTCGCGGTCGTGGAGAGCGGCAGTTTTAGCCGTGCGGCTGAACGTCTCGGTCAGGCAAACTCTGCCATTAGCCGGGCGGTGAAGAAGCTGGAGAATAAGCTCGGCGTTAACCTGCTCAATCGCACCACTCGCCAGCTTAGCCTCACTGAAGAGGGCGAACGCTATTTCCGTCGCGTACAAACGGTGCTGCAGGAGATGGCGGCGGCGGAAAACGAGGTGATGGAGAATAAATCGGTGCCGCGCGGCACGCTGCGTATCGATGCCGCCACACCGGTGGTGCTGCACTTTTTAATGCCGCTGATTAAGCCGTTTCGTGAACGTTACCCGGAGATCGGCCTGTCGCTGGTCTCAAGCGAAACCTTTATCAACCTGATTGAACGTAAAGTGGATGTCGCTATTCGCGTCGGCAAGCTGACAGATTCCAGCCTGCGCGCGCGTCCGCTCTTTAAGAGCTACCGTAAAATTATTGCTTCGCCCGAATACCTTGCCCGTTACGGTACACCCGAAACGGTAGAGGATTTGCAAAACCATGTCTGCCTCGGCTTTACCGAGCCGGTATCGCTGAATACCTGGCCGGTGGCGGCAGCGGATGGGCAACTGCTGGAGGTAACGCCCACGCTCGCCTCTAACAGCGGTGAAACCCTTAAACACCTCTGTCTGAGCGGCAACGGTATCGCCAGCCTGTCGGATTATATGATTGATAAAGAGCTGGCTAGCGGCGAGCTGGTTGCGTTGATGTCAGACAAACTGCTGCCGGTAGAGATGCCCTTCAGCGCCGTCTACTACAGCGATCGGGCGGTGAGTACGCGTATCCGCGCCTTTATCGACTTCGTCAGCGAGCATGTGCCGCAGACGGGCAGATAAAAAAACGGGAGCCAGGCTCCCGTCACGTTGCTGATTAATCCCACTCAGGCGCAAGCCCTTCGGGGCTGACCAGCCGGTCGTTGCAATCCAGCGCCGCGATAGCGGCTCTGTCATCCGCATCCAGTTTCAGCGTCTTTGCCTGCAGGTTGCTCGCCAGGTTTTCGCGTTTGGTTGAGGAGGGGATCACCGCGTACCCCTCCCCCATTGCCCATGCCAGGATCACCTGCGCTGGCGTTGCGCTGTGCTTCTGCGCTATGCCAGCAATCGTGGCATCTTTAAGTGCTTTACCATACGCCAGCGTCATATAGGAGGTGATGTGGATCCCGTGCTCTTTTGCCCACTGCACTACTTCTCGGTTCTGCAGATAGGGTGAAAGCTCAATCTGGTTAGTGGCAATATTTTCCGCCCCAACCGCTGCAATCGCCTGCTCCATCAACCCAATCGTGAAGTTGGAGACGCCAATCTGGCGCGTTAGCCCCTGCGCTTTGGCGTTCATCAACTGCTGCATCGACTCGGCAACCGGCACCGCTGCGCCCGGCGATGGCCAGTGAATCAGCGTCAAATCAACGTAGTCGGTGCCTAACTTCTTCAGGCTCTCTTGCAGGCTTGGGATCAGTTGGCCTTCACCCAGGTTTTCAGTCCAGATTTTGGTGGTGATAAATAGCGATTCCCGCGCGACGCCACTCTGCGCCAACGCTTCACCAATGGCGGCTTCATTGCCATAAATCTGCGCGGTATCAATCACGCGATAACCCAGTTCAAGGGCATTTTTTACCGAGGCAATAACCGCCTCATCGGTTAAACGGAAGGTCCCCAGACCAAATGCAGGGATAGACATATCAATTCCTCTCTCATTATTTCTTAACAGATGGCGTGATTATGGTGAGTTGGGCTCGGGGGAAAAAGAGGCAGGAAAGCAGAGGATATTTGCCACAGGGGCAATAGTGCTAAAAGTAGTGACTTGCATATTGAAAGTCACTATGTCACTTTGGTGCGGCATGTTTACTACAGCAGATACCACCATGAAAAATGAAGCACTTTGCCAGGCTCCCTGCCCTATTGCCCGAAGTCTGGGACGCATTGGTGATAGCTGGAGCATGATTATCCTGCGCGACGCCTTCGCTGGGTTTACCCGTTTTGATGAGTTCCAGAAAAACGCCAACATTGCGCCGAACATTCTCTCCCGGCGCCTGAAGGAGCTGGTTGAAGAGGGGTTGCTTGAAAAGGTGAGCTACAGCACAACCCCGCCGCGTTACGAATATCACCTCACGCCGTTAGGCTATGATTTTCGTCCAGTCATCATTGCGCTGGCGCAGTGGGGAAATCGCCATTTCTCACCCGAAGGCCCGCAGATGACGCTGGTTGAGCGGGAAACGGCGCGCCCTGTTGAAGTGATCCTTGTCGATAAGGCCACTGGTGAAGCCATAACCCCTGAAAAATACGCCATGGTGCCAGGCCCGGCAGCGTCGCCGGTTCTCCACTATCGTCATCAATATTTGCAACGTAAGCAGGCCGGGGAGACGTCGCTGAAATATGCGCCACAATTACAGATGAATAAGGAGGAGTGAATATGAGCATTTCGCAAAAGCGCGTCGTTATAACCGGTATGGGCATTGTCAGCCCGCTGGGCTGCGGCCTTTCCCACGTCTGGTCATCATTGGTTGAGGGCAAATCGGGTATTTCCCGCCTCGACGATGAAATGGTCGACGATATTGCCTGCAAAGTGGCAGGCCAGGTCCCTTCGATTGAAGAGGATCCGCATCATGGTTTCGATCCGTTAAGCACGATCCCGGCGAAAGAACGTAAAAAGATGGATCGTTTTATTGAGTTCGCACTGGTCGCGGCGAAGGAAGCATTAACGCAGGCAAACTGGTTTCCGCAGGAGGAGGCACAGCGCGATCGCACTGCGACGGTTATTGCCACCGGGATCGGCGGGTTTAGTGAGATCACTAACGCGGTGCGCACCACCGATTCGCGCGGGCCTCGCAAACTCTCCCCATTTACCGTTCCCTCTTTCCTCGCCAACCTCGCAGCTGGCCATGTCTCGATTAACTATGGTTTTCGCGGCCCGATCGGCGCACCCGTTTCGGCATGTGCGGCCGGCGCGCAGGCCATTGGTGATGCGGCGCGGTTGATACGCAGCGGCGAGGCAGATATCGCCTTATGCGGCGGCAGTGAAGCGGCGATCCATCGGGTAAGCCTTGCGGGATTTGCAGCGGCACGGGCGCTTTCGAGCGGTTTTAACGATCAACCGACGACGGCTTCACGCCCATTTGATCGCGATCGTGATGGATTTGTGATGGGTGAAGGTGCCGGGCTGCTGGTGATTGAATCGCTCGAACATGCGCTGGCGCGCGGTGCGACGCCGCTGGCAGAACTGGTGGGTTATGGCACCAGCGCAGATGCGCACCATCTCACTGCCGGCCCGGAAGATGGTAACGGTGCCGCAAGGGCGATGGAAGCCGCGATCCGTCAGGCGGGGATTTCAGCCTCCGATATCCAGCACATTAACGCTCATGCGACCTCTACTCCAGTTGGCGATAAGGGCGAACTGGCAGCGATAAAGCGTGTGTTTGGTGCAAACAGTACGGTAGCGATTACATCGACTAAGTCAGCGACCGGGCATCTTTTGGGTGCCGCGGGCGGTATTGAGGCGATCTTCACGGTTCAGGCGTTGCGTGAACAGATCGCTCCGCCGACGCTGAATTTACATCATCCTGATGAGAAGGCCGATGGGTTAAACCTGGTGGCGCTTACCGCACGACCGCTTGAGATGCGCTACGCGATGTCGAATGGGTTTGGCTTCGGCGGAGTGAACGCCAGTTTGCTGTTAAAGCGCTGGGAAGAGTAAATAACTGGGCCGTTTGGCCCTTTTTTCACAAATTGCAGACGAAAAAAAACCGTATCTCGTGAGAGATACGGTTCTTAAAATAAGTGGCGGAACGGACGGGACTCGAACCCGCGACCCCCTGCGTGACAGGCAGGTATTCTAACCGACTGAACTACCGCTCCACCGAATTTTTCTACAACCACCGGTTTGTTGCCCCGGTTTACTGCTTAATTTGATGCCTGGCAGTTCCCTACTCTCGCATGGGGAGACCCCACACTACCATCGGCGCTACGGCGTTTCACTTCTGAGTTCGGCATGGGGTCAGG
>NZ_JBNDKZ010000010.1:0-132798 GCF_050435845.1 Kosakonia sp. 1610 | reverse complement strand
TCACCGCACAGATGATTTATGAGGATCCCGTCCCCGTGGTGAACGGAAAAATTCCACCCATCCGGCATTAGCGCCGCGAAACATGCCGGATGGCGGCTCCGCCTTATCCGGCCTACGCGATTTCAGCGATTCCAGCGCACTTAATCCCGCTCCCCGATCATCATCTCCAGTTTCTCCCGCAACTCCCCCTCCAGCGCCAGCGCTTTCTGGGTTTTCAGATCGATACAGACAAAAGTCACCAGCGCATCGGCAACCACCTGCCCTTCCGGCTCTAATGTCACCACCTGACTTAACACGCCGCTTTTGCCATTAATCTGCTGGACATGGCTGGTAACCGTAAGCAGGTCGCCGAGCACCGCCGGACGGCGATAGTTGATATTGATGTTAACCACCACAAAAGCGATGTTGTGGGCGGTCATCCATTGAAAACTCTCGTGATGCTCCAGCCCATCCCAGCGCGCTTCCTCAAGAAATTCGAGATAGCGGGCGTTGTTTACATGCTGGTAGACATCAAGGTGGAATCCACGAACTTTTATTTGGGTCTGCATAGCGCGTTAACCTTTACTGTTTATAGTTATAGAGACAGAGGTCATACTGGTATGACCTCCTAATTCTGGCAAAAATTAGCGACTACGCAAGCAGCTTACAGTTTCAGGTTTACCAGATTACGCTCCACCAGCTTGCCGCCCATGCCCGGCACCTGTTTTAAATCCTCAACGCTCTTAAACGGCCCATACTCTTCGCGATAGCTGACGATCGCCTGTGCCTTCTTAAGGCCAACGCCCTTCAGCGCCTTTGATAACTCTTCCGCCGTCGCGCTGTTGATGCTGACTTTAACGCCCTCTTCTTCTTCCTGCGCGGGCTTTGCCGCCTCCTGCCCTTTGGTGTGAGAAGCCGATGCCGCGGCGTGTGCCGCCGGTGGTTTTGCACCGCTTGCGGGCGCGGCAAGCGTGGCAGAACTGAATGCCGCACACATAAACGCCAGGGGCAGTAAAAGGGTTTTGACTCCATGTTTCATGCTGTTATCTCCGTTGTGTTAACTCGCAGCGGAGCATAACCAGGGCAGAAAATGTCTACAAAGGGCAAACAGCAGAAATGGAAAAGGCCGCGAAAGCGGCCTTTGTGTATTGCAGAGCGTTACCTTTTTTTGGGAGAAGCTTCCCGTTACTGCTGCTGTTCTGAGGTATCGCCCAGTTTGATTTTCGCTTCTTTGCGCAGGTTGCTCATCAGCGCTTCAAAGGCGATTTGCGCGTTATTCTGCGTCACGCCCTGCATCATCGCTTTCTTCTGCGCTTCCGGCATTTCGCCCGCTTTCACCTCATCCAGCGCAATGATCACCACATTACGCTGCTGATCGGTGGTGCTGCCGTAGGAGGGTTTATCCTTCGCCGGCAGTGGCAGGTTAAAGGCGGCGGTTGCAACCGGATCCTGTCCGAGGCGCGCCAGGGTTTTCGCTTCGCCGAAGCTCAGACCAGCGGCTTTCATCGCGTCGTCGCCTTTGCCGGCTTTCAACGCTTCAACCAGTTTGTCAGCATCCAGCTTCGCCTGCTGCTCAGCTTTATCATGCTTAACGATATCCGTGACCTGGGCTTTCACTTCCGCCAGCGGCTTAATCGCTTCCGCTTTATGGTCGGTAACACGCAGTACGAACGCGCGATCGCCATCAACGGTGATGATATCGGAGTTGTTGCCAGGCGAGCCGTTCTGCCCTACCAGACCACCGTTGAAAATCGCATCGCTCACCGGTTTGAAGTTCAGCTCTTCCGGCAGGTTGTCGCGGGTAAACCACTCGGTCTGCACCGCTTTGGTACCTGAAACCTGTTCAGCACCGGCCAGAGATTCGTTATCGTTAGTTGCCGCTTCGCTCACTTTACGCTGCAGCGCGAACCAGGCATCCAGCGCATTTTCATGCTTCACTTTTGCCGCCAGTTCATCGCGTACTTCGTTCAGCGGTTTGACGACAGCAGGCTGAACGTCATCCAGACGCGCCACCAGGTAGCCAACGGAGGATTTAATCGGGCCTGAGAGCTGGCCTTTCTCTTTCAGACCGGCATTTTTCAGCTCGTCCGGCGTGGTGGACTCTTCCAGCCAGCCCATGTCGCCGCCGTTACGGGCAGAGATGATGTCAGCGGATTTCGCCTTCGCCAGGGCAGCAAAATCAGCCCCTTTTTTTAGCTCGTCAATGACCGCTTTCGCTTCATCTTCCGTTTTGGTCTGAATGACGCTGTAACGATTACGCTGCGGCTGAGTGAACTGATCCTTGTGCTCGTCGTAGTAAGCCTGAATCTG
This sequence comes from Kosakonia sp. 1610, assembly GCF_050435845.1. NCBI lineage: Bacteria > Pseudomonadati > Pseudomonadota > Gammaproteobacteria > Enterobacterales > Enterobacteriaceae > Kosakonia > Kosakonia sp. 1610. Next base: position 130,509 of record NZ_JBNDKZ010000010.1, on the reverse strand, counting down.
TGCGTCGGTGGCGTTTTCCTGCATCGCTGCCGCATCAAGCTTGATGTAGCTTACGCGGAACTGCTCCGGCGCAATAAAACGGCTCTTGTTCTGATCGTAATAGCTGGCGATCTCGTCATCGCTGACCGTCTGTTTTGCTGCCAGCGCGTTCACATCAATCACCGCCTGGCGCACGACGCGCTGCTGGGATACCAGCGCCGCCAGCTCGTCGGTCTCGCCTTTGAGCATAAAATCGGTACCGGCAACGGCGTTGATCAGTTGCTGAGAGATAAGCTGGTTGCGCAGCGCCTGCGCGTATTGATCGGCGCTCATGCCCATACGGTTAACGAGGGCGTTGAAGCGGTTATTATCAAACTTGCCGTCAGACTTGAAAGCATCGGTAGAGAAGATAGCGCTTTTGACCTGCTCATCGCTGATATCGAGGCCAAGCTTCTTCGCGTATTGATCCAGCAGAGCTTCATCAATCATGCGATTGAGCACCTGCTGGCGTACGGATTTCATGTAGTTTTCATTTGCGGCCAGCTCCGAGAACTGGTCACCCAGCTTCTCCGCCATACGGTTGCGTTCGCTGGTTACCGCATTTTCAAACTGCGCACGGCCAATTTCCTGGCCATTAACTTTTGCGGCGTAATTATTGTTACCGCCAATCAGGTAGTTACCCACGCCAGTCAAAATGAATGACACGATAATCAAACCCAGAATGATCTTGAGCACGACGTGATTCGCCGCCGCGCGTAAATTGTCCATCATGGTGTAACAACACTCCGCTGTAGGTGACTGTAGATCTCAGGCAGCGCACGAGGCCCGCTGCATGTAAGCGCGTATTTTGACAAGAAAACGGTGCAATTGTTAGCCCGCATCGCGCATAAACTCGCAGAAATTGATTTTGCGAAAATAAAAAAGGCACACCTCGCGATGTGCCCTTGTATGTTGCCACCCTCCCCGCGTGGGGAAAGTCCTTAGTTCACGGCGTCTTTCAGCGCTTTACCTGCGCGGAAGCCAGGGACTTTGGCAGCAGCAATAGTAATCTCTTTGCCGGTTTGCGGGTTGCGGCCAGTACGGGCAGCGCGCTCTTTAACCGCAAAAGTACCGAAACCAACCAGTGCTACGTCGTCCCCGGATTGCAAAGATTCAGTAACAGAAGCAATTAACGCATCTAACGCGCGTCCGGCGGCAGCTTTAGAAATGTCAGCGCCAGCGGCAATCTTGTCTATCAGTTGAGATTTATTCACTCTTCTCTTCCTCTCTTTATATTTTATATCGCACCACATCCTTCGCAGTGCGACCGCGCAGCAGTTATAACAGGCCTGTCATGCCCTTACAACATCAGTTGATGATGACATAGCCGACCAGCAATCTAAATTAGCTATACAAAAAAAGACTGGCAAGTGCGAAATCACTCACCAGCCTTATATTTCTCTACGCACTTTGCGCGAGGTCACTATTTTGCAGTGGCTACCTGCATGCCGAACGGCGCATTCTGCAAGGCAAGCGTCAGCACTTCTTCGATACGTTTCACCGGATGGATATCCAGATCGGCAATGACGTTTTCCGGAATTTCTTCCAAATCGCGTTTATTTTCGTAAGGAATCAGCACGGTTTTGATGCCGCCGCGATGCGCTGCCAGCAGTTTCTCTTTCAGACCACCAATCGGCAGCACCTGGCCGCGCAGGGTGATCTCACCCGTCATCGCAACGTCGGCGCGAACCGGGTTACCGGTCAGGCAGGAGACCAGCGCGGTGCACATGGCGATACCGGCGCTCGGACCATCTTTCGGCGTCGCACCTTCCGGAACGTGCACGTGGATGTCGCGTTTTTCGTAGAAGTCGCCGTTGATACCCAGCTTCTCTGCGCGCGCGCGCACCACGGTCAATGCAGCCTGGATAGACTCCTGCATCACTTCACCCAGCGAACCGGTGTAAGTGAGCTTGCCTTTACCCGGCACGCAGGCGGTTTCAATGGTCAGCAGATCGCCGCCCACTTCAGTCCAAGCCAGACCGGTCACCTGGCCTACACGGTTTTCATCATCCGCACGACCGTAGTCGTAGCGCTGAACGCCGAGGTAGTCATTCAGGTTGTCGCCGTTAATCTCGATATGCTTCAGGGACGGATCCAGCAGCAGCTGTTTCACCGCCTTACGGCACAGTTTCGAGATTTCACGCTCCAGACCACGCACGCCCGCTTCGCGAGTGTAGTAGCGAATAATGCCGACAATCGCACTGTCATCAACCGTCAGTTCGTTCGGTTTCAGCGCGTTACGCTCAATCTGCTTGGTCAGCAGGTGGCGCTTGGCAATGTTCAGCTTCTCATCTTCGGTGTAACCGGAGAGGCGAATCACTTCCATACGGTCCAGCAGCGGTGCCGGAATGTTCATGGAGTTGGAGGTGGCAACAAACATCACGTCGCTCAGATCGTAATCCACTTCCAGGTAGTGATCGCTGAACGCCACGTTCTGCTCAGGATCGAGCACTTCCAGCAGCGCAGAAGCGGGATCACCACGCATGTCGGAGGACATTTTGTCGATCTCATCCAGCAGGAAAAGCGGGTTTTTAACGCCAACTTTTGCCATTTTCTGGATCAGTTTACCCGGCATAGAACCGATGTAAGTACGGCGGTGACCACGGATTTCTGCTTCATCACGCACGCCGCCCAGCGCCATACGGATATATTTACGGCCCGTCGCTTTGGCGATGGATTGACCGAGCGAGGTTTTACCTACCCCCGGCGGCCCGACCAGGCAGAGAATCGGCCCTTTGAGTTTGTTCATACGGCTTTGAACCGCAAGATACTCAAGGATACGGTCTTTGACGCGCTCTAAGCCGTAGTGGTCGGTATCGAGCACTTCCTGCGCCTGGCGAAGATCTTTTTTCACCTTGCTGCGCGCATTCCACGGAACCTGCACCATCCACTCGATATAGCCGCGTACCACGGTTGCTTCCGCAGACATCGGCGACATCATTTTCAGTTTCTGCAGCTCGGACTCGGCCTTCTCTTTGGCCTCTTTCGGCATTTTCGCCGCGTCGATTTTACGCTTCAGGGCTTCGTTTTCGTCCGGCGCGTCATCCATCTCGCCGAGCTCTTTCTGAATGGCCTTCATCTGCTCATTCAGATAGTACTCGCGCTGGGATTTCTCCATCTGCTTCTTCACGCGGTTGCGAATGCGTTTCTCAACCTGCAGCAGATCGATCTCCGACTCCATCATCGCCATCAGATACTCGAGGCGTTCGTTGATGTCGGACATCTCCAGCACTGACTGCTTGTCAGCCAGCTTCAGCGGCATATGCGCAGCAATAGTGTCAGCCAGACGTGCAGGATCGTCGATGCTGTTCAGCGACGTCAGCACTTCCGGCGGAATTTTTTTGTTGAGCTTGATATAGCCTTCGAACTGGCTGATCGCGGTACGTACCAGCACTTCCTGCTCGCGCTCATCAATGGCCGGCGAGTCAAGGTACTCCGCTTTCGCAGAGAAGTGCTCGCCGTTATCGGCAAGCGAAGTAATGCGCGCGCGCTGAAGCCCCTCGACCAGCACTTTTACAGTGCCATCAGGCAGTTTCAACATCTGCAGAATAGACGCCACGGTCCCGACGGTGAAAAGATCGTTTACACCCGGCTCATCCGTTGACGCTTCTTTCTGCGCAACCAGCATGATTTTTTTATCATGATCCATGGCTGCTTCAAGACAACGGATTGATTTTTCCCGCCCCACAAATAACGGGATGACCATGTGCGGATAAACCACCACATCGCGCAACGGCAATACGGGGATTTCAATGCGTTCAGAACGCTCAGGATTCATAGAGCTCTCTCTTAGTTTAAAGTCCGCCAGGTAATCAAGGTGACGTGACTGTGCCACACGCACCATTAACATGTAATGGAGTATATGGGGATGTTTCCCACACATTCAACGCCGGGAAGTCGGAAAAATAAAAGGGGAGATAAAATCCCCCCTTTTTGATTAACTGACTGTATGAATTGACGAATTATTCGCCAGATGCCTGCTGCGCTTCCGGCTTACCGTAAATCAGCAGCGGCTTGGTTTGCCCTTCGATTACCGACTCATCAATCACCACTTTCTCGACGTCTTCCAGAGACGGCAGATCGTACATGGTGTCGAGCAGCGCAGCTTCGACGATAGAGCGCAGACCACGGGCACCGGTTTTGCGGCTCATCGCTTTCTTGGCGATAGCGTTCAGGGCTTCGTCGCGGAACTCCAGATCGACGCCTTCCAGATTAAACAGCGCCTGATACTGCTTGGTCAGGGCGTTTTTCGGCTCTTTCAGGATCTGGATCAGCGCTTCTTCGCTCAGCTCGTTCAGCGTAGCGACAACCGGCAGACGACCGATGAACTCAGGGATCAGACCAAACTTGATCAAATCTTCCGGTTCAACCTGCGCCAGCAACTCGCCCTCTTTCGCTTTTTCGGATTTTCCTTTCACCGTAGCGCCAAAACCGATGCCGGAGCCGGTTTCTACACGGTGAGAGATCACCTTGTCGAGGCCTGCGAAAGCACCACCGCAGATAAAGAGGATTTTGGAGGTATCAACCTGCAAAAACTCCTGCTGCGGATGCTTACGACCGCCCTGCGGCGGAACGGCAGCAACGGTACCTTCGATCAGCTTCAGCAGCGCCTGCTGTACACCTTCGCCCGATACGTCACGGGTGATGGAAGGGTTGTCTGACTTACGAGAGATCTTATCAATCTCATCAATGTAGACGATGCCGCGCTGGGCTTTCTGCACATCGTAGTCACACTTCTGCAGCAGCTTCTGAATGATGTTTTCCACATCTTCACCGACGTAGCCCGCTTCGGTAAGCGTGGTGGCGTCCGCCATGGTGAACGGTACATCAAGCAGGCGCGCCAGCGTTTCGGCCAGCAGCGTTTTACCGGAACCGGTCGGCCCGATCAGCAGAATGTTACTTTTGCCCAGTTCAACACCGTTGCTGGTGTCGCCGTTGCGCAGGCGTTTGTAGTGGTTGTAGACCGCCACTGCCAGCACCTTTTTCGCCTGCTCCTGACCGATAACATAGTCATCGAGATGGTGGCGGATTTCATGCGGCGTCGGCAGCGCGCTGCGCTCGCGGTGCGGCGCAACTTCTTTAATCTCTTCGCGAATAATGTCGTTACACAGATCCACACATTCGTCGCAGATATACACGGACGGTCCGGCGATCAGTTTACGCACTTCATGCTGGCTTTTGCCGCAAAAAGAGCAGTACAACAGTTTGCCCGAACCATCTTTGCGTTTATCTGTCATGAGTAAAACCTCTTTTCTGTTCTTTGCGCCACACGACGACGCAAATGCCATTCCAGGCGCAAAACGTTACTCAGGCATTACGCCGCTTGCACTGGAAAGTATAGCGGCCAATGCGGACTGAGCATTAGTTACGATGGGTCAAAATTGAGTCAACCAGCCCGTAATCAACTGCTTCTTGCGCGGCAAGGAAGCGGTCACGTTCGGTATCGCGCTCAATTTGTTCTAAGGATTGACCCGTGTGATGCGCCATAAGTTCATTCATGCGCCCTTTCACTTTCAGGATCTCACGCGCGTGGATTTCGATATCCGTCGCCTGACCCTGATAGCCGCCCAGCGGCTGGTGGATCATCACGCGTGAATTCGGCAGGCAGAAGCGCTTGCCTTTTGCGCCAGCCGTCAGCAGGAATGCGCCCATTGACGCTGCCTGGCCCATACAGATGGTGCTGACGTCCGGTTTAATAAATTGCATGGTGTCGTAAATAGACATACCTGCCGTGATCACGCCGCCCGGGGAGTTAATGTAGAGATAGATATCTTTTTCCGGGTTCTCTGCTTCGAGAAACAGCATTTGCGCCACAATCAGGTTGGCCATATGGTCTTCGACCTGACCGGTCAGGAAAATTACGCGTTCCTTGAGAAGACGGGAGTAGATATCGAAAGAGCGCTCACCGCGGGAGGTCTGTTCAATTACCATTGGCACCAGGGCCATATGGGGTGCAAAGTTGTCTCGTTCGCCGCTGTATGACATTTCCGTCTCCTGGATAAAAAATTAACAAACTTGCTGCACTGATTGTACTTGAGTGAAAGAGGTCTGACTACGACCCCTCACGGACGGATTATCAGCCAGAGTCTTTCCTGCCACCCTCTTTAGTGGGGATGACCACGCATGTTTTCAAGCATAACAATCTTTTGCTGTTACGCTAACCCTGAAACATGCTTTTAGCACAGTTCTGATAAAGCCAATGCGATAAAAAAAGCCCGCCACCAGCAAGCAGGTGACGGGCTTATTACTTTTAGCTATCGCAGAAAACGATTAAGCCTGTTGGTTCATCAGCTCGCTGAAGGAGGTTGCTTTCTCCGTCACTTTCGCTTTTTCCAGAACCGCTTCAACCGCTTGTTCTTCCAGCGCGACGTTACGCATGTTGTCCATCAGCTCTTTGTTTTTGCTGTAGAACTCGATCACTTCTTTCGGATCTTCATACGCAGAAGCCATCTCTTCGATCAGGCCTTTAACGCGCTCTTCGTCAGCTTTCAGCTCGTGGGTACGAATCACTTCGCCCAGCAGCAGACCAACAACAACGCGGCGTTTAGCCTGCTCTTCGAACAGCTCGCGCGGCAGTTCCAGAGCCTGTTTCTCGTTGCCACCGAAACGCTGAGCAGCCTGGCGACGCAGAACGTCGATTTCGCTGTCGATCAGTGCAGCCGGTACGTCGATGTTGTTGGCGTTAACCAGACCGTCGATAGCCTGAGATTTAACACGGTTACGCACGGCGCCTTTCAGCTCGCGTTCCATGTTTTTACGTACTTCTGCGCGCAGACCGTCCATCGAACCATCTTCAACGCCGAAACGTTTGATGAACTCTTCGGTCAGTTCCGGCAGCTCACGCTCTTCAACTTTCTTCAGGTTAATGACGAATTTCGCCGCTTTACCTTTCAGATTTTCCGCGTGGTACTCTTCCGGGAAGGTCACGTCGATGGTGAACTCTTCGCCCGCTTTGTGGCCTTTGATGCCCTCTTCAAAGCCCGGGATCATACGACCCTGACCCATCGCCAGTACGAAATCGGTCGCTTTGCCGCCTTCGAACTCTTCACCGTCAACAGAACCGGTGAAATCGACAGTTACACGGTCTTCTGCATCAGCAGCGCCATCTTTCTCTTTCCAGTCTGCCTGCTGCTTACGCAGGGTATCCAGCATGGTGTCAACGTCGGCATCGGTCACTTCAACGAGCGGTTTTTCAACTTCGATGGTGTCCAGCGCTTTCAGTTCAACTTCCGGATAGACTTCGAATTCAACAGAGTAGGTGAAGTCTTCGCCCAGTTTGTACTCGCCCGGAACATAGTTCGGTGCGCCAGCCGGGTTGATTTTTTCCTGGATGATCGCGTCGATGAAGTTGCGGCTCATCAGGTCGCCCAGCACGTCCTGGCGAACAGAGGCGCCGTAACGCTGAGCAACAACGGTCATCGGGACTTTACCCTTACGGAAACCGTCAATACGTACTTTCTTCGCTACGTTGACCAGCTCGCTCTTCACAGCGGTCTCGATGCTGTCAGCAGCGATTGTAATCGTTACACGGCGCCCAAGGCCCTGAGTGGTCTCAACTGAAACTTGCATCTTGTTACCTCAAAAAATCACAGTGCTCGGTCAACTCTACCCTGCGCAGCAAACCTCTCGCTTTGCAGAACCGGGATGCTCTCTCAAATCAGATATACATTCCCTGTCGTCAGAATCACCCCGAAGACATTCCGAAAAATAAGACGCCGCATTATAGCGGCATCGCAGATATGAGTCGAGAACGGTAATAGCGCAACGGTGCGTCATTTTTCACACTTCTGAAGCAATTTTGCTCACAAAGGGGCGCTTCTCGCTCAAATTTCAGACAAAACAAAACGGCCCGCAGGCCGTTTTCACATTAACTGCATGCAACATACTGGAAAAGTTCAGCCCGTTGCAACCCGGTTTTCTAGGCGAGAGTCCCTGCGCCGCGGCAGGCTGGCGAGGTCAACAAGGTATCCTGTAGCCCCTCCCACTCTTTCAGGGTGTAGGTATGCAGCGCGAGCGCATGAATTTTCGTCGCCAGCTCGTCTGCCAGGGTACCGTAAATCATGCGGTGGCGGTTGAGGAAACGTTCACCGGTGAAGCAGTCGCTCACCAGCACCACTTTGAAATGGCTTTCCGAACCCGCGGGAACGTTGTGACGGTAACTTTCATCCACAACGTCGAGGAAAACAGGCTCAAATGCCGCCTTCAGTTTTGATTCTATTTGATCACGCATCATCATGGTACGCCTCCGACAACGCTGAGATACCAGCTATCCCTTTAAATGTTAGCCGCTTTTACCGTCTCCGTTACAATAAGACAACAAAAATTTAGCCTTTGTCGCGCTTTTGCGTCCAACGGCATAATCTTCAGGGAAAACCTGGGCATTTGGGGCCGGGATCGCGTTTGAAGATGTTACGGGCGCTGAAAAAAAACACAACACGATGAATTTACATGCGTTGAGGACTTCCTCTTAACAACGGCAATGTTATGATGGCGACAATTTTTCCCAGAAGCTTAGAGCCTTGAGAGCCTGAACATGATTAAGAAACTCCTCTTCCCGTTGGTTGCTTTATTTATGCTGGCTGGCTGCGCAACTCCGCCGACCACCCTTGACGTCACACCGAAAATTACCCTTCCGCAACAAGATCCGAGCCTGATGGGCGTAACGGTCAGCATTAACGGTGCCGATCAGCGTCCGGATCAGGCGCTGGCGAAAGTCACCCGTGATAACCAACTGGTTACCCTGACAGCGTCGCGCGATCTGCGCTTCCTGCTGCAGGAAGTGCTGGAGAAGCAGATGACCGCGCGCGGTTATATGATTGGGCCGAACGGCGCGGTTAACCTGCAGATCATCGTTAACCAGCTCTACGCAGACGTCTCTCAGGGCAACGTGCGTTACAACATCGCCACCAAAGCGGATATCGCCATCATCGCCACCGCTGCCAACGGTAACAAGCTGACGAAAAACTACCGCGCCAGCTATAACGTAGAAGGCGCTTTCCAGGCGACCAACGAAAAGATCACCAATGCGGTTAACAGCGTGTTGACCGACACCATCGCGGATATGTCTCAGGACACCACCATCCACGATTTCATCAAGCAGAACGCGCGTTAATCTCTCTGCACTGGCCCGGTTCTGCCGGGCCAGCTGAGCTGCCATGTCCAGTCACTACTTACGCATTTTCACGCAGCCTAAATCAGCGATCTTGCTGATGCTCGGCTTTGCCTCCGGTTTGCCGCTTGCCCTCACCAGCGGCACGTTACAGGCGTGGATAACCGTCGCAGGCGTTGATGTCAAAACCATCGGTTTCTTCTCGCTGGTCGGCCAGGCCTACGTCTTTAAGTTTCTCTGGTCACCGGCGATGGATCGCTATACCCCCTCCTTCTTAGGACGCCGCCGCGGATGGCTGCTGCTGACGCAGGTTGCGCTCCTGATCGCCATTGCCGCAATGGGCTTTTTACAGCCTGCCAGCGATCTGCGCTGGATGGCGGCGCTGGCGGTGGTTATCGCCTTCTGCTCGGCGTCGCAGGACATTGTTTTCGATGCCTGGAAAACGGATGTACTCTCAGCCGAAGAGCGCGGCGCGGGCGCGGCGATAAGCGTGCTCGGTTACCGCCTGGCGATGCTGATTTCCGGCGGTCTGGCGCTATGGCTGGCGGATCGCTGGCTGGGCTGGCAAGGGATGTACTGGCTGATGGCAGCACTGATGATCCCCTGCATTATCGCCACGCTGCGTGCGCCGGAGCCGGTGGGCACCATTCCTGCGCCGCGATCTCTTGAAGAAGCGGTGGTTGCGCCGCTGCGCGATTTCTTCGGGCGCAACAACGCCTGGCTGATCCTGCTGCTGATTGTCCTTTATAAGCTCGGTGACGCGTTTGCCATGAGCCTGACCACTCTCTTCCTTATACGTGGCGTCGGTTTCGACCCGGGCGATGTCGGGATGGTGAATAAAAGCTTAGGGCTGGTGGCGACGATTATCGGCGCGCTGTGGGGCGGCGTATTAATGCAGCGTTTAACGCTGTTCCGCGCCCTGCTGATTTTCGGGGTGTTGCAGGCGATCTCCAACGCAGGTTACTGGCTGCTCTCCATCACCGATAAAGACATTGTGACGATGGGCGCGGCGGTCTTCTTCGAAAACCTCTGCGGCGGTATGGGGACGGCAGCGTTTGTCGCCCTGCTGATGACGCTCTGTAACAGCGCCTTTTCCGCCACACAGTTCGCGCTGCTCTCGGCGCTCTCGGCGGTTGGCCGCGTCTATGTCGGGCCGCTGGCGGGCTGGTTTGTTGCCAGCTATGACTGGCCGACCTTCTATCTCTTTTCGATCTTTGCGGCGATCCCGGGGCTGGCGCTGCTACTGCTATGTAAACGCACGCTGGAGTATACGCAGCGCACGGAAGCCTTTATGCCGCGCACCGAGTTCACGGCGCTGTACCGGCTGGCGCTGCGCATCCTTGGTGCGGGCGCGCTGCTGCTTGCCGCTGGCCTGCTGGTGCTTGCCAGCAATGCGCTGGGTCTGACGCACTGGTCTGTCGATGGCCTCCTGCTGGAGGGCGGCGCGCTGCTGGCGTTGGTGGGCATCCTGTTCGGTGGCGGGCTGGATCTGCTGGCGCTGCGCAGAACCGCCCTGCTCTAGCGAGGCCAAAACGGGCCTCTGCGGGTGGCGATATATTTTACATAGTGCAATTTAGGGTTATTTTTAAAGGAATAACTCTTTTAAAATCAGCTATTAAAAATAAAAAAAGCAGAAAAATAAATTTAGCGCCGTTATTATTTCGTTCATTAAACAGGCGTATTTTTTGTTTTTTGCCCAGTCGCCCTGAACGGGCAAAAAATAAAAATCTTAATTAATTTGTGCCTTATAAAATAAGGTCTATCCTATAACGATTCAGCACGGTTATTAATTGTTGGGTTTCATATTCGTTCCAATGATGTTTAATGGTTGCTGGATAATTGTTAATTATTTGTTTATTTGAACGATTGGTTATACCAATTTACCCTCAACGCAGATTGTAATGTCAGGTTTTCGTTATAATCGCTCTCTCTGGCTGTGCGAACGCCCGGTTTTACAGATTGTTGCATTCTGTGTGACATATGCGGCAGAACCCAGTAACACCTTACTGACACAAAGCCAATCATGTTTACAGTAACGTAACCTTTCCGTAAAATGCCCGCACACTTTAAGCGCCACCAGATCCCGTGGAATTGAGGTCGTTAAATGAGACTCAGGAAATACAATAAAAGTTTGGGATGGATGTCCTTAATCGCCGGCACTGTATTACTCAGTGGCTGCGATTCTGCGCTTCTTGACCCCAAAGGACAGATTGGTATGGAGCAACGTTCACTCATCCTGACGGCTTTTGGCCTGATGATGATTGTCGTGGTGCCCGCCATCTTAATGGCCGTAGGTTTTGCCTGGAAGTATCGTGCGAGCAATAAAGATGCGAAGTATAGCCCGAACTGGTCACACTCCAATAAAGTGGAAGCTGTGGTCTGGACCGTGCCGATTCTGATCATCCTGTTCCTTGCCGTGCTGACGTGGAAAACCACTCACTCGCTCGAGCCGAGCAGACCACTGGTACATGACGAACGCCCGATTACTATCGAAGTGGTTGCCATGGACTGGAAATGGTTCTTTATCTATCCGGAACAGGGCATCGCTACCGTGAATGAAATCGCCTTCCCGGCGAACACTCCGGTGGAATTCAAAGTGACTTCCAACTCCGTGATGAACTCGTTCTTTATTCCGCGTCTGGGCAGCCAGATCTACGCGATGGCCGGTATGCAGACCAAACTGCATCTGATTGCCAACGAAGCAGGTACGTATGATGGCATCTCTGCCAGCTACAGCGGCCCGGGCTTCTCAGGCATGAAGTTTAAAGCTATTGCAACGCCGGACCGCGCCGCATTTGACCAGTGGGTCGCCAAAGCGAAACAGTCTTCTACTACAGTGCCTGATATGGCGACGTACGAGAAAATTGCCGCACCAAGCGAATACAACAAGGTTGAATACTTCTCCAGCGTGAAACCCGATTTGTTTAAAGATGTTATTAACAAATTTATGGGCCACGGCAAGAGCATGGACATGACCCAACCGGAAGGTGAGCACAAGTCACACGAAGGTATGGAAGGCATGGACATGAGCCACGCGGAAACCTCTCACTAAGGGGCCGAGGAAAACGATGTTCGGAAAACTTACACTGGATGCAGTGCCGTATCATGAACCAATTATCATGATTACGATCGCTGCGATTGCCGTCGGTGGTCTGGCGGTAGTCGGCCTGATCTCTTACTTCGGTAAGTGGAAATGGCTATGGAATGAGTGGTTGACCTCGGTTGACCATAAACGTCTTGGCATCATGTATGTCCTCGTAGCGGTTGTTATGCTGCTGCGTGGCTTTGCTGACGCCGTAATGATGCGTAGTCAACAAGCGATTTCGTCGATGGGCGAAGCGGGCTTCCTGCCGCCTCACCACTACGATCAGATCTTCACCGCCCACGGCGTGATTATGATCTTCTTCGTGGCGATGCCGTTTGTTATCGGTCTGATGAACCTGGTGGTTCCGCTGCAGATCGGCGCGCGCGACGTTGCCTTCCCGTTCCTTAACAACCTGAGCTTCTGGTTCACGGTTGTGGGCGTGATTCTGGTTAATATCTCTCTGGGCGTCGGTGAATTCGCGCAGACAGGTTGGCTGGCTTATCCGCCGCTCTCGGGAATAGAGTACAGCCCTGGTGTCGGGGTCGATTACTGGATCTGGAGTCTCCAGCTCTCTGGTATCGGTACGACGCTGACCGGTATAAACTTCTTCGTGACCATCCTGCGCATGCGTGCGCCAGGCATGACCATGTTCAAAATGCCGGTCTTCACCTGGGCCTCTCTGTGCGCGAACGTGCTGATTATCGCTTCGTTCCCAATTCTGACGGTTACTATCGCGTTGCTTACCCTGGATCGTTATCTGGGCACCCATTTCTTTACCAACGATATGGGCGGCAACATGATGATGTACATCAACCTGATTTGGGCGTGGGGTCACCCGGAAGTGTACATTCTGGTGCTGCCGGTGTTCGGGGTCTTCTCCGAAATTACCGCCACCTTCTCGCGTAAACGCCTGTTTGGCTACACCTCGCTGGTGTGGGCGACCGTGTGTATTACCATCCTGTCGTTCATCGTTTGGCTGCACCACTTCTTCACCATGGGTGCTGGCGCGAACGTAAACGCCTTCTTCGGTATTACCACGATGATTATCGCCATCCCGACCGGGGTGAAGATCTTCAACTGGCTGTTCACCATGTACCAGGGCCGTATCGTATTCCACTCCTCTATGCTGTGGACTATCGGCTTTATCGTCACCTTCTCCGTAGGTGGGATGACCGGCGTGCTGCTGGCGGTTCCGGGCGCAGACTTCGTACTGCACAACAGCCTGTTCCTGATTGCGCACTTCCATAACGTCATCATCGGCGGCGTGGTATTTGGTTGCTTCGCAGGTATGACCTACTGGTGGCCGAAAGCGTTTGGTTACACCCTGAACGAAACCTGGGGTAAACGCGCATTCTGGTTCTGGATTATCGGCTTCTTCGTTGCGTTTATGCCGCTGTACGTACTGGGCTTCATGGGTATGACCCGTCGTCTCAGCCAGCATATCGACCCGCAGTTCCACAGCATGCTGATTGTGGCAGCTTGTGGTGCCGCGCTGATCGCACTGGGTATCCTGTGTCTGCTGATTCAGATCTACGTCTCTGTTCGTGACCGCGATCAGAACCGTGACCTGACCGGTGACCCGTGGGGTGGCCGTACGCTGGAGTGGGCAACCTCCTCTCCTCCGCCGTTCTATAACTTTGCCGTTGTTCCGGAAATTCACGAACGTGATGCTTTCTGGGAGATGAAAGAGAAAGGCGAGGCGTACAAGCAACCTGCCCACTATGAAGAGATTCATATGCCGAAAAACAGCGGCGCCGGGATTGTTATTGCCGCGTTCGCAACGGTATTCGGTTTTGCCATGATCTGGCACATCTGGTGGATGGCGATTGCCAGCTTCGCAGGCATCATCATCAGCTGGATTGTGAAAAGCTTCGACGAAGACGTGGACTACTACGTACCGGTTGCAGAAATCGAGAAACTGGAAAAACAGCATTTCGATGAGATCAACAAAGCAGGGCTGACAAATGGCAACTGATACTTTGACCAACGCGCACGCCCATGCGCACGAACACGGGCACCACGATGCAGGGCCGAATAAAGTATTCGGTTTCTGGATCTACCTGATGAGCGACTGCATTCTGTTCAGCTGTCTGTTCGCGACCTATGCCGTTCTGGTGAACGGCACAGCGGGCGGCCCGACCGGCAAGGACATTTTTGAACTGCCGTTCGTTCTGGTAGAGACATTCCTGCTGCTGTTCAGCTCCATCACCTACGGCATGGCGGCGATCGCCATGCACAAGGGCAACAAGAGCCAGGTTATCTCCTGGCTTGCGCTGACCTTCCTGTTTGGTGCGGGCTTTATCGGCATGGAGATCTATGAGTTCCATCATCTGATTGCAGAAGGTATGGGTCCGGATCGTAGCGGCTTCCTGTCAGCGTTCTTTGCGCTGGTTGGTACCCACGGTCTGCACGTTACCTCTGGCCTGATCTGGATGGCGGTTCTGATGTTCCAGGTTTCCCGTCGCGGCCTGACCAGCACAAACCGTACCCGCATCATGTGCCTGAGCCTCTTCTGGCACTTCCTTGATGTGGTATGGATCTGTGTGTTCTCTGTTGTTTATCTGATGGGGGCGATGTAATGAGTCATTCAACCGATCACAGCGGCGCATCCCACGGTAGCGTAAAAACCTACATGACAGGTTTTATCCTGTCAGTCATCCTGACGGTTATTCCGTTCTGGATGGTGATGAGCGGTACCGCGTCACACGCCGCAATTCTGGGGACCGTACTGGTCACCGCAGTGGTACAGATTTTGGTTCATCTGGTCTGCTTCCTGCACATGAACACCTCTTCTGAGGAGCGCTGGAACCTGACCGCCTTTGTCTTTACCGTGATTATCATCGCTATCCTGGTAGTGGGCTCCATCTGGATTATGTGGAACCTGAACTACAACATGATGGTTCACTAAGAGCGGCGAGTATGTTCAAGCAATACCTGCAAGTAACGAAACCGGGCATTATTTTTGGCAATTTGATCTCCGTGATTGGGGGGTTCCTGCTGGCCTCTAAAGGCCAGATTGATTACCCCCTGTTCCTCTACACGCTGATCGGCGTGTCGTTGGTGGTCGCCTCTGGTTGTGTTTTTAACAACTACATCGACCGTGACATCGATAAAAAGATGGAGCGGACGAAAAACAGGGTGCTGGTCAGAGGGCTGATCTCGCCAAAAGTCTCGCTGGTGTACGCCGCCTTGTTGGGTATTGCTGGCTTTATGCTGCTGTGGTTCGGCGCAAATCCGCTGGCCTGCTGGCTCGGGGTGATGGGGTTTGTGGTTTATGTCGGGGTGTATAGCCTCTATATGAAACGCCACTCCGTCTACGGTACGCTGATTGGCTCTCTCTCCGGCGCAGCGCCGCCGGTGATTGGCTACTGCGCCGTGACCAACGAGTTTGACAGCGGCGCGGCGATCCTGCTGGCGATTTTCAGCCTGTGGCAGATGCCCCACTCGTATGCCATCGCGATTTTCCGCTTTAAGGATTATCAGGCAGCGAACATCCCGGTTCTGCCGGTGGTGAAAGGCATCTCCGTGGCGAAAAACCACATCACGCTCTATATCGTGGCGTTTGCTGTCGCCACCCTGATGCTCTCGCTGGGCGGCTATGCAGGTTATAAATACCTGGTGGTTGCTGCCGCGGTGAGCCTCTGGTGGCTGGGCATGGCGCTGCGCGGGTATAAAGTGGCGGATGACAAAGTGTGGGCGCGCAAACTGTTCGTCTTCTCGATTGTCGCCATCACCTCGCTCAGCGTGATGATGTCCGTGGACTTTATGGTGCCGGATTCACATAGCCTGCTGACTTACGTCTGGTGATCCAGACCGTCATATAAAGGGTGCCTCGGCACCCTTTTTTTATGCCCGCCATCCCATCCACGCAGGTAATATTTGTTAATTAAGCTGGTGTTTACCCCGCCCTGCCCCCGCACTACACTATGTCCGGTTTTCAACATGAGGTGGTAATGAACGATTACAAGATGACGCCAGGCGAGTTGCGCGCCACCTGGGGTTTAGGGACTGTATTCTCCCTGCGCATGCTCGGCATGTTTATGGTCCTGCCCGTTCTGACCACGTACGGTATGGCGCTGCAGGGCGCCAGCGAAGCATTAATCGGTCTGGCAATTGGTATTTACGGCCTCGCTCAGGCCATCTTTCAAATTCCCTTCGGCCTGCTCTCGGATCGCATCGGCCGCAAGCCGCTGATCGTCGGCGGGCTGGTGATTTTTGTCGCTGGCAGCGTGATTGCCGCCCTCTCCCACTCTATCTGGGGCATTATTCTCGGCCGTGCGCTGCAAGGTTCCGGCGCGATTGCCGCCGCTGTCATGGCGCTGCTCTCCGATTTAACCCGCGAGCAGAACCGCACCAAAGCGATGGCCTTTATCGGCGTCAGTTTTGGCGTCACCTTCGCCATCGCCATGGTGCTCGGCCCAATCATCACCCATAAACTGGGTCTGCATGCACTCTTCTGGATGATTGCCGGTCTTGCCACGCTTGGCATTGCGCTGACGCTGTGGGTGGTGCCAAACAGCACCCAGCACGTGCGCAACCGTGAATCGGGGATGGTGAAAGGCTGTTTTAGCCTGGTCATGGCAAACCCGAAGCTGCTTAAACTTAACTTCGGCATTATGTGCCTGCATATACTGCTGATGTCGACCTTTGTCGCCCTGCCGGGCCAGCTGGAAGCTGCCGGGTTTGCTGCGGCGCAGCACTGGAAAATCTATCTCGTCACCATGCTGGTGTCGTTTGTCTCCGTCGTGCCGTTCATTATCTATGCCGAAGTGAAGCGCAAAATGAAGCGGGTCTTCCTGCTCTGCGTCGCTCTGCTGGTGATCGCGGAAATTGTGCTGTGGGGCGCGGGCCCGCACTTCTGGGAGATTGTCATCGGCGTGCAGATCTTCTTCCTCGCCTTTAACCTGATGGAAGCGCTGCTGCCCTCGCTTATCAGTAAAGAAGCACCCGCAGGCTATAAAGGCACGGCGATGGGCATCTACTCCACCAGCCAGTTCCTTGGCGTGGCGATTGGCGGCTCGCTCGGCGGTTGGGTTGATGGCTTTTTCGACTCCCAGACGGTATTTCTCGCCGGTGCGCTGCTGGCGGTAGTCTGGCTATTAGTCGCCAGCACCATGCAAGAGCCGCCTTATGTCAGCAGTTTGCGTATCGCGATCCCGGAGGATGTTGCGGTGGATGCGGCGTTGCAGCAGCGGCTGCTGGCAATGGACGGGGTAAGCGAAGCGATGGTGGTGCCGGAGGAGCGCAGCGTCTATGTGAAGATAGACAGCAAGGTGACCAACCGTTTTGAAGTGGAACAGGCGGTTGCGGGTTAAAGGTGAAGCGCCCTCCCCCGCACGGGAGAGGGCACACCATTAATCGCGGAAGTTCTTAAACTGGAACGGCTGGCCTAAGTTACCGCCGCGCACCAGCGCCATGGCGGCCTGCAGGTCGTCACGGGCTTTACCGGTCACGCGGATCTCTTCACCCTGAATCTGCGCCTGCACCTTCAGTTTGCTCTCTTTAATCAGCTTGATGATCTTCTTCGCCGTTGCGGCGTCAATCCCCTGCTTGAGCTTCGCTTCAACAAACCAGGTTTTACCGCTGTGGACAAACTCTTCCGGCACTTCCAGCGAGGTGCCTTCAATGCCGCGCTTTAACAGCTTGGCGCGCAGGATATCGAGCAGTTGGTTGACCTGGAAGTCAGACTCGCTTAGCACCTTGATGGTTTTGTTGGTTTCGTTTAATTCAAACGTCGCTTCAATGTTGCGAAAGTCGAAACGCGTGGCCAGTTCACGGGTCGCATTCTCAACGCCGTTTTGCACTTCGCGCAGATCAATTTCGGAAACAATATCGAAAGATGGCATCTTTTCTCTCCCTCTGTAATTTCAGCGATGCATAATACCCGCACTGTGTATTAACACAATCTTGAATACTGGAAGCTTAGCTGACAGCGCTATACTTATCGCTGTAACACCTGGCGCAGTTGCAGGTGAGGAGGAATAATGAGAATTACCGTACTGGGATGCGGCGCCTTAGGGCAACTGTGGTTAACAGCACTGTGCAAGCAGGGACATGAGGTACAGGGCTGGTTACGTATCCCGCAACCTTATTGCAGTGTGAACCTGGTTGAAGAAGACGGCACGATTTTTAACGAGTCCCTGACGGCTAACGACCCCGATTTCCTGGCCCGCAGCGATCTGCTGCTGGTCACACTTAAAGCCTGGCAGGTCTCCGATGCGGTAAAAGGGCTGGTTGCCTCGCTCTCGCCCGCCACGCCGGTGCTGCTGCTGCATAACGGCATGGGCACCGTTGAAGAGCTGAAATCCCTGCCCAATCCGCTGCTGATGGGCACCACCACCCATGCTGCGCGCCGCGATGGCAATGTGATTATTCACGTCGCCAGCGGCATCACCCATATTGGCCCGGCGCGCGCGCAGGATGGCGAGTTCAGCTACCTGGCCGACACGCTGCAAATGGCGCTGCCGGATGTCGCCTGGCACAACACCATTCGCCCTGCACTGTGGCGCAAGCTGGCGGTGAACTGCGTGATCAACCCGCTGACGGCGCTGCGCGACTGCAAAAATGGCGATCTGCGCGACGCGCCGGAAGAAATAGAGAAAATCGCCCGCGAAGTGGCGGCGGTGATCGAGCGCGAAGGCCACCATATCTCCGCCGACGAACTGATCGCCTATGTTCACCAGGTGATTGAGAGTACGGCGGAGAATATCTCATCGATGCTGCAGGATGTGCGCGCGATGCGCCATACCGAGTGCGATTACATTACCGGCTATCTGCTCAGACGCGCCCGCGCGCACGGCATCGCGGTGCCTGAGAATGCCCGGCTGTTCGACCTGATTAAACGTAAGGAGAGTGAATATGAGCGCATCAGCTCTGATATGTCTCGCCCCTGGTAGTGAAGAGATGGAGGCGGTCACCACTATCGATCTGCTGGTGCGCGGCGGGATCGCAGTGACCACCGCCAGCGTGGCCAGCGACGGCGAGCGCGTCATCACCTGCTCGCGCGGCGTAAAGCTGCTGGCCGACGCGCCGCTGGTTGAGGTAGCAGACGGCGATTACGACGTTATCGTGCTGCCAGGCGGGCTTAAGGGCGCGGAGTGCATGCGCGATAACCCGCTGCTGGTAGAGACCGTGCGCCAGTTTCACCTCTCCGGGCGCATCGTTGCGGCGATTTGTGCCGCCGCCGGCACCGTGCTGGTGCCCCATGAGATCTTCCCGATCGGCAATATGACCGGTTTTCCTGGGCTTAAGGAGACGATCCCGGAGGCGCAGTGGCAGGATAAGCGCGTGGTATGGGATCCGCGCGTCAATCTGTTGACCAGCCAGGGGCCGGGCACGGCGATTGATTTTGGTCTGAAGATTATCGATCTGCTGGTCGGGCGTGAAAAAGCCCACGACGTGGCGTCACAGCTGGTGATGGCGGCAGGGATTTATAACTACTACGAAGCGTAAGCTTTGGCGCTGAATGCCGGATGGCGCTGGCGCTTATCCGGCCTACGGGTAGGTGCGGTCTGTCTGCCGGATGGCGCTGACGCTTATCCGGCCTACGGGTACGTGCGGTTTGTGTGCCGGATGGCGCTGACGCTTATCCGGCCTACGGGTACGTGCGGTCTGTCTGCCGGATGGCGCTGGCGCTTATCCGGCCTACGGGTAGGTGCGGTCTGTCTGCCGGATGGCGCTGACGCTTATCCGGCCTACGGGTAGGTGCGGTCTGTGTGCCGGATGGCGCTGGCGCTTATCCGGCCTACGGGTAGGTGCGGTCTGTCTGCCGGATGGCGCTGACGCTTATCCGGCCTACGGGTAAGTGCGGTCTGTCTGCCGGATGGCGCTGGCGCTTATCCGGCCTACGGGTAGGTGCGGTTTGTTTGAATGCTATGCGGTAAACGATTGATGGCATGTTGCACCGCGTAGGCCGGATAAGGCGAAGCCGCCATCCGGCACAATCCACGGTGCTATCCATGGCACAACGTAAAACTACGGGCGATAAACCTTCACATTGGTAAAGCCCTGCTCACGCAGATAGAGCGCCTGCAGGCGGCTCATCACGCCGCGCTCACACCACAGCAGCCAGGTTTTGCTCTGATCGAGATCGCCAAACTTGGTGCTCAGCTTGTAGAACGGCAGCGACACCACATCTACGCCTTCCAGCTGCAGCGGCTTGTCATCCTGCTCGTCGATGGAACGGATATCAAGGATCGCGTCATTTTCACCGAAGCCGGTTACCGTTTCGACTTCCACCACCTCTTCCGAGGTCTGCTGCGCGATTTCACGAATATCGATATTGCTCGCTTCCGCGACCACTTTCTCAAGGATCGAGAAATCGAAGTTCGCCTCTTCCGCTTCAATCTTCCCTTTAACCGCTTTTACCGTCGGTTTTTTGGAGATCACGCCGCAATACTCCGGCATGGTGCGGGCAAAATCTTCGGTGCCGATTTTGCGCGCCAGATCGATGATGTGCTCTTTATCGTGAGAGATAAGCGGGCGCAGGATCAGCGTATCGGAGACGTTATCAATCAAACGCAGGTTGGTCAGCGTCTGGCTGGAGACCTGGCCCAGCGCTTCGCCGGTCACCAGCGCCTGCACGCCGTAGCGCTCGGCTACCTGAGAGGCTGCACGGACCATCATGCGTTTCAGCACCACGCCCATCTGGCCGTCGTCGACTTTCTCGAGGATCTCGCCCACCACCGGCTCAAAGTTGATCGCCACAAAACGCACGCGATGGGAACTGCCGAAGCGGTTCCACAAATAGTGCGCCACCTGACGGACGCCGATTTCATGCGCCGCGCCGCCAAGGTTAAAGAAGCAGTAGTGTACGCGGCAGCCGCGACGCATCAGCATATAGCTGGAGACGCCGGAGTCGAACCCGCCGGAGATGAGCGACAGCACATCTTCCTGCGTGCCGATCGGGAAGCCGCCAATACCTTCATAACGGCCCTTCACCAGCAGCAGGCGATCGTCTTCAATCTCCAAATGCACGGTCACATCCGGGTGGGTCAATTTAACCTTTGCCGACGCAACGTGTTGATTAAGGCCGCCGCCGATGTAGCGTTCTGCTTCGATCGAGCTAAACTCATGTTGCCCGCGGCGTTTTACCCGCACGCAGAAAGTTTTGCCTTCAATCGCATCGCGATACTGCGCCAGCGCTTTCTCAAAAATGTCATGCAGAGAGGTAAAAGGAACATCCTCTACTTCCAGCACATGGTGAATGCCCGGCACGCGGGTCAGCGCATCGCGGATGGCCAGACGTTGGTTCTCGTCTTTGGCGCGCACTTCAATATGGTCCCAGTGGCGCACAACGGCGAGCGCCTCATCGTAGTGCTTCAGAACGTTACGAATGTTCCCGGTCAGAATTTTAATAAAGCGCAAACGCACAGATTGGCTTTTGATGGTGATTTCCGGGAACAATTTAATGATAAACTTCATGGCGGCAATGGTTCGTTGGCAAGCCTGCAAAGGCCTGTAGAGGAAAATTTACAGCAGCCCTTACCCGCGGCTGCATCCAGGCGCGGAAGTATACCACCATCGCGAAGATCATGTGCAACGCATTACCACTGAGCGTTATTTGCTATGTGCCCCGACTTCGCTACCATAACGTAGTCGGAATAATAGAAGAGTCAGACATTCACTATGCCAAAGAAAAACGACGCACCCGCCAGTTTCGAAACCGCACTGAGCGAACTGGAACAGATTGTCACTCGTCTTGAAAGCGGCGAACTTCCGCTTGAAGATGCCCTGAACGAATTCGAGCGCGGCGTCCAGCTGGCCCGCCAGGGACAGGTTAAGCTTCAGCAGGCGGAACAGCGCGTACAGATCCTGCTCTCCGATACCGAAGAGGCGCCGTTAACCCCTTTCGCTCCGGATGCTGAATAGATGGATTTCAATCAACAACTGCAGGCCTGCGTTGAACAGGCCAACGACGCGCTGCGCCGTTTCATCGATCCCCTGCCCTTTCAGAACACTCCGCTGGTTGAGGCGATGCAGTATGGCGCACTCTTAGGCGGTAAGCGCCTGCGCCCCTTTTTGGTTTATGCCACCGGCCGCATGTTCGGCGTCAGCCAGCAAACGCTGGACGCGCCCGCCGCGGCGGTGGAGTGCATTCATGCTTACTCATTAATGCATGACGATCTGCCGGCGATGGACGACGACGATCTGCGTCGCGGTCTGCCCACCTGCCATATTAAATTTGGCGAAGCCAATGCCATTCTCGCGGGCGATGCCTTGCAGACGCTGGCCTTCTCGATCCTGACGGAAGCGCCGATGACGGATGTCGCCGCAGAAGATCGCCTGGCGATGGTCGCCACCCTCGCAAACGCCAGCGGCGTTGCCGGGATGTGCGGCGGGCAGGCGCTGGATCTGGCGGCAGAAAATGAGCAGGTTTCTCTGGAAGGGCTGGAGCAGATCCACCGTCATAAAACCGGGGCGCTGATCTGCGCGGCGGTAAAAATGGGCGCGCTGAGCGCCGGGCAACGCGGTCGCGACGCGCTGCCGCTGCTCGAACGCTACGCACAGTGTGTCGGCCTGGCGTTTCAGGTTCAGGATGACATCCTCGATGTGGTCGGCGATACTGCGACCCTTGGCAAACGCCAGGGTGCTGACCAGCAACTGGGTAAAAGCACCTACCCCGCACTACTGGGCCTTGAGCAAGCCCGCACGAAAGCCCGCGATCTGATTGACGATGCCCGCCAGGCGCTGAGCCTGCTGTCGGCGCAATCGCTGGATACGACGGCACTGGAAGCACTGGCGAATTACATAATCCAGCGTGATAAATAACGATATAACACGATGAGTCCGAGTCTCTGATGAGTTTTGATACAGCCAAATACCCGACGCTGGCGCTGGTTGATACCACGCAAGAGTTGCGCCTGCTGCCGAAAGAGAGTTTGCCGAAACTGTGCGACGAGCTGCGTCGCTACCTCCTCGACAGCGTAAGCCGCTCCAGTGGACACTTCGCCTCCGGGCTTGGCACGGTTGAACTGACCGTGGCGCTGCATTACGTCTATAACACGCCCTTCGATCAGTTAATCTGGGACGTCGGCCACCAGGCCTATCCGCACAAAATCCTCACCGGCCGCCGCGACAAAATCGGCACCATCCGGCAGAAAAACGGCCTGCACCCCTTCCCGTGGCGCGGCGAGAGTGAATATGACGTGCTGAGCGTCGGTCACTCCTCTACCTCCATCAGCGCCGGGATCGGCGTGGCCGTGGCGGCAGCGAAAGAGAATAAGCAGCGTCGTACCGTCTGCGTGATTGGCGATGGCGCCATCACCGCGGGTATGGCGTTTGAGGCGATGAACCACGCCGGGGATATTCGCCCCGATATGCTGGTGGTTCTCAACGACAACGAGATGTCGATCTCCGAGAATGTTGGCGCGCTGAATAATCATCTGGCGAAGCTGCTCTCCGGCAAGCTCTACTCCACCCTGCGCGAAGGCGGGAAAAAAGTGCTCTCCGGCGTGCCGCCGATCAAAGAGTTGCTGAAACGCACTGAAGAACATATCAAAGGCATGGTCGTGCCGGGCACGCTGTTTGAAGAACTGGGCTTTAACTATATCGGCCCGGTGGACGGTCACGATGTGCTGGGCCTGGTGCAGACGCTGCGTAATATGCGCGATCTGAAAGGCCCGCAGTTCCTGCATATCATGACCAAAAAAGGGCGCGGCTATGAGCCGGCCGAGAAAGATCCCATCACTTTCCACGCGGTGCCGAAGTTCGATCCGACCAGCGGCACCCTGCCGAAAAGCAGCGGCGGTATGCCGAGCTATTCGAAAATCTTCGGCGACTGGCTGTGTGAAACCGCCGCGAAAGATAACAAGTTAATGGCCGTTACCCCGGCGATGCGCGAAGGCTCCGGCATGGTTGAGTTCTCGCGCAAATACCCGGGGCAATATTTTGATGTCGCCATTGCCGAGCAGCACGCGGTCACTTTTGCCGCCGGGCTGGCAATCGGCGGCTACAAACCGGTGGTGGCAATCTACTCCACCTTCCTGCAGCGCGCCTACGATCAGGTGATCCACGACGTGGCGATCCAGAAGCTGCCGGTGCTGTTTGCTATCGATCGCGCCGGGATTGTTGGCGCGGACGGCCAGACCCACCAGGGGGCGTTTGATATCTCCTATCTGCGCTGCATCCCGGAGATGGTGGTGATGACGCCAAGCGATGAGAACGAGTGCCGCCAGATGCTCTTTACCGGCTACCACTACGCGGATGGCCCGAGCGCCGTGCGCTACCCGCGCGGTAACGCGGTCGGCGTGACGCTGGAGCCGCTGGCGAAACTGCCTATCGGTAAAGGCGTGGTGAAACGTAAAGGCGAGAAGGTGGCGATCCTTAACTTCGGTACTTTGCTGCCGGAAGCAGCTAAAGCCGCCGAGGCGCTGAATGCGACGCTTATTGATATGCGCTTTGCCAAACCGCTTGATGAAGCGCTGATCCTGCAGGCGGCTTCGCAGCATGAGGTGCTGGTAACGCTGGAAGAGAACGCCATTGCGGGCGGTGCCGGTAGCGGCGTTAACGAAGTGCTGATGGCGAAGCGCAAACCGGTGCCGGTGCTCAACCTCGGCCTGCCGGACTTCTTTATTCCGCAGGGTACGCAGGATGAAGCGCGCGCAGAGATTGGCCTCGACGCGGCCGGTATCGAATCGCGCATCAAAAACTGGCTCGCCTGATTCCGCCCTTTTCCGCTCCTGCTATGCTTAAGCCTAATTCGTGACCAGCAGGAGTGGAACCATGCAATACAACACATTAGGGAAAACAGACCTCAAGGTCTCCCGCCTTTGCCTTGGCTGTATGACCTTTGGCGAGCCGGACCGGGGTAAACATGCCTGGACGCTGCCGGAAGAGAGCAGCCGCCCGATTATCCAGCGCGCGCTGGAAGGCGGGATTAACTTCTTTGATACCGCTAACAGCTACTCCGACGGCAGCAGTGAAGAGATCGTTGGTCGTGCGCTGCGCGATTTCGCCCGCCGCGACGAGGTGGTTGTTGCTACTAAGGTTTACCATCAGGTCGGCGATCTGGCTGAAGGCCTCTCCCGCGCGCAGATCCTGCGCTCCATTGATGACAGCCTGCAACGCCTCGGCATGGAGTATGTCGATCTGCTGCAAATCCACCGCTGGGACTACAACACACCGATTGAAGAGACGCTGGAAGCGCTGAACGATGTGGTGAAAGCGGGTAAAGCGCGCTATATCGGTGCATCTTCCATGCACGCCAGCCAGTTTGCGCAGGCGCTGGCTTTGCAGGAGCAGCACGGCTGGGCGCGCTTTGTCACCATGCAGAATCACTACAACCTTATCTATCGTGAAGAAGAGCGCGAGATGCTGCCGCTCTGCTACAAAGAGGGCGTGGCGATTATTCCGTGGAGCCCGCTGGCGCGCGGACGTTTGACCCGCCCGTGGGGGGAAACCACCGCCCGCCTGGTTTCTGATGAGTTTGGCAAAACGCTGTATAGCGAAACGGATGCTAACGATGCGCAGATCGCCGAACGTCTGGCAAGCGTGGCAGAAGAGCTGGGTGCGTCGCGTGCGCAGGTGGCGCTGGCATGGTTGTTGAGTAAGCCAGGCGTTGCCGCACCGATTATTGGCGCGTCCCGTGGGGATCAGCTGGAAGAGCTGTTAGGCGCGGTAGCGTTAACGCTGAAGCCGGAGCAGATTGCCGAGCTGGAGATGCCCTATAAACAGCACCCGGTGGTGGGGTTTAAGTAACGCGCGGATAAGTTGCCGGATGGCGGCTTGCGCCTTATCCGGCCTACGCCCAAATGTTAATTCGGTGTCGTAAGCCTGATAAGCGCAGCGCCATCAGGCATTTTCCACCGCATCCACATGCCAGCCCGGAATCGTAGGCCTGATAAGCGCAGCGCCATCAGGCAATTGCCACCGCATTCACATGCAAGCCCAAAACCGTAGGCCTGATAAGCGCAGCGCCATCAGGCAATTTCCACCGCATTCACATGCCAGCCCGAAACCGTAGGCCTGATAAGCGCAGCGCCATCAGGCATTTCCACCGCATCCACATGCCAGCCCGGAATCGTAGGCCTGATAAGCGCAGCGCCATCAGGCATTTCCACCGCATCCACATGCAAACCCGAAACCGTAGGCCTGATAAGCGGAGCGCCATCAGGCATTTCGCCGCAGCCTGATAGTGCTAAATCAGCCCAATCGGCCAATGATGACCAATCACATAGAGCAACCCGGCGGCGACAATCCCGGCGACGATATCGTCGACCATAATCCCCATGCCGCCATGCACGTTGCGATCGAACCAGCGGATCGGCCACGGCTTCCAGATATCAAAAATGCGAAACAGCACAAACCCAAGCGCGACCCACTGCCAGTCATTAGTGGGCAGCGCCATCAGGGTGATCCACATGCCGATAAACTCATCCCAGACGATACTGCCGTGATCGTGCACGCCCATATCTTTTGCCGTCTGATGGCAGAGATAAACACCCAGCGAGATCCCCAGCATCACCAGCAGCGAATAGAGCTGCCAGGGCAGGAAGGTCATCAGCCACCAAAAAGGGATCGCCGCAATCGAGCCCATGGTGCCGGGCATAAACGGGATTAAACCGCTGCCAAACCCGGTCGCCAGCAGGTGCCACGGGTTACGCATAGTGAGACGGCTTTTGGCGATATCTTTATCTTTAGTGCGCTGCAAAATGGTCATATCCTTTCCAGTCGAGGGTGACGGCTTTTCCCTCGCGAGTGAAGTAGAGCCCCTCCCCGTCCGCGCCCATCTGCCCGATGCAGGTAAACGGTGCGCCCAGCTGTCCAATCGCCACATCCAGTGCGCCGCGATTCAGCTCAGGTACGGTAAAGCAGAGTTCATAATCCTCTCCGCCGGACAACGCCCAGCGCAGCGCCTGATCCGGCTCGACGTGCCGACGCATGGCATCCGATAACGGCATCGCATCAAGATCGATCCGCGCGCCAAACCCGCTCGCTTTCAGGATATGCCCGAGATCGGAGATAAGCCCGTCAGAGAGATCGATGGCCGAGCTTGCGAGGTTACGCAGCGCCTGGCCCTGCAGCACGCGCGCCGTCGGGCGCAGATGGCGCTTCATAAGATAAGCCGCATCATCGCTGTCGCTGACGGTTAAACGGTTTTGCAAAATCGCCAGCCCGGCAGCGCTGTCGCCCGGCGTACCGGTGACATAGATCCAGTCGCCCGGCTTCGCGCCGGAGCGCTTCATCGCGCGGCCTGCCGGCACGTAACCATGAATACCAATGGTCATCGACAGCGGCCCGCGGGTGGTATCACCGCCGATAAGCTGCATATCGTAATAGCTGATTTGCTCAAACAGACTGTCGCTGAAAGCCTGCAACCACGCTTCGTCCGCTTCCGGGAGCGTTAACGCCAGCGTCAACCAGGCAGGATCGGCACCCATCGCCGCCAAATCGCTAAGATTAGAGGCCATTGCTTTCCAGGCCAGATCGGCAGGATCGATATCGGGGAGAAAATGGTTACCCGCCACCAGCGTGTCGACGCTGATCGCCAGGGTCTGTTTTTCGGGGACATTGAGCAGCGCACAATCGTCACCGATACCGGTTTCGACGTCGCGACGTGAAGTTCGTACGCGGTCAAAATAACGGGCAATCAGGGAGAATTCACCGCATGCCATACGTTATTCCTCTGTAGAAAAAAGAAAAAGCCGGGACCGGCGCGCTGAAAGCGTCGCCCGTCACCGGCTTGCGGATCACTTCTTGTGGGGACGGATCGCAGGTGCGGCTTTATCCAGCACGCCGTTCACAAACTTATGGCTGTCTTCAGCGCCAAAGGTTTTAGCCAGTTCGATAGCTTCGTTGATCGCCACTTTATAGGGCACATCATCACGTTTTGAGAGTTCGAACAGCGCGATACGCAATACCGCTTTCTCAACCTGACCCAGCTCTTCGAGCAGACGGGAGAGGTATGGCTTCATCAGGCCATCGAGATATGCGCTATTAGTCGCCACCCCGTTCAACAGTTCACGGAAGTACACGACGTCAACATCTTTCACGTCCTGTTCCGCCAGGAACTGGTATTCAACATCAGTGATGTCGTTCTGGGACAACTGCCAGGAGTAAAGCGCCTGAACGGCACACTCACGGGCGCGGCGACGAGCAGCAGGTTTCACGTAATTCCCCTTACAAAATTCAAGCCTTGATGGCTTTCAATACATTAATCATTTCAAGCGCGGTCAGTGCGGCTTCCGCACCTTTATTACCGGCTTTGGTGCCAGCGCGTTCGATGGCCTGTTCAATACTTTCTGTGGTGAGCACGCCGAATGCGACCGGAATGGCGCTCTCCTGCGCGACATGCGCCAGGCCATTGCTTGCGCCGCCTGCCACATACTCAAAGTGCGCAGTACCGCCGCGAATCACGGTGCCGAGCGCAATCACGGCATCATATTTGCCGGTTTTCGCCAGCTCGCCAGCGGCCAGCGGCAGCTCGTAAGCGCCCGGAACCCACACGACGGTGATGTTATCGTCCTGCACCTGACCAATACGTTTCAGGGCATCGATCGCGCCTTCCAGCAGACTGTCATTGATAAAGTTGTTGAAACGCGCAATGGTGATGGCGACGCGAGCGTCCGGAGCAGCAACGTTGGCTTCAATAATGTTCATACACTTCCTTCACAGGTTCAGTTCGGACCCCGCAGGGGGGCGGATTTTAGCATACTATTTAACGCGCTGCTTCCCTTTTACAGCAGGCTTCACGCGTTGGTGAGGTGCAGGCAAACATCAGGGCCAACCTGCCGTATCTCACTGAAATTAAAGCGCGGCGCATCGGCAAGCGCCATTAATCCTGGTAACTGGCAGAGCCCGCGCGCATCGCTGCCTAACAGTTTAGGCGCAAGATAGACCACCAGCTCATCAACCAGACCCGCGTTCAGCAGCGCGCCAGCAAGCTCTGCGCCCGCCTCGACCCAGACGCTGTTAATCTGCTGTTTACCGAGCATCATCATCAGCATCACCAGATCGGCATGGCCGTTATGTTCCGGCACGATGATTTCGCGCACGCTCTCAGGCCACGCGCGCGCATCGGCTTTGGTGCGCGCAAACCAGGTCTCCCCCGGCTGGCTGACGACGTTATGCTGCGGCGTCACGCGGTTCTGGCTATCAATAATAATGCGCAGCGGCTGGCGCAGATCCGCTTCGGGATAGCACGCCTGGGTATCGCTGTTTAATTCGTTCCAGCGCACGGTCAGCGACGGATCGTCTGCCAGCACCGTGGCGCTGCTGCTGAGAATGGCATGGCTTTGCGCGCGCAGCTGCTGCACGTCGCGTCGCGCCTGCGCAGAGGTGATCCACTGGCTTTCGCCGCTCGCCATTGCCGTGCGCCCGTCGAGCGACGCGCCGAGCTTAAGCTGAAGATAGGGAAAACCGGTGCGCATACGTTTGAGAAAGCCTTTATTCAGCGCTTCGGCCTCGCTCATCATCAGGCCGTGGCTCACCGCAATCCCGGCCTGCTGGAGACGATAAAGCCCACGCCCGGCAACCTGCGGATTGGGATCCTGCATGGCGGCAACGACCCGCGCTACCCCGGCGGCAATCAGCGCATCGCAGCAGGGCGGCGTACGCCCGTGGTGGCTGCAGGGTTCCAGCGTCACATATGCGGTACCGCCGCGCGCGCGATCGCCCGCCATGCGCAGGGCATGTACTTCCGCGTGCGGCTCACCGGCGCGGTAGTGAAACCCTTCACCGACAATCTCGCCACCGTTAACAATCACGCAGCCGACGCGCGGATTCGGATGGGTGGTAAAGCGGCCGCGCTGCGCCAGTTTCAGCGCGCGCGCCATGTAGATTTCATCCTGCATGATCAATCCTGTAGACGGGCGATCTCTTCGCCAAATTCGCGGATATCCTCGAAACTGCGGTAGACGGAGGCAAAGCGCACATAGGCCACTTTATCGAGCTTTTTCAGCTGCTCCATCACCAGATTGCCGATCATCTTACTCGGCACTTCGCGTTCGCCGGTTGCGCGAAGTTGCGATTTAATATGGTTTAACGCCATTTCTACGTCATCGGCGCTTACCGGACGCTTCTCCAGCGCTTTCAACATGCCGCTGCGCAGCTTGTCTTCATTAAAGGGTTCACGCACATCATTGCTTTTTACTACGCGCGGCATCACAAGCTCTGCCACTTCAAAGGTGGTGAAACGCTCATTGCAAACCAGACACTGCCGACGGCGGCGAACGGATGAACCTTCTCCCACCAGGCGAGAATCGATGACTTTGGTGTCCACGGCGAAACAGAATGGGCAATGCATACGGGGTCCTGACGTGAGAGTTAACTGAAATCTATTTTAACCTGAAGTGGCATGACAACAAAGGCAGACCCTTTTTGAGACAATGGATCGATGGCAAGGCCGCGGTTGCGATCTACCATTACAGCGATCCTCCCCTTCAAGGAAACAGACGCAATGACAAGACGTTACCTAAGAACACTGTTGCTGGGAAGCCTTTTTACCCTCAGCGCCTGCGCTCCGCAAAGCGAAGTCCGCCAGCTCCACCAAAGCGTCAGTACGCTCAATAAAGAGATGAGCAAGCTGAACCAGGAGACGGTCAAAATCACACAGCAAAACAGCCTTAACGCCAAATCAGGCAGCGGCGCCTATCTGCTGCCCGGCGCCAATACGCCTGCGCTGCTGAAGAGCCAAATCGGCACACTGCGTATGTCGCTGAAAGATATGGCGCCAAACGCCGCCGGGACGCGCGTTGTGCTGCATATTCAGGGCCAGTCCAACGATCCGCTGCCCGCCTTTAGCGGCACCATTGAGTATGGTCAGCTTCAGGGCACTACCGAGAACTATCAGGAAGTAAATGTACAGAATCAGTTGATCAACGCCCCGGCCAGCACGCTGGCACCGAGCGATGTCGACATTCCGTTGCAGCTTAATGGCATCACGCCTGAGCAACTCGGTTTTGTGCGCGTTCACGATATCCAGCCGGTTAACGCGCAGTAACCTCTCTTCTGCGGGCGAGCCTCTCGCCCGCCCTTTCGCGGCTCCGTTTTTTTAGCCACTCTGCAACGTTGATATTCATCAATTGGCATTATCAATAAATGTCAGTACAATCGCCGCCGTTTAAACGACGCAAACGTGAACGCAATCGATTACGTATATGTCAATAATGTGAAACAACACATATTTTTGTGAGCGTGGATACTTATAATAGGCACGCAGAAATATGAAACATTTAGCAATTTAATGCGTGCTTACTTTCACTCCCGTCTGGGATCTTAATCAGTGGCGTAATGATGAAAAAAACTCTCCTCGCAGCCGGTGCCGCACTGGCGCTTACCGCTTCTTTCTCTGCCAGCGCAGCGGAAACCAGCAAACCTGAATTTGTCTCCGACTGGTGGCATCAGAGCGTGAACGTAGTGGGCAGCTACCACACCCGCTTCGGGGCTATTCCGCGTAACGATACCTATCTGGAATATGAAGCCTTCGCCAAGAAAGATTGGTTCGACTTCTACGGCTACCTGGATGCGCCGGTCTTCTTCGGCGGCAACTCCGGCGCGAAGGGGATCTGGAACCACGGCTCTCCGCTGTTTATGGAGATCGAACCGCGCTTCTCCATTGATAAGCTGACCAACACCGATCTGAGCTTCGGCCCGTTCAAAGAGTGGTACTTTGCCAACAACTACATCTACGACATGGGCCGTAACGCCGGTGGTCGCCAGAGCACCTGGTACATGGGTCTGGGCACCGATATCGACACCGGTCTGCCGATGAGCCTCTCCCTGAACGTCTATGCGAAATACCAGTGGCAGAACTACGGCGCGCCAAACGAAAACGAGTGGGACGGCTACCGTTTCAAAGTGAAATACTTTGTGCCGATCACGCCACTGTGGGGCGGCCAGTTGAGCTATATCGGCTTCACCAACTTTGACTGGGGCTCCGATCTCGGCGATCGCCGCTACTACAACAATGGCCAGCAGCAGCGTACCAGCAACTCGATCGCCTCAAGCCACATTCTGGCACTGAGCTACGATCACTGGCACTACTCCGTCGTTGCCCGTTACTGGCACAACGGCGGCCAGACCAAAGATGATGCGATCCTGAACTACGGCGCGGGCGATTTCAGCGCCCGCACTACCGGCTGGGGTGGCTACCTGGTGGTTGGCTACAACTTCTAATGTAACGCCTGAAAAGCCGACCTCGAGTCGGCTTTTTTATGCCCGAACGCCGCTGAATAAAAATCTGAAAACAGACCTTTCCAGTACACCAGTACCAATCCTCCCCATCCATTGCTCATCGCCATGCTTTAAAATCCGCTCCTGAGAGGAATTTACTCTAAGGAAAAGAGAACCATGTGGGCCGTAGAAATGGAGGGCATCAGTAAGAAATATTTACTGGGCCAGGTGTGGGTAGATGCCCTTAAAGACGTCACGCTCAACATTGCAGCAAACCGCTTTACCGTCCTGTCCGGGCAATCCGGCAGTGGCAAAACAACCCTGCTTAATTTAATCGGCGGCATCGATCGGCCCGACAGTGGTTATCTGGCAATTGCCGGCCAGCCGATGGCGGAGCTGGATGATGACCAGTGCAGCGACTTTCGCGCCCGCCACCTCGGTTTTATCTTCCAGAACTTCAACCTTATCCCGGTGCTGACCGTGCGCGAGAACATTGAAGTTCCGCTGCTGATTCAGCATAAAAACCCGGCATATCGCCAGCAGCGCATCGATGAGATGCTCGACAATGTCGGTCTGGCGCATAAGGCCGACTCGCTGCCGAATCAGCTCTCCGGGGGGCAGCGCCAGCGCGTTGCCATTGCCCGGGCGCTGATCCACCGTCCCGCGCTGATTGTCGCCGACGAACCTACTGCCAACCTCGACAGCAAAACCGGTGCCGCCATTTTGCAGCTGCTGCGCCATTTACAGCGTGAATACGCCGTGACAGTGGTCTTCTCCTCCCACGATCCGCAGGTGATTGCCGCCGCGGACGATCTCTATGTGGTGCATGACGGCAGCGTCACGCGCCCGGCAATGGTGTAAGGGGGGGATAATGCAAACCACAACGCTAATGAAACATGCCCTGCGCAACTTACTGCGCAGCCGCCGACGCACGCTCTCGACCCTCTGCGCCATTATCGTCGGGGCGATAGGCATTCTGCTGTTCGCAGGCTATAACCAGTCGATTGAGTACAGCCTGCAAACTACCTTCGTGCGCGACAAAGGCCATCTGCAGATCCAGCAGCGGGACTATCTTCTGCACGGCACCAGCAACCCTGCGCTGTACAGCATTCATAACTATCAACAGATCGTCGATATCCTCATCCGCGATCCGGTGCTGAAAAAGATGATCGCCGTTACCACGCCGGTCCTCTCCCTGACCGGGCTCGCGGGCCACTACGCGGTTGGCACCTCGCGTCCGGTGTTGATCTATGGCACAGAGGCCGTCGGACAGGCGCAGCTGGATAAGTGGGATGAATATCAGATAGGCGCAGACCTTATCGTCCGCAAACCGCTGACGGGTACCCAACCGGAGGCTGCGCTGATTGGCCGCGGGCTGGCCCGTCTGCTGCTGCTGTGTGATTTTGTAAAAGATCAGCCCTGCGCGCCGCCGCCGTCGAGAGAGAACAATGCCAGCGCACTACCTGACGATCTGCTGGCGCTGTCGCAAAGCGCCCGCGATACGCGTCCACCGGCTACGGGATCGCATATTGAGCTGCTGGCCGCCTCCGCCGCCGGTGCGCCGAATATTATCCGCGTCAACGTGCTGGGCACCCAGCCGCAGCAGGCGCGCGAGCTGGATGACACCGTAGTCAGCCTGCATCTGCGTCAGGCACAGCAGCTGCTTTTCGGCCAGGAGACGCCCGGCGTGACGGCAATCCTGCTCCAGCTGCACAGCACCAAAGAGATGGAGGCCGCACGGGCGCGCCTGCGGCAGATCTTCGCCAATAAACTCTCCGGCGAACCACTGGCGGTGTATGACTTCACACAATTACAGCCGCTCTACAACCAGGTGCTGGCGATGTTCGGCAAGATCTTCTCATTCCTGCTGGCGCTGATCCTCTGCATTGCGCTCTTCACCGTCGGCAACACCATGAATATGGCAGTGATGGAGCGCACGGTGGAGATCGGCACCCTGCGCGCGGTGGGGCTAAAACGTGGCGATATCCAGCGCCTGTTCCTGAGCGAAGGCGCGCTGCTGGGCGCGATTGGCGCAGTCTCTGGCGTGCTTATCGCGCTGGCGCTGGCCTGGCTTATTAACCGCTCCGGGATGACATGGCAGCCACCGGGCGTTACCTCGCCGCTGCCGATCCGCATCAGTATCTGGGGAGAGTGGCGCATGCTGGCCAGCGTCACGGGCACCCTGCTGCTGGTGACCGTGCTCTCTTCCTGGTGGCCTGCACGACGCGCCTCGCGGGTGTCGATTGTTGAAGCGCTACGCCATATCTGATGCAACACCCTGAATAAAAAGGAGGAATTCATGTCATTACGGAAAAAGAGCCTGACATCAGCGTGGCTGACCATCCTGTTGATCGGCGCCGCACCGGCGTACGCGGCGCTGAGCGCCCAGCAGATCCTGAAAAAAAGCGATGAGGTACGTAACCCGGATCGCTCCTTCAGCCTGGTAACCACGCTTATCAGTTATAAAAATGGCAAACAGCATGAAACCAGTGAACTGATACTCTACTCCCGGGTTGCGCCGGACGGCGGCCAGTTTCGCAGCCTGCTGCGCTTTATCAGCCCGCAGCGCGATGCCGGTAAACTGACGCTGAAAAGTGGTCGCGATTTGTGGCTTTACGATCCCACAAGCCAGGCCAGCGTGCCGATTTCGCCGCAGCAGCGGCTGATGGGGCAAGCCTCCAACGGCGATGTCGTTACCGCAAACTGGGCGGCGGATTACCAGGCAAAGCTGGTGGGAGAAGAGCGCATTCAGGATGGCGAGCGGCAGATGCGTGACTGCTACCACCTGCATCTGGAGGCGCAAAACAGAGATGCGGCCTATCCATCGATGGATTTATGGGTCGATAAAACCGACTTTAAGAGCCGCAAAGCGGAGTTCTATGCCGTTAACGGCAACCTGCTGAAAACCACCTTCTATCGCCGCTATGCGCCCGTACTGGGCGGCATCCGCTCGACGGAAGCGGTAATTATTGATGGGGTTAATGCGCACTGGGTTACCGTGCTGCGCCAGAAGGATTTTCAGTGGCGCGATGTGCCGGAGTCCTGGCTGCAGCGTGATTTTCTCGCCCATTTTCGGGATGCGAATTCATGACACGATCGCCCCTTTCCCTTCTCTGGCTTCTGCTTCTCGCCGCACTGCCGGCAGCACCGGCGCTGTCGCAGCAGGATGAGACCCTGGCAGCCCTCGATCTGGCTGACAGCGCCGAGTTTAACCCCGACGCCTACCAGGCGCTGAATATGATGTTTGAAGCGGCCAGCAGCATTAATCAGCAGCAGGAGAAAGAGCAGCGGCTGTCGCTGGATATGCGTCTGGATGCGCCGCTGGGTGAGAAGTGGCGGCTGGTGCTCTCCAACCGCCTGGATAGCCGGTTTACCCACCGGCTTAGCGAAACCCGCTATACCAATACCCTGCGCGAAGCGTGGCTCAGCTACCACCTGACGCCACAAACGATGCTGGATATGGGCCGCATCAACACGCGCTACGGCGTCGCGCTGGGCTATAACCCAACGGATTTTCTCGGTCGGGGCACCGTGCGATCCATGACCTCTGCCGATCCGGAAACCCTGCGTAACAACCGGATGGGCAATGGGATGGTGCGCCTGCAGCACTTTTGGGACAACGCCGCCGTTAGCGCGCTCTGGGCACCTGAAATCCGCAGGGGCAGCGCCGATCGCAGCGCCAGCCTCGACTGGCAGGCCAGCAACCCGCGCGACCGCCTGCTGCTTAGTGCCAGCTACCGCTTTGCGGAGAATTTCAACCCGCAGTTACTGCTGTTTAAAGAGCAGCAGCGCGAGCCGCAGTTTGGCCTCAATCTTTCGCGGGTGCTCTCCCGCTCAACGCTGATTTATGGCGAATGGGCCGGCGGGCGTCAGCCCTACAGCTGGCAGGAGACGCTGCTGCCAGAGAGCCAGTGGGATATCGCCTGGCGTAACCGCGTAGCGGCGGGACTCACCTGGACCGGCGAGAGCGATCTGACGCTGCGGCTCGAAGGGCACTACAACGGCAGCGCCCAGCCGACCGTAGCCGGGCAGGATCCCCGCCGCAGCGTGCTGTTGCAGGCTTACTGGAAAGACCTTTTCGCACAGTACGATCTCAACCTGATTGCGCAGCGGGATCTGCAGCGGCATACCAATATGGGCTTTGCCGAACTGCGCCGCCATCTTGGCTCGCTGGATGTGGCATTGCAGTGGCAAAAGGTCTACCTGCTAAATCTGAGTGAGCGCCGCTGGCAGATCTCACTGGATTACTGGCTGTAAACCATCGCCCAGCCGATGCAGGCGAGAATAATGGCGGGGCCAAATGGAAAGGGCTGCTGGCGCGCGGCGCGAAACAGCAGCAGCCCGCTCGCCAGCCCGATGAGTGCGGCGATCAGCATAATATCGAATAGCGCCGGTAAGCCGTGCCATGCGCCGATGCCGGCAAAGAGTTTCATATCCCCTCCCCCGATGCCCTCGCACCCGCGCCAGCGCGCAAACCCATAGTTGAGCAACCACAGGATAGAGAAGCCGACCGCCGCGGCCAGCATATGTTCCTGTAGCATCGCAAGAAGTGGCTGGCGGCACCAGGTGCAGAGTAGCGCCAGCAGTATAAAGGGATACGTCAGCACATCAGGCAGCAGCATATGGTCGATATCGATAAAAAACATCGCCACCAGCAGACTCAGCAGCGCCAGCGTCAGCAGCGCCGCCAGGTTGACGCCATCATGGGCTATCACCGCCGCAAACAGCAACGCCATCAACACTTCAACGGCCGGGTAGCGAACGCTTATCCGCTTGTGGCAACAGCGGCTGCGCCCGCGCAGCCACAACCAGCCGAGCAGCGGAACATTGTCGCGCGCGTTTATCCGTGTCCGGCAGTGGGGGCAGAACGACGGCGGCCAGCTCAGGCTTATCGCTTCCCCCTGCATTTTTCGCGGTAAACGGTAGATCACCACATTAATAAAACTGCCGAAAATCGCGCCGAGCAGCGCAAAAAAGAGGCTTTCCACAGGGTTATCGCTCCGGTTTATTAAGCAGCGAGCGGCAGGCAGAAGGGAGCGGTGCGGAGAGCACCTCCGGGGTTTTGAACAGCCACTGTTCGTAGCGCTCCGCCTGTTTGAAGTTCTTTATCTCAGGTGGGAAGAGCGTGTGGCGCAGCGGCGTACCGTGGCCTTTGCTGTAGACACCCACCCAGCGCCCCTGTTTGTCATAGCTCATCCCCCAGTCGCGCGAGCCGGTGAGCGGATCGGCAAACCACTGCCGCAGATGGGCGACGGGCTTTTTATCGCGGCTATCCTGTAGCAGATCGTCAAAGCCGAGCGGAAAACAGCCGCTGCCCTTTTTCTGATAACTGTGGATCGCATTGCGGATCTGCACGCCGCGAAAAAAGAGCTCCTCCTCCTGCTGCTGGCGAAAGTGCACCTCGCGCGAGCGGGTCTCTTTCAGCAAGGAGAGCGACAGCATGGTGAGCATCAGCAGCACCCACAGGTAGGTGAAACCGCCCTGCGCTGCGGGCTTACTCCTGTGCATTTTCCTGCTCCGGCAGGGAGGGCGAAGTAACATCGATAATCTGATCGTTCTCATCACGCTTCACTTGCCAGTTGTTGCGTCGCTGGGTGACGGGATCTAAGGGAATATCAAACAGGTACCCCTGCTCAACCAACTCCTCCAGTTGCTCCGGCCCGCTCAGACGATCGTGACGCCAGGCGGCAATCGCCGCGCGCAGAGCGTTACGGTTATGCTGCAACACCACAATTTTTGCGCGCTCGGTTTGATTAAAAAAGCGCGGAGCGACCAGCGTCATCAGCGTGGCGATAATCGCCATCACCACCAGTAACTCGATCAGCGTAAAACCCTTTTCACCACTGCGCATACGGCACTCCATTCAGTCCGGGCTGCATGCTGGTGGAGCTGACATCCCAGATATCCTTCCCGCCGGTGCTTTCACCGGGTGCCTGCGTCGAGGCGCGCAGCCGCCAGGTCTCGCTGTTCGGCTTGCCTTCACAGTCGCAGAAGGGATCGCGCGGGATGGCGCGCAGCAGGTAGATCTTCTCCCGGTTGGCCGACTTTTTATTGATCACGCCATCCACCAGTTGATTCAGCGACACCGGCCAGTTCGACATACCCGCCTCTTTTTCGATAATCCCCTCTTCGCTCAGTTGCGCATAGCGGTCGAGAGCGGTGCGGATCTGGCGCAGCGCCACGCGCAGCGCCTCTTCGTTGCGCTGCTGGATCTGACGCTGGTAAATCGGGATCGCGGCGCTGGCAAGCGTGGCGAGCAGCGCCAGCGATACCAGCATCTCAATCAGCGTGAAGCCGTTGCGCCGCGCCATTACGGCTTGCCTTTGGCAAGGGTTGGCGCCGGCACTTTTTTCAACGCCGGAAAGGTGGCCGGTGGCGTCAGCGGCGGTGGCGCAAAGTGCGAGGCTTCAGGCGTCTCCTCTGCGGCAGGCGGCAGGTAGGCGCTTTCACCCGGCGCATCTTCGCTGCCCATCTCAATGGTGTTGATATGGGTGCCCGGCAGGTCGATGCTGCGCTCAATGGTCGGCGTGATCAGCAGCACCACTTCGGTTCGCTCATGGTTACTTTCATGGCTGCCGAAGAATTTGCCGAGCAGCGGCAGATCCGCCAGCCCAGGCAGACCGTTCAGCCCTGCACTGTCGCTCTCTTTGATCAGCCCCGCCAGCATCTGCGTCTCCCCGTTCTGGCTGCTGAGCACGGTGGCCGCGTCGCGGTTGTTGGTACGATAGTAAGCGACGCCATCTTTTGAGTGTTCGGCGCTGCCGATGGTGCTGAGGTTAAACTTCACATCCATCGAGATGGTGTTATCGACGCTGATATCCGGCGTGACTTCCAGTTTCAGGCCAACATCCTGATACTCCACCTGCTCTTGTGAAAAGCTCTCAGAGATACTGCTGGTCAGCACCGGGATGCGCTCGCCAATCTCCACCACCGCCTTTTTATTGTTTTTCACGCGGATGCGCGGGTTCGCCAGCACGCGTCCATGGGAGCGGATCTTCTGCATATTGGCGCTCAGCCCCTGGCCGGAGCCGAGATTGACGAACATATTATTTTTATTCAGGGCGTTAATGGCGATATTGCTGTTGCCGGACTCGATAGCGTTAAAGCCTATGCCAATCTGCCCGGGGAAGTTGATGCCCAGGGTTTCAACATCTTTGGCGTCCACTTCCAGCACCTCTACCGCCAGCGTCACCTCCGCTTCCGGACGGTCGAGGGTCAGCAACAGCTGCTCGGCTTTTTCCACGCTTTCACGCGGGCCGCGAAAGGTCACCGAGTTGGTGCGCTCATCGACATGCACATCGCGCAGCTTAATCAAATTACGCAGCGCCACATTCAGCTCTTTCGCTTTGGCGTAACCGAGAAAGACCGTTTTCACTACCGTATCTCGGTAGAGCTTCTCTTTCTGCATCGTGGCGGGATAGATCAACAGCGTGTTGCCATTGAGGATCTTTTTACGCAGCTGGTTGGAGAGCAGCAGCAGATTGAGGGCGTTCTCCGCGCTGGTATCGTGGGCGATCAGGCTGGCGGTGGCCGCATCGGAGACATCCTTATCGTAGATGATATTGATGCCGGTAATCTGGCTGATGGCGGCAAAGATCTCCTTCAGATTATGTTTGCTGAAAGTGAAGCTAACGGGCTTGCGCAGCTCGCGCTTGATCTTCTTCTCCGGCTGATTCTGCACGGCTATCTCACGCATCAGACGGTCACGCATCTCTGCCGCCTGCGGCCAGCCGGGCGACTCTTCCAGGATCTGCTGGATTTTGGCTAACGCCTGCTCCGGGTCGGTTTGATACTGCGCCCGCGCCTGTTGGTAGAGCTTATCTAGTACGCGCAACCGGTCGATTTTCTGTAACCCCTGCTGCGCGACAAAGTGGCCGGGCTGATAGCGCAGCAC
Source organism: Kosakonia sp. 1610 (assembly GCF_050435845.1). NCBI lineage: Bacteria > Pseudomonadati > Pseudomonadota > Gammaproteobacteria > Enterobacterales > Enterobacteriaceae > Kosakonia > Kosakonia sp. 1610. The sequence goes on along the minus strand of NZ_JBNDKZ010000010.1, from coordinate 90,291 downwards.
CGCTTCCCATGCACGGCTCGCCGCAACATAGTTATTTTTCGCCGCCGCCTGGCGGGCGGTCGTGATATAGCCCTCCACTAACTGCGTCACCAGCAACTGCCGCTGTGTTCGCAGCTTCACATCCTGGGGGTGGCTCTTAAGCTGGCTATCGATACGCTGCAACGCATCACGCAGCGACGCCGTATTGACGGGGGCGGCATCTTCCGGTGCGACGGGTTTGCTGCTTGCGCAGCCGGTCAGCAGCGCAAGCGCACACACCATAGTGAGAATCGGTTTTTTCATTGTGTTGTTACGGCTTGTGTAGTCAAAGAGTTAAGGCTGATGCTGTACGGCTCATGCCCCGGTAATGATTCAAAAAGCAGGCTGTCCTGCGCCATCGCCTGCAGTCGCCAGTCGGGAGTGATCAGGCCGCCTGGCCGGATATACCCCGCTTTACGACAGGCGTCACAGAGCAGCCAGTTACGTGCGCCATCCGTCAGGATGACGATGCGCATGCCGTTGCGGATCCACAGCCCCACCGCGCGAAAAGGGAACGTGACGCGCTGCACCTTTGCCACCGGCGCGGGCGCGGCCGCTTTCGTTGCCGGTGCGTTATAGACCGGGAAGAGATCGGCAATCGCGCTGGCATCATCCGTGACATGCAGCGGCCGGTTCGCCTGGCGCGGCGGGCGCGTCTCATCTGGCGCAGCCTGGCTCATCTCGGGGCCGTTTTCTGCACCTTCGTCGGTGACATGCACCCAGAGAAGCAGCCCGGCGGTCAACAGCAGCAAGATTTTCAGATATCGCGGCAGCTTCATGACGCCTCCAGACCCGATGCCAGACTCAGTGTTAACTGCAGCGTGATCAGCAGATGGGCGCTCTCCGGGCTGGCGCGGCTGATGGCGAGCCTGTCGACATGAAAGATCAGGCTCTTACTCATGGTGATGAGGGATCGCGTCAGGTTTTTCCACTCGCCCTGCAGCGGAATGGTCAGCGCCAGCGCGCGTTGACGCCCTTTGCCGTTTTTGCCGAATTGATAGCGGCTGCCGTCAACCTGCAAATGGTTCTGCTGAAAAATGTCGAACACCGCTTTCACCTGCTGATACTCGGTGTCATTCAGCGTGCGCTGTAAGAGCGCCGCGCTATTGTCAGGCTGTGGAGAGAGCGCCAGTGGTTTATCTAACTGCAGCTCCAGCTGCGCATTTTCACCGAGAAGCTGGCGCTTTTCCGGCGCGAGCGCGCACTGCCAGTAAGCGGCCATCAGCAGTGGTACGAGCGCCGCCAGCAGCGGTGCCCTGCCCGTTTTTTCCACGACAGAGGCCAGCGACCAGCGTAGCCAGGGTAAAGAGTGGGAAAATCTCATATGTTCACTCAGAGCCGGGGGTTGTTGGGATAGATGACTATCAGCGTGGCGTTGACCGCCCATTTCTGGCTGAGCTCCTTTGACGGCGTGTGGTTTTGCAACTCAACTCGCGCCGGGATAGCCTCCAGACGGGTGCTGAAATCGAGCAGCGCCTCAAGAGAGATCGCTTTGACCTGCAGCCGCACCACTTTTTTCTCCGGCTCAACGCTGACGTTCATGATCGCTACATCGGGCAGGAGTAATTTCGCCAGCGGATTCAGCATCGCCACCACCTGCATGGCGGCTCTCGCATCGGGCTGATGTTTTTTCATGCGCGCTGACAGACCGCGAACAATTTCATCCCGCTTCGCCACCGTCTCCAGCAGGTGCTGATGCTGGCGCTGTAGCGCGTCGCGCCGTTGATAATCGTTGATACTCGCCAGCAGCAGCCCGCCGGTCAGCAGCAGCACGACACTCATTACCGGCCAGGCGGCGCGAGGACGGTAGTGAAAACAGGGAGCGGGCCAGCTTTTAAAAGCCGATATGGAAAACATCCTTACTCCCTTGTGGCATCAATATTGTTGAGAAAGAAGTGCGGAACGGCGCTATCCAGCCCCATCAGCCGCGCGGTCTGGGCAACCTGCTGCCGCGCGCTCACGCCCGCGTCATTGTGCAGACACCACGCCTGCTGCCACTGCCCGTGCTGGCGCGAGACAAAGATTGTCGACTGCTCATCACGCAGACAGAAGAGTGCATCGGCAGGGAGTGCGCCGCGCCACGCGCGAAGCTTTTGGTGCAGCGCCACATGAATACCGCCCACACGCAGTTTCCATTTACGGGCGGTGAGCAGTAACGCCTGCCAGAGCGCTTCATCAATCGCCGCCGCCAGCGCCGTTGCGCCGAACTGCACCGAGATAAAGGAGGTTTTACACGCCAGAACATGGCGCCAGAAGGGTTGCCTGGCGGCCTCGGTGGCGGCGAAGCTGCGTAACTCCTCCGGCGTGTTCAGCCCGGGCTGCCAGGGCACGGTAAAGTAGTGGATCCGGCTGCTGCTCAGGCAGAAGCTGAGCTTTCCCCACCAGGGCAATCCTGAGGTGTGGGCGCGTAACAGCTGGTCGAGCGCCTCATCCAGCGCGGTCTGTGCGGTTAACGCCTGTTCGCCAAGCACCCGGTTGCCCCGGCGCAGCACCAGCCGCTGCGGATGAATGTCGCACTGCAACTCAGGCGGGAGGAGTGATAACACGGTTGATCTCCGAAAAAGTGGTTTTGCCCTCCAGCACCGCGCGAATGGCAACGTTATGCAGCGGGACAAAGCCTTCTGCTAAAGCGATTTCGCGCATCTGGCGCACCGAGGCGCGCATCTGGAGCGCCTCTTTCATCCTGTCGCTGAACGGCAAAACTTCCGCCAGCGCCAGCCGGCCACGAAACCCACTCTGTCGGCAGGCCGGGCAGCCGCGCCCTTTACGCCACACCGGCGTCAGGGTGTGTAGCGCGCTCTGCTGCCACTGATGAAGATCCTGCTCGCTCGGCTGCGCCTCCTCCAGGCACTGCGGGCAGATGCCGCGCACCAGCCGCTGGGCCAGCACGCCGCGTAGCGCGGAGAGCAGGCTGTTGGCATCGACGTTCATATAGAGAAAACGCTCCAGCACACTGAAGACATCGTTGGCGTGAACGGAGGAGAGCACCAGGTGCCCGGTGAGCGCAGCCTGCACGGCGATGCCGGCGGTTTCGCTGTCGCGGATCTCACCGACCAGAATGGTGTCGGGATCGTGGCGTAATATGGCGCGCAGGCCGCGGGCAAAGGTCAGCCCTTTTTTGTCATTGACGGGAATTTGCAGCACATCGTTAAGCTGATACTCAACCGGATCTTCAATGGTGATGATCTTATTGTCGCCGGTGTTCAGCTCGCTCAGCGCCGCGTAAAGGGTGGTCGATTTGCCGCTGCCGGTCGGCCCGGTGACCAGCACCATGCCGTGCGGCTGGTGGGTTAACAGGCGGATTTCGCGCAGCGTATGGTCGTCAAAACCGAGCGTTTCCAGGCTCAGGGTGCTGCTATGGGACTTGTCGAGCACGCGCAACACGGCATCCTCGCCGTGAATACCCGGCACCACCGAGACACGAAAATCGACCGGGCGCTGGTGGATCATCGCTTTAAAGCGACCATCCTGGGGAATGCGCCGCTCCGAAATATCCATGCTGCTCAGCACTTTAATGCGCGAAATAATCTGACCGGACGCCTGAATACCAGGGCAGTGACGAATAGCGTGAATGACACCATCAACGCGGTATTTGACCGCCAGGCCGTCCGGCGCGGCGCTCAGGTGGATATCGCTGGCGCGGCTCTGGATCGCATCATAGAGCGTGGCATTAACCAGCTTGATAATCGGGTTGCTCTCACTGGCGATATTGCCGGGGGTGATCTCAAGGATCACCTCATCTTCGCCCTCTTCATTTGCCTGCTGCTCAAGCTGATCGAGCGTGCGCTGCTGGCGGGTCAGCGCCTCAAGCTGCTCGCGTAACCAGCCGGGCGAGGCAATGGCAAGCGTAACCGGCAGCCGCTGCGCCCACTGGCGTAGCGCCAGCGAAAAGGGATCGCTCAGCAGCAACCACTGGCGATCGCGCCAGCACACCGGCAGGACATGCATCGCCAGCGCGTCATTGAGGGGAATATGCTGAAAATCGACGGTGACCTCATCCTCCGCCTCCGGGGCAAAGAGCGCGATACCGAGTGCCGCGGCAAGCGCGGGTAGCGCGGCGGGTTCGGCGTCAATCAGCTTCTCAAACGCCTCGCTGCGCCCGGCTTCATCAACTGCCAGCAGGTCATCAATCAGGGTGGAAACTTCCGGCTGCGACATCATCAGGACATACTCCCGGCCATCTCAAAAATGGGCATATAGAGCAGAAACACCACCAGACCGACGATGCCGCCGACGATCATCATCAGTAACGGCTCAAAAATGCGGGTGAAGGTGTCGATGGCGCGCTCCAGCGCCTCGTCATAAAAGCCCGCGATGCGTTCGCACATACCGGCTAACTCCCCGCTGCGCTCGCCGACTTGCAGTAAACGCATCGCCACCGGGGTGGTTAAATGCTGGCTTTCCAGCGACTCCGAAACGCTCTTGCCCGCCATCACATGCTCCACCACGGTGTTGAGCTGGGAGTGGTGGCTGACCGGGATCACCGACTGGGCAAGGCGCAACGCATGGGTAACCGGTACGCCGCCATCGAGCAGCAGACCAAGGGTGCGATAGAAACGCACCAGAATGGTGAGGAACTGTTGCTGGCGCAGCTGGGGGATTTTCATAGCAGCGCTCATCAGTAGCTGTTTGGTCCAGCTCTGTTTACACACCACGATCAGCGCGCCAATCGTGGCGATGGTGCCCATTAACAGCTCCGGCCCCGACTGCTTAACCAGCTGTCCCCACCACAAAATCAGCTCGGCGCTGCGGCTGAGGGTATTCACCCCTTCAAACACCTGTGAAAAGCTGGGCACGATAAAGCCCAGCAGGAAACAGACAATCAGCCCGCCAACCGTCAGCACAATCAGCGGGTAGGTTAAAGTGCCGCGAATGCGCTTACGCAGCTGTTCGAGGCGCTGTTCATAGAAGTGGTAGCGTTTCAGGGCGTTGGCCAGTTGGCCGGTTTGTTCAGAAGAGGCGACGGTATTGACTAACAGCGGTGGAAAAATGTCGGGCTGGGCGGCCATCGCCTGGGATAACTGGCTCCCGGCGTAGAGCTTCTCCAGCAGCCCCTCCAGCATCTCCAGCGCCTGTTCATCGCTGGAACAAGCGCAGAGTGTCTCGATCGCTTCGGTCACCACCAGCCCGGCATCCAGCAGCGCCATCAGCTCCTGCGTAAAGAGCGTCAGCGAGACGCGCTTTGTCGGGTGCTGAACCTGTTGCGCCACGCGCAGCACCACATAGCCTGCCTGTTGTAACTGGTGTCTGGCTGAAATGGGCGTATCGGCCTGGGTGCGGATTTTTTTGCGTTTACCCTTTTCTAAATAGGTCACTTCCCAGGTGCTCATTTTTCCCATGCCGCGAACTCCTTATCGTTACTTTTCAGCCCCTGATAAATACGCGCCACTTTTTGGCTATAGCGCAGGCGAGCTAAATGCGTTTTCCTGTTACGGGCGTTCCCGGCGTTATAGGCGCCAACCGCTTCCCAGTTATAACCAAACTGGCGAATTTGCCCGGCCAGCACCCAGGCGCCCGTTATTACGTTTTGGCAAGGGTTAGTAATAAGCGAGCGCGCGGTGATGTGATATTGCCTGAGCTGCGCAAAATGCTGGCTGTTGATCTGCATTAAGCCGACATCCGTGGAGCCATTACGATTTTTATGCACCGCCGTTGGTGATAATCCCGATTCAACCACAGCGATCGCTTTTAATAATGCCGGCTCAATACCGTAACGCGCGCCTGCGCGTTGCCAGCAATGCGCTTCAGCGCTATGCCCCGCCAGCAGAATAAGTACCAGCATTAGCCGAATCATTATCAGAAGCCGTAGACAATGGCCTTGCCATTATTATCAGTGGTAGAAATATCCACTTCGTAGACGCTTTGCGATTGTCGACTCGGGTTGTGCCACTGATACTCTTTGCCCCACGGATCATGAGGAATTTTTTGCGCAAGATAGGGGCCGTTCCAGTTATTGACGTTATCGGGCTTCTCAACCAGCACATTTAACCCTTCTGACTCTGAAGGATAACTGCCGGTATCCAGCCGATATTGCGTTAATGCATCGGCAAAGGCATGCATCTGTCGTAACGCGGTTTTTTCTTTTGCCTGATCAACATTGGAAAATAATTTCGGGCCAACAAAGCCGGCCAGCAGCGCAATGATCATTAATACCACCAGCAGCTCAAGCAGTGTAAAACCCTGCTGCTGATTAATCCTAAGGCGTTGTTGATAATTCATGATTCACTTGCTCACTCAAAGAATTGCCGTTTACCGTGGCTATTCTCCCCCGATGCAACAGAGACGAAAGCTGATTGCTCCCGCGGCATTAAAGAATGCTCTACCCGCGCGCGGAAATCTCTTTTCCGTAAAAGGCCGCTGATTTTTCTTACTGGTCAGATAGAAATAACGTCAGGAACGCCGTATGGTGCTTTTGTACTCTTCATTCCTACAGGACGTTGGGAGGATAATTAATGCCAATTAATATATTGATTGCCGATGAGCATACGATAATACGCCGGGGGATGACCTCAATGATTAACTCTCTGAAAGCCAGTAATATCAACACAGAGAGGTTAGATATAGAGGTTGTCGGCGACACACATGAACAAACAGAACTACTGAATATTCTCGCAAATAAACAAGTTGACCTTCTTTTCCTCGGCTACGGGCTGACCACAATTAAAACCGGAAGCCCCTTATCAGAATTAGATGGCATCGCGCTGGTTAAATGGATTTCAGGCCGCTACCCCAAAACAAAAATCATCTTCTTATCTCCGTATAACAACACCAATCTTATTAGAATTGCCCTCGAAGCCGGCGCCAAAGGGTATATCAGCCGTAATACCAGTGAGCGCACATTATGGCGCGCCATGGCCACTGTCTTAATGGATGAAGTCTATATTGAGCGCGGCTTAATGGACTCTCTTTTCCGCCGCGATGCCATCACGCCGCAGGAGCTCTCCACGCGCGAAAGTGAAGTATTACGCCTGCTCTGCCGTGGTCTCTCATTAACCACCATCTCCAGACGTATGAATATCAGCATTAAAACAGTGAGCGCACATAAACTGCGGGCAATGGCGAAACTGAATGTGCGAACCGACTGTCAGCTCTACTGCCTGCTGTTCCAGACGCGGATGTTTGATATCGCGATGTAACTACAAGGCCAGCCATTTCACTTAACACCGCCACTGCGCCAGCGTAATAAAACAAGGCCATCCACTTTGCTGTATGACCTTGTTTTTTCTACCGCACCCTATTTCACTTCGCTCCAGACTTCATGCACACCCGGCTGGTTGCCACGCGTCCACCAGCGCGCCTGATACTCTTTGCCGTTCCACTTCACTCTGTCGCCGCCAACATAGACGGTGTCGCTGTGCCACTGCGCCGGGAGATCGCTCTGGGGATCCTCGTCCGGGGCTGGTGCGGGCGCGTTATGGCCGCCGAAATCGACATCAATCACGTTGTAAAAGGTAGCGCCTGTATCAGCGACATCCCACGCCGCGAGGATCACATGGTAACCCTCCCGTTCGGGGATCGTGCACTCATGAGGCATATCCGGACCGGCGCTGGGCCGAATGTTATTCCCTTCGATATGACAAAATGGCTTGCTCTCAAAAGAGGCGCGCGTCAGCGGCTGGGCAGGGTTCCAGTCGCTCTTCGTCAGGTAGTAATCCCACGATTTGGTTTTGTGCGGCGCGGTATAGGTCCAGGTGAAAGCATGTTTGCCCGCGCTAATAGGATGTTTCGCCCAACGCGTTTCACTCTGCTCATCCAGCCGCCCCATGGAGGCTAATCCCGCGCTGGCGAGATGACCATCCGCAGGCCCTCTACTGGCCGCAGGAAAACCATCAGGCCCTTCAACGCTCTGCATCTCATACAGCGGACCGCTGCCGCAATCTTTATTTTGGTAGCCCATATTGGCATTGCACATATATGCGCGTGATGCCGGGAGAGAGACATAACCATGCGCCAGCGCACCGCCTGCCATACATAATGTAATAACCGCCAGGCCTATTTTTGAATAAGTCATACGTGCTCCGTTTAGTAGGGAAATAGATCCACGCAGTTAAATTAATCGCTTATCGCCCTCGCAGTAATATCAACCTTCTTTTATCCCTTCAGAGGCAGCGTAATAAAGCGAGGAAAATTCCCAGCCGGGACAAATAAAAAAAGGCCGCAATGAAAATATTGCGGCCAAAACATCAAAAAGATTAACTCAACTAGAACTTACTCAATTACCTGCCACACTTCATTCGTGCCTGGCTCATTAGCACGGGTCCACCAGCGTGCTTTATACTGCAGCCCTTTCCACGAGACTTTATCACCGCCGACATAAATCTTATCGTACTTCCACTCATCAGCAGCCACGGGATTATCCGGGATAGTGACGCTGCCCTCCTCCGGCACATGCTTAATGGTCAACGTCAACGGCAGGGAGTCATGCACGCCATCGTTTACCGTCAGATTGAAGACCAGCGTGCTCTCCTGATCCGGCGCATTGAGCGTAAAACTCGCTTTCTGCTGGTTAGCATTAGTCAGTGTCACATGCGGGCCAGAAACCTGCGTCCAGCTCCAGCTAAGTGCTGCACCCTCTGGATCCGTTGATGCCGAACCATCAAGCACCACAGTTGCGGCGCCGGTCACCGTTTGCGGATAAACGGCGTTCGCCACGGGGATATGATTCTCCACTTGCGGTACATCGCCGCCCGCCGCCTGTTTCATCTCATTGAGGTAGCTCACCTGGTCCGGGAAACTGAGCTGAACATTATTGGAGCCAAGCGCCCAGACGAAGACACCGCCGTAACCCTGCTCTGCCTGCCAGGCCGCACGCGTCAGGTTATTCTCTTTGGATTCAACATAGCGGCCTTCCGGCCCCCACTGGGAGTTGATGGTATTGCCGAGAATAATCTTCTTCTTGTCGCCCACCGCACGCGCGTAGTTGGCCATCGCGACGTCATAGCGGAAACGCGGACCGGCGTCATAGGTCATGACATTAAAGAAGTCGAACACATCGCGCCCGGCGGTGAGCAGCCCCAGCACTTCGCCGTGATGCGCCGAACGGGCATCCTCAATAAATGAGCAGTTTTCCATCACCGATGGGCTGGCGCAGGATTCAGGATCGGCCCCGACGTGATAGGTCGTCAGGCTCAGCACTTTACCGCTGTTCGGCCCGAGCAGCGACTTAACGCGTTTCGCGAGGATCAGCAGGTTTTGGTTCTCCTGCGGCGTCAGGCGGGCCACTTTTTCATAGTCGAAATCGATGCCGTCCAGTTGAACCGTGCCTGCTTTCTGAAAACTCGCCATATTGCAGGTTTTATCCCAGTTGGCGCTTAAGCAGCCGCCGACCATCTCTTCCGGCTTCATATCCTTTTTGTAAACCGGGAAGTCGGTTTTCAACAGTTTAACCAGCCCCTGCGCAATCTTTTCGCGGCTCGCGGCATCGGCAATATAGCCCCACATTCTTTCATAGGTCTCCCCCCCGAAAGCAACCAGCATACGTTTAGAGGGCGCAGCCAGCTTGGTCTGTGTCCAGGAGGTATAGGAAGGAGAGAGCCAATACGGGTCATACTCAGCAGGCTTAATGATGTTGTCAGAAGAGGAGATCTCACCATTCTGATTCCAGCCGCCAAAGGAGAGGAAGAAAGTATCAACATTGGACTTCTCTAACTGGGTCGCGGCGTCCTGTGGAAGACCCCAGGATGTCAGGTAACTCATGATGCGGTTATTTTCAGCCGCTAACGCAGATTGCGTCAGTAATACTGAGCCAATCAGGGCAGCTAAAGAGAGCTTTTTCAATGTAACCTCCTGTTACAGGGTAAGTAATTATTCTGTCCTCCATATTAATCCCGGCCATTAATAATCCTATTAGCGCCCTCTTTTCCGGATTGAGAAGCGAGAGGTATTAACAAGGAAAATTCCTGGCAACAATTGATGCTGTTTTTCACTCGCCAATTAGCGCCGCGTTTATATTATCCATTGTGCAATCTCCTGCTGGCTGCAGGGTTTAAATAAACAGCCATCCATCCCCGCTTGCTGGCACTGCTCAATAATCTCTTGCTGGGCAATAGCGGTAAAACCCAACAGCGTCGCACGGGAAATAGCCTGCTGCTGCTCCTGCAGACGAATGGTTTTCGCAAGCGTAAAGCCATCCATCAGCGGCATATTGCAATCCATCAGAATGTAATCAAACGGTTTATGGGCATGCCATGTTGCCAGCGCCTCTTCTCCGCTTTGCGCTTCGATCACCTGGTGGCCGAGCAGCTCAAGCTGGTGGCGCAGCAGCAGCAGGTTTGGTCGGTAGTCATCAACAATCATCACCCGCCTGCCTTTGACGGTCGAAACCGGTATCGCGGGCAGGCTTCGCTGCGCGGGACAAGGGCCATGTGACGGCGGTAACGTGAGTTGCAGGGTGACGCAGGTGCCTTTGCCTGGCGTGCTGTTCAGGGTCAGTTTCCCCGCCATTAACTCGCACAACGCCCGGCAGATGGCGAGGCCAAGACCCGAACCGTTTCGAGCACCATCCTCATGGGGGCCGAACTGTACAAAAGGGGTAAAAAGCCGCGCCTGGTGCTCTGGCGCAATGCCCGGCCCGGTATCGGTGACGCTCAGCGAAACCGCAACCCGCTGTGCATCCGTTATCTGGTGGGAGAGCGTAATGCGGATCTCCCCTTCACGGGTGAATTTAATGGCGTTACTCACCAGGTTGGAGAGGATCTGCTTGTAGCGCCAGGGGTCAATCAGCACCGGACAGCGCGCGCCGCCCACAACCGAAAACCGGAGAGCAAGCTGCTTCTGCTCGCTTGCCTCTTCAAAGAGCAGCACCACGGATCGGGTCAGGCTAACCAGCTCCTGCGCAGAGGGTTCAAGGGGCATATGACCCGACTCGATGCGCGACATATCCAGCACATCACCGACTAACGCCAGCAGATCTTTAGCCGCGTCGTGCGCCACCTCCAGCATCGGCTGGGCACGTTGACTCTGCGCATTCTGTTTAATTTGTAACTCCAGAATGCCCAGGATCGCATTGAGCGGCGTACGGATTTCATGGCTTACCATGGCGAGAAAGTGGTTTTGCATAAGATTTGCGGCTGCCTTCTCATCGCGCGGCAGGTTGTGCCTGCGCTTTCTGCGCTGTGCGAGCCCGTAAAACAGCAGCAGGAGAAGCACGCCCATACATATGGCGCTCAGCAAACCCGCATCATGCCAGCGCGCAGGGAGAGCGGCACGTGCAGGCAGAGAGAAGAACAACAGCCCCGGCACACAAGTAAGCCATAAGAGGCGAGAACATGGATCGCTGCGCATCATCTGCTCCGCTTAAATAGGTTCACCATTAAGAACAGGGAGAGCTATTAAACCGTCAGCATCGCGTTAACAGTGCGCGGGTAACAGCCTCCTACATTGACGAAGCGACGCAAACAGCACTGAAATAAAATTGATGCGCATCTTTTCGCTCTCCTGCGTGCTTATGACCCCGTTATCCAGCAGCGCGGGCAGGCGTTCCATAATGATGCAGCTGCGTCTGGCGTGGCTCATGCCCAGCAGATGCCAGGAGGATTTCATTCGGTGGGCGATGTCAGCGATTGCCGTGAACGGCGCCTGCGCAGGCAGGCTGGCGAGGTGCTGGATATCGTCATTAAGTGTCTGAATTAGCACCGGGATCATCGCGTTAACTACCGCCTGCTGCCCGCCGGCAAGCGCGTTTAGCTCACTGAGGTTCAGCATCGGTGGCGCGCTACCGGGCAAGGTGTCGGTTATCGGTAAAGGAAGCAGCCTGTCAAAACCGTTAAGACGCAGCAGAGAGGGATTTAAGGTTTCCAGGGTTGCGCTACAGGCCAGCAGCAGCGCTGGTGGCGCGAAGGTGCCGATCAGCCCGGCCGCCAGCACCCTGTCGATAAGCATCAGGCCCGGAGTGGGTTGATGGGTTAAATCAATCAGTAAGGCGTTCCAGTGCCGGGAGCGCAGCGCGCAAATGGCAAATTCACCCTCAATGACGTCGATCTTATTAAGAACATCTTGCTTACACTGCTGCGTTAAACGCTGCTGTTGCGATGCGCTAAAGGTGACGAGCAGGTTTGCTGGCTTCTTCATCTTTATGTCTAATCAGCTGGCCAGCCCAAGCTGTTGCAGCTGTTGATAGAGCTCATATTCGGAGGTGACGCCGAGCTTGCGCATTGCGCTCTTTTTTTGTGCGCTGACGGTCTGTTTGGTGCGGTTAAGGCGGGTGCTGATATCGCTCACCGTTAAGCCGCGCAGCAGCAGACGCAGCACTTCACTCTCTTTTGGCGTCAGGCTGATGCCGCTCAAGGCCGGTGCGTCGGCGGAGGGTTTGCTGGGGGCAAACGCGCCGGTGAGCCCTTTTATAAAATGCACTAACTCCGTTGAGAGCCCCGCTTTACTGAGCACGGCATGTACGCCGAGCTGGCGTAACGCGCGCTCAATTCCAGGGTTGTTGATCATTGTCACCACAATAATCACCAGTGCGGGCCAGCGCCGCTTAATTAGCTGAATAAGCGCAAGGCCATCGTTATATTTATCCCCTGGCATACTGAAATCGGTAATCAGAATATCGATATCATCACGTTCGAGTTTGCTTATTACGTCATCAGTGGTGAGCGCTTCGTCAACAATGTGATATTGCCCGGCAAGCGGTGTGAGTAATGCGCGCAGCCCCATTAAATAGATGGGGTGATCGTCTGCTATCAGGATCTTTTTTTCCATTACCATGCTTACGGATGTTGAGGTGGCATCGTCGTTACGAGAGTGGCGGCTACTCTAGCAAAAACCTTCCGGTGGAGGGTGAATATTTATTAGTAATAACGCAAGAGAAGTGAATAAATTTGCAGAAATAATATATATAACGAATAAAAATAATTAACCAATAAACGCTATGTATATTTCAGGCAAAAAAAAACCGCAACGTTACGCTGCGGTTTTTTATTATTGCTCGTTTGTTACGGCAGAATCGAGGGCTGATCCGCGCCCTCTTTTTCCACTTTCTGCTGCAGGAGATGCTCGCGCTTCATCCCAAGTTTCAGCGCCAGCGCTGAAGCAACATAGATGGAAGAGGCCGTACCGATAGAGACACCGATCAGCATCGTCAGCGAGAAGCCTTTCAGCATCGCGCCACCGAAGAGATAGAGCATCAGGATCACTACCAGCGTTGTGCCGGAGGTGATCAAGGTACGATGCAGCGTCTGCGTCAGCGAGATGTTGAAGATCTCATACGGCGTACCGCGACGGATCTTACGGAAGTTCTCACGGATACGGTCCGATACCACGATACTGTCGTTGAGCGAGTAGCCGATCACCGACATCAGCGATGCCACGATGGTCAGATCCACCTCGATCTGGAACAGCGACAGCACGCCCATGGTAATGATGACGTCGTGCGCCAGCGCGATAACCACGCCCGCCGCCAGACGCCATTCAAAACGGAAACCGACATAAACGAGGATGCTGATCAGCGCCACCAGCAGCGCCATGCCGCCGGTTTGTGCCAGATCCGCGCCTACGCTCGGGCCGACGAACTCAATACGCTTCACGGCGGCATTCTGGCTGGTCGCTTCGTTAATCACGCTAACCACTTTGCTGCCCAGCAGCTGCCCGCCGTTATCGCTCTGCGCAGGCGGCATGCGTACCATGATGTCGCGGCTGCTACCGAAGTTTTGCAACAGCGGATCCTGGAAGCCCGCTTTCTCCAGCGCTTCGCGCATTAAGTCCATATCCGCCGGTTTCTCCAGCGAGATCTCAATGACCGTACCGCCGGTAAAATCCAGGCCCCAGTTAAAGCCGCGAACACCCATCACAACGATGGAGAGGATCAGCAGCGCGCCGGAAATGATAAAAGCCCAGTTGTCCCAGCGCATAAAGTCCCAGACTTTACGGCCATGGTTCAATTGTTCAACAGTATAATCCTGTGCCACAACGCACTCCTCAGATAGACAGCTTGTTAATGCGTTTGCCGCCGTACAACAGGTTGACGATGGCACGGGTACCGACAATAGCGGTGAACATGGACGTCGCCACACCGATACCGGTGGTGATTGCAAAGCCTTTGATTGAGCCAGTACCGACCGCGTAAAGGATAAGCACTTTGATCAACGTGGTGATGTTGGCATCGAAAATGGACGAGAACGCGCCCTGATAACCTTCGTGAATCGCCTGCTGTACGGATCGCCCGTTGCTCAGCTCTTCTTTGATACGTTCGTTTATCAGTACGTTAGCATCCACCGCTACCGCAAGGGTTAGCACGATCCCCGCAATCCCCGGCATGGTCAGTGTTGCACCCGGCAACAGGGACATAATGCCGACAATCAGCACCAGGTTCGCCAGCAGCGCTGAGGTCGCGATCAGGCCAAACTTCTTATAGAAGAAGAGCATGAAGATGATCGACACCGCCAGACCAGCCAGACACGCTTCCAGACCCTGAGTGATGTTCTGCGCCCCAAGGGTTGGACCGATGGTACGCTCTTCCACGATCTGAATCGGCGCAATCAACGCACCCGCGCGCAGCAGCAGTGACAGCTGACGCGCTTCGTTGGCGTTTTCGATACCGGTAATACGGAAGCTGTTGCCAAGGCGAGACTGGATATTGGCGATGTTGATCACCTCTTCCTGCTTCACCAGCACCGAACGACCGTTAGCATCTTTTTTACCGCTGTCTTTGTACTCCACAAACAGGGTCGCCATCGGTTTATTGATGTTGTCCTTGGTGAAGTTAGACATGATGTTACCGCCCGCGCTGTCCAGTGAAATATTCACCTGCGGCACGTTGTACTCATCCATACTTGAGGTTGAGTCGGTAATGTGGTCGCCGGTGAGGATCACGCGTTTGTACAGCACAACTGGCCGCCCATCACGTGTCTCTTTCACTTCGGAATCACCCGGAATACGGCCATTTGCCGCAGCGGAAGCATCGACATTGGTGTTAACCAGACGGAACTCAAGCGTAGCGGTCGCGCCAAGGATCTCTTTCGCGCGCGCCGTATCCTGAATACCCGGCAGTTCAACCACGATGCGGTCAGCGCCCTGGCGCTGCACCAGCGGCTCGGCAACACCAAGCTGGTTTACACGGTTACGCAGGATATTGATGTTCTGCTGAACAGCATATTCACGGGCTTCGCTCAGGCGCGCATCGCTCATCACCACGCGCAGCACGTTATCGCCCTGATTAGAGAAGACGAGATCGCGATGACGGCCGGTCAGGTAGGTATTCGCCTGGTCGCGCGCCGCGCTGTCGCGGAACTGAATGCTAAGACCATAGTTATCTTCCTTACGCACGGTGGAGTAAGGAATGCCTTTTTCCCGCAGATCGCTGCGCAGGCTGTCGATATTCTGTTCCTGCAATTTGCCCAGTGCCGTTTGCATATCCACTTCCATCAGGAAGTGAACCCCGCCACGCAAGTCGAGGCCGAGTTTCATCGGTTCCGCTTTCAGGAGGGAGAGCCAGCGAGGCGTTGCCGGTGCGAGGTTGAGCGCGACAACATACTTGTCGCCTAATGCGCTAAGCAGGACTTCGCGGGCGCGCAGCTGGGTGTCGGTCGATTCAAAGCGAGCAAGTACCGTGCCCTCTTCCATCGCCACAGATTTCCAGCTGATCTTTTCTTTTGTTAGTTCGTTCCGGACCTGGATCAGAGTTTGTTCGCTGGCGGCGACACCGCGCGCGCCAGAGATCTGAACAGCCGGATCCTCACCATAGAGGTTGGGAAGTGCGTAAAGCAGGCCGACGATAAGGACGACGACCAGCATGATGTACTTCCACAAAGGATAACGGTTTAACACGGCAGTTCCCTTTGGGAAAAACGAAAATTACAGCGCCTTCATGGTGCCTTTCGGCAGAACGGCAGCTACGAAGTCACGTTTGATTACCACTTCAGTGGTGTCGTTCAGTGCGATAGCAATGTAGCCGGTTTCCGCTACTTTGGTTACGCGCCCAACCAGGCCACCGTTGGTCAGCACTTCATCGCCTTTCGCGATGGAGTCCATCAGCTTTTTATGCTCTTTGGTACGTTTTTGCTGCGGGCGCAGGATCATGAAGTAGAAAATCAGACCAAATACAACCAGCATCAGGATCAGAGACATCGGGCTGCCCTGTGACGGCGCGCCAGCTGCCGCTACCGCGTCAGAAATAAAAAAGCTCATTCAAATTCCCTCATTATTAAATTAATCAACGTTCAAAGGTGGAACCGGTCGACCCTGACGCTGGTAAAAATCTGCTACGAAGCTCTCTAATTTACCCTCTTCAATAGCCTTGCGTAAACCAGCCATTAAGCGCTGGTAGTAGCGCAGGTTATGAATGGTATTGAGACGCGCGCCCAGTATTTCGTTGCAACGATCGAGATGATGCAAGTAGGCGAGCGAATAATTGCGACAGGTGTAGCAATCACACTCGGCATCGAGCGGGCTGGTGTCGCTCTTATATTTTGCGTTACGGATTTTCACCACGCCGTTGGTCACGAACAGGTGGCCGTTACGCGCGTTACGCGTCGGCATGACGCAGTCGAACATGTCGATGCCGCGACGCACGCCTTCGACCAGATCTTCCGGTTTACCTACGCCCATCAGGTAACGCGGTTTATCTGCGGGGATCTGCGGACAGACATGCTCCAGAATGCGGTGCATATCCTCTTTCGGTTCGCCCACAGCAAGACCGCCGACAGCGTAGCCATCAAAGCCTATCTCTACCAGACCTTTGACGGAGATATCGCGTAAATCTTCGTAAACACTGCCCTGAATAATGCCGAACAGCGCGTTTTTGTTGCCCAGCCCGTCAAAGCGGTCGCGGCTACGTTTTGCCCAGCGCAGAGACATCTCCATTGAACGTTTTGCGTAATCCCAGTCCGCCGGGTACGGCGTACACTCGTCAAAGATCATCACGATATCGGAGCCGAGATCGTACTGAATCTCCATCGACTTTTCGGGATCGAGGAAGATCGGATCGCCGTTGATCGGGTTACGGAAGTGAACGCCCGCTTCGGTGATTTTGCGGATATCGCCGAGGCTAAACACCTGAAAGCCGCCGGAATCAGTGAGGATTGGCCCTTTCCACTGCATAAAGTCGTGGAGATCGCCGTGCAGCTTCATGATCTCCTGCCCCGGGCGCAGCCACAGGTGGAAGGTGTTACCCAGAATGATCTGCGCACCGGTGGCTTCAACCTCTTCCGGGGTCATCCCTTTCACGGTACCGTAGGTGCCAACAGGCATAAACGCCGGCGTTTCAACCACGCCGCGCTCAAACACCAGCCGGCCGCGGCGGGCGCGTCCGTCGGTGGTATCCAGTTCGAATTTCATCTTTTCTCCAACACCAGATAGACAGTCTGATGATTACTCTCTGTTGCGGATTCACTCCACAACCTCGAATTGACCAATCCGCACGCAAGGCGTTATTGGCGCAGCCACTCTGGACGCGGGCACTGCCCGGGTCCAGAAGGGCACGTAAAATAGCCCTGTTAAGGGCGCTCTAAAATCGCCTGCGGATTGTACGTGATAAACATCGCGTCCCCGTAACTAAAAAAGCGATATTTTTCAGCAACTGCGGCGCGGTACGCATTCATGGTGTGTTGATACCCGGCAAAAGCAGAGACCAGCATGATCAGCGTCGATTCCGGCAGGTGGAAGTTGGTCACCAGCGCATCAATCACTTTGTATTGATAGCCCGGATAGATAAAGATTTGCGTGTCGCCGAAGAAGGGTTCGATCAGATCCGCTTTTGCCGCCTGCGCGGCGCTCTCCAGCGAGCGCACGGAGGTCGTGCCAACTGCCACGACGCGGTTGCCGCGCGCTTTTGCCGCCAGCACCGTATCAACCACCTCTTGCGGCACTTCGGCATATTCGGAGTGCATGATGTGATCTTCGATGCTATCAACGCGCACCGGCTGGAATGTCCCGGCACCAACGTGCAGCGTGACAAACGCCATCTCAATGCCTTTATTGCGCAGGCGCTCGAGCAGCGGCTCATCAAAGTGCAGGCCAGCTGTCGGCGCGGCAACGGCGCCAGGCTTCTGGCTATAGACCGTTTGATAGAGTTCGCGGTCGGCGTCTTCATCCGGGCGATCGATATAGGGTGGCAGCGGCATATGGCCGATGGCGTTAAGGATATCGAGCACCGGGCGCTCATCGTGGAATTCCACTTCAAACAGCGCGTCGTGGCGGGCGACCATGGTAGCCTGAATATCTTCCGCGTCGCCCAGCAGCAGCTCGGCACCCGGCTTCGGCGCTTTCGAGGCGCGAATATGTGCCAGAATACGTTTATCGTCGAGCATGCGCTCAACCAGCACTTCAATCTTGCCGCCGCTGGCTTTACGCCCGAACAGACGTGCCGGAATCACGCGGGTGTTGTTGAACACCAGCAGGTCGCCCGGGTTGAGCTTATCGAGCAGATCGGTGAAAGTACCGTGCGTCAGCGCGCCTGTTGGGCCATCCAGCGACAGTAAGCGACAGCTGCTGCGCTCAGGCTGTGGATAGTGGGCAATCAGGGATTCGGGTAACTCAAAGGAGAAATCGGTAACGCGCATGACACTGACTCGAGACATAAAATAAGAGGCGGGTAGTCTAGTGCCCACGCCCCTTCGCTGCAACCGTTAGCCGCTTTTGGATAAATAATAGAGATGAATTTTTTAGCACACCTGCACCTTGCTCACCTGGCGAACAGCTCCCTTGCCGGTAACCTGCTGGCGGATTTTGTTCGCGGCAACCCGGAAAACCTCTACGCACCGGAGGTGGTGGCGGGGATCCATATGCATCGCCGTATTGATGTGCTGACCGACAATCTGCCGGAGGTGAAGGTCGCCCGCGAGTGGTTTCGCCCCGAAACCCGGCGGGTCGCGCCGATTACGCTTGATGTGATGTGGGATCACTTCCTGTCGCGCCACTGGGCAAAGGTTTCGCCCGATATCGAACTGGTGGATTTTATACATTATGCCCATTCGCAGGTAGCGACTATTCTGCCCGACTCGCCGCCGCGTTTTATCAATCTGAACAATTACTTATGGTCGGAGCGCTGGATGGAGCGCTACGGCGAGATGGCGTTTATTCAAAATGTGCTCAACGGCATGGCGAGCCGCCGTCCGCGGCTGGAGGCGCTGCGTGACTCATGGCAGGATCTTGATGCCAATTATCACGCGCTGGAGACGCAGTTCTGGACGTTTTACCCACGCATGATGGCGCAGGCGCGCGCGGGGACGTTGTAAACGCCGTCACGTTTGGCATTGCATTGCCGGATGGCGCTACGCTTATCCGGCCTACAAAACCTGCGCCGTACCATCCGGCGTTGATGATCGCCTCCCGTAGGCCGGATAAGGCGTAAGCCGCCATCCGGCACTTTATCGGCGTTAAACTTTAGGACTCTGCGCTTCGCGCCAGATGCGGATCGCCATCCACGCCAGCACCGCGACGCCGAGCACTAAAGCCCCCCACACCAGCAACGTTTTCCACATCCCCTGCTGTTCGGTGACGGAAGTCGCCGTCATGCGCGCCTCGCCACCCAGCTTGACGTTTTCTCCCACAAACGCATCAGGAATCGACGCGGGATCGAGCTGCTTACGCAGATCCGGCGGGATCAGCGTATCCGGCGTGACGGCGGCAGGCTGTGCCGCTTTATTTCCCCACGCCAGCATAAACGGCCCTTTCCCCTGGGCGTTAAACACCAGCGCCAGCCGATCGCGGCTGCCGGAGACCTCAGGGAGCGTGTCAGGCAGTCGCGCGTCCAGCGTGGTAATGCGCACCGCCTGTACCGTCTCGCCCGCCAGTTCCACCGGTGCGGATCGCTGCCCGTTACGTTGCCAGAGCACGGTTTTGGTCAGCGGCTGCCACGGTGAGGTGGATGTACGGCGAATGGCAATCTCTGCCGGCAACACAGCATCGTCGTTAAAACCAACCGAGAGAGAGCGGAACGGCTGTGGCTGCGGCCATTGATATTGCGCCTCGGTCGGCGAAATCTGCCGCCCGTTGCCTGTCATCTCCATTTTTTCAAGCGGCGCAGGCTGGCGGCCAGGCATAGCTGTCGCCTCGGAGATAGTGACCGGCAGGTTTGGCGTATCAAACACCAGCAGCAGATAATGGCTGCCATCGGGTAACTGCATTTCCGGGAGTTGTATACGATCGAGCCTGAGCTTGTCGTTCCCGCTCGCCAGCGCCATTACCGGCGCATCATCCTGCAACGTATCCCAGCTGCGCATATCGCGGCTCACCAGAACGGAGACTTTGCTGCGCCAGTTCTGGTCGTTTTCCTGCCAGCCGAGTTTGATCTCGCCAAGAGTAAACGTGTTGGGCAGAGTAGAAGGCAGCACCAACAAATAGCTCTTTCCGACCGGTTTGGAGGCGTCGCCTTCAATACGGATCTCGACCCCGGACGGCGCCTGGAGGCGCACAACATTCTCCTCCTGTGCCGCGCCGCTTGCGGGCGACGCATCCAGCGGAAAGACGCGCAGCGGCACCGCTTCAGGGGTCGCGGTTTTGGTACTTTGCGTTTCAAGGGCGAACGGTACCCGCTCACCGTCCTGGTTAAACACCCGCACATCGCGCAGATCTGGCCACGCGCTGTGGGCATAGACCTCCTGCGGCAGATCAACGCGATACCAGGAAGAGGGCTGCGGCGAATCGAGCATCACGCCGCGGGCATAATCTTGCGGTTTCTCAGGGAGATCTGCGGCGCCCGCCGGGGCGCAAAGCAGCGTACTTAACAGTAATCCGTACAGCCTTTTCATTGTCCTTCTCCCTCGTTCTCTTCCCGCGCCGCTTTGGGCGGCAGGGGTGAAAAATAGCCCACAATCAGCACCAGCACCGCGACGCCGATAAAGGCGATGGCGCGCGCCAGCCCGCCGCCGCCCGCGCTGTCGACCAGCATCAGTTTCAACAGCACAACGCCCAGTAACCCTCCACCCACCAGCCACTGCTGGCGGGCCTGCCGACGCGTCGCGCGGATCATCACCACCAGCGCAATCAGCATCCAGAAGAGAGCAAACGTCGTCTGGATAAGCCGAGACGCCCACAGGCTTTCCGCACTCCACGTCACCTCGCCATAACAGGAGAGCGCGCGCAGCAGGATGCCATTCAGCCACCAGAAAGCCAGCGCAGCGAGCGCAGCGAGCGCCCACGGGCGGGCGCTCCGGAGATCGGGCGCGAAATGGGGATAGTGTTTCCAGGCAAATTGGGTGTAGAGCCACACGCCGAGCAGCGCGAACGCCGCGCCCTCTTCCAGCGGATTGAGCAGCGGCAGGTACGGCATGCCCATCACCTTGCCGTCGTTCAGGTTGGCAAACAGCAAGGCGATAATGAGCAGCGGCACCAGCGGTGCCAGCGCCTGCGCGCCATAAAGCGCAGGCCAGACGCGGAACGGCCACAGATTACGGCGCACCGCCGCCAGCGTAAGCATAATCACCGCGCCGCCCGCCGCCATCGGCAGACCCCAGCGCCACGGCGCGTTACCCCACGGCAGCGAGTCTACAAACCACCACAACTCGCTGCCAGCCGCGATCAACAGCAGCCAGAAAAGGGAGAGGTGCAGCCCTTGCGACAGGCGCGGTATCAGCGTGCTGCCCGCTTTACGCAGCAGTAATAGCGCGGAAGGCAGCGCCACGCACCAGACCAGGTTTTGCCAGCCAGAGGCCAGCAAGTGCCCTTGAGCAACCAGACACTCGCCGATTAACAGCGCCATCGCCGGCCACAGCAACCATTGGGCAAGCCCAAGTTCCGGCCAGGCAAAACGCAGGCTGCCTGCGCGCCATAGCCATACAGAGAGCGCCACCAGTAGCAGCAGACCAAAGCCTACCTGCATCGACTGCGGCAGTATCAGCTCTGCCGCGCCCGCCAGTGCGACAATCCAGAAGAGGATACCGCCCGCCAGCAGCAGCCAGCTCCCCTCGCGGCGAAGAGTGCGCCACAGCCACGCGCCAATCAGCCAGCTTGCGCTGAGTACGGCAAAGATCATCAGCGTCGAGAGCGCATTGATGCCGTCAGCGGCGGCCCACAGCGCACTAAAGAGCGCCAGCAGTAACAATGCAGTGCCGCTGTAGCTCATGCGGCGCTGCTGTTGCTGCACTCCGAGCCACAGCACACCCAGCCCCTCAAGTGACCAGGCCATCGCCGTCCAGCGCGCGGACAAGGCCAGCGGAATGGCGAGCGTAGCGAATGCGCCGCCCAGCGCCAGCGCGGCGAGCACCAGAGGTTTACCGGCTGTCGGGAAGCGTTTAAGGGCAACGGCGGCCAGCGTCAGGTAGAAAAGACCAAACCCAAGGGCGCTGAACGCCGGGCCGTAGGTCCAGTGCTGGGTCATGGCGTACTGCATGCCAAAACCCGCCAGCGGCGGTGCAAACAGCAGCACACCGTCGATAATGCGCTCGCCCCGGCGCTGGGCGCGCAGAGAGAGCCCGACGCTGAAGACGCCGAAAATCAGCAGATTAGCGATCAGGAAGAGCTGGCAGCTGAGGTAATCTTCCGGGCGATAACTGGCAATGCCCCACAGGGCGGCCACGCCAAAAGTGAAGAACATGCCAAGGATATTCAGCTCGCGCCAGTGCTGCCATACGCTGATGGCGAGAATACCGACGGAGAGCAGAAGATAGAACGAGAAGAGCGCGATATGGCTCCCGCCGCCGGTTGAGAGCAGAATCGGCGCAAGATAGCCGCCGAGGCTTGCCAGCAGCGCCAGGCTTAGCGCGCGTTGCAGCACCGCAAGCCCGACGCTCGCGGCGCAGATCACAATCAGCAACGCAAAGGCGAGCGTCATCGGCAGCATCTGCCAGAGGCGAAACGCGCCAAACACCGTGAGATAGAGTGCGCCGACCGCCCCGCCCTGCAATATAAGGGCAAAGACCGTCTGTTTATGCCGCAATCGCCAGCCGAGAACCAGCAGCACCAGCGCGACAACCGCCACGGCGACAAGCCGCAGCTCCAGCGGGAAGAGCGCATATTCAACGCTGTAACGCAGCAGGAAAGAGAGACCGATAAACAGCAGCACCACGCCAAGTTTCGCCAGCGGGTTGCCCTGCATAAACCAGCGTACCAGCGCGGTAACCACGCCCCAGGATTCGCCGTCCGGTGCTTTCGCCTCTTCACGTTCGCGCACCACAGGTGCAGGCGTAGGCGTCGGCTCTGCCGTCGCGACTTTGCGCCCCCAGACATTGGCTGCGGGTTGCGGCTGTGCAGGGGGGATTTCGCTTGCCGCAATCGGCTGCGGCTCAGGAAGTGGCGGTGGCACCTCAGGCGCTGCGCTTAGCGGCTCGTTTATCGGCTCAACGGCCGGCTCCTCGCTTACCGCAGGCGCAATTGCCCGTTGTTCGAGTATGCTGACGCGCTGGCGCAGCAGTTGCAGTTCGACCTGCGTGGCAAGGCTGCGGCGCCAGGCGACAATCGCCATTATCGGCACCACGACCAGCGCCAGAATCAGCACGATGACACCGAATATCAGAAGACCATCCATGTACTTTCGCCTTCGCTAAAGGGGAGACGTTACGCCCGCCTCCCCGCACGCAGGCTCAGGAGGCAGACCAGACAGAAGCGCTGATAGCTGAAAGCGTCAGCACGCCGTCCTGTAGGTTACCTGTACCTTCCAGAAGCCGCCACTGTTTCGCTTGCAGCAGCGGTGAATCTTCCAGCACTACGTCACACGCCTCGCCACGGTTAATGGCAATCAGCACCCGCTGCTGGCGATAAACGCGCAGAAAAACCAGCACATCCTGCCGGGCATAGACCACCAGACAACCGCCGTGACGCAGCGCCTGGCTGCGGGCGCGCAGCTTTGTCATCCGCTGGTAGAGCGCCAGCAGATGGCTATCCTGCTGCGCTTTATCCCACGGGAAGGGCTTGCGGCAGAAGGGATCGTTCGCACCATCCAGCCCTACTTCATCGCCGTAGTAGATGCAGGGCGTGCCGGGCCAGCAGAAGAGCCACACCACTGCCAGCGGCAGGCGGGCGAGATCCTTGCCGAGAATGGTTTTAAAGCGCGGCGTATCGTGGCTGTCGAGCTGGTTAAACATCCGCAGCTGCTGCTGATGCGACAGCGCAGCGCGGTAGTTATCCATCCACGCGGCGCAGGTCTGCGCATCAATACTCTGCGGATCAAGGGAGATATCGGTATTGGCAAGAAACGCCCACACCGGCAGGGTAAAGCCGCGGTAGTTCATCGCCGCATCTTCCGCATCCGCCTGTAACCACTGGCGCGCATCGCCAAAGTGTTCGCCCACCACATAGGCTTGCGGCTGGGTCTCTTTCGCCGCCCGGGTGATGCCGCTTACATGATGCAGGTTGTTCCGCGCTCCGCCGTTTTCGCCCAGCATATGCACCACGTCGAGCCGCCAGCCGTCCATATTCCACGGCGCTTTCAGCCAGTGACGCACAATGCTCTCCTCGCCCTGATAGATCTCCTCAATCAGCGACGAAGAGCGGTAGTCGAGTTTCGGCAGGCTGGCGTAGCCCAGCCAGTCATGGGCGTAGCCGTTCTCATCAAAGTTGTACCAGCTGCGCCAGCGCGAATCGGGGTTATGGCAGGCACCGCCGGTGGCGCGGTTATGGCGGTCGAACCAGCCGTGGGAGTCGCCGGTGTGGTTAAAGACGCCGTCGAGGATCAGCCGTATGCCGTTCTCCTGCGTGTTATGGCGCAGACGCAGTAGCGCCTCGTCGCCGCCAAACTGCGGGTCGACGTGGCGATAATCTTCGGTGTCATATTTATGCACGCTGGGCGCGACAAACACCGGGTTGAGGTAGAGCGCGGTGATGCCGAGCTTTTTCAGGTACGGCAGCTTTTCGCTGATGCCGTCCAGATCGCCGCCGTAGAAGGTCGACCCGCCCGCCTCGCCGGTGAGCGGCTCATCCCAGTCACAAAAACGAATTTCGCGCCCTGCGGCGTGGTGCCAGTAACGCTGATCCTGCTGCGCGGTGCGCGCTTCGCTACGGGCAAAGCGATCCGGGAAGATTTGGTAGAAGACCTGATCGGCGACCCACGCCGGGCCGTCATCGGGCGCATCGATGGCAAACTGCTCAAGCCTGGCGGGCGGGAAGCGGCTAAACCCCTGCGGGGTAAACCAGATCTGGCGATCGTCCCACAGCAGCTTAAAACTGTAGCGGCGGCGCGGCTGGCCGTTGCTGATATCAATGGCGGCGCGCCAGAGGTTGACGCCATTATTGGCCGTGTTGCGCGCGCGGTGCATTGCAACCGGCGTCTCTTCGTTATCGATCTCAATTCGCAGCGTGACGCGCGACGGTAAATCCGTGCCGCGCAGCCAGAGGTTAATGATTAACTGCTGCTGGTGCGCTTTGACAAACGGCGCGACGGGCAGGTGCCATGCATTCAACATCAACGATCCCCTTTACATAATCAGGATCACTGTAGCCAACGTTCGGCCCGGCCCGCCTCCTTCTTTCAACTTTTTTAAGGGGTTGAGAGACGGGGCGCAGAGATAAGACAGAAAAATGGGGGAGAAACCGTAGGCCTGATAAGCGTAAGCATCATCAGGCACAGCGCCGGGTGGCGGCTGCGCCTTACCCGGCCTACAAGGGCGAAACAACGCCGGAGAATTTACGTCGGCGTTTAAATGCGCAGTGATCGTAGGCCTGATAAGCGTAGCGCCATCAGGCATAACGCCGGGTGGCGGCTACGCCTTACCCGGCCTACAAGGGCGAAACAACGCCGGAGAATTTACGTCGGCGTTTAAATGCGCAGAGATCGTAGGCCTGATAAGCGTAGCGCCATCAGGCATAACGCCGGGTGGCGGCTACGCCTTACCCGGCCTACAAGGGCGACACAACGCCGGAGAATTTACGTCGGCGTTTAAATGCGCAGAGATCGTAGGCCTGATAAGCGTAGCGCCATCAGGCACACCGCCGGATGGCGAAACAACGCCAGAGAAGTTACGCCCGGCGCTTAAACGCCCAGCCAATCAGCAGCAGCACAATCCATGCAAAGCCGACATAGAGCGAAATGCGGGTTTCCGGGTGCCAGCCAATCAGCGCGATGATAAACACCAGGAAGATCAGCCCGGCAACGGTGGTCGCCACGCCGCCCGGCACTTTAAACTTCAGCGCTTTCACTTCATCCGCCGAGAGGCGACGGCGGAAACCAATCTGCGACAGCAGGATCATAATCCACACCCATACCGTCGCGAAGGTCGCCAGCGAGGCAATCACCAGGAAGACATTCTCCGGCATGATGTAGTTGAGATAGACCGCCATCAGCAGCGCCAGCGTCATCACCAGCACCGTTACCCACGGAATGCCGCGGCGGGAGGTTTTGGCGAACATCTTCGGCGCACTACCCTGCTCCGCCATGCCGTGCAGCATACGCCCGACGCCAAACACATCGCTGTTGATCGCCGACAGCGAAGCGGTCAGCACGACAAAGTTCAGGATGCTGGCGGCAAAGGTGATGCCCATATGCTGGAAGGTCAGTACAAACGGGCTACCGTTGGTGCCCACCTGGTTCCACGGGTAGATCGACATAATCACGAACAGCGTACCGACATAAAACACCAGAATACGCATCGGCACCGAGTTGATGGCGCGCGGAATCGACTTCTCCGGCTCTTCCGCTTCACCGGCGGTAATACCGATGATTTCAATGCCGCCGTAGGCGAACATCACCATTTGCAGCGCCATCACCGTGCCCAGCCAGCCGTTGCTGAAGAAGCCGCCGTGGCTCCAGAGATTACTGATGCCGGTCGGTTGCCCGCCGTTGCCGATACCCCAGATGATGATGCCGAAACCGGCGGCGATCATGATGATAATGGTGGCGACTTTAAAGAATGAGAACCAGAACTCCAGCTCGCCGAAGACTTTTACGCTCATCAGGTTGATGGCGCAGATCAGCAGCACCACGCTCAGCACCCAGATCCAGTGCGGCACCGTCGGGAACCAGACGCCCATATAGATACCGAAGGCGGTAACGTCGGCGATGGCGACAATCAGAATTTCAAAGCAGTAGGTCCAGCCAGTGATATAACCGGCCAGCGGGCCGAGGTTTTCCTGCGCATAGCGTGAGAAGGAGCTGGCGGAGGGGTTGTGCACGGACATCTCGCCCAGCGCACGCATAATGATATACGCCGCGACCCCGCCGATAATGTAGGCCAGCAACACGCTGGGCCCGGCCATTTTGATGGCGTCCGCGGAGCCGTAAAACAGCCCGGTGCCGATCGCTGAACCCAGCGCCATAAAGCGAATGTGGCGGGTGCTTAGCCCACGCTTCAGCTTATTCGTACTTTCCATCGTTTCCACTGCCGTTATTCATCACAAAAAATAAAAAACCACGGAGTGCGCTACCCCGTGGTTCAACAAACCGTGCTTGCTGCTGTTAATGCGCGCTGGAAGTCACCTGACGTCCCGCCGCGCGATCCCAGATAGCGGCCAGAACCACCATCACCAGGCTCGGCAACAGCCAGGCCAGGCCCTGTTCCGCCAGCGGTAAGCGCTGTGTCCAGAGCGGAAGGTGCTCAGCAAACGCGGAGGCTTTCACGCCGTCAAGGATACCAAAAAGCAGGCTGATAAACATGGTCGGCGCAATTACGCGGGTGGAACAATGCCAGAAAGAGCGGGTAAAGCTCAAGACCACCAGCACGATACACGGCGGATAGATCATGGTCAGCACCGGAATCGAAATCTGGATCAGGTGGCTCAGACCGAGGTTTGAGACCGCCATTGAGAAGATGCCGAGGATAAATACCAGCGTACGGTAAGAGAGCGGCAGGTACTGGGCGAAGAACTCTGCGCAGGCGCAGGTCAGGCCAACCGCCGTCACCAGGCAGGCGATGAAAATCAGCGCTGCCAGCAGGAAGCTGCCCGCACCACCAAAGGTGTGCTGGACGTAGGCATGCAGAATTGCCGCGCCGTTAACAGACTGATCGACCAGCGTCGCGCTGTCCGAACCGAGGCGGAAGAGTGCCAGGTAGAGCAGCGTCAGACCAACACCGGCCATCAGGCCCGCCCAGACGGTGTAGCGGGTCAACAGACGCGCTTCGGTCACGCCGCGCGAACGGGCGGCATTGACGATAACAATCCCGAAGACCATCGCGCCGAGGGTATCCATCGTCAGGTAGCCATTGACGAAACCGTTAGAGAACGGCGCGGTCTGGTAGGCTTCCAGCGCGTGGCTGATCGGGCCGGCCGGCCACACCAGCGCGGCGATTGCCAGAATCGTCAGGGCGATAATTTTCAGCGGTGCGAGGAAGTTGCCAACGGTATCAAGCAGTTTGCCCGGATAGAGAGAGACCAGGATCACCAGCGCAAAGTAGACCAGGCTGTAGATCAGCAGCGCCATAGAGCCGTCGCCGGTCAGCGGCGCGATGCCCACTTCAAACGAAACGGTTGCGGTACGCGGCGTGGCGAACAGCGGCCCCACGGCCAGATAGCAGACCGTTGCCAGCAGCACGCCAGCGACTTTGCCGATCGGGGTGCTGAGGCTATCAATGCCGCCGCCCACTTTCGCCAGCGCAACCACCGTTAGCACCGGCAGGCCCACTGCAGTAATCAGGAAGCCCAGCGCCGCCGTCCAGACGAATTCACCCGCCTGTAAGCCGACCATTGGAGGAAAAATGATGTTACCTGCGCCAACAAACAGCGCGAAGGTCATAAAGCCCAGCGCGATGATGTCACGCGGTTTTAAGTGATGGGTCATAATGTTTACTGCCTGTGGATGTGGTGTCGTAAATATGTTGAATAATTAGCCTCTCCGCACCGGACAATAACGCATCATTAACGCGTTAAATCAGCGGGAAATGCTTAATGCACTGCGTGGCGAAGAATAGTTTTTCGGTTTACCACGCAAACACAGTCGGTCTGACAATGCATGGGGCGCAATTTAAACGCTTATAACGTTTAAAGGCAAGTCGGGATCGCAAAACCAGATAGTTATACTAAACAGTAGAAACCAGCCAGTGAAAAACTCTATTTATCAGAAAAACACGTGGCTGATCGTGCGAACAAAAAAGCAACAACCGTACAAACTACGTTGCAGGCGCGGGATGAGGCGAGGCAGAGCGGCTCGCCGTAACGAGCCGCCGGAAAGATAAGCTGACAAGGTGGTTATGGGTGGGCGTTTTTGGCAATCAGGCGTTCCGGCAGGACAAAGCTAAAACGCGTCCCTTTGCCCGGCGTGCTGCTGATATCAAGGCGGCTGTCGTGGTGATTAACCGCATGTTTGACTATCGCCAGCCCAAGCCCGCTGCCGCCCGTCTGGCGCGAGCGCGCTTTATCCACGCGGTAGAAACGCTCGGTGAGGCGCGGAATATGCTCGGCGGCGATCCCCGGCCCATTATCCTCAACGCTGAACTCCGCGCCGTGCGCCACCGGCTGCCAGCGCACGATAATGTGCGTCCCGGGGGGGGTGTGATTCACGGCGTTATAGACCAGATTGGAGATGGCACTGCGCAGTTGCTCTTCACTGCCCAGAACTTTCAACTGGCTGTCGATTTCAAAGCTGAAGCTCTGTTTCTGCTGGCTGAGGGTTTGCGCTTCCCGCTCCACCACGCGCAGCATCATCGGCACATCAATCACTTCATTTGCGCCATGGGTCGGCGCAGCTTCGATTTTTGACAAGGTCAGAAGCTGGCGCACCAGCCCCTCCATCCGCGAGGTTTGCTCGCGCATGGTGTGTAACGCTTTTTCACGCGGCGCGCCTTCCAGCGTCTGCTCCTGCATCATCTCAAGGTAGCCCTGCAACACCGTTAGCGGCGTGCGCAACTCATGGCTGACGTTAGCGAAGAAGTTGCGTCTGGCCCCTTCCAGCTGGTGCATCTGCGTGACATCGCGCGCCACCATCAGCAGTTGTTGCTCGCTGTAGGGCATCACGCGGATCTCTAAGTGGCGACCGTTGTTAAGCACCAGATTGAGCGGTTTGCTGAAGGACTGGCTTTTCAGGTATTGGGTAAATTCGGGGTAGCGCAGCAGGTTGAGGATGTTCTGCCCGTTATCATCGGGCCAGCGCAGCCCCAGCAGCTGTTGCGCAAGGCCGTTACACCAGAAGATCATCCCCTCTTCCGTGGTCAATACCACCGCATCCGGCAGCGACTCGGCGCCGCTGCGAAAGCGTTTAATCAGGTTGCCCAGCTCGCGGCGGCGCTTTTTATTGCGCATCTGCATCTGATGCAGGCCGTAGAGCAGCGGCTCCCAGCTGCCGGTGCCGGGCGGCGGCGTCATGCTTTTATCGACCCATAGCCACCAGGAGAGACGCAGCAGATTCCAGAAGTGCCAGATCAGAAGCCCGGTCACTGCCGCCAGCAAAAACCACGGCAGATAGCCGAACATCGCGCCCAGAATAAAGGCGGGGATACAACAAAGGAGGAGCTCCAGCACCAGCCTTTTCCATGACAGCCTTTCCAGCACGCGTCACACTCCTGTCAAATTTCAGAAACGGGTCGAAAAACGATATCCCGTGCCGCGTACCGTCTGCACCATCCGGTCGTGTCCACTCCCTTCCAGCGCTTTACGCAGACGACGAATATGCACGTCTACGGTTCTGTCTTCAACATAGACATTGGTGCCCCAGACGTGGTTCAGCAACTGTTCGCGGCTGTAAACGCGCTCCGGGTGGGTCATAAAGAAGTGTAAGAGTTTAAATTCGGTAGGGCCCATATCGAGGGGATTTTCGCCGGTCATCACGCGATGGGAGGAGGGATCAAGGCTTAAGCCCTGCATCTCAATCACCTCTTCCACGGCCATTGGTGAAATGCGGCGCATCACGGCTTTAATGCGCGCCACCAGCTCTTTCGGTGAGAAGGGCTTGGTGATGTAGTCATCGGCGCCCGTCTCAAGACCGCGAACGCGATCTTCCTCTTCACCGCGCGCGGTGAGCATCATCACCGGAATATCACGGGTCATCGCTTCGCGCTTCAGGTGCTTGATAAATTGAATGCCGGACCCGCCGGGTAACATCCAGTCCAGCAGCACCAGATCCGGCCAGGGTTCATTAAGCTGGTTTACTGCGCTGTCGAAATCTTCCGCTTCAACCGGTTGAAAACCATTTTGTTCGAGCACAAAGCACACCATTTCACGGATCGGTGCTTCGTCTTCCACGACCAGAATTCGTCTCGCCATCATTCGCCCTGTATTAATTAGTCTGCAGTATAAATAGCGTCGCCATTATGCGTCAGTTTTATGACAGATTTATGAATAACATGACCGCTATATGACCCAGCCCGCGCGATTGTGACAACGCTAATTTGCGCCAGGCGATGTCCCTGACCCGCTTAATGTTTATAATCGCCGTTATGCTTTTTTGCCACGGGATCACTATGCGCATTCTTCACACATCGGACTGGCATCTCGGCCAAAACTTCTACAGCAAAAGCCGCGCCGCCGAGCACAGCGCTTTTCTGGACTGGCTGTTAACCACGGCCGGGCAGCAGCAGGTCGACGCCATCGTGGTGGCGGGCGACATTTTCGATACCGGATCGCCGCCAAGTTACGCCCGCGAGCTCTATAACCGCTTTGTGGTCAATTTGCAGCGCACCGGCTGCCAGTTAATCGTGCTGGCAGGCAACCACGACTCTGTGGCGACCCTTAATGAATCAAAAGAGATCCTCGCTTATCTCAACACCACCGTGGTTGCCAGCGCGGGCGTTGCGCCGTTTCTGCTCTATCGCCGCGACGGCGAACCCGGTGCGGTCTTCTGCCCGGTGCCCTTTTTGCGCCCGCGCGACATTACCGTCAGCCAGGCGGGGATGTCCGGGCAGCAAAAGCAGCAGCACCTGCTGGCCGCCATCACCGACTACTATCAGCAGCAGTATCAGGCCGCCTGCGACCTGCGCGGCGATAAGCCGTTACCGATTATCGCCAGCGGACATTTGACTACCGTTGGCGCGAGTAAAAGTGACGCAGTGCGTGATATCTATATCGGCACGCTGGATGCTTTCCCTGCACAAAACTTTCCCCCGGCGGATTACATCGCGCTCGGCCATATCCATCGCGCGCAGAAAATCGGCGGCACGGAGCATATTCGCTACTGCGGCTCACCGATCCCACTGAGCTTTGATGAGACGGGAAAAAGCAAAGGGGTCAATCTGGTGACCTTCGCCGATGGCAAGCTGGCAGAAGTCACCACTATTGACGTGCCCGCCACTCAGCCACTGGCAGTGATTAAGGGCGAGTTTGCCGATATCTGCCGTCAGCTTGAGCAGTGGCGCGATGCCCCCGCTACACCGCCGGTGTGGCTCGATATTGAGATTGTCAGCAGCGACTATCTGGTCGATATGCAGCGCAAAATCCAGCAGGTGACGGAAGATCTGCCCGTCGAAGTGCTGCTGGTGCGCCGCAGCCGCGAGCTGCGCGACCGTCTGCTCGCCGGTGAGCTGCGTGAAACTTTGAGCGAGTTAAAAGTGGAAGAGGTTTTTGACCGCAGGCTGGCACAGGAGGAGCTCGACGAGATGCAGAGTGCGCGCTTACATACGCTGTTCAGCGAGACCCGCCAGGCACTGGATGAGGAGAACGACGCATGAAGATCCTCAGTTTACGGCTGAAAAATATCAACTCGCTGAAGGGCGAATGGAAAATCGACTTTACCGAAGAGCCCTTCGCCAGCAACGGGCTGTTCGCCATTACCGGGGCCACCGGGGCCGGGAAAACCACCCTGCTGGATGCCATCTGCCTCGCTCTCTATCACGAAACGCCGCGCCTTAGCACCCTGTCACAGTCGCAAAACGACCTGATGACCCGCGATACCGCCGAATGTCTGGCGGAGGTGGAGTTTGAAGTCAAAGGGGTTGCCTATCGCGCCTTCTGGAGCCAGACGCGCGCCCGCGGGCTGGCGGATGGCAATTTACAGGCCCCACGCGTCGAGCTGGCGCTCTGCGAAACGGGGAAGATCCTCGCCGATAAGGTCAAAGATAAGCTCGATCTCACCGCCTCCCTCACCGGGCTGGATTATGGTCGTTTCACCCGCTCAATGCTGCTCTCGCAGGGGCAGTTCGCCGCATTCCTCAACGCCAAACCGCGCGAGCGCGCCGAACTGCTGGAGGAGCTGACCGGCACCGAGATCTACGGGCAGATTTCGGCGATGGTGTTTGAGAAGCATAAGAGCGCCAAAGGCGAACTGGAACAGCTGCGCGCGCAGGCCGAGGGCGTCGTGCTGCTGGACAGCGAGCAGCGAGCGCAGCTTGAGCAACGTTTGCAAGTACTGACTGACGAAGAGCAGACGCTGCTGAGCGCCCAGCGCAGCACGCAGGCGCAGGCACAGTGGCTCAGCCGCGAAGCGGAGCTACAAGCGGCGCGCGGGCGGGCAAAAGCGACGCTGGCGCAGGCGCTGCAGGCGCGTAATGACGCCAGGCCGCAGCTTGCCGCTCTTGAACTGGCGCAACCGGCGCAGCAGCTTCGCCCGCTGTGGGAGCGGCTTGAAGTGCAGCGTAAAGCCCTGACGCGTACCCGCACGCAGAGCGAGGAAGTGAATACTCGCTTACAGGCCAGCCTGTTACAGCGCGCGCAGATACGCGCCAGCGCCGCGCAGCAGCAAGCCTCGCTGCTTGCGTCGCGGCAAACCCTGGAGGCGTGGTTAAACGAACATGCCCGTTTCCAGCGCTGGCAGAGTGAATTAACCGGCTGGCGGGCGCTCTTCAGCCAGCTGGCGGAGGAGAAAAAGCAGTGGCTCGCGGCGCAGCAGCGGGTGCAGAGCCAGCAGGAGCGCTTGCGCACGCTGCCACTCTCCACCCTTGAGATGAGCCTTGAGGAGACGGCGGCGGCGATGGCGCTCTGCGCGCAAAACCGCCCGCTGCGCCAGCAGCTTACCGCCCTGCACGCCCGCTATGCGCCGCTGCGCAAGCAGTTGAGCCAGCGCCAGCAGAGCCTGCTGGATCTGAAAGCGGAGCAGGAGAAACTGACCGCCGAGCTGGCGCACAAACGCGAGCAGTATAAAGAGAAGAATCAGTTACTGAACGAGGTGCGCACCATTTGCGAGCTGGAGAGCCGGATTAAGGATCTCGAAAGCGAGCGCGCGCGCCTCCAGCCCGGCCATCCCTGCCCGCTGTGTGGCGCAACGGAACACCCGGCGGTCGCCCACTATCAGGCTATCGAGCCGGGCGTCAATCAGACGCGCTTTAATGCACTCGATCTGGAAGTCCGCACGATGAAGGAAGCGGGCGTGGCGCTCGGTGAGCGGTTAAAAGGCCTTGCCGAGCGTTACGAGAAAGATGAGCGCGAAGCGAAACTGCTTGAGGAAGAGGAGCGCAGCTGGCTTGAGGCGTGGGCAAAGGCCTGCGCCGCGCTGAACGTCACCCTTGAGCCGCAGCGCGATCTCAACAGCTGGCAAAGCGCGCAGGATGCCTATGAGCATCAGCTTTATCTGCTCAATCAGCGCCTCACCCTGCAACAGCAGATCAATGAGCTGCGCCAGCAGAGCGAGCAGTATCAGCAGGCGGTTGAGCGCCGCCGCGAAAGCCTGGCCGCCACCCTTGCAGAACTCGATCTGGCGCTGCCCGCCGAAGACGATGAAGCGTCGTGGCTGGCCGCACGCGCCGATGAAGCGCAGCAGTGGCAGGCGCATCAGCAGCAGCTTACCGCGTTGCAGGAACAGCTGGCGCAGCTTGCACCAATCCTTGAAACCCTGCCCGAAGACGATATCGCCGTTGGCGAGGCACGCGTGTCGCTGGAGGGGTGGCGCAACGTGCACGATGCCTGCCTGGCGCTGCAAAGCCAGTGGCAAACCCTGCATCAGCAATTGGCGCAGGTGGCAGAGAGCGAGCGTCAATCTGAGCAGGCATTTAACGATGCGCTGGCGGCGAGCATTTTTGACGATTGCGACGCCTTCCTCCGCGCTCTGCTTGATGATGGCGAGCATCAACGCCTTGCGCAGCTGCGCCAGACGCTGGAGGGTGATTGCCAGCAGAAACAGGCACTGGCGGCAAGCGCAGAGCAGGCGCTCACTGACCATCAGCAGCAGCGCCCCGTCGGGCTTGCGGCGGATGCCAGCGTGGAGAGCACCGCACCGGCGCTAGAGCAGCTTGCGCGACAGCTGCGCGAGAACACCACCGGCCAGGGCGAGGTGCGCCAGCAGCTGAAACAGGATACGGATAACCGCAAACGCCAGCAGACAGTGCTACAGCAGATTGAGCATGCCAGCGCCCGCTGCGATGACTGGGGCCATCTCAATGCGCTGATTGGCTCCAAAGAGGGGGATAAGTTCCGTAAATTCGCCCAGGGGCTGACGCTGGATAACCTGGTCTGGCTGGCGAACAACCAGCTGACCCGCCTGCACGGGCGCTATCTGCTCAAACGCAAAGTGAGCGACGCGCTGGAGCTGGAGGTGGTCGATACCTGGCAGGCGGATGCGGTGCGCGATACCCGTACGCTCTCCGGCGGCGAAAGCTTCCTCGTGAGCCTTGCGCTGGCGCTGGCGCTCTCCGATCTGGTGAGCCATAAAACGCGTATTGATTCGCTGTTCCTCGACGAGGGCTTCGGCACGCTGGATAGTGAAACGCTGGATACGGCGCTGGATGCGCTCGATGCGTTAAACGCCACCGGGAAAACTATCGGCGTGATAAGCCACGTTGAGGCGATGAAGGAGCGTATTCCGGTGCAGATTAAGGTGAAGAAGATAAACGGGCTTGGCTACAGCAAGCTGGATGGGAAGTATGCGGTGCAGTAGGCCGGATAAGGCGTAGCCGCCATCCGGCAATCGATGCCGTGGCGATAATGCCGGATGGCGCGTAAACGCTTATCCGGCCTACTCCGTTTCAGCGGATCGACGGGCGCATTATTCCCCCTGCGGCCAGAGCCACGCCGCGCCGCGTACGCCGCTGGAATCCCCGTGCAACGCTTTGCGAATTGGCGTTTCACACTCACCGCCGAAAACCCACTTCTGCATCAAACCCGGTACCGTCTGGTACAGACGATCGACATTACTCATCCCGCCGCCCAGCACGATCACATCGGGATCGAGGATATTGACCACATGTGCCAGTGATTTCGCCAGCCGCATCTCATAACGGCTCAGCGCCAGCTCGGCAACCGCGTCCTGCTCGTTTACCAGGCGAATAATCTCGTTGCCCTTCAACGCCTGGCCGCTCAGGCGCTGGTAATCGGTGCCAAAGCCGGTGCCGGAGATAAAAGTCTCAATGCACCCCTGTTTGCCGCAATAGCAGGGCACTTCATTGCGATAACGCAGTTCATCCTCATCCATCCACGGCAGCGGATTGTGCCCCCACTCGCCCGCCGTACCGTTAGCGCCGATATGGGAATGGCCGTTGAGCGCAATGCCGGAGCCGCAGCCTGTGCCAATAATCACCGCAAACACCGCCTGCGCGCCCGCTGCCGCGCCGTCGACCGCTTCCGACACCGCCAGGCAGTTAGCATCGTTCGCAAGGCGCACTTCTCGATTAAGGCGCTGGCTTAAATCTTTATCAAAGGGTTTACCGTTGAGCCACGTGGAGTTGGCGTTCTTCACCACCCCGGTATAGGGCGAGATAGAGCCCGGAATGCCCATGCCGACCGTGCCGCGCTGGCCGGTCTCTTTTTCCGCTAAATCGACCAGCGAAGCGATAAGCTCAATGGTCTGCTGATAGTCGCGCGGCGTCGGCTGCCGATGGCGGAACAGCGTCTCGCCGCGCTCGTCCAGCGCAATAATCTCTGTCTTTGTACCACCCAAATCGATACCGATACGCACATCAAACTCCTCGTAGTGGACCACGCATTAGCAATGCAAGCGTGGCGACAATTCGCTATTATGCCCGCTGCATTTAACGACAAGGCCGTGGAAAAAATCATGCTGTGGTTCAAAAATTTAATGGTATACCGTCTCAGCCGCGATGTGGCGCTCCGTGCGGAAGAGATGGAAAAACAGCTCGCCCCGCTCTCGTTTACGCCATGCGGTAGTCAGGATATGGCGAAAACCGGTTGGGTTCCACCGATGGGCTCACACAGCGAAGCGCTGACCCACACCAACAACGGCCAGATTATTATCTGCGCGCGCAAAGAAGAAAAAATTCTGCCGACGCCGGTAGTGAAACAGGCGCTGGAAGCGAAAATTGCCCGCCTCGAAGCCGAGCAGGCGCGCAAACTGAAAAAAACCGAAAAAGATGCGCTGAAAGATGAAGTGCTGCACTCGCTGCTGCCGCGCGCCTTCAGCCGCTACAGCCAGACGATGATGTGGATCGACACCGTCAACGGCCTGATTATGGTCGACTGCGCCAGCGCAAAAAAAGCGGAAGATACGCTGGCGCTGCTGCGTAAAAGCCTCGGCTCTCTCCCGGTTGTCCCGCTGACGATGGAAAACCCAATTGAGCTGACGCTCACCGAATGGGTCCGCTCCGGCACCGTGGCGCAGGGTTTCCAGTTGCTGGACGAAGCCGAGCTGAAAGCGATGCTGGAAGATGGCGGCGTGATCCGCGCGAAAAAGCAGGATCTGGTGAGTGACGAAATCGCCGTGCACATTGAAGCGGGCAAAGTGGTGACCAAGCTGGCCCTCGACTGGCAGCAGCGCATCCAGTTTATGATCTGTGATGATGGCTCGGTAAAACGCCTGAAGTTCAGCGATGAACTGCGCGATCAGAATGAAGATATCGATCGGGAAGATTATGCCCAGCGTTTCGATGCCGATTTTATTCTGATGACCGGCGAGCTGGCAGCACTGATTCAAAATCTGGTGGAAGGTCTGGGCGGCGAAGCCCAGCGCTAACGCTTTTAGCAACTCACTTTCACAGGCCCGGTCAGCGCAGCGCTACCGGGCTTTTTTGTCGCCGGATGGCGCAAGCGTTACAGATAGCGGCAGAGATAGGCACTCGGCTCGGCGACCTGCAGATGGAATTCGCTGTGGCCCGGGACATTGAACACTTCGCCGGCAGCGTGCCTTTTCCATTCGGTTTCGCCTGGCAACAGCACGTTCAGCGCGCCGCTGACCACCGTCATCTCTTCCGGCTGCGCGGTGGAGAAGGTGTACTCCCCTTCCATCATCACGCCAACGCTGGCGCGGCCAGTGCTGCTGCTGGTAAACCCAATGGACTTCACTTTACCGGAAAAGTATTCATTACTTTGAAGCATAAACAGGCCCTTATAGAGAAATGACTGGAAAACCACTATAGAGGCCGGGCTTAAGTGATGTCACGCGAAATTGCGCCGTTCTGCGGCTATACCAGCAGTTCTGAGGCCAGACGTGCCACCAGCACATTGGAGAGTAAAACCGGGACATCCAGCGCTTTTTGCAGCAGATCGCGATGCAGCTGATGGAAACCAAGACAGTCGAGCATCAGCACATCAGCACCGCGTTCCAGCAGCGCTCTTCCGGCGTCAATCAGCTCCGTCTCGCTCGCCTGGTAGGGATGGCAGAGCTCATACAGCGGCTCTTTTTCCAGCACCTGCCACTTCTTCTTCTGCGGTGCCATCAGTTCAGGCACCGGCACAATCACGCCGACCTGGTGACCATCAACAATCGAGGCAACCAGCGGGGGAATAATGCGCTGCGGTTCAATCAGGATGGCGTTTCGCGCGTTTAAGCCGCGGATATCGGCAGTGCTCATCAGCAGGATAACGTCATAGGTCCCCTGGTTATCGAGCACTTCGATCACGCTTTGCAGATCGCGCTCCACCTTCTGGCGCGAAACCATGCCGAGGCTGTCATCGCTCAGACGCGTCGGGATGGCGGTCTCGCCGGGATCAACGCAATAATCGATACGTACTTGTGCCGGATCCATCTTCCCCAGCAGGCTGACATGGGTGATTTGATCTTCTGAAACATGCTCTGCCAGAAGCGGCAGGATCTCTTTTACCGGCACCACACCTATGGTGAGGATCGCCAACGTCGCACTCATCTTCGCTTTCCGCCTTTCAAAACTGCTTTTAGTTATGATTCTCTGCACAACAACCGACGGAGGATGGAGCACCGCCGTCGTGTAAAGAGAATGTGCCACTCCTGTGTTCTAATAAATTCCAGTAACAATGAATATAAACAGTGACTGGCATTAAGCCAGTCAAAAAATGTGATGCAAGCGACTTTCTGAAAGGTTCAGGAAATCATGCTGGCGGGATCGCCGGATTAGCTTTTATCGGGATCCTCGTAACGCTTTTTCGCATCCAGCGCTTCCTGCTCCGAAGGGTGTTCGCTGATCAATGAGTCCGGTTTCGGATGATCCGCGCGCAGTTCATACCAGGTGACAGTTGCGTCGCTGGGTCCCTTCTCAACAGCTACAACACGGGCTTCACGCGGGTAGGGCGGTTTAGTCGGCATAGCTTATTCTCCTTTTGCGGTTAGAGAGATAAGTATAGTCAAACGTTTCGCTAACTGGCGCGCGCCAGGCGTAAAGCCGCCTCAATTTCTGCCACCACCGCCAGCGGCGGCTGCGCGGCATCGACCACAAAGTGCGCCGCATCGCGATAGAGCGCATCGCGGGTGGCGAGCACTTCGCTCACCTCTTCGCTGATCGGCTTTCCGGTCAGGGTCGGACGCAGCCCCTCTTGCGGAAAGGCTTCCAGCCGCCCTGCCAGCACATCGACCGGCGCACAAAGGTAAACCACGCGCCCGTGCTCGCGCATAAAACGGCGGTTATAGTCGCTGAGAATAATGCCGCCGCCGGTGGCGACGACCAGAGCGGGTTCGGTCACGGCTTCAAGTGCTGCCGTTTCGCGGGCGCGAAAACCGGCCCACCCCTCCTGCTCTACGATTTGCGCAACGGTCTGTTGCGCCTCTTCCTGCAACCAGCTATCGGTATCGATAAACTGGAAGCCCTGTGACAGCGCCAGCGCCCGGCCAACAGTGGTTTTACCGCAGCCGCGTGCGCCGATGAGAAAGATGGGTAGCGTCATGAGCAGGTTGTTCCTCCAGGCCCCCGGTTGGGGGACAACAATAAGATGGCGATGATAGCACTAAACCAATGGCTCGCGCTGCGTAAGATTAACGTTACACACTCTCAATTTTGCGTAACAGAACGTTCTGGCGCAGCCGTTG
This sequence comes from Kosakonia sp. 1610, assembly GCF_050435845.1. Classification (NCBI taxonomy): domain Bacteria; kingdom Pseudomonadati; phylum Pseudomonadota; class Gammaproteobacteria; order Enterobacterales; family Enterobacteriaceae; genus Kosakonia; species Kosakonia sp. 1610. Next base: position 50,450 of record NZ_JBNDKZ010000010.1, on the reverse strand, counting down.
TGCCTGTAAAGTTTCTGTGGCATCACCTGTAGCGGCAACCTTACTGGAAGTGATAAAAACTGACAAGCCCGGTTACGGTGTCTGGCGGCGCTGGCGCTCAAGCAGCCACTTATCGAGCTGCGCGGCGAACTGCTGGCGATCGCGCTGCGAGAGGGAGTCCGGGCCGCCGGTCTGGATGCCGCTGGCGCGCAACGTATCCATAAAGTCGCGCATGGTCAGCCGCTCGCGGATGGTTGCTTCCGTGTAGCGCTCGCCGCGCGGGTTGAGCGCTGCCGCCCCTTTTGCGATGACTTCCGCCGCCAGCGGGATATCGGCGGTGATCACCAGATCATCCGGCGCGCAGAGGCGCACAATTTCGTTATCGGCAACGTCAAAGCCTGCCGGCACCCTGAGCGCGCGGATCACCTTAGAGGGCGGCACGCGCAGATTCTGGTTAGCGACCAGCGTTAACGGCGTCTGCGTCCGCTCCGCGGCGCGAAATAAAATCTCTTTAATCACATTCGGACAGGCGTCCGCATCAACCCATATCGCCATGGTGACTCCTTTTTGTTTCGGCGCATTGTCCCTTTAATTGCCCGCGGGGGAAAGCAGAGATCCTTTCGCCCTTGCCGGAAAAGCGCGTTAAGCTATGAATCACATGCAATAACAAGCAGAGAGGGACGTGATGGAAAAGAAAATCGGTTTTATCGGCTGCGGTAACATGGGTAAGGCGATTCTCGGCGGGCTGATCGCCAGCGGCGAGGTGAAACCGGGGCAGATTTGGGTTTACACGCCAACGCCCGATAAGGTCGCCGCCCTGCAACAGGAGTATGGCATTAACGCCGCGCAGAGCGCGCAGGAAGTAGCGCAGATCGCCGATATTGTCTTTGGCGCCGTGAAGCCGAACATCATGGTGAAAGTGCTTAGCGATATCGCCTCCAGCCTGAACAAAGAGACGCTGGTGGTCTCCATCGCGGCGGGCGTGACGCTCGATCAACTGGCGCGCGCGCTGGGCCACGACCGCAAAATTATCCGCGTGATGCCGAACACCCCCGCGCTGGTTAACGCCGGGATGACCTCCATCACGCCGAACGCACTGGTTACCTCCGAAGATACCGCCGATGTGCTGACTATTTTCCGCTGCTTTGGCGAAGCGGAAGTGATTGCCGAAGGGATGATCCACCCGGTCGTCGGCGTCAGCGGCTCGGCTCCGGCGTATGTGTTTATGTTTATCGAAGCGATGGCCGATGCTGCCGTGCTGGGCGGTATGCCGCGCGCGCAGGCCTATAAATTTGCCGCACAGGCGGTGATGGGCTCGGCGAAGATGGTGCTGGAAACGGGTAAACACCCTGCCGAGCTGAAAGATATGGTCTGCTCGCCGGGCGGCACCACCATCGAAGCGGTGAAAGTGCTGGAAGATAAGGGCTTTCGCGCCGCGGTGATGGACGCGATGGCCGCCTGTATGGCGAAGTCGGAAAAACTGAGCGCGTAAAAGGCAGCGCCACGGCGATTAAACCGTGGCGCAAACGTTACGAGAGGAGTTCGCTGGCCGCACGCATGGTCAGCGGCTCCTGCATTTTCAGCACCAGCTCCGCCGTGGCGGTGTTCTCGCCGCAGCTCAGCACCGCTTTCAGCATCCCCTCCTGGCCGTAGAGCACGGCAAAACGTTTATTCTCAAACGAGCCCAGCATCTTCATGCTGTCCCATTCGCGGGCATAGCCGAGGTATTCAAAGCGCGTGCCGAAGTGGGTAGTCCAGAAAAAGGGCACCCGATCGAAAGGCTGTGATTCCCCGAGCATATTGAGCGCCGCAATGCGCCCCTGCTGCTGCGCAACGCGCCAGTGCTCAATGCGTCGAGGCCCTTCCGGTGCCGGATAGGTGGCGATATCGCCCACCGCCCAGATATCGGGCGCGGCGCGCAGATACTCATCCACCGTCAGGCTGCCATCCTCCTCGTGGGGCAGATCGCCCACCAGATCGGTCGACGGCTCCACGCCGGTGGCAAACACCACCACATGCGCCGGGATAGTGCGGCCATCTTTCAGCGCCACGCGCTGCACGTGCTTATCGCCCTGCAACTCCGCTGGCTCGCCGGTCACAAACTTGACGCCATTCTGCTTATGCAACTGCATAAAGTGGCGGCCAATCTCTTCGCCGAACTGCGGTACAAACGGCAGCGCGTGGCGCGACAGGACGGTGACATCGACATCCTGGTTACGCAGCGCCGCCGCCAGCTCCATGGCGATAAAGCTGTTACCAACAATCACCAGTTGCTGCTCATCTTCCACTTCACTCAGTAGCGTCTGCGCCTGGTGGATATCACGCAGCACATGCACGCCCGCCAGCTGGTTGCCGCTAATCTCCGGCCAGACCGGGCGTCCACCGGTCGCCAGCAGCAGTTTGTCGAAGGTAATTTCGCGCCCGTCGGCGAGCGTTAGCTGACGCGCTTCGGCATCAAGCTTTGTCACCTCTTGATCAATGTTTTCCACCCCCGGCTGGGCATAAAACGCCTTATCCAGCAGTTGCGGCACTTCGCTGATCTTCATCTTGCCTGACGGCACAAATTTGCTCAGCGCCGTGCGGTCATAGGGCGCTTCGCTCTCTTTATCAATCAGCATCAAGTGGCCGTTAAACCCGGCGTCGCGCAGCGTCACCGCCGCCGAGCTACCGGCCGCGCCGGTCCCGAGGATCACCACCGTTTGCGGGCCATCGCCACGAATAGTGTTGTGGGTAGTCGGCGAGAGCGGGCGCGGGTTAACCAGTACGCGGTTCTGCTCAATATGCACCGGATACTGCTTCAGATTTTGCAGCGCCAGCGGCTCGCACCACTCGCCGTTGGTGATATCAAAGTTAGCTTTATGCCACGGGCAGACCAGCCGCCCGTCGCACACCGCGCCCTGCTCAAGCGGCGCACCGGCATGGGGGCAGCGGCTCTGGAACGCGCGCACCTGGGTTAAAGTGCGGATGAGGATAAGCGAGGTGCCATCGACATCGAATTTCACCGGCTGGTTTTCCGGCAGATCGTTCAGGTCGGTAACATATTGATAATTCATTACTCTTGCTCCCGTATTGGTGTGGCAAAACGGGCGTAACGTCTGGCGACGTACACTCGCAAAGGAAAAAAAGACAACACAGCTCACAAATTAAGCCTGGCAGAGATTAAGCGGGGAGCAACACAGCGGCAGAAACGCGGTGAGTATGCGGGCGCGATGTACGCCCGCGCGGGAAGGATTACGCCGCTTTTTTCAGGCAGGCGCTCATAAATTTACTGCGGTCATCGCCTTTCAGGGATTGCTGCGTCGCCTGGGCGTTGCATTCGCGCATCCGCTGTTGCTGCGGTGTCAGGCTCTTTTGCCCCGGCTCGGTTTTGGTGTTCTTCAGGCAGTCGCTCATGTAGCTCTTGCGTGCATCGCCGCCAAGGTTCTGCGCCTTAGCCTGCTGGTTGCAGAGCGTCATACGTTGTTGTTGCGGGGTCAGTGTTTTCTCGGCGGCGCTTAACGCCGTCATAAACAGCACACCGAAGATAAGAGTAACGAGGAGTGTGATTTTCATAGCGCCATCCTTCTGTCAATGAACCCTTTAAGGATGGTCCTAATTGGCGAAAAAACCACCCGGCAGCAAACATTTACCGCCGGGCAGCCCTTACTTGAGGCTCAGCGCCGCTTTCATGGTGTAGAAGAGATCGGTCTGATCCGTCAGCCCCACCACGTTCGCCGCATGCGGGCCGTACGCCGCAATCCGCACCTGCGTGCCGGTATGCTCCATCGACTCCTCTTCCGAGTTGCCGTAGGTCATCGCCATTACTGCGCCATCTTTGGTGGTCAGCGCCTGGCTCAGTCCCGGTGCTTTGGTATCTGCCGGGATGATCTGGCTGGCATGGGCGTGGTCTGCGGTCACGATCACCAGTGTATTGCCATCTTTACGCGCAAACTCCAGCGCTTTCTGTACCGCTTCGTCGAGATCGACGGTTTCGCCAATCTGGCCGCACGGGTTGGCCGCGTGATCCTGCTTATCAATCGATGCTCCTTCCACCTGCAGGAAGAAGCCCTTCTCATTTTTGCTCAGCAGTTCAATCGCTTTTTCCGTCATCGCCGCCAGCGTCGGCACGCTGTCGGTGCGTTTCGGGTTCGGCGTACATGTCACGGCAGGCTTATCCAGGTTGCCATGCAGAGAGGCTTTTGGCCCTTCCCAGCGCACCGGCATATTACCGTCCGCAAAGAGACCGAGCAGCGGTTTATCCTGATTGGCTGTACTGATTGCCGCAAGCGAGGCGGCATCGTTCACCAGCTGGTAACCGCGCGCCTGCGCCTGCTCGCGCAGAGTTTTGCCCTGCCACTCACCGGCGGTGGCGGTTTCACTGAAGGTTTTTGCCCCGCCGCCTAGCGTCACGTCCGGGCGCGCGTTCAGCAACTGTTCGGTAATCGAGCCTTTGCCGCCCTTCTCCAGCGCGTTAAGCGCACACTTCTCGCTGGTCACGGTCGGGCCGTAACAGCGGCGAGAGATAACATGGGAGATCAGCGCAGCAGGCGTCGCGTCCTGCAATTCCGCGGTGGAGACGTCGCCCGTCGCCAGACCGGCGGCTTTTGCCATCTCAAGGATGGTCATATGATCTTTGTCGTGGATATCGACGCCGAGCGCACCGTTATAGGTTTTTACGCCGGTGCTCCACGCCGTCGCCGAGGCGGCGGAGTCGGTGACGTAATCGGGCTTACCGCTTTTTTTGTCCAGCGAGTAGTGGGTGTATTGCCCGGTCAGCGGCAGCGCATCGATACCCTTAAAAAAACCGCCCGCCCCTTCGGCATAATTTCGCGCGGCGGTAATTTCGGAATCGCCCATGCCGTCGCCAATCAGCAGAATAATATTTTTGGCTGGCTTATCATTCAGGGAATCACGCAGGGCAGCAGTCTGGTCGCCCGTCAAACGGCGTGCGCCGCCAGGCGCGGAAATATCGCCGTGAGCTGCGCGGCTTTCAAGAACCGGCGCTACAGATGATTCTGCATAAATAGCAGGCGAGGAAAGCAGGGATAATAGTGCAAGATATAACGCGCTCTGTTTCACTTAATATTCTCCATGTACAAATACTTAAAGAAAATAAAACAGAGCGACTATAGGCAGCCCAGATGACAGTGAGATGACAGATGTTACATGCTAACGCGGGGTCAACTGCGTGGGTGCCTTAAAAGCTTTTTTACGTATTGTTGCAGCAATTCAGAGTCTCTGGATAAGGCCTCATCGCCCGGCAGAGCCTCTGCCAGCGCGCCTTCAACGCTCAGGATCAGCGACTGTTGCTCCGAGGCCGCCATCTGGCGCAGCAGCGCGGTGACGACAATTTCCAGCGCTTCAACCTGGGCGACCAGCTCCTTCGACTCCTCCTCCTTTTCCGCAAGCTTGACCAATAACTCAGCAATGAGATTTTTCATGGCGCTATTTCCTTTTGAGATGTTGCATGAAGTTAGCACTCGATTTAGTAGTTGCAAAGGAGATGCATCTATTATTTTTGCGCATTAATTCACACTGTTAGTAAGGTCATTGGGGAAATAACGGCGTCGCGGGTTACGAAGTATATAGAGAACCAGGATGCGCAGGCCGGAGATCTATTTCCGGCCTGCGTTTAGCGTGGTTGCCGCACGCGGCGAAATGCGCGTGCCAGCTGTATCAGGTTAATCAGCACCACCACCGCCGTGGCGGCGAAGACCCAGCGAAAGCCAGCCATCGCCGAGACCGAGGCCCCCATCAGCGGGCCAGCAACGTTACCAAGGTACATAAAGGATTGGTTATAACCAAAGATGCGCCCGGTGACCTGCTCGCTGGAGTACTTCAGCAGCAGCGTCTGCACGGCGGGCAGCATCGCGCCATCGGCAAAGCCGAGCAGAAAGCGCAGAATGCCAAGCTGCAATGGCGAGGTGACAAACGACATGGCGAAGAAGAGCACAATCGCGCAGGCGAGCGTTGCTAACAGAATGCGTGAGGTGCCGATGCGATCGCCCAGTTTGCCAAGCCTGGGTGCCGACAGCAGCGCAGAAACGCCGGGAACCGCGGCGATAAGCCCGCTAAGAAAGGCGATATTGGCAGTATCGGGCGACAGTGACTGGACAAACAGTGCGAGGATCGGACCAATCGAGCCGTTACAGAGCTGGATCACCATGGTGGTGACAAAGAGGCTGATCACCAGCGCCGGATAGGGCAGCGTTGAGAAGACCGCCTTGCCGCTGAGCCGCTCGCCCTTCTTAACCTTCGGCCTGCCCCCCTCTTTAATCAGGAACAGCGTCACCAGGAAGCTCACCATCAGCAGCATCGCAGTGATAATAAACACCGTGCGCAGGCCTAAGTGGTCAGCGAGAAAACCGCCCATCAGCGGGCCGCCGATCACGCCGCTGATCTGTGCCGTGGAGAGCGTGCTGAGCGCCCAGCCGCTGCGCTCGCGCGGCACCTGCGAGGCGACCAGCGCCATGGCATTAGGAATATAACCGGAGGTGAGCCCCATTACGCCGCGCAGCAGAAGCAACTGCCAGACGTTAGTGGCGAAAGCCTGCAGCAGAATGGCGATCGCCATCCCCAGCGAAGCGCGCAGCAGCATCAGCTTGCGCCCTTTGCGGTCCGCCAGGCTGCCCCACATCGGCGAGACAATCGCCGAGATGAGGAAAGTGATGCTGAAGGTTAGCCCTGACCACATCGACAGCGCCTCGTGCGAGGTCACCCCCAGTTGCGCGACATAGAGCGGCAGAAACGGCAAAATCTGGCTGATGGCAAGCCCGGTAAAAAAGCAGCCGAACCAGACCGAGATAAGATTGACCTTCCAGGATTCCATAAATACGCGTAATCACTCAGGTTTTGAAAAACGGCGCATAGGGTAGCAAGAATGCGCCAGCGATAAGTTACCAGATATGCGCTTAGCCGCACTTTGGAGTTTTATCTCTCAACCCACGCCGAATGGCGCAGGCACGCGGAGAAAAACCGTAAACGCTAAGCGCGATATGCTTAGCGACAGAGGCCGTAACCGCGCATGCCGAGATGGAAATGATCCGCGTGCGCAGCGTTATACTCCGGCCCGAGGCCGTTACCGTAATAACCGCAGCTGGCGCTCAGCATCGCACGCAGCCAGGGTTGCGTACGCGCCTGCCGCCAGCCGCGCAGGACAGAAACCTGCTCGCCATTCGCCAGCCGGAAAGCGCTGATATCGAGTGCTTCCGCGCTGGCATGTTCACTGCGCCGCGCATCCGCACGGTTGTAGATATTGCGGCAGGCGTAGCTGCCGACGTGATCGATGCGCGTTAAGGCGCTGCCCATCATCGTTTGGCTTAATGGCCGCGCCTGCTGCTCGACAAACAGCGCCGAGCTGAGCGCCAGCGGGCAGCTCGCCAGAAAGCTGCTGCTCAGCTTCACGGCACCGAAATCTTTTACCCGCACTACGTTGGTTAACGGGCAGTCGCCGCCGCTGTCCGCCACCGCGACGGAGGAGATAAGCCGCTGCTGATTCGCCTGCTTCAGCAGCGCGGCGCAATCTTCAGGCGTTAAACGCCGCAGTTTGAACTGGGTGATGCGCCCCGGCGGATCGCTCAGCTGAAGCGGGGCAAAAGGGTTGTACCACGCTGGCAGCGCGCGGTAGCCCGCATAGACGCCGCCGATAAGAATAGCGATTACGATCAGGCTCTTCCCGCTCACCTCTCCTCCTCTTTTTTTCTCCAGACATTATGGCAGAAGGCCGCGAATCGTGCGTTTTGACGTGATATCGTATGGGTTTTCTCATCAGTGTGAGTGATTGTTGAAATGGCAAAACTGCGGGTAGGGGTCGTCTTCGGCGGCAAATCGGCGGAGCATGAAGTGTCGTTACAGTCGGCGAAGAACATTGTCGATGCGATGGATACATCGCGCTTTGAAGTGGTGCTGCTGGGTATTGATAAATCAGGGCAGTGGCATATTAGCGATGCGCAGAACTATCTGCAAAACGCCAGCGATCCGGCGCGTATCGCGCTCAATCCGTCGGACAACAGCGTGGCGCTGGTGCCGGGCGTCGCCGAACAACAACTGATTGCGGCGGATAACCGCTCGCCGCTGCCGAATGTTGATGTCATTTTCCCGATCGTTCACGGCACGCTCGGTGAAGATGGCTCCCTGCAAGGGATGCTGCGCCTTGCCAACCTGCCGTTTGTCGGCTCCGATGTGCTTGCTTCCGCAGCCTGCATGGATAAAGACGTCACCAAGCGCCTGCTGCGCGATGCCGGTCTGTCCATCGCGCCGTTTATCACCCTGACACGCGCCAACCGCGACAGCTTCAGCTTTAGCGACGTGACCGCGCAGCTCGGCCTGCCGCTGTTTGTTAAACCCGCCAACCAGGGTTCATCCGTCGGCGTCAGCAAAGTAACCAACGAAGCGCAGTATGCTGACGCGCTGCGTCTGGCCTTTGCTTTCGACAAAAAAGTGGTGGTGGAGAAAGGGATCGTCGGGCGCGAGATCGAGTGCGCGGTGCTGGGCAATGATGAGCCGCAGGCCAGCACCTGCGGTGAAATTGTGCTGAACAGCGAGTTCTACGCTTACGACACCAAATACATTGACGATCAGGGTGCGCAGGTTGTGGTGCCGGCCGCCATCGATCCCGAGACCAGCGAGAAGATCCGCGCGATCGCCATTGAGGCGTATAAGACGCTGGGCTGCGAAGGGATGGCGCGGGTGGATGTGTTCCTGACGCCGGAGAACCAGGTGGTGATCAATGAGATCAACACCCTGCCCGGCTTCACCAATATCAGCATGTATCCGAAACTGTGGCAGGCGAGCGGCATCAGCTATAGCACGCTTATCACCCGCCTGATTGAGCTGGCGCTGGAGCGCCACCAGCAAAGCATCGCGCTGAAGATCTCCATGAACGATTAAGCGTTACTCGGTACTTTCCGTCGCCTCATTTTGCGCGGGGCGGCGAATAATCAGCCCCGACAGCCAGAACCCCACAAGCCAGGTCACCAGCCCGACGGCATAGGTTTGCCACCCTTTTGCTTCAAATCCCAGCAGCCCGACCACGCCATTGAGAATAAAGATCAGGCCGATCGCGAACGCGTAGTAGTGCCAGTCACGGCGAATTTTCTCAGGCAGCTTCATGACAACTCCAGCAGGTAAAGGGCGCATCATCGCACAGCGCGCGGGTTGAGAGTGTGTGCTGTGCGGTAATTCCGAAATGTTACTGAAATAATTAATACGTTACAAAAATGTGATGACTCACAAAAAACGCTTCCCTGGGATCCTTCCCGCTCCGAAATTATCACCATTCTGATGTTGACAAAGCGGGACTGGTGCCAAACTAACCAGGAGTTACGGCTCTGAGCCTATCTTCCCTGAGCGTTTAAAAGTAACGAGTACCGGAGGTCTTATGGCTGATTTTACCCTATCCAAACCCTTTAATAAGGGCGCGAAAAAACGAGACACCTCCAGACCGGGTAATATTGCTTACGCCGTCTTCGTACTGCTCTGCTTCTGGGCAGGCGCGCAGTTGCTTAACCTGCTGGTGCACGCGCCTGGCGTGTTTGAACACCTGATGCAGACGCAGGACGTCTCCCGTCCCCACGTTGAGATGGGTATGGGCGTAGGCACGATTTTCGGTCTTGTGCCGTTTATCGCCGGCAGCGCGTTTCTGGGCGTGATCTTCCTCGTCCTGCGCTGGCGTAGCCACAATCTGCGCTAATTGCGCGCCATGCAAGCGGCCCGACGATCGTCAACGCGTTTCGCAAACCACGCCGTGGTTAAGTTACGCGTGATTTTCGGGCTCTCTAACTGAATCCCCGGCAGCATCTCCCGCGGCAGCGTTTTTCCGCTGCGCTTGTCCGCCAGGCGATAAATCTCCCGATAGAGCTTCGTCTCTTCAAACTCCTGGCTGTCGCCACGCTCAAGCTGGCGGCGAATATCCCGATCGCTCATCGCAAGCTGCGCGCCCAGCGTCTGCACTGCACGCTCGGTGGTGCCCGCTTCGCGGCTGCCATAAAGTATCAGATCGCCATCCAGCGCCAGCTTAATGCCCGTCACTTTGCTCACTGCGTTCTGGAACGCCGCGTTACGGCTGGCGTAGAACCCGGCGTTGTAATCGGCGAAGCGGTAGATCGGCGCGCTGTAGCTGGCCGGGTAGTTAAGCAGATGATAGGTGCCGAACCACAACCCGCCGCGGCGGCTGAAGACCTCCTGGCGCACGGTGCCGGACATCTCCCACGGGTAGCCGTCAGTGTGCTGCTCGGCAAAGGAGACGCTCACCTGCATCGGCCCGCCGGTGTGCACCGGGTTATAAGAGCCAAACAGCGTCTGCCCCATCGGCACCATATTGATCATGTCATCGAAGATCGCGCTCAGCTCGCGCTCGGTGCGCACCTTATCAAGCCGCTCGCTGTAGCTTTTGCCATTGGGCGACGGGATTTTCAGCGCCGTGTGCACCAGCAACGCTGGGATGTGCAGCTGCCCGGCGCGCTTGTCGATCTCTTTCCAGGCGATCTTATTCAGCCCCGGCACCACCGGATCCGACTGGTAGTTGGACTCCTGCTGCGCCACCGCTAATACAGAGCAGATATTCTCCAGCGTCGGCGGCAGCTTCTGGCTTTTAAAGGTGGTCGCCAGATCTTCAGCCCAGCCGTCGCGATCTTTAACGCTGGCGGGAATGGTGTTACGCACCACGCTTGCGACATCCAGCGCCTTCGCCTTTTTAGGCTCCTTCGATGCCTCTTTATCAGAGAGCGAGCCCTGCGAACTACACCCGGCGACAATCAGCGCCGCCAGCAACCAGCTAAAACGAGGTACGTAAGACATAACCTTCCTTTGTTAATGGCCGTGAGAGGCGACAGGAACGAACTCCTGATTATCGACCTCACGCTCAAAACTGCGCAAACGTTTATAGATGGACATCAGCTCCACCAGCGTCGTCCACGAGGTGATCAAATACTGGAACGAGCTGCGCACCTGTTCAAAGACGTTGGTGATCTGCTGCATCAACCCGAAGGTAATCGCCCCGGCTGCCAGCGTCGGGAAGAGCATAACCAGGCCAAACACCGCGTCAACCTGGAGATAGAGAATGCGCACGACGTTGAAATAGGTGTAGTGGAAATAGAGCCGAAAGTAGTTACGACGCACGGCGCTAAACAACTCCACCACCGTATGCGGCCGCGCACGTCCAGCATCATCTTCACCATAGACCAGCTCTTTACGGTACGCCGCTTCGACGCGCTGATTTTTAAATTGCAGGCCGGGCAGCTTGATGCCCACCACGCCGAGCACCAGCGTGCCAAACAGCGCCCAGCCGATGGCGGCAAACACCAGCCCGTAAGGAACATGCCCAATAAGCGGCAGCTCCGGCACGTGGGGCGAGAGAACAATCAGCACCGGCAGAAAGGCAAAGAGAGTCATAATGGCGTTGATAAAGCTGGTGCCCATATCCTCCAGCGTGCTGGCAAAGCGCATGGTGTCCTCCTGCACACGCTGCGCGGCACCCTCGATATGGCGCAGCTGCTGCCAGTGCGCCATATAGTATTCGTTCATCGCCGCGCGCCAGCGGAAGACATAGTGGCTGACGAAGAAGTTATTCAGCACCGCTACCGTCACACCAATCAGCGCGATGCCCAAAAAGACGCCGCTGCCGCTGTAAAACTTCTCCAGCGGCACGGTATTGGGTGCGGTAAGCGCCTTTTGGATCAGGTCATAAAAGGGCTGATACCAGGCGTTGATGGCGACGCTCACCTCCACCTGAAACCAGGTGACGAAGATAATCAGCGCGGTGCCGAGAACCGACCACCGCTGCCAGCGATGGGGCGAATAGATAAACCAGAAGCCGGCGAAGAGGCCGACGCAGAGCGCGTAGTAGGCGTAGAAGAGCAGAAAGTTGGGGCACCAGAAGCGCGCGGCGCTGATTGGCACCTCGCTTGATATGCCGGTCAGGTGTAACAACCAGCGCTCGCCGCCTGCCAGCCAGAAAACAATGGCGAGAAGCGTCCAGATAAACGCCGAGGCAAAAAAGGGCGTCGGCCGGGGGAAAAAGGAACGAAACATAGTGCTCTCCTGGGTCTTTCTTATTCTTTACGACGTGTGCTGTGTCATGCTCGCGGCCAGCGACAAAAAAGCGCCGCGGGTGCGGCGCTGGCTCGTTTAATCAGACCTCAGGTTAACCGTTTAGTGGCTTTGCCAGTCATAAACAATTGTATCGACACTTTTCACCTGAACCGGGTTGTCGGGCAAGATGAGCGTGCAAGGCGGCGGCGGTCGGCAGAAAAAAATGCTCTTATTTACCTGGCGTTACGGATTAGGGCGAAACATTCCGCTTTTCGCCCCTTTGCAACGGCACGCAAGTAGTATAAATACGCTCTATCTTTCCCCGTGATTAATGGATCCTTTCGTTGAAACGTTGTCTGCTTATCTCCGCGATGTTGTGTGCGCTGGGCCTGACCAGCGTCCGGGCGGCGCAACACTCCCCCGACCCGGTATTTGCTTCTGAAATCGTCGATCGTTATGCCAACCATATCTTCTATGGCAGCGGCGCGACCGGCATGGCAATGGTGGTGATTGACGGCAACCAGCGCGTCTTTCGCAGTTTCGGCGAAACCCGTCCCGGCAACAATGTGCGCCCGCAGCTCGACTCGGTGGTGCGCATCGCCTCGCTCTCTAAGCTGATGACCAGTGAGATGCTGGTGAAGCTGCTCGATCAGGGCCGCGTGCGCCTTGACGATCCGTTAAGTAAATATGCCCCGCCCGGCGCGCGCGTACCGACTTACCAGGGCGCGCCGATCACGCTGGTTAACCTGGCGACGCACACCAGCGCCCTGCCGCGCGAACAGCCCGGCGGCGCAGCGGTGCGCCCGGTGTTTGTCTGGCCGACGCGCGAGCAGCGCTGGAACTGGCTCGCCACCGCCAAACTGAAAACCGCGCCGGGCACCCAGGCGGCCTATTCCAACCTGGCCTTTGATCTGCTGGCAGATGCGCTGGCGCGCGCGGCGGGAAAACCCTATCCGCAGCTGTTTGAAGAGCAGATCACCCGCCCGCTGGGCATGAAAGACACCACCTTTACCCCGTCACCGGATCAGTGCAAGCGGCTGATGGTGGCGGAAAAAGGGGCCAGCCCGTGCAACAACACGCTGGCGGCGATTGGCAGCGGCGGCGTCTACTCCACGCCCGGCGATATGATGCGCTGGATGCAGCAGTTCCTCTCCTCCGACTTTTACCACCGCGATACGCAGGCCGACCGGATGCAGACGCTGATCTACCCGCGCGAACGCCTGACGAAAGTGGTGGGAATGGATGTGCCGGGTAAAGCCGATGCCCTCGGTCTCGGCTGGGTCTATATGGCCCCGAAAGAGGGCCATCCGGGAATTATTCAGAAGACCGGCGGCGGTGGCGGGTTTATCACCTATATGGCGATGGTGCCGCAGCATAACGTTGGCGTGTTCGTGGTGATCACCCGTTCACCGTTGACCAAATTCACCAATATGAGCGACGGCGTGAACGATCTGGTGAGCGAACTGAGCAACAATAAGCCGGTGGCGATCCCCGCCTCCTGATGAAGTAACAGGCAGGTGCATTGCCGCCTGCCTGTGGCTTAACGGCGATTTTGGTAAAACGGGGGGTTATATTTTCGGCTACAATGCCGCCATCTGTTCCATAAATCTTAGGCATATCATGACCGATTTAATCACCCGTCCTCGCCGTCTGCGTAAAACCCCTGCGCTGCGCGCCCTGTTTGAAGAGACAACACTGAGCAAAAACGACCTGGTGCTGCCGATCTTTGTTGAAGAAGAGCTGAATGATTACCAGGCGATCTCCGCCATGCCCGGCGTGATGCGCATTCCGGAAAAGTATCTCGCCCGTGAAATTGAACGTATCGCTAAAGCGGGTATCCGCTCGGTGATGACCTTTGGTATTTCACACCATACCGACGACACCGGCAGCGATGCCTGGCAGGAGAATGGCCTGGTGGCGCGCATGTCGCGCATCTGTAAAGAGACGGTACCGGAGATGATCGTGATGTCCGATACCTGTTTTTGTGAATACACCTCGCACGGCCACTGCGGCGTGCTGTGCGAACACGGCGTCGATAACGACGCAACCCTGCTGAACCTCGGTAAGCAGGCGGTGGTTGCTGCGGCAGCCGGGGCGGATTTTATCGCGCCATCGGCAGCGATGGATGGCCAGGTGCAGGCGATTCGCCAGGCGCTGGACGCGGCGGGCTTTAAAGATACCGCCATCATGTCCTACTCCACCAAGTTCGCCTCCTCCTTCTACGGCCCGTTCCGTGAAGCGGCCGGTACCGCGCTGAAAGGCGATCGCAAAACCTATCAGATGAACCCGCTGAATCGCCGCGAAGCGATCCGCGAATCGCTGATCGACGAAGCGCAGGGCGCCGACTGCCTGATGGTAAAACCGGCCGGGGCGTACCTCGATATTCTGCGTGATATTCGTGAGCGCACCGAACTGCCGCTGGGCGCATACCAGGTGAGCGGTGAGTACGCGATGATCAAGTTCGCCGCCCAGGCCGGTGCGATCGATGAAGATAAAGTGGTGATGGAGAGCCTCGGCGCCATCAAACGCGCAGGTGCGGATCTGATCTTCAGCTACTTCGCCCTCGATCTCGCCGAACGCGGCCTGATTTAATTTTCCCGCTCTGCCTTCTGCAATGCCGGATGGCGCTACGCTTATCCGGCCTACGGGGTAAAGACCATGTAGGCCGGATAAGGCTGCAAGCCGCCATCCGGCATGGGTGAGGGAGGTAAAACGCCGGATGGCGCTGCGCTTATCCGGCCTACGTCGGCCTGCAACAAATGCTCATAACGTCATTGTAATGAAATGTAAGCGTCATCTTCTCCCGCTACTGTCAGCGGCAAGACGGGAGGAGAAATCGCCATGTTTAGTCTCGACAATGTACTTGAGGATCTCTGGCCGCAGGCCAGACCGGCACCCTGGCAAAAGAACCTGCTCAGGCGCCTGCTTTACGAACAGGAGTTCCAGCAATTCGCCGCCCAGCACCGCCACCTGAAAGGGCTGGATATGGTGGAACATGTCCTCGACCATCTGCAAATTCGCTGTACCATCCCCGCTCACTGCCTCGAACAAATTCCCGAACATGGCCCGCTGGTGATTATCGCCAACCACCCGACCGGTACGCTGGATGGGCTGGCGCTGATGTATGCCGTCTCGCGCGTGCGCCGCGATGTTAAAGTGGTCACTAACCGCCTGCTGAGCCACCTCGAACCCTTAAGCTCGCTCTTTATCGCGGTGGACAATATCGGCGGTCGCACCACCAAAGCCGCCCTGCAACAGATGGAGAACCAGCTGCAATCCGGCGGCGTGCTGATCTTTTTCCCGGCGGGTGAAGTATCGCGCCTGACCCGCAAAGGGATTCGTGATAAACGCTGGCACGCCGGGTTTATCAAGCTGGCGAACAAGTTCCGCGCCCCGCTGCTGCCAGTGTGGATCGATGCCCGCAACAGCGCGCTGTTTTACGCCAGCGCCCTGCTCTCAGACACCCTGCCGCTGCTGCTGTTGATGCAGCAGATGTTTCGCCGCCGCAACAGTAGCCTGCCGATCACCCTCGGTCAGCGCATTCCCTGGGAGAACTGGCACACTACCGCCCTCGCGCCGCGCGAGCTGGCCGAGAAGTGTCGCCAGCATCTTCTGCGTCTTGGCAAGGGAGTGCCCGGCACGTTCAAAACCGAATGCGCCATCGCCCGGCCGGAAGACAGAGCCACCCTGCGCCGCGAACTGAGCCGCGCCGAGTGCCTTGGCCGCACGCCGGACGGCAAAACGATCTATCTCTGGCAGCGCAACGGCCAGGAGGATGCACCGCTGCTGCGCGAACTGGGGCGGCTGCGCGAGATCGCTTTTCGCGCGGTGGGTGAAGGGAGCGGAAAAAGGCGTGATACGGATCGCTACGATGATCACTACCTGCACCTGATCCTCTGGGATGATGCCGATCTGGAGATTGTCGGCGCCTACCGCTTTATGCCGACGGCGCAGCTTATCGCCGAGCAGGGGCCGGAGGGGCTCTATAGCCATAGCCTTTTTCACTACGATGCGCGTATGGCGGAGGTGCTGCGCGAAGGTCTTGAGCTGGGGCGCAGCTTTATTCAGCCGCGCTACTGGGGACGTCGCGGGCTCGATTATCTCTGGTCGGGGATTGGCGCTTATCTGGCGCGCTACCCGCAGTACCGCTATCTCTTTGGCCCGGTCTCCATCTCCGGCGGCCTGCCGCCTGCGGCGCGCGATCTGCTGATTGCTTTCTATCGCCTCTGGTTCCCCGCTGCCTGGCCGCTGGCATCCTCGCGCCGCCCCTGCCCCGCCACCCTGCCCGAGGTGCTGGCGCAGTTTACCGGCGAGGATTACACCGAAGATCTGACCCGGCTGAAATCGCTGCTGGGTAATCTCGGCTGCGGTATTCCCCCGCTCTATAAACAGTATTCCGAGCTGGGCGAGCCCGGCGGCGTGCAGTTTATCGACTTCGGCAGCGATCCCGATTTCAATAACTGCGTCGATGGCCTG
Source organism: Kosakonia sp. 1610 (assembly GCF_050435845.1). Taxonomy (NCBI): domain Bacteria; kingdom Pseudomonadati; phylum Pseudomonadota; class Gammaproteobacteria; order Enterobacterales; family Enterobacteriaceae; genus Kosakonia; species Kosakonia sp. 1610. The sequence continues at coordinate 33,986 of NZ_JBNDKZ010000010.1, read as the reverse complement.
GTGCTGGTGGATTTGACGCGCCTTAAAGCGAACCGCTACGAGCGTTATATCGGCGTGCATCAGGTGCAGCAGAAAGCGGGGTAAGTTCCTCGCAGATTGCCGGATGGCGCTGGCGCTTATCCGGCCTACAAAACCGCAGTTCCAGCGATACCGGTTTTGCTTTTGTCTGCAATATGAAAGCGAGGGTTGTATCCCCGCTGAAATCGGCGAACCGAAGCGTGAATGACAAGGTCTGGACGCCATGGATGGCGGACAGAGGCGAACCGAGACAGGGACTCGTTCCAGAATGGAACGAGTAAGTCGAGTCGAGCCGGCCGCAGTCAGGCACGCGGGAGGTGAGCGCAGTGCGCAGCACCGATTTCCTCGCGGGGCCGCGGGGATTGACAAGGGGAGCGCGGCCGCTTCCCTTGTCCCGTTCACCGCATAAGAGGTCAATGAAACTCCCCAATCCCTGGTGAACGGAACCCTTCCACCCATCAGGCATGAGTGCCCCCCCCCATTGCCGGATGGCGCTCACGCTTATCCGGCCTACGCCGTTTCAGCGGCTTCGGCCTGTACCCCCCTTTCCCCCCGCCTCATCTACACTCTCTTTACGTGGTTTCCACCGACGCCGTGGAGGAGAGATGGAGAAGAAGTCGCACCGCTATCCGGTGGCTGACAGCCCGTTCTGGCTGCATGTTGAAACAAAGGTGCAGCGCATTGGCTCCGTAATATTGTTTGCGGTAGTGATCGCCGGGCTGCTCGGCCTCTTTTCCCAGGGGTGGCTCAGCGCGCGAAGCGCCCATAGCATTGATGGCAAACTGACGGTGCAGTATGACCGCTACGCCCGCCTGCAAAGCGATATCGATATGCAACTCACCGCCCACGCCTCGAACGAACGCCGCACCGTTTTTATCCTCGGCGGCAACTTTATGCAGGATTTTGAGATCCGCACCCTGCAACCGCAGCCGGAAAAGATGACCAGCCAGAACGGCGAACTGGTGCTGGAGTATGCCCGTCCTCATCCCGATCAACCCTTCACCGTCTGGCTCGGGCTGACGCCGCAAACCCCTGGCAGCAGCGAATTGCGACTTTCGTTAAATGACACCACCCAGCTGGCGGTGAAACAGTTTATCTGGCCCTGAGGAGACGGCGATGGATATGGTGTTACGCGCGGTAGCGATCTATCTGGTGTTAATGGTGGTATTCAAAATCGCCGGTCGGCGAGCCTTGTTGCAGATGACCTCTTTCGATCTCATTTTGCTGCTGATCATCAGTGAAGCGACGCAGCAGGCGCTGCTCGGCAACGACTTCTCCGTCACCGGCGCGGCGCTGACCATCATCACGCTGGTGGTGGTGGATATTCTGTTTGGCAAGCTGAAGAAGTACGTGAAAGGGGCAGAAAACTTTATCGATGGCACGCCGGTGGTGCTGGTCGAGAACGGTGAAATGCTGCCAGAGAAGATGCGCGAAGCGGATATCTCCCGCGCCGATATTATGCTCTCGGCGCGCAATAACCAGGGCATTGTTGACCTCGCAGAGATTAAGTTCGCCATTCTCGAGCGCAATGGTCATATCTCGATCATTCCGAAAAATTCGCCTTAAAAGTGCGCTGCTATACTTTTGCCAGGCAGAATTTTCTTTCGGATGGAAGGGAGAGATATGAAGAGCGAAACCACCACCGCGTTACAAAGCGAGCGCGTCGCGCCGCTGTTAAAGCTTGAGATTAGCGATCTGGCCGACCGCCTCGGCACGCTGTTATGCGATAAAAAATTGCGCGTCACCACCGCCGAGTCCTGCACCGGCGGGCAGATCGCCACCGCCCTCTGCGCCTGCGAAAGCACGCCGGAGTTTTACGGCAGCGGGTTTATTACCTTTACCGATGAAGCGAAACAGACGCTGTTGCAGGTGAAAAAAGAGACGCTGGCGCGCTGGACGGCGGTAAGCCAGCAGACGGCTTTTGAAATGGCGCAAGGTGCCTGCGACGCCAGCCACGAGCCGGTCAGCATTGCCGTTACAGGCTATACGGGCCCCGATGGCGGCGAAGATGGCACCCCCGCAGGCACCGTGTGGTTTGGCTGGGGCCTGCCGGATAGCGAACCAGTCACCGTCAAATGCCTCTTTGAGGGCGACACCACAGAGGTGATTGAGCAAGCGGTAAAATATGCCCTTGCAGGCGTGATAACGCTATTAAGTGATTGATTGTAATTTGCTTCTTGTGTGCGAATGCCGGACGATAGGGTCCGGCTTTTTTATTGCGACACTTTCATGACCGAATGGGGAAAAAATGAAAATAGTTGTGCTGGATGGCGGTCTGCTGAACCCCGGCGATCTCAGCTGGGATCCACTGCATGCGCTGGGCGAAGTCACGGTTTATGACACCACCCCGGCCGATAAAGCCGCGCAGCGCCTGCGCGACGCGGATATCGCCATTACCAATAAAGTGGCGTTTAGCGAGGATCTGCTCGCCCACTGCCCGCAACTGAAATGTATCGCCGTCACCGCCACCGGCTACAACATTATCGATCTTGCGGCCGCCCGCACCCGGCAAATTGTCGTTACCAATGTGCCAACCTACGGCACCGCCACAGTGGCGCAATTCACCACCGCGCTGCTGCTGGCGCTCTGCAACCGTGTCGGTGAACACGACGCCGATGTGCACGCCGGCGGCTGGAGCAAGGCAGACAGCTGGTGTTACTGGCTGCAACCGATGGTCGAGCTGGCGGGAAAACGCGTCGGCATTATCGGTTATGGCCGCATAGGCCAGGCGTTTGGTGCCATCGCCCAGGCAATGGGCATGACGGTGCTCGCCCACTCCCGTTCGCGCCCGCTGCCGGAGAGCGCGCAGCTGCGCTATGTCGATCTCGACACTCTCTACGCCGAAGCGGATGTTATCAGCCTCCACTGCCCGCTGACGCCGCAAACCAAAGGGATGATCAACCGTGACGCGCTGGCGAAGATGAAGCACAGCGCGCTGCTGCTCAACGCCTCGCGCGGGGATCTGGTTAACGAGGCAGATCTCGCCGCCGCCCTTAACGAAGGGCGCATTGCCGGGGCGGCAGTTGATGTGCTGAGCAGCGAACCGCCTGGCGCAGATAACCCGCTGCTGAAGGCGAAAAACTGCATTATCACGCCGCATATTGCCTGGGCATCCGTCGATGCGCGCGGGCGCATTCTCGCCACCACGGTAGAAAACGTACGGTCGTTTATCAACGGCGATCCACAAAATCGTGTCGATCAGTAGCTTCAGGATGGCCAGATCGCACGAAAAGAAGCGACTCACGTCACACTTTTACATGATGAGCTACGCTTGATAAATCATTACAAAAATATTGCGCAAGGAGATGCCAATGACAACGCTACAGGCTCTTTTTCCACCTCGCCTGCCACAGCAAACCTCTGATGAAAATGTAGTTGTAAACTGGGCGAAAAACGCCACGCTGGCGCCCGCTCAGGCTGTTGAAACACCGGAAAACGAAGCGCAGTTGCAGCAGATCATTGCTGCTGCAAAGGGGCGAATCCGCGTGATGGGCAGCCGCATGTCGCCGGGCAGAATGCTGAAATTAAGCGAGCCGGGCGATACGCTGATTGACCTCTCGCGCCTGCGCGGCGTGCTGGCGGTGAGCGACGAGAGCGTCACCTTTGCCGCCGGAACCGTGCTGCATGAGGTGTTTGAGACCCTCACCAGCATGGACCGCATGCTGCACGCCTCGCCGGGCGTGATCGATTCACAAACCCTCGCGGGCGCAGTGTCGACCGGCACCCACGGCCAGGGCATGGGGCAGAGCTCGCTGGCTGATGAAGCGCTCTCCATTCGCCTGATTGATGCCCACGGTGAAGCGCACGATATTAAGCGGGATGATGCGGCCTTTGACGCCGCGCAGCAGGCGCTCGGCACCCTCGGCGTGATCACCGCCGTGACGCTGCGCACCCGCCCCTCCACGCTCTATACCTGCTTTAAGAGCGCGGGCAACGCCGATAACCTGGCGGAAGATCTGATCGCCTGGAACGACGAGTGGACCTTCAGCAAAGCGTGGTGGTTCCCGGATGAGAACAAGGTTCACACCTGGAACGCGCGCGAAGCCACCGCCGAGGAGCAGGCGCTGTGGCATGACAACCACGGCGAGCTGGTCGAGATGGAGGAGACCGACGAGCAGATGAACGCCACGGTAGATAAAACCCTGGCGCAGATGCGCGATGACACCCGCATTGTCGATGAGAACGGCAAACCGTTTCGCACCGTGACGCGTTTTAAAGACTTCACCGATGTGATTGGCGATATCTACCAGGTCTTCTGCCGCGGCATCGCTACCCCACAGATCAATATTGAGATCGGCATTCCGATGTCGCGCGTCGCGGCGGTGATTGCGCGCATGAAAGCGTGGCACAGCGAGTCGCAGCCGCATATGCACTACCCGATTATTCTGCGCTGCACCGGGGCCTCCAGCGCCTGGCTTAGCCCGGCCGGCGGGGAACCAACCTGCTTCTTCGGTTTTGTCGTCTACTACGCTGAAGATGGCTCCCTCTCCGCAGAGGGAACGGCTTTTTTACGCGCAGCAGAACAGCTGCTCGCCGAAGAGGGCGGCAGACCGCACTGGGGCAAATATTTTGATCCGTCGCTCTACAACTGGCCGGCGCTCTATCCGCAGTTTGAGGCGTTTAAAGCCGTGCGCCGCCGCTTCGATCCGGACGGGAAGTTTATGAACCGCTTTATGGCGGAGGTGCTGTCATGAGCGCCGCGTTTGCCTGGGTCACGCTGTTAACGCAGCCGGGCTACCTTCCCGGCGTGGAAGCATTGCAGCAGTCGCTGCGCGACAGCGGTTCGCCGTGGCCGCTGGTGGTGATGGTGACGGAGACTATCGACGCCGCCACGCGCCAGCAGTTGCAGGCGCAGGGGTGTGAAGTGCGCGAAGTGCCGATCGTCGGCCCGAATCCTGCCCTTGCCCATCGCTACGCCAACGCCCGTTTCGCTGAGGTGTGGAGCAAACTGGCAGTCTGGACGCTGACGGAGTATCAGCGCGTCGCGTTTCTTGATGCCGATATGCTGGTGGTACAGAACATGGATGAGGTGTTCGAACTGCCGCTCGCCAAAGGGACGCTTGCTGCCTGCCACGCCTGCCGCTGCAATCCGAACCATATTGCTACCTATCCCGACAGCTGGCAGCCGGATAACTGCTACTACAGCTGGGTTGAGGATGCGCAGATGAACGCCGCCCCTCCGGCCCCGGTCGATAACTACCTGAACGGCGGTTTTCTGGTGCTGACGCCGGATCGCGATGTTTACGACGCGATGATGGCAAAGCTGGCGGCGAAAGAGGATATCGCCGAGTGGGTCTTCGCCGAGCAGGACTTTCTCAACGAGGTGTTCCGCGACCGCTGGTTGCCGCTGCATTATGGTTATAACGCCCTGAAAACCCTGCCGAAGCAGCATCCGCAGATGTGGGATCTCTCGCAGGTGAAGAATATCCATTACATCATCGACAAGCCGTGGGACAAATACCCCGAACCAGGTGATAAGTATTACGATCTGCACAAAATGTGGTGGCAACATGCTCCCGCCGAGGCGTAATTGTTGAGAAACAAACCGTAGGCCGGATAAGCGCCAGCGCCATCCGGCATTATCCGCGCGGCACCAATTGCCGGATGGCGGCTCCGCCTTATCCGGCCTACAAAATCGGAGCCCGCTGAAACGGCCCAGGCCGGATAAGCGCCAGTGCCATCCGGCATTATCACCGCTGCACCGATTGCCGGATGGCGGCTCCGCCTTATCCGGCCTACAAAAACAGAGCCCGCTGAAACGGCCCAGGCCGGATAAGCGTCAGTGCCATCCGGCATGATCCCCGCAACACCATTGCCTGATGGCGGCTTCGCCTTATCCGGCCTACAAAATCGGAGCCCGCTGAAACGGCCCAGGCCGGATAAGCGCCAGCGCCATCCGGCATTATCCCCGCAACACCACTACCGGATGGCGGCTTCGCCTTATCCGGCCTACAAAATTGGAGCCCGCTGAAACGGCCCAGGCCGGATAAGCGCCAGCGCCATCCGGCATTATCACTGCCGCACCATTGCCGGATGGCGGCTACGCCTTATCCGGCCTACAAAAACGGAGCCCGCTGAAACCGCCCAGGCCGGATAAGCGCCAGCGCCATCCGGCATTATCACTGCCGCACCATTGCCGGATGGCGGCTACGCCTTATCCGGCCTACAAAACCGGAGCCCGCTGAAACGGCGTAGGCCGGATAAGCGTCAGCGCCATCCGGCATTATCACCGCCGCACCATTGCCGGATGGCGGCTTCGCCTTATCCGGCCTACAAAAGCGCATCTACAGCAACACTGATATTGCTTTCACGCAAGATCTCACAGCGATGGGGTTGTGTCCCCGCTGAAATCGGCGAACCGAAGCGTGAATGACAAGGTCTGGACGCCATGGATGGCGGACAGAGGCGAACCGAGACAGGACAAAATTGCCGGGAGCAATTTTGAACAGCGCTTGCGCTGGCCCCGAAGGGGCGAGTCCCATGGATGGGACGAGTAAACCGAAGCCCGGAACGGGCGAGTAAGTCGAGTCGAGCCGGCCGCAGTCAGGCTCGCGGGAGGTGAGCGCAGTGCGCAGCACCGATTTCCTCGCGGGGCCGCGGGGATTGATAAGGGGAGCGCGGCCGCTTCCCTTATCCCGTTCACCGCATAAGAGGTAAATGAAACTCCCCAACGCATGGTGAACGGAACCCTTCCATCAGTGCCGCATGAAACTCCCATTGCCGGATGGCGGCTGCGCCTTATCCGGCCTACGGGAACCATTCGACCGAGCCAACCCCATCGCCGGATGGCGGCTCCGCCTTATCCAGCCTGGGCCGTTTCAGCCGCCCCCCTACACACAGAGAAACACCTGCGGCGTCTGCCCATCCGGATGCGTCGCCACATGCACCTGCGCACCATACCACCTGGCGATAACCTCCGGTTGCAGCACCTGCTGCGGCGTACCCTCCACCACCAATTTCCCCTTATGCAACAGCACAATGCGATCGGCCCACAGCGCCGCGAGGTTCAAATCGTGCAGCACCACGCAGACATGCAGCCGGGCACGCTGCGTCAGGGATTTAAGCAATCGCAGCAATTGCTGCTGATGGTAGAGATCGAGCGCCGAAGTCGGCTCATCCAGAAACAGCCACCCCTCCGGCGCGCCGTTGCGCCAGAGCTGCGCCAGACTACGCGCCAGCTGCACCCGCTGCTGCTCGCCACCGGACAAGGTCGAGAAGCGGCGCCCAATCAGCGTTTCGCAGCCGGTTAAACGCATCACTTTACGCACGATATCGCACGCATGCCTCTCTCCCCACGGTGCGCGCCCCATCGCCACCACCGACTCCGCGGCCCACTCCACGCCGAGGGCGTGATGTTGCAGCATCACCGCCCGGTAGCGCGATAGCGCCTGTGAAGGCCAGGCGGCAAGGGATTTCCCCGCCAGGGAACAGACGCCGCGCGACGGCGTAAGAAACCCGGTGAGCAGGCGCAGCAGCGTCGATTTACCCGCGCCATTCGGGCCAATCAGCGCCACCATTTCGCCAGGCGGCAGCGTAAGGGAGATATCATCCACCAGCCGCCGCTGGCCGACCGTGAATTGCATCTGGTGGGCAATAAAACCGTTATCCATAGAGCGCACTCCGCTGGCGAAATATAAGCCATAAAAACCACGGCGCGCCGAGCAGGCTGGTCAGTAAGCCGACCGGCATCTCGGCAGGCGCGACCAGCGTGCGGGCGGCGGTATCTGCCAGCAGCAGCAGGCTCGCCCCCGCCAGCAGCGAACCGGGGATCTGGTGTTGATGATCGGGGCCTAACACCATGCGTATCAGGTGCGGGACCACCAGCCCGACAAAACCGATGATGCCGCTGATGGCAACAGAGGCCGCCACCAACAGCGCGCTACAGAGCAGCAGCCGCCGCTGTAAACGCCGCACATCTACGCCCAGATAGTGCGCCTCCTCTTCGCCCAGTTGCAGGAAGTTGAGCTGTTTCGCCACCCGCCAGATCCCGAGCATGGCGGGCAGGATCAGAGTCGCCGTAACGATGAGCGTCGGCCACTGCGCCTGCCCGAGGCTGCCCATTCCCCACTGCGAAAGCTGGCGCAGCTGCGCATCGTTGCTGATCCACGCCAGCACGCCAACGCCCGCGCCGCACAGGGCGTTGATGGCGATCCCCACCAGCAGCAGCCGCGACAGCGCGCTCTCGCCCGCTTTGCTGAGTAAAAAGATCACCACCATCACCGCCAGGCTACCGATAAAAGCAGCGACCAGTGGGGCATAGAGGGCAATCAGCACCGGTACCGACAGCGGCAGCACCAGCCAGCAACTCACCACCAGCGCCGCGCCGCTGCTGATGCCAAGTAACCCCGGATCGGCAAGCGGGTTGCGAAACAGCCCCTGCATAACGCAGCCGGAGAGCGCCAGCGCCGCGCCAATAAGCAGCGCCAGCAGCACGCGCGGCAGGCGAATGGTGAACCAAATCTGCCGCAGCACCTCATCGTCGCCGTACCACAAGCTGGCAAGAGAGACCTCCATCGCCCCCTGCGTGGAGGCGAAGAGCGTGAGTGCCGCCATCAGCAGCAAGAGTCCCCACAGGAGACGGGAAGCGGCTCGGGTTATCACGGTAGCTGCTCCGCTTTCTTGCGCAGCTCAAGCAGTGCCTGCGGGGTGCGCAGACCAAAGCCCAGCAGCGCGGCCTCATCGACAATTAACAGCTGTTTGTTGCGCCCGGCGGGAGTTTGCGCAAGGCCCGGCAAGTACCAGATGTTCTCCTCGCCGCCCAGATGCTTCACACCGGCGGCTGAGATCAGCACCAGATCCGGCTGGCTGGCGATCACCCCCTCCTGCGACATCGCGCGGTAGTGGGAAAAACCCTGCATCGCATTATTAAGCCCCGCCGCCTGGATGGCGCCATCCGCCGCCGTCTCTCTTCCCGCCACCAGCGTGCCCATGCCGCCGTGGCTAAGGATATAGAGCACCTTTTTATCCAGCGGCGAGGTGGGCAGCGCGGCAATCTCCGTCGCCAGTTTTTTGCGCAGCGCCAGGCTCTCTTCGTTTTTGCCAAGGGCGCGGGCGATCACCACCACTTTCTTATCGATCTCGGAGAGCGTATAGCCGCCCGGCACCGGCACCATGTAGACATCGTTGTCCTGCACGCTTTTCAACACCAGCGAGGGTTGCGCCTGGCTGCCCGCCAGCACGATGGTAGGCCGCAGCGACAGAATGCCCTCCGCATTTAGCTGGCGCACATAGCCGACATTCGGCAGCTGCTTTACCTCGGCAGGCCAGGTGCTGGTACTGTCGCGCCCCACCAGCTGATTCTGTGCGCCCAGGCCATAGACGATCTCCGTGACATCGCCGCCAAGGGCGACAACTTTTGGCTCGGCGGCCACCGCCAGTAGCGGTAGCGCCAGCAAGAGCATCACCACGCGTTTCATACCTCGTTCCTCCACGGCGTCAGCGCTTTGATCTGCCCGCGCCAGCAGGCCTGTTCGCGATCCCCTTCGCTGCGTTGACCATAAAGCTGAGCGATTTGCGTCCCATCCTCGGCAAACAGCTCCAGGCTGGTGACATGCCCCTCCGCAGTCGGCTTGCGCGTCACCCAGCTTTCGTGGATCCCCGCCTCTCGCAGGTGCAGGGTAAAGATCTTATTCATCACCCGCAGCCAGTCACCCACCGGCGCACACTTCTCCAGCGCACCGGTAAAAATCTGTATGCAGCCACGGTTGCCGACAAAGATCATGATCTCATTCCCCTCTTGCTGCACCTGCTGCAAAAGATCGGGCAGTGCGTTGTTGCTGACCTGGCAGGCGAGATCGTCGCCCACCAGCCGAAACGCCTGCTGACGTGAGACGTTATGCTTGCGCAGCAGGTTGAAGAACTGGTGGACATCGGTCATCTCCCGCCAGTCGTGGTCAATAGCCTCTCCATCGGGCGCTTCGTCGTAAAATTTGCTTTCGGCCGCGTAGAGGGAGAGCGGCACCTGACGCCGACTCCCGAAGCGCTCCACCAGCTCATCCCACTGACCGCCGTCGGTGTAGGGCGTGGCGTAGATTTTCAGCAGTCCATCGCCCTGGTGATCGAAAAACTGAATACTGCGGCGCTCGCCTCTTGGCCCCTGCTCCCGCAGGTAATAGGCACAGGCCCACTGGCTCATAAAGAGGCGCAGATCGAGGCCGCGCGGGTTGAGCACCACCCCGGCGCGATCGCTGATATGTTGATTGGTGAAGCGCCCGGTCATCTCATGAACCGCATATTCATTGCGACAGATGCTTTTGGCTTCGCCGACGCTCTCCAGCGCTTTGAAGATATGGCGCACCGTGCCCTCCAGGCGCACAGCATCGTAGCCAACACGCGCTTCGGCCAGCTCCGCTTCGCTTATCGCCAGCTGGAACGCAATATCTCTGGCGCTTTTTGCCGGTTCAAGCGCTCTGATTAACTGATACTCCTGCCAGATGGCGGCATAATCCTTTGAAGATACAGGCATATTTCTCACGTCCTTTATGTGTCTTAATATCCCCGGCGCGCGCCGGGGGTAAAGAGGCTGCCGGATTAAAAATCAATATTGACGCCCAGCTGCCAGCTGCGCCCTGGCATCACGCTCAGCGCATTGTCGTAGCTATCCTGGAGAGTGCGCGTTTCCTGCGTCCGGCTGCTGAGGTAATCCCAGTATTTGCGGTTGGTGAGGTTGTAGATGCCGCCGTTAACCTTCACCTGTTTCGCCACCTGCCACCAGGCGCTCAGGTCGACAACCCCGTAACCGGGCACGCGCATATAGCTGCTGCTGGCGGTGGCGATCGGCTCGCCGCTGTTTTGATAGGTTTCACGGCTGGTTGCGGTGGCGCGCTTACCTTTGACAAAGGTGGCGGTCAGCGCGGTGCCGTAGCGTTTTGCCGGATCGTCCCAGCCGAGGCCGACAATCGCTTTCATCGGCGCGACGCTGTCGAGATCGTGGTAGGCGTCGCCCATGTAGCGCGATTTGGCTTGCCCCTCGGCGTAGCCATAAGCGAGGGTTGCGCGCAGCCCTTCCGCCTGCTCAAACCAGCTGCCGATATCAAGCGTGGCGCTGATTTCGCCGCCGTAGATAAAGGCCTTATCGCGGTTTTCCGCCTGATAGCTGGTATAGATATTCGACGGCACGTTGGCAAAGTTGCCGGGGTTGTCGGCGCGGCGATAGCGGGTGTAGGCGATAAAGTTTTTGTAGCTGTTGTAGAACACTGCACTGCGCAGCGTGACGCCCTGCGCCACCTCGCCTTTCAGCCCCCATTCGAGGTTATCGCTGGTTTCGGTTTTCAGCGCCGCGTTGCCGATCAGCGCATACTGCGCGCGCCCGGCATAGTTAGAGCCGAGATTCCAGGAGCCGTAGCGCTGGCTGGCGCTGGGGAACTGCGCCCCGCGGCGGTATTGCAGATAGCTCATCAGACGCGGCGTGATGTCGTACTGGAAAGTGAGCGACGGCAGCCACTCGGTATCACTGTTTTTGTGGTACAGCGCGTTAACATCTGCGGTATTGAGTACATTGCTGGTGGTAGTCAGGCTGCCGAGATTTTCCGGCTTCATTGACTGGTGCACCACGCGTAGGCCGGGAATGAGGGCAAAATCGTGCTCTCCGGCGGAGAAATTGATCTGATCCTGCACAAATGCACCGATGATCTCGTTTTTACTGTCCGCTTCAGGCTGCATGATCGCGCTGCGCGCGTTCGGCATTGGCTGCTGGTGGAACGGGCGCTGCGTTTTGCTGGCGCTGGCATTAAAGCCAGCACGCAGATCGTGGCGGCCGAAGCTCTTCGCCAGCGCATGCTGAATACCTATCGTATCGGTGTCGTAACTGGAGTAGACGGTGCCCTGAATGCCGGTGGCGCTGTCCGGCATCCACGTGGCATCGTGCGCCTGGGTGCGCTGTAAATAGATCTTTGTCGAAGCGCTATCGACCCACGCATCGACCGGTGTCCAGTCATCTTTCAGGCTGATGGCCCAGCGCCGGCTATAGCTGCCCTGTTGAGCGTTGCCAATGATGGCGCTGCCGTCACGGTTCCAGGCGTCAAAGTGGGTATGCGTCGTTTTGTTGTAGTACTCCGCCGTATAGGTACGTTTGTGCGCCTCGGAGGCTTGCAGGATCCCGGAAAGCAGCAGCGCATCGGAGTGCCAGTTAGCGGGGTAAGCCCCGACTCTGTCGCTGTTATTGCGCGTTTGCTGGCCGTCGCGGCGGCTGTAAACCACAATGCCGCGCACTCTCTCATCCCCTGCCGCGGCCGTTACGCCGTTGTGCCAGCTGCGATCGCTGGAGTCATAATCACTCTGGTAACCCGCGTAGTAGTGCTTCGCCCCTTGCAGGTAGTCATTGGCGGATTTTGGCCGGAACGAGACATTGCCGCCGATGGTGGTGTTGGCTTGTTCCACAGAGGTGGCGCCTGGCTGGATCGCCACGTTGCCGTAAAGGTAGGGGTCAATATAGTCGCGGCCAATGCCGAAGGTGTTAAGCCCGGCGCGTCCGGCGTAGCTGCGCCCGGTGGCCTCCGGCTGGGGAATGCCATCAACATCAATGCCGACGCGGTTACTCTCAAGGCCACGAATGTTATAGCCGGTGTAACCGCCGCGGTCGAAGCCGCTCTTACCGTTGCCGGAACCGCCCCCTGCCCCGGTAGCACCAATCAGCGGTTCATACCGCATGATGGAGCCAAAATCATTCGCCCCGTTGCGTTGCAGAGTGTCAGCATTGATGGCGCGATCGCTCCCGGCTTTAAGCCGTGGGGCGGGCGCGGTAATGACCATCTCTTCGGCGCGTTCTTGTTCATCGCGTGGTGCGGTTTCTGCCGCAAAGCTTGCGCTGGGTGTAAGCGTTGTCAGTAATGAGGTGACCAGCACGCGGTTTCTGAAGCGTAGCCGGTAAAAAGGTGTAGTCGTCATAAGTGTGTGTGCCTTTGAATTATTATCATCGGGCTCACATCAACTCCCAGAAATCAGCGGAACCGTACACCAGCCGCACGGGCCAGGCATCAGCTCTCTGTTATGGGCAGGATAATAATGATAACCATTATCACTTGCAACGATTTCATAATCCCACCATTTTGCTTACACTTTGTGGACCCATTTCCCTTCTGGTAACAAGATGATGTCCACTAAACCTGCCATCACTCTGCACTACTGCGTACAGTGCAACTGGATGCTCCGCGCCAGCTGGATGGCGCAGGAGCTACTCCATACGTTCAATACCGACTTAGGATCCGTGACGCTGATCCCCGGCACCGGTGGCATATTTGTCATCGAAGCCGATGGCAGCGTCATCTGGGATCGCAAGCAGGAGGGCGGCTTTCCCGATGCCGCAGAGTTAAAACGCCGCGTGCGCGACTGCTGCTTCCCGGAAAAACCGCTGGGTCATGTTGAAAAGCGCAGCGAGTGATCTACTGCGCGAAGGCCTGCCTCAGCGCGCGGAACGCCGCCAGCTGCTGTGGAATAAGCTGGTGACGTTCGTCACGGGCAACGAAAATTTTTAGCATCGCGCTGCCTGCGGCATTGAAAAAGAGGATGGTGGCGGCGTCCATCGCCATAAATTTGCGTTCAATAAACGCGATATGGTAGCAGTGGTCGGCTTTGATATGGCCCGATACCTGCTCTTTGCCCTGCAGATTGAAGTAACCGTGGCTGTAAAATCCCGGCGGCAGCGCGATTGTGCACTCCAGGATCACATCTTCGGTGTGGATCAGGAGCAACACTGTGCCCCAGGTGGTCACCTCTTGCCACACCTCGTCAAAGTGGGTACCGGCAATCATCTTGCTGCCAGGCAGTTGGCGTACCACTTCAAGCAGCGTGGTTTGATAATGCCGGGCGACGTGTTCAAGTATGCAATCCGGCTCGGTGTGCAGAAACTCCTGTAAGCTCTTCTCTGTCATAATTTTCTCCTTTGACTTTCCCTTCGCCACCTCTCCACTGCAGCGATGAATGAGAATTACTATCATTTGTCTCGAGAAAAAACTGCGAGCTACCGCGCAATAAAAAAGGCCGCCGAAGCGACCTTGTAACTATTTTTTAACCGGTTGCGGTTTTTTGTCGCCGGATTCCGGCGCTTCGCGTGGATCGTCTTTTTCAATATTGAACACAAAACCTCCTTTTGCGAATGGATGTTTAGTAAATATAGCTAAGCCTTGCACTCTAAACCAGGCGGCAGAGGGTTAAAAAAGCGCCATTAGCGGAGAAAAATTAAGCTGAATCGGTTCAAAAAGCCGCCCACATAGCTAAAAATGGCGTATTTTCAAATATTTGTTCATGAAATAATTTATTCGTGAGCAGCGTAAAATTTCATTACAAATGCGCGTTTTAGCAGCTTATGCTGATGCCCAATTGTGCATAGCTTGCCAACTCATTGTTAGTAACGAAGATGCATTTGCATACCCTCAGGCGCAGATCGGATTTCCTGTACCTGAGGGATTTTTTTTGCCTGCAGTCGCTCAGAAAATAATGAATCAAGGGAATTAATTTTATTTATTCTGGGATTTTAAAAACCATACAAATAATTAAGCGAGCCGTTTCCGACTCGCTGGCGTTTAAAAATTAAATTTTAAACTTCAGGTTAAAACAGCAACGGCACCACTATTTTTTATTGCTGCTGTTGCTATTCTGTCCGCCTTTCTTACCGGCTTCGGACGCGCGCTCTGGGTCGTTTTTAAAGTTCCCACCGCTCTGCTGTCCGCCTTTACGCCCTGCTTCTGAGGCTTTTTCACGATCTTCAGCGAAATTACCGGAACCGCCTCTATGCTCGGCCATGTTATTTCTCCATCTGTCGTTTCAAATATAATCAATATGACATCAGCGTCATATCAATCGCCTTTCATGATTAAGCCTGGCCATAAACATAATTTATGTCAAAGCGCAGCCGTTAATTAATACCGCGTTTATGCAATGCGTATTTTTTATTTCTTCTATCCCACTGGTTAGCCGAGAAAAAATAGCGCAGCGGGAGGCTAAATTTATTTTACGGCTGCGTTTAGTGTACTAATCACACCGGTTGCCGCCAGCCTGTCGTTGCAGGCTCTGCCAGGGCTGGCATTTGCTTTTGTTATAATATAACATTTCAATTTATGACAAACGTAACCAGGGAGTGATACCGATGATGAAGAAAACGGCTTTTGCTTTGGCGATGGGCGCGCTGCTGATGAGCACGCAGGGCTTTGCCCATGGGCATCACCACGGCAAACCGCTGACGGAAGTGGAGCGTAAAGCGAGCGAAGGGATTATTGATGATAAAGATGTGAAAGATCGCCCGCTCTCAGACTGGGATGGCGTGTGGCAATCCATTAACCCTTACCTGCTGAACGGCGATCTCGATCCGGTGCTGAAGAAAAAGGCGCAGCACGGCGATAAAACGGTGGAGGCGTACCGCGACTATTACAAAAAGGGCTACGCCACGGATGTCGATATGATCGGCATTGAAAACAACGTGATGGAGTTTCACAGCGGCAAAACCGTCAATAGCTGCCGCTATGATTATGCCGGTTACAAGATCCTGACCTATGTTTCAGGCAAAAAGGGCGTGCGCTATCTGTTTGAGTGTACAGACGCCAGCTCTAAGGCACCGAAGTATGTGCAGTTCAGCGATCACACCATCGCCCCGCGCCAGTCCCAGCATTTCCACATTTACATGGGCAATGAGTCTCAGGAAGCATTGCTGAAAGAGATGGATAACTGGCCGACTTACTACCCCTACAATATGACTAAAGCGCAGATCGTCGACGAGATGCTGCACCACTGATCTCTCTACGGGCGGCCATCGCTGCCGCCCGCCTCCCCCCTTATCTTCCCCCGTTTTTCCCGCGCCGATGATTTAGGAGTAATCCTCTCCAGAGTGCCGTCTATGCTTAAGGCTTAAAAAAACGATAACGCCGTTATAAGCACACCCCTTTTAATTCACCCGCATTGATGACTGGAGGCCTGGTATGAGCAACCAAGGCAACAACCCGGACGCGCACCGCGCCCCGGAGCTAATCCCGCTGTCCTTAACTGTTAACGGCGAGCGCCGACAGCTTGAGGTTGATACCCGTACCACGCTGCTGGATGCGCTGCGTGAAAGTTTACATCTCACCGGCACCAAGAAAGGGTGCGACCACGGCCAGTGCGGTGCCTGCACAGTGATCGTTAACGGGCGGCGCATCAACTCCTGCCTTACCCTGGCGGTAATGCAGCAGGATGCCGACGTCACCACCATTGAGGGCCTCGGCTCGCCGGAGGATCTCCATCCGATGCAGGCGGCCTTTGTCAAACATGATGGCTACCAGTGCGGTTACTGCACGCCGGGGCAGATCTGCTCCTCCGTCGCCATGCTGAAAGAGATTGAGCAGGGCATTCCCAGCCACGTCACCCTCGATCTCGTCTCCCCGCCGGAGATGACGGCAGATGAGATCCGTGAACGCATGAGCGGCAATATCTGCCGCTGCGGCGCCTACGCCAACATGCTGGCGGCGATTAAAGAGACCGCCGGGGAGAAATCATGAAGACCTTTACCTATGAGCGGGTCACCACCACTGCCGAAGCGGCTGCCAGCGCGCAGCGCACAGAGGGGGCGAAATTTATCGCGGGCGGCACTAACCTGCTTGATTTGATGAAGCTGGAGATTGAGACGCCGACCCATTTGATTGATGTCAATGGCCTGGCGCTGGATAGCATTGAAGCGACCGCTGAAGGCGGCCTGCGCATTGGCGCGCTGGTGCGCAACACCGATCTTGCCGCCGATGGGCGCGTGCGCCGCGATTATGCCGTGCTCTCCCGCGCCCTGCTCGCCGGAGCTTCCGGACAGTTGCGTAACCAGGCAACGACCGCAGGCAACCTGCTGCAACGCACGCGCTGCCCCTATTTTTACGACACCAATCAACCCTGCAACAAACGCCAGCCGGGCAGCGGCTGCGCGGCGCTGGGCGGCTATAGCCGTCAGCTTGCGGTGGTCGGTTCCAGTGAATCCTGCATTGCCACTCATCCAAGCGATATGGCGGTTGCCATGCAGCTGCTTGATGCAACTGTTGAGACCGTCAACCCGGACGGCAGTGAACGCCAGATCCCGCTGGCAGAGTTTTATCGCGCGCCCGGCGACACGCCACATCTGGAGACGGTGTTGCAGCCCGGCGAACTGATTGTCGCCGTCACCCTGCCGCCGCCTGCGGGCGGCACGCATATCTACCGTAAAGTGCGCGACCGCGCCTCCTACGCGTTTGCGCTGGTCTCCGTGGCGGCGATTGTCCACCCGGACGGCAGCGGGCGCGTGGCTATCGGCGGCGTTGCCCACAAACCGTGGCGGCTTGCCGAAGCGGATGCGGCGCTGCCGCAGGGGGCGCAGGCGGTGTATGACAAGCTCTTCGCCACCGCACAGCCCACGGCTGAGAATGCATTTAAATTGACGCTGGCGAAGCGCACGCTCGCCTCGGTGTTGTCAGAAGCGAGGGCGTAAACGATGAAATTTGAGAAACCGGCAGGTGAGAACCCGATCGATCAACTGAAAGTGGTCGGTCAACCCCATGACCGCATCGACGGCCCGCTAAAAGTGAGCGGCCGCGCCCACTACGCCTACGAATGGCATGATGTACTGCCCAATGTCGCCTATGGCTATATCGTCAGCGCGGGGATTGCGAAAGGCAAAATCAGCGAGATTAACTGCGATGCGGCAGGCAACGCGCCGGGCGTGCTGTCGATTATCACCGCCGATAACGCCGGCCCGCTGGGCAAAGGCGAGCGCAACGCCGCCACGCTGCTCGGCGGCCCGCAGATTGAGCACTATCACCAGGCCGTTGCGCTGGTGGTGGCTGAAACCTTTGAGCAGGCGCGCGCCGCCGCCGGGCTGGTGGATATCACTTACCAGCGCGAAAGCGGTGCTTACGATCTGGCGGCAGAGAAACCGGCGGTCAACAGCGCGCCGGAGAGCGCACCGGACAAAAATAGCGGCGATTTTGACACAGCCTGGGCAAGCGCCGAGGTGAAACTCGACGCCACCTACACCACGCCGGATCAGAGCCATATGGCGATGGAGCCGCACGCCTCGATGGCCGTCTGGGAAGGGGATAAAGTGACGGTCTGGACTTCCAACCAGATGGTCGCCTGGTGCCGCACCGATCTGGCCGCCACCCTCAAGTTGCCGGAAGAGAACGTACGTATCATCTCGCCTTATATTGGCGGCGGTTTTGGCGGCAAGCTCTTCCTGCGCAGCGATGCGCTGCTAGCCGCCCTCGCCGCTCGCGCCTTGCAGCGCCCGATGAAAGTGATGCTGCCGCGCCCGATGATCCCCAATAACACTACCCATCGCCCGGCGACTATTCAGCACATCCGTATCGGCACCGATCGGCAAGGAAAAATCACCGCCATCGCGCACGACAGCTGGTCCGGCAACCTGCCGGGCGGGACGCCGGAGACGGCGGTAAACCAGACCGAGCTGCTCTACGCGGGGGCTAATCGCCATACCGGTTTACGGCTGGCGACCCTCGATTTACCCGAGGGCAACGCCATGCGCGCGCCGGGTGAAGCGCCCGGCCTGATGGCGCTGGAGATTGCCATTGATGAGATGGCAGAGCGAGCCGGGATCGATCCGGTTGAGTTCCGCATTCTCAACGACACGCAGGTTGATCCGAAAGATCCACAGCGCCCCTTCTCACGCCGCCAGTTAGTGGAGTGCCTGCGTAGCGGCGCGGATCGCTTTGGCTGGTCGCAGCGCAACGCCACGCCTGGCCAGACGCGGGACGGAGAGTGGCTGGTGGGCTACGGCGTCGCGGCGGGCTTTCGTAACAACCTGCTCGCCCCGTCCGGCGCACGCGTGCACCTCGACGACGCAGGCCGGGTGACGGTGGAGACGGATATGACCGATATCGGCACCGGCAGTTACACCATCATTGCCCAGACCGCCGCCGAGATGCTCGGCGTTCCGCTCTCACACGTTGAGGTGCGCCTTGGCGACTCCAGCTTCCCGGTCTCTGCCGGTTCCGGCGGGCAATGGGGAGCCAACACCTCTACCGCAGGCGTTTACGCTGCCTGCGTCAAGCTGCGTGAAGCCATCGCCAAAAAACTGGGCTTTGATGCCGCTTCAGCGGTGTTCGCTGATGAGACGATAAGCGCGGGCGATCGCAGCGCACCGCTAAAAGCTGCGGGCGCGCTCAGCGCGGAAGATACTATCGAGTTTGGCGACCTGGATGAGCAGTATCAGCAATCGACCTTTGCCGGACACTTTGTTGAGGTCGCCGTCGATGCGGCAACCGGTGAAGTGCGCGTGCGCCGCATGCTGGCGGTGTGTGCCGCCGGGCGCATCCTCAACCCGAAAACCGCGCGCAGCCAGGTGATTGGCGCGATGACGATGGGGCTGGGTGGCGCATTGATGGAGGAGCTGGCGGTCGATACGCGCCAGGGCTACTTCGTCAATCACGATATGGCGACCTACGAGGTGCCGGTACATGCCGACGTGCCTGAGCAGGAGGTGATCTTCCTCGACGACACCGATCCCATCTCCTCGCCGATGAAGGCCAAAGGCGTGGGCGAGCTGGGGCTGTGCGGCGTCAGCGCGGCGATTGCCAATGCGATCTACAACGCGACCGGCGTGCGGGTGCGGGATTACCCGATCACGCTCGATAAGCTGCTCGACGCCTTGCCGGATATTGCCTGAGGAGACGTTATGCAGCAGACCATTCTGGCACCCGACACGGCGGATGAAGCGCTGCTGACGCCACAGCAGGCGCTGCTCACCGATGACAGCGAAGCGATTCTGCGCTTCGCCGTTGACGCGCTAAGCGCAGGCATGGGGGCAGCGCTGGTAATGCTGACCGGCATTCGCGGCGGCGCAGCACGCGCAGTGGGCGCGCAGATGGTGGTGCGCGAAGACGGCGGCTATTGCGGCTTCGTCTCTGGCGGCTGCGTGGAGTCTGCCGCCGCCTTTGAAGCAATGGCGGCACTCGCCTGCTTTGAAGATCGCGTAGTGCGCTACGGCGAGGGTTCGCCGTGGTTCGACATTGTGCTCCCCTGCGGCGGTGGCATCACGCTGCATATTCATCGCCTGCGTAGCGCGCAACCGCTGCTGGCGGTGCTGAACCTGCTTGCGCAGCGCCAGCCCGCCGCGCTGCGCTACCATCCGGCTCGTGAACAGCTTGAGTGCGTTACCGATGTGATCGAAAGCGGCTGGCATGAGGAGATCTTTACCGTCGCCTACCGCCCGCGCGTGCGGGTGATGGTGTTTGGTCGCTCGATTGAGGCGCAGGCCACCTCTAGCCTCGCCCGCGCCTCGGGCTACGATGTGCAGCTTATCGAGACGCTAAGCGATGGCGCACAGATCGACGCGCAGACGGCGGTGATCCTGCTGTCGCACGATCTGCACCGGGAACTGCCGGTGTTGCAGGCGGCGCTTAGCGCGCAGCCTTTCTACATCGGCGCGCTCGGCAGCTATCGCACCCATCAAAAACGCACACAGAAGCTCAGTGAGATTGGCTTTGCGCCCTCTGACATTGCGCGCATCAAAGCGCCGATTGGCATTTTCCCGAAAGCGCGCGATGCGCGTTCGCTGGCGCTCTCGGTGCTGGCGGATGTCGCCGCCGCGCAGCTTGCAACGGACGAAAGCTGATGGTTGATCCAGTGGTAATTATTCTTGCCGCAGGCCGCGGCGAGCGGTTTCTTGCCTCCGGCGCGCAACGCCATAAGCTTGATACGCCGCTCGGTGAGCGCACGCTGCTGGAACATGTGATTCATGCAGTAGAGCGCGCCGGACTCAGCTGGCACCTGGTTCGCCCTGCGGGTGACACGGGCGGAATGGGTGACTCTATCGCGCTGGGCGTTAACGCTACTTCGAACGCCTCCGGCTGGCTGATTCTGCCCGCCGACCTGCCGCTGATCGCCCCGGAATCGTTGCTGCGCGTCGCCGAAGGGTTAGGTGAAAAACCGCTGGTGGTGCCGTGGCATCTGCAGTGCCAGGGGCATCCGGTGGCCTTTTCCCGCTGCTACTTCCCTGCCCTGCGGGCATTAACTGGCGATAGCGGCGCGAAAAGCATTGTGCAGCAGGCAAGAGCGCGCGGCGAGGTGCTGGATCTGCCGCTGACAGATGCGGGGATTATTCAGGATATTGATACGCTGGAGGATTTGCGGCGGGCGGAGCGTATCTACGATAACCCTTTACACGTCCAGCGTGCGTAAGTGAGTCGCCACGCCCCAGCGCAGCACCTCGCATTTTTCTTCTGCCATTTCTAACACCGCGTAGCTGGCATTGGGCTGGGCATAGCGGGCGAAGTTCTCCAGGCTCCCTTCCTTCAGCAGCGCCAGCAGCCCCTGAGTGACGTGCCCATGGCAGACAACGCAAAGGGTTTTATGCGCCGCGCGCGAGTGCTGATGCTGTAAAAACGCCAGCATGCGCTGCACCGCCTGCGCCAGCGATTCGCCGCCAGGCGGGCAGAATGCGGCATCGTGCGCGAATAATGCATCTGCTTCAGCGGGACATTCAGCCCGCAAATCCTGCGTGGAAAGCCCCTCGTAGCGCCCGAATGACTGCTCCATCAGCGCGGCATCAATCACCAGCGGCGCCTGAAAAAGCGCGGCGAGTTGTTCGCCCATGCTGCGCGCCCGCGCGAGCGGCGAGCTAAAGACGCACTCTGCGGCGTAACCTTCATCTTTTAATGCAGCGAGTAATGCCGCCGTTTCCCGCTCGCCGCGTTCGGTGACTGGGCTGTCCTGCTGGCCCTGAATCATGCCCGCGCGGTTCCACTGCGTTTGTGCGTGGCGCACAAGAATAACCTTCATCTGCCCTGTTCCTCGCCCGGTATATTCGCGGGAAATTTATAATGGGTATGAATGGAAGAAGAGTGGCTATCATGTGGCGGGAATACAAGCGAAAAAATAACGCGAAGATGGGTAAGAGATGGTTGAGATAAAAGCGTTTAATGCGGTTTGCGCGAATGTCGCCAACGAGGATGAGGTGCTAACCCTTGGCGTAGGAGACGATGCACGCGACCCGGATCATTTTTTTATCATTGGGAGATTTGATGAAGATGATCTTGCTATTGATGAGTGCATCGGGTTTCAGAGCGACGACACCGCCTATGAACTGGCGGCGGCAATAGAAGCCGTTACGCTAAGCGTGGATACATTGACGATTCGGCTGAACGAGGCTGCGGCGCAGCAGGCAGGTTACAGGGAGTATTGCGCGAAGATTTCTGCTGTTCAAAACAGCGAGGAGTTGCAAGCCGCCTTGCTGACGTTATTTGCAGGCAGCAAAGTGCTGCTACAACTTAAATAATGCTGTGGTGTGAATGTGCCAAACAGCCAAGGCTCAGCGTACGCGCTGATACTGATTCACCCGGTGGCCCACCGCGATGCATTTCGCCTCGACCATGCTGATGTAGTAATAGCGGGGGTTTGGCAGATGGGTCATCAGCCACGGAAGCTCCGTGGAGTATTCGACATCAGTGGTGGCGATCATCCACACCGGCTCGCCGTATAAGGTGATGATCGTAGCGTGATGGGCGTGCTCATCCCATCCGCGTCGGCTCTGCGCGGCATAGGCTCTGGCGATCTCGATGGCTTCAGCTTGAGTGATCAATACAACGTCCTGAGCGGAAGAAGTTTTAAGTAAGCTACACGGCTTTGTTGCGAGTGGCTATGACGGTTTTTAGCTGAGGAAGTAGGGAATTTATCTCGTGCGTGGCGATTCACCTGCTGCGAGAAGGAGATTATTTCACATGTGGTGCTTTTGTTTGGGCTTCGTTTTTACATTCTCTTTTCGCCTCAGCTACACTACCCGCTCAATTTTTCTTGCTGAATTCAACAATGTTAAAAAAATTACGCTTTATCATTCCTCTGCTCGCGCTGATTGGTGCTGTCGCCTACTGGCTAACGCCGCACTACTCCGAAGAGGAGGAGAGCTATTACCGCGCGGTGTTCTGCACCATCGATCATGACGATCCGCAGAATTTTGCCCGAGATATGGAAAACATTATTGAGGGCGGCAACTCCGATTACGCGTTACGTAAAAATCACTACATCTCCGCGCTGGGCGAACGGATGATCGATACCTGGACGTCGCTCAGCGCGCAGCAGCAGGCAGAGATCAAAGAAAGCCAGCAGAAATGCCGCGACATGATGAGCGACAAACAGCGGTCATAAAGAGTGAACACAGTTAGGGATAAGGGTCTGCTTAGCGGGCTCTTAATTGCTGCCTATAGTGCAAATTATTATGGTGAAAGAAAAGACGAGTAATTCGCCAAGGGATCAAACAGTGAATTCCCTCACGCGCAGTATTTTAGAAAATTGCGCGTGAGGAGAAGTATGAAACTTTAAGAATATTGCCAGAAACCTGCCACTATACTTTCATCATTTTTATTTTTATATAAATATAATGCGCCATAACCAAATATATAATCACCATCGATCAAATCATCAGGATAAAAATCTTCATCAACTTGCAGTAAAAACTCATACCCATCTTGCTCAAGCCCCTCATAATAATACTCTTCATCCTGAATCAGATTTGGTTTTTCAGATTTAGTAATAAAACCAAACTCATCCACACAGCTTTGTTTATAACCAATAATTTTTGATTTCTTAATATAGTTTATTGTGTAATTTTCGTTATTACTTTCATCCGTGTTGGGATGAACAAAAACTTTGACGCTGCAATCAGGATAGATATTGTGATCCACTAAAGTATCGTATTGTTCCGGCACAAAAATAGAAATATATGTGGATTTTTCAGGGTGCTGAAAAGTAGTGTAAAATTTCAAACCTTCAATTTCTGAAAGTTTATCAGTGAAGTAGTCAGGGATATTCCCTCCAATCCTACCAATGACATTTTCATCAACTGAATTATCGATATTGGCTAGTAAATTCATTTTTTGCATTTTATTAACCCATTTTTGGTGGCAAAATCGATCGCTTCACCTCTAAGTGCCATAGCGACTTCAGTGGCGAACCGTTTAGCATTTTTAGGCTCCCAGCCCCTATTATTGACCAAATCCTCGTAAATGCCTCGCCGAGTGATTGCCGTATTTATATTAATATTCTGTAACGCTGTTTGCTTTTTCAAAACGCTTGGCTTATGCAACCCATACTTAGCCTGCAATTTTGAAATAGTTTTATGCATCATCCTCTCCTGCAAGGCGACGGCCGGGTTGGTTGATGCAATCCCCGCGGATCGGCTGGAGATAAAGCCATTGTTTCTTAACCAGGCATTTTGAAGTAATTCATGCGCGGTCAGACCATCTTTGGCATGAAGCGAGCTGCCATATCCGGCAATACCAAACTCATTGATTAAGCCTAACGGATCGCACCACATTTGGGGATTTGGCGCATATTGATAGGGATTAACGCCCCCCATCATGCCAATGGGATCCTGACTAATATAGGACGCAATCATCGGATCATAGTAGCGGTAGCGGTTGTAGTGTAGCCCGGTTTCGGCATCGTAATACTGTCCCTGGAAGCGCAGCGGGTTGTCGATGCGATTAGCATAAACCTCACCGCGTTCACCCCAGACGCCGCTTTTCTCTGACCAGACTATCTCGCCGCAAGGCGATGTCAGACGTATCGGTGCGCCATTTGGATCGCAGTGATAATGCCAACTCAGTTTTATGCCATCTTGCTGAGTCATGAGCGCCAGCGGTAAGAAACTATCAGGGTAATAGAGATATTCGCGCATGCAACCGAATAGAGCCGCCTGGACTTTTTGCCTTTTTAACCTGCCGCCGGTATCAAAAATATCTATCGCCGCGTGGTACTCTTGCGTAGCGGTAACGGTCTCCCCGATCAGCGCATCCCCTTGCCAATAGAACCAGTGAATGTGCGTTGGTGTTTGCTTAAATACCCGTCGCCCTAACCCATCATAGCCATAGCGCACAAGGCTATTTCCTTTGCGTACAGCAATCAGTTGACGGTTTTCGTCCCAGGTGAAATCTTCTTTATCATCGTCGCTCAAGTTATTACGACGCTGACGCAGTTCCCCTGCCCGATCAAAGATGTAGCTTACGCCCCGATGACTCCCCTCACGGAACCATTCGCCTACACTCTCATTAACAGGATGGATTTTTGTCTGAAGATGTGTTCCTGTGGCGTCCTGCACAAACTGGCGCAAGACATTATCGGGCGCGGTATGTGCTGTCAGCCGTCCAACCGGATCATAGTGATAGCGATCGCTACCCCATAAACTATCTTCGCGCAGGGTAAGATGCCCTGCACGTCCATAGGCAAAACCGCGGGTGAAGAGCGGCAAATCATTTTTCAGCACCTCTTGCGCAGTCACCCGTCCAAGCCGATCGTAACTGATGTTACGTGTCACCTCCGCGGAGAGTTTTTCACTGACTCTGCGTCCGGCATCGTCAAAAGCGAAAGTGATCGGTGCATCCTCATTAAGTTTTATTTGCCTAACACGGTCTTGTTCATCCCACTCATAACGCACCAGGTGCCCCCCGTCACTGTCGCGTGATATCAGGAGACCGCGCGCGTTATAGCCATAGCGCAACTGGAATCCGTCCTGCTCCTCAAGCATTACGCGTCCGGCATCATCATATAGCCATGCCAACCGGCGCCAGGGATTTTCACACAGCACGATTCGCCCGCAGGGATCGTAATGATATTTTGCCTGCAAACTATCACCACTGCGTCGTTCGCTTAGCCTACCGGCTTTATCGTAGCCATAGCGAATTTCTCGCCCCAGCGCATCTGTACGTCCGATCAGGCGGCCAGCACAATCCCAGCGGTAACGCGTTAGTTGTCCCCAGTAGTCGCTTTCTGTTTCAATCCGCCCAAGAGCGTCACGGGTAAGTTGCCAGCTCTGCCCATTTTGATTGATGACCGCCAACAGGCGATCTTCCCGATCATACTGATACCGCAGTGTCGCTCCATCAGGGGTTTCGCACGCAGTCAGCATACCGGTGCCGTTATAATGGAAACGTGTAACGCCCCCTAGTTCATCGGTAAAGCATACCGGATCATCTTCCCGATCATAGGCGATGCGCAGCTCCCCACCCGCAGCATCAACCACGGCCACCAGCCTGTCCTTAATATCGCGGTGGAAATGTGCTGTGCCGCCATCCTCATCGACACGCTCCAGCAAAGCCCCGCGCACAGAATAGCGAAAACGGGTATCGCCAGCTCCGGCAAGACCTGCTGCCCGTAAAAAACCAAAGCGATCGTATTGGTAGTGGCTCGGCGAGGAACCGGGCACCTGCGCGGCAATAAGCTGGCCAAACGCATCATACTGATAACGAGAGACAACCCCAGTCGGATCCGTGCCAATAATCAGATTGCCTCGCTCATCAAACTCCGAGCGCCAGCTTGCACCTTTCTCATCGATTAGCGTTAACAGCGCACCATAGTCATCATACTCTGCCTGAATACAACATCCGTCTGGCATATGCTCGGCCGTCATTCTTCCCTGATCGTCATACTCCCAGCGATAGAGACTGCCGTCCGGCTCAATCACTTCGACCGTACGGCCAAAATCGTCATAGCGAAATACGGTGTTTCCGCCAAGCGCATCTAGTTCAGCCACCGGCAGCCCGTTTTCATCAAAAGTAATACGCGAAATGTTGCCCTGCGTGTCGCTGACTTCCGCTTCATTAAGCAACGTATGCCATGCGAAGCGGTATTCCCATACACCGCCATCTCCCCACGCATGCACAACCTGCCAGGCCTCGTTGTATTCGTAGTGGAAACCCTGCCCGTTGCAATCGATATGAGTAACCATGTGATGTTGCCGGTAAACGAAACGGCGCGGGTTCGACAGAGCATCGATCTCTGCCTTCAACTGCCGACCAGTATCGTATTCGTAGCGAGTCAGCGGCGTGATTTCGCCGTCCAGCGCATTGCGCAGGCGCAACGCTATTAGACGTTCATCTTGCTGAGTAACCAGAATTTCACGTCCGGTCATGCCTGCATGTGTGAACTCACGGATTTGCATGAGTTCACTGCCGTTCCACTCAAATCGCCAGCCATTGCCGTTACGATCGATAATGTGACGTACCGGCAAAACCCCTTGTTTACCTCTAAAGTGGAGTATTGGGGCATTTTCTTGCTCAATATGCCATAGCACTTCGCCGTTGACGGTTTGCCGCCACAAGCGGCTACCATCGGGTAAACCAGTTATGCCCTGCTCGCGTCCATCAGCCTGCGGCAGCGCTGCAAATAGCGTGACGCCTTCCGGCTGAGAGAGCAGAGCAAAACCTTCATCGGGCATCACCTCAAGTCGAATATCGGCTGGCGTCAACCAGCCATAACCGCACATGCCTTCAACCTCACAATCTGCAGAAGAGTATGTGCGGATCCACACCAGAGGTAGACGTCCCGGTAACACAAAATCTTGTTGCTCGAGGCTGACGCTGCCATCCCGAATATCGACCGGCTCGGCACGCAAAACCCGGCATTTTAGAAATCCGGGAGACATATCCCGGAAGAGCTTCTGACGCAACTTACGAAAACGACGCATAAAGAGTCGCCACTGTGGCGTTTTTTTGAATTTCCTCAGCCCCTTGCCTAGCCCGCTCAAACCGGCACGCATCAGAAGCGCCATCAGGTTAATAGTCGGCGGCCCACCGACCACAACATTATTTGGAATCGCCAGGTTAAATGTTAGTGGCAGGGTCAGGGAAAGCGGCTTGGGTTTAGTCGCACGTTTAAGACGAAACGGCGGGATCATTCCCAGAATATTGCAACTCAGCACAGGCATGCCAATGCGCGAGAAGGGCTCACCATCAACGGAGACGGTTTTACTGCCCATAAATAACTCATCTTCAATTTGAGGGCCGCCCGGCGCACGCAGGGGCGGTATCCATGCACCGCCCACTGGAATATGCACTGAAATCCCCCCGGTCCCTGCGCTGGCGCGTTTGATACTGTTGACATGCACGGTGGTGCCAATCAACGGCAGGTAATCAAATACGTCAAAAACAATGCCGATATGGGGCGTTGGCAGAGGCCATGGGTAGGTATGGATATCCAGCCCAAGTTGGGGATCGAAGTGAGCGCCGGAGTGCATCAGTTTCGCCTCAGAACATGGCACGCAACAATGCGCGCAGGAAGGTACGGATCTCTGTCGCCAGCCCGCTGTCAGAGAGACTCAGGTACAGTAGTGCCAGCAGAGTAACAACAACAATAATGATAATGCGTGTCTTCATAACGAATTGTTTCCTGCATTTTCAGATAACGATGCACCGGTACTTCCCCATGCGGGCAGGCTTTGCCACTCCCCCGGGGGCGCGTCAAAAGGGTGGGCAATGTCGGGCAGACCATTCCAGTGCGGGTGCAATTTCTCCCGCGCCAGTCGGATCACGCGACGAAAACTATCATCACCGCGACGAATGAGGTTTTCCCGCTCCTCGCGAATCAAGGTGAAGGCAGCCTCAAGTTGCAGCTGCAGGCGCCTTTCAATCTCTTTAACCTGGGCGCAGCCTGGCTGCTTCGGTAAATGCGCTTCAGCCTGCTTGATCAAACGCTGTTTTTCGATCTGCCAACGTGTAGCGCAGGCTTCGATGGCCTCGGTACGGCGCTTATCATGCATTCGCAACAGGTCTTGCAGAACAAGGGGCAGAGTTGTTTGTCCTCGCTCTTGCCGTGGCACTTGCTCAGCTGCCTGAACCGCGTGAGCATATTCTTCCATCGCCGTGGGTCGGTGTCCGGCGAGCCAAAGGCAGAAACCTGACATCCGCCAGCCCTCCATCTCAAATAGCGGATGCGGTATAGCCTGTGCCGACAGTGCGGCCTGTCGGTAGCACTTTGCTGCCTGCAGATAATCTTTCTTCGCAAACCACGCACCCGCTTCACCGAACAGGCTCTGTGTATGGAGTTGTCCTTTTATTGTCGGCTCAGGAATATCGACAGCAACGTTTTGCGCGCGCTGATAGTGCTCAACGGCCTGCACATAGTCGTGCCCTTTTAACCAGCCGCCAGCAATCAGGTTATGCATCATCGCCTGTTGGTCGCTCCAGCCGCGTCGCTGAGCCACGCCAAGTGCCAGGTTGCCGCGTTCGGCAACTTGGGCAGCACTCCCTTTTTCCAGCAGCAACATGGCGTCAGCCAGGTAACGGCGAAACAGTAAACGATCGGCGTCGGCATCAGTTTGCTGCTGTGCCGTCTGATGCATAACCTTCATGCCATCGATCTCGTCGATAATGAGCTGCACCCGACGTGGATTCGCTTCATAAAGGGGCTGCCAGAGAGGTTGTTCCACAGTATCAATCAGCAACAGGCGCGCCGCGCCGGCTTCCTGTTCCAGCCAACCATTAAGCCAACGTGTCAGGGCCTTCTCGTCACTGACGCCGGACGGCTTCAGAACCAGGATCAGGTAACGCAAATCATCGGCAAACGTGTCGGCAAACCCCTGTAACATTTGCCAAAGTTGTGCCGGCGAGTGACAGGGAAGATAGTGTTCTGCCTGCCAGGGCGCAGCATCCTTTGTCGCTTCGTAGTGCTCAACAAATTCGCGTCCCAGCGCCTCGCTGTAAGTAAAACCGGTTTCAAATGGCGTGGTCAGGCTCAGGAAAAGATCCGGTAGCGTTCGACCTTGCGGATGCTGTTGCAGAGCTAAAAAGCCATCCAGCAGAGATTCACCTCCAGCAGGCACACGCCAGATATAGGCTCTGGTTGGCGACGGCTGCACATTTGCATCCAGCCAGCTGAGTTCCAGCTCGCTCATTACTTTTTCTGTGGGATTTTTTGCTGTACTCATATCCCGTCCCGATCAGGCGTTGAGCTCAATTTTTTTGCCATTCACCATTACGCCTGATGCATTAATAGTAATGGTTGATCCGCCAGCAGTGATCTCAACGCTACCGTTGCTAATCAAAATTCTGCTCTCGCCCACATTGATGCGAAAAGTATCAGTGGCACTGTCTTCCACGCTCCCTTTTGTAAAACGGGTATCGCCGCCGGTAATGTTGATAGTGCGCCCTGCGCCGATGGTAAGATCTTGTTTTCGCGTAACAGTACGCACTTCGCTGCTGTGTACCGTTACATCACGATTACCAGTAACCTCCAGCGTCTGGTTACCGGTGACATTAACCGTACGGTTCTGCTGGATGGTGACTTTTTCATTACCCTGCACGGTACGCGTACGATCCTGAACCACGGTTAGCGTCTGGTTACCCTGCACCGTGCCAGTATTATTGCTTTTCACTGTGATGGTGTGATTGCCCGTTATGGTCTCATCACGATTTAGCTCGACACTGAGGATTTCATTTCCCTTAACGCTTTCTGTACGGTTTTGCTGCACCGTAGTGGTTTCATTACCGTTAATGGTTTTACTGCGATCCTGTCCGACAGTAACGGTTTCGTTGCCCTCAACTGTGCGGATACGGTTTTGTTTGATATGGCTCGTTTCGTTTTTGCCGACAGTTTTTGTGCGGTTACTGCCAACATCATGGGTTTCGTCGTTTTCAACTTCGGTATCCATATTGCGTTCTGCGTGCAACCACAATTGCTCTTCACCGGGCTTGTCTTCAAAGCGCAACGCGTTGGCATTCTCCGGAGCACCATCTTTCGAACGGCTCATAAAGCCCATCTGTGTCGCGGCAGCAGGCAATGCCCACGGCGGCATACTGGCTTCGTTATACACACGGCCAATAATGATCGGTCTGTCGGGCTCACCATTAATAAAGTCGACCACCACTTCGTCACCTACACGTGGTATCTGTACCCCACCATAGCCCTGGCCTGCCCAGGCGCTGGAGACGCGCACCCAGCAGGAGCTATTCTCATCTCCCTGACTTTCACGATCCCAGTGGAACTTCACCTTCACACGACCGTATCTGTCGGTCCAGATTGACTCGCCTTTCGGCCCGACCACACGTGCGGTCTGCGGCCCGTAAGTACGTGGCCATTCGGTCACTGTGGGCGGTCTGAATGTTGTCGTCGCAGGGATTACCGTAAAGTCGATGCTGTGGCGCGCACTTGCAATATCACCGGAAGCGTACTGATTCTCTTCAAAGTCATACTGTGCGCTTGTCACCAGCCACAGCACGTTATCGGCTGGATTGGGTGAGCGTGCCAGCGTAAAGGTATGTCCCGGCGCAATACCTGTGGCAGTGGCTGTGCCCTGGGTTTGCTGCTGTTCCGCCTGCCATGCCTGCTGGCGAATTCGGGCATAAAATTCCCCGTCACCGTGCTCAACAAAACGCCCTGGCCAGTCATAGACATCGATTTTCCCAGGGGTTGGCGATACGGGGTTTTGCAGGGTTTGCAGCATCCAGGCGTGCGGTTTACGAAAATCATAGTCATCGGTGCTGTAGAGGCCGGGTGTCACCACATGCCGCGCCAGCAATTGGCTGATCCCCTCTTCACTCACTGCTCCGCCACTTGCCTGCGCATGCCAGGGAATAGTTTCGTAACCAGGAAAGGCCTCTGCATGGGAATAGTCATCCATTAGTACCAGCGTGTGCCCCTCTTTATTATGACGGAAGAGATAACTGATGCCTTCCAGCTCCAACAGACGACTAATAAAATGGAAACTGCTTTCAGCATATTGCACGCAGTAATCCCACTGCCGATAGCTACGAGTAAGCTTGTCCTCAACGCTAACGTTGTACTCAGAAAAGAGAGTTTTGACGATGTCAGGCACACGCTGCTGCTGGAAAATGCGAAAGTTTCGGTCACGCATCATAGGCCAGAAATCGGGTTCAAGCGTAGTTTGGTAAACGGCGTAGTGTGTACCATCCAGCTCTTCAGAACGCACAGAAACGGAAGTGATTTTACCTGTAAGGTAGCGCTCAGTACCGTGCACACCGGGTACTATGACTGTCATGTCCTGTCCAAGTAATTTCTGCCTGTCGAGGGTGAAATCCTGGCTTAGCAAATCTACCTGAAAGCGAAATGGCGCGGAAAGGCGCTCCTCTCCTTTAAACATCCAGAATAAGAGCGAATCACTTCCAGCGGATGAGAGCACGGTTATCCGGTTAACCATACGAGTTCCTATAAAGTAGAGGTGACATTGAGGGAGAAACTCTCTCCACGCATGATCTGTGCAGGT
The DNA here is from genome assembly GCF_050435845.1 of Kosakonia sp. 1610. Lineage (NCBI taxonomy): Bacteria > Pseudomonadati > Pseudomonadota > Gammaproteobacteria > Enterobacterales > Enterobacteriaceae > Kosakonia > Kosakonia sp. 1610. Next base: position 2,041 of record NZ_JBNDKZ010000010.1, on the reverse strand, counting down.
GATTATTTAATAAGACCATGCTACTCAGGGTTATATTCCTGACGGCGGGTCATAACAGGCACTGTTATTTGGATATAACCAGAACTGTCACAGATTTCCAGATAGGATTATTCTCATTCATTACAAAATGCGAACTGTGAGAGAAATATAAAAGCCATATCTCTCATAAAACCATTCTTTTCATATACTTTTTTTCTTGAAAAAGAATCGCTTGTAAAAGCCACTTATTTTTTGGATAACTTTTTGTACAGGGAGATTGCTTATTGTTCCCGCCGCTCCTGCACGCGAAAGAACCATGCCGCTCTCCTTGTCTGACAGGTATGGCGTTGAAAATAAAAAAGACAGGGTTTACCAAATAGCAATAGCACTGAGAATCAGCAATAAAGCCCTTGTTCACTTTTAGTTATACAAGCTTTAGCCTTGGTTGGAAGTATGCGTATCATTTTAAAAATGATACCTCCAGGGGTGAGCAAGAACATCTATACCATCCTGTACGCATTCACTACCGGATTCTACGGAAAGGTTATGAACCAAGTAGTGCTACAAGCAGGAAGTAGTGGTCTTAAAACAGAGATGGTGTGAATAAAGATGGAATTTTGAGGAGATAATAGAAGTCGAAAAATAAAATCAAGCCATTGATTTTAAATCAATATTTAATTTCGATAAATAAAACTATACACATTGGCGGCGGCGTTCATTTTTGCACCATAGGCTGAACTACAAAAAAATTTTTTTGAACTTAACTGTTCACTCTGTTCACCCTGCATTTTTATTCATACATATCAATTGTTTAGATGGTGACGAGTTGGTTAAGGGTGAACAGTCTAGTGTTCACGACTTATCAATGTTGAGCAGTAATTTGGAATTTGAGAGGTGATTAGAAACACTGATGCTGTCAAATGAATCAATCCAGTGGCTTGCCTAACATAAAGCGTATCATGCTGAGGCATAGCCAACGTCTGTGACACTTTAAGTAGATCTCTGATCCTTTTGAGTTTTTTCTATCGTAAAATATCAAGGTATCGATAAGTTACAGGAACAGATGATGCCAGATTACAAAGCAAAGGTTGCAAGTGCCGGGTTTAGTAAGCGAGAGCTTTTAGGCTTTAAACGCCATTTTAGACAATTAAAAGCAACTTATCATCCTAACTTGACCGCCGAACTGACACTTCCAGCGCTGATAGGGGAAGAGGCGAGAAAGTCAATTATCATGACACGGTACTATATCGTTGCGATTCTCTTGTCTACCCTTGCTGCTTATATTTTTAGTGACTGGTCCTACCTATTTATGCCTGCCTGTATGCTTTTTTTTGCTTTACTTGACGTGCGCTCTTCGGCCAGAGAAGCAGATCGCACGATAGTCTGTCAAACCAAGCTCATGGTACTGGCTATAAAATTGTGGTTTTAGTCGTCGAATTTATAATTTTCATCGATAAACTCAGCTTTAAACTTATATGCACTAGTACCTATGAAATATATTTTCATTGCACCGTTTCTACTGGCCCATTTCGTTATAAAATCGTTACTCGCATGTCGGAATAAGTTCCCGGTTCCCGGCTGATCACCAAAATATTTAGTTAATAGTCTGTTATGGTTTTGGGTAAGTACCGGCATTCTGATTGCTGCATACAATGTCAGTGAAAACTCAACTCCACTATAAGCCATATCACCCGCATCATCATCAAGACCAGCTATTTTTGCCGCTTCCCTGTAGATTGCGCGTATCGGACCTGCTTTATTATGTTCATATATCAGTGGAGAAACCGATTCGTAGACATTATTCGCGCCATAGGCTATTAGCATCAAACCCACGCCACGCATTGTTTTAAGGTTTAGTAATTTACCAAGCTTAGTCAGCCGATACCCGCCCCAGGCTTTGTAAATAGCCCATTTTAGTTCCATGAATTTTTTGAGATCCCGGCCAAATAATAGTGCTGTCGATATTGTTCTGGCGTCATATTGTTCAGTGATTCATGCGGGCGTTCACAGTTATACTCTGACACCCATCTTTCCGTTATTTCCCGCACTTCATTCAGCGTTC
>NZ_JBNDKZ010000009.1:0-134651 GCF_050435845.1 Kosakonia sp. 1610 | reverse complement strand
CCCATGCCGAACTCAGAAGTGAAACGCCGTAGCGCCGATGGTAGTGTGGGGTCTCCCCATGCGAGAGTAGGGAACTGCCAGGCATCAAACAAAGCAGAAGGCCTCGTCGAAAGACGGGGCCTTTTGTCATTCTGGATCCCGCTAAACCCGACGATAAAAAAGGCCACCCATTGGGTAGCCTTAACAGAAAGCATGCGGCATTCAGTGAATAACCTGCGATAAAAACGCCCGCGTACGCTCTGATTTTGGCTGAGAAAAGAACTCATCGGGTGCTGCTTGCTCTACGATCTCACCGCGATCCATAAAGATCACCCGGTCCGCCACGGTGCGGGCAAAGCCCATCTCATGGGTCACGCACAGCATCGTCATACCCGACTGCGCAAGCCCAATCATGGTATCAAGTACCTCCTTCACCATTTCCGGATCCAGCGCCGAGGTCGGCTCATCGAAAAGCATGATTTTCGGCTTCATACAGAGCGAGCGCGCGATCGCGACGCGCTGCTGCTGACCACCCGAAATCTGCCCCGGAAACTTATGCGCATGCTCGGCAATTCGTACCCGCTCCAGATAGTGCATCGCCAGCGCTTCCGCCTCTTTCTTCGGCATTTTGCGCACCCAAATTGGTGCCAGCGTACAGTTCTGCAAAACCGTCAGATGGGGGAACAGATTGAAGTGCTGAAAAACCATCCCCACTTCCTGGCGAATCTTCTCGATATTGCGAATATCCTCATTCAGCTCAATACCGTCGACCACAATACGCCCCTGCTGATGCTCTTCAAGGTGATTGATACAGCGAATGGTGGTCGATTTTCCTGACCCCGACGGGCCACAAAGTACAATCCTTTCCCCTTGCTTCACATGCAAATTAATATCTTTCAACACATGGAATTGCCCATACCACTTATTCACATTTTCGAGCGTGATCATCGCGTCGCCAGATTGCATTGTTGTATTACTCATCATCATCCTCAGTGCGGTGTACGCCCGGTGTTAAAGCGCTTCTCCAGATGCTGGCTATAGCGCGACATGCTGAAACAGAAAACCCAATAGACTAACGCAGCAAACACATAGCCTTCCGTCGACATCCCAAGCCAGGCGGGATCGACCGTCGCTTGCTGCACGCTGCTAAAGAGATCAAACAGGCCGATGATGATCACCAGGCTCGTATCTTTAAACAGCGCGATAATGGTGTTCACCAGACCCGGGATCACCAGCTTTAACGCCTGCGGCAGGATCACCAGCCCCTGCGTCTTCCAGTAGCCCAGCGCCAGCGACTCGGCCGCTTCATACTGCCCCTTCGGCAGCGCCTGCAAACCGCCGCGAACCACTTCTGCCACATAGGCGGACTGGAACAGGATCACCCCGACCAGCGCACGGATCAGCTTATCGATGGTGGTGCCTTCAGCCATAAACAGCGGCAGCATCACCGACGACATAAACAGCACGGTAATCAGCGGCACGCCGCGCCAGAACTCAATAAACATCACCGACAATATCCGCACTACTGGCATCGTTGAGCGGCGGCCCAGCGCCAGTAATATCCCCAGCGGCAGGGCACCGGCAATACCGACCGAGGCGATAATCAGCGTCAGCGTCAGTCCGCCCCACTGGCGGGTCTCAACGCGCTCCAGGCCAAGAAAGCCGCCAAACATCAGCCACCACACAACCAGGGGGTAGAACACCGCCCAGCAGGCAATGTAGCGTCCGCGTCGTGGCATCCCCTTCCAGAACATCGGCAGGATAGAGAGCAGGCCAATAATCAGCGCCAGGTTGATACGCCAGCGCTGATCGTGTGGGTAGAGCCCATACATAAACTGGCCGAAGCGTTGATGGATAAACACCCAGCAGGCGCCCGCTTTGGTGCAGTCCGCGCGAGTCGAGCCGACCCAGTTCGCCTGAAACAGCGCCCACTGCAGCAACGGCGGGATAAGCTCCCACATCATCCACAGACAAAAGAGTGTCAGCAGCGAGTTTGACCAGCTTGAAAAGAGATTTTTACGCACCCACAGCAGCATGCCGTTATTTCCCGATGGCAGCGGGCGCGTGGAGGGCGACACAATAGCTTTTGTCATTATTAATCCTCAGCGCTCAATCAGGGCAATACGGCGGTTATAGATATTCATCAGCAGCGAAATGGAGAGGCTGATGAGCAGATAGACCGACATGGTAATGGCAATGGTTTCAATCGCCTGGCCGGTCTGGTTCAGCACCGTACCGGCAAACAGCGACACCATATCGGGGTAGCCAATCGCCGCCGCCAGCGATGAGTTCTTTGCAATATTGAGATACTGGCTGGTCAACGGTGGAATGATCACCCGCAGCGCCTGGGGAATAATCACCTGTCGCAACGTGACCGGATGAGGCAGCCCAAGTGAGCGCGCTGCTTCATGCTGCCCGTACGGCACCGACTGGATGCCGGCGCGAATAATCTCAGCGATAAACGCCGAGGTATAAACCGAGAGCGCGATAGTCAGCGCCGCCAGCTCCGGGATCAACACCATGCCGCCGCGGAAGTTAAAACCGCGCAGCTGCGGAATTTCCCAATGCAGCGCCGCCCCGAACAGTGCATGCGCTATCAGCGGCAGCACAATAATCAGCCCCAGCGCAGCCGGCCAGGTTCGCCGCAGCTGGCCGGTTTTAATCTGGTGCTTTTTATTGAAGCGGAACAGACCAACAATGAGTGCCACCGCCAGCACCAGCGCACCGACAAAGGCAAGCATTCCTTCACCCATTTGCGGCGAGGGAATATAGAGGCCACGGTTGCTGAGAAAGACCAGCTCCATGGCATTTACCGCCTGGCGCGGACCGGGCAGGTTGCGCAGCACAGCAAAGTACCAGAAGAAGATCTGCAACAGCGGGGGAATATTGCGGAACGTCTCGATATAGATTGTCGACAGCTTTCGCAGCAGCCAGTTTTCAGACAGCCTTGCAAGACCAAGGAAAAAGCCCAGCAGTGAGGCAAAGACAATACAGAGCGCTGAGACCAGCAGCGTATTGAGTAAACCGACCAGGAAGACCCGTCCGTAGGTATCACCCTGCTCATAATCAATCAGATGCTGAACAATGCCAAAACCGGCCGCGCGGTCGAGGAAGGCGAAGCCGGAGGTAATACCCCGGTTGTTGAGGTTAGTCACCGCGTTATGGAGCAAATAGAGGGCAACAACAACCACGGCGATAATCGCCAGGATTTGAAACAGCCAGGCGCGAACCGCAGGGTTTGAAAGGGAGAGCGCGCCTTTCACGGTTGGGCGGCGATGGGGCATAGAGAAAACCTCAGTAACCATAATTCTGGACTGGGCGTCACCAAAGAGTGACGCCCGTTACGGCAGTAGCGGATTAACGCACCGGCGGAGCGTACTGAATCCCGCCGTTGTTCCAGAGGTTGTTCTGGCCACGTTTAATTTTCAGCGGGCTTTCAGAACCGACGTTACGTTCGAAGACTTCGGAGTAGTTACCGACCTTCTTAATAATGTTGTAAGCCCACTTGTTGTCGAGTTTAAGATCTTTGCCGAAGTCGCCCTCTTTGCCGAGCAGGTGCGCCATATCCGGCGTAGCGGGGTTAGCCACTTTCTCATCGACGTTCTTCGAGGTAATGCCCATCTCTTCGGCATTCAGCATGGCGAAGAGCGTCCAGCGCACGATGGCGAACCAGTCATCGTCACCGCGGCGTACCACCGGGCCGAGCGGCTCTTTAGAGATCACTTCCGGCAAGACGATCCACTCTGCCGGGTTGCTCAGCTTAATCCGCAGCGCATAGAGTTGAGACTGATCGGAAGCCAGCGTATCGCAGCGACCGGATTCCAGCGCCTTCGCCGACTCGTCAGAGCGGTCAAAGGTCACCGGGGTGTAGCTCATTTTGTTGGATTTAAAGTAATCCGCCACGTTCAGCTCGGTATCGGTCCCGGCCTGAATACAAACGGTTGCGCCATCAAGCTCTTTAGCGCTCTTCAGGCCCGCTTTGTTATGGGTCAGGAAGCCGATGCCGTCATAATAGGTCACGCCGGTAAAGGAGAGTCCCATACCGCCATCACGAGAAGAGGTCCAGGTGGTATTGCGCGAGAGCATATCCACTTCGCCTGATTGCAGCGCGGTAAAGCGCTCTTTCGCCGTCAGCGGGGTATATTTCACTTTGCTGTCGTCGCCAAACAGGGCGGCAGCAACGCCACGGCAGATATCCACATCGATACCGGTAAATTTCCCGTTTGCATCCGCATAAGAGAAACCGGGCAAACCATCACTGATCCCGCACTGAACAAACCCTTTCTTTTTGACAGCATTAAGCGTTGTACCTGCGTGCGCCTGGCTGGCGACAGCAAACAGCACGCCGGCAGCGGCCAGGCTGGCGATCATCATCTTTTTCATAATGCATCCTGTGTGGCGAAAATTATCGTTATATGGGGCGTCCGGGTAACGCCTGAACCTGTCTGTGGCGAAGGCCGCAGTGGATATAGCAAAGGTGATGCCAGGTTGGTGTATGCAGGGTATTTAAGGAATCAAACAGGTTTCAGGATGAGTGTAGACAGGAAAGGAGGGAAGCAATGCCCCAGGCTGGTGCAAAAATAGAACGCACTCCACAAAATGGAGCAAAAAAGCATCGTTAATTCGCTATTTCTGCCAGACAAGTTTCGCAGGTGAATATAAGCATTAAATACGATGGGGTTGATTTGTGAAAGTAATCGCGTAAGAGAAACAACAGCGTCGGAATGGCATGATGAAATATAAAAAAGTGATGCCTGTAACCGGAATTGATGCACGTTTTTGATAGCAAAAGTGGCGAAATGAAAATTTACTGCACCGTTATAAAGCAAAAGCGCGGAAAACCGCGCTTAAGAGAACTATTTGGTAAGGGCCACAATACCGAGCGTTAAGCCCGCCAGGGCTGCCGCGCCGCCGGCGATAGCGCCTGCTGTTTCCCAGTTATCCTGCGTGGTGCCTTTCACACAGGTGTTGGTATGCACCAGGCGGCCCTGATCGTCATAGACCGGTACGCAAGGTGAGTCGTGTGCACAGCCCGCGAGGAAGGTTGCCAGCAGGGCGACGGAGATCATTTTTTTCATTGTAATTACCTCTATGTAACCGCGACTCTTGATATCAACAGTCGCAATATCTGGTCAGTATCTATTGCTTGATTTTATCATTCAGCAAAACAGATTCATCGTGGCAATAATGTCCAGATATGTACTTTGTAAACTTGATGAAGTTAGAAAAGGTATTTAACTGAAATCGTGCAGAAATTATGGAGGCGAGATAAATAAAAGTGAGATTCAGAAAAAAGGAAGATAAAAGCGGGTGTTAAAAAACGCAAACAGCGCTTAAGGGCATGAGAATAATCTAATTTGTCACTGACGTAAAATAAAAGCGCCCGCAGACGCTTTTATTTAATCCTTAAAATTCACTTTACCGTTTCGGCAGGGGCGAGGTTTTTCCCCTGAGCAGTAATCGTTTCTGCACTCACCGGTTTCCCCAGGAGATAACCTTGCAGAGTATTACAGCCCAGCTCGGTGAGAAATGCCTGCTGCTCCGCCGTCTCTACGCCTTCAGCCACCACTTTGAGGTTTAGCGTTCTGGCTAACGCGACAATCGCAGAGACAATCGTGGCGTCTTCGCCCTCCTGGCCCAGCTCGCGCACAAACGCGCGATCGATCTTCAGTTCGCACGCTGGCAGACGCTTAAGGTAAAGCAGGCTCGAATAACCGGTCCCGAAGTCATCAATTGACGCCTTCACGCCCGCGTCGCTCAGCTCGGTCAGCACCCGCACGCTCTCATCGGGGTTACTCATTGCCGTCGTTTCAGTGACTTCCAGAATCAGCTGCTCAGGCGGAACATTATGTCTGCTCAGCGTGCCCAGAATGGTTTCTACCAGCGCGCTGTGCTCGAACTGTAACGTTGAAAGGTTAACGGCTATTGTCCACTCCGTGTGCCCCTGCTGACGCCATTCGCTGAGCTGGCGGCAAGCCTCGTCGATTACCCAGTCACCGAGCGGAACAATCAGGCCAGTTTTCTCCGCCAGCGGTAAAAAGAGATCCGGGCTCAGCACACCCTGATGGGGATGATGCCAGCGCAACAGCGCCTCAAACCCGACAACCGGCCCGGAAGGCGCCTGGAATTTAGGTTGGTAAACGAGGCGGAACTCTTTACGCTCCAGCGCCATCCACAAATCATTCAGCAGCTGTAACTGGGTTTGCGCCAGCCGGTTCATTGAGGGCTGGAAAAAGTGATAGCCGTTACGGCCCATATGCTTGGTGTGATACATCGCCGCATCGGCGTTGAACATCAACTCGCGCTCATTTTTGCCATCGTCAGGATAGAGCGCAATACCGATACTGAGGGTCACCATCACATCATAGGGATCAATAGTAAAAGGGCGATCGACAGCGCGGATAAGCGAACTGGCGATCGTCGCGGCATCGTCCGGCGCGGCAATCTCTGCCAGCAGCACAAATTCGTCGCCACCAATGCGCGCCAGCGTATATTGCCCCTGCAGTTGCTGCGTGAGCCGTTCGGTTACCGCCACCAGTAACTTATCGCCGACATCATGTCCCCACGCGTCGTTGACCGTTTTAAAGCCGTCGAGATCCATAAACATTAACGCAAACGCGCTCTCTTCACGGCGCGCTTTATTGATCGCCTGCTCGATGCGATCTTCCAGCAGGACGCGGTTTGGCAGACGCGTTAAGGTGTCGTGCAGCGCCAGCCTCGCCAGCTCGCGGTTTGCTGCCGCAAGCGACGTGGCCAGCAGCGACGTCCGCGCCTGTAAACGGGCGTCGAACATCGAGACCAGTAAGGTAATGCCGAGCACGGAAAAGGCCATCATGCTGACCAGCACGGCAAGCCAGTTGTTATTGAAGCCGTGATGCACCATTGCAATGTGATGATGCTGGAAGGGGATCTGCGCCGCCATCATCCCGGTGTAGTGCATGCCGGTGATAGCCAGCCCCATTAAGATAGCTGCGCCAAAGCGCATAAGCGCAACTTGTGCCGCTTCGTGGCGCAGGCGGAAGGTGAGCCATAACGCAGCGAAAGAGGCCGCCAGGGCAATCACTATCGAGAGGGCGATCCACCCTTTATGCCAGACAATCGGCGGGGAAACCTGTAGCGCCGCCATACCGGTGTAATGCATCGCGGCAATGCCAAGCCCCATTACGACAGAGCCAGGAATAAGCCGACGCAAATGCAGCTTTGGCGCACTAACCAGCCACAGCGCAAACAGCGAGGAGCCAATGGCGATCGCCATCGATAAGCCGGTGAGAACGGGCTCGTAGCGCATGTTCATCGACATATTCATCGCCAGCATGCCGATAAAGTGCATCGCCCAGATGCCGATGCCCATCGCCACGCCGCCGCCGCTCAGCCATACCCAGGATGAGGCACCGCTGCTGGTGGAGACGCGTCCGGCCATGTTCAGGGCGGTATAAGAGGCCAAAATGGCTACAACAAACGAAACAACAACAAGGATATAGTCGTATTGGCTAACCAGCATGATGTCATCAACTCATTCACTAAGGGCGTTACGTATTGCTACGGTCGTAGAGGCGAAAAGGGCTGAGACATTATCACTGTCTGGGGAGGGCTCAAAACGATTTAAATCCCTGCGTAAATCAGGGCGATCGCTGCATTTTTACCAAATATCGCAGCAAGCAATCACTTAGAGAGAATCGCAGTTAACCAGTTTGAGTGGATTGACGGAATTCATATTGCGGCATTTATTAATGTCAGTGATCAGATACTCAATCCACTGCATGATTAAGCCATCCAGCGCAAAGATCGAGAGAGCGAAAACCAGCAGCCACCCATATTTGCGAATCATTCCGTCTCTCCCTTTTTTGCAACCATTTGCGGAAAATATACACGATTTTGCGCTGAGGTAATGCCGATGAAAGCGCGCTTTTTAGCGTCATTTCAGGCAATAAAAAAGGCGCTTACCCATGCCGGTCAGCGCCTTTTTATCAATACCACTCACTGACGAATCAGTTCATGCCGTATTTTTTCAGTTTTTTACGCAGCGTACCGCGGTTGATGCCCATCATCAGCGCCGCGCGGGTCTGATTACCACGGGTGTATTGCATCACCATGTCCAACAGTGGCTGTTCTACTTCAGCCAGTACCAGCTCATAGAGGTCATTAACATCCTGACCGTTCAGTTGAGCAAAATAGTTCTTCAGTGCCTGTTTTACCGAGTCACGGAGCGGTTTTTGGGTTACCTGATCCTGAGAGTTAACGGTAGAAACGGTCAGTACGTCAGAATTTACGCGTTGTTCGAACATAGTTCTGTCAGCTCTTTATTTCTGTTTACGCAAAATTTTCGAAGTATGCCTCCAACGCCTCCAGCTGTTCGCTGGCATTCTCAATGGCGTTGAATGTGCGCCGAAACTGGTCATTCGGGGCGTGCTCCTGGAGATACCAGGAGACGTGTTTACGTGCAATTCGGTAACCTTTTGCCTGACCGTAAAAGTCATGCAGTTCCCGAACGTGCGCGCAAAGCAAGCGCTTAACCTCTGCCAGTGGCAGCGGAGCCAGCAGCTCCCCAGTGTCCAGATAGTGCTGGATTTCCCGAAAGATCCAGGGTCTTCCCTGAGCTGCGCGGCCTATCATCAGGGCATCCGCCCCCGTATAGTCGAGCACAGCTCTGGCTTTAAGCGGGTCAGTAATGTCGCCATTCGCGATAATCGGAATGGAAACTTTCTGCTTAACTGCCCGAATCGTGTCGTACTCAGCTTCTCCATTGAACAAACAGGCGCGGGTGCGTCCATGAATGGTCAGAGCCTGAATGCCACACTCTTCAGCCAGTTGGGCAATCTCTACGCAGTTACGGTGCTCAGGGGCCCAGCCTGTGCGAATCTTCAGGGTTACAGGAACATCCACTGCGCCAACCACCGCGGTGAGGATCGATTTCACCAAATCCGGGTGCTGCAACAGGGCGGAACCTGCAAGCTTGCGATTCACCTTTTTAGCCGGACAGCCCATATTGATATCAATAATTTGAGCGCCACTTTCCACGTTAATACGTGCGGCTTGGGCCATCTCTTCCGGGTCGCTACCCGCAATTTGCACGGTGCGAATACCGGGCTCATCAATGTGCACCATCCGCAGTCGTGATTTGTCGCTTTCCCAAACCTGCGGGTTAGACGACATCATCTCGGATACGGTTAAACCGGCTCCCATCTCGTAGCACAGCGTCCGGAAAGGTCTGTCAGTAATGCCAGCCATGGGCGCTGCGATCAGGCGATTTCTAAGCTGGTGGTGTCCGATGCGCATGAGTTAAGAAATGACCATACTGTGACTGCAAGGCGGCGTATATTACGCATTTTTTGCACGAGATGAAAGGCCAAACTTTGAGCAATCCACTGTTGTAGATCAAGGAATAGCCAGTCCTGGCGAGGCAAACAGGCATTACATCATAATTTTCATTGGGTTATAGCAAAGCTAAAATTTTTAGCTTGCTGATAAATTCACGAGATTTATCGTTTTTAATGGGGCAATAAGCAGCATAACTGCTGATTTTTAAGCCAAAAAAAAGCGGATTTTGCGAACCCGCTCTCATTTTTATGCTGGTATTTACAGGCTGCTACTCGACGACCAGCCGGCCATAAAGCTGCTGAGTAGGGCGGTTATTGGCATGTCCGAGCACAGATTTGAACGCGTCAAGCTGCTGGGGAGAGAGTGTCAGAGGCTGTTTCATTACCAGCCAGGTAACGCCTTCTGAACAGGGCGGTGTGGTCAGGGATCCGCTAAAGCGCCAGTAGGTCTTATCACGCGGCAGCAGCGCCGCCATATCGATGTGCTGCGCCGTTAGCGCTGTCGAGCCCCCGCGAGTGGGAAGATGCTGCCACAGCGTCGCCAGCTCACGGTTTGCTGCGCCCGTTTCAAACAGCACCGCGACAACGGTGATATCGCCCTTTGCAGAGGTATGAACCAGGTGCATCTCCAGCGGGGCATGCTTGCCATGCAGGGTATGCTCACTGGGGGCGTGAAAGTGGAACTGCTGGAGATGCGAGACAACTCCCGCCAGCTCTATGGTATTGAGGTTATCGATAAAGTTGGCTTGCAGCGTATGGCCGTTGTTTATCAGCAGCGCAGGGCTTTCGCGGTAATGGCTGCTAAACGGCGTGAGGTGAGCAGTGACGATATTATCGATATCAATTGGTGACTGGTTTTTACCACTCTGGCAGGTCTGAAACTCGTGACTTAATTCACCCCAGTGTTCCGGCGAGGTTGCGCCTTCATAACTCCAGTGAGCGGAGCAGGCAAATAGAGGAAACAGGCTTGCCACAGCGAAGGCTGTTTTTACTATACGAAGTGACATAGTATTCATCCAATGAATGTTTATAAATCAATGTCTTACCATCCGTTGATACAGCGGCGGCTCATTATAATCTTCACGGGAAATAAATCACTACAAACGGCAGGGAAATAAAAAGCGTGGCCGGGAGGCCACGCTGTGGGGACTATTTTTTCTGACCGGTGATCCGGCACCACTCCTCTTTTTCAACCACCGGATCGAGGTTGAACAGGTTGGTATAGGCTTCACAGACGCTCTCTGCCTGGCTGGCAAGGATGCCCGACAGCCCCAGCAGTCCGCCCGCAACGGGCAGAACGCTAATCAGCGGTGCCAGCTCGCGCAGCGGGCCGGCGAGGATATTCGCGACCACCACATCGGCTTTCATCTCTGCGGGCTGATCGTCCGGCAGATAGAGTTCAAGGCGGTCTGAGACGCCGTTGCGCTCGGCATTATCGCGGCTCGCCTGGATCGCCTGCGGATCGATATCGATCCCGATCGCTTTCGCCGCGCCCAGCTTCAGGGCAGCGATCGCCAGAATGCCGGAGCCGCAGCCAAAATCGATCACCGTTTTGCCGTTAAGATCGAGGCCGTCGAGCCACTGCAGGCAGAGCGACGTTGTCGGATGGGTGCCGGTGCCGAATGCCAGGCCGGGATCGAGCATCACGTTAACGGCGGTTTCATCCGGCACATCGCGCCAGCTCGGGCAGATCCACAGCCGCTCGCCAAAGCGCATCGGGTGGAAGTTATCCATCCATTCGCGCTCCCAGTCTTTATCTTCCAGCTGCTCAATTTTATGCGCGAAGCCTTCGCCCAGCAGCGGATGAGGGGCGAGTTGGGCAACTACGTCCGCCATCTCTGTTTCAGCATCGAACAGGCCGATCACATCGGTATCGCCCCACAGGCGGGTCTCGCCCGGCAGCGGCTCAAACACGGGCGTGTCGTGCGTGTCCTGGAAGGTAATGGAGACTGCGCCTGCTTCCATCAGAGCGTCGCTCAGATCTTCAGCATGCGCGCCGGTGGTGTTCAGTTTCAGTTGGATCCATGGCATGGCGTTACTCTTTATTGATTAGCAGAAAGGGAAGCAGCCTGCGGCACCGGGCGACCAAAACGGTTGCCGACCACAAAGGCTAACAAACTTAGCAGCAGCGAGGGCACAATCGGATGAAAGCCCAGGTACTGAATATTCAGGGTGGCGAGCACGGCATACAGCACGCCGCCGACAAGCATGGCGCTGAGCGCACCTGCGGCATTTGCGCGCTCCCAGTAAAGCCCCAGCACCAGCGGCCACAGGAATACGGCTTCAAGACCGCCGAACGCCAGCAGGTTCAGCCAGATGATCATCTCTGGCGGACGCCACGCTGCCAGCATCATCAGCACGCCGAGAATAAGGGTGGTTGCCGTCGAAATACGCTTCAGACTCGGCTCATGACGAATTTTAGTCGGCTGGGCGCTGAGCCACAGATCTTTAATGATGGTGGCAGAAGCCTGTAACAGATGAGCGTTGACGTTAGACATGATCGCCGCCATCGGCGCGGCGAGAAACAGCCCGGCCGCCCACGGTGGCAGCACTTCCACCATTAAGGTTGGGATCACCTGGTCCGGCACCGACAGATGCGGCAGCACCGCCCGGCCCAGCGCGCCCGCCAGGTGCATACCGAGCATCAATAGCGCAATCACAATGGTGCCGATAATAATGCCGCGATGCACCGATTTGCTGTCTTTATAAGAGATGCAGCGCACGGCGGTATGCGGCAGGCCAATCACGCCGAAGCAGACCAGCACCCAGAAGGAGGTCATAAAGGCCGGGGTGAGGATGTCGCTTGCGCCGTGCGGGCTGACCAGTTTCGGATCGATCTGCCGCAGGGTATCCACCGCATGATGCAGGCCGCCCGCCGCATGGATTACGCCCGCCAGCAGGACAAGTGTGCCGATCAGCATCACCATCCCCTGCATAGTGTCATTCAGTACGCTTGCACGAAAACCGCCAAAGGCGGTGTAGAGCGCAATGGTGATGCCGAAAATCAGCAGGCCTGATTCATACTTGATACCGGCTGCGGTCTCCAGCAGGCGTGCGCCGCCGATAAACTGCACCGCAATCGCCCCGACAAAGGCCACCAGTAAACTGATACTGGCAAGCCACACCACCGCCCGGCTCTGGTAGCGGGCCATCAACATATCGTTGAGGGTAATGGCGTTATAGCGGCGGGCAAGAATGGCGAATTTTTTGCCAAGGATACCGAGCGACAGCCAGATGGTCGGCACCTGAATCATCGCCAGCAGCACCCAGCCGAGGCCGAATTTATAGGCAGCGCCCGGGCCGCCGATAAAGGAGCTGGCGCTGACATAGGTCGCCGTCAGGGTCATCGCCAGCACAAACCCGCCCATCGAGCGGCTGCCGAGGAAATATTCGCTCAGAAAGGTGCCGCTGCTGCGCTGACGCATAGCATAGAAGGAGAGGCCGAAAACGATGAACAGGTAGATCACCAGCACGGCAATAATTTCAGTTTGCATCCTTATCCTCCAGCGGGATATCACGGAAGATAAAACGCACCATCGCCCAACAGAGCAGCACAAACACCAGCGGCGTTAACAGGCAGGCCATCTCAAACCAGTGGGGTAAACCGGTGATGCCCTGCGCTGAATCCGGTATGTAAGCACACACTAACCAGGCAGCAAGATAGAGAAGGGTCAGCCACAGCGCCCAGCGGGCCTCAATGTGTGCCTGAACAAAACGGTTGTCCATTTTATTCCCTTGTGGATGAAGAAAGCGGGGATTGTACCTTAAGGAAAAGATGAGGGGAGAGAAAAAGAAAAAAGGCCGGAAGAACCGGCCTTTTGCGCGTAATCGCGATTATTTTTCCTGCAGACCGAGTTTCTTCTCCAGGTAGTGGATGTTGGTTCCACCGTGCTGGAAGTTCTCGTCGGACATAATGCGCATCTGCAGATCGACGTTAGTTTTAATCCCGTCGATGATCAGCTCCTGCAGCGCATTCTTCATACGTGCAATCGCCACATCACGGCTCTCGCCGTAGCAGATCAGCTTGCCGATCATGGAATCGTAATACGGCGGTACGGTATAACCGGCGTAGATATGCGACTCCCAGCGCACGCCAAAACCACCTGGCGCATGGAAGCGCGTGATTTTGCCCGGGCTCGGCAGGAAAGTGTTGGGATCTTCGGCGTTAATACGGCATTCGACCGCATGACCTTTGATCACCACCTCTTCCTGAGTGATAGAGAGCGGCTGACCGGCAGCGATACGCAGCTGCTCTTTAATCAGGTCAACGCCGGTGATCATTTCGGTTACCGGGTGCTCTACCTGAATACGGGTGTTCATCTCAATAAAGTAGAACTCGCCGTTCTCAAACAGGAACTCGAAGGTACCCGCGCCGCGATAGCCGATATCAACACAGGCTTTCGCACAACGCTCACCGATGTAGCGGCGCAGTTCCGGTGTGATGCCCGGAGCCGGTGCCTCTTCAACCACTTTCTGGTGGCGGCGCTGCATGGAGCAGTCACGCTCGGCCAGATAGATCGCGTTACCCTGACCATCCGCCAGCACCTGGATCTCGACGTGGCGAGGATTTTCCAGGTACTTCTCCATGTAGACCATGTCGTTGTTGAACGCTGCTTTTGCTTCCGCGCGCGTCATGGCAATGGACTGCGCCAGGTCGGCGTCTTTGCGCACTACGCGCATGCCGCGACCGCCGCCGCCGCCGGAGGCTTTGATGATAACCGGGTAGCCGATGCGTTTTGCATGGGCACGGTTAGCGTCAACGTCGTCGCCCAGCGGGCCGTCAGAACCCGGTACGCAAGGTACGCCCGCTTTCTTCATCGCGTTGATCGCGGACACTTTATCGCCCATCAGGCGAATGGTGTCGGCTTTCGGGCCGATAAAGATAAAGCCGGAGCGCTCAACCTGCTCAGCGAAGTTGGCGTTCTCAGAGAGGAAGCCATAACCCGGGTGAATCGCCACTGCGCCAGTGATTTCGGCCGCAGAGATGATCGCCGGGATATTCAGGTAACTTTTAACGGACGGTGCCGGACCGATACAGACCGTTTCGTCCGCCAGTAATACGTGTTTTAAATCGCGATCCGCCGTGGAGTGCACAGCGACGGTCTTAATGCCCAGCTCTTTACAGGCACGAAGGATTCGCAGTGCGATCTCGCCGCGGTTGGCGATAACAATTTTATCCAGCATGTGCGCCTCGTTACTCGATGACGACCAGCGGCTCGTCAAATTCAACCGGTTGGCCACTCTCGACCAGAATGGCTTTCACCACGCCTGATTTATCGGCTTCGATCTGGTTCATCATTTTCATCGCTTCAACGATGCAGAGGGTGTCGCCCACGTTAACTTTCTGGCCGATTTCGATAAAGGCTTTCGCATCCGGGCTCGGGGTGCGATAGAAGGTTCCGACCATCGGGGAACGTACGATGTGACCACTGATTTCTGCTGCGGCTGCCGGTGCTTCTACTGCGGCTGTCGTCGCGACAGCGTTCGCCAGGGCAGGCTGTTGTTGCATCATCGGCGCGGCATAAGCCTGCTGCATCATCGGGAAACTTGCGGCAGGTGCGCTGCGGCTGATGCGCACAGACTCTTCGCCTTCGGAAATTTCCAGTTCGGAGATGCCTGATTCTTCAACCAGCTCGATCAGTTTTTTAATCTTACGAATATCCATGAGTGGGTTCCGTACTCTTGTTTAGTGTGATTGTGACAGGCGTTTTACCGCCGTCTGTAAAGCGTATGAATAACCGTCCGCACCAAGCCCGCAGATAACGCCAACGGCAATATCCGAGAGATAGGAGTGGTGACGGAACGGCTCCCGCGCATGTACATTGCTGAGGTGAATCTCGATAAACGGGATATTCACCGCCAGCAACGCATCACGGATAGCAACACTGGTGTGCGTAAACGCGGCCGGATTAATCAGGATGAAGTCAGTTACGTCTTTAGCCTGATGAATACGGTCGATGATTGCGTACTCCGCGTTAGACTGAAAATGTGCCAGTTCCACGTTAAGTGCCGTGCTTTCTGTACTCAAAGAATTAACAATCTCCTCAAGTGTCAGGGTGCCGTACTTCTCCGGCTCTCGCGTACCGAGCATATTCAGGTTCGGTCCGTTCAAAACCAATACATGGAACTTATCAGCCATTATGCTGCTATCTCCTGCGATTCTTCGGCAAAAAACAAAATATACCTTCGATTCGCGCTTGTCACCTTTTCGGAGCTTAAAAAAGTCCGATAAGCGAACCAAAGTCGCACATTATAACCATTTCGTTGCTTTTGGCAGCTAAATACTGGTCTTATCTGAGAAGATTCTAATTCATGTTGCGGGAACGCGTCGCGAAAGGCGCTTTTTCTGCGGGGAACCGCGCAAAAACGGTGGCTAACGCCACCATTGGCGGAATTTTTTGTAACGCAACACTAACAATACCAGCGCGGCAGCCGCGTAGATAACCGGCTGCGGGGAGAGGATCTTCACCGACCAAAGGTAGTGAACAGGTGCGAGGATCGCCACCAGATAGACGAAGTTGTGCAGAGTTTGCCAGCGTCTGCCCAGTTTACGCTGCGCCCACTGCGTCGACGTTGCAGCCAGCGCCAGTAAGATCAGCCAACTGATTGCGCCAAGGGTTAAATAAGGACGGGTGACAAGCTCTTGTCCGAGCAAAGCCAGGTTATTAATGCCCAGCTCCAGCAGCGTATAGCTCACCAGATGTAAGCTGGCCCATGCAAAGCACCACAGCCCAAGCAGCCGACGCGTACGGATCAGCAGTGGCTGTTTACCGTAGCGCGCCAGCGGAGTGATAAGCAGGCTGGCGAGCAGAAACTTCAGCGCCATTCTGCCGGTGAAATGTTGAATATCTTTTGCCGGATCGGCGCTGAAGTAGCCCTGGTTCGCTGCCCAGAAGAGCCAGAGCAGCGGCAGGAAACCGGCAAGATGTAGCGCAACTTTAAGCCAGGTGATCTGTTTTGCCGTTAACCGCACTTAGAAGTTCTCCCGCAAATCGAGACCGCGATAGAGGGAAGCGACCTCTTCACCGTAGCCATTAAACAGCAGCGTCGGCTGGCGTTTCACGTCCAGCGCGCCGCCCGAACCGATAAATCGCTCCGTTGCCTGCGACCAACGCGGGTGATCGACGTGCGGGTTCACATTGGCATAGAAACCATACTCATTCGGCGCGGAGAGGTTCCACGTCGTCGGCGGGCGCTGGCTGGTGAGCTTGATACTGACGATAGACTTAATGCCTTTAAAGCCATATTTCCACGGTACGGTGAGGCGGATCGGCGCTCCGTTCTGCGGCGGTAGCGCTTTGCCATAGACCCCAACGGTGAGCAGCGTAAGCGGATGCATCGCTTCATCTATACGCAACCCTTCTACATAAGGGTAGGCCAGCCCGCCGCCAATAAAGCGATCCTTCTGGCCCGGCATCTCATCGGGCGCATAACGTGTTTCAAAAGCGACATACTTCGCTTTGCTGGTGGGCTCCACCAGCGCCAGCAGTTTATGCAGCGGAAAACCAATCCACGGCACCACCATCGACCAGGCTTCGACGCAGCGCATGCGATAAATACGCTCTTCCAGCGGAAAGCGTGAAGTCAGCGCCGCATGATCGAGCGTCAGCGGTTTCGCCACTTCACCATCAATGGTCAACGTCCAGGGATCGGTCTTCATGCTGCCGGCATTGGCAGCAGGATCGGCTTTATCCAGCCCGAACTCATAAAAGTTGTTGTAGCCGGTAACTTTCTCTTCCGGCGTTAACGGTAGCTTACTTTGCCATTCGGCAGGCTGGGTAAATGTCAGCGGTTTACCGGCCGGCGCTTTTGGGCGGTCATTGCCTTTAAACCAGTCAAGAAGATCGGCGTGCGCCACTGAAGGGAGTGTGGCGGCCGTTGCACCGATGCCGAGCATCTTTAATACCTGGCGGCGCTGCATAAAAAACACGGATTCAGCGGTGACATCTGCTTCGGTCAATTTTTTCTTCATTTACATCCTCTGACGGTGCCGCGGCTGGCGTAGGGAAAACTACGTTAACGCGAAGAAGAGCAAGTTAGCAATTAGTGAAAATTGCGTGTTAAAGACATTCTTTAAGCTTATTGATGATTGGAAAAAAATTTCTGAAGACTATACTCGCTGGGTGAAACGGTGTGCCATTTTCAGGCTTCACCGCAGTGCGCGCGCGTGTCGCGGCGAAGCTCAAAAGTTAGTGCTTACTATACAGACCTTCTTCAGGCGATATCGTTCTGTTCTTTACACGCGCGGAGTTAAATCAGGGATGCGATTAACGACGAAATTTAGTGCTTTTGTAACACTTCTCACCGGGCTGGCGATTTTCGTCACGCTCATCGGCTGCTCACTCAGCTTTTATAACGCCATACAAGATAAAGTCGCCAACCGCGTCCAGGCCGTTGCTGCCGTTATCGACACCCGCCTGATCTCCACACCGCTTCCGCGCCTCTCAACGCAGCTTGATGAGATGATGGTGCCGGTCGATATCACCTCGATAGCCATCAAGCAGGGCCGCCATACTCTTTTAAGCCATACGCGCAAAGGGAGTTATCGCCCGGCGGGCAGTAACTCAGCCATGCGCGAGATTGAGATGCCGTCGATGAAGATCCCCGGCGTGACCTTTACGCTGGTCTATCAGGATCCGATGGCCAACTACTTCCGCTCCATGATGACCACCGCGCCGCTGACGGTAGCGATTGGTTTTATGATAGTCATTATTTTCCTCGCGGTGCGCTGGCTGCGACGCCAACTCTCCGGCCAGGAGCTGCTCGAACTGCGGGCGACGCGCATCCTTAATGGCGAGCGCGGCGCACAGGTGCGCGGCAGCATCTATGAGTGGCCGTCGCGCACCAGCAGCGCGCTGGACGTATTACTGACAGATATTCAGTTTGCCAGCGATCAGCGCAGCCGCATGGATACGCTGATCCGCTCTTACGCGGCGCAGGACACGCGCACCGGCCTCAATAACCGCCTCTTTTTCGATAATCAACTGGCAACACTATTAGAAGATCAGGAGAAGGTCGGTTCGCACGGTGTGGTGATGATGATCCGCCTACCCGATTTTGACCTGCTGCGCGACAGCGACGGGCTTGCCTCTGCCGCCGAAGAGTATCTCTTTACCCTAATCAACTTACTCTCCACCTTTATTATGCGTTACCCCGGCGCGCTGCTGGCGCGCTACCACCGCAGTGATTTTGCGGTACTGCTTCCGCACCGCACATTAAAAGAAGCGGAGAGCATTGCCGGGCAGATCCTGAAAGCGGTGGATGGTTTGCCGCCGACCAAAATGTTGACCCGGGAAGACATTATGCATATCGGCATCTGCAGCTGGCGCGGCGGGCAGTCGACCCGGCAGGTGATGGAGCACGCGGAGGCGGCGGCGCGCAACGCGGTGTTGCAGGGCACCAACAGCTGGTCAGTCTATGACGACTCGTTACCGGAGCAGGGGCGCGGCAATGTGCGCTGGCGCACGCTGATTGAGCAGATGCTGAATCGCGGTGGGCCGCGCGTCTACCAGAAACCGGCGGTTAACCGCGACGGGCAAGTGCACCACCGGGAGCTAATGTGCCGCATTTTCGACGGCGAGCAGGAGGTGATCGCCGAAGAGTATATGCAGATGGTGCTGCAATTTGGCCTGTCAGAGGAGTATGACCGGCTGCAGATCACGCGCTTAATGCCGTTCCTCGGCTACTGGCCTGAAGAGAACCTCGCCATTGAGGTCACCGTCGAGTCGCTGATCCGCCCGCGCTTCCAGCGCTGGCTGCGCGATACCTTGATGCAATGCGAAAAATCGCAACGCAAACGGATTATTTTTGAACTTGCAGAGGCCGATGTGTGTCAACACATCAGCCGATTGCAGTCGGTCGTGCGATTGATCAATGGATTAGGCGCGCGCGTGGCGGTGGTTCAGGCGGGTCTGACGTTGGTCAGCACCAGTTGGATCAAAGCCCTGGATGTTGAGTTACTGAAGCTGCATCCGGGGTTGGTCAGGAACATTGAGAAGCGCACCGAAAACCAGCTGCTGGTACAGAGCCTTGTTGAAGCGTGTAAAGGCACACGAACCCGCGTCTTTGCGACCGGCGTTCGCACGCGCGGCGAATGGCAGATGCTGGTGGAGCGAGGCGTTGCGGGCGGACAGGGCGATTTCTTCGCGGCGTCTCAGCCGCTCGACACCAATGTGAAAAAATATTCACAAAGATACTCGGTTTGAACTGCTGTTTGAGTCGTTTTCACGTAGAATAACGCGCGCTGCCGTGGTCGGGGGGCGTGCGAGCCTGCCCGCCAGATTGTTGCAGTAAAAATGCCGGTTTGACCTTTGCCAGCTTGCAGGCGCAACGTGCCGGAACGACGGTTTTTTTACGCTTCCGGACAGAGTCATGTCGTTTTGCAACAAAGGAAACAAACTGCACTAATTTTCACCGTAGCTGAGACTTCTTGTGCCTTGTCGCTGCTGCGTGTGGTTGGTAAAGTAAGCGGATTTTTCTTTCCGCCCCAGCTTTCAGGATTATCCCTTAGTATGTTGAAAAAATTTCGTGGCATGTTTTCCAATGACCTGTCCATTGACCTGGGTACCGCGAATACCCTGATTTATGTAAAAGGACAAGGCATCGTACTGAATGAGCCTTCCGTAGTGGCCATTCGCCAGGATCGTGCCGGTTCACCGAAAAGCGTGGCCGCAGTCGGTCATGAAGCGAAGCAGATGCTTGGCCGTACGCCGGGCAATATCGCTGCAATCCGCCCGATGAAAGATGGCGTAATCGCGGACTTCTTCGTGACCGAAAAGATGCTGCAGCACTTTATCAAACAGGTACACAGCAACAGCTTTATGCGCCCAAGCCCGCGCGTACTGGTCTGTGTGCCGGTTGGCGCAACGCAGGTTGAGCGCCGCGCGATTCGTGAATCCGCGCAGGGCGCTGGCGCCCGTGAAGTCTTCCTGATTGAAGAGCCGATGGCCGCCGCGATTGGCGCGGGTCTGCCGGTTTCCGAAGCGACCGGTTCTATGGTCGTCGATATCGGTGGTGGTACCACCGAAGTCGCCGTTATCTCCTTAAACGGCGTGGTTTACTCCTCCTCTGTCCGCATCGGCGGCGACCGCTTCGACGAAGCGATCATTAATTATGTGCGCCGCAACTACGGCTCGCTGATTGGTGAAGCCACCGCAGAACGTATCAAACACGAAATCGGCTCTGCCTACCCGGGCGATGAAGTGCGCGAAATCGAAGTGCGCGGTCGTAACCTGGCAGAAGGTGTACCGCGCGGTTTCACCCTGAACTCCAACGAGATCCTTGAAGCCCTGCAGGAGCCGCTGACCGGCATCGTTAGCGCTGTCATGGTCGCGCTGGAGCAGTGCCCGCCGGAGCTGGCATCCGATATCTCCGAGCGCGGTATGGTTCTGACCGGCGGCGGCGCGCTGCTGCGCAACCTCGACCGTCTGCTGATGGAAGAGACGGGTATTCCTGTGGTAGTGGCAGAAGATCCCCTGACTTGCGTAGCGCGTGGCGGCGGCAAGGCGCTGGAAATGATCGATATGCACGGCGGCGACTTGTTCAGCGAAGAGTAATCCGCGTCAGATACGGGGCCTCGCGCTCCGTATCTGTCTGGCCTGAGAATACGCAAAGCCTATGAAGCCAATTTTTAGCCGTGGCCCGTCACTGCAGATTCGCCTGTTCCTGGCGGTTTTGGTGGCGCTTGGAGTCATCATTGCCGACAGCCGCCTCGGTACGTTCAGCCAGATCCGGACGTACATGGATACGGCCGTCAGCCCTTTCTATTTTATTTCCAATGGTCCCCGCGAATTATTAGACAGCGTGTCGCAAACGCTGGCCTCGCGCGATCAGCTCGAACTTGAAAACCGGGCGCTGCGCCAGGAGCTGCTGCTGAAAAACAGCGAGCTGCTGATGTTAGGGCAGTACAAGCAGGAGAACGCGCGTCTGCGCGAACTGCTCGGCTCGCCGCTGCGTCAGGATGAGCAGAAAATGGTCACCCAGGTGATCTCAACGGTTAACGATCCCTACAGCGATCAGGTGGTTATCGATAAAGGCAGCGTCAACGGCGTTTACGAAGGCCAGCCGGTGATCAGCGATAAAGGCGTTGTCGGCCAGGTTATCGCGGTTGCGAAAATGACCAGCCGCGTGCTGCTGATTTGCGATGCGACTCATGCGCTACCGATCCAGGTGCTGCGTAACGATATCCGCGTCATTGCCGCCGGTAACGGCTGTACTGACGATCTGCAACTGGAGCATCTGCCGGCGAATACCGACATTCGCGTGGGTGATGTGCTGGTGACTTCCGGTCTCGGCGGGCGTTTCCCGGAAGGCTACCCGGTTGCGGTGGTCTCCTCGGTGAAACTCGATACCCAGCGTGCGTATACGGTGATTCAGGCGCGTCCAACCGCCGGTCTGCAACGTTTACGTTACCTGCTGCTGCTCTGGGGCTCCGATCGCAACGGCGCTAACCCGCGCACGCCGGAAGATGTTCACCGCGTCGCGAACGAGCGTCTGCTGCAGATGATGCCGCAGGTGCTGCCTTCTCCGGACACCATGGGGCCGCCTGCACCGATGCCTGCGCCGGCGACCGGCTTAACCCAGCCGATGCCGCAACAATCGTCGGGAGGGCAGTAGTGGCAAGTTATCGTAGCCAGGGGCGCTGGGTCATCTGGCTCTCGTTTTTCATTGCGCTATTGCTTCAAATCATGCCCTGGCCGGATGACATCATCGTCTACCGGCCAAACTGGGTGCTGCTGATTCTGCTCTACTGGATCCTCGCCTTGCCGCACCGCGTAAATGTCGGTACGGGTTTCGCGATGGGTGCCATACTGGATCTCATTAGCGGATCCACCCTTGGCGTACGGGCGCTCTCCCTGAGCATCGTCGCCTATCTGGTCGCACTGAAATTTCAGTTATTCCGTAATCTGGCGCTCTGGCAACAGGCGCTGGTGGTAATGTTATTGTCGCTGGCAACAGAAGTGGTCGTCTTCTGGGCCGAATTTTTGGTGATCAACGTCTCGTTCAAACCAGAAATTTTCTGGAGCAGCCTGGTCAATGGCGTGCTCTGGCCGTGGATCTTCCTGCTTATGCGTAAGATCCGTCAGCAGTTTGCGGTGCAATAAAGGTTGATATGACAGCTATCTGGCTTGCTTCTGGTTCTCCCCGCCGTCAGGAATTACTGACGCAGCTTGGGGTGTCGTTTGAGCGTATTGTTCCGGGTATTGAGGAGCAGCGGCAGGCCGGCGAGAGCGCCAGGCAGTACGTGGCGCGGCTGGCGCGGGAAAAAGCGCAGGCGGGCGTGGCGATGGCATCGCGCGATCTGCCGGTGCTGGGCGCCGACACTATTGTCATATTAAATGGGGAAGTGCTTGAAAAACCGCAGGACTCCTCGCATGCTGCCACTATGCTGCGTCAACTCTCCGGGCAGACTCACCAGGTGATGACCGCCGTCGCTATTGCGGACCGTGAGCAGGTGCTGGAGTGTCTGGTGGAAACCGAAGTGACCTTCAGAGCGTTATCAGAAAAGGATATTGCCGACTATGTGGCGAGCGGGGAACCGCTGGATAAAGCCGGTGCGTATGGTATTCAGGGGCTGGGCGGTTGCTTTGTCAGGAAAATTAACGGGAGCTATCACGCTGTCGTTGGCTTGCCGCTGGTGGAAACCTTTGAATTGCTGAGCAATTTCAACGCAGTGCGTGAAGGAAGAGATAATCATGACGGCTGAATTACTGGTCAACGTTACACCATCGGAAACGCGTGTTGCCTATATTGACGGCGGCATTCTGCAGGAAATTCATATCGAGCGCGAAGCACGGCGCGGGATAGTAGGCAATATCTACAAAGGTCGGGTCAGCCGGGTGCTACCGGGTATGCAGGCGGCTTTTGTAGATATTGGTCTGGAAAAGGCGGCGTTTCTACACGCCTCCGACATTATGCCGCACACTGAATGCGTTGCCGGTGAAGAGCAGAAGAACTTTACCGTACGCGATATCTCCGAGCTGGTGCGCCAGGGTCAGGACCTGATGGTGCAGGTGGTGAAAGATCCCCTCGGCACCAAAGGCGCGCGTCTGACTACCGACATCACTTTACCCTCCCGTTACCTGGTCTTTATGCCGGGCGCCGCGCACGTTGGCGTCTCTCAGCGTATTGAGAGCGAAGCCGAGCGCGATCGCCTGAAGAAGGTGGTGGCGAGCTACTGCGATGAGCAGGGCGGGTTTATCATTCGCACCGCGGCGGAAGGGGTTTGCGAAGAGGATCTCGCCTCTGACGCGGCCTACCTGAAGCGCGTCTGGACGAAGGTAATGGAGCGCAAAAAGCGCCAGCAGACGCGTTATAAGCTCTACGGCGAGCTGGCGTTAGCCCAGCGCGTCCTGCGCGATTTCGCCGATGCCCATCTCGAT
This sequence comes from Kosakonia sp. 1610, assembly GCF_050435845.1. Lineage (NCBI taxonomy): Bacteria > Pseudomonadati > Pseudomonadota > Gammaproteobacteria > Enterobacterales > Enterobacteriaceae > Kosakonia > Kosakonia sp. 1610. Next base: position 110,974 of record NZ_JBNDKZ010000009.1, on the reverse strand, counting down.
CGCATCCGCGTTGACTCGCGCCTCACCTTTGAAGCGCTGCTGGAGTTTACCGCGGAGTACATCCCGGAGATGACCAGCAAGCTTGAGCACTACAGCGGCCGCCAGCCAATCTTCGATCTCTTTGATGTCGAGAACGAAATCCAGCGCGCGCTGGAGCGCAAAGTGGAGCTGAAATCGGGCGGCTACCTGATTATCGATCAAACCGAAGCGATGACCACCGTCGACATCAACACCGGCGCGTTTGTTGGCCATCGCAATCTCGACGACACCATCTTCAATACCAACATTGAAGCCACCCAGGCGATCGCCCGCCAGCTGCGGCTGCGCAATCTCGGCGGCATTATCATTATCGACTTTATCGATATGAATAATGAGGATCACCGCCGCCGCGTGCTGCACTCGCTGGAGCAGGCGCTGAGCAAAGATCGGGTGAAAACCAGCATCAACGGTTTCTCCCAGCTTGGCCTGGTGGAGATGACCCGCAAACGCACCCGCGAAAGCGTTGAACATGTGCTGTGCAATGAGTGTCCGACCTGTCACGGGCGCGGCACGGTAAAGACGGTCGAAACGGTGTGCTATGAAATCATGCGCGAAATCGTGCGCGTGCATCACGCCTACGACTCCGATCGCTTCCTGGTCTACGCCTCTCCGGCCGTGGCGGAAGCGCTGAAGAGCGAAGAGTCCCATGCGCTGGCGGAGGTGGAGATCTTCGTCGGTAAGCAGGTCAAAGTACAAATCGAGCCGCTCTATAATCAGGAGCAGTTTGACGTAGTCATGATGTAATTCGCGGCCATGCTGCGACACAAGCGGGTCTGATAGGTTTGACAAGGAGAGAGGCGTGAGGCGACTGCCGGGGATATTACTGCTTACAGGCGCGACGCTGATCGTTATCGCGGCGCTGCTGGTAAGCGGGCTGCGCCTTGTGTTACCGCACCTTAATGAGTGGCGTGAGCCAATTCTGGCGCGCATCTCTGCACAAACCGGGCTTCCGCTTAAGGCCAGCGAGTTTCAGGCGCGCTGGCAAACCTTCGGCCCGGAGCTGGAGGTTCGCGATATTCAGGCCACGCTGAAAGATGGCGGCAGCGTTGAGGTAAAGCGCGTTACCCTGGCGCTCGACGTCTGGCAGAGCCTGCTGCACCTGCGCTGGCAGTTTCGCGATCTCACCTTTTACCAACTCGCGGTTAACAGCAATACCCCACTTGAGAGCAGCGAAGAGGACAACACCCTCGGCAAAGATCGCATCAGCGATCTCTTTCTGCGCCAGTTCGATCACTTCGATCTGCGCGACAGCCGCGTCAGCTTTTTAACTCCCTCTGGTCAACGCGCCGAACTGGCGATCCCGCAGCTCACCTGGCTTAACGGCGACGATCGCCACCGTGCCGAAGGGCAGGTGAGCCTCACCAGCCTCACCGGGCAGCATGGCGTGATGCAGGTGCGTATGGATCTGCGTGATGACAATGGCCTGCTGAATAACGGCCGCGTCTGGCTACAAGCCGATGATATCGACGTCAAACCGTGGCTCAGCCAGTGGATGCAGGATAAGGTCGCGCTGACCTCCGCCCGCTTTAGCCTCGAAGGGTGGATGACGCTCAACAAGGGCGAAATTGAAAGCGGCGATGTGTGGCTGAAAAAAGGCGGTGCCAGCTGGCTGGGGAATAACACCACCCATCGCCTGACCGTCGACAACCTGACCACCCATATCAGCCGTCAGAAAGCGGGCTGGCAGTTTGACGTACCGGTCACGCGCATTGCGATTGATGATAAACCCTGGCCGCAGGGCGCGCTCAGCTTTGCCTGGGTCCCGGCGCAGGAAGCGAAAGAGGCGAGCGATGAGCTACGCGTTCGTGCCACCAACCTTGAACTGAATAGCCTCGACGGGCTGATGCCGATTGCGCAGAAGATCTCCCCGGCGATGTATGACATCTGGAACACCCTGCAACCGGCGGGCAAGCTTGCGCGGCTGGCGGTCGATATCCCGTTAAAAACGCCGGAAAAGAGCCGCTTCCAGGCGCGCTGGCAGGATCTCAGCTGGCATCAATGGAAGCTGCTGCCTGGTATGGAGCACTTCGCCGGCACGCTTGAGGGGAGCGTTGAAAACGGGCGCCTAACCGCCGATATCTCACAGGCGAAGATGCCGTATGAAACGGTGTTCCGTGCGCCGCTGGAGATTGAAAAAGGGCTGGCCACGCTCAACTGGCAGAAGAACGAGCAGGGCTTCCAGCTGGACGGGCGCAATATTGATGTGCAGGCCACCGGGCTGCACGCGCGCGGGGATTTTCGTTATCTGCAACCGGAAGGCAAAGCGCCGTGGCTCAGCATTCTGGCCGGAATTAACGTCTCCGACGCCGGGCAGGCGTGGCGTTACTTCCCGGAAAACCTGATGGGCAAAGCGCTGGTGGACTATCTCAGCGGCGCAATTAAAGGCGGACAGACGGAAAACGCCACGCTGGTCTTCGCCGGTGACCCGAGCCTCTTCCCCTATAAGCATAATGAAGGGCAGTTTGAAGTACTGGTGCCCCTGCGCAATGCCACCTTTGCCTTCCAGCCGGACTGGCCCGCGCTGCAAAACCTCGATATTAGCCTCGACTTCCTCAATGACGGTTTATGGATGAAGAGCGACAAAGTGATGCTCGGCGGCGTGACCGCCAGCAAGCTGGCCGCTGCGATCCCGGATTACATCAAAGAGAAGCTGATCATTGATGCCGATATCAACGGGCCGGGCAAAGAGGTCGGCCCCTATTTTAAACAGACGCCGCTGAATGACTCGCTCGGCAGCGCGTTAGATGAGCTGCAAATTGACGGTGATGTGAGCGCTCGCTTACATCTCGATATTCCGCTGGACGGCGAGATGACGCTGGCCAAAGGCGAAGTCGCGCTGAAGAACAATTCGCTGTTTATCAAGCCCATCAGCAGCACGCTGAAAAACCTCAATGGCAAATTCAGCTTTGTGAATGGCAACCTGAAGAGCGAGCCGCTGACCGCTACCTGGTTTAACCAACCGCTGAATGTCGATTTCACCACCACTGAGGGCGCTAAAGCCTACGAGGTGGCGGTGAATCTCAACGGCAACTGGCAACCATCGCGTACCGGTGTGCTGCCGGAGCAGCTTAACGATGCGCTGCGCGGAAACGTGACGTGGAAAGGGGATGTTGGCGTGACGCTCCCTTACCACGGCGAAGCGAGCTATAAAGTTAACCTGGCAGGCGATCTCGGCAATATCGCCAGCACTTTACCGCCGCCGCTTGAAAAGCGGGCAGGCCATGCGCTGCCGGTGAAGGTGAAAGTGGATGGTAACCTGCACAGCTTTGCGCTGACCGGTAACGCAGGCGCGGATAATCACTTCAACAGCCGCTGGCTGCTCGGCAGCAAGCTGGCCCTTGATCGCGGCATCTGGACCTCGGAGAGTAAAACCACACCGCCGCTGCCGGAGCAGAGCGGGCTGGAGCTTAATCTGCCACCGCTGGATGGCGCGCAGTGGCTGGCGCTGTTTAATCAGGGCGCGGCAAGCCATGTCAGCAGCAGCGCTTCACTGCCGTCGCGCATCACGCTGCGCACGCCCGCCCTGACGCTCGGCGGGCAGCAGTGGAATAATATGAGCATCGTCTCGCAGCCGCAGTTTGCTGGCACCACTATTGACGCGCAGGGCCGCGAGCTTAATGCGACGCTGAAGATCAATAAAAACGCGCCGTGGCAGGCCGATATTCGTTATCTCTACTACAACCCGGCGAGCGCCGCGAAGACGAAAGATATCACTTCGCCAACCACGCTTTTCAGCGAGCAGCAGCGCATTGATTTCAGCGGCTGGCCCGATCTGCAACTGCGCTGTAAAGAGTGCTGGCTGTGGGGGCAGAAATATGGCCGTATCGAGGGCGATTTCGCCATTAAAGGCGATACGCTGACGCTGGCAAATGGGCTGGTCGATAGCGGTGTCGCGCGCCTGACCGCCGACGGCGAGTGGGTCAACCGCGCGGGCGGCGAGCGCACGTCCATTAAGGGCATTTTGCGCGGCGATAAGCTCGATTCGGCGATGAGCTTCTTCGGGGTGCCGACGCCGGTGCGCGATGCGCCGTTCAACGTCAATTACGATCTGCACTGGCGCAGCGCGCCGTGGCAGCCGCAGGAAGCATCGCTCAACGGCATTCTGCGCACGCGCCTCGGCAAAGGCAAAATCGATGATATCAGCACCGGTCATGCCGGGCAGATCCTGCGCCTGTTCAGCGTCGATTCGCTGCTGCGCAAGCTGCGCTTTGATTTCAGCGACACCTTCAGTAACGAGGGCTTCTGGTTTGACTCCATTCGCAGCACGGCGTGGATCAAAGATGGCGTCCTGCACACCGATGACACGCTGGTCGACGGGCTGGAAGCGGATATCGCGATGAAAGGCTCGGTGGATCTGGTGCGTCGCCAGCTTGATGTTGAAGCGGTGGTGGCACCAGAAATTTCCGCGACCGTTGGCGTGGCGGCGGCGTTTGCCGTCAACCCGATTGTTGGCGCGGCGGTGTTCGCGGCCAGTAAAGTGCTGGGTCCGCTGTGGAATAAAGTCTCCATTTTGCGCTACCGCATTACCGGTCCGGTAGACCAGCCGCAGATCAACGAAGTGATGCGCCAGCCGCGCACCGACAAAAAGCAATGATTTGACGGCATCAGCGAATTGCCTCAAGCTCCTTGTATCGCACTTTTTTATTGCCCGATGTGGCGGCAACGACGAGAAAACATGATGAGTCTTAATCTGGTGAGTGAACAACTGCTGGCAGCGAATGGCCTGAATCATCAGGATGTGTTTGCCATTCTCGGTCAACTGACCGCGCGTCGTCTTGACTACGGCGACCTCTATTTCCAGTCGAGCTATCACGAATCCTGGGTTTTAGAAGACCGCATCATCAAAGATGGTTCGTACAATATTGACCAGGGCGTGGGCGTGCGCGCCATCAGCGGCGAGAAAACCGGTTTTGCTTACGCAGACCAGATCAGCCTGCTGGCGTTAGAGCAGAGCGCGCAGGCCGCGCGCACCATCGTCCGCGAAGAGGGCGACGGTAAAGTCAAAACTCTCGGCGCGGTCGAGCATCAGAGCCTCTATACCAGCATCGATCCGCTGCAAAGCATGAGCCGCGAAGAGAAGCTCGATATCCTGCGTCGCGTCGATAAAGCGGCACGCGCTGCCGATAAGCGAGTGCAGGAAGTGACCGCCAGCCTGACCGGCGTCTATGAACTGATTCTGGTGGCGGCGACGGACGGCACGCTGGCGGCCGATGTGCGCCCGCTGGTACGTCTCTCTGTCAGCGTACAGGTTGAAGATGACGGTAAACGCGAGCGCGGTGCCAGCGGTGGCGGCGGTCGTTTCGGTTACGAGTGGTTCCTGCAAGAGGTGGATGGTGAAGTTCGTGCCGACGCCTGGGCGCACGAGGCGGTGCGTATGGCGCTGGTCAATCTCTCTGCCGTCGCTGCGCCTGCGGGCACGCTGCCGGTGGTGCTGGGCGCAGGCTGGCCGGGCGTGCTGCTGCACGAAGCGGTCGGTCACGGCCTTGAAGGGGATTTCAACCGTCGCGGCACTTCCGTATTCAGCGGCCAGATGGGGCAGCTGGTTGCCTCCGAGCTTTGCACCGTGGTCGATGACGGCACCATCGCCGATCGCCGTGGTTCAGTTGCCATTGACGATGAAGGGACGCCGGGTCAGTACAATACGCTGATCGAAAACGGCGTGCTGAAAGGCTATATGCAGGACAAGATGAACGCGCGCCTGATGGGCGTGAAGCCGACCGGTAACGGCCGTCGAGAGTCTTATGCCCATCTGCCGATGCCGCGTATGACCAACACCTATATGCTGGCGGGCAAATCGACGCCGCAAGAGATTATCGAATCCGTGGAGTTCGGCATTTATGCGCCGAACTTCGGCGGCGGCCAGGTGGATATCACCTCCGGCAAGTTCGTCTTCTCCACCTCCGAGGCGTACCTGATCGAAAAAGGCAAAGTGACCAAAGCGGTGAAAGGCGCGACCCTGATTGGCTCCGGCATCGAAGCGATGCAGCAGATCTCCATGGTGGGTAACGATCTGAAGCTCGATAACGGCGTTGGCGTCTGCGGCAAAGAGGGGCAGAGCCTGCCGGTTGGCGTGGGTCAACCGACGCTGAAGGTCGACAATCTGACCGTCGGCGGCACGGCCTAATCCTTACCGTTCACCCTCTTTGCGCAAAGAGGGTGAATGCTTTCACACCCTGCGCCCCTGCATGCTCTGGTAGACCTTCGCCACCTCGATAAAGTAATCCGTCAAATAGTTAATGCAGACCTGCACTTTCAGCGGCAGCTTATCTTTCTGCGTGTAGAGCGCGTAAACCGGGCGCGGATCCGACTGGTAGCGCGGGAGCAGGATCTCAAGCTGGCCGCTGTTGATCTCCTCGATCACCCACATTAGCGGCACGTAGGCGATCCCCGCGCCGGCGGTTAGCCAGCGGGTTAAGGTCATCGGATCGTTGGTGACAAACCGCCCCTGCGGGATCAGGCGCGTAGCGATCCCTTCCGGGGCCACCAGTTCAAACTCGTTATCCGGGCGCACGCTGTACTCCAGCCACGAGTGGTTCACCATATCGGCCGGTTTTTCCGGCGTGCCGTAGTGGGCGAGATAGTTTTTGGCCGCGCAGACCACCATCGGCATGGTGCCGAGGCGGCGGGAGAAGAGGCTGGAATCCTGCAACGCGCCTACGCGGATCACCACGTCCAGCCCGTCGGCGATAAGATCCGGCGCGGGGATCCCCGTTACCAGATTCACCGACAGCCCCGGGTGCTCTTTCAGCATCTCGGCGGTCATTTTTGCCAGCACATTTTGCGCCATGGTTGAAGAGCTACCGATGCGCAGCGTGCCGATGGGCGTATTGTTAAAGGCGTAGAGCTGCTCGTGCACATCCTGCACCTCATGGAGCATTCTGCGACAGCCCTGATAGTAGATCTTTCCCGCTTCGGTCAGCCCAATGCTGCGCGTGCTGCGGTTCAGCAGCTTTACCTGCAGCTCATCCTCCAGCTTCGCCACGGTCTGGCTGATGGACGAAACGCTCATCTGCAACTGACGTGCAGCGGCGGTAAAGGAGCCCAGTTCCACCACTTTGGCGAACACCGACATGCGTTTTAAACGTTCCATTATTCACTCTGACTTAAAAGTGATTTAGATCACATAATATAGATAACAGCATAACAGTTACGCTAATATACTATCTATCCATAATATTCACGTCACTCTCGCCTGGCTCTCCTTGCCCTTTCCTGCGGTGGCGTACGAACGATTTATCACCTGCAAGCGTAAAAAAACCAAGGTCAACATGAGTCTGTTTCCCGTCATCGTGGTGTTCGGTTTGTCGTTCCCACCGATTTTTTTCGAGCTGATTTTGTCGCTGGCGATTTTCTGGCTGGTGCGTCGGATGCTGATCCCGACCGGGATCTACGATTTTGTCTGGCATCCTGCGCTGTTTAACACCGCGCTCTATTGCTGCCTGTTTTACCTGCTGTCGCGTTTATTTGTTTGAGGTAGAAGTGAAAACACTAACAAGAAATATCACCCGTACCGCGATCACCGTGGCGCTTGTTATCCTGGCGTTTATCGCCATTTTCCGCGCCTGGGTTTACTACACCGAATCTCCCTGGACGCGCGATGCGCGCTTCACCGCCGACGTGGTAGCCATCGCCCCGGATGTCACCGGGCTGGTCACCAGCGTCGATGTTCACGATAACCAGCTGGTCAAACAGGGCCAGGTGCTCTTCACCATCGACCAGCCGCGCTACCAAAAAGCGCTTGAGCAGGATGAAGCCGATGTCGCCTATTACCAGGCGCTGGTCAATGAGAAGCGACGCGAAGCCGGTCGCCGCAACCAGTTGGGTATTCAGGCGATGTCGCGCGAAGAGATTGATCAGGCGAATAACACCCTGCAAACCGAACTGCATCAGTTGGCGAAAGCGCAGGCGACGCGCGATCTGGCGAAGCTCGATCTGGAGCGCACTACGATTCGTGCGCCGGCCGATGGCTGGGTCACCAACCTTAACGTTTACGCCGGTGAGTTCATCACCCGCGGCTCTACCGCCGTGGCGCTGGTGAAACAGAACAGTTTCTATGTGCTGGCCTATATGGAAGAGACCAAGCTTGAGGGCGTACGCGCCGGTTATCGCGCTGAGATCACGCCGTTAGGCAGCAATCAGGTGCTGAAAGGCACCGTCGACAGCGTCGCCGCCGGGGTAACCAACTCCAGCAGCACTAATGACAGCAAAGGGATGGCGACCGTCGACTCCAACCTTGAATGGGTTCGCCTGGCGCAGCGCGTGCCGGTGCGCATCCGTCTGGATAAACAGCAGGGCAACCTGTGGCCGGCAGGCACCACCGCAACCGTCGTGGTCACCGGCAAAACCGATCGCGACGCCAGCCACGATTCGCTGTTTCGTAAAATCGCCCACCGTCTGCGTGAGCTGGGGTAATCGCTATGGGGCTGTTCTCTATCGCCAGCCAGCATCTGCGCTTTGCCTGCAAACTGGCCGGCGCGGTAGTGCTGGCGCTGTTTGTCGGCTTTCACTTCCAGCTTGAAACACCGCGCTGGGCGGTGCTGACCGCGGCGATTGTTGCCGCCGGTCCCGCTTTTGCGGCAGGCGGTGAGCCTTATTCCGGCGCGATCCGCTACCGGGGTATGTTGCGTATCGCCGGGACCTTTATCGGCTGTATTGCCGGGCTGACCATCATCATTATGCTGATCCGCACGCCGCTGCTGATGCTGCTGGTGAGTTGCATCTGGGCGGGCTTTTGTACCTGGGTCTCTTCGCTGATACGCGTTGAGAACTCCTACGCCTGGGGGCTGGCGGGCTATACGGCGCTGATCATTGTTATCACCATTGAGCCCAACCCGCTGCTGGCACCGCAATACGCCGTGGAGCGCTGTAGTGAGATCGTGGTGGGGATTCTGTGCGCGATTGTCGCCGATCTGCTCTTCTCGCCGCGCTCGGTGAAGCAGGTGATTGACCAGGAGCTCGATAGCCTGCTGGTGGCGCACTACCAGTTGATGCAACTCTGTATCAAGCATGGCGACAGCGAAGAGGTCGATGCCGCCTGGGCGGCGCTGGTTCGCCGCACCGCCGGGCTGGACGGTATGCGCAGCAACCTGAAGATCGAATCCTCGCGCTGGGGGCTGGCAAACCGCCGTCTGAAGGTAATCAACACCCTCTCGCTGACGCTGATTACCCAGGCGTGCGAGACCTACCTGATTCAGAACACGCGCCCGGATCTGATTACCGATACCTTTCGCGAGCTGTTCGACGAGCCGGTCGAAACGGTGCAGGACGTGCACCGGCAGTTAAAACGCATGCGCCGGGTGATTATCTGGACCGGCGAGCGCGACACGCCGGTGACGCTCTACAGCTGGGTCGGGGCGGCGACGCGCTACCTGCTGCTTAAGCGCGGCGTGATTGGCAATACCAAAATCAGCGCCATCGAAGAGGAGGTGCTGCGGGGCGAAGCGGTGGTGAAAGCGGAGTCCGCCGAGCGCCACCACGCAATGATTAACTTCTGGCGCACCACGCTCTCCTGCGCCCTCGGCACGCTCTTCTGGCTGTGGACCGGCTGGACCTCCGGCAGCGGGGCGATGGTGATGATTGCCGTTGTCACCTCGCTGGCGATGCGGCTACCCAATCCAATTATGGTGGCGAAAGATTTCGTCTACGGCATGCTGTGGGCGCTACCGATTGGCGCGCTCTACTTCCTGGTTATTCTGCCCGCCACCCAGCAAAGCATGCTGCTGCTCTGTATCAGCCTTGCGGTGCTGGCCTTCTTTATTGGCATCGAAGTGCAGAAACGGCGGCTGGGATCGATGGCGACGCTGGCAGGCACCATCAATATTCTGGTGCTGGATAACCCGATGACCTTCAAATTCAGCTTTTTCCTCGATAGTGCATTGGGGCAATTAGTGGGCGTGGTGCTGGCGATAACGGTGATCCTGCTGGTGCGCGATAACTCGCAGGCGCGCACCGGACGCGTGCTGCTTAACCAGTTTGTCTCGGCAGCGGTCTCGGCGATGACCACCAACACCGCCCGGCGTAAAGAGAACCACCTTCCGGCGCTCTATCAACAGCTCTTCCTGCTGCTGAATAAGTTTCCCGGCGACGTAGCGAAGTTTCGCCTCGCGTTAACGCTGATCATTGCCCACCAGCGGCTGCGCGATGCGCCGGTGCCGATCAATGACGATCTCTCGGCCTTCCACCGGCAGTTGCGCCGCACAGCCGCAGAGGTGATCGCCGCCGGATCCGATACCAAACGGCGTCGCTACTTTACCCAGTTGCTTGAAGAGCTGGCGGTCTATCAGCAGAAACTGCGCGAGTGGAATGCCTCGCCGCAGGTGACGGAGCCGGTCGAGCGGTTAACCGGCATGCTACATAAGTATCAACACGCGCTAACCAGCAATTAATGACAAAGCCGACGCCCTAAGCGTCGGTTTTTTTATGACTATACTTCACAGGAGAATCAACACACCGCAGATCAGGAGAACTCATGAGCACGCAGGCATTGCAGGAGAGTGCGCTTTTTCAGACCGGTTATCTGGTCGATGGCGTCTGGAAAACCCTGGAGACCACCTTTGAGGTTCTGAACCCGGCCAGCGGCGAGGTGATCGCGCGCGTGGCGAAAGCGGGGAAAAAAGAGACCGAAGAGGCGATTGCCGCCGCGGCGCGCGCCTTTCCCGCCTGGCGGGCAAAAACCGCCAAAGAGCGCTCAACCATTCTCTATCGCTGGTATGAGTTGATTATTGAGAACAAAAGCTGGCTGGGGCGTTTGATGACCAGCGAGCAGGGTAAGCCGTTGAAGGAGGCGGAGGGCGAAGTCGAGTACGCCGCCAGCTTTATTCAGTGGTTTGCCGAGCAGGCCAAACGCGCCAACGGCGAGATCATTCCGCCGGTGAAGCCAGGATCGCGCATTCTGGCGACCCGTGAACCTATCGGCGTGGTGGCGGCAATTACGCCGTGGAACTTCCCGATGGCGATGCTGACCCGCAAGCTTGGCCCGGCCTTAGCCGCAGGCTGCACCGGGGTGATCAAGCCCGCCAACAATACGCCGCTGAGCGCCTTTGCGCTGTTAACGCTGGCGAAAAAAGCGGGTGTCCCGGATGGCGTGCTGAACGCGGTCGCTGGCACAACCTCTGAGATCAGCGATGCCATTATGGCAAGCCCGGAGGTGCGCAAAATCTCCTTCACTGGCTCAACGGCAGTGGGCAAAACGCTGGTGCGCAATGCAGCCGAGACGATGAAAAAGGTCTCAATGGAGTTGGGCGGCAATGCGCCCTATATCGTCTTTGACGATGCGGATATTGATGCCGCAGTGCAGGGCGCGGTGGCGAACAAGTTCCGCAACGCAGGCCAGGTGTGCGTTAGCGTCAACCGCTTCTATATCCAGGAGGGTGTCTATGACGCGTTTACCCGCAAGCTGAGCGAGGCGGTTAACGCGCTGAAAGTGGGTAATGGCATGGATGAAGGTGTGGTCGTTGGCCCGCTGATTGAGTCATCCGCTGTCGATAAGGTGCGTGAGCATGTTGAAGATGCAGTAGCGAAAGGCGCGAAAGTGCTGACCGGCGGCGAACCGCACGCGCTGGGCGGTAACTTCTGGCAGCCGACGGTGCTCGGTGACTGTAGCGATGGCATGAAACTAGCGCAGGAAGAGACCTTCGGCCCGCTTGCCGCTTGCTTCCGCTTTACCAGCGAAGAGGAGGTGATCAAACGCGCCAATGCCACGCCGTTTGGGCTGGCAGCCTACTTCTATACGCAAAACCTGCAACGGGTATTCCGCGTTTCGCAGGCGCTGGAGAGCGGCATGATTGGCGTGAACGAGTGCGCGGTATCGACCGAAGTCGCGCCCTTTGGCGGCGTGAAGGAGTCGGGTTTAGGCCGCGAAGGCTCCGTGCTGGGATTAGACGAGTTTATGGAAGTGAAAACGCTACATTTAGGCGGCTTATAAACAGTGGAACGGCAGATGATGGAGAGCATGAAAACCTACACCTTCGATTTCAAAGAGATCGCCGATCAGCGCGCCTTCTACCGCGATTTTTGTCGCCAGTTCGCCCTTGAGGAGGAGAAGGTGCACGATCTCGATTCGCTGTGGGATACGGTAGTGGGGGAAACGCTACCGCTGCCGCTGGAGATTGCGTTTATCCATCTGCCGGAGAAGAAGCGCCGCCGTTTCGGGGCGCTAATCCTGCTGTTTGATGAAGCGGAAGAGGAGCTGGAGGGCGCGCTGCATTTTAATGTGCGCTAGCCGTGCTCTATTTTCAGAATATATAAATATCACGCTGTGCTAGAGTTAATTCGCGGCGGGCAAAACGCCTGTCGCGATAAATATAATAAGTAGGGGCTTATTACTATATTTTCAATGTAGAGCAATATTTTCTTCTATTACTAAACCAAAGGATGGTTAGTATGAAAAAGATATATTCGCTTGAAGTCACGCTATCACTCTGTTTATCTCTTTTTTTCCCTTCCTGCGCACTGCATGCGAAAGCGCGCATTGTTCAACGCTCCGTGGCGAATGCCGATATTCCTTATCAGACCTATCGTGATTTCGCGACCAATAAGGGGGCTTTTTATCCGGGAGCGCGGGATGTGCCCATTTATAATAAATATGGCCAGGCAGTTGGCCTGTTAAATCAGGCACCGATGCCCGATTTCAGCAGCGTAAATAATAGATCGGGTATCGCGACACTTATTCACCCGCAATATGCAACGACGGTGCATCATAATCCCACGTCATATCTCAGCACCCTGGAATTTGGTCATTACCCTTATGAACTTGCGGACAGAGAGAGTATCCGGCTAAAGGACTTTAGCGTTATTCGCTTAAATAAAGTGGTCACGGAGGTGGTGCCCGCCGCGATAGCCCCCTTAAACATGCCGCTCAAAACCCTGCATGACGAGGCGCGTTTTCGTCTCTTTTACCGCATGGGATCCGGCAGACAAAAAGTGAGCGATGCCTCGGGTAAGCGGAGCGATATTCAGGGGGCGTATCGTTTTCTCACTGGTGGGACCATCGGGCAGCCGCGGATTAACCGTTATCAACTGTTAGTAATCAACTCCGGCGATGTTTTTGACCCTAAAAACGGTCCGCTGGCGAGCCACGGCGCACTGGGCGATAGCGGCTCCCCGCTCTACGCCTGGGATAGCCTGAACAACCAGTGGATCGTGGTTGGCTCATTAAGCATGCTCTATCTGGGGCCTATTGAGCAGACCGCGTACACCTTTGTTGACCCACAATTTATTCAGCAGACAAGGGATAAATATGCCAGTGCGGCGATAGAAAACCGGCAACGCAATGCGCTGTTTATCTGGCGATACGATGCGGCAACCGGGGCGGGCACGTTAACGCAGGGGAGAAGCACTTATGCCATGCAGGGTAAGGGCCCAGAGGGTACCAGTAGCGGTAACGATCTGGTTTTTCGCGGCGCGAATGCTGTTTTGATGTTGCAGGATAGCGTCGATCAGGGCGCGGGAAGCTTAACCTTTTATGGCAACGCCAGCGTCTCGCCGATGGAGGCGCAGACGTGGATCGGCGGCGGCGTCAATGTCGCTGCCGGCGCAACGGTAAAATGGCTGGTGAACGGCACCGAAGGCGATAATTTGCATAAGGTGGGAAAAGGTACGCTGAGCGTTAACGCGCTGGGCATCAATCCTGGCGGATTGAATATCGGTGACGGAACCGTGGTACTCGCCCAGCGCCCCGATGCACAGGGCAGGGTGAAGGCATGCAGCCTGCTGCGCATCGTCAGCGGCAGGCCGTTAGTGGTACTTCGCGATGGTCAGCAGGTCGATCCCGATTCGATTACATGGGGCTTTCGCGGCGGCAGGCTGGACGTTAACGGCAATGCGCTCACCTTCCACCAGCTCAATGCCGAAGATTACGGAGCCGCGCTGATTAATCGTGCAGGAAAGCGGGCCGATATCCATCTACGTTATCAGCGCGCGATCGACTCCATCCCAGTCTACGAGTGGTCTTACTCGCGAACCGGGCAGGTCGGCGAGCTGTATGGGTACCGTAATTCCAATACCGGCACTAATGATTACTTCATTCTTAAAACGCCTGAGTATGACTGGTTCCCGGACAATCAGCACAGCAATGAACATTGGGAGTTTGTTGGTCACGATCATCAGCAGGCGATCCGCACCCGTTATGAGCGCCTTAAAGATGAGGACTACATGTATCACGGGCAGTTGCGGGGAAACCTTAACTTCACTAACCGTGTCGCACCCGGAACGCGGGGCGCGTTGATTCTCGATGGCGCGGTCGACATAGCCGGCGATTTTACACAGCAGTATGGCCGGCTGGTGTTTCAGGGCCATCCTGTTATCCACGCCTATAACACGCCGGAAATTGTTGAAAAACTGCGTTCGCTGCGGGATTTTTCACTGCGCAGCGAACCGGTCTCTTTTACGCAGCCGGACTGGGAGCGCCGCATCTTTCACGTCAATCGCTTAGTGCTCGATTATGCCTCGTTCGATCTGGCAAGAAATGCGTCACTGACCGGGAACATTGAGGCCAGAGGGTCGACTATCACGCTGGGTAGCGCTACGCCTTATATCGATATTAATGATGGCAATGGCATGGTGAACGTGCCGCGCCAGGGCAGTTCAACGGGGGCGCTTGATGAGGAACTTAGCCGCTTCTGGGGGCACATTAACCTCTCCGCGCACTCGACGCTCGCCATTCGGGAGAAATTTACCGGCACGGTTTACGGACAGGATAGCCAGGTCACGGTTTCGTCGCGGGATGCGACCCTGGACGGATTCAGCCAGTTCAGCCAAACCCCGCTCACCCTTCTGGAGAATGCGCGGCTGACCGCAACGGGCGGCTGGAGCAGTGACGCTACGGTGAGCGTTGGCCCTTCCGCCTCGCTACTGCTGGCGGCCAATCCTGTCGCGTCGGGGCGCGTGACGCCAACACTCTATGCGCTCAAGAGCAGTGCGACGTATGAACTTAATGATGAAAGCACGCTTAACGTCGCCCCCTTTGCCTCGCTATGGGGACATATTCACGCCGTGGGTGAAGCGTTCATCCGCTTTGGTGAGAGTGATGTGCCGCGTCTTGTTGAGGGCGTGACACCCGGGCAGAAGGGGAGCGTGGCCAGGCTCTTTGGTTTTCAGAGCAGCTGGATTGGTTCACTCTCTGCGCCGCGCGCACGTTTAAGCCTCAATGCGACGCGGTGGCAGCTACGCCGCGATTCCGGGGTCGGCAGGCTCTCGGTTTCGCGCTCGCTGGTGGGGCTTTCCGCTGGAAGGCATCGCTTTAACACCTTAGGAATTGGTGAGTTAGAGGCCAGCGATACGGGGTTTGCCCTGCGTACGGATCTGCAAAGCAGCGATAAAATCGTGATTAGCCAGCGTGCGGCTGGGGGAAACAACGTTCTGTTTCTGGATGTGCTTAAGCTCTCCCGACGCCTCCAGGGGCTGCATCTTCCGTTGATTACGGCCCCGCGCGGCACGCCTGCTTCGCTCTTTACGGCGGCAAAGGCGGTGAGGGGATTTAGCAAACTTGAGCCGATTATCAAACGGCAAGAGGATGCGCTAAACACACAGTGGGTTCTGACCGGTTTCCGGCAGACGCCCGATCCCGCCGCCGTTGCCAAAGCCAGACGCTTTTTTGCCATGAGTTATAAGCGGTTCATTACGGAAGTGAATAGCCTGAATAAACGCGCCATGCAGTTGCGGGAAAAAGGCGGGCGTGCGGGAGCGTGGGCATTCACGCAACGCCATAACGGCACCGGCAAAGGGGGCGTAAGCCATCACGACGCCATGACCTGGTCGGGTATCGACAGAAAAAGCGCCTTGCCCGGCGCCGATCTCTATTCTGGCATCTATATGAGTTACGCCACCCAGCAGTTAAGTGGCGAGAGCATGCAGGGGAGCAGCCGCGATTTCGGCGCAGGCTACTACGCCACGTTGCTGAGCAAGTCTGGTCTCTATCTCGATGCGGGTGTGAAATATGTCCACTCGTTCAATCACGACTGGCTGGCATTCAGCGGTCTTAACGCACGGGATTACCGCACCAACAGCTGGTTAGGCGGCGTTGAAGCGGGCTATCACTATCCGCTGACCCGGCATGCCTACATCGAGCCGCAGGCGCAGGTTGTGCTGGGCAAGCTCTCTGGCGCCACGTTTCACTGGCACGATCGTGGTCTCCCTCTCTCCCTGCATCGGCAGAGCGCGATCCCGTGGGTGGGGCGTACAGGGATCGTGGCGGGGGCGCACTTCTGCGATGATGATCGGGCGATTACGCTACGGGCAGGGTGGCATTATGAGACGGAACTGCGGGCGGATGGCGATATCATCCTTCATGACGATGCAGGCAATATGCGGGTTAAGGCCGAACGTGATGGGCGCATGCACTACCATGCCAGCATTGATGGGCAGGTGAGCGATAACCTCCACATGGAGCTTGATGTTGCGCACTCAAGGTTTGGCAACATGGATGCGGAGCAGGCTATCAACGCGCAGGTTCACTACTATTTCTGATAAAAAAAAGCCCCTGCCAGGGGAGGCAGGGGCAAGTCGTCGGACAGACGACGAGGGTTTATTTGTACAGTTCAGCCGTCACGTGGGTATGAGAACCGGTGCGAGCTTCAATAATGCGATAGCTGCTTGCGCCAGCCTGGTCGGCTTTCGCAGAGAGTTCCTGGCGGATATCCATCGGTACACCGGCAATCTGTGAAACAGAGACGGTGCCTACGGATTGCAGGTTGCTGGCCTGATCGCTGTTAACCAGCGTAGCGGCACTTGCGCCGAATGAGATCAGGGAAGCAAGGCCAAGGGATGCGATAATCAGATTGCATTTCATACTGTGTTCTCCTTAAGAGAGACTCAACGGCGAGAAGGGTTAAACGTCTTTTCTTATGCCTGGTGCCGTTGAGCGATTAATTCATAGGGTTTGGGGTAAAACTTATTTGTAGAGTTCTGCCGTCGCATGCCAGCGGTCACCGCTGTGCGCTTCAATGATGCGGTAGGAGGATGCACCCTGCTCTTCCGCTTTTTTGCTCAGCTGCGCGTTCATGTCCATCGGTGAAGAGGCGATGGCGCCGACGGAGACGGTACCCAGAGACTGGCGATCTTGCGCCTGGTCTGCATTGATCATGTCAGCGGCAAAGGCGCCGAATGAGAGTGCTGAGAGGATACCCATAGTTGCGATAGATGATTTGATATTCATAATGCTTACCTCGTCGTATTCTTTTCTTTGAATTTTTCCAGGGGCTCGTTTTGTGACCCCCATCACGAAATCAAGTATACACTAATCACGCGAATAATTAATACCAAGCTAATTATAACTACGCCGAATACATATAACGTACGGCGGTTTTTATAACCTGGCGGCATAAAAATTTTGCTTAAGGCGAAGAATTAGTTAACGAGGATTAATAAAATCAGCGAGATAGATTGCTTTGATTTTTTGTGCGGTGCTATCGGCTGCGGCAGGGTAATGAAAAGAAAAATCGCACTATTTGTTAAATGATATGGGGTGGAAAGTCGCCTGAAAGGGAAGAAATGCCGAACATTCCCCCTCAGCGGGAACCGAGGGGAATGCGCGATTAAAGCTCTTGTTCGAAGAGGACGAGGATCGCTTCGTAGAGATCTTTAACGGTAAAGCCGCGGGCTGGCGTAGTGAAGATGGTGTCGTCACCGGCGATGGTGCCGAGGATCCCTTCCGCTTTACCCAGCGAGTCGAGCAGGCGCGCGATCAGCTGTGCGGCACCCGGACTGGTGTGGATAACCACTACCGCGTCGTTGTAGTCGATGTCCAGCACCAGGTTCTTCAGCGGGCTGGAGGTCGTCGGCACGCCCATCTCAATCGGCAGGCAGTAAACCATTTCCATCTTCGCGTTACGCGTGCGCACCGCGCCGAACTTGGTCAACATGCGTGAGACTTTAGACTGGTTGATATTGTCGAAGCCCTCTTCTTGTAAGGCCTGGACAATTTCACCCTGGGAACTGAATTTCTCTTCTTTTAAAAGCGCTTTAAACGCTTTCACTAATTCTTCTTGTTTAGCCGAGCTTCGCATAAGTCACCCGTAATATGGCTGTGAAATCGACATTATTATGCATATTAATGAATTTTTATGCAAACATTCTGCAGATAAATATGCTGAAAAGTTATGGGGAAGGGCGCGGAGTTTAGCAAATTCTTTCGTTAAGGACATCAGCATGTGGCTTACGTCGCAAATAAGAGTAAAAAGTAAATTAAATGTTATAAATATGATGTTATTTTGGTGAATTCTACAGCTATATTATAAACTCGTTAAGTTAGTTGCTTAGCTTGCCGATCTGACGGTCATATTTAACCCTTTTATAAAATCGCTACAGTGGGCTGTGCCGCGTTATTTTGGCGCACTTATTGTCATAATTAGCAGGGTGAATTAAGGTCGCCGCAGCGGAGTAACAATATATTTAGCTAACCATAATAAGGAGTTTAGGATGAAAGTCGCAGTCCTCGGCGCGGCCGGCGGTATCGGCCAGGCGCTTGCCCTACTACTGAAAACACAACTGCCTTCAGGTTCAGAACTCTCCCTCTACGACATCGCACCTGTCACTCCCGGTGTCGCTGTAGATCTCAGCCATATCCCGACCGATGTAAACATCAAAGGCTTCTCCGGTGAAGATGCGACGCCAGCGCTGGAAGGTGCCGACGTGGTGCTGATCTCCGCAGGGGTTGCGCGTAAGCCGGGTATGGATCGCTCTGACCTGTTTAACGTGAATGCCGGTATCGTGAAGAACCTGGTGGCGCAGGTGGCAAAAACCGCGCCGAAAGCCTGTATCGGTATCATTACCAACCCGGTCAACACCACCGTCGCGATTGCGGCTGAAGTGCTGAAAAAAGCGGGTGTCTATGACAAGAACAAACTGTTTGGCGTGACCACGCTGGACATCATTCGCTCTAATACTTTTGTTGCTGAGCTGAAAGGTAAGAAACCTGCCGAGATCGAAGTGCCGGTGATTGGCGGGCACTCTGGCGTGACGATCCTGCCGCTGCTGTCGCAGATCCCGGGCGTGACCTTCAGCGAGCAGGAAGTTGCCGACCTGACCAAACGTATTCAGAACGCCGGCACCGAAGTGGTGGAAGCGAAGGCGGGTGGCGGTTCAGCAACCCTCTCCATGGGCCAGGCAGCTGCGCGCTTTGGTCTGTCGCTGGTTCGCGCCCTGCAGGGCGAGAGCGGCATCGTTGAGTGCGCCTATGTTGAAGGCGATGGCGAACATGCGCGTTTCTTCTCGCAGCCGCTGCTGCTGGGTAAAAACGGCGTAGAAGAGCGCAAGGCGATTGGCCAGCTCAGCGCGTTTGAGCAGCAGTCGCTGGAAGGCATGCTGGATACGCTGAAAAAAGATATCGAACTCGGTGTCGATTTCGTCAACCGCTAAGCGCGGCTGAAATGAGAAACCGGAGCCTGTGCTCCGGTTTTTTTATGGCCGTCAGTTGGTGGCCGGGTACTCCTGAATCGTAACGTGTAGCGTCAGCTTTTTGTCGTCGCGCATCACTTCAACCGGGATCTCTGAACCGGGGCGGATCTCTGCTACCTGGTCCATGGTTTCCAGCGCGGAGACCGCTGGCTTGCCGTTCACCGAGGTGATCACGTCATTGACCTGAATACCTGCCCGCGCCGCCGGGCCGTCTGGCGACACTTCATTAACCACAATTCCCTGAATCGGATCGATGCCGGTGCCCTGAGCGTGCAGCGGGGCAATCTCGCGTCCGCCGATACCGATATAACCGCGGATCACCCGCCCGTCACGGATAAGCTTGTCCATAATCTTGGTGGCCAGCTGGAAAGGAATGGCGAAACCAATCCCCTCCGGCGTCTCGCCGTCATTGCTCTTATCAAACGACAGGGTATTGATGCCCATTAACTCGCCCAGCGAGTTGACCAGCGCGCCGCCGGAGTTGCCGTGGTTGATGGATGCATCGGTCTGCAGGAAGTTTTGCCGCCCGCTGGGGTTGAGGCCGATACGCCCGGTGGCGCTGATAATCCCCTGGGTAATGGTCTGCCCGAGGTTATAGGGGTTGCCGATTGCCAGCACTACATCGCCAATATGCGGCGTGCGCTTGGCATTGATGGGGATGACCGGCAGCCCGGAGTTGGCGTTCACTTTCAGCACTGCCAGGTCCGTCAGGCTATCTGAGCCGACCAATAAAGCTTCAAAGACGCGTCCATCCTGCAGGGCGACGATAATCTGATCCGCATCGTTGATCACATGCTTGTTGGTGATGATATAGCCGCGCTGATCCATGATGACGCCGGAGCCGAGGGTGCGGATTTCGAGGCGATCGTGCGTGGAGCTGTTCAGGCTACGGTTATAGACGTTGACCACTGCGGGCGCGGCGCGGCGCACGGCCGGGTTATAGGACGCAGGTGTCTCATCGGCGCTGTCTAACTGATGCGTCGCGAGCGGGTTATTCTGACGTAGCGACGGCATGGCGGCGATGATCAGGCCACCGACGACAACACCGATTGCAATCGAACGTAAAAGCTTCACATACATGATGGGATAGTCGTTAAAAGAAGGACCGCAGCAGCATACCATGAGTTATCCGGACATCACACGCAGCGGTGATGCCCGGACGAGGAAAGGGTTAACGCAGCAGCAGATAGATGCTGTCGTTACCCCGCACAATGTGCAGCGCCATTATCGACGGCTTGGTCTCCAGCACTTTGCGCATCTCGGCGATGGACTGCACGCGCGTACGGTTAACGCCGATGATCACATCATCTTTATGCAGACCGGCCTGTGCCGCCGAGCTGCCTTTTTCAACCTCACCGACCCGAATGCCTTTGGTGCCATCCTTCAGCTGCCCGTCGCTCAACTCTGCGCCCTGCAATGCCGGGGAGATCAGCTCTGCGCTGGCGGAAGCGGAGGTGCTCTTATCCAGCGTCACTTCAACGTCGAGCGGTTTACCGTCTCGCAGCAGCCCAAGCTTCACTTTCGCGCCCGGTTCAGTGGTGGCGATGCGCGAGCGCAGTTCCGCGAAGCTGTTCAGGGCTTTACCGTTAAGGCTGACAATCACATCCCCGGATTTAATTCCCGCTTTCGCCGAGCCGGAGTTGGGCAGCACTTCGCTGACAAACGCCCCACGCTGCACATTCAGATTAAAGGCTTTGGCGATATCCGCGCTCATCTCCGTACCTTTAATGCCGAGCAGGCCGCGCTTAATCTCTCCAAACTGAATCAGCTGGTGAGAGAGGGTTTGCGCCATATTGCTGGGGATAGCAAAGCCGATGCCGACGCTGCCGCCGCCGGGAGCGAGGATGGCGGTGTTAATGCCGATCAGCTCGCCGTTAAGATTGAGCAGCGCGCCGCCGGAGTTACCGCGGTTAATCGAGGCATCGGTCTGGATAAAGTTCTCCAGCCCTTCGAGGTTAAGGCCGCTGCGACCGAGCGCCGAGACAATCCCGGACGTTGCGGTCTGCCCGAGGCCAAACGGGTTACCCACCGCGACGACAAAGTCACCGACGCGCAGCTTATCGGAGTCTGCAATGGCGATTTGCGTCAGGTTGCTGGGGTTTTGCAGCTGTAGCAGTGCGATGTCGCTCTGGTCATCGCCGCCGATCAGTTTGGCGTCGAATTCACGGCCATCATTAAGCTGCACGCTGATTTTTTGCGCCTGGTTGATGACGTGATTATTGGTCAGGACGTAGCCCTTTGCGGCATCAATAATCACTCCGGAGCCCAGCCCTTCAAACGGCTGCGGCTGTTGCGGCTGGTCAGGCGCTTCTTCACCGAAGAATTTTTTTAGCTCTTCCGGGACCTTATGGCCCTGGACTGCCGTGCCTTCAACCTGCACGCTGACCACGGCGGGAAGCACTTTTTCAAGAACCGGCGCAAGACTGGGTAACGCCCCCTGGCCAGGCACCTGTGACGGCATCGCCGCCGTTGCCAACGGTGCCGAGAGAGATAAGCCGACACTTAACGCGATTGCACTCAACAGCTGGGTTTGTTTCTTCATCGATGCTGGCTCTCAGTAACCTGAAGTGGAAGGAAAGATGCCCAAAACAGAGTGATGTTATTGAAATTTCAACCGGGTAACAATGCGAAGAATGACTAAATGATAGCTGGAATGGGGAAGTTGCGACGGGCGCGGGGGACGCGCCCGTATAAATAAGGAGAGTGAGAGGCCTTATTTGCGATTGGCGCGACTGCGCAGCAGACCCGATGCGCCTTCAGAGTAGTCACGCGGGATCTGTACCGGGGCCTGATCGTTGTTCGCTTCAGACTCTGACAGACGGTTGCGGAACGGATTCTCCTCCGCGGACATTTCCGGCAGCAGGCTGGAGGAGCTCTTCGCCATATGTTGATAGAGCTGACGATAGTCGTCCGCCATGTTGTCCAGAAGTTCAGCGCTGCGGGCAAAGTGGCTCACCAGCTCTTCGCGGTACTCTTCCAGATCTGCTTTGTTTTTTTCCAGTTCATACTGCAAGGCCTGCTGTTGACGCAATTTCCGGTTTCCGAAACGCATGCCCACGGCACCAATAATAATGCCGACAACTAACCCAATTAGCGCGTATTCCCAGGTCATGACTTCTCCCATTGTTGTTCGATTCCGTAGGGGGTGGGCTGCAAGCTTCTTGCCTGCGCCGGAGAGTGCCACTATAACCGCTAAAGGTGCAGAAGTGGAATCCTGACGCTGCATCGCGTAGTGTAGAGCGGCCTTTTTTTCGTCAACCCTGTGGGGGCGGATCGATTTTCAAGGAACAACAATAACACCATGCAAAGCCTTTCCCCGACATCGCGATATCTTACTGCCCTGAAAGAGGGTAGCCATCAGCCGGACGATGTGCAAAAAGAAGCTGTCACCCGGCTGGATACGATTTATCAACAGTTGATTGCCGAACAGGAGCCCGTCGCACAGCAAAGCGGAGGCCTGATGGCGAAATTCAGCAAGCTGCTGGGCAAACGCGACAGCGCATCGCGCGAACCGGTGCGCGGCCTCTATATGTGGGGCGGCGTCGGGCGAGGCAAAACCTGGCTGATGGATCTCTTCTATCACAGCCTGCCGGGCGAGCGTAAACAGCGTCTGCACTTTCACCGCTTTATGCTGCGTGTGCATGAAGAGTTAACCTCGCTGCAAGGGCAGAGCGATCCGCTGGAGATTGTCGCCGACCGTTTTAAGGCGCAAACCGACGTCCTCTGTTTTGACGAATTTTTCGTTTCCGATATCACCGATGCGATGCTGCTTGGCGGGCTGATGAAGGCGCTCTTCGCGCGCGGCATTACGCTGGTGGCGACCTCGAATATTCCGCCGGACGAGCTCTATCGCAACGGCTTACAGCGCGCCCGCTTTCTGCCCGCCATTGAGGCGATCAAGCAGTTTTGCGATGTAATGAATGTCGACGCCGGCATCGATTACCGCTTACGCACGCTGACGCAGGCGCATTTATGGCTGTCGCCGCTTAATGAACAGACAACCCAGCAGATGGATAAGCTGTGGCTGGCGCTGGCGGGCGCACCGCGCAGCCACGCGCCGGAGCTGGAGATTAACCACCGGCCGCTGGCGACGCTTGGCGTGGAGAATCAAACCTTAGCCGTCTCTTTCGCTACATTATGTGTTGATGCGCGCAGTCAGCATGATTACATCGCGCTGTCGCGCCTTTTCCACACCGTGATGCTGTTTGACGTACCGGTGATGACGACGCTGATGGAGAACGAGGCGCGCCGCTTTATTGCGCTGGTGGATGAATTTTATGAGCGCCACGTAAAGCTGGCGGTGAGCGCCGCCGCGCCGCTGCATGAGATTTACCAGGGCGAGCGGGTGAAGTTTGAGTTTCAGCGCTGTTTATCGCGCCTGCAGGAGATGCAGAGCGAGGAGTACCTGAAACGCGAGCATATGCCGTAATCCTTTTTTCATTGCCATCTGGCGCAGAAATCCAACAGCAAAAGACGAAAAGGGGTCGATCTTTGACCCCGACTTCTCTATAATCCTGCGACCCCACGTTACGGGAAAGTTTTTTTTCCCCAAAACTTTCTATGCGCCGGCATAGGCTATTCGAAGGGGTAGGTTTGCCGGACTTTGTCGTGTGAACCTCAACTGACAAACGTTTGGGTGTTCACCAACGTGAAACTAATTATTTGGGTAAGCTTTTAATGAAAACTTTTACAGCTAAACCAGAAACCGTAAAACGCGACTGGTATGTTGTTGACGCGACCGGTAAAACTCTGGGTCGTCTGGCTACCGAACTGGCTCGTCGCCTGCGCGGTAAGCACAAAGCGGAATACACTCCGCACGTTGATACTGGTGATTACATCATCGTTCTGAACGCTGAGAAAGTTGCTGTAACCGGCAACAAGCGTGAAGACAAAGTGTATTACCACCACACTGGCCACATCGGTGGTATCAAACAAGCGACCTTTGAAGAGATGATTGCCCGCCGTCCTGAGCGTGTGATTGAAATCGCGGTTAAAGGCATGCTGCCAAAAGGCCCGCTGGGTCGTGCTATGTACCGTAAACTGAAAGTTTACGCTGGCAACGAGCACAACCACGCGGCACAGCAACCGCAAGTTCTTGACATCTAATCGGGATTATAGGCAATGGCTGAAAATCAATACTACGGCACTGGTCGCCGCAAAAGCTCCGCCGCTCGCGTGTTTATCAAACCGGGCAACGGTAAAATCGTAATCAACCAGCGTTCGCTGGAACAGTACTTTGGTCGTGAAACTGCCCGCATGGTAGTTCGTCAGCCGCTGGAACTGGTCGACATGGTTGAGAAATTGGACCTGTACATCACCGTTAAAGGTGGTGGTATCTCCGGTCAGGCTGGTGCGATCCGTCACGGTATCACCCGCGCTCTGATGGAGTACGACGAGTCCCTGCGCGCTGAACTGCGTAAAGCTGGCTTCGTTACTCGTGACGCTCGTCAGGTTGAACGTAAGAAAGTCGGTCTGCGTAAAGCACGTCGTCGTCCGCAGTTCTCCAAACGTTAATTGTCCTCTGCTTCGGCAGAACGATTGGCGAAAAACCCGGTGCAAGCCGGGTTTTTTTATGGATAAAAATTGTGTTATCCACAGCAATCAATCGCTTATCTCCTCTTTTTCAGCATTTCCGGAATCCCCTCACCACAAAGCGCGCAAAATCTGGTAAACTATCATCCAATTTTCTGCCCAAATGGCTGGGATTGTTCGTTTTTTGTTTGTTTTTTGAACAAGAGAGACAGTGCGCGCGGGTAGCTAACTAACATCTGACCGGTCGATTAAGTCCGGTAGCAGTATTTCTGAATATACCTGGAGGTTTTCATGGCTGTCGCTGCCAACAAACGTTCGGTAATGACGCTGTTTTCTGGTCCTGTGGACATCTATAGTCATCAGGTCCGCATCGTGCTGGCCGAGAAGGGTGTCAGCTTTGAAATTGAGCACGTGGAAAAGGATAATCCTCCTCAGGATCTGATTGACCTCAACCCGAGTCAAAGCGTACCGACACTTGTAGATCGTGAACTCACCCTGTGGGAATCACGCATCATTATGGAATATCTGGACGAGCGTTTTCCGCACCCGCCATTAATGCCGGTTTATCCGGTGGCGCGCGGTGAAAGCCGTCTCTACATGCACCGCATCGAGAAAGACTGGTACTCGCTGATGAACGTCATCGAGAACAACAGCGGTGCGCAGGCCGATGCCGCCCGTAAACAGCTGCGTGAAGAGCTGCTGGCGATTGGCCCGCTGTTTACCCAGAAGCCTTACTTCCTGAATGACGAATTCAGCCTGGTTGACTGCTACCTTGCGCCGCTGCTGTGGCGTCTGCCGGTACTGGGCATCGAGCTGAGCGGCACAGGCGCGAAAGAGCTGAAAGGGTACATGACGCGCGTCTTCGAACGTGATTCTTTCCTTGCCTCTCTGACAGAAGCCGAG
This sequence comes from Kosakonia sp. 1610, assembly GCF_050435845.1. Classification (NCBI taxonomy): domain Bacteria; kingdom Pseudomonadati; phylum Pseudomonadota; class Gammaproteobacteria; order Enterobacterales; family Enterobacteriaceae; genus Kosakonia; species Kosakonia sp. 1610. Next base: position 85,108 of record NZ_JBNDKZ010000009.1, on the reverse strand, counting down.
CGCGAAATGCGCCTTGGTCGGGGTTAATCATGGATTTGTCGCAACTGTCTCCACGCCGCCCGTATTTGCTGCGGGCCTTTTACGAATGGCTGCTGGATAACCAGCTGACGCCGCATCTGGTTGTTGATGTGACGTTGCCGGGCGTACGCGTGCCGATGGAGTATGCGCGTGACGGCCAGATCGTGTTAAACATCGCACCGCGTGCGGTGGGCAACCTGGAACTGGGCAACGACGAAGTGCGCTTCAACGCGCGTTTCGGCGGTGTGCCGCGCCAGGTGGAAGTGCCGATGGCTGCCGTACTGGCCGTTTATGCCCGTGAAAACGGTGCCGGCACAATGTTTGAGCCAGAAACCGCCTACGACGAAGAGCTCGTCAGTCTCAACGATGATGGTGAGATGCCCGAGCAGGAGAACGAGACGGTGATGTCGGTTATTGACGGTGATAAACCCGATCATGCAGTGGATCAGGATAACGATCCGGACGACGATCCGCCGCCGCGCGGTGGGCGTCCATCACTGCGTGTGGTGAAATAACCTGAGAAAAGCAGAACCCCGGTTCTGCTTTTTTATTGCCCGCAGAATATGAAAAAGGAGGCCGCAGCCTCCTTTTTTTATCGTCGTCGCAAGATCACACTTCGAGATAGTTGAGGATGCCGTCTGCGGCTTTACGCCCTTCGGCAATCGCTGTCACGACCAGGTCGGAACCGCGAACGATATCGCCACCGGCGAAGATTTTCGGGTTGCTGGTCTGGAACGCGTTATCGCTCCCTTCCGGGGCAATCACGCGGCCCTGCGAATCGAGCTCAACGCTGTGCTTCGCCAGCCACTCCATACTGTGCGGGCGGAAACCAAATGCCATTACCACCGCATCAGCCGGAACAACGTGCTCGGAGCCTGCAACGATCTCGGCGCGGCGACGGCCTTTCTCATCCGGTGCGCCCATTTCGGTGCGCGCCATCTTCACGCCGCTCACTTTACCGTTGGCATTCACTTCAATCCCCAGCGGCTGCACGTTGAACTGGAACTCAACGCCCTCTTCACGCGCGTTTTTCACTTCGCGACGTGAGCCAGGCATGTTCTCTTCGTCACGACGATAGGCGCAGATTACGTGAGTGGCCCCCTGGCGCACCGAGGTACGTACGCAGTCCATCGCGGTATCGCCCCCGCCCAGCACCACAACGCGTTTGCCTTCCATCGTGATATAGGGTTCTGACGGCGTTTCGCCATAGCCCATGATCTGCTTGGTATTGGCAATCAGGAACGGCAGCGCATCAAACACGCCCTGCGCATCTTCATTTTCGAGACCACCACGCATCGACTGATAGGTACCGACGCCGAGGAACACGGCATCGTACGCTTTCAGCAGATCGTCAATCTGCACATCGCGACCCACTTCGGTGTTGAGCTGGAACTCAATGCCCATGCCGGTGAAGATCTCACGGCGACGCGTCATCACCTCTTTTTCCAGCTTGAAGGCCGGAATGCCGAAGGTCAGCAGGCCGCCAATCTCCGGATGACGGTCATAGACCACCGCTTTCACGCCGTTGCGAGTCAGCACATCCGCGCACGCCAGACCAGCCGGACCCGCGCCGATAATCGCCACGCGTTTGTCGGTCTGCTTCACGCCGGTCAAATCGGGACGCCAGCCCATCTCGAAGGCTTTATCGTTGATATAGCGCTCGATATTGCCGATAGTCACCGCGCCAAACTCATCGTTCAGCGTACAGGAACCTTCACACAGGCGATCCTGCGGGCAGACGCGCCCGCACACTTCCGGCAGCGTGTTGGTCTGGTGCGACAGCTCGGCCGCCTCAAAAATACGCCCCTCATTTGCCAGCTTCAGCCAGTTCGGGATGTAGTTATGAACCGGGCACTTCCACTCGCAGTAGGGGTTGCCGCAGGCGAGACAGCGGTCAGCCTGCGCTTTCGCTTGCCCTTCCGAGAAGGGCTCGTAGATCTCGACAAAGGCAATCTTACGCAGCTTCAGCGGTTTCTTTGCCGGATCGACGCGCTGTAAGTCGATAAATTGGTAAACGTTCTGACTCATCTCAATTCCTTACTGCGCCTGCACGCGCAACTCTGCCGCGCTACGACTACGGTGACCCAACAGCGCTTTCACATCGCTGGACTTCGGCTTAACCAGGGCAAATTTGGCGGCAAAGGTCGGCCAGTTGGCCAGCATCTCTTCACCGCGCTGCGAGCCGGTGTGCTGCACATGCTCGGTAATCAACCCGCGCAGATGCTCTTCGTGGATCGCCAGATCGTCGACGCTCAGCACTTCCACCAGCTCCGGGTTCACGCGCTTGCGGAACTCGCCATCTTCATCCAGCACGTAGGCGAAGCCGCCGGTCATGCCCGCGCCAAAGTTAACGCCGGTTTTGCCGAGTACGCAGACGATACCGCCTGTCATATATTCACAGCCGTTGTCGCCAATGCCTTCAACCACGGTGATCGCACCGGAGTTACGCACGGCGAAACGCTCGCCCGCGCGGCCTGCGGCGTACAGACGACCGCCGGTTGCGCCATACAGGCAGGTGTTACCGATAATGCTCGCTTCGTGGCTACGGAACGCCGAACCGACCGGCGGACGTACCGCCAGCAGCCCGCCCGCCATGCCTTTACCGACATAGTCGTTGGCATCGCCGGTGAGGTAAAGCTCAACGCCGCCCGCGTTCCAGACGCCGAAGCTCTGGCCTGCGGTACCGCTGAAGTAAGCCTTAATCGGATCCGATGCCAGGCCCTGATCGCCATGCGTCTGGGCGATATAGCCAGAGAGCAGCGCGCCAACCGAGCGGTCAGTGTTGCGGATATCAAACCAGAAGGTTTTGCTCTGGCGCTCATCAACAAACGGTTTCGCCTGCTGCAACAGCTGGGCATTCAGCACACCATTGTCGAACGGCGGGTTGCTCTCGGTGCAGTAGAGCGCTTTACCGGCATGCGGTTCAGCGGTCTCCAGCAGTTTGGAGAGATCCAGCTTCTGCTGACGCGCGGTAAAGCCATCAAGCTCTTTCAGCAGGTCGGTGCGGCCAATCAGATCCACCAGGCGTTTCACGCCCAGCTGCGCCATTAGCTCGCGGGTTTCACGGGCGATAAATTCAAAGTAGTTGGTCACTTTGAACGGCAGCCCGTGGTAGTGATTCTTACGCAGCTTCTCATCCTGGGTTGCCACACCGGTTGCGCAGTTGTTGAGGTGACAAATACGCAGGTATTTACAGCCCAGCGCCACCATCGGGCCGGTACCGAAACCGAAGCTCTCTGCACCGAGAATCGCTGCTTTGATAATGTCCTGACCGGTTTTCAGACCGCCATCGACCTGCAAGCGAATCTTATGACGCAGACCGTTCGCCACCAGCGCCTGCTGGGTTTCCACCAGGCCAAGCTCCCACGGGCAGCCCGCGTATTTTACGGAGGAGAGCGGGCTTGCGCCGGTACCGCCGTCGTAACCGGCAATGGTGATCAGATCGGCATAGGCTTTCGCCACGCCGGTCGCGATGGTGCCAACACCCGGTTCGGAAACCAGTTTGACGGAGATCAGCGCCTTCGGGTTGACCTGTTTCAGGTCGAAAATCAGCTGCGCCAGATCCTCGATCGAGTAGATATCGTGGTGCGGCGGCGGCGAAATCAGCGTCACGCCCGGTACGGAGTAACGCAATTTGGCAATGTACGGGGTCACTTTATCGCCCGGCAACTGACCGCCTTCGCCCGGCTTCGCGCCCTGCGCCACTTTGATCTGGATAACATCAGCGTTCACCAGGTAGGCTGGCGTGACGCCGAAGCGACCGGAAGCGACCTGCTTGATACGCGACACTTTGTTGGTGCCGTAGCGCGCCGGATCTTCGCCGCCTTCGCCGGAGTTGGAGAAGCCGCCGAGGCTGTTCATCGCTTCCGCCAGCGCTTCGTGTGCTTCCGGGCTGAGCGCGCCGATAGACATCGCCGCCGTATCGAAGCGTTTAAACAGCTCTGTCGCCGGTTCAACGTCGTTAAGACTTACCGCTTCACTGCCCGGCGTAATGGCCAGCAGATCGCGCAGCGTTGCCGCCGGACGCTCGTTAACCAGCTTCGCGTACTGCTGATAATCGCTGTAGTCGCCGCTCTCAACCGCTTTTTGCAGTGTGCGCACCACGTCCGGGTTATAGGCGTGGTATTCACCGCCGTGAACGTACTTCAGCAAGCCGCCTTGCTCCAGCGGTTTGCGCGCCAGCCAGGCACGTTTGGAGAGGTTCAACAGATCCTGCTGGAAGTCCGGGAAGCTGGCACCGCCGATACGGCTGACCACACCCTGGAAGCAGAGCTCGGTAACATCATCATGCAGGCCGACCGCTTCAAACAGTTTTGAGCAGCGGTAAGAGGCGATAGTCGAGATGCCCATTTTGGACATGATCTTGTACAGCCCTTTGTTGATGCCGTTGCGGTAGTTCAGCATCACCGTGCGGTAATTCTTCTCAATCGCTTTGCTGTCGATAAGCTTCGCCAGCGTCTCATACGCCAGATAGGGGTAGATCGCCGTCGCGCCGAAGCCCAGCAGCACCGCAAAGTGGTGCGGATCGCGGGCGCTGGCGGTTTCAACAATGATGTTGGCGTCGCAGCGCAGGTTCTTATCCACCAGGCGCGCCTGAATCGCACCAACTGCCATTGGCGCCGGAACCGGCAGGCGGTTTTTGGCAATATTGCGATCGGAGAGCACTAGCAGCACGGTACCCTCGCGCACCATCGCTTCCGCTTTGTCGCACAGCGCTTTAATGGTCTCTTCCAGCGTCGTTGCCGTGGCGTCGAAGGTGATATCGAGCGTATCCGCGCGATAGTGCTCCTCGGTCATGGTAGTGAGCTGTTTGAAATCGGAGTAGAGCAGAATCGGCGATTTGAAGCTCAGACGGTGCGCCTGGCCTTCCGCTTCGCAGAAGACGTTCATTTCACGGCCGATGCTGGTCGCCAGCGACATCACATGCGCTTCGCGCAGCGGATCGATAGGCGGGTTGGTGACCTGCGCAAACTGCTGGCGGAAGTAGTCATAAATGATGCGCGGCTGGCTGGAGAGCACGGCGAACGGCGTATCATCGCCCATCGAGCCGACCGCTTCCTGGCCGTTCTCGCCCAGCACGCGGATCACCGAGTCCAGCTCTTCAAAGCTGTAGTTAAACTGTTTCTGGTAGCTGGTGAGCAGATCGTCATCCATCTCGCGGATGCCGACTTCATCGTCGGAGAGATCTTCAAACGGCACCAGGCGGCGGACGTTTTTCTCCATCCACTCTTTATACGGGTGGCGGCTTTTCAGATCGTCATCGGTCTCGGCGGAGTGCAGAATGCGCCCACCGCGGGTATCGATAACCATCAGTTCGCCTGGCCCGACGCGGCCTTTCTCAACCACTTCATCCGGCTGGTAATCCCAGATGCCCACTTCAGAAGCGCAGGTGATGAGCTTATCTTTGGTGATGACGTAGCGCGCCGGACGCAGACCGTTACGGTCGAGATTACAGGCGGCAAAACGCCCATCGGACATCACGATGCCCGCCGGGCCGTCCCACGGCTCCATATGCATGGAGTTAAAGTCGAAGAAGCTGCGCAGATCCGGATCCATCTCCGGGTTGTTCTGCCAGGCTGGCGGCACCAGTAAGCGCATGGCGCGCACGATATCCATCCCGCCTGCTAACAGCAGTTCCAGCATGTTATCCATCGAGCTGGAGTCAGAGCCGGTTTCGTTGACGAACGGCGCAGCATCATGCAGATCGGGGATCAGCGGCGTCTGGAATTTATAGGTACGCGCGCGCGCCCACTGGCGGTTACCGGTAATGGTGTTGATTTCACCGTTGTGCGCCAGGTAGCGGAAAGGCTGCGCCAGCGGCCAGCGTGGCACGGTATTGGTGGAGAAGCGCTGGTGGAACAGGCAGATGGCCGATTCCAGACGCAGGTCCGCCAGGTCCAGGTAGAAGCGCGGCAGATCCGCCGGCATACAGAGACCTTTATAGATGTTGACGAGGTTAGAGAGGCTACAAACGTAGAACTCTTTATCCTCCTGTAAACGCTTTTCAATGCGGCGGCGGGCAATAAAGAGACGGCGCTCCATATCACGCGGACGCCAGCCGGCCGGGGCGTTAACGAAAACTTGCTCGATACGAGGCAGTGAGGAGAGGGCGATTTCACCGAGTACGCCTTCGTTGGTCGGCACATCGCGCCAGCCAACGAGCGAGAGAGTCTCACGCTGAAGTTCTTCTTCTACAACACGACGCGATGCGGCCGCTTTTTCCGGATCCTGATTGAGGAACAGCATGCCGACAGCGTAGTTTTTGGCTAAGCGCCAGCCGCGCTCTTCGGCGACGATGCGGAAGAAACGGTCAGGTTTTTGCAACAGCAGGCCGCAACCGTCACCGGTTTTACCATCGGCAAGGATCGCGCCGCGGTGCTGCATGCGGGCCAGTGCGTGAATAGCGGTACGCACTACCTTGTGGCTAGGTTCGCCTTCTATGTGGGCGATCAGGCCGAAACCACAGTTATCTCTCTCAAGAGATTTATCGTACAACATATCAGTGAACCTCCCCAGGCTCTGCGAGAGCCCTCCCGATCGTTACGCACAGGCGCAGAAAGAGCATGGCGACGGGGCAATGGCCTCGTATGTCGCCCTCTTCATTTCCTTTTCGCATCGATTCACAAGTGTTGAGGACTTGCTTAAGAGGGAATCTCAATTACTGCATAAATATGATGAGCAGACTGCTCATCCAGAAAGCTTCCAGCGGATTTCCAACTTATCGGGAATCCGCACACAGGTCAAATGCCGAGCTTATTTATCCAAAAATGTGCTAACAGACACTCATCCAATTGATTTAAAAGGATGTTTAATCAGTTTTACATTCAGTTATGACAGCATAATGCGCTGGGAGAGTGTGATCTGACTCACTGTAGTAAAGCGCTGTTTCCGCTCTTCTGTTCTGACCTGACTTTTATTAGCAGATTATTATCCTGCTTCTGTGACCCGTGCCGCATAATCTCACTGTTTTTCAGGTAGAGACCTATTTCTGCAAATTTACCTTTCAGCATAAGGAAAAGTAATCACCCTGAGGGTGAATGAAATAGCGGTTATGTTGACTGATTATGCAATGGATAAAGCCTTCCCGGGCGATTGATCCAGGTCATCGCCGATGAAAGCTAATAGTGGCAGGCTACGCCCTTTGATTTGGGCGGCCTTTCAGATTATGCAGTTACAGAAATTAGTCAATATGTTTGGTGGGGATCTTGCCCGGCGCTATGGCGAAAAAGTTCATAAGCTGACGCTGCACGGTGGCTTTAGCTGTCCAAACCGCGATGGCACGTTAGGCCGCGGCGGCTGTACTTTCTGCAACGTCGCCTCTTTTGCCGATGAGGCGCAGCAGTACCGCTCAATTGCGGTGCAGCTTGCCGAACAGGCGCAGCGCGTTAACCGCGCCCGGCGCTATCTCGCCTATTTTCAGGCCTATACCAGCACCTGGGCGGAAGTGCAGGTGCTGCGCGAGATGTACCAGCAGGCGCTGAGCCAGGCCAATATGGTTGGGTTGTGCGTCGGAACGCGTCCCGACTGCGTGCCGGATGCGGTGCTGGATCTGCTGTGCGAATACCGCCAGCAGGGCTTTGAAGTATGGCTGGAGCTGGGGCTACAAACCGCGCACGATAAAACCCTGCACCGCATCAATCGCGGCCACGATTTCGCCTGCTATCAAAACACCACGCGGCTCGCCCGCGCGCGCGGCCTGAAGGTCTGTACCCATCTGATTGCTGGCCTGCCGGGCGAGCGGCTGCCGGATTGCATGGCGACGCTTGAGCGCGTGGTCGAAACCGGCGTCGACGGCATCAAGCTGCACCCACTGCATATTGTGAAAGGCAGCATTATGGCAAAGGCCTGGGAAGCGGGGCGTCTGAACGCCATCGGGCTTGAAGAGTACACCGTCATTGCTGGCGAGATGATCCGCCACACGCCGCCAGAGGTAATCTACCACCGCGTTTCTGCCAGCGCCCGCCGTCCCACTCTGCTGGCACCGCTGTGGTGCGAAAATCGCTGGACCGGCATGGTCGAACTCAACACCTACCTTAATGCACACGGCGGCCAGGGTTCGGCGCTCGGTCGCTGCTGGACGCCGCCCGCCTGAACCTGGGTCAACCACACATTATTGCCGCATTTTTCGCACAAGCTTCAACGCCTTGCTCAGAATTGAGTATTATTGAGCGGACTTGTTTAAGGAAAACGCTATGAAGCAAATCCGTTTACTGGCGCAATATTACGTCGACCTGATGATGAAGCTGGGTCTGGTGCGCTTTTCCATGCTGTTGGCGCTGGCGCTGGTGGTGCTGGCCATCGTGGTGCAAATGGCGGTCACGATGGTGTTGCAGGGGCAGGTTGAGCGTATTGACGTGATCCGCTCTATCTTCTTTGGTCTGTTGATCACCCCCTGGGCGGTCTACTTCTTATCGGTAGTGGTTGAGCAACTTGAGGAGTCACGCCAGCGCTTATCGCGGCTGGTGGAGAAGCTGGAAGAGATGCGCGAGCGCGATCTTAAGCTCAACGTGAAGCTTAAAGACAACATCATGCAGCTTAACCAGGAGATCAGCGATCGCGAAAAAGCCGAGGCGGAACGACAGGCAACCTTTGAGCGGCTGAAGATTGAGATGCAGGAGCGTGAGCAGACGCAGATCCAGCTCGAACAGCAATCCTCTTTCCTGCGCTCTTTCCTTGATGCTTCCCCCGATCTGGTCTTCTATCGCAATGAAGATAAAGAGTTTTCTGGCTGCAACCGCGCTATGGAGCTGCTCACCGGCAAAAGCGAAAAGCAGCTGATTCACCTCAAGCCGCAGGATGTCTACTCGCCGGAAGCGGCGCAAAAAGTGATTGAGACCGACGAGAAAGTGTTTCGTCACAACGTCTCGCTCACCTATGAGCAGTGGCTGGATTATCCCGACGGGCGCAAAGCCTGCTTCGAAATCCGCAAAGTTCCCTATTATGACCGCGTTGGTAAACGCCACGGGCTGATGGGCTTCGGGCGCGATATTACCGAGCGTAAGCGCTATCAGGATGCGCTGGAGCGCGCCAGCCGCGACAAGACTACCTTTATCTCTACCATCAGCCACGAACTGCGCACGCCGCTTAATGGCATTGTCGGTTTAAGCCGCATTTTGCTGGATACCGATCTTGCGCCGGAACAGGAGAAGTACCTCAAAACCATCCATGTCTCTGCGGTGACGCTGGGCAATATCTTCAACGATATTATCGACATGGATAAGATGGAGCGGCGCAAAGTACAACTCGATAACCAGCCGCTCGACTTCACCAGTTTCCTGGCGGATCTGGAGAACCTCTCCGGGCTGCAGGCGCATCAAAAAGGGCTGCGTTTCGAACTCGAGCCGACGCTGCCGCTGCCGCACCAGGTGATCACCGACGGCACCCGTTTGCGGCAGATCCTCTGGAACCTTATCAGCAACGCCGTGAAATTTACCCGCGAAGGGCAGGTGACGGTGCGCGTGCGCTATGACGAAGGTGAGATCCTGCATTTTGAAGTCCAGGACTCAGGGATCGGTATTCCGCGCGATGAGCAGGACAAAATCTTCGCCATGTATTATCAGGTGAAAGATAGCCACGGCGGCAAACCGGCCACCGGCACCGGCATCGGGCTTGCGGTTTCACGCCGCCTGGCGAAAAGCATGGGCGGCGATATTACCGTCAGCAGCCAGCCTGGCAACGGCTCGCTCTTTACATTGACCGTTCATGCTCCTGCGGTGGCGGAAGAGGTTGACGACGCCTTCGAAGAGGATGAGATGCCCTTACCAGCGCTGCATGTGCTGCTGGTAGAAGATATTGAACTCAACGTGATTGTCGCGCGCTCGGTGCTGGAGAAACTCGGCAACAGCGTCGATGTGGCGATGACCGGCGGTGCCGCGCTGGAGATGTTCGCCCCGGGCGAATATGACCTGGTACTGCTTGATATTCAGTTGCCGGATATGACCGGGCTGGATATCTCGCGCGCGCTGACCAGCCGCTATTCGCGCGACGAATTGCCGCCGCTGGTGGCGCTGACCGCTAACGTGCTGAAAGATAAGCAGGAATATCTGGATGCCGGCATGGATGATGTCTTAAGCAAACCGCTGGCGGTGCCAGCATTAACGGCGATGATCAAAAAGTTTTGGGACGCCGGAGATGAGGAGGAGGAACAGGTGGCAACGATAGACAACGACAAAGCGCAAACTCTGCTGGATACCGCCATGCTTGAGCAGTACCTCGAACTGGTTGGGCCGAAGCTGATTACCGATGGGCTGGCGGTGTTTGAGAAGATGATGCCAGGCTACCTGAGCGTGCTGGAGTCGAACCTCACCGCGCGCGACCAGAAAGGGATTGTTGAAGAGGGGCACAAAATTAAGGGTGCTGCTGGATCCGTCGGCCTGCGCCATCTGCAGCAGTTGGGCCAGCAGATCCAGTCCCCGGATCTTCCCGCCTGGTGGGATAATGTCGGCGAATGGGTGGAAGAGATGAAGCAGGAGTGGCGCAATGATGTCGCGGTGCTCAAAGCCTGGGTGGCAGACGCTGCAAAAAAATGACCCCGGATTAACCGGGGTGCGCGAATACTGCGCCAACACCAGGGAAACCGTGGCTGCGCCGTAATTTTTGGTTTTAATTGCAAGGGCGCAGTCTATTAAAATTCGACCACACGCACATAAGATAGCAAATCTTAAATGATTTGTTACAGCAATCAGTGAAATGTGTGAAGCAAGGCTTCCTTATCAAAATTTTTAGTTATTGACCGCAATTCGCAGAAAGGATGTTTGGCATGAAAAGAGTCGGCGTTGTTCTTAGTGGGTCTGGTGTGTATGACGGTTCCGAGATCCACGAAGCGGTAATTACCCTGCTGGCGCTTGCCCGCAACGGCGCAGAGGCCGTCTGTTTTGCGCCCGATAAAGCACAAAGTGATGTTATCAATCACCTCACCGGCGAAAGCATGGCGGAAAGTCGTAACGTGCTGGTGGAAGCCGCCCGCATTACCCGCGGCAAGATCGCGCCACTGGCGCAGGCATCAGTAAACGATCTGGATGCGCTGATTGTCCCCGGCGGCTTTGGCGCGGCGAAAAACCTCAGCAGCTTTGCCAGCCTCGGCGGCGACTGCGAAGTGGACAGCGATCTGAAAAGCCTCGCGCTGGCGATGCACGAGGCTGGAAAACCGCTCGGTTTTATGTGCATTGCGCCGGCGACGCTACCGAAGATTTTCGACTTCCCGCTGCGTCTCACCATCGGAACCGATGTCGATACTGCCGAAGTTTTGGAAGAGATGGGCGCGGAGCACGTGCCGTGTCCGGTGGACGATATTGTTGTCGATGAAGAGAACAAAGTGGTGACCACGCCGGCGTATATGCTGGCGGAAGATATTGCCCAGGCGGCAACAGGAATTGAGAAGCTGGTGACGCGCGTGCTGGTATTGTGCGAATGAAGCGAGGCGGAGGCGGTACGCTGAAGGCCGCGCTGAAACGTCTTCTTCTGCGTGTTCTGTTAGTGCTGGTGGCCTTCTGGGGCGGCGGTATTCTGCTGTTCAGCTTCTTACCCGTGCCGTTTTCCGCAGTGATGGTCGAGCGGCAGCTGAGCGCGTGGCTGACGGGGGATTTTAGCTATGTCGCCCACTCGGACTGGGTCAGCATGGATGAGATCTCACCGTGGATGGCGCTGGCGGTAGTTGCCGCTGAAGATCAGCGCTTTCCCGATCACTGGGGATTAGATGTGGAGGCGATCGAAAAAGCGCTCTCACATAATGAAAAGCATGAGAACCGCATTCGCGGCGCCTCGACTTTGTCGCAACAGACGGTGAAAAACCTCTTTTTGTGGGACGGTAAAAGCTGGCTGCGAAAAGGGCTGGAGGCGGGGCTGACGGTAACAACGGAAGCGGTATGGACGAAACGGCGTATCCTGACGGTCTACCTGAATATTGCGGAGTTTGGTGACGGCATTTTTGGTGTGGAAGAGGCATCGCAGCGCTATTTTCATAAACCTGCGAGCCGGCTGTCAATGTCGGAAGCCGCGCTGCTGGCGGCGGTGCTGCCGAACCCGATTCGTTATAAAGCGGCAGCGCCTTCAGGTTATGTGCGTAACCGTCAGGCGTGGATCATGCGCCAGATGCAACAGCTGGGTGGCGAAGGCTTTTTGCAGAGTAACAACCTGCACTGATTACTCTTCGTCGAACCCGGCGATAAACAGCGCCACCACCGCGGCCAGCGCTTCCTCTTCCTGAGGGCCGCTGGCTTCGACTTCAATCTGTCGGCCTTTGGCGGAATCCAGCATCAGCAGAGCGATCACGCTGCTGGCTTCCGCTTCGGTTCCCTCTTCGTTACGCAGCAGCACTTCCGCGTCAAAGCCCTGTACCAGTTCAAACAGTTTCATCGCCGGGCGCGCGTGCATGCCCAGCTTATTGGTGATCTCAACGGTTTGTTTTACGGTCATGTTTTGCGTTTTTCCAGCGTACGGTGACGGGACTGCACGTTTTTGCCGCGCGAGCGGAAGTAGTCCGCCAGTTGTTCGGCGATATAGACAGAGCGGTGTTTACCCCCGGTACAGCCGATGGCAACCGTCAGGTAGCTACGGTTGTTGGTCTCCAGCATCGGCAACCACAGCTCAAGGTAACTGCGCGTCTGGTAGATGAAGTTATGCACTTCGGTGTGCCTGTCGAGGAATGCAGCGACGGGCTTATCGAGGCCGGTCATCGGACGCAGTTTCGGATCCCAGTGCGGGTTCGGCAGGAAGCGCACGTCAAAGACGTAATCAGCATCGATAGGAATGCCGTGCTTGAAGCCGAAGGATTCGAAGACCATGGTCAGTTCGCGCTCGCGTTTGCCTAAAAGGCGTGTGCGCAGCATCTCTGCCAGCTCATGCACCGACATCTCTGAGGTATCAACAATCAGATCGGCACGCGAACGCAGCGGCTCAAGCAGATTGCTCTCTTCATCGATAGCGCTCTCCAGCGACAGATTTTTGCTTGAGAGCGGGTGCAGGCGGCGCGTGTCGCTGTAGCGGCGGATCAGGGTGTTGCGATCCGCATCTAAAAAGAGCAGCTGCGGCGAAAACGCCTCTGGCAGATTGCTCATCGCCTGCTCAAAGATCTCCGGCGACTCCGGCATGTTGCGCACATCGATACTGACGGCGGCAGAGATCTGGCGATCGGCGAGGGTTTGCGCCAGCTCCGGCAACAGCACAACCGGCAGGTTATCAACACAGTAGAAACCCATATCTTCCAGTGCGCGTAGCGCCACGGATTTCCCTGAACCCGAACGACCACTGACGATCATCAGGACCATGGGTCATTTCTCCTCAGAACGACTGACAAGTAGAGTCTTACCCGGTTACGCATCGCCGCGCTCGCCTTCTGTCTGCGTGATGATCTCATAGAGCTCTTCATCACTCTGCGCGCCGCGCAGGCGCCGACAAATGGTTTTATCTGCCAGCCGCTTGGCGACCAGCGAAAGGGTGTGCAGATGCGTTTTGGTTTGATCTGCCGGCACCAGCAGGGCAAAGAGCAGATCGACGGGTTGATTATCGATAGCGTCGAAGGCAATCGGCGTTTCGAGTTGCACAAACACGCCGACGGCGCGCAGTGTATCTTCCTCGAGCTTGCCGTGGGGAATGGCGATACCGTTACCAATGCCGGTACTGCCCATTTTTTCACGCGTAAGAACCGCTTCGAAGACCACCTGCGGCGGCAGACCTAACTGTTTCGCCGCCAGCTCGCTGATAATTTCCAGCGCGCGTTTTTTACTCTGGCAGTGAACGCCGCTACGGGTACATTCCTGGTTAAGCACTGTGCTCAGTTGAAGAGCCGAATCGTTATTCATCATAATTTCACCTAAGCGACGCCGGAGCCAGCACCCAACCGGGTTGCGGTCGGGTGCAACGCGCCAGACGGACGCCCGGACAATTAGTGTTGTTTCAGTTTATCTTTATGCTTCGTGAGCTGCCGCGCCAGTTTATCAATTAAACCGTCAATAGCAGCATACATATCTTGTCCTTCCGCACTGGCATGCAGCTCGCCTCCATTCACATGCAGCGTGGCATCTGAAATGTGCGTCACCTTTTCCACTTTCAACACAACATAAACCTGATTAATCCTGTCGAAATAGTGCTCCAGCTTGGCAAATTTGCTGTTAACAAACTCGCGCAGGGCATCGGTAATCTCAACGTTTTGTCCGGTGATGTTTAGCTGCATAGTGTCTTCCTTATCGGTTGGGTCACACCAGCTGTTTACGCTGGTTAGACGGCGGAATGGATAAAGATTCTCGATACTTCGCAACGGTTCGCCGCGCGACCATGATTCCCTGATTGGAAAGCAGCGTCGTCAGCTTACTGTCGCTCAGCGGTTTTGCAGGGTTTTCCGCGGCGATCAACTTCTTCACCAGTGCGCGAATGGCCGTGGAGGAGGCTTCGCCGCCGCCTTCGGTATTCACATGGCTGGAGAAGAAATACTTCAGTTCAAAAATGCCGCGAGGACTGTGCAGGTACTTCTGGGTGGTAACACGAGAGATAGTGGACTCGTGCATCTCGACGGCCTGGGCGATATCCGCCAGCACCATCGGTTTCATAAATTCTTCGCCCTGCTCAAAGAACGCCTGCTGCTGCTCGACGATGCAGCGGCTGACGCGCAGCAGCGTGTCATTGCGGCTCTCCAGGCTTTTGATCAACCACTTCGCTTCCTGCAGATTACTGCGAATGAACTGCGTATCGGCGTCGTTACGCCCGCCGCTGCCCATCGCCGCATACTGCTGGTTGATCTTAAGACGCGGAATGCTGTCGGCGTTAAGCTCAACCGTCCAGCGCCCGTTGTGTTTGCGCACCAGCACATCGGGGATCACATACTCCGGCTCGCTGGTCTGGATCGACTGCCCGGGACGCGGATCGAGGGACTGGATCAGATTGACCGCCTCTTTCAGCACATCCTCTTTCAGGCGCGTCACGCGCATCAGCGAGCGGAAGTCATGATTGGCCAGCAGATCGAGATGATCGCAGATAATCAGCCGGGCCTCTTCGCACCACGGTGTCGCTTTGGCGAACTGGGAGAGCTGAACCAGCAGGCAGTCACGCAGATCGCGCGCGGCAACGCCAACGGGATCGAAACGCTGAACGCGCTTTAGCACCGCTTCGACTTCATCCATGCCGATCTCGTCGTTCCCCATGCTTTCGAGGATCTCCTCAAGCGTCACGGTGAGATAACCAGTTTCGTCCACGGCATCAACGATCGAGGTCGCAATGGCGCGATCCGTATCGGAGAAGGGGGTCAGCTCAACCTGCCACATCAGGTAATCCTGTAGCGACTGGGTGGTTTCACCCTGGTAGATCGGCAGTTCATCATCAATGTAATCGTTACTGCTGCCGGACGGGGTGCCTGCGGTATAGATCTCATCCCAACTGGCATCCAGCGGCAGTTCGTCAGGCATCTCTTTCTGTTCGAGTGCATCCGCGGTGTCCAGGCCATCTTTTTCCTGAACCTGTTCGCTATCCACTTCTTCGTGAAGATCGGTTTGTTCCAGCAGTGGGTTGCTCTCCAGCGCCTGCTGAAGTTCCTGCTGAAGTTCCAACGTGGACAACTGCAAAAGGCGAATGGCCTGTTGCAGTTGCGGCGTCATGGCTAGCTGTTGGCTAAGCCGTAGTTGCAAACCTTGCTTCATATTCAGAGCAGCACTCTCCGACAAAAAATGTCAATAAACCTTACCCTATCAGAGTCTGAAGTCTTCCCCAAGATATACGCGCTTAACATGTTCGTCTTCAAGGATTTGCTGCGGCGTGCCGTGGGCGATGAGATGCCCCTGGCTGACAATATAGGCGCGCTCACAAACGGCCAGCGTTTCGCGCACGTTATGGTCGGTAATCAGCACCCCAAGCCCGCTGTCACGCAGATGCTCGATAATGCGTTTGATGTCGATAACCGAGATTGGGTCAACGCCCGCAAAGGGTTCATCGAGCAGGATAAATTTCGGGTTTGCCGCCAGCGCGCGGGCAATCTCGACGCGGCGACGTTCACCGCCGGAGAGCGCCTGGCCCATGCTGTCGCGCAGGTGATCGATATGGAACTCTTCCATCAGCTCGTTGGCGCGATCTTCACGCTGTTCCGTGGTGAGATCGTCACGAATCTGCAGCACCGCCATCAGGTTGTCATAGACGCTGAGGCGACGGAAGATCGACGCTTCCTGCGGTAAATAGCCGATGCCGCGACGCGCGCGCGCATGCAGCGGCAGCAGGCTGATATCTTCATCATCAATAATGATGTTGCCGGCATCGCGCGCAACAATCCCGACCACCATATAGAAGGTGGTGGTTTTCCCTGCGCCGTTAGGGCCAAGCAAACCGACGATTTCACCGGAGTTAACGGTCAGACTGACGTCTTCGACCACGCGACGGCCTTTATAAGCCTTAGCGAGATTCTTTGCAGTTAATGTTGCCATAACGGATTAGTTACTCTTCTTTTGCGCCGGGGCCGGGGCGGATTTATTGCTCTTGTCCTGTAACTGCGACGGTACCAGCACAGTAGTCACGCGCTTACCTTTGTCGCTGAACGCCTGCATCTTCTGCTCTTTCACCAGGTAGGTGATTTTGTCACCAGCAATATTGCTGTCCAACTGCTCGAGATAGGCGTTGCCGGTCAGGATGACGAAATCTTTTTCCAGTTCGTAGTGCATCTGCGAGGCGTGGCCTTTAACCGGCTTACCGTTGTCCTGCATCTGGTAGAAAGTGGCCGGATTGCCGTAACCGTCGATGATCTCTCTGCCTTGCTGACCGCCCGGGCGGGTGACCACGACCTTATCGGCGTTGATCTTAATCGTCCCCTGCGTCACCACGACATTGCCGGTGAAGGTGACAACATTCCCCTGCATATCCAGCGACTGCTGATCGGAGTCGATGTGGATCGGCTGGTCGGTATCCCCGGTCACAGCGAGCGCCGGAAGCGCGGCAGCGAAGAGCGTACTCGCCAGGAGAAGATTAAGGCTGCGTTTGTTTGTTTTGAATTTCATAGGAGCTTCTAACCTTTTCAATCAGCTCGGCGTTTTTGCTGCGTAAATTGCCGCGCATTTTCAGGCCGGTGGAATTAAATGTTGTTCCGTATAACGTAACCTGATCGTCTGAGAAAACATCCTGGGTGACCAGGTTGATCCGGGCGTTATCCGTGGTGATTCTGCGTAATTGTGCGTCCGCAGTCAGCGCGTTAACTTCGACATGTCCATAGAGGTAAAGCATTTTGTCGTCGGTGAGCTTTGCTTTATCCGACTTGATAGACCAGGTCGGAACTTTATTCTCATCGAAGGTGGTTAACACCGGTTTGGCAAACCAGCTAACACTATCGGCAGAGTAGTACTCCACGTTCTGCGCGATCAGACGATAGTTCAGCGCGCCCTCCGGGCTGTAAACGACAGTATCCGTATGTTGGCTTTTATAAGTCGGATCTGAATTGTTCGCTGCGCTCTGTTCCGGCGCATCCTGAGTGGTGAAGTTGATACCAATCAGAACCAGTGCGACCAGCGCCAGCAGAATAATGACCCAACGTCTGGTTTTACTCATATTGATTGCCCTTTGGCTTCATCCAGCTTGCCCTGTGCCAGCAGCAGTAAGTCACACACTTCACGCACCGCGCCGCGACCGCCGTTAATCCGCGTCACGTAATCGGCGCGCGCGCTGAGCAGCGGGTGCGCATCGGCAACGGCGACGCTGAGGCCAATCTCCGCCATCACCGGCCAGTCGATCAAATCGTCGCCGATATAGGCAACCTGATCCGCCGTCAAATCGAGGCGGGCAAGCAGCTCCCGATAGGCGATCATTTTGTCTGATTGCCCCTGGTAGAGATGGGTGATGCCCAGCGTTTCGCAGCGATCTTCTACCACTTTAGCGTTACGCCCGGTAATGATCGCCATCTCGATACCGGAGGTGAGGGCGCTGCGAATGCCATAACCGTCGCGGACATTGAACGCTTTTAGCTCTTCACCATTATTGCCCATATAAATGAGCCCGTCGGACAGCACGCCATCCACATCGAGGATCAGCAGGCGAATCTTCGCGGCTTTCTCCATGACTTGCGTGCTTACCGGCCCATAGCAGGTAGCAAGCGACGCGCCAGCATTACTCATTCTTGTGTCCTTCTTTACACCACGCCCGCGCGCAGTAAGTCATGCATATGTAACACACCCAGTAACTGCTCACCATCGGCAACCAGTACGCAGGTAATGTGACGGGATTGCATCAGGTTAAGGGCATCGACCGCCAGCGTATTGGGCCGCACGCGCACGCCGCCTGGCGTCATCACATCGGCGATGCCGAGGCTGCGCACATCGGCGCCCATATCAAACACGCGACGCAGGTCACCATCGGTAAAGATACCTTCGATCTTCATCAGATCGTCGCAGATCACCGTCATACCTAAATTCTTACGCGTGATCTCCAGTAACGCATCACGCAGGCTGGCCTCTTTGCTGACGTGCGGGATCTCATCCCCGGTGTGCATGATGTCATTCACACGCAGCAGCAGTTTGCGGCCCAGCGCGCCGCCCGGATGGGAGAGGGCGAAATCTTCGGCGGTAAAGCCGCGTGCTTTCAGCAGCGCCACGGCCAGCGCGTCGCCCATTACCAGCGCTGCGGTGGTGCTGGAGGTCGGCGCCAGCCCCAGCGGGCAGGCCTCTTTCGGCACTTTTACGCATAAATGGATATCCGCCGCGCGCGCCATGCTGCTCTCAGGGCGGCTGGTCATGCAAATCAGCGCGACCTTGAGGCGCTTCAGCACCGGGATGAGCGCGAGGATCTCGTTGGACTCACCGGAGTTCGACAGCGCAATCACGACATCCTGCGGGCTGACCATACCTAAATCGCCATGCGCGGCTTCACCGGGGTGGACGAAAAAGGCGGGCGTGCCGGTGCTGGCAAAGGTCGCCGCCATTTTCCGGCCGATATGGCCCGATTTGCCCATGCCCATCACCACGACTTTGCCAGCACAATAAGCGATGCTTTCGCATGCGCGGGTGAAATCTTCATTAATGTACTGATCCAGCTGTGCGAGGCCTTCACGTTCAATCGCCAGAACTTCTTTGCCGGCTTGTTGAAAGTCAAAACCCGGCTGCAAATCTATTTGCGACATAGTGCGTATCCGATTATCCCGTCAAAAGCGGCGACAGCCAGTAGAGCATCGCCAGCCATATGATAAACCCACCGAACAACAGCCCCCCGACAGCACGACTGATCTGCTTGCGTCGCCAGCAGATCAGCGCGAAAAGGGCGCTGACCAGCACCATTACCCCGTAATCGCGCGTGAACGCCATCGGGTTAAAGCTGCCTGGCGCAATCAGTGCCGGCAAGCCAAGCACGATCGCGATATTAAAAATGTTGGAGCCGATAAGGTTGCCGATGGCGATATCGTCTTCCCCTTTGCGCGCGCCCGCGATGGCGGTGGCAAGCTCAGGAAGACCGGTACCGATGGCGATAACCGTCAGGCCGATAGTCAGTTCGCTGATGGCAAAGAAGTTCGCCACCACCGTGGCGTTATCCACCACCATGCGTGTCGCCATCGGCATGATAATCAGCGCGACGCCCAGCCAGAGGCAGGCAACCGACACACTTCCCTCTCGCGGCAGCTCGGCCAGCTGCTCGCGCGTCAGGCTATCATTACCCTGGCGTTCGGCCAGACGGGCGATTTTAACAATGAACACCAGCCATAGCACGGCTAATAACAGTAAAAAGATGCCGTCTATGGGCGTAAGCCGCCCATCATACAGCACGACGCCCGCCAGCAGGCTAGCTACTAAGGTTAACGGCAATTCACGGCGCAGAATATCGGAATGCACGGTAAAAGGGTGTAATAGCGCGGCGACGCCGAGGATCAGCAGGATATTGGTGATGTTCGATCCGATGGCGGTGCCGATAGCGAGATCGAGCTGGCCATGCAGTGAGGCGGCGACAGAGGTGATGATTTCCGGCAACGAGGTGCCAATACTGACCACCGTCATGCCAATAATTAATGGCGGAATACCAAGAGCGCGGCAAAGAATGGAGGCGGCAAACACCAGACGATCGGCACTGTAGACCACAAGAAGTAAACCAATTATCAATAGCGCCGTCGCTAAGAGCATCTAACGTCCTTTCTTCAGGTATAATTTCGCCGTTTCGCAGGCCGCTATACCGGGTTAAAACCGGAACTTCCGCGTAGCGTAATGATTCCTAATTTTGACTTTATGCGGCTCAAAAGTAAAACAAATGCCAGCTTTCGCTAACCTGGGCGGGTAATATTCTGTAAAAATGCTGGGTTCGTGATGATATCAAGCGTAATGCTTGCAGCCCACAGGGTGATAAGGAAGAGGAAATGAGCCAGACAGTGGCGAATTTGGTCGATGTTCGTGGCGTCAGCTTCTCCCGAGGCAACCGCCCGATCTTCGACAATATTTCACTGACCGTGCCGCGCGGGAAAATCACCGCCATTATGGGGCCGTCAGGGATCGGTAAAACCACCTTACTGCGCCTGATTGGCGGGCAGATCCCGCCCGATAGCGGCGAAATCTTATTTGATGGCGAAAACGTGCCGGCAATGTCGCGTTCGCGCCTCTTCACCGTGCGCAAAAGAATGAGCATGCTTTTTCAGTCCGGCGCGCTCTTCACCGATATGAATGTGTTCGATAACGTCGCCTATCCGCTGCGCGAACATACCACGTTGCCACCGGCGCTGTTGCACAGCACGGTAATGATGAAGCTCGAAGCGGTCGGGCTGCGCGGTGCGGCGAAATTGATGCCCTCCGAGCTCTCTGGCGGTATGGCGCGGCGTGCGGCGCTGGCGCGCGCGATTGCGCTGGAACCGGATCTGATCATGTTTGATGAGCCCTTCGTCGGCCAGGATCCCATAACCATGGGGGTGCTGGTGAAGCTTATCTCTGAGCTGAACAACGCGCTGGGCGTCACCTGTATCGTTGTTTCCCATGATGTGCCGGAGGTGTTGAGCATCGCGGATTACGCCTATATTGTGGCGGACCGGAAAATTGTCGCCCACGGCAGCGCGCAGGGGCTGCAGGATAATAGCGATCCTCGCGTCCGTCAGTTCCTTGATGGCATCGCCGACGGGCCGGTTCCGTTCCGCTATCCTGCTGGTGATTACCAGCGCGATCTTTTAGAAACAGGGAGTTAATACACTCATGCTGTTAAATGCACTGGCTGCGCTTGGCCATCGTGGGATCAAAACGATCGCGACGTTCGGGCGTGCCGGGTTAATGCTGTTCAACGCCCTGGTTGGCAAGCCGGAGTTTCGCAAACACGCGCCGCTGCTGATCCGCCAGCTCTATAACGTCGGTGTGCTGTCGATGGTCATTATCCTCGTCTCCGGCGTCTTTATCGGCATGGTGCTGGGGCTGCAGGGTTACCTGGTGCTGACGACTTACAGCGCGGAGACGAGCCTCGGCATGCTGGTGGCGCTCTCGCTGCTACGCGAGTTAGGCCCGGTTGTTGCCGCGCTGCTGTTTGCCGGACGCGCAGGCTCGGCGCTTACCGCAGAGATTGGCTTGATGCGCGCCACCGAGCAGCTCTCCAGCCTTGAGATGATGGCCGTCGATCCTTTACGTCGGGTCATTTCGCCGCGTTTCTGGGCGGGCGTCATCTCTCTGCCGCTGCTGACGGTTATGTTTGTCGCGGTTGGTATCTGGGGCGGCTCGCTGGTGGGCGTTAACTGGAAAGGGATCGACAGTGGTTTCTTCTGGACTGCGATGCAGAACGCCGTCGACCTGCGAATGGATCTGGTTAACTGTCTGATTAAAAGCGTGGTCTTTGCCATCACCGTGACCTGGATTGCGCTGTTTAACGGTTACGATGCGATCCCGACTTCGGCCGGGATCAGCCGCGCGACAACACGCACCGTTGTGCACTCCTCGCTGGCCGTTCTCGGTCTGGATTTTGTGCTCACCGCATTGATGTTTGGGAATTGAGTTCATGCAAACGAAAAAAAGTGAAATTTGGGTCGGCCTGTTTCTTCTGCTGGCATTACTGGCGGGGCTCTTTATCTGTCTGAAAGCGGCAGATGTCGCCTCGATGCGTACAGAACCGACGTACCGCGTTTATGCCACCTTTGACAATATCGGCGGCCTGAAAGCCAATTCGCCGGTGCGTATCGGCGGGGTGGTGATTGGGCGCGTATCGGATATCTCCCTCGACCCGAAAACGTATCTGCCGCGCGTAACGCTGGATATCGAAGAGCGTTACAACCAGATCCCGGATACCAGCTCGCTGGCAATCCGCACATCAGGCCTGCTGGGCGAACAATATCTGGCGTTAAACGTCGGGTTTGACGATCCCGAGATGGGAACATCTATGCTTAAGGAAGGCAGCACGATTCAGGACACCAAGTCCGCGATGGTGCTGGAAGATCTCATTGGTCAGTTCCTTTACAACAGTAAAGGTGGCGACAATAAGAATTCAGGCGATGCGGCGGCGCAAAATGAAGGGAATACTCAACCTGCGCCGTCTGCGGATCAGACGCATTAACGAGGAGAAGTGACGCAATGTTTAAACGTCTCATGATGGTTGCTCTGCTGGTCGTTGCACCGTTGAGCTCTGCTTTGGCTGTTGATCAAAGCAACCCGTACACCGCAATGCAGGGGGCGGCGAAACAGACTTTCGATCGCCTCAAAAATGAACAACCGAAAATCCGCGCGAACCCGGATTACCTGCGTGAGGTGGTCGATCAAGAGCTGCTGCCCTATGTCCAGGTGAAATATGCCGGCGCGCTGGTGCTGGGCCGTTATTACAAAGAAGCGACCCCTGCGCAGCGTGATGCCTACTTCAAGGCGTTCCGCGAATATCTGAAACAGGCATACGGTCAGGCGCTGGCGCTCTACCACGGCCAGACTTACCAGATCGCCCCGGAACAGCCGCTGGGCGATGCCACTATCGTGCCGATTCGCGTCACTATCGTCGATCCGAACGGTCGTCCGCCGGTACGCCTCGATTTCCAGTGGCGTAAAAACAGCCAGACCGGTAACTGGCAGGCTTATGACATGATCGCTGAAGGCGTAAGCATGATCACCACGAAGCAGAATGAGTGGAGCGATCTGCTGCGTACTAAAGGTATCGATGGCCTGACCGCTGAGCTGCAGTCTATCTCCCGCCAGAAAATTACCCTGGACGAGAAGAAGCAATGACCCAGCAGCTAAGCTGGTCGCGTGACGGCGAGCGCCTGGTGTTGCTGGGCGAGCTGGATCAGGACGTGTTAAATCCTTTATGGGATGCGCGTGCAGAGGCGATGAAAGGGGTAACCACCATCGATCTGCAGGGCGTAACACGGGTTGATACCGCAGGCGTCGCGCTGCTGGTTCATCTGGTTGAACTCGGTAAAAAGCAGGGCACGGATGTGACGCTGCTGGGCGTAAGTGAGAATGTGAGCACCCTCGCGGCGCTCTATAACTTGCCGCAAAGTGCCTTGCCACGCTAATTTTTTCAATACGTTACTATTTAAAGCCCCGTCCAGAGAGTGGATGGGGCTTTTTGCTTATTTAAGACCGTCGCACTTTCCTCTAAGATGTGTGACTGTTTTCACTTTTAGATGATATTTACGCCCATGGAAAATCATGAAATCCAGACCGTGCTGATGGAAGCACTCTCTCTCCAGGAAGCCCACGTCACTGGCGATGGCAGCCATTTTCAGGTTGTCGCTGTGGGTGAAGTTTTTGACGGCATGAGCCGGGTCAAGAAGCAGCAAACCATCTATGGCCCGCTGATGGAGTACATCGCGGATAACCGCATTCATGCCCTGTCGATCAAAGCGTATACGCCGCAAGAATGGGCGCGCGATCGCAAACTTAACGGCTTTTGAGCGCTGGCGGTATGATCCGCCGCGCGTGTGAATTCTTAACAGAGATCAGATAAATGGATAAGTTTCGTGTACAGGGGCCAACGCGTCTCCAGGGCGAAGTGACAATTTCAGGTGCCAAAAACGCCGCACTGCCGATTCTTTTCGCCGCGCTGCTGGCCGAAGAGCCGGTCGAAATCCGCAACGTGCCGAAACTGAAAGATATCGACACGACCATCAAGCTGCTGAGCCAGCTCGGTACCAAAATTGAGCGTAATGGCTCGGTGTGGATCGATGCCAGCAAGGTGAACGTCTTCTGTGCGCCGTACGACCTGGTGAAAACCATGCGCGCTTCGATTTGGGCGCTGGGACCGCTGGTTGCCCGTTTCGGCCAGGGGCAGGTTTCACTCCCGGGCGGTTGCGCGATTGGCGCGCGTCCGGTCGATCTGCATATCACCGGCCTTGAGCAGCTGGGTGCGGAGATTAAGCTGGAAGAGGGCTACGTTAAAGCCTCTGTCGACGGTCGCCTGAAGGGCGCGCACATTGTGATGGACAAAGTGAGCGTTGGCGCGACGGTGACGATTATGTCCGCTGCTACGCTGGCTGAAGGCACCACCATTATCGAAAATGCCGCGCGCGAGCCGGAAATTGTCGATACCGCCAACTTCCTCAATACGCTCGGTGCCAAAATTACCGGCATGGGCACTGACCGCATCACCATCGAGGGCGTTGAGCGCCTTGGCGGCGGCGTTTATCGCGTGCTGCCGGACCGCATCGAAACCGGGACCTTCCTGGTGGCAGCCGCTATCTCCGGTGGAAAAATTGTTTGCCGCAATGCCCAGCCGGATACGCTGGATGCCGTGCTGGCTAAACTGCGTGACGCGGGTGCGGATATTGAACTGGGCGAAGACTGGATTAGCCTCGATATGCACGGTAAACGTCCGAAAGCCGTTAACGTGCGTACCGCGCCGCATCCGGGCTTCCCGACAGATATGCAGGCGCAGTTCACGCTGCTGAACCTGGTGGCCGAAGGTACCGGTGTGATCACTGAAACCATCTTCGAGAACCGCTTCATGCACATCCCTGAGCTGATTCGTATGGGTGCTCATGCAGAGATTGAGAGCAACACCGCGATTTGCCACGGCGTAGAAACGCTCTCCGGCGCGCAGGTGATGGCGACCGATCTGCGTGCATCGGCGAGCCTCGTGCTGGCTGGCTGTATTGCGGAAGGGACGACCTATGTCGATCGCATCTACCACATCGATCGTGGTTATGAGCGTATCGAAGATAAACTCAGCGCGCTGGGCGCGAAGATTGAGCGTGTGAAGGGCGAATAACCTCTACATCATTAAAAAAGGGAGCGAAAGCTCCCTTTTTTTATCTGCGACATTTTACGCTTCACTGCGTTTTTTCCTGATGAACTTGGTTTTATCAAGAAATGCGTGCGTGATGGGATCGTGGTAACGCGAAGGCCATATAACCCAGGGATCGGTATCCAGCGCCCGGGCAATAATCAACTCTCCCTTCGGCCAGGGTCGGGTCAGTGCATTGGCGAGGGTGGAGGAACTCAAGCCATTTTTTCGAGATTCAGCCGCCAGCGACGTACCCTTTTTTC
Organism: Kosakonia sp. 1610; assembly: GCF_050435845.1. NCBI lineage: Bacteria > Pseudomonadati > Pseudomonadota > Gammaproteobacteria > Enterobacterales > Enterobacteriaceae > Kosakonia > Kosakonia sp. 1610. Next base: position 59,720 of record NZ_JBNDKZ010000009.1, on the reverse strand, counting down.
GCAGCCCGGCAATAATATCGGCTTGATGCCAGTCGGTATATTTCGTTTCCATAACATCTCCCTGATGAGAATCGGTTTCAACCATTGTTCGCCAACAACGCAGATCACTATACGCATATGGGAATATTTGTTCTAAAAAGTTCAGGGCGATTGTTATGTTTTCAGATTATGCCAAGGCTTGCGCAGCAAGGATTTGGCGCCTGAAAAAGGATGTTATAAGAGCTTATTGGAACTTTCCCGCGATAAATCGCGGGAAACAGAGAGATTAACGATCGCGCTGAACGGCGATGTGGGCAAGCGCAATGAGCGCATCGCGCCACTCAGAGTGCGGAAGAACCTGCAGCGCGGCGATGGCTTTATCCGCCTCTTCTTCAGCACGGCGACGCGTCCACTCCAGCGACCCGCACTGCGCCATTGCTTCCAGAACCGGTTCCAGAAGATGGCGTCCGCTTCCCTGTTCAATCGCTTCACGGATCATCTGCGCCTGCTCAGGGGTACCGTTATGCATCGCATGCAGCAGCGGCAGCGTCGGTTTGCCTTCGTTAAGGTCATCGCCGGTATTTTTACCCAGCGTTTCGCCATCGGCGCTGTAATCGAGCAGATCGTCAATCAGCTGGAATGCAGTGCCCAGGTAGCGGCCATAATCCTGCAGCCCCTTCTCCTGTGCCTCTGAACAGCCCGCCAGTAAACCAGAACACTGAGCGGCCGCTTCGAACAGGCGCGCGGTTTTGCTGTAAATCACGCGCATATAGTTCTCTTCGGTAATGTTCGGGTCGTTGACGTTCATCAATTGCAGCACTTCGCCTTCTGCAATCACGTTCACCGCTTCTGACATCACCTCCAGCACCTTCAGCGAGCCGAGGCTGGTCATCATCTGGAATGCACGGGTATAGATAAAATCCCCGACCAGTACGCTGGCGGCATTACCAAAGGCGGCGTTCGCCGTTGCCTTGCCGCGGCGCATATCTGATTCATCCACAACGTCGTCGTGGAGGAGGGTTGCTGTGTGGATAAATTCGATTAATGCAGCGATGGTGACATGCGCGTTGCCTTCATAGCCAACTGCGCGCGCCGCCAGTACAGCGATCATCGGACGTATGCGTTTGCCGCCGCCGCTTACGATGTAATAACCCAACTGGTTGATTAATTTCACATCCGAGTTGAGTTGTTGCAGAATCGTCGCGTTCACACCCGCCATATCTTGCGCGGTTAACTCATTGATTTTTTCTAAATTCATCGCAAAAGCCGGGCTTTCAGTCCTGTTTACCACATATCAAAAGTGGGATAACAAAGGGTTACGGGTTTGAATAGTATTGTCGATTGTACTGAAAAAACGCGCCAGATAAACGTTACCTTACACGTTGTGTTTTTTTTCTGCGAGGAGTGACGATCACACTTGTCAACGGCTCGCAATTTGCGTAATATTCGCGCCCTATTGTGAATATTTATAGCGCCCTCTGAATTTATCAGGATAGGTGCGCGGAAGCGGAGTTTTATATGTACGCGGTTTTCCAAAGTGGTGGTAAACAACACCGAGTAAGCGAAGGTCAGACCGTTCGCCTGGAAAAGCTGGACATCGCAACTGGCGAAGCTGTTGAATTCGCTGAAGTTCTGATGATCGCAAACGGTGAAGAAGTCAAAATCGGCGTTCCTTTCGTTGATGGCGGCGTAATCAAAGCTGAAGTTGTTGCTCATGGTCGTGGCGAGAAAGTTAAAATCGTTAAGTTTCGTCGTCGTAAACACTACCGTAAGCAGCAGGGCCATCGTCAGTGGTTCACTGATGTGAAAATTACTGGCATCAGCGCCTAAGACCTGAGGAGAGATTTAAATGGCACATAAAAAGGCTGGCGGCTCAACTCGTAACGGTCGCGATTCAGAAGCTAAACGTCTGGGCGTAAAACGCTTCGGCGGTGAAGCAGTTCTGGCAGGTAGCATCATCGTTCGTCAACGTGGTACTAAATTCCACGCTGGTTCCAACGTAGGTTGCGGCCGTGACCACACTCTGTTCGCTTTGACTGACGGTAAAGTTAAGTTCGAAGTTAAAGGCCCGAAAAACCGTAAATTCATCAGCATCGTTGCTGAATAAGTTTTTCGCGTCCCGGTAACGGAAGAAAGCCCCGCAACACGTTGCGGGGCTTTTTACATTAGAAGCCCGGCAAAATTCGGGCAGGGAAGAAGCATGAAACAGCAGGCGGGCATCGGTATTCTCCTGGCGCTGACAACAGCGATGTGCTGGGGAGCGTTGCCGATTGCAATGAAGCAGGTGCTGGAAGTGATGGAGCCGCCGACAGTGGTCTTCTATCGCTTTTTAATGGCGGGCATTGGTCTCGGTCTGATCCTGACCTGGAAACGAAAACTGCCGCCACTGCGTATTTTCCGCAAGCCTCGTTGGCTGCTGCTGCTGGCCATTGCCACCGGCGGGTTGTTTGGCAACTTCATATTGTTCAGCTCTTCTCTGCAGTATGTCAGCCCGACCGCGTCGCAGGTGATCGGCCAGCTCTCGCCCGTCGGTATGATGGTCGCCAGCGTCTTTATCCTCAAAGAGAAGATGCGTATCACGCAGGTGATTGGCGCGCTGATGCTGATAAGCGGTCTGGTGATGTTTTTTAACACCAGCCTGATTGAGATCTTCACCCGGCTGACGGATTACACCTGGGGCGTCATTTTCGGCGTCGGTGCGGCGACGGTGTGGGTTAGCTACGGCGTGGCGCAAAAAGTCCTTCTGCGTCGTCTGGCCTCCCAGCAGATCCTCTTTTTGCTGTACACTTTATGTACGCTTGCGCTGCTGCCACTGGCGAAACCCGCCGTGGTGTTCCAGCTGAGCGACTGGCAACTGGCCTGTCTGGTTTTTTGCGGGCTCAACACGCTGGTTGGCTACGGCGCGCTGGCGGAAGCGATGGCTCGCTGGCAGGCGGCGCAGGTAAGCGCGTTAATTACCTTAACGCCGCTGTTTACACTGTTTTTCTCAGATTTGTTATCAATGGCCTGGCCCGATGTTTTCGCCAGACCGATGTTAAACCTTGTCGGTTATCTCGGTGCGTTTGTCGTGGTTGCGGGCGCGATGTTTTCCGCTATTGGCCATCGTCTTTTGGGACGCAGGCGTAGTCGTGAAGTGGTCGTCACTGTGCCCCGCTCAGGCGAATGAGTTACGGAGAGTAAAATGAAGTTTGTAGATGAAGCTACGATTCTGGTCGTAGCGGGTGATGGCGGTAACGGCTGCGTAAGCTTCCGCCGCGAAAAGTATATCCCGAAAGGCGGCCCTGATGGCGGTGACGGTGGCGACGGTGGTGATGTCTGGCTGGAAGCGGACGAGAACCTGAATACCCTGATTGACTACCGTTTTGAAAAATCCTTCCGTGCAGAACGTGGGCAGAACGGCCAGAGCCGTGATTGCACCGGTAAACGCGGGAAAGATATTACGGTGAAAGTGCCGGTTGGTACGCGTGTGATCGACCAGGGCACCGGCGAAACCATGGGTGATATGACCAAACATGGTCAGCGCCTGATGGTCGCGAAAGGCGGCTGGCACGGTCTCGGCAACACCCGTTTCAAATCCTCGGTAAACCGTACTCCGCGTCAGAAAACGATGGGTACGCCGGGCGATAAGCGCGATCTGCAGCTGGAGCTGATGCTGCTGGCAGATGTCGGGATGCTGGGGATGCCGAACGCCGGTAAATCCACCTTTATCCGCGCGGTCTCCGCAGCGAAACCAAAAGTGGCGGATTATCCGTTTACCACGCTGGTCCCGAGCCTGGGCGTTGTTCGTATGGACAATGAGAAGAGCTTCGTGGTTGCCGATATTCCGGGGCTGATTGAGGGTGCGGCTGATGGCGCTGGCCTCGGTATCCGCTTCCTGAAACACCTTGAGCGCTGCCGCGTGCTGCTGCACCTCATCGACCTCGATCCGATCGACGGTTCCGATCCGGCAGAAAACGCCCGTATCATCGTTGGCGAGCTGGAAAAATACAGCGAGAAGCTGGCTGCCAAGCCACGCTGGCTGGTATTTAACAAGATCGACCTGATGGATAAAGAGGAAGCAGAAGCGAAAGCGAAAGCGATCGCCGAAGCGCTGGGCTGGGAAGATAAGTTCTACCTGATCTCTGCTGCCAGCCAGCAGGGCGTCAAAGACCTGTGCTGGGACGTGATGACCTTTATCATCGAAAACCCGATTGCGCAGGCGCAGGAAGAGCAGCAGCCGGAGAAAGTCGAGTTCATGTGGGATGATTATCATCGCCAGCAGCTCGAAGAGGCCGAAGCGACAGAAGAAGATGACGAAGAGTGGGATGACGACTGGGATGAAGACGACGAAGAGGGTGTCGAGTTCATCTACAAACGTTAATCTCTGCTTCCTCCCCGCTCCGGCGGGGAGAAGAGATACAAAATGCCGGGTCAGCATGATGCTTCCCGGCATTTTTTATTAGTTGTTCTGATAGATATCTTTGTAGAGCCGGCTTTCGAAACGCACCAGCGGAATACGACGATTACGCTGATCGGCAGGTTCAACCGCATACCCCGAGAGATACTGCACAAACGCCATTCTCTGACCGCTGGCGGTGGTGATAAAGCCTGCCAGGTTGTAGACGCCCTGTAGCGAGCCTGTTTTGGCTGATACCTTGCCGTCGACGCCCGCTTCATGCAGCCCTGCCCGGTATTGCAGCGAGCCATCATAGCCCGCCAGCGGCAGCATCGAGATGAAGTTAAGTTCGGTATCATGCTGGGCGATATATTGCAGCACCTGCATCATGGTCGCCGGTGCGAGCAGGTTGTGGCGCGAGAGGCCGGAACCATCCGCAATAATAGTGTTGCCCAGATCGACACCGGCCTGCTGGCGCAGGATCTGCCTGACCGCATCCGAACCCGCTCGCCAGGTGCCCGGCACGCCAAAGCGCGCATGACCAATCATGCGAAAGACGGTATCCGCAATCATGTTGTCGGACTTCTTCAGCATGATCTTCAGCAGATCGTGTAGCGGCGCGGATTGTTTACTGGCAATAACGGTGCCGGGCTGATTGACCTGCGTCTGGCGCAGCAGCGTGCCGGTATAGGTAATGCCCGCCTGCGTTAGCTCCTGCTTGAGAATAGCCCCTGCATAGCTGGCACCATCCTGTATGGCGAAGGCGAGCGGCAACGGATCGGCGCGTTGAGGCAAACAGCCTGTTAACGTGAACCGGTTGAGATCGCCCGGCACTACATCCAGTTCGCAATATTGTGCTTCCGACGACCCGCGCGCCAGCGTGCGTACCTGGCTGAACATATTCACCGGATAGTAAGAGGCGACCCGGATGTAGGCCAAATCACCCGCGTTTTGCGCGCTATACAGCGAAATCGAGAAACAGTTGCGATCGATGATGGCGGCGGCGGGCGGTGCGCTAAAGCACTGCGTCATATCGTTCCACGGCCAGCCCGGCGCTTTGTCATGACTGGCGAAAATCGAAGTATCGATCAGCACGTTGCCATCAATTTTTTGCACGCCTGATTTTTTAAGCGTTGCGACCATATTGCGAATATCCTGACGTTTTAGCGTCGGATCGCCACCAAATCGTGCAACTAAGTCGCCTTTTAGCGTACCGCCGTCGACAGAACCTTTGCTTTCCAGCGTGGTTGTAAAGCGAAAGTCCGGCCCCAGTTGTAGGAGTGCAGCCAGCGCGGTGATCACTTTCTGGGTGCTCGCCGGCAACGCCATCTGTTTGGCGTGATAATCAATTTCAGGAGCCTCTGCGCCGACCTTCTGTACCATCAACGCCAGGTTGGCACCATCCGGAAGCTGGTTGATGTACTCGTCGACATTCGCGGCCTGAACATTCAGGGCTATACTGGTGGACAATCCGATGATAAAGCTGGGAAATCGCATAATCTCGCGCTAACAAGCTGGAAACAGGCCGACATACTACGGCGCATCGACCCGGAAAGTAAACGATGACCCACGGTGAACTTCCGGTTAAAATACGTATCAAATTGAAAAATTGCGCTGACCTGGGGCTTTGTCTCCGGGTCAGTTTTCTTTTGCTCCTGCCCGGCTGTTTACGCCTGAATGCGGGGAGGTAACGCTGACGGGGTGGGGGACTACTCCTAACAGGAATGTTTAAGAGGTATAACAAATGCAAGCTATTCCGATGACCCTACGTGGTGCAGAAAAACTGCGCGAAGAGCTGGAGTTTTTAAAAACCGTTCGTCGCCCTGAAATCATCGCCGCTATTGCGGACGCCCGCGAACATGGCGATCTCAAAGAGAACGCTGAATACCACGCCGCGCGTGAGCAGCAGGGCTTTTGTGAAGGCCGCATTAAAGATATCGAAGCGAAACTGTCGAATGCGCAGGTTATCGATATCTCCAAAATGCCAAAAAATGGCCGCGTCATTTTCGGTTCCACGGTCACCGTGCTGAACCTGGATAACGACGAAGAGCAGACTTACCGCATCGTTGGCGATGACGAAGCCGACTTTAAGCAGAATCTTATCTCGGTGAACTCGCCTATCGCACGAGGCCTGGTGGGGAAAGAGCAGGATGATGTGGTTGTCATTCGCACCCCTGGCGGCGAAGTGGAATATGAAATCATCAAGGTGGAATATCTTTGATTGCAGCGTCAGCGTTAATTGTTGACGGATTGTAAAGATAAGAAAAAGGCCGCATTGCGGCCTTTTATGAACTCCAGGAGCGTGGCATTTTGCTCATCTGCTGGCGGAAACCCCTCGTTTTACACTGATTTTGTGTTCAACTCAGGATATCCTTTAGCGCGGCAGCGAAATTTTACGCTCTGCGGTCGGGCGATAAAGCACCAGCGTTTTACCGATGACCTGGACATTACAGGCACCGGTTTCGCGAACGATAGCTTCCACGATCAAGGTCTTAGTTTCTCTCTCTTCAGAGGCGATCTTCACCTTGATAAGTTCATGGTGCACAAGCGCTTGTTCAATCTCGGCCAGTACCCCTTCGGTCAAACCATTGTTGCCAAGCATAACTACCGGCTTGAGCGGATGTGCCAGACCTTTCAGGTGCTGTTTTTGTTTAGTACTCAGATTCATCGTATATTTTGCTTACGTTGGGATTGAAAACGGGTCATTCTACCGCCATCTCCTCTGTATCGCCAAATTGCGCGTCGAAATTTCTCGGTGACGCCGATGAAACCGGATGGAAAGTTAAATGACAGGTAAAAAGCGTTCTGCCAGTTCAAGCCGCTGGCTTCAGGAACACTTTAGCGATAAATATGTTCTTCAGGCGCAGAAAAAAGGGTTACGTTCCCGTGCCTGGTTTAAACTTGATGAAATACAGCAAAGTGACAAGATTTTTAAACCGGGGATGACCGTGGTTGACCTGGGTGCTGCACCCGGTGGATGGTCGCAATATGCGGTCACACAGATTGGTGGGAACGGGCGCATCATCGCGTGCGATCTTTTACCAATGGATCCAATCGTCGGCGTAGACTTCCTTCAGGGCGATTTTCGTGATGAATTAGTTCTGAAAGCGTTACTGGAACGTGTTGGTGACAGTAAAGTTCAGGTTGTCATGTCAGATATGGCGCCTAATATGAGCGGAACGCCAGCGGTTGATATTCCCCGCTCTATGTATCTGGTAGAGCTGGCGCTGGAGATGTGCCGCGATGTGTTAGCGCCAGGCGGTAATTTTTTAGTGAAAGTGTTCCAGGGCGAAGGTTTCGATGAGTACCTTACGGAAATTCGCTCCCTGTTTACGAAGGTTAAAGTGCGTAAACCGGACTCTTCGCGTGCTCGTTCGCGCGAAGTGTATATTGTAGCGACCGGGCGAAAATGATACCCCGTTGATTTCGGCCTTCGGTTTGAATGAAACGGGATATGTTGTATCCTGCCGCTGTTTTTAACACAGTTGTAATATGAGGTTAATCCCTTGAGTGACATGGCGAAAAACCTAATACTCTGGCTGGTCATTGCCGTCGTGCTGATGTCAGTATTCCAGAGCTTTGGGCCCAGCGAGTCAAATGGCCGTAAGGTGGATTACTCTACCTTCCTGCAAGAGGTCAACCAGGACCAGGTTCGCGAAGCGCGTATCAACGGACGTGAGATCAACGTTACCAAGAAAGATAGTAACCGTTACACGACTTACATCCCGGTCAACGATCCTAAACTGCTCGACAACCTGCTGACCAAAAACGTCAAGGTTGTGGGTGAACCACCTGAAGAGCCGAGCCTGCTCGGTAACATCTTCATCTCCTGGTTCCCGATGCTGTTGCTGATTGGGGTATGGATTTTCTTCATGCGCCAGATGCAGGGCGGCGGTGGCAAAGGCGCCATGTCGTTCGGTAAGAGCAAAGCGCGCATGCTGACTGAAGATCAGATCAAAACCACTTTTGCTGACGTCGCGGGCTGCGATGAAGCTAAAGAGGAAGTGGGCGAGCTGGTTGAATATCTGCGTGAGCCGAGCCGTTTCCAGAAACTGGGCGGTAAAATCCCGAAAGGCGTCCTGATGGTCGGCCCTCCGGGTACCGGTAAAACGCTGCTGGCGAAAGCAATCGCCGGCGAAGCGAAAGTGCCGTTCTTCACGATTTCCGGTTCTGACTTTGTTGAAATGTTTGTCGGCGTGGGCGCATCCCGCGTACGCGACATGTTTGAACAAGCCAAGAAAGCCGCACCGTGCATCATCTTTATCGATGAGATTGACGCCGTTGGCCGTCAGCGTGGCGCAGGTTTAGGCGGTGGTCACGATGAACGTGAGCAGACCCTGAACCAGATGCTGGTTGAGATGGATGGTTTCGAAGGCAATGAAGGCATTATCGTTATTGCTGCGACCAACCGTCCTGACGTACTGGACCCGGCGCTGCTGCGTCCAGGCCGTTTCGACCGTCAGGTTGTCGTTGGGCTGCCGGACGTTCGCGGTCGCGAGCAGATCCTGAAGGTCCATATGCGTCGTGTACCGCTGTCGCCGGATATTGACGCTGCGATCATCGCGCGTGGTACTCCGGGCTTCTCCGGTGCGGATCTGGCCAACCTGGTCAACGAAGCTGCGCTGTTTGCTGCGCGCGGTAACAAACGCGTTGTCTCGATGGTTGAGTTCGAAAAAGCGAAAGACAAAATCATGATGGGTGCGGAACGTCGCTCCATGGTGATGACGGAAGCGCAGAAAGAGTCTACCGCGTATCACGAAGCGGGCCATGCGATTATCGGTCGTCTGGTGCCGGAACACGATCCGGTACATAAAGTGACGATTATTCCGCGCGGTCGTGCGTTGGGCGTAACCTTCTTCCTGCCAGAAGGGGATGCGATTAGCGCCAGCCGTCAGAAGCTGGAGAGCCAGATCTCTACGCTCTACGGCGGTCGTCTCGCAGAAGAGATCATCTACGGTGTTGAGCATGTTTCTACCGGTGCGTCGAACGACATCAAAGTCGCGACCAACCTGGCACGTAACATGGTGACGCAGTGGGGCTTCTCGGACAAACTGGGCCCACTGCTCTACGCCGAAGAAGAGGGCGAAGTGTTCCTCGGACGTTCCGTCGCGAAAGCGAAACATATGTCTGATGAAACCGCGCGTATTATCGACCAGGAAGTGAAAGCGCTGATTGAACGTAACTACAATCGTGCGCGTCAGATCCTGAACGAGAACATGGATATTCTCCATGCGATGAAAGATGCTCTGATGAAATATGAGACCATCGACGCACCGCAGATTGATGACCTGATGTCTCGTCGTGATGTACGTCCGCCAGCGGGCTGGGAAGATCCAGGCGCAAATAACTCTGACAGTAACGGTACCCCACGTGCGCCGCGTCCGGTTGATGAACCGCGTACGCCGAACCCGGGCAATACCATGTCAGAGCAGTTTGGCGACAAATAAGCTTTCTGCAGTTGATGAACTGTCTGTAACGAAACCCTGGGGCCTGCTCCGGGGTTTTTCTTTTCTGTTCAACCGTAATACCTTCAGGGACTTCAGTCATGAAACTTCATGCCCAGGGCTCCACACTCGAGCTGTCTCATCCCCACGTGATGGGGATCCTCAACGTCACGCCGGACTCCTTTTCTGACGGCGGCAGCCACAACACGCTGATTGAGGCGGTCAAACACGCTAACCTGATGATTAACGCAGGGGCGACCATTGTGGATATCGGCGGTGAATCTACGCGGCCCGGTGCCGCTGAAGTGAGTGTTGAGGAGGAGCTGGCGCGCGTTATCCCGGTTGTAGAAGCGATAGCGCAGCGCTTTGAAGTGTGGATCTCGGTTGATACCTCGAAGCCTGAAGTGATCCGGGAAGCGGCACGGGCGGGCGCGCACATCATCAATGATATCCGTTCTTTGACGGAGCCCGGCGCGCTTGAAGCGGCGGCACAAACCGGATTGCCTGTCTGCCTGATGCATATGCAGGGTCAACCGAAGACGATGCAAGAAGCGCCAAAATATGAGGACGTCTTTGCCGACGTAAACCGCTTTTTTGTGGAGAATATTGCGCGCTGTGAACGTGCAGGGATCGCAAAAGAAAAATTGTTGCTCGACCCTGGGTTCGGTTTCGGTAAGAATCTCTCCCACAATTATGCGCTGCTTGCCCGATTAGGCGAGTTTCACCACTTCGGTTTGCCGTTGTTGGTAGGAATGTCGCGTAAGACGATGATCGGCCAGTTACTAAATGTCGGGCCCACAGAGCGGTTAAGCGGCAGTCTGGCATGTGCAGTGATTGCTGCGATGCAGGGTGCGCAGATTATTCGTGTCCATGACGTAAAAGAAACGGTAGAAGCTATGCGGGTGGTGGAAGCCACACTGTCAGCGAAGGAAAATAAACGCTATGAGTAATCGTAAATATTTTGGCACTGATGGCATTCGTGGCCGTGTTGGCGATGCACCTATCACTCCTGATTTCGTTCTGAAACTGGGCTGGGCGGCAGGCAAGGTGCTGGCGCGTCACGGCTCACGTAAAATTATTATCGGCAAGGATACCCGCATCTCGGGCTATATGCTGGAATCGGCACTGGAAGCCGGGCTGGCCGCAGCCGGTCTCTCTGCTTCCTTTACCGGTCCGATGCCGACCCCTGCTGTCGCTTACCTGACACGTACTTTCCGCGCGGAAGCGGGAATTGTGATTTCTGCTTCCCATAACCCGTTCTATGACAACGGCATTAAGTTCTTCTCCATCGACGGCACTAAGCTGCCGGACGCGGTTGAAGAGGCGATTGAAGCGGAGATGGAGAAAGAGCTGACCTGCGTTGACTCTGCCGAATTGGGTAAAGCGAGCCGTATCGTCGATGCCGCAGGCCGTTATATTGAGTTCTGCAAAGCAACCTTCCCGAATGAGCTAAGCCTCAACAGCCTGAAAATTGTGGTGGATTGTGCCAATGGCGCGACATACCACATCGCCCCGAATGTCTTCCGCGAACTGGGTGCTAAAGTTATTGCGATTGGCTGCGATCCGGATGGCGTCAACATCAATGAAAAATGTGGTGCGACGGATGTGAAAGCGCTGCAAGAGCGTGTTCTGGCAGAAAAAGCGGATCTGGGCATCGCTTTTGATGGCGACGGCGATCGCGTGATCATGGTTGACCACGAAGGTAATAAAGTCGATGGCGACCAGATTATGTATATCATTGCGCGTGAAGGCCTGCGTCAGGGGCAGTTGCGCGGCGGTGCCGTCGGCACGCTCATGAGCAACATGGGCCTCGAGCTGGCGCTTAAGCAACTGGGCATCCCGTTTGCGCGCGCAAAAGTGGGCGACCGCTACGTGCTGGAAAAAATGCAGGAGAAAGGGTGGCGCATCGGTGCAGAAAACTCAGGCCATGTGATCCTGCTGGATAAAACCACCACGGGTGACGGGATTGTTGCCGGGTTGCAGGTAGTGGCGGCAATGGTGCGTAACCATATGACGCTGCACGACCTTTGCAGCGGCATGAAGATGTTCCCGCAGGTTCTGGTGAATGTGCGCTTTACCGCCGGTAATGGCGATCCGCTGGAAGATGAGAACGTTAAAGCCGTGATGGCAGAGGTTGAAGCGACGCTGGGGAACCGTGGTCGCGTGCTGTTGCGTAAGTCCGGCACTGAGCCATTAATCCGCGTGATGGTCGAAGGCGAAGATGAAGTGCAAGTTACCGCGCTGGCAAACCGCATCGCCGATGCGGTTAAAGCGGTTTAACGATCCGGTAAGTGGCTAAAAAGGCAGCTTTTGCTGCCTCTTTCTTCGCCATAATGCACGCTTTTGCTGTTTTTTTCCGCACTTGATAAAAAGCGTCAAAATTGCCCTTGCGAAGGTCATTCGCTTTGGTTAGTATTCACACCCGCTTCAGTGGGAAAGCATGAAACATCCCGCGTTATTGGTTTGAAGCATTGGCTGCGGCAACCCCGCAAGGAACAGGTTGATTATGTACGAAGCTCTTTTAGTAGTTTTCCTTATTGTGGCTCTGGCTCTTGTAGCTCTGATTATGCTGCAGCAAGGTAAAGGCGCTGACATGGGAGCCTCCTTTGGCGCTGGCGCGTCCGGTACGCTGTTCGGTTCAAGTGGTTCTGGTAACTTCATGACTCGTGCAACTGCTGTGCTGGCAACACTGTTCTTTATTATTAGCCTGGTGCTGGGCAACATTAACAGCAATAAAACCAATAAGGGAAGCGAGTGGGAAAACCTGAGCGCACCGGCCAAGAGTGAACAGACTCAGCCAGCAGCGCCGGCGAAGCCGACCAGCGATATCCCGCAGTAAGTTGTGAAGAAGTAAGTCGTGCCGAGGTGGTGGAATTGGTAGACACGCTACCTTGAGGTGGTAGTGCCCAATAGGGCTTACGGGTTCAAGTCCCGTCCTCGGTACCAATATTCCGAAAGAAAGACATCGAAAGATGTCTTTTTTTTCGTCTGTCGTTTGTGTGCCTGAAAAGTTTGGCTACTCAACCGACAATAAAAAAGCGCCCGCAGGCGCTTTTTGTGTTTCAGTGGCGGCGATTATTTCTTATCGCTGTGCTCCAGGTTTTCAACCTGCGGCAGGCCATTCCCTGACGTGGTGGAGATCAGGCCAGTCTGTACATAGTTGAACAGCTTGGCGCGAGTATCGGTGATGTCGAGGTTACGCATCGTCAGCTGACCAATACGATCGTCCGGCGAGAATACCGAGTCGCCTTTCTCCATGGTCAGACGCTCTGCCTGGTAGGTCAGATTGTCGGAAACCGTATTCAGAATTGAGTAGTCATTCCCGCGACGCAGCTCAAGCGTCACTTCGCCAGTAATGGCACTTGCCACCCAACGTTGCAGCGCATCACGCAGCATCAGCGCCTGCGGATCAAACCAGCGACCCTGATAGAGCAGGCGTCCAAGCTGACGACCGTGAGCATGATACTGCTCAATGGTGTCTTCGTTATGAATGCCGGTCAGCAGACGTTCGTAGGCGATATGCAGCAGCGCCATCCCCGGGGCTTCATAGATGCCGCGGCTTTTCGCTTCAATGATACGGTTTTCAATCTGATCGCTCATGCCCAGACCGTGACGACCACCGATACGGTTGGCTTCCATCATCAGTTCGACATCGTCACTGAAGGTTTTGCCATTCAGCGCGACAGGGTGGCCCTGTTCAAAACGTACGGTAACTTCCTCAGCCGGGATCTTCACGCTCTCATCCCAGAATTTCACGCCCATAATCGGGTTAACGATTTTGACGCTGGAGTTGAGGAACTCGAGATCCTTCGCTTCGTGGGTGGCACCCAGCATATTGGAGTCCGTCGAGTAGGCTTTTTCGGCCGACATTTTGTAGTCGAAGCCCGACGCAGTCATGAATTCGGACATTTCCTGACGGCCGCCCAACTCGTCGATAAAGTCAGTATCGAGCCATGGCTTGTAGATCTTCAGCTCGGCATTGGTCAGCAGGCCATAACGATAGAAACGTTCGATATCGTTGCCTTTATAGGTGCTGCCGTCACCCCAGATGTTGACGCCATCCTCTTTCATAGCCGCAACCAGCATGGTGCCGGTTACCGCACGACCGAGTGGAGTGGTATTGAAATAGGTTAAACCGCCGGTGGTGTTATGGAACGCCCCGCACTGAATAGCCGCGATGCCCTCAGCGACCAGCTGTTTACGACAATCGATCAGGCGAGCATTTTCCGCACCGTACTCTTTCGCGCGACGCGGGATCGCCTCATAGTCATCCTCGTCAGGCTGGCCCAGGTTGGCAGTATATGCATAAGGAACTGCGCCTTTCTGACGCATCCACAGCAGCGCTGCGCTGGTGTCCAGACCGCCTGAAAAAGCGATACCAATACGTTGACCTGCGGGAAGATGCTTGAGAATCGTTGTCATAAAAAAATCCCTGCTTGATAGACTGATGGTGAGAGACTTAACAGCCACGCCACGCTATTTGTACCACTCATTCTTACATCTTTAGTGAATGGTTATGCAAAATAAATGAGTTTTCATTTAATCATCTTTTGGCGCGGACCGGAAGAGAGAAGCGCAATTTTCATTGTATAACTGAAAGAAAAAGCGGCATCTATGCATAAAAACTCTCTTAATAATATGCAACAACGGCGGAGCACGTGATGCTATAGATGAGCGGTTGACACAACGCGATGTTTTTCAATATACTGCAAGCCGGTTTTACGTCCCGTCTTCGGTACCAAATCCCAGCATTATTTGCAAGTTGACGCTCAATCGAGTAAAATTTGCCACGTTTCAGGCGCGGGGTGGAGCAGCCTGGTAGCTCGTCGGGCTCATAACCCGAAGGTCGTCGGTTCAAATCCGGCCCCCGCAACCACTTTCCCTTAGTGTTCTTTTTCAAATATACTGTGAAGACTTAACGCCTTCTTTAGCGGGATTTGAAAAGAGTTCTTCCGGAAGGTTATCCAGGCCGCAGTTGCGGCTATAGGGTTCAGTTATTTAAAGCCCCGATTTATCGGGGTTTTTTGTTATCTGAGTACGAAATAACTGGGCTATATGCCCTTTTTTTATGTCTTGGGGGTGGACTTGTCCACATTAGAGCAAAAATTAACAGAGATGATTACGGCGCCGGTTGAAGCACTGGGCTACGAACTGGTCGGTATCGAATTTGTGCGTGGTCGCACATCTACGCTGCGCATCTATATTGATAGTGAAGATGGCATCAATGTTGATGATTGCGCTGATGTCAGCCACCAGGTCAGTGCGGTACTGGATGTCGAAGATCCCATTACCGTTGCGTATAACCTGGAAGTTTCCTCACCAGGTCTTGAGCGACCTTTGTTTACGGCTGAGCACTACGCGCGCTTTAAGGGCGACGAAGTTTCGCTGGTGCTGCGGATGGCGGTGCAGAACCGTCGTAAGTGGCAGGGCATCATTAAAGATGTCGATGGCGAAATGATCACCGTTACGGTCGAAGGTAAAGATGAAGTGTTCGCCTTGAGCAATATTCAAAAAGCGAACCTGGTCCCCCACTTTTAACAGTCTGGATTGAGGTGAAAGGCCCCCAATGAACAAAGAAATTTTGGCTGTTGTTGAAGCTGTTTCTAACGAAAAGTCGCTTCCGCGTGAAAAAATCTTTGAAGCGCTGGAAAGTGCTCTGGCTACAGCAACCAAGAAAAAATATGAGCAAGAGATTGATGTGCGTGTAAGCATCGATCGTAAAAGCGGTGATTTCGACACATTCCGTCGCTGGCTAATTGTTGAAGAAGTGACGCAGCCGACGCGTGAAATCACTCTCGAAGCGGCACGTTACGAAGATGAGAGCCTGAACCTCGACGATTACGTTGAAGATCAGATTGAATCCGTGACGTTTGACCGTATCACCACCCAAACCGCGAAGCAGGTTATCGTACAGAAAGTACGTGAAGCAGAGCGCGCAATGGTTGTCGATCAGTTCCGCGAACACGAAGGTGAAATCATCACCGGCGTGGTGAAAAAAGTGAACCGCGACAACATCACGCTGGATCTGGGCAGCAACGCTGAAGCCGTGATCCTGCGCGAAGATATGCTGCCGCGTGAAAACTTCCGTCCGGGCGACCGCATTCGCGGCGTGCTGTACGCAGTGCGCCCAGAAGCGCGCGGTGCGCAGCTGTTCGTTACGCGTTCCAAGCCGGAAATGCTGATCGAACTGTTCCGCATTGAAGTACCAGAAATCGGCGAAGAAGTTATTGAGATTAAAGCCGCAGCCCGCGATCCGGGTTCTCGCGCCAAAATTGCGGTGAAAACCAACGACAAGCGTATTGACCCGGTTGGGGCATGCGTTGGTATGCGTGGTGCCCGCGTTCAGGCCGTTTCTACCGAACTCGGCGGCGAACGTATCGATATCGTACTGTGGGACGACAACCCGGCCCAGTTCGTTATCAACGCAATGGCACCGGCTGATGTTGCTTCTATCGTGGTGGATGAAGATAAGCACACCATGGATATCGCTGTCGAAGCGGGCAACCTGGCGCAGGCGATTGGCCGTAACGGTCAGAACGTGCGTCTCGCGTCTCAGCTGAGCGGCTGGGAACTCAACGTTATGACCGTTGAAGATCTGCAGTCCAAGCATCAGGCTGAGGCTCACGCAGCGATTGATACCTTCACCCGTTATCTGGACATTGACGAAGATTTCGCCACTGTTCTGGTCGAAGAGGGTTTTTCAACGCTGGAAGAACTGGCCTATGTGCCAATCAAAGAGCTGCTGGAAATCGATGGCCTGGATGAAGACACCGTCGAAGCGCTGCGTGATCGTGCGAAAAGCGCACTGACTACTCTGGCGCTGGCGCAGGAAGAAAGCCTGGGGAATAAAGAACCGGCTGAAGACCTGCTGAACCTGGACGGTCTGGATCGTGCACTGGCTTTCAAACTGGCTGCTCGTGGTGTTTGTACGCTGGAAGACCTCGCCGAGCAAGGTGTGGATGACCTGAGCGATATCGAAGGGTTAACTGCCGACAAAGCCGGTGAGCTCATCATGGCCGCGCGTAATATTTGCTGGTTTGGTGACGAAGCGTAATAAACTGTAGCAGGAAGGAACAGCATGACAGATGTAACCGTAAAAACGCTGGCCGCTGAGATTCAAACCTCTGTGGACCGCCTGGTACAGCAATTTGCTGATGCAGGGATCCGCAAGTCTGCTGATGATTCAGTGACGGCGCAGGAAAAACAGACGCTGTTAGCGCATCTGAACCGTGAACACGGTTCTGCGCCTGATAAGCTGACGTTGCAGCGCAAAACGCGCAGCACATTAAATATTCAGGGCACCGGTGGGAAAAGTAAATCGGTGCAGATCGAAGTCCGTAAAAAGCGCACCTTTGTAAAACGCGATCCACAAGAGGCTGAACGTCTCGCTGCGGAAGAAGAGGCGATGCGTGAAGCGGAGGAGAAGGCCCGTCGTGAAGCAGAGGAAGCCGCTGAGCGAGAAGCCGAGGAAAAAGCCAAGCGTGAAGCCGAAGTGCGTCTGAAACGTGAAGCTGAAGAAAAAGCTAAACGTGAAAATGCCGAAAGCACGAAACGCGAAGCTGCGGAAAATAGCAAAGTGAGCAACCATCAAACTGACGAAGTGACCAGGGCAGCCCAGACGGAAAAAGCCCGTCGTGAATCCGAAGCGCAGGAACTTAAGCGTAAAGCGGAAGAAGAGGCTCGTCGTAAACTGGAAGAAAATGCACGTCGCGTAGCGGAAGAAGCCCGTCGAATGGCAGAACAGAACGAAGCAACCTGGACGGCAACGCCAGGCGAAGAAGAAGAGACGACCGGCGATTATCACGTCACCACCTCCCAGCATGCACGTCAGGCTGAAGATGATAACGATCGTGAAGTCGAAGGTGGCCGCGGCCGTACCCGTACCGCTAAAGCCCCGCGTCCGAAGAAAGGCAACAAGCACTCTGAAAGCAAAGCTGACCGTGAAGAAGCGCGTGCCGCGGTTCGCGGTGGTAAAGGCGGCCGTCAGCGTAAAGGTTCTGCACTGCAGCAGGGCTTCAATAAACCGGCCCAGGCCGTTAACCGTGACGTTGTGATCGGTGAAACCCTGACCGTCGGCGAGCTGGCTAACAAAATGGCAGTTAAAGGCTCTCAGGTCATCAAAGCGATGATGAAACTGGGCGCGATGGCAACCATCAACCAGGTCATCGACCAGGAAACCGCACAGCTGGTTGCGGAAGAGATGGGCCACAAAGTTATCCTGCGTCGTGAAAACGAGCTGGAAGAAGCGGTAATGAGCGACCGTGACACAGGTGCTGCGGTTGAACCGCGCGCGCCGGTTGTGACCATTATGGGTCACGTTGACCACGGTAAAACCTCGCTGCTGGACTACATTCGTTCAACGAAAGTGGCATCCGCTGAAGCGGGCGGCATTACCCAGCACATCGGTGCTTACCACGTCGAAACCGACAACGGCATGATCACCTTCCTGGATACCCCAGGCCACGCCGCGTTTACCGCAATGCGTGCCCGTGGTGCTCAGGCAACGGATATCGTTGTTCTGGTTGTCGCAGCAGACGATGGCGTGATGCCGCAGACTATCGAAGCTATTCAGCACGCGAAAGCGGCGAAAGTGCCGGTAGTTGTTGCAGTGAACAAAATCGATAAGCCGGAAGCCGATCCGGATCGCGTTAAAAACGAACTCTCTCAGTACGGGATCATTCCGGAAGAGTGGGGCGGCGAAAGCCAGTTCGTACACGTCTCCGCGAAAGCCGGTACCGGTATCGACGACCTGCTGGATGCAATCCTGCTGCAGGCCGAAGTTCTGGAACTGCACGCCGTACGTAACGGCATGGCGAGCGGTGTTGTTATCGAATCCTTCCTTGATAAAGGTCGTGGTCCGGTAGCTTCCGTGCTGGTACGTGAAGGTACGCTGCATAAAGGCGACATCGTGCTGTGCGGCTTCGAATATGGCCGTGTCCGTGCGATGCGTGACGAGCTGGGTCGTGAAGTGACCGAAGCGGGTCCGTCCATTCCGGTGGAAATCCTCGGTCTCTCCGGCGTTCCGGCGGCGGGTGATGAAGCCACCGTGGTACGTGACGAGAAGAAAGCGCGTGAAGTTGCGCTCTATCGTCAGGGCAAATTCCGCGAAGTTAAACTGGCTCGCCAGCAGAAATCTAAGCTGGAGAACATGTTTGCCAACATGACCGAAGGCGAAGTGCACGAAGTGAACATCGTGCTGAAAGCTGACGTTCAGGGCTCCGTGGAAGCGATCTCCGACTCGCTGCTGAAACTCTCTACTGAAGAAGTGAAAGTGAAGATTGTTGGCTCTGGCGTAGGTGGTATCACCGAAACCGACGCCACGCTTGCAGCTGCGTCCAACGCTATCCTGGTTGGCTTCAACGTTCGTGCCGATGCCTCTGCGCGTCGCGTGATCGAAGCGGAAGGTCTGGATCTGCGTTACTACTCCGTCATCTATAACCTGATCGACGAAGTGAAAGCGGCGATGAGCGGTATGCTCTCACCTGAGCTGAAACAGCAGATCATCGGTCTGGCTGAAGTGCGCGATGTGTTCAAATCGCCGAAATTCGGCGCGGTTGCTGGCTGTATGGTTACCGAAGGCGTCGTCAAACGTCACAACCCGATCCGCGTCCTGCGCGACAACGTGGTTATCTATGAAGGCGAGCTGGAATCCCTGCGCCGCTTCAAAGATGACGTTAACGAAGTCCGTAACGGCATGGAGTGTGGTATCGGCGTTAAGAACTACAATGACGTACGTACCGGCGATATGATCGAAGTCTTCGAAATTATCGAAATCAAGCGCTCTATCGAATAATCGACGCATTAGCGCAACGTAGGCCGGGAGCGAAGCGCCACCCGGCAAGAGATATCTAAAGGGGCTACGGCCCCTTTTTAGTCTGGAGAAGTAATATGGCGAAAGAATTTGGTCGCCCGCAGCGCGTCGCTCAGGAGTTGCAAAAAGAGATTGCCACTATCCTGCAGCGTGAAATCAAAGATCCGCGCCTGGGCATGATGACCACCGTATCCGGTGTCGAAGTCTCCCGCGATCTGGCGTATGCCAAAGTGTTCGTGACCTTCCTGAATGACAAAGATGAAGAGTCGATCAAAGCGGGCATTAAAGCCCTGCATGACGCTTCCGGCTTTATCCGGTCCCTGCTGGGGAAAGCGATGCGTCTGCGTATCGTGCCGGAACTGACATTCTTCTACGACAACTCGCTGGTTGAAGGGATGCGCATGTCCAACCTGGTCACCAGCGTGGTGAAGCACGATGATGAGCGTCGTGTGAACCCGGACGACAGCAAGGAGGACTGATGAGTCGTCCTCGTCGTCGCGGTCGCGACGTGCATGGCGTACTGCTGCTGGATAAGCAGCAGGGCGCATCAAGCAATGATGTTCTGCAGAAAGTAAAGCGCCTCTATAACGCCAACCGTGCGGGTCATACCGGCGCGCTGGATCCGCTGGCAACCGGCATGCTGCCGATCTGCCTCGGTGAGGCGACAAAATTTTCTCAGTATCTGCTTGATTCGGATAAGCGCTACCGGGTAATTGCCCGCCTTGGTCAACGCACTGATACATCGGATGCCGATGGTCAGGTCGTTGAAGAGCGCCCGGTGACCTTTACCGCCACAGAGCTGGCGAGCGCGCTGGAGAGCTTTCGCGGTAACACGCAGCAAATCCCTTCGATGTACTCGGCTCTGAAGTATCAGGGTAAGAAGCTTTACGAGTATGCGCGTCAGGGTATTGAAGTGCCGCGTGAAGCGCGCCCGATTACCGTGTATGAACTACTGTTTATCCGCCATGAAGGGGATGAGCTGGAGCTGGAAATCCACTGCTCAAAAGGGACTTACATTCGCACCATCATTGATGATCTGGGCGAAAAGCTGGGCTGTGGCGCGCATGTTATCTATTTGCGTCGTCTGGCGGTCAGCCGCTACCCGATTGAGCGCATGGTTACGCTTGAGCAGTTGCAGGAGTTAGTCCAGCAGGCCGAGCAGCAGGATGTTCCTGCGGCAGAACTGCTCGATCCGCTGTTGATGCCGATGGATAGCCCGGCGTCCGATTTCCCTGTTGTAAACATCCCCACCGTGGTTGCTGCCTATTTTAAAAACGGCCAACCGGTGCGCGCTTCCACTACGCCGGCCGAAGGGCTGGTACGCGTGACGGAAGGCGAAGAGGGCAAGTTTATCGGCATGGGCGAAATTGATGAGCAGGGGCGAGTTGCGCCGCGTCGTCTGGTTGTTGAGTATCCTGCTGACTGACGGGCTTACCTTGCGGGAATGCCCGACTACGAGTAGAATATTGCCGCTTAACGCCGGGCTATGTATTTAACATACCCGGCGTTAAACCTGGGGGAGCTGAATTAGAGATCGGCACCCTGTCATTCTTATATCACTGGAGTTGAAAATGTCTCTAAGCGTTGAAGCTAAAGCAAAAATCGTTTCCGAGTTTGGTCGTGGTTCTAACGACAGCGGTTCTACCGAAGTTCAGGTTGCACTGCTGACTGCTCAGATTAACCACCTGCAGGGTCACTTTGCAGAGCACAAAAAAGATCACCACAGCCGTCGTGGTCTGCTGCGTATGGTTTCTCAGCGTCGTAAACTGCTCGACTATCTGAAACGTAAAGACGTTGCACGCTACACCGCGCTGATCGAGCGTCTGGGTCTGCGTCGCTAAGTCTGGCGAGTTTCAAGAAGGGGCCTTTACGGCCCCTTTTTTCAACCAGGCGGCAGCAATTGGCACTAAACTGATGTATTGTTGCCAGGTATGATCTTCATTGCAGAGGTTCGCGCGGCTAATGAGAGGCTTTATCCGTAATGGGCGGGTTAAGGTTGTCATTAGTCGCGAGGATGCAAGAAGGTCCGGTTTAATTATCAGCACGCCCTGGGTGTGCTGATGTTCATTAAGAAAGGATAGAATTTTGCTGAATCCGATCATTCGTAAATTCCAATATGGTCAACACACCGTCACGCTGGAAACCGGCATGATGGCCCGTCAGGCAACCGCTGCCGTGATGGTAAGCATGGACGACACCGCGGTATTCGTTACCGTTGTTGGCCAGAAAAAAGCAAAACCAGGTCAGGACTTCTTCCCGCTGACCGTTAACTACCAGGAGCGTACTTACGCTGCCGGTAAAATCCCGGGTGGCTTCTTCCGTCGTGAAGGCCGTCCAAGCGAAGGCGAAACCCTGATCGCGCGTCTGATTGACCGCCCGGTTCGCCCGCTGTTCCCGGAAGGTTTCGTCAACGAAGTCCAGGTTATCGCTACCGTGGTTTCCGTTAACCCGCAGGTTAACCCTGATATCGTGGCGATGATTGGTGCTTCTGCTGCACTTTCTCTCTCTGGTATTCCGTTCAACGGCCCGATCGGCTCTGCGCGCGTTGGTTACATCAACGACCAGTATGTTCTGAACCCGACTCAGGAAGAGCTGAAATCCAGCAAACTGGATCTGGTTGTTGCCGGTACCGAAGCAGCTGTGCTGATGGTTGAATCCGAAGCAGAACTGCTGAGCGAAGATCAGATGCTGGGCGCGGTGGTTTATGGCCACGAGCAGCAGCAGATTGTTATTCAGAACATCAACGATCTGGTGAAAGAAGCGGGTAAACCGCGCTGGGACTGGCAGCCGGAAGTGGTCGACGAAGCGCTGAACGCGCGCGTTGCAGCGCTGGCAGAATCTCGTCTGAGCGATGCTTACCGCATCACCGACAAACAGGAGCGTTACGCTCAGGTTGACGTGATCAAATCTGAAACCATCGCGACGCTGGTTGCAGAAGATGAGTCCCTGGACGCTAACGAGCTGGGCGAAATCCTGCACGCTATCGAGAAAAACGTTGTTCGTAGCCGCGTACTGGCAGGCGAACCGCGTATCGATGGCCGCGAAAAAGATATGATCCGTGGTCTGGACGTACGTACCGGCGTTCTGCCGCGTACTCACGGCTCAGCACTCTTTACCCGTGGCGAAACGCAGGCGCTGGTAACAGCAACCCTGGGTACCGCACGTGACGCGCAGAACATCGACGAATTGATGGGCGAGCGCACTGACAGCTTCCTGTTCCACTACAACTTCCCTCCGTACTCCGTAGGTGAGACCGGTATGGTCGGTTCGCCGAAGCGTCGTGAAATTGGTCACGGTCGTCTGGCGAAACGCGGCGTGCTGGCTGTTATGCCGGAAGCTGATAAATTCCCGTACACCGTGCGTGTGGTTTCTGAAATCACCGAATCCAACGGTTCTTCTTCCATGGCTTCCGTGTGCGGCGCATCGCTGGCACTGATGGATGCAGGCGTACCGGTGAAAGCCGCTGTTGCCGGTATCGCAATGGGCCTGGTGAAAGAGGGCGATAACTTTGTCGTTCTGTCTGACATCCTCGGCGATGAAGATCACCTGGGCGACATGGACTTTAAAGTGGCCGGTTCCCGCGACGGTATCTCTGCGCTGCAGATGGATATCAAAATCGAAGGCATCACCAAAGAGATCATGCAGGTTGCCCTGAACCAGGCGAAAGGTGCACGTCTGCATATCCTCGGCGTGATGGAGCAGGCGATTAACGCGCCGCGTGGTGATATCTCTGAGTTCGCACCGCGTATCCACACCATCAAGATCAACCCGGACAAGATCAAAGACGTTATCGGTAAAGGCGGCTCCGTTATCCGTGCCCTGACCGAAGAGACCGGCACGACCATCGAAATCGAAGATGACGGTACCGTGAAAATCGCGGCAACCGACGGCGACAAAGCGAAATTCGCGATTCGTCGTATCGAAGAGATCACCGCTGAGATCGAAGTGGGCCGTATCTACAACGGTAAAGTCACCCGTATCGTCGACTTTGGTGCGTTTGTTGCCATCGGTGGCGGTAAAGAGGGCCTGGTGCACATTTCTCAGATCGCCGATAAGCGCGTAGAGAAAGTGACCGACTACCTGCAGATGGGTCAGGAAGTACCGGTGAAAGTTCTGGAAGTTGACCGCCAGGGCCGTATTCGTCTAAGCATTAAAGAAGCAACTGAACAAACTCAGCCTGTTGAAGCGCCAGAAGCGCCGCAAGCAGAACTGGGCGAGTAAGGTTTGCCTTTGCCCTCCGCGCAGGCGGAGGGCTTATTCTCAGGCAGGACGCCATGTTTGCAGCCGGGGGACAGGACGTTCATCCAATTGTTGTCTTCGGGAGTAGGAAATGAAGCCTTTTTTGCGCTGGTGTTTCGTTGCGACAGCTCTAACGCTGGCAGGATGCAGCAACTCTGCCTGGCGTAAGAGCGAAGTCCTCGCGGTGCCATTGCAACCGACTTTGCAGCAAGAAGTGATTCTGGCACGCATGGAACAAATTCTTGCCAGTCGGGCTTTATCCGATGATGAACGCGCACAGCTTTTATATGAGCGCGGAGTATTGTATGATAGTCTCGGTTTGAGGGCGTTGGCGCGGAATGATTTTTCACAAGCGCTGGCCATCCGACCCGATATGCCTGAAGTATTCAATTACTTAGGCATTTATTTAACGCAGGCAGGCAATTTTGATGCTGCCTATGAAGCGTTTGATTCTGTACTTGAGCTTGATCCAACTTACAACTACGCGCACTTAAACCGCGGCATCGCTCTGCACTATGGCGGTCGTGATAAGTTAGCGCAAGATGATCTGCTGGCGTTTTATCAAGACGATCCTAATGATCCTTTCCGTAGCCTGTGGCTTTACATCGTTGAGCGGAAGCTCGATGAGCACAAGGCGAAAGAAGCACTGAAACAGCGCTTCGAAAAATCGGACAAGGAGCAATGGGGATGGAATATTGTCGAGTTCTACCTCGGTGACATTAGCGAATCTGAGCTAATGGATCGCCTGAAGGCGGACGCAACGGATAACACCTCGCTCGCTGAGCATCTCAGTGAAACCAACTTCTATTTAGGTAAGTACTACCTAAGTCTGGGGGATAAGGACAGCGCTACGGCACTGTTCAAATTAGCGGTTGCTAACAACGTCCACAACTTCGTTGAGCACCGTTATGCATTGTTGGAATTATCGCTCTTGGGCCAGGAGCAAGACGACCTGGCAGAATCGGACCAGCAATAGCTGACGACATAAACATCAGCCCGTAATCTTTTTTGATTGCCATCACCTTAACTGGTGAGGGCGTTGTTGTTCGTCAATACACCTACTTTGAGCCGGTTCACACTTTTCAATGAAAATTGCCAAATATTTTCACGATGAGTTATGTAGACTGGCCGCCAATGACATAGAGGCACTTGTACTACATGGCTGAATTCGAAACCACTTTTGCAGATCTGGGCCTGAAGGCTCCTATCCTTGAAGCCCTTAACGATCTCGGTTACGAAAAACCATCTCCGATCCAGGCTGAGTGCATTCCGCACCTGCTGAACGGTCGTGACGTGCTGGGCATGGCCCAGACTGGTAGCGGGAAAACCGCAGCGTTTTCTCTTCCGCTGCTCCATAACATCGATCCGGACCTGCGTGCGCCGCAGATCCTCGTGCTTGCTCCGACCCGCGAACTGGCGGTTCAGGTAGCTGAAGCGATGACCGATTTCTCTAAACACATGCATGGCGTGAACGTGGTTGCTCTTTACGGCGGCCAGCGTTATGACGTGCAATTACGCGCCCTGCGTCAGGGCCCGCAGATCGTTGTCGGTACGCCGGGACGCCTGCTGGATCACCTGAAACGCGGCACCCTGGACCTCTCCAAACTGAGCGGTCTGGTGCTGGATGAAGCCGACGAAATGCTGCGCATGGGCTTTATCGAAGACGTAGAAACTATCATGGCGCAGATCCCGGAAGGTCATCAGACCGCTCTGTTCTCCGCCACCATGCCGGAAGCGATCCGTCGCATTACCCGCCGCTTTATGAAAGAGCCGCAGGAAGTGCGCATTCAGTCCAGCGTGACAACTCGCCCGGACATCAGCCAGAGCTACTGGTCTGTCTACGGCATGCGTAAAAACGAAGCGCTGGTTCGCTTCCTTGAAGCAGAAGATTTTGATGCCGCGATCATCTTCGTGCGCACCAAAAACGCGACCCTGGAAGTGGCTGAAGCGCTGGAGCGCAACGGTTACAACAGCGCCGCGCTGAACGGTGACATGAACCAGGCCCTGCGTGAGCAGACTCTGGAGCGTCTGAAAGATGGTCGTCTGGACATCCTGATTGCAACCGACGTTGCGGCCCGTGGCCTGGACGTTGAGCGCATCAGCCTGGTTGTTAACTATGACATCCCGATGGACTCTGAGTCTTACGTTCACCGTATCGGCCGTACCGGTCGTGCGGGTCGTGCTGGCCGCGCCCTGCTGTTCGTTGAGAACCGCGAGCGTCGTCTGCTGCGCAACATCGAACGTACGATGAAGCTGACCATTCCGGAAGTAGAGCTGCCGAACGCAGAACTGCTGGGCACTCGCCGTCTGGAAAAATTCGCCGCGAAAGTACAGCAGCAGCTGGAAAGCAGCGATCTGGACCAGTACCGCGCGCTGCTGGCGAAAATCCAGCCCTCTTCTGAAGAAGAGATGGATATCGAAACGCTGGCTGCCGCACTGCTGAAAATGGCACAGGGCGAACGTCCGCTGATCCTGCCGCCGGATGCACCGATGCGTCCTAAGCGTGAGTTCCGCGAGCGTGATGAGCGTTTCGAACGCCGTGGCGATCGTAACGACCGCAATGATCGTGGTCCGCGTACCGAACGTGCCGGTGAAGACCGTCCGCGTCGTGAGCGTCGCGATGTTGGTGATATGGAACTGTACCGTATTGAAGTGGGCCGTGATGACGGTGTTGAAGTTCGTCATATCGTTGGCGCAATCGCCAACGAAGGCGACATCAGCAGCCGCTACATCGGCAACATCAAGCTGTTCGGTTCTCACTCAACCATCGAGCTGCCGAAAGGCATGCCGGGCGAGGTCCTGCAGCACTTTACCCGCACGCGTATTCTCAACAAACCGATGAATATGCAGCTGCTGGGCGATGCACAGCCGCGTGAGCGCAGCGAACGCCGTCCTGGCGGCGGTGAGCGTCGTAGCTTCGGCGGCGGCGAGCGTCGTGAAGGTGGTCGCGGTCCGCGTCGTGATGGTGCAGCACCGGCTGGTGCAGGCCGTTTCAGCGGTGAGCGTCGTGAAAATCGCGGCCCGCGCCGCGAAGAAGGTACGACCCGTCGTCGTGACGCGTAAACCTTACGCTTCAAACGTAAAGTAATAGATACAGCCCCGATCGAAAAGATTGGGGCTTTTTTTATCCGTAATGTACTCCTGTACTGGTACAATGCATCGGCTTTACTTTCGGCATAGCGCCATTACAGGAGAACGTTTCAGATGTCGACACTGACAACCACCCAGGCTTCCCCTTCGCTGTTCGGCGGAGTGGTGATTATCGGCGGCACAATTATTGGCGCAGGCATGTTTTCCCTGCCGGTAGTAATGTCCGGCGCGTGGTTCTTCTGGTCGCTTCTGGCACTGGTGTTTACCTGGTTCTGCATGCTGCACTCGGGCCTGATGATTCTGGAAGCCAACCTCAACTACCGCAGCGGCGCGAGCTTCGACACCATTACCAAAGATCTGCTGGGCAAAGGGTGGAACCTGATTAACGGCCTCTCTATCGCCTTTGTGCTCTATATCCTGACCTACGCCTACATTTCGGCGAGCGGCTCGATCCTGCACCACACCTTTGCGGAAATGTCGCTGGATGTGCCGCCGCGCCTGGCAGGGCTGGGGTTTGCGCTGCTGGTAGCGTTTATCGTCTGGCTCTCAACCCACGCAGTCAGCCGCATGACGGCGATTGTACTGGGCGCGAAAGTGATCACCTTCTTCCTCACCTTCGGCAGCCTGCTCGGGCATGTGCAGCCGGCAACGCTGTTTAACGTGGCGCAGAGCAACGCCTCTTACACGCCCTACCTGCTGATGACGTTGCCGTTCTGTCTCGCCTCTTTCGGCTACCACGGCAACGTGCCGAGCCTGATGAAATATTACGGCAAGGATCCGCGCGTGATTACCCGCTGCCTGGTCTACGGCACGCTGCTGGCGCTTGGGCTGTATGTGATTTGGTTACTGGTGACGATGGGGAATATTGCCCGTCCGGCGTTTATCGACATCGCGGCAAAAGGCGGCAATATTGATGTGCTGGTGCAGGCATTGAGCGGGGTGCTGAACAGCCGCAGCCTCGATCTGCTGCTGGTGATCTTCTCTAACTTTGCCGTTGCCAGCTCTTTCCTCGGCGTGACGCTGGGGCTGTTTGATTACCTGGCGGATCTCTTTAAGTTTGACGACGCGCCGCTGGGGCGTTTTAAGACCGCGCTGCTGACATTCCTGCCGCCGATTATTGGGGGGCTGCTGTGGCCGAACGGCTTTTTATACGCCATTGGTTATGCGGGTTTAGCCGCCACTATCTGGGCAGCGATTGTGCCAGCGCTGCTGGCGAATGCGTCACGTAAACGCTTCGGCAGCCCGGCGTTTCGCGTCTGGGGCGGTAAACCGATGATTGTTCTGATCCTGCTTTTCGGCGCAGGCAACGCGGTAGTTCATCTGTTATCAAGCTTTGATCTGCTGCCGGTCTACCACTAATCAAACCCGGCCTGCACAATTATGTAGGCCGGATAAGCGCAGCGCCATCCGGCATAAAGACCGCACCATCCCCGTAGGCCGGATAAGCGTCAGCGCCATCCGGCATAAACACCGCACAATCCCCGTAGGCCGGATAAGCGTCAGCGCCATCCGGCACAAAGGCCGGGCAACGTTCTAACCGAACAACGCCTCTTTCACCTGCATCGCCAGCTCAAACGAGTGCAGCCGCGCCTGGTGATCGAAAATCTGCCCGTTAACCATAATCTCATCCGCCTCGGTTTCCCGCAGGATCGACTCAAGACCGTGGCGCACTTTCGCTTTATCACCCACCAGCGACATGCTCAGGGCCTGCTGCACGCCATACTTTTCAGACGGCGACCAGAAGTTATCCATATTCTCAATCGGCGGCGGCAGCTGGCTCGTCTCACCGCGGCGCAGCTTCACAAACGCCTGCTGCATCGAGGTAAAGAGATACTCCGCATCGCGGTTGCTGTCGGCGGCGACAATATTGATACACACCATTGCATAGGGTTTTTCCAGCCGCGCCGAGGGCTTGAACTGGGTGCGATAGAGATGCAGCGCCTGGAACAACATATCCGGCGCAAAGTGTGAGGCGAAGGCAAACGGCAGACCCAATTGGGCGGCGAGCTGCGCACTGTAAAGGCTGGAGCCTAACAGCCACACCGGGATCTTCTCGCCGTAGCCCGGCACCGGGCGCACATGCGGGTTCGGATCGTTGGCGTCAAACCAGTCGACCAGCTCCTTCACATCGCGCGGGAAATTATCAACATCGCCGCTCATATGGCGGCGCAGCGCCATCATGGTGCGCTGATCGCTGCCCGGCGCACGACCAAGCCCGAGATCGATACGTCCCGGGTAGAGCGTATTCAGCGTACCGAACTGCTCGGCAATCACCAGCGGAGCGTGGTTCGGCAGCATCACGCCGCCAGAGCCGAGACGCAGGGTTTGCGTATTCGCTGCCAGGTAACCGATCAATACCGACGTCGCCGCGCTGGCGATCCCGGTCATATTGTGGTGCTCCGCCAGCCAGAAGCGATCGTAACCGCGCTTCTCTGCCAGCTTCGCCAGATCGAGGGAATGGGTAAACGCGTCACGCGCGCTTGAGTTTTGTGGAATCGGCGCTAAATCCAGCACCGAAAACGCAACGGTTTTCTCAGACATAAACACTCACTTTGCTACAGCATCGTCATCAGATTGAAGGTCTTCTTCCAGCCTGGCGCAAGGAGCCGCGTCAGGCCAGAAAAGCTGCAACTTTCATACTGCATGAACGGGCGACGATTGCTGTTAACAAAGTGAGCCTTTTACGCCTCGAGCATCAGTCCCGGCAGCCTGCGCCAGTAGCCATTGCAGTCGCTGTTCGACGCCAGCGGCAGCGGCGCGCTGCCGGTTTCATTCGCTTTAAACGCCTCCAGCATGGTAAAGGTTTCACTTCCCATCGGCGAGAGCCGTACCACATCGACAAGCCCCTGCATCGAGGTCAGCTCATTACCGAGGTTGTAGACATAACCGCTCATGGTCTGAATGCCGTTGAGCACGAAAACCTGCTGATCCTCCTGCGAACGCATGCTGCGCCCGGTCGGGTATTTAATGCAGCAGGTTTCGCACTCATCCTTTGGCCGATTCTCCGAGCGCGCGGTAAAGCAGCGGGCAGAGTAGGCGAGAGGCAGATGGCCGTAGCTCAACACTTCGACTTCGAACTGCTGGCGAATACCGAGTGTTTCGCACTGATCGAGCAGGTTTACCAGCCAGTCGCGGGAGAGCTCCACCGGCATGCACCAGCGCACCATTCCCTGTTTCAGCAGCAAGCGCAAGGTAACGGCGTTATAGCAGTTGAGGGCATGCCCGGCGACAAACGGCAGCTTGCGCTCGGCGCACAGATTCACGACCCCGAGATCGCTCGCCTCCAGCAGAAACTCGCCGTTATCAACATAGCGCTTCAGTTCGTTGAGCTCCGATGAGGCCTGCACCAGCGCGAGCGTTGAAATCACCACCTGTTTGCCGCTGTCGGCCAGCGCTTTCGCCATCGCCAGCCAGTCACCCACTTTGGTGGCGCGGCGTTTGCTGCACACCGCTTCGCCGAGATAGACCACATCAGCGCGGCTGTTTGCCGCCTGCTGATAAAACTCCTCAAGCGTCTCTTTTGACCAGTAGTAAAGCACTGGCCCTAATGAATATTTCATGGTTTACCTACTGCCATTTACGGTGATACGCGCCGAGAGTGGTCTGGGTGCCTTCTGACATGGCACCGAGTGTCTCCATCCACGCCGGCTGTGGCACAAAATCCTGCGGTGAAGCGATGCAGCGATCGATCGCCTGTCGCCACACTTTTGCCACCTGGCTGACATACGCCGGGCTGCGCTGGCGTCCTTCAATCTTCACCGAAGCGATATTCGCTGCCAGCAGATCCGGCAGCAGCTCAAGCGTATTGAGGCTGGTCGGCTCCTCCAGCGCGTGGTAGCGCTCGCCATCCACCCGATAGCGCCCTTTGCACAGCGTCGGGTAACCGGCATTTTCCCCCTCCTGATAGCGATCGATCAGCACATCGTTGAGGCGTGATTCCAGCCCCTGCGGCGTCTGCTGCCAGCGCACAAAGCGCGCCGGAGAGCAGGCACCGACGGTATTCGGCGACTCGCCGGTCAGGTAAGAGGAGAGGTAACAGCGCCCCTCGGCCATGATGCAGAGGCTGCCGAAGGCAAACACTTCCAGCGGCACCGGCGTCACACGAGCAAGCTGTTTGACCTGATGAATGGAGAGTACGCGCGGCAGCACCACGCGGGCGACATCAAAGTGACGGTGATAGAAGCGGATTGCCTCTTCGTTGGTCGCCGAGGCCTGCACGGAGACGTGACGCTCGATGTGCGGATAGCGCGCGGCAGCATACTCCAGCATGGCGAGGTCGGCCAGAATCAGCGCATCGGCACCAATCTGCGCCGCCATATCCACCGCGCGCTCCCAGCGCTGATAGCCATCCGGGTGCGCAAAGGTGTTGATAGCAATATGCAGCTTGCGGCGGTGCTGGTGGACGAAACTGACCGCTTCCTGCAGCTTCTTCTCGGTAAAGTTGAGTCCGGCAAAATGGCGGGCGTTCGTGTCATCTTTCAGGCCGATATACACCGCATCGGCACCGTTTTCGATGGCCGCTTTCAGTGCCGGTAGGTTCCCGGCAGGGCAGAGCAACTCCATAGTCTTTCCTGCAATCAGGGGCGCAGTGGCCCGGGCGTACCCCGAAGGGTCACTGAATTGTTAATGAACTGGGATTCTAGTTAACCTGTCAGCGACAATTTTTGATTTGAGGCAGTTAAATGCGTATTGATGACGGCAATAATCGTTGCCCATTTATTCCGTAATTGTTGATGTGCGCCGCTATGCACACGGCTGTTTGTGGCAAAATAGCCCGCATTATCACTTCAGGGAGTCATCGTCGTGTTGGAAAAATTGCGCTCACAGCTTGTTCATCTTGGCCCGTCACTGCTTGCGTTTCCGGTGAAGCTGACGCCGTTTGTGCTTAAACGTCAGGTACTTGAGCAGGTGCTGCGCTGGCAATTCCAACAGGCGCTGGCGGAGGGTGAGCTTGAGCTTCTCGAAGGGCGCTGGTTAAGTATTCAGGTACGTGATATTGGCCTGACGTGGTATACCTCTGTTGAGGATGGGCAGATGATCGTACGTGAGTCTGCCGACGCGGATGTCAGCTTTAGCGCCGATGCCAGCGATTTACTGATGATTGCCGCGCGAAAACAGGATCCGGATACGCTTTTCTTCCAGCGTCGCCTGCTTATTGAAGGGGACACGGAACTGGGGCTGTATGTTAAAAACCTGATGGACGCCATTGAGCTGGAGCAGATGCCAAAACCCCTGCGGGTGATGCTGCTACAGCTGGCGGATTTTGTTGAGGCTGGCCTGAAAGCGCCGCCTGCAACGACACAACCTTCTGTAGGTGAGCCATGCTGATTAGAGTTGAAATTCCCATTGATGCACCCGGTATCGATGCCCTGCTGCGCCGCAGTTTTAGCGGCGAGGCTGAAGCCTCTCTGGTGCACGATCTGCGCGAAGACGGGCTGATCACGCTGGGATGCGTTGCCACGGACGATGAAGGGCAGGTGGTCGGCTATGTGGCATTTAGCCCGGTCGCTGTCGCAGGAGAGGAGTTACAGTGGGTCGCGCTCGCGCCGCTGGCGGTAGACGAGGCTTACCGTGGTCAGGGCATCGCCCGCCAGCTCGTCTATGAAGGGCTGGATTCCCTCAATGAATTTGGCTACGCCGCTGCGGTAACGCTGGGTGATGCGGATTTCTACCAGCGTTTAGGCTTTGAGCGCGCCTCGCAGTACGATTTACGCTGCGCCTGGTCGCAAAGCGACGCCGCATTCCTCGTCCATCGCCTGGCTGACGACGCCTTCAATGGCGTCAGTGGTCTGGTGGAGTACAGCGATCACTTCAATCGCTTTTAACCGCTGACGTCAGCAGCGTTTCCCGCAGCGCCTCGAAGATGCCCTCTCCGGCAACGAGGCGCTCTTTCTGGTGCTTGGTCAACTGCTTAATGCGGTACTCAAGGCGTAGCGCCAGCGAACGCTCACCAACCTGCGCCGAAAAGACCAGTTCCAGCGCGCCCTTACCGCGCAACGCTTTTGCTCCCTTTCCCGTTTGATGCTGCGTAAAACGCCGCGCGACATCGGTGGTAATACCGGTGTAGAGCAGGTTGTCGCGCGTGCGGATGAGATAGAGAAACCAGGGCGTCATGGCAATCTTCGCTGTGTTAAGGTGGGCGAAAAATAGCATGAGAAGGAGAAAAAATGGAGTCCCTTGCGGCGATTAACCGCTGGCTGGCAAAGCAGCATGTCGTGACCTGGTGTGTGGCGAAGGAGGGCGAACTCTGGTGCGCCAACGCCTTTTATATCTACGATCCGCAGGCTGTCGCCTTCTATGTGCTGAGCGAAGATAAAACGCGCCATTCACAGATGACAGGATCACACGCCCCGGTGGCGGGTACGGTTAATGGGCAGCCGAAAAGCGTTGCCTTGATTCGCGGCGTACAGTTTTCCGGTGAGATAAAACGGCTGGAAGAGGCGGAAAGCGCGGTGCTGCGCGAACGCTACAACCGACGCTTCCCGATAGCCCGCGCGCTGTCAGCCCCGATGTGGGAGATTCGCCTTCACGAAATCAAATTCACCGACAACACGCTGGGGTTTGGCAAAAAGTTTCACTGGTTACGCGACTCAGGCACCGAGTAGACGCAGCGCTTCGCGGTTAAATGCCGGTAAGTCATCAGGTGTACGGCTGGTGACCAGCTGATCTTTATCGATTACCACTTCCTGGTCGAAGAACTCCGCACCCGCGTTTTTCACATCAATCACAATCGGTTTCACCGCCGTCAGCTTGCGGCCGCGAATAACATCAGCGCTGATCAGCAACTGCGGGCCGTGGCAGATGGCGAATACCGGTTTACCGGAGTCAACAAACTCGCGGGTAAAGGTGACAAAGCGATCGTCGCCGCGCAGGGAGTCAGGGGAGTGTCCGCCTGGTAACAGCAGGGCGTCAAATTCGTCCGGGCTCACCTCATCAATGGCTTTATCGATCTTAACTTTTGCCTCGCCCTGTTTGCCGGTGACGGTTTTTCCGGCCTCTTTCTCAATCGTCACAACCTCATGTCCGGCCTTGCGATACGCTTCTGCCGGAGAGGTGAATTCTGAATCTTCAAACTCGTCGGTGATCAAGACCGCTATTTTCTTGCTCATACTTCCTCCGTTGTTTTGGCTTCAGAAAGGGAGTTTTCCATACTGTAACTCACCAGTAACCGTAAGCCTGGTTCACGAGGCTGACATTGCAAGGCAGATTCGTCTGTAAAGGAGAAGGGATGGAGCGAGTATTAATCACCGGCGCGACCGGTTTAGTAGGCGGGCATCTGTTGCGGTTGCTGATGGCGGAACCAGGCGTCAGCGCCATCTATGCGCCAACGCGTCGCCCGCTGCAAAGTGCCGAAGACGTCATTAATCCGCATGATCCGCAGCTCAGCGATGCGCTGGCGCAGGTCACCGAACCGGTTGATACGGTCTTCTGCTGCCTCGGCACCACGCGGCGCGAAGCGGGCAGTAAAGAGGCGTTTGTGCTGGCCGATTACACGCTGGTGGTGGACACGGCGTTAACTGGTCAGCGGCTGGGTGCCAGGCAACTGCTGGTGGTGAGCTCGATGGGCGCTAATGCGCATTCGCCCTTTTTCTATAACCGGGTGAAAGGGGAGATGGAAGCGGCGCTTATTGCTCAACAGTGGCCATCGTTGACGCTGGCGCGTCCGTCGATGTTGCTCGGGGAGCGCGAGAAAAAGCGCGCTAACGAATCGCTGCTGGCACCGCTTTTTCGTCTGCTGCCGGGTAACTGGAAGTCGATTGCCGCGCAGGATGTCGCCCGCGCGCTGCTGGCCGCTGCGCATTCTGGCGACAATCGCGGCGTTGAGATTATCGAATCGGCCCAGCTGCGGGCGATGGCAGCGCAGAGCCCGTTTGCAAAATAGCAATTCAGGCGTACTATGCCGGGGCTAAAAACTACACTATCCCCGGGGCATGTTATGGCTGGTCAGTCTTCACCTCAGGCGGCGACACCGATCCAATGGTGGAAACCCGCGCTGTTCTTTCTTGTTGTTATTGTTGGTCTCTGGTTCGTGAAATGGCAGCCTTATTACGGCAAAGCCTTCACCGCCGCCGAGACGCACAGCATTGGTAAATCGATTCTCTCCCAGGCTGATGCCAGCCCGTTTAAGGCGGCGCTGGATTACGCCATGGTCTATTTCCTCGCCGTCTGGAAAGCCGCCGTGCTTGGCATACTGCTCGGTTCGCTGATTCAGGTGCTGATCCCGCGTGACTGGCTGCTGCGCACGCTCGGACAGCAGCGCTTTCGCGGCACGCTGCTCGGCACACTCTTCTCTTTACCGGGCATGATGTGCTCCTGCTGCGCGGCACCCGTTGCGGCCGGTATGCGTCGCCAGCGGGTTTCGATGGGTGGTGCGCTCGCCTTCTGGATGGGTAACCCGCTGCTTAACCCGGCCACGCTGGTGTTTATGGGCTTTGTCCTCGGCTGGCACTTCGCCGCCATTCGCCTGGTGGCAGGGCTGGTGACGGTGCTTGGCGTTGCCATGATCGTGCAGACCGTGGTTAAAGAGAGCCCGCAGCAGGCGGAAGCCGTGGATATCACGCTGCCGGAGCCGCAGGGCAGCTTTATGTCGCGCTGGGGCCGGGCGCTGTGGCAGCTCTTCTGGAGCACTATCCCGGTCTATATTCTCGCCGTGCTGGTACTTGGCGCAGCGCGCGTCTGGCTCTTCCCCCATGCCGATGGCGCGGTGGATAACACGGTATTGTGGGTAGTGGCAATGGCGATTGCCGGCTGTCTGTTTGTCATTCCAACGGCGGCTGAGATCCCGATTGTGCAGACCATGATGCTGGCGGGAATGGGCATGGCGCCTGCGCTGGCGCTGTTGATTACGCTGCCGGCGGTAAGCCTGCCATCGCTGGTGATGCTGCGCAAATCCTTCCCGGCAAAAGCCCTGTGGCTGACCGCCGCGCTGGTGGCGGTGTGCGGAATGTTGACCGGCTTTGTCGCGCTGGTTTAACGCGTGAAGTGAAAGAAAAAAGCCCGGTTGATACCGGGCTTTTTCATTATTTGAGCAGGGTAAAGGCGGTGGTGACGTGCTTGACGCCGCTGACCCGGCTGGCGATATCCGCCGCGGCCTGGCCTTCACGTGCGGTCACCAGACCCATCAGGAACACTTCGCCGTTCTCGGTGGTGACTTTCACGTTAGAGGATTTCACCTGGTCGCTGCCGAGCAGCTGCGAGCGCACTTTGGTGGTGATCCAGGTATCGGAAGAAGCCGTTCCCAGACCAATCGGCTGGCCCGGACGGATCTCGTTAAAGACTTCCGTTGCGCCTTCCACGCCGATGGCAATCTGTTTCGCCCGTGAAGAGAGTTCGGTATTCGGCGCCTGGCCGGTCAACAGCACTTTCCCCTGATAGGCGGTGACGTTAACACGCGCCTCTTTCTTCAGCTGCTGATCTTTCGACAGTGCGCTGTTGACGCGCAGCTCCAGGGTGCCGTCATCCACCTGGGTGCCAACGGTGCGGGGATCCGTCGCGGCTTTGGTGCCAACGGCGGCAGACCCGACCACCACTGCGCCAACGCAACCCTGTAGCAGCAGTGCGGAAATAAGGACTGCGAGGGGCGTAAATGCCTTCATGTGTACTCCTTAATCATCCTGGTGAGGAAAAAGCGTGTTATCAATCAAATCGCACAAGCAATTCACCGTCAGCATGTGCATCTCCTGGATGCGCGCGCTGCGGTGAGAAGGAATACGAATTTCCACATCCTGCGGGCCCAGCAGGCCAGCCAGCTCGCCGCCGTCATAACCGGTCAGCGCGATGATCGACATATCGCGCGTCACGGCCGCTTCCACGGCTTTTACGATATCGCGGCTGTTGCCCCGGGTGGAGATCGCCAGCAAAATGTCGCCGTTATGGCCCAGGGCGCGCACCTGCTTGGCATAAATCTCGTCATGCAGACGGTCATTCGCTATCGCGGTTAAGACCACATTATCGGTATTAAGTGCAATGGCAGGTAAACTGGGGCGCTCTGTTTCAAAACGGTTGATCATGCTGGCAGCAAAATGCTGT
Source organism: Kosakonia sp. 1610 (assembly GCF_050435845.1). Taxonomy (NCBI): domain Bacteria; kingdom Pseudomonadati; phylum Pseudomonadota; class Gammaproteobacteria; order Enterobacterales; family Enterobacteriaceae; genus Kosakonia; species Kosakonia sp. 1610. The sequence goes on along the minus strand of NZ_JBNDKZ010000009.1, from coordinate 22,753 downwards.
GCGTTGGCGGCGGAGGTGCCGTTGCCACAACAGAGGATTTTGTTGCCGTTGAGCAGGGAGTGCACCATTGTCATGGCTGCGCGGGAAATCGCATCGGGCAGCGCTTCCGCAGCTGCAATTTGAGTTTGAATGCTTTCCGTAAAGCAGACTTTAATTCGTTCGAGCACGGTAATCCCTATGATTGAGCAATTATGCGTGGCCGCCAAAGGCGTTCTGTAGCCACTCAACGTCATTTCCGGTGAAGGCTACCACATCAAACCGGCAATCCACAGTATCAAAACTCCCATTGTGCCGGGCAAGCCACAAATGGGCGGTATGCAGCAGTTTGCGCTGCTTGGCGAGGGTTACGCTGCTTGCCGCGCCGCCAAAACGCGCCGAGGCGCGGTAGCGTACCTCGACGAAGACGGTGGTGCTACCGTGGCGCATAATCAGGTCGATTTCGCCGCCGCGCTCGCGCACGTTGGCGGCGATAAAACGCAATCCCTTGCTCTGCAGAAAACGGCGCGCCTCCATCTCCCAGGCGTCGCCGCTCTGTTTGCGGGTTAGTTTGCCGGGACGATCTGCCCCTGCTGGTATTTGAGCCATGACAACTTCCTGTTGATCACGCAATCCTGGGTGGCGGTGAGATCGCCGGTGTTGCCGTTCAGCTCAAAGCCCGGCACCTGACGCATTTGCGAGAAGTTATTCGCCAGCGACCAGGCATCCGCGCCCATCGCGTAGAGACGCGCCAGCGAGTAGTCGTTATTCACACTGCGCAATGCTTGCTGCATTAGGGAAGGATTCGCACCTGCGAGCATCGGGATCTCATTGTATTGCAGCCCTTCCATCTCAAGGCGGAAGTCCGGCCCTGCGCCGCCCTGCGCGCTGCGCGAGCTGGCGTAGAGCATCACACCGCTCTGGCTACCGGTGCGCAGGGTGATCATCGGTTTGATCAGCGCAATTTCATCCTGCGTCGCCAGAATATAAACCGCATCAACTTTGCCGCCGCCGCTAATCTGCGCGTCGCTCGGCGGTGCCGGAATATTGAGGCCGCCAATGGTCACGCCCTGCTGCTGCGGCAGGCTGGCGGAGACCGGGCTGCCGGTCATTGAGATGCCGGAGCGGCCATTCAGCCCCATACGCAGCTCGGCGGTGGAACCAAACTTCTGCGCCAGCACAACGCCGCCGCCGATTTTCTGCCACTCGTCAGCAAACGCGGTGCTGACGCGATCGCCCAGTGCGCTGCGCGGGATCAGCAGCAGCGGTGCCTGACGCCCCTGATCGTGAATATGGCGCGCCGCGTCTCGGGCTTCATCTTCCGGCGACAGGGCGAAGTAGCAGATGTTCGGGCGGTTCTCAACCTGCTCCGGCTGGTTAAGCGCCAGCACATTGAGCGTGGTATGGCTGCGCATCAGCTCTTCAACGTGGTTTTTCAACAGCGGGCCAACGACGATGCTTGCGCCATCCTGCTGCACCTGGTTGAGGATCTGATCCATCGGCTGCGCGCTGGTGTCGTAGATTTTCAGCTCCGCGCCGGCGTTAGATTGTGCGGTAACAGCGACGGGCTGAGAGGTTGTGGTTTGTGGTGGCGTCGCCGCAGGTGTTTGCTGCGCGCTTTCAGCAGGCTGCTGGTTATTGGCGGCTGGCTGCTGTGCATTTTCCGCAGGCTGCGTTTCATCGGCAGGGGCGCTTTGCGCCGCGCTATCCGGTGCCTGTACCGGCTGGGCATTCGGTGCAGCAACGTTCGGCTGTGCCTCGCCACTGGTCAGGTCGGCAACATTCGCCTGCGAAGGGCTGACCACGTCAGAGGTGGCGGCCTGCGCCACCTGCTGCGGAACCGCCGGGCCGGAGACCGGGGAAGCGCCGTTTTTCGCCGCTTCAAAACCCTGCTGAATAGCGCGACCAAACACCGCCGCCTGGCCGTTTAACGGCAGCAGCAGGGCGATTTTACTGGTCGATGCCGGTTTGAAATTTTGCAGATTGGAGAGCTGAGTCGGCAGCATTTTCGCCGCCGGGTTCTGCGGGTAGCGGGTCTGCCAGTCGCTGATGCCAGCTTTGAGCATTTTGGCATCGTTGCGGTTGTCGAACCACATACGCTGCAGATCGAGCCAGCCCTGTAGGGTCACTTCATCGGCGTTGATCACCAGCGTTCTCGCCTGATCCTGGGTCATGGAGGAGAGCGCCTGCCAGGTGGCATCAATATTTTTCTGCTGCTCTTCCGGCGTCGTCAGCAGCGGCTGGCGGGCGATAAGGGCGCGCAGCAGCGTCAGGGAGGGTTTACCCTGCGCGGCGGCAATGGCGATCTGCCAGTAACGCGCCTGCTGGTTCTTCTCAAGCTCAGCGGGATCGATCTTATCAAGCAGCGCCTGCGCACCGGCTACATCACGCTGCGCCAGCTTCATTTCGGCGGCGAGCAGCGCGTACTCTTTACGCTGCGTATCGTTCAGATCCTGTGGCAGCTGACCAAACAGCTCGTTGGCGTGCTGGGTTTTGCCCTCTTTGAGCAGTGCACGAATGGCGAGTAATTGCCAGTTGGTCTTGCTATCATCTGTGCTTTGCTGCATCTGATGCAGGTAGTAGGCAGAATCAGCCTGCGCTGAGCCCTCCATATGCGAGGTGCTCTGGTCTGTTGACTGTGTGCCGCAGCCCGCGAACAGCAGGGCGGCCAGCACCACAGGCAGGCAGCGCGTGGCTTTCGAACGAAGAAATTTTGACGGTAGCATACTGTATCCAGTGATATTTTTTACGCAGTGCTCAATATTAAATCGGCAATACGGATGAAACAATGAAACAACACGAATCGGCGGAGAATTCTCAAGGTCAGCTTTACATTGTACCTACTCCCATCGGGAATTTGGCTGATATTACCCAACGCGCGTTAACCGTGTTGCAAGACGTTGATTTAATTGCCGCTGAGGATACCCGCCACACCGGTTTACTGCTGCAACATTTCGCCATCAACGCGCGGATGTTTGCCCTTCACGACCATAACGAGCAGCAAAAAGCGCAAATGCTGGTGGCGAAGCTGAAAGAAGGGCAGAACATTGCCCTCGTCTCGGATGCGGGCACGCCGCTGATTAACGATCCCGGCTATCACCTGGTGCGTACCTGCCGCGAAGCCGGCATTCGCGTTGTGCCGCTCCCCGGCCCCTGCGCGGCGATTGCCGCCCTCAGTGCGGCAGGGTTGCCCTCCGATCGCTTCTGTTACGAAGGCTTTCTCCCGGCGAAATCAAAAGGCCGCCGCGACGCGCTTAAAGCGATTGAGGCCGAGCCGCGCACGCTGATCTTCTACGAATCGACCCATCGCCTGCTGGAGAGCCTGGAGGATATGGTTGCGGTTTGGGGGCCGTCCCGTTACGTGGTGCTGGCGCGCGAGCTGACCAAAACCTGGGAGAGCATTCAGGGCGCGCCGGTCGGCGAGCTGCTGGCATGGGTGAAAGAGGATGAGAACCGCCGTAAAGGCGAGATGGTGCTGATTGTCGAAGGCCATAAAGCGCAGGAGGATGCGCTACCCGCCGATGCGCTGCGCACGCTGGCGCTGCTGCAAGCCGAACTGCCGCTGAAAAAAGCCGCCGCGTTGGCCGCAGAGATCCACGGCGTGAAGAAAAACGCCCTCTATAAATACGCGCTGGATAACCAGGGGTAACACCGATGAGCCGCTATGTGCCTCCCTTTACCATCACCGCCGCGATCCTCAATCAGGTCGTTGAGATAGCGGAGTTGATAGAGGGGCTTAATCCGTCATTTACCTTGTCGGATAACCTGTCGGAAGAGATGTCGTAACAAATCTCCTCCTTTAGCGAGGCGGAGCGCTACCTGCAATCGTTACAGCAAAAGGGAAAGTTGCTACGTGTCGGTGCGAAGAAAGGGGGCCGCTGGCAGGTAACGTGACAGCAGCCCTCTAATAACGCCAGCAGGGTATTAAACCACCCGGAGATCCTTACCCAGTTTTCTCAGTGCCGCTTTCTCTTTCTCACCAATCCCCTCGTCGGTGATCACGCAGTCGATCTTCTCCATCGGCAGTACCTGATTAAAGCCGCGGCGGTTAAATTTGCTGGCATCCACCACTGCCACAACTTTATGCGCCGCCGCTGCCATGACGCTGCTGATGGAGTAGCCTTCATTAAAGGTGGTGATGCCATGGGTCGGATCGATGCCATCTGCACCGACAAACATGATATCGGCGCTGATACCCTGTAGCGATCGCTCTGCAATCGTGCCGTGCATCGAGTGGGTTTTATGCCGCAAGGTGCCGCCACACACTACCAGTGTGATGTCCTTGTTTTCCGACAGGGCAAACGCAGCGGGGAGATTGTTGGTAATAACGGTGATATTGCTTTTTTTCGCCAGCGCTTCGGCAATCAGCATGGTGGTGCTGCCGCTGTCGAGGATAATCGTCATCCCCTCATCGATCATGGCCGCTGCTGCCTGAGCGATACGCTTCTTCGGATCGCTCGCCAGTTTGTAGCGATCTTCCAGCACCACTTCCTGATTTTCGCTGTCGAGCATATAGCTGCCCGGTTTCGCTGCGCCGCCGTGAAAGCGCGTCACCAGGCCTTTCTCTTCCAGCAGTCGGAGATCGGCGCGGATAGTCACTTCTGAAATCCCAAAGCTATTCGAGAGGTCAATGACCAGCACACTTCCCTGCGCATTCACCAGATCGACGATCTTGTTCCTTCGTTCAAATGAGTTCATCTTGATTTGCCTGCGAATTAACTCCCCGTAGTGTAATCGAAGGTTTGTGAAACGTGAACGTTAACTTTCGAAAGGAAATGTGAGCCAGCGCAGGTTGCTGGCTCTGTCGCTTAATCAAGGCGCAGCAATATTTTTCCCTGCATCGGTTTGCCATTCAGCGCCTGTACCGCGCGCGCGTAGCTTTCGGGGCCACCGCGATGAGCAATCAGCGGCTCAAGGGCGAGACGTTTTTCCGCAAGCAGACGCGCCGCAGTATGCCACTCCTCTCCGGGCCAGGGGCCGGAGTAGTTCATCCAGCTGCCGATAAGCGTCAGCTCTTTGCGCAAAATCAGCCCAAATATCGTGGCGGTAAGCGTAAGGTCGTGATGGAGCGTCCCCACCAGCGCCACCTGTGCACGCGGCCCGGCAATTTCGATAGCCAGCGAGACCGTTTGTGGCGTACCCGCGGTTTCCAGCACAAGCTGATCGAAGCTCTCTGCTTCCAGCCCGGCGAGGATGTCAGCCGCGCTCTGCTCGCGGCTGTTAAAGGTACGGGTGGCGCCAAGCGCGGTGGCCAGCGCTAATTTTTCAGGGTTGATATCAATGGCGGTGACGCTTCTTGCCCCTAAGGCTCGTGCGCACTGCATTGCCAACAGCCCGATAGTGCCAGCCCCGACGATCACCACGTTTTTATCTTTACAGCCGCCAGCGAGTTGAAACGCGTGCAGGCCAACGGTTATCGGTTCAATAAACGCCCCATCTTCAATGGGCAGATCCGCAGGTAAGCGAACCAGGTTGGGCCGCTTAACGACAATGTATTCGGCATTGCCGCCGTCACAGCGCGAGCCGATAAACTGGTAGCGTTTGCACAGCGAGTAGTACTCCCGGTGGCAGGCAGGACAGTCAAAGCAGGGCAGCAACGGCACGCAGGCTACGGCGTCGCCAGTGTGCAGATCGGTGACCGCCGGGCCGCAGGCTTCGACATAACCGCTGAACTCATGCCCAAGGGTAATGGGGTAGAAATGCGCGCCGTTAGCGAAGATGCGCGGAATATCTGAGCCGCACAGGCCGGAGCTGACTACTCTCACCTTCACCTCATCCTCATGCTGCAACTGGGGTTCGGGGCGATCTTCAACGCAGATGTTGCCCTCAGCATGAATAACCACTGATTTCATAACACTCTCCAGGATGTAACGGGGGAGCGAACGCTCCCCAACGATCACGATGCGGGCTGGCTTTCCGGCGTGGCTGCCGCTTTCTCTGCCGCTTTAAAGTGGCGCGCTCTGCGCCAGGTAAGCAGGACACCGGTCAGGTAAATCGCGGCGATAACCACGAAACCGACCAGATTTTGCCAGGTAAAGAGTTGAATGAGCAGCCAGGTGACCGGGGAACCGCCCTGGTCCATCGAGGCCACCATCCCGCCCGCTTTTAGCGCGCCCGCGTTGGCGGCCAGTTGCGTATGCAGGCCGATGGTTTGCGTAGCGATCCACAGGGTCATGCTCATAATAATCACCCCGGAGATCAACGTGCGGAACAGGTTGCCCTGATGCACCGCCACCGCCATCGCCACAAAGAAACCAATGGTTGCCAGGTCACCGAATGGCAGCACCTGGTTACCCGGCACCAGCACCGCAATCAGAATGCTCAGGGGGATAAAGATCAGGCTCGCGGAGACCACCGAGGTATGGCCCAGCAGCAGCGCCGGATCGAGGCCGATCAAAAACTCCTGGGTGCCGAACTTTGCCTGCAGACGTTTACGCGCCTGCTTCGCGATTGGCGTCAGGCCATCCATAATCGGTTTGATTACCCGCGGCATCAGCAGCATGACGGCCGCGGTTTTCACCGCCAGTTGCAGTACGCCTTTCAGGTCATAACCGGCCAGCAGCCCAATCACAATCCCCATCACAAAACCGACGGTGACCGGTTCACCGAACGGCCCAAAGCGCTTCTGAATATCGTCGGCGCTGAAATGGATACGCCTGAGCCCTGGGATTTTCTCAATGAGGGTGTCCACCAGTACGGCAACCGGCCCCAGCCAGGCAGAGGTGCCATGAGGAATGGCGATGCCTTCGAGGCCAAAGAAGTCACGCGTATCTTTGGCAAACCAGTCGCCCAGTTTATAGACGAACGCCGCGTGCGCCGCCACGCCGAGGATGCCAATCCAGTAAGAGCCGGTAGCGAGATGCAGCATTGCGCCGGTAAAGGTCATGTGCCAGATATTCCAGATATCCACGTTGACCACGCGCGTCATGCGCGTTACTAGCATGATGATATTCACGGCGATAGCGACAGGGATGGCAACCAGCGCAATTTGCGATGCCCATGTCATCGGTGACGATCCCGGCCAGCCAACATCAATGACCTGGAGATTGATCTGGAAATGCTCCGCCATGGCTTTCGCCGCCGGGCCGATGGAGTCGAGCATCAGACCGATCACCAGGCCAATGCCGACAAAGCCGATGCCAATATGCAGACCGGATTTAAAGCAGTCGCCGAGTTTCATCCCCAGCAGCTTCGAGAAAATAATGATCACCACCGGCAGCATAACGGTAGGACCTAAGTCGAGGATATAACGCATTATTTCGCTAAACATAGCGTTACCCCACGAGAATGGTCAGGATTTTTTGCTGTAGCGCCTCAATGCCTACTCCCGAAACGAAGGGCATACCGTGCACAACAGGAATATCGCCGAAGGCGCGATCCACTTTTGCGGTGGTGCAGATGAGAGCCGCGCCGTCCATATAGGTTTCGATCTCATTTACCCGACACTGCACAAGATCGAGTTCGATGTGGTGCGTATCGCACAGCTCTTTGATCTCTTCTGCCGCCATCGTGGAGGTGGCGACCGCACCGCCGCAGGCGACAATCACTTTACGTTTCATAGGGTACTCCTTTTTATTATCAGTATGTTATTAAGCCTGTCCGCACGTTTCAGGCTCCAGGATCGTCTCCCGAAAACATCTCGCCAGATCGTCATCCGCGGCGTTTAGCAGTGCGTCCAGCGTGTTCGGGTTTTGTAGCTCACTAAACAGTTTTCTCAGTAGCGTCAGCTGCGCCGCCGGGTTTTCCACAATCAGAGCAATAATCAGCGATGCGGCAATGTCGCCATCATCATCAGCCTGTTGAAAATAAACCGGTGTGCGCGGACGAATCAGATAGAGCGCCGGGGAGAGGGCGTGGCTCGCCTCGCAGTGGGGGATGGCGAGCCCATGACGCTCCAGCGCGATGCCGGTTGGGTAGTTTTCCTCGCGCGCCAGCAGCGCGGCGGGGTAGCTTGCATGGACGACGCCTTTTGCCAGCATCTCCTCGCCAATGTGTGCCAGCAGTTGCTGGCGCGAGGCAAAATCCACTCCGGTTCGGACAAACAGTTGGCTCATACACACTCCGCTTAACAGGCAGTTTCAGGGGCGCATCCATAGCGATAGGCACGCAATACGTCCTGTATTTTGTCAATAATCAGGCTGCGTGGCGTTGTGACTATCTCGTTTAGCGACGCGCGTTCCAGTTGTAGAGGCATAAACTGGCTAATCAGCCCCAGCGGCAGCCTGACGGTGTCGAGATTCGCGAGCAATTTTTCCACCGCCTGGCGGATGCGCGGGTGGGGCCAGTAGTAGCGGATGCGATCAGAGAGGCTGAAGTGGATATCGACCATCGCCTGGCTCCAGGTGGGGTGGTAATACTTCTTCCAGTAGTCCGGCTCGTTGAGCATCACTTCGTCAATCACCTCCAGCACCCGGCTACGACTCTCCGGAGCAATCAGCTCGTTTTCCATCTGCGCGAGGGCGAAAATCGCTTCGCGCAGGGCAAAGGTCAGCGCCGGGCCAACTTTCAGGATGGCGAAATGATCGCGTACCAGCGCGCGATAGGCGTGGCGGGACTGGTAATCCGTCGAGTGGGCCTCATAGACCATCGGCGTCTGACGGACCCAGCCGGAAAGCGCTTCGGCGGCCTGAGGCTGATAATGAATCACCTGCGTATGATCGAACTCCACGCCGGGCTGAACCACGATGGCGATAACCCGCTTCATCGCTGCTTCCAGCCCCAGCGCCTTGAAGGCGACACGGTGAGTTTCCAGCGTGCGCGCGGCATCTTCCACATGGGTAACGTGCACCGCGCTGATGCTGCTGGCCTCGCCGCCCGGCACCGGTACTTCCGTGCCGATGACATAGGTCAGCGCCTTTTTCTGCGCCTCGCTTGCCGTCTGCTCCGCAGCCAGACACAGGCGCGCAGCGCGCTCTGCCACCACCTGCGGATCCAGCGGAACGGGATCGTCCGCGCAGGACATGGAGGCATCGAGGTGGATCTTGCTAAAACCAGCGGCAACGTAAGCTTCGATCAGCGCGATCGCTTTCTCCATCGCCGCGTCGGCATGTTCGTTCTGCCAGCAGTTGGGCCCGAGATGATCGCCGCCGAGGATCAGCCGCTCCAGCGGGAAGCCGATCTCGCGGGCGATGGCATAGACAAAGTCGCGGAAATCGGCCGGCTGCATGCCGGTATAGCCGCCAAACTGGTTAACCTGGTTGGATGTCGCTTCGATCAGCACGCTGTTATCGGTATGCAAATCGAAGCGCAGCGCGGCTTCAATCACCAACGGATGGGCCGAGCAGACGGAACAGATGCCAAGGTGCTCTCCCGCTTTATGGCGGGCAATAATCTCTTTCACGTGATTCTCCGGTTAAATGGGTGGGCTTACAGCTTCCCTTCACAGCCGCAATCGTGGATGACTTTGCGTACCACCTTTTTCATGGCGGCTTTGGCCGGAACCATGTAGTGGCGCGGATCGCTGGCATTCGGGTGCGAGAGCAGGTACGCCTTAAGCGCGTCGGAAAAGGCGATTTTGAGTTCGGTGGCGACGTTGACCTTGCAGACGCCGAGGCCGATAGCGCGGCGAATATCGGCCGCAGGCAGGCCGGAAGCGCCGTGTAACACCAGCGGAACCTCGACGGCCTGGCGAATCTCTGCCAGCCTGTCGAAATCGAGCTTTGGCTCCTCACTGTAGAGGCCGTGTGCGGTACCGATCGCCACCGCAAGCGAGTCGATACCCGTCTTTTCGATAAAATCCTGCGCCTGCTGCGGATTGGTAAAACGCGTGTCTTTGGCGTCGACGATCAGATCATCCTCCTGACCGCCAAGACGCCCCAACTCCGCCTCAACGCTGACGTCATAGCGATGGCAGAAGTCGGTAACGGTTTTTACCACTGCCACATTTTCCGCGTAGGGGAGATGCGAACCGTCGATCATCACCGAGCGCACCCCGGCGTGTACTTTGCGCTCAATATCGGCAAGCGCTTCATGGTGATCGAGGTGGATCGCCAGCGGTTGGTTGTAGGTTTTTGCCAGATCGGCGGCAATGGCAACAATATTGCCGATCCCGGCGTAGCTAAAGGTCCCTGGTGTACCCGCTACAATCAGCGGTGAGCGCAACTCGGCGGCAGTCTCAACGACAACCTGAAGCGTTTCGAGGTTATGGATATTAAAAGCAGGCACCGCGTAGCCTTCGCGCTGCGCCTTAGTGAGCATGGTTTTGGTGGAAATGATAAACATCCTGCCTCCGAACCCTTTCGTTTATTTTCTTCGAAAGAAGATATAGTCTTTCGGAATGCTTTTTTGTGATTTGAATCGTAAAAGCGAAACTTTCGAAAGGGAGGGAAAGAGAATGAAAGGACGAGGGGCAAAAAAAAGCATGACCGGAGCCATGCTAAGGGTGAGGTTTATACATCTTCTTGCGGGGATCAGGTCACCGGCGCCGGGTTAAACACTGCCAGCTGGTTGTGCAATCCCCATTGATCGGAAAAGGTTTTTTTACGCCCGCTGGCGACATCGAGAATAAAGTGGAACAGCTTCCAGCCCACCTCTTCAATGCTCTCTTCGCCGGTGGCAATAGTGCCCGCATTAATATCCATTAAGTCATACCAGCGGTTTGCCAGCTCGGTACGGGTCGCCATTTTGATCACCGGTACCGCCATCAGCCCATAGGGCGTGCCGCGACCGGTGGTAAAGACCTGCACGGTAATGCCGGAGGCGACCTGCTGGGTGCCGCAGACGAAATCGCTGGCCGGTGTGGCGGCGTAGATCAGGCCGCGTTTGGTCGGGCGCTGGCCTGGGGAGAGCACCTCGGAAATGGCGCTCTTGCCTGATTTGGCAATCGAGCCCAGCGCTTTTTCCACCACGTTAGCCAGCCCGCCTTTTTTGTTGCCGGGCGATGGGTTAGCGCTGCGGTCGGTTTTGCCAAGATCGAGATAGTTATCGTACCAGGCCATCTCTTCCAGTAGGCGTTTGCCCACCTCTTCGTTAATCGCGCGCGGGGTGAGCAGGTGGATAGCGTCACGCACTTCCGTTACTTCCGAGAACATCACCGTGCCGCCGCAACGGATCAGCAGATCGGAAGCAAAGCCCACCGCCGGGTTAGCGGTCACGCCGGAGAAGGCGTCGCTGCCGCCGCACTGCATGCCAACCACCAGTTCCGAAGCCGGGCAGGTTTCGCGTTTACGCTGGTTGAGTTTGATCAGATGCCGCTCGGCGACCTGCAGAATGTCATCCACCATTGAGCGGAAGCCCACATGATGTTCATCCTGCAAACGCACAATGCTGGCGCCGTCAGCCGGGATCGCCTGCACATCATCCGTTCCCTGTAGCAGCCGCTCCGGCTGTAATTTTTCACAGCCGAGGCCAATCACCATCACTTCGCCGCCGAAGTTCGGGTTAAGGGAGATGTTGTGGATAGTGCGAATTGGGATCACCGCCGCCGGGGCGTTAATCGCCACGCCGCAGCCGTAAAGGTGATTAAGGCCGACCACGCCGTCAACATTCGGGTATTTTGGCAGCAGATCGCGCTCAATCAGCTTCACCACATAATCCACCACCCCGGCCACGCAGTGCACGCTGGTGGTTAAGCCGAGCAGATTTTTCGTGCCGACGCTGCCATCCGCGTTGCGGTAGCCTTCGAAGGTATACCCCTCCAGTGGCGGCAAGGGTTCGGGCACTTTGGTTGCCAGCGGCAGGGTGTTGAGCGGAGGGGCCGTCGGCAGCTCAACGAGGGATTCCTCGATCCAGCTGCCGCGCGGGATCGGGCGCACGGCATAGCCGATCACTTCGCCATAGCGCACGATCTCGCCGTGATGAGGAATATCGACCAGCGCAACTTTATGCCCCTGCGGAATATGCTCAGTCAACTCCAGACCATCCGGGAAGCGGGTACCGGCTTTTAAGCCGTTGTCGTTAACGATAATCGCGACATTATCGGTGTCGTGAACCTTAATATAAAACGCGCCAGGCATTTGCTCTCTTATTTGAATGTCGGACATTATTAATTTATCTCCCGCTCACTGTACGCTGCATCACTCACAATAGAGAAACCAGATCTTTACTCTGTAATTAATATCAGCAAGAAAAGTCTTGTTTACTGGAAATAAGAATGTCAGGAGTTCAATTATTAAAATGTGACGCATATCACTTATTAACGCCGGGCCGCACGCTGCGCGGCGGCATAATGCAAGAAGTGTGCATCAGCGCCCAGCTTTATGGGCATATGCTCAAAATAATCTTTTTAAATAGTTAAAAAATTGAGCAAGGTTACAATGTGTGCTCTCCCGGCGCTGCTTATACTGAGGGCTAATTAAATCTCTGTATCTGTTATCTGAATTAACTCTACGTCGTTAAATACCATCAGATAAACCACCCAAATAAATATATTTAAAAGTTAGCGGTGTCCGAGGAAATTAAAATGGCTATTGAACAAACCGTCGAAGCAAAACGGGCGATTCCTACCCGTTATTTAATTTTGCTGATTATATTTATTGTCACCGCAGTCAACTACGCTGACCGTGCCACGCTCTCTATTGCCGGAACCGATGTCGCCAAAGAGCTACAACTCGATTCCGTTTCGATGGGTTACATCTTCTCCGCCTTTGGCTGGGCCTACCTGCTGATGCAGATCCCCGGCGGTTGGCTGCTCGACCGCTTCGGCTCCAAACGCGTCTACACCTACAGCCTCTTTTTCTGGTCGCTCTTCACTTTCCTGCAGGGTTTTGTTGATGTGTTCCCGCTCGCCTGGGCCGGGGTGTCGATGTTTATCATGCGCTTTATGCTCGGTTTTTCTGAAGCGCCCTCCTTCCCGGCAAATGCGCGCATCGTTGCGGCATGGTTTCCGGCGAAGGAGCGCGGCACCGCCTCGGCACTCTTTAACTCAGCACAGTACTTCTCGCTGGCGCTCTTCTCGCCGCTGCTCGGTTGGCTGACCTACGCCTGGGGCTGGGAGCACGTCTTTACCGTCATGGGCGCGATCGGTTTTGTGTTGACCTTTGCGTGGGTGAAGTTTGTGCATAACCCAACCGACCATCCGCGTATGACCCGCGAAGAGCTGGAGTACATTGCGGCGAACGGCGCGGTGGTTGATATGGACCACAAAAAAGCGGGCGACGACAAGAAAGCCGGGCCGAAGCTCGATTACATCAAGCAGTTGCTGAGCAACCGCATGATGCTGGGCATCTTCTTTGGGCAGTACTTCCTCAACACCATCACCTGGTTCTTCCTCACCTGGTTTCCCATCTACCTGGTGCAGGAGAAGGGGATGTCGATCCTCAAAGTGGGCTTTGTGGCCTCCATTCCGGCGCTGTGTGGCTTTGTCGGCGGCGTGCTGGGCGGGCTCTTCTCCGATTACCTGATTAAACGTGGCTCATCCCTGACCGTGGCGCGTAAAGTGCCTATCGTGATGGGGATGCTGCTGGCCTCCAGCATTATCCTCTGTAACTACACCGACAACACCGCGCTGGTGGTCGCGCTGATGGCGCTGGCCTTCTTCGGCAAAGGTTTTGGTGCGCTCGGCTGGCCGGTGATTTCCGACGTCGCGCCGAAAGAGATTGTCGGCCTGTGCGGCGGCGTGTTTAACGTCTTTGGTAATGTGGCCTCTATCGCGACGCCGCTGGTTATCGGCTACATGGTAAAAGAGTTGCACTCCTTCAACGGTGCGCTGGTATTCGTCGGCTGTTCAGCCCTGATGATGATGGTCTGTTACCTGTTTGTCGTCGGCGACATCAAACGTATGGAACTGAAGAAATAAGCACCAACACATTTAAGGTACAAAAGATGACTAACGATATCTTCCCTAACAAATTCAAGGCCGCGCTGGCCGCGCAGCAGGTTCAGATTGGCTGCTGGTCTGCGCTGGGTAGCCATATCAGCACGGAAGTGCTGGGGCTGGCGGGTTTCGACTGGCTGCTGCTTGATGGCGAACACGCGCCCAATGACGTGCTCACTTTTGTACCGCAGCTGATGGCGCTCAAAGGCAGCGTCAGCGCGCCGGTTGTACGCGTGCCGACCAACGATGCGGTGATCATTAAGCGCCTGCTTGATATCGGTTTCTATAACTTCCTGATTCCCTTCGTCGAGAGTGAAGAGGATGCGCTGCTGGCCGTGGCGGCGACCCGCTATCCGCCGGAAGGCATTCGCGGCGTCTCCGTATCGCACCGCGCCAATATGTTCGGCACCGTGCCGGACTACTTCCGCCAGTCCAACGCCAATATCTCCATTCTGGTGCAGATAGAGAGCCAGGCGGGCGTCGATAACCTTGACGCGATCCTCTCGACCGACGGCGTGGACGGCGTGTTTGTCGGGCCAAGTGACCTGGCGGCGACGCTCGGTTACCTCGGCAACGCTGCGCACCCGGAAGTGCAACGCACCATTCAACATATTTTCGCCCGCGCGAAGGCACACAACAAACCGAGCGGCATCCTGGCGCCGGTTGAGGCGGACGCGCGTCGTTACCTGGAGTGGGGCGCGACCGTGGTTGCCGTCGGCAGCGATCTGGGCGTATTCCGTGCGGCGACGCAGCGACTCGCCGACGCCTTTAAAAAATAACCTCACCACCTGAAAGAGAGAGACGCAATTATGACGATGAAAGTCGGTTTCATTGGCCTCGGCATCATGGGTAAACCCATGAGTAAAAACCTCATCAAAGCCGGTTACTCACTGGTGGTCGTCGACCGCAACAGTGACGCGGTGGGCGAGCTGGTCGCCGCCGGAGCAGAAACCGCGAGCAATGCCAAAGCCATTGCCGAGCAGTGTGATGTCATCATCACCATGCTGCCGAACTCGCCGCATGTCAAAGAGGTGGCGCTGGGTGAAGGCGGCATTATTGAAGGGGCGAGAGCGGGCACGGTGCTGATCGACATGAGCTCCATTGCGCCGTTGGCAAGCCGTGAAATCAGCGAAGCACTGAAAGCGAAAGGTGTGGAGATGCTGGATGCGCCGGTCAGCGGCGGCGAACCGAAAGCGATCGACGGCACGCTCTCTGTGATGGTTGGTGGCGATAAAGCCGTGTTTGATAAGCACTACGACCTGATGAAAGCGATGGCGGGATCGGTGGTGCATACCGGTGATATCGGCGCGGGCAACGTCACCAAGCTGGCAAACCAGGTGATTGTGGCGCTTAACATTGCCGCGATGTCGGAAGCCTTAACCCTGGCGACGAAAGCGGGCGTTAACCCGGATCTGGTCTTCCAGGCGATCCGCGGTGGCCTTGCGGGCAGTACGGTGCTGGAGGCAAAAGCGCCGATGGTGATGGATCGCAACTTTAAACCGGGTTTCCGGATCGATCTGCATATCAAAGATCTGGCAAATGCGCTGGATACCTCGCACGGCGTCGGCGCGCAGCTGCCGCTGACCGCGGCGGTGATGGAAATGATGCAGGCGCTGCGCGCCGATGGCATGGGCACCTCCGATCACAGCGCGCTGGCGTGCTACTACGAGAAACTGGCGAAAGTCGAAGTCACTCGTTAATCAGAAAGGGCGCAGGCGCGCCCTTGCTTCTCTTGATATCCACTTCTGCAGGCTTCCTTTCGCGTGCAGGGTGACGTGCGCGGCTTGACCAGGCTCACCACTATGAAAATCGTAATCGCCCCAGACTCTTATAAAGAAAGCCTCTCTGCGACGCAGGTCGCGCAGGCAATAGAAAAAGGATTTCGGGAGATCTTTCCCGATGCGCACTATGTCTCTGTTCCTGTCGCGGATGGCGGTGAAGGTACCGTAGAGGCGATGATCGCCGCCACGCAGGGCACGATGCATACCGCCCGCGTGACCGGCCCGTTGGGCGAGCCGGTTGAGGCCTGCTGGGGAAGCTCGGGCGATGGCGCAACCGCTTTTATTGAGATGGCGGCGGCAAGCGGGCTGGCTCTGGTCGCGCCTCAATTACGTAATCCGTTAATTACCACGTCGCGCGGCACCGGGGAGCTTATTTTGCAGGCGCTGGATAAGGGGGCGAGCAACATTATCATCGGCATTGGCGGCAGCGCGACCAATGACGGCGGGGCCGGTATGGTGCAGGCGCTGGGCGCGCGTCTTATGGATGCTAACGGCAAAGAGATTGGTCATGGCGGCGGAAGCCTGATCGGCCTCAATCATATTGATCTCTCTGGCCTCGATCCGCGCTTGCAGGAGTGTACGATCCGCGTGGCCTGCGATGTGACCAACCCGCTCACCGGCGAGAGCGGCGCATCGCGTATATTCGGCCCGCAAAAAGGGGCGACGGAAGCGATGATCGTCGAGCTGGATCGCAGCCTCGATCACTTCGCCGAGGTGATCAAAAAAGATCTGCATATCGATGTGAAGTGCGTGCCGGGATCGGGCGCGGCGGGCGGTATGGGGGCAGCGTTGATGGCGTTTCTCGGTGCGGAGTTGCGCAGTGGCATTGAGATTGTTACCCAGGCGCTTAATCTTGAGGAGCATATCCACGACTGCACGCTGGTAGTGACGGGCGAAGGGCGCATCGATAGCCAGAGCATTCACGGCAAAGTGCCGGTGGGTGTGGCGCAGGTAGCGAAAAAATACCATAAGCCGGTGATTGGTATCGCCGGCAGTTTGACCAGCGATGTCGGCGTGGTGCATCAGTACGGTATCGACGCGGTGTTCAGTGTGTTGACCACGATTGGCACGCTGGAGGAGGCGTTTCGCGGCGCGTTTGACAACATTTACCGTGCCTCGCGAAATATCGCGGCGACGCTGGCGGTGGGAATGTCGACGGAAGGGTGACACGCGGGCGCAAACCCTCTATACTGCGCGCCGAAGCTGACCAGACAGTCGCCGCTTCGTCGTCGTCCTCTTCGGGGGAGACGGGCGGAGGGGAGGAAAGTCCGGGCTCCATAGGGCAGGGTGCCAGGTAACGCCTGGGAGGCGCAAGCCTACGACCAGTGCAACAGAGAGCAAACCGCCGATGGCCCGCGCAAGCGGGATCAGGTAAGGGTGAAAGGGTGCGGTAAGAGCGCACCGCGCGTCTGGCAACAGTTCGCGGCACGGTAAACTCCACCCGGAGCAAGGCCAAATAGGGGTTCACAAGGTACGGCCCGTACTGAACCCGGGTAGGCTGCTTGAGCCAGTGAGCGATTGCTGGCCTAGATGAATGACTGTCCACGACAGAACCCGGCTTATCGGTCAGCTTCAACTTCTTCTAAAACAATACGTTGGTGTGTCTCAGGCCTTAACAGGTGAAAATGTGACACAGACTGTGATACAAACGAGGCACACCAACGGCTGTTCCATCCCAAATATTCTTAAGCGTGGCAACCGCTATTGCCTCCATTTCAGACTACCTTTAGGTGGATTCTTTCGCGTGTCTCTGGGCTGCGATTCAGCTAGCAGAGCAAGGTTTATATCTTCCCGTCTCTCTGTGTTCATTTCTCTTGTAAAATCGTCCAAGATGGAGCCAGCCCTCCTATTGGACATAGTGCATAAAATGAAGAAATTAGAACAAAAAGACATTGATGATTATTTGCTCAGTATTCAGGCAGCCTTTTATTCCGCAGCAAAAAAGATTCCAGAAACTGTGCGTAGGGGTCTGCGTAGCTCGACTTCATCGATTAGTCAAAAAAGTAACATCACACTCTTAGGGGACGTGCTTGGTGATACTTTCACAACTGATGGTCCACCTTTGTCGGAAGACATTGTTATCGAACATCTTAGCAGGCAGTATGACATTACAGGCATGGTGGATGAGATTGATTGTATAGCAGCAGAATATGACCTCATGTGGAAACATTGCCTTGATGCACATGTAGCCTTTCTCGACTCCCGACATTCCGAATATCGACAGATCCTCAGTTCTTTGCGACCTGAAAGCGGCTATGTAATTGGTCAAGCTGGTAAGTCAGAAGAATCACAAGCCTCTGCGTTGTCACTATCCGAGGCATGGAAGGGATTTGTAAAATTTAAATCGGATTGGACTCCAAAGATACGCCAGGAAAATGAAAAGTATTACGAAGTCATTGAGGCTGTTCTGGGGGCTGATACTATCGTCAATAGTATTACCCGCCGTGATATCAAAAATTTACTCGAGATGGCTGAGGGACTTCCTCAACAGAACAAAAAACCGTACAACAGGATGACTACTCAAGAATGTCTAGATGCGGATGATATCCCTGAAAATGATCTGGTATCCTCAAGAACAGTGAACGGTTATTTAAAGCTATGCCAAGGATTGTTTGCCTACCTTGTCAAAGAAGAAGACGTTCTTGAGTCATCACCAACTAGTAATGTCAAATATGAAGCTAAAAGCCGCAGCTATGGTAACTATAGCCTTACTGAGATGCGAAAGTTGGTGGCGTATTTTACGACGCTTGAGGACTGGAAAAAATGGGTGTTTTTGCTGCTCGCTTATACCGGCGCTCGCCGCTCCGAAATCGCAGCATTGAAAGTTTCGGATATCCGTCTGGATGACGATAGCCAGCGGTACTACATTATGATTCAAGACAGTAAGACTGATGCCGGAATACGACAAATTCCTCTTTCGCTTTGCTTGGTAGATATGGGTTTCTTAAGTTACCTCAAAAACAAAAATCCAGATGCAAGACTTTTCCCTGAAGTTACTAATAAGACTCAGCTCACACGCATTTTTCACGGAATGCGAGAAACGCTGAATATACATTACCTCGATGACTTTAAGCGTCGCCGCATCATTCACAGTTTACGGCATACTTTCATCACTGAAGCTGCGAAAACTAACAATCTGCCACTTGTGCAACGGACGGTCGGACACGAGCTAACTCGCATTGGTCAGACTCAAGTATATATACATGAATTTAACGTTTCTGCTTTGCTTCCGGTTATCGACTGCATTGACTGGCTTAAGTGATAATGATTCTCAATTTGGCGGTTTTATGATAAAATACCCTCTGTAATAAATCATCTTGCAGAGGAAAAATCTTGTATCTCAAATTCAATCTGCCAGCGTTTGCTCCTCCGTCATTGAATGAGCGTAAACGCGTGGCAAGCACTCTGAAGTCAGCAGGATTAACACTTACCACTTCACGTATCAATGTCCTCTACCACCTAACCCGAACCGTTATCCCAAGCACAGCGCTAGAACTTTCAAAGCTTTTAAACGTCCCACTTTCAACTACACACCGCAATTTGTCTATGCTGTCTAAGGCTGGTTTAGCTGATTACATCATCGACCGCTCAGGCGTATCTCGCTGGTTCTTGGTCTCCCCTAACCACGCTAATTTTTGCCCATGCTGTAATCAGGAATACACAAGCGCCAGCTAGGCCCTTGCGAAACATAAAATCCAATGGTAATCTAATAAAAGTTTCTGGTTCAATACAGAAACGTTTCTGAGTAAAAAATTCTGTGATGCCTGTATTCCAACGCCAGAAATGGTGTGGTCTGCTGGGCTTTTTGCGTTTCTGTTTGCTACTGGTTTTTATTAATACCTGTATAAGGATTTACACCTATCTGACACTCTAGAAGGAGGCGTATGCAGCAGTCTGTTTTATCTTTACCCCAATCCATCAATTTAATGACATCTCACCGTGACAACGGTCATTACACTCTGATCCATTCTACAACGTATATCCATAATGGTTTGGCTTACAAGCTTAACCATGATCCGTTAAGTAAACATAGTAGCCCAATACGAAAAGAAATTATCGACAGGTTCATCGATCAGCTACATGCTATGCTGTCACACTACGACGAACTTTTCGCTTTTCGTTTTGACTTATCTGTACCAGAAGGGATGTCCGTTGCTGATAGCAACAAATTGGTTAGTAAGTTATTTACCAAGCTACGTGGTGAGTTTACAGCAAAGGCATGGAATGGTCAGCGAATAACAAACTGTGGATATGGTTGGGGTGGGGAAACTGAAACGGCTAAACAGCTTCATTATCATTGCTGGATTGCTCTACCATACTTTCAAGTTAGAACGGCAGGTTTTGCGGATACAGGTATAGTGGGCCGGATCAATCGTATCTGGTCTGAGCTAACCAATGGAGCTTCTCGTGTCCATGTACCTGACGGTAGATACAGAATCAAAAGAGGTGATCACGGTTCGCTGGTGGACACGGTCGAAAGAATCTCATATATTGCCAAAAACCGTGGGAAGTATTCTACTGGCAAAGGGCAGCAAACATTTTCAGCTTCAAGGGTAAAATTTAAGACGGTTAATACGCTGCATTAAAACCCTTCACAGGAAGCTCTGTAATCAACTTTGAGTCGCCAGCTGCACCATCGCATTACCTACATGCCAAAAAGCTCTCAGGGAGCGATACAGGCTGTTAGACAGGGTTCTTTATTCTACCTCTCAACTTAATATTTAAATAACTGAGCGTTATTCTCATTTGTGTACAATGAATGACCACAGGGCTACTGCTTTCATCGGCGTAGCCCTTTTTGCATTTCTCAGTTATAAACCGAATTAAACATGAGTTCATGTACCATTCTTAAGAAAACTAAGTGGCTATGATTACAAGGTTGTAATGTCAATACCCAAGATTGACCTAACATTATCATCGTATTTAAGACAACTTGAACGGGCCAGCAATCGCTGAACATTCCTATCATAAAACCCTCCATCTGGAGATGATATCATCATATTTTTAAGGACTAATGACTCGTTACCTGTATTTAGCTGTTTGATTAAGTCATTGATGTGAGTGGTGATGAGCTGTATATGTGCTGGTGTACGATTATTTCTCAAAACTGCTTGGTCGACTTCTTTAAGCAGGTTTCTTGTCTTGGAGAATGGTCCTTGGGACTTCGTGAACGTCTCCTCAAACTGAAGATCAAGAGGCACAATATTAAAAGCATTAAGTGCTTTACCCCATGGGAAAGAAGATATACCTTGATTACGGTGTTGTGCGGAATATAATTGTTTCCATCTAGAAATACTATCAGTCACAATAACTGAACCTGTTACTTGGGCTGTAAATAAAGCCATTTCATAATTAGGTCCATTCCGCGACATTATTAATTGCCCACCACTCCCTACTGATGTTTTTTGTAACAGCGTTAGCGGTGATGACTCTGCATTTAGTTCTGATATAGTAATTATATCACTCGCTGACACTTCATCTAAACCAAACTCACTTACAAGGAAATCAACTCTCCTAGCCCTAGGCATAAATGCTGTTGAATTTAGTAAGTCCTCAGTAGCTAACTTGAAATGTCGTTGTAAATCTTGCTTGTGTATAGGCTCATTTCTTTGGCTTCTATCCCTGGCCATGCCTAACATTGCTTGCATGAGTTCAATATCAAATTCGACTGGTTCAGGAATAACATTTATCAAGCCAAGTCCAATAAATGGTTCCATGTGAAGGAAAAACAAGAAATCCTTAAGGGACTGATATTTATATTGCGATGGAGATTTGATGGGGCTAAATTCTGGATTGGTAACATTGGGGTTACATATGGGAGTTTCAATCAAAAACTCATCAAATAATGAAGCTATTGGTAAGGCATTTTCAGTTATGGTTCGGATATCTACAGGCCCAGAATATAAGCCTCGTAATTTCCCATCCGATTTTGGTAGCAGAGCATATATATCTGTATCAGCAGGCCATAAGACTGAATAGAATTCATATATCTTTATAATATCATCTTCGGAAAGATTTCTTCTGACGTCTAACCACGTCTTACCTTTGTTTAGACCCAAAACATCTTTAATGCAAGCGCAAAATGCGAGATTCCTTTCTCTAATACTTAATACATCCCATGATGTACGCAAATTTTCAGCAAGATTAAGGCAGCAGTATTTGTATTTTCTACCACTGCCACATCCACAAATAGAGTTACGACCTATTCGCTCTTTGCTTGTGTTTTTCTGGAGAAATTCGTGTGCGCTAGATGTTCTACCAAATGCATCTTGATAGTGTACTGAGCCATCCTCAAACTTAACATACATTTCTCCTCCAAAACCCATTACCCCATTCAATGATGGTAAAAGCACATGGCGTAATTCAGCCCAATCATTCTTAATATCTTTTTCAGGATGAAGCCAATCTTCCCGACCTGCGGCAATGGATTTGTTAGATCTGCTTTTTATGATGTAGTTTATTTTTTTTACTTCATCATCAGTAAGTTTTCGACTATTAATGAAATTAATAGTATTAACCATACTATTTCTTTGTCGAGTGGCATTAGTTCGTTGCTGAATTGGGTTTATATTTTTTGGATCTTGTGCATACTCAAGATTTGTCAGAATCAAACAGCGATTTTTGTCTAAAGGAAATATTGTTTGTGAGCCTTTAAGCGTAATGTCTGGATCATTAGGATAAATACAAAGTTCAGAATCGGGAGGGCAAGCATAGTTGTAAACAGTTACTGGATGGTCTGAAAGGATGAATTTGGTTTCAGATTCTGATGCTGAAACTAACTCCCGTACTCCCTCGGCCCATAATGTACAATGCATTGTTCTAAGTGATTGCATTTCCATCATAAGTTGGCTTTGATTTAACTCAGAGTATTTGCTTTTAATCCAATCCAAACCTTTAGGTGTTCGTAATTTCTGAGAGTCGATGTACGTAAACAAATCACGAAAACTATTATGCCACTGAGCTTGATCATCTCCGAGAAAAGCTCGAATAGATGTTGAACCATTGTTATCTATAGGGCCAAATAATTGTCGTTCTATGTCATCATTTATTTCAGAGCCCAAAAAAGTTGAGTATAAATCAACCTCATAAAATCGCTGGGTTGGAGTCTGCCATTTTTTTGACTCGACTAACTTTGTCTCTCCTCCGGGTGACCTGCCCCCAGTATTAGATACAACCGTCAGTTAGTAATGTCGGTTTGTTTATCTTCACATTTTTCATTTCGCCACCGTGCTGCAAACTCTGA
>NZ_JBNDKZ010000008.1:0-204183 GCF_050435845.1 Kosakonia sp. 1610 | reverse complement strand
CCGGCAATTTTGTCCCTGTCTCGGTTCGCCTCTGTCCGCCATCCATGGCGTCCAGACCTTGTCATTCCCGCTTCGGTTCGCCGATTTCAGCGGGGACACAACCCCATCGCTGTAATATTGCAGATAAAAGCAAAGACGGTGTCGCTGATAGATTGCCGGATGGCGCTGGCGCTTATCCGGCCTACTCGGTTTCAGCGGCTTCGTTACCGTAGGCCGGATAAGGCGAAGCCGCCATCCGGCAATTGTGCCGCGGTGATAATGCCGGATGGCGCGACCGCTTATCCGGCCTACGGGGTCTGTGCGGGGTTATTTCAATCCGGTTTTTGCTTTCATTGCGCTTATTACTGAGGCTTTATCGGCAAGGTACTGCTGCAACCCGTTGGCGCGTAAATGACACGCCGCGCAGTGGCCGCAACCATCCCCTTTAATGCCGTTGTAGCAGGTCAGGGTTTCGCTGCGCACCATATCGAGCGCGCCCCAGTAATCTGCCAGCGCCCAGGTCTGGGCTTTATCGATCCACATTAGCGGCGTTTCAAAACGGATATCCTTCGCCAGACCGAGGCTGACCGCGTGGCTAAGCGCCTTCACAAACTCGTCGCGGCAGTCCGGGTAGCCTGAGAAATCGGTCTCACACACGCCGGTGATCACCGCTTCTGCCTGCACCTGGTAAGCGTATACCGCCGCCAGCGTCAGAAAGAGAATATTGCGCCCGGGAACAAAGGTATTCGGGATGCCGTCCGCGCTCTCTTCATAATCCGGCACCGGAATGCTGTCGCGCGTCAGGCTGCTCACGGCCAGTTCGTTAAGCAGCGTCACATCCAGCACTTTATGCGCCCGAGCGCCCAGCTTTTGCGCCAGTTCGCGCGCGACGTCGATCTCAGCGCGATGGCGCTGCCCATAATCAAACGTCACGCAATGGACTTCATCATACTGCTGTAACGCCTGCACCAGGCAGGTCGTGGAGTCTTGTCCGCCACTGAAGACGACAACGGCACGTTTCATAGTTATTCCTGACATTTACACAAAAAAGGTATGGTAGCGCGTGAGCCTGGCAGCGACCAGCTTCTTCACGGCGACGGGGCCGGAAGCCAGGCCTCGGTAAACTCAAACCAGCCGCGGCGATTGACCTCGATCCCCTCAACGCCCGGCGGCGCGCTAATGCGGTAGTGGTAATTAAAGAGCGGCGTCAGCAGCGCCTCGTCCATCAACCTGTCAAAGAGCGCTTTTAACGCCGCAATACGCGCCTGCTCGTCGGCCTGGCACTGCACCGCATCCAGCGTTGCCTGCAGATGCGCGAACTGCGCACTGCCGAGGAGGTTCGGCCACAGCGGATCGCAGCGCAGCCATTGCTCAAGGGTGTACTCCGGCGCTTCGCCAATCAGCCTGTCGCCCATCACCAGATCTGCCGCCGCCAGTTCGCGACACCCTTCCCAGCGTTTACCGTTGTGAAAAATTACCGTCAGCTCGCAGCCGAGCACGGCAAGAGAGGCTTTAAGCTGCTGCGCCATGGTGTGCAACTCCACCGGCAGGTGGTAGATAAGCGTCAGTTTCGCCGGTAAGGCGACCTTTTCTTCAGGCCAGCCGGGAATATGCCAGCCGGGCAGTAACTCCCGGCTTGGGGTAATCAGCCCCTCATCCAGCGGCAGCGTCTGCAAAAGCGAGGTGTGATGAATAATCTGCACCAGACGGCGCGCCTGCGCCGGGCTTAGCCGCGCGCCGGGGCGCAGGGCGAGATAGCAAAAACCGAGGCTGATGCTGTTACTGACCGGTTGCAGGTGGCGCAACTCCTCCGGCTCGCCGATGGCAATCTGCACCGGATGGCGGCAGCTGGTGCCTAAATCCTCATCAAAAAGCTGCGGCGCAATCCAGTACTCCACCGCTTTCAGCAGCGGGTGGCCTAAATGGTAGTGGTCGTGGCTCTCAAGGCGCACCAGTTCATCGCTGAAGGCGACAAGGCGAAATGGCCCGGTGCCAATCTGCGGATGAGCGGGGTGTGCCAGGCGGCTACCGTAGCTCGCCAGCCGGTGCGCCAGCCAGTAATCGGGGCGATGAAGCTGAAAGGTAATGCACCACGGATGGGTAAGCGTAATGCGCTCGACGCTGGCGAAAAGCGTCCGTAGCGCCGGCAACCCAAGCAGGGCGACAAGCTGCTGATGCAACTGCGCGGCAGTGACCGTATCGCCATTGTGCCAGTGCAGGGTAGCGTGAAGGTGAAAACGCCAGCACAGGCCATCCTCGCTGCTCTCCCAGTGGTGCGCCAGGTCGCTCTGCGGCAACGCGCTGCGGCTGATAAAACGCGTCAGCCCGCTAAAGATCTGCCCGGCAAGGTGCTGCTCCGCACGTCCTGCGAGAAAGCCCGGTGCCAGCGGCTCCAGCGGGCGGTAGTAAGGAATGCGCAGCGTCGGCGTCTCGTTCTGCCAAAGTCCGCCGAGATAGGGGTTGAGCAGCGTGCGCAGATCCGCAGGATCAAGTTCAGCGAGCGCCAGCGCATTGTGCTGCTGCCCGGCCGTCAGTGCCTGCTCCAGCATCTCGCGCCGCAGCCGCTCCGGCGTCACGCAGAAGTGCAGCGCGCCGCGTTTACCGCGCCCGGACTGCGCCTGCCACGTTAACCAACCGGCGGCCTGCATCTGGCGCAGCAGGGTGCGCATATGGCGTTCGCTGCAGTAGCAGCGCTGAGCCAGCTCGCTAATGCTCACCGCCTGATCCTCACCGGCAGAGGGTGACCAGAGGCGCTGAAACTGGTTAAGGCGGTTAAGTAATCTCATAACCCGGAACAATAATTCCTATCTATTCACTATTACTTCCGTATATCTCACGCAATACTGAAACACAACCTAACGGCATCAGAACTGGAGAGTAGATCATGGCGCGTCTGGCCGCTTTTGATATGGACGGCACCCTGCTTATGCCCGACCATCGTTTGGGCGATCAAACGCTGGCGGCGCTGCGACGTTTACATGAACGGGAGATTACGCTGGCCTTCGCCACCGGTCGGCACGCGCTGGAGATGCAGCGCGTTGTGCAGCATATCGGGCTGGATGCTTTTCTCATCACCGGCAACGGCACGCGCATCCACTCCATAGAGGGCGAGCTACTCCATCGCCAGGATCTCTCCCCGCAGGTGGTCGAGCGCGTGCTGCATGGCCGCTGGGAGACCGGTGCGTCGCTGCATGTGTTTAATGATTCCGGCTGGCTCACGGACAAGCCGATGCCGGAGGCGCTGCAGGCGCATCTCTTCAGCGACTTTAGCTATCAGATCACCGATCTTAAACGCCTGCCCGCCTGTGACGTTGCCAAGATCAGTTTCGTCGGCGATCACGACGATCTCTGCCGCTTGCAACAGCAGCTTGATGAGCAGATTGGCGCGCAGGCGCATATCTGCTTTGCGGCGATGGACTGTCTTGAGGTTCTGCCGGTCGGCTGCAACAAAGGCGCCGCGCTGGAAGTACTCAGCGCCTCGTTAGGATTGACGCTGCAAGAGTGTATGGCGTTTGGCGATGCGATGAATGACAGAGAGATGTTAGAGAGCGTCGGCTACGGCATGATCATGGGCAACGCCATGCCACAGCTGCGCGCGGCGCTGCCGCATTTACCGGTTATCGGGCACTGCCGTAATCAGGCAGTGTCTCACTTTTTGACACACTGGCTGGACACTCCACATCTTCCTTATTCCCCCGAATGAAAAGATATTGCCAGCAAGCCGGGTTTTATTAATAAAACCCGGTTTTTTTTATATGCACATCATTCTTCACGCTGCCTCTTTGTTGGCTGCATCTGCTCACCCCAGTCACTTACTTATGTAAGCTCCCGGGGATTCTCAGATTTGCCGCCTCGACGCATCATGAATTATTTCGTGCAGGTTAAAAGTGAGATTTGCGCGCTCCATGGTTCGATATCGCCGAGGTTCGCCGCCACCCATTGCGGGTTGTAGTAGGTTTCAAGATAGCGCTCGCCGCTGTCGCACAGCAGGGTAACGATTGAGCCATGGCGCCCTTCGTTGCGCATCTGCGCCGCAAGCTGTAACGCGCCCCACATATTGGTACCGGTAGAGGCGCCGACTTTACGGCCAAGCTGTGTCTCCAGCCACTGCGCGGTCGCCACGCTGGCGGCATCCGGCACGCGCAACATCTCGTCGACCACATCGGCAATAAATGACGGCTCGACGCGCGGGCGGCCAATACCTTCGATTTTGCTGCCGATCGGGCTGCGCAGCGTGCTGTCGCGCTGCTGCCAGTAGTCAAAGAAGACGGAGTTCTCCGGGTCAACCACCACCAGGCGCGTGTCATAACCCTGGCAGCGAATATAGCGGCCAATGGTTGCCGAGGTGCCGCCCGTTCCGGCGCTCATCACAATCGCTTCCGGCACCGGATGCGGCTCGTTCTTCATCTGGCGGAAAATGCTGTCGGCAATGTTGTTATTGCCGCGCCAGTCCGTCGCGCGCTCGGCGAAGGTGAACTGATCCATATAGTGACCGTTCAGCTCTTTCGCCAGCCGCTCTGATTCGGCGTAGATCTCGCAGGCGCTGTCGACAAAGTGGCAGCGGCCGCCGTAAAACTCGATCTGCTCCACTTTGCGTTTCGCCGTGCAGTAAGGCATTACCGCGATAAAGGGCAGCCCGAGCAGGCGTGCAAACCACGCCTCTGAGATGGCGGTCGAGCCGGAGGAGGCCTCAATAATCGTGGTGCCTTCCTTAATCCAGCCATTGCACAAGCCGTAGAGAAACAGCGAGCGCGCAAGGCGGTGCTTCAGGCTGCCGGTGGGGTGCGTGCTTTCATCTTTTAAATAGAGGTTGATACCCGGAAAACCCGTCAGCGTCAGGCGGATAAGGTGGGTATCCGCAGAGCGCTGCGCGTCGGCATTGATTTCATTAATCGCGTATTTGACCCAGCTGTTGTTCATGATGCTGTTCCGTTTGTCATTTTGTGCCCAGTCTAGCGAAAGGCGAAGAAAAAAAGGTTGCCATTTCGCCTTTGCGATAGACTATTTAGAGAAAAATTTTCTAACGGAGCAGGGGATGTTAGATAAAATTGACCGTAAGCTGCTCGCACTGTTGCAGCAGGATTGTTCGCTCTCTTTGCAGGCGCTGGCTGATGCCGTTAATCTGACCACCACTCCGTGCTGGAAACGGCTGAAAAAACTGGAAGATGACGGTATCTTACTGCGCCGCGTGGCGGTGCTGGATGCGGAAAAGCTCGGGCTGGGGCTGACGGCATTTGTGCTGATCAAAACCCAGCACCACAGCAGCGACTGGTATAACCGCTTCGTCAGCGAAGTGACACAGCTCCCGGAAGTGCTAGGCTTTTGGCGTATGGCTGGCGAGTACGATTACCTGCTGCGCGTCCAGGTGGCGGATATGAAACGCTACGATGACTTCTATAAGAAGCTGGTCAACAGCGTGCCGGGGCTCTCGGATGTCACCTCCAGCTTCGCCATGGAACAGATAAAATACACCACGGCTTTGCCCATTGAATAACCCTTCCGGCGGTTAACCGACCGTCGGCAATTCACGTTCAGGATGTAACCGCGTGCGATTATTTGCTCAGTTAGGCTGGTATTTTCGTCGGGAGTGGCAGCGCTACCTCGGCGCCGTCGCCTTACTTATCATTATTGCTATCTTGCAGCTGGTCCCGCCAAAAGTGGTGGGGATTGTGGTGGATGGCGTCACTCAGAAGCAGTTTACCCATCAGCAGGTGTGGATGTGGGTAGCGGCGCTGGTGGCGATTGCTGTCGTTACCTATCTGCTGCGCTATGTCTGGCGCGTCTGGCTCTTCGGAGCCTCCTATCAGCTCGCCGTCGAACTGCGCGAGGATTTCTACCGCCAGCTCAGCCGCCAGCACCCGGAATTTTACCTGCGCCACCGCACCGGCGATTTAATGGCGCGCGCCACCAATGACGTGGATCGCGTGGTGTTTGCCGCCGGGGAAGGGGTGTTAACGCTGGTCGACTCGCTGGTGATGGGCTGCGTGGTACTGATTGTGATGGCAACCCAGATCAGCTGGCAGCTAACCCTGCTGTCGTTATTGCCGATGCCGATTATGGCGCTGGTGATCAAGCGCTACGGCGATCAGCTGCACAACCGCTTCAAAGCGGCGCAGGCGGCCTTCTCCGCGTTAAACGATCGCACCCAGGAGAGTATGACCAGCATCCGCATGATCAAAGCCTTTGGCCTGGAAGATCGCCAGTCGGCGCTCTTTGGCAGCGAAGCGGCGGATACGGGCGCGAAAAACATGCGCGTGGCGCGCGTCGATGCGCGCTTCGACCCGACCATCTATATCGCCATCGGTATGGCAAACATGCTGGCGATTGGCGGCGGCAGCTGGATGGTGGTGCATGGTTCGCTGACTCTCGGCGAGCTGACCAGTTTTGCCATGTACCTTGGACTGATGATCTGGCCGATGCTGGCGCTGGCGTGGATGTTTAACATCGTCGAGCGCGGCAGCGCGGCCTATAGCCGCATCCGCGATATGCTGGCAGAAGCGCCGGTGGTGAATGACGGCACGGAAACCGTGCCCGCTGAGCGCGGCACCTTAACGCTCTCGATCAAAGCGTTTCACTATCCGCAAACCGACAGTGCGGCGCTGACAAATGTAAGCGCGACCCTGGAGCCGGGCCAGATGCTTGGCATCTGCGGCCCGACCGGCGCGGGGAAAAGTACGCTGCTGGCGTTGATTCAGCGCCATTTTGATGTCGACGCGGGCGATATTCGCTTCCACGATATGCCGCTCACGCAGCTGAAGCTGGACAGCTGGCGCAGCCGTCTTGCTGTCGTCAACCAGACACCGTTTCTCTTCTCCGACACCATCGGCCATAACATTGCCCTTGGCAGGCCCGGTGCGACGCAGGAGGAGATTGAACATGTGGCGAAGCTTGCCAGCGTCCATGACGACATTCTGCGGCTGCCGCAGGGTTACGATACCGAAGTGGGCGAGCGCGGCGTAATGCTCTCCGGCGGGCAGAAACAGCGTATCTCCATCGCCCGTGCGCTGCTGCTGAACGCTGAAATCCTTATTCTTGATGACGCCCTCTCCGCGGTGGATGGGCGCACCGAACACCAGATTTTGCACAATCTGCGCCAGTGGGGCGAAGGGCGCACCGTAATTATCAGCGCGCATCGCCTGTCAGCGCTGACGGAAGCCAGTGAGATTATCGTTATGCAACATGGCCATATCGCCCAGCGCGGCCAACATGAGCAGCTCGCGCGCCAGCCAGGCTGGTATCGCGATATGTACCGGTATCAGCAGCTGGAAGCGGCGCTGGACGACCAGCCGCAGGAGGCCGAGGATGCGTAACTTCTCTCGCCAGTGGCCAACGCTGAAACGTCTGCTGGTCTACGGAAAACCGTGGCGCAAGCCGCTCAGTAAAGCAGTGCTGATGCTGTGGGTCGCGGCAATTGCCGAAGTCTCCGGCCCGGCGCTGATCAGCTACTTTATCGATAATATGGTGGCGAAGAGCTACCTGCCGCTCGCGCTGATCGCCGGGCTGGCGGCCGCCTATGTCGGCCTGCAACTGCTGGCTGCGGGGCTGCACTACGCCCAGGCGCTGCTCTTTAACCAGGCGGCGGTCGGCGTGGTGCAGCAGTTGCGCACCGATGTGATGGATGCCGCGCTGCGCCAGCCGCTCAGCGCCTTCGACACTCAGCCAGTAGGGCAGATTATCTCGCGCGTGACCAATGACACCGAAGTGATCCGCGATCTCTACGTAACGGTGGTCGCCACTGTGTTGCGCAGCGCGGCGCTGATTGGTGCGATGCTGGTGGCGATGTTTAGCCTCGACTGGCGTATGGCGCTGGTGGCGATGGGCATCTTCCCGGCAGTAATTATCGTAATGCTGATCTATCATCGTTTCAGCACGCCGATTGTGCGGCGCATGCGCGCCTACCTTGCCGACATCAACGATGGCTTTAACGAAATCATCAACGGCATGAGCGTGATCCAGCAGTTCCGCCAGCAGGCGCGCTTCGGCGAGCGCATGAGCGAAGCGAGCCGCTCGCACTACCTCGCGCGGATGCAAACCCTGCGCCTCGATGGCTTCCTGCTGCGTCCGCTGCTGAGCCTCTTTTCCGCGCTGGTGCTCTGCGGCCTGCTGATGCTGTTTGGTTTCTCGACCGTTGGCACGGTGGAGGTTGGGGTGCTGTACGCTTTTATCAGCTACCTTGGCCGCCTTAACGAGCCGCTGATTGAGCTGACGACACAGCAGTCGATGCTGCAACAGGCGGTGGTCGCTGGTGAGCGCGTCTTCGAACTGATGGACCGACCGCGCCAGAACTACGGCGATGACGAGACGCCGCTACACAGCGGGGCGATCGACATTGAAAACCTCTCCTTCGCCTACCGCGAAGATCAACTGGTGTTGCAGGATATCTCCCTGCACGTTGAGCCGCGCAGCTTTGTCGCGCTGGTCGGCCATACCGGCAGCGGTAAAAGTACCCTCGCCAGCCTGCTGATGGGCTACTACCCATTGACTCAAGGCGAGATCCGCCTCGACGATCGCCCGCTTGCCACGCTAGGCCACAGCGCGCTGCGCAAAGGCGTCGCGATGGTGCAGCAGGATCCGGTGGTGCTGGCCGACAGCTTCTTCGCCAACGTCACCCTTGGGCGGGATATCAGCGAAGAGCGCGTCTGGAAAGCGCTTGAGATCGTCCAGCTCGCCGACCTGGCACGCACCCTGAGTGAAGGGATCTACACCCGCCTTGGCGAGCAGGGGAATAATCTCTCCGTCGGGCAGAAACAGCTGCTGGCGCTGGCGCGCGTGCTGGTTGATGCCCCGCAGATCCTGATCCTGGATGAAGCGACGGCGAATATCGACTCCGGCACCGAGCAGGCGATCCAGCAGGCGCTGGCAGCGATCCGCGAGAAGACCACGCTGGTGGTGATTGCCCACCGCTTATCGACCATTGTCGAGGCAGAAACCATCCTGGTGCTGCACCGCGGGCAAGCGGTTGA
The DNA here is from genome assembly GCF_050435845.1 of Kosakonia sp. 1610. NCBI lineage: Bacteria > Pseudomonadati > Pseudomonadota > Gammaproteobacteria > Enterobacterales > Enterobacteriaceae > Kosakonia > Kosakonia sp. 1610. Next base: position 195,241 of record NZ_JBNDKZ010000008.1, on the reverse strand, counting down.
GCGCGGTACCCATCAGCAGCTGCTGGCGGCGAAAGGGCGCTACTACCAGATGTACCAGCTGCAGTTAGCGGGTGAAGAGCTAGCAGCCAGCACGCGGGAAGAGTCGCTCAGCGCCTGATGCACCAAAATTAAGCACCCCGCGCGCACCTGCGCCTGGTGGTGCAAAAATGTAACGCACCATGCACTGTCATGGTGCGTTTTTCTTTTTTCCGCCGCTTGTGCTTCACCAGGGCGCTCGCGCCGCCCATCACCGCTTCTGGCTTTGTCTCTTTATTGCACGAAAACGCGCGCCTTCACATTTCTGGCACACCCCTTGCAATACCTTCCTCATGTTGGCTGCGTCCATTTGCGAATGTCGAGTGAGGGGAATCTATGAAGCTGGTAACCGTGGTGATTAAGCCATTCAAACTTGAAGATGTGCGTGAAGCGCTCTCTTCGATTGGTATTCAGGGGCTGACCGTGACGGAAGTAAAAGGGTTTGGCCGTCAGAAGGGGCATGCCGAGCTTTACCGCGGTGCGGAATACAGCGTCAACTTCCTGCCAAAAGTAAAAATCGACGTGGCGATCGCCGACGATCAGCTTGATGAGGTGATCGATATCATCAGCAAAGCGGCCTACACCGGAAAAATTGGCGACGGCAAAATTTTCGTTGCCGAACTCGAACGCGTGATCCGTATTCGTACCGGTGAAGCCGACGAAGCGGCGCTGTAATAGCTGACACACAGTGATAGGGATCGGAAAAATGAGAATGAAAACAGTAAAAGCTACCCTTGCCTCGCTGGCTTTGCTGCCGGGCCTGGCGCTTGCCGCGCCGGCCGTTGCGGATAAAGCCGATAACGGTTTTATGATGATTTGCACCGCGCTGGTGCTGTTTATGTCCATTCCGGGCATCGCGCTCTTTTACGGCGGCCTGATCCGTGGCAAAAACGTGCTCTCAATGCTGACCCAGGTGGCGGTTACCTTCGCGCTGGTCTGCATTCTCTGGGTGGTCTACGGCTACTCGCTCGCCTTCAGTGAAGGCAATAGCTTCTTCGGCAGCTTCAACTGGGTGATGCTGAAAAATATCGCCCTCACCGACGTGATGGGCAGCATCTATCAATACATCCATGTTGCCTTCCAGGGCTCCTTCGCCTGCATCACCGTGGGGCTTATCGTCGGCGCGCTCGCCGAGCGTATTCGCTTCTCTGCGGTGCTGATCTTTGTGGTGGTGTGGATGACGCTCTCCTATGTGCCGATTGCGCACATGGTATGGGGTGGCGGTCTGCTGGCAACCCACGGCGCGCTCGACTTTGCGGGCGGTACGGTGGTGCACATTAACGCCGCGATTGCAGGCCTGGTGGGCGCGTATCTGATTGGCAAACGTGTCGGCTTCGGCAAAGAGGCGTTTAAACCGCACAACCTGCCGATGGTCTTTATTGGTACTGCGATCCTCTACGTTGGCTGGTTCGGCTTCAACGCCGGTTCGGCGAGCAGCGCCAACGAAATCGCCGCGCTGGCCTTTGTGAACACCGTGGTCGCCACTGCTGCCGCGATCCTCTCCTGGGTCTTTGGCGAGTGGGCAATGCGCGGCAAGCCTTCGCTGCTCGGTGCCTGCTCCGGTGCGATTGCTGGCCTGGTTGGTATCACCCCGGCGTGTGGTTATGTCGGTGTCGGCGGCGCGCTGATTGTTGGTCTGGTGTGCGGTCTGGCCGGTCTGTGGGGCGTGACGGCACTGAAACGTATGCTGCGCGTCGATGACCCGTGTGATGTCTTCGGCGTTCACGGCGTGTGCGGCATTATCGGCTGTATCCTGACGGGCATCTTCGCCTCCACCTCCCTCGGCGGCGTGGGCTTCGCCTCCGGCGTCACCATGGGCCACCAGGTGCTGGTGCAGCTGGAGAGCGTGGGCATCACCATTGTCTGGTCTGCGGTAGTCGCCTTTATCGGCTACAAACTGGCGGATATGACGGTTGGCCTGCGTGTACCGGAAGAGCAAGAGCGTGAAGGGCTGGACGTCAACAGCCACGGTGAAAACGCCTACAACGCCTGATAAGTTGAGTATCTCCTGAGCATAAAAAAGCCTCCGCATGCGGAGGCTTTTCTTTTGGCGATAACACAACCGGCTTAGTTGCGGTTACGCATCACTCCTTCCTGCACGCTGGAGGCCACAAGCACACCATCCTGGGTATAAAATTCGCCTCGTACAAAACCACGGGCGCTGGAGGCGGAGGTGCTCTCCACGCTGTAGAGCAGCCAGTCATTCATATTGAACGGGCGGTGGAACCACATTGAGTGGTCGATAGTCGCCACCTGCATACCGCGCTCAAGGAAGCCAACGCCGTGCGGCTGCAATGCCACCGGCAGGAAGTTAAAGTCCGAGGCGTAGCCAAGCAGATATTGATGGATGCGGAAGTCTTCATCCAGCACGCCGTTAGCGCGGATCCACACCTGGCGCACCGGATCGGCCACATGGCCCTTCAGTGGGTTATGGAACTCGACCGGGCGGATCTCCAGCGGCTTGTCGCTGAGGAACTTCTCCTTCACGCCGGGCGGCAGCAGGTGCGAGAGATCGCGGGCGATCTCTGTTTCTGATTTGAGCGAGTCCGGCGCGGGCGCGGCGGGCATCGTTTTTTGATGCTCATAACCCGGCTCCGGAGCCTGGAAGGAGGCGGTCATATAGAAAATGGGCTTGCCGTTCTGCACCGCCGCCACGCGGCGGGCGCTAAAGCTGTTGCCGTCGCGCAGCACTTCCACGTCATAAACAATCGGTTTCTGGCTATCACCGGGGCGCAAAAAGTAGCTGTGGAAGGAGTGCACCAGGCGGTCTGCCGGAACGGTCTCTTTCGCCGCATAGAGCGCCTGCCCAACCACCTGGCCGCCAAAGACCTGGCGCAGACCTAAATCTTCGCTCTGTCCACGGAACAGCCCCTCTTCAATTTTTTCCAGATTCAATAATGCCAGCAGATTAGATAGCGCCTGACTCATACAATTCCTCAAATAAATAGCGGCTGACGTAGCATATATTGCCTGAGTATAACCTGGAAAATGGAGTGGTCCGATGGGTGCAATAATCTGAATGAATAGGTGTTTACAGGAATATATCGGGTATATGTGCCACACTTGTTCAGGTTACGAAGGTTTAGCCACACACATCTGGCAGGCGCTGCGCCTGCAGGTGCATTGAAGATAAGGAGAGATCAATGAAACTCGTGCCCATGTTAAGTGGTTTAGCAGTCGCAGTCGCGTTATCGGCGTGCGCCCAAAAAGGCGGCGATATTCCAACGCCGGCACCTAATCCCAATGCGCCGTCCCCCACGAATAAAGCGGCGATTGCTCAGCCAAGCGTGACCGGTACGGTCTGGATCCGTCAGAAAGTGGCGCTGCCGCCGGATGCGGTGTTAACCGTTACCGTTTCTGATGCCACCCAGGCCAACGCGCCGTCGAAAGTGCTGGCGCAGAAAGCGGTACGCACCGATGGCAAACAGCCGCCGTACAGCTATGTCCTGCCGTTTAACCCGGCCGACATCCAGCCGAACGCGCGTATCCTGCTGAGTGCAGCGATCACCGTCGACAACAAGATGGTGTTTATCACCGACTCGGTTAAGCCGGTTATCAACCAGGGCGGCACCAAAGTCGACCTGACGCTGGTTCCGGTACAGCAGACTGCGGTTCCGCTACAGCAGAGCGGTGGTACGCCGAACACCGTACCGTCGACCTCACCAACCCAGGTTACCCCGTCTAACGCCACTCCGGCGCCGACCCAGTACTAATCTGCGTGTCTGTTGCTCCTCTCCTGCGGGGGAGGAGCTACTCATAGCGCCAGCGATACTTGTTCAAATCAATCTCGCCACTTCCCGACACCACTACGCCCTCAGCCAGCAGTGCCTGACGTTGCCTTTGCAGATCCGGCCCGCTCAGCGAAATAACGCCATAACGATTGACCACCCGATGCCACGGCAGCGTGCTGCCCTCCGGTAAGCGCTTTAACACGCCGCCGACCTGGCGTGCCGCGCGCGGAGAGCCAGCTAGTTTCGCCACCTCGCCATAGGTAGTGACATAACCCTCCGGAATGGCGGCGACGATTTGCCAAACCCGGCGGGGAAAAGAGTCTTGCGTATCCATCACATGCTCCTGAGCAGAGAAGGGGGCAGCATAAACAGCGATTTACCCGCTGTGAAGGGGCGATTGCGCAAGAAACCAGCATCCGTCAGCCTATGGGTTGCAATTGCCCTGCCGGATGGGGATAATGCGCCAGCGCGTTGGTTATCAACCTTCGCTCTCAATGGGGGCCCTGTTGGTTCTCCCGCAATGCTACTTTGTTCACCAGGTCAGGTCCGGAAGGAAGCAGCCAGGGCAAAGGACGTGTGTGCCGGGATGTAGCTGGCAGGGCCCCCACCCATTTCAGCCGCTGTTACGCAGCGCACCGCACTACTCCACTTTCAGCAACTTCCACTCCCGCGCCTGGTTTACCGCCTGCATCCGGCTGCTGACCTGCAACTTCTCATACATCTGTTTTAAGTGCCATTTGACCGTCTCCGCCGAAATCCCCAGCACGCGGGCAATCTCCTTGTTCGAGTGACCGCTGGCGATAAGCTCAAGCGTCTGCTGCTCGCGCTCGGTGAGATAGCGCGTCTCTTCCGCCTCATCGTGCCGTTTCGGTGGTAAACCAAACAGCTCCACCGCCTGCTGTCGCAGGGTTGCAGCCTGTTGCCGGAGCGCCCCCGGCGTGGCCTGGCGGGCAAGCAACTCGTCGAGCAGCCCTACTAATACCGAACCGAGATCGAGCAGGCTGCGCAGTAAACCTCGCTCAAGCGCCTGTTGCAGCGGCGAGGTGAAAACCATACCCGCCTGTTCATACGCCCCGGCATGCCAGAGGGCAACGGCCTGCGCCAGACGTAAGCGCAGGGCAGAGAGCGCTTCGCCGCGCTGCTGCTGCTCGTCGGCCAGCGCTGCAAAGGCAGCAGCAGCCTGATGAGCATGACCTTCAGCAAGGGCGATGCGGCTTTCGCTGACCCGTCGATAAAAGCCGATCGCCCCGTTTTCAGCATGTTCACTGTGCAACTGCCGGAGCGCGTCCAGCATCTCCAGCGCAGGGGAGAGCGCCTCATCACGCAGATACAGTTCAACCGTTTCCGCCAGCAGTGCCGCCTGCGCGCGCAGCCACTGGCGCTGGCGCGTCAGCTCGCCGCCATAGGTAAGAAGCCGTTTCGCCTCTGCAAGCTGGCCGTTAAGCGCCGCCTGGCGTGAGAGCACGATAAAGCAGCGGCTTAGCCCTTCCGGGGGGCAAAAGGTCTCGATCATCTCCAGGCGCAGCGCCAGCAGGGCGTCGATATCCTGCCGCTCGTCGCGCTCCCAGGCAACCTCCGCCAGAATTGGTGCCAGCGTTGCGCCGCTGCTGGAGTTGCTGCCGGTTTGCGCCTCGGCGGCCTGTAGCGTCTGCGCAGCAACCCGTTTTGCATCAGCCAGATTGCCCTGGCGTAAATGGGCCTGGGCGATAACAAAGGCGCGCCAGACATCAACAAACAGATTGCGGTTTGCCACCTTCAGCTCCGGCAACCTGCTCTGCACCGCCAGCGCCTGCCCCGGCCGGGCATTAACGAGGTGGCAGTAGCTGAGAATGTTGCACACCAGCCCATCCACCCAGCGATCACCGCAGGGGATCTCTGCCAGTAACGGCTCCACCAGCGCCACGCTCAGTTCAATATTCTCGGCAAAGGCTTCACAAATCGCCCGCACCACCCGCAGCTTGACCCGCACGCTGTGCGACAGCGCGGCGTCGTGCGCCATCGCTTCAATGCCGTCGAGAAGTTCGCGCGAAGCCTGAAAGCGGAAGTGGTGCGCCAGCGCCCAGGCGAGATTGAGCTGCAAATCAATGCGCGACGGATCGGGCGTCAGCGGCAGAAAGTGCATCCAGCGCACCAGCGTGTCGATATCCCCCTCTTCGGCGAGAGACTGCGCGCTGGCTTCGGCATGCCGCGCGCCGCTTTTTCCCGCTGCCAGCGCGTGGCGCACCGCCTCGGCCCAGAGTTGCTGCCCGGCAAACCAGTTGCTGGCGCGCTCATGCAGCTGCCGCACGCGCGCCGGTTCGCTCTGCTGCAAGCGGGCCAGCAGCGCGTCGCGCATCAGGTGGTGATAGCGAAACCAGCCGCCGTGCTCATCCAGCGCGGTGATAAACAGATTATGCTGCTGGATCCAGCCAAGCATCGCTTCGCCGTCCTCGCGCCCGGTCAGCGCATCGCACAGCGCCGGGGTCAGTCGGTTAAGAATCGCGGTTTGTAGCAGAAAATCGACCACCGCCTCCGGCAGCGGGGTAAAGATCACCTCATCGAGATAGCGCGCCAGCGTGCGCGAGCCGGAGGGAATACGCGCCAGAAAGCGCTGCGGATCGTGGTGCCAGTCCGGTGCCAGCGCGGCGATCTTGATCCCGGCCACCCAGCCCTCTGTGGCAAGCATCAGCCGCTGAACATCCTGCGCGCCGGGGATCGCCGTGCGCGCGGCGTCGCTGAGGTAGTCCTGCGCTTCGGCGAGGGTGAAACGCAGATCTTCGTCGTGCAGTTCGTTGAGCGCATCCTGTAATGCCAGGCGGCTCAGCGCCAGCGGCGGGCGAAAACGGCTGCCAATAATCAGGTGCAACGAATCGGGCGCGTGGTTGATCAGCCAGCTTATGCCTTCGTGCAGCGCGGAGTGGGTCAGGGCGTGGTAATCATCAAGGATCAACCACACCGGGTGCGGGCAGCGGTGCAGCTGGTTGGTCAACTCCGCCAGCAGCACCGAGAGATCCGGCGTCATATCGCCCTGCAAAAAGGGTTCGAGCGCCTCGCCCCAGCCGCTGTAGAGCGGTTTCAGGGCGGTGACCAGGTAGCGGGCAAACTGCGCCGGATCGTTCTCATCCTCCTCCAGGCTTAGCCAGCCGATGGCATCACCTTGCTCGCGGCGACGGCGATACCACTGCGCCAGCAGGGTAGTTTTCCCGGAACCGGCCGCGGCGCAGAGAAGCGTCAGTGCGCCGTCGGCGGCCGCATCCAGCCTGGCCAACAGGCGGTCACGCTCAAGCAGCACGCCCGGCGAGCGGGGTGGGGTTAATTTGGTGAGGATCAGCGGCAGCCGGCGCGTGAAGCGGAAAGGTTCCTCGCGATAGCTGGCCGCAAGCAGAGAGTCTGTTGAGGTCAACGATTTCATACGAGCCTGCCCCTGTTCACGAAAGTCGCTGCTAAGTGTAAGTAACTGACACCCGCCTGTAACCTGCCAGAACTTGACCCTTATCGCATTTATCTCTTTTAGTCCCGCTCTCCCCCCCAATTGGGGGGTTATCCCCCCTTAAGACCCGCTTATAGAGTAACCCCACTTCCGCAACCCCTGCCGGTCGCCGTGCTGGCGCTCGCGGGTATACAACCTGAGGACGGAGCTATGGAGCTGAACACACAACAGCTGTTAAAGGCTTATCGCAAAATGCGTGAAATACGTGAATTCGAGGAGCGCCTGCACACTGAAAACACCAGCGGTGACATTCCCGGATTCATCCACCTGTATACCGGCGAAGAGGCGATTGCCGTCGGCGTCTGCGAGAACTTACAGCAGACGGACTACATCGGCTCCACCCACCGCGGGCACGGCCACTGCATCGCCAAAGGGTGCGATATCCACGCGATGATGGCGGAGATCTTCGGTAAAGACGCCGGTCTCTGTCGCGGCAAGGGCGGCTCGATGCACATTGCCGACCTCTCGAAAGGGATGCTCGGCGCGAACGCCATTGTCGGCGGTGCGCCGCCGCTGGTGATTGGCGCGGCGCTGACGGCGAAAACCCGCAATAACGGCGGCGTTGCCGTCTCATTTACCGGCGACGGCGGCTCCAACCAGGGGCTGGTGTTTGAAGCCATCAACATGGCGGTGGTGCTGCAACTGCCCGCCATCTTCGTCTTTGAAAACAACGGTTACGGTGAAGCGACCGGGCATAACTACGCCGTTGGCGGTCGCGATATCGCCGGGCGCGCCGCCGGGTTTGGCCTGCCTGCCGTCACTGTAGACGGCACCGATTTCTTTGCCGTTTACGAAGCAACGGCTGAGGCAGTGAAGCGCGCCCGTGAAGGCGGCGGGCCGAGCGTGATTGAGGCGAAAGCGTTCCGCTGGCACGGCCACTTTGAGGGCGATCCGGGGCTTTACCGGGGGGAAGGGGAGATTGAGCGCCTGCGCGCCGATCACGATCCGCTGAAGATTTTCGCCAGCAAAACGGCAGAAAAGCTCACGCGCGAGGCGCTGGAGGCGATCGACGCCGACGTGAAAGCGCAGGTCGACGATGCGGTGATCAAAGCCCGCGCCGCTGGCTACCCGGTGGCGGAAAGCCTGCTGACCGACGTTTACGTCTCTTACTGAGGAGCCCGTCATGACAATCAAAACTTACCGCGAAGCAATCCGCGACGCGCTGGCGCAAGAGATGGCGCGCGATGAAAGCGTGGTGCTGATCGGTGAAGATCTGCGCGGCGGCCACGGCGGCAACGCGCCGGAAGAGGCGAAAGTGGAGGCCTTCGGTGGCGTACTCGGCGTTACCAAAGGGCTGTGGACCCAGTTTGGCTCGGCACGGGTGATTGATACGCCAATCACTGAATCAGCGATTATCGGCATGGCTGCTGGCGCGGCGGTCACCGGCTTACGCCCGGTGGCGGAACTGATGTTTATGGATTTCTTCGGCGTCAGCCACGATGCGCTCTACAACCAGGCGGCGAAATTCCGCTATATGTTCGGCGGCAAGGCGAAAGCGCCGCTGGTGGTGCGCGGCATGATCGGAGCCGGTTTTTCGGCTGCCGCCCAGCATTCCCAGTCACCCTACAACATTTTTGCCACCACGCCGGGGCTGAAAGTGGTAGTGCCCTCATCGCCCTATGACGCCAAAGGGCTGCTGATCCAGTCGATTCGCGACGACGATCCGGTGGTCTTCTGCGAACACAAGATGCTCTACGACATGAAAGGCGAGGTGCCGGACGAGAGCTATACCGTGCCGTTGGGCCAGGCCAATTACACCCGCGAAGGGGAGGATGTCACCATTATTGCCCTCTCGGCGATGGTGCATAAAGCCAACCAGGTGGCGGACAAACTGCTGAAAGAGGGTATCTCCGTTGAGGTGGTCGATCCGCGCACCGTGTCGCCGCTGGACGAGGAGGGCATTCTCGAATCCGTTGCTTCTACTGGACGGGTGGTGATTGTCGATGAGTCCGCCGCGCGCTTCGGCTTCGCCCATGATGTGGCGGCGCTGATCGCCTCGCAGGCGTTCCACTTCCTGAAAGCGCCGATCGTGTTAATTACCCCGCCGCACACCCCGGTTCCCTTCTCGCCCGCGCTGGAGAAACTCTGGATCCCTGATGTGGATCGCATTGAGGCCGCCGTTCGACAACTGATGGAGGCGTAACCATGAGCACAATCCGCACGCTGGAGATCCCCAAATGGGGGCTCTCGATGGAAGAGGGGACGCTGGCTCAGTGGCTGATTAAAGAGGGTAGCGCCTTCAGCCAGGGGCAGGATATTTGTGAAATTGAAACCAGCAAGATAACCAACGTGCTGGAAGCGCCGTGGGACGGCGTGCTGCGCCGGGTACTGGCTCAGCCGGGCGATACGCTGCCGGTTGGCGCGGTGCTGGCGCTGGTGGCCGATGAGCAGGTAAGCGACAGCGAACTCGACGCTTTTGCCGCCAGCCTCAACAGCGGTACGTCGCAGCCTGCGGCAGACTCCGCGCCATCGACACCCGCGCCAGCAGCGATAACCTCATCTGAACCTTCAGCACCTGTACCGGCAAAACCCGCCGCGCAGGATGCGATCCCGGCGGCGCTGCGCGGCGAAACCGATGAGACGCAGGTGAATGCCACATCGCATGCTCTGCGGCTGGCGAAAAAGCAGGGCATCGATCTGAGTAAGGTAAGCGGCTCCGGTCGCGAAGGGCGCATCTCCGTCGCCGATTTGCAGGCAGCCATTACCACGGGCGGCGGCAGCGCCGAGTTGCAGCCGCGCGCGGCGGTAAAAGCGAAACCGCGCCACACTACGCAGGATGATAGCCAGATCCCGGCAACACCCATCGCGCGCCGTCTGGCAAGCCAGTTGGGGATCAATCTGCATGACTGCCGCCGCTCAGGCTCGGCCGGGCGCGTCAGCCGCGCCGATGTGGAGGCATTAGCCGCGCTGCGTGGCAGCGGTGAGAAGAGCGTTGCCCGAACAGCAGAAGCGGTTGAAGAGCGCGCGGCGTACGACAGCCAGCCGCTCTCGGCGATGCGGCGCACTATCGCCAGCCGTTTGCAGGAGTCCAAACGCAACGCGCCCCATTTTCGCCTCGTCAGCGAGGTCGATCTGACGCGCCTTCAGGCGCTGCGCCGGGAAGTGAACAGCGCGCTGCCGTCGCTAAAAGTGACGCTCAACGATCTGCTGGTGAAAGCCTGCGCCCAGGCGCTGATGAGCGTGCCGGAGATGAACGTGCAGTATGACGAGGCCTCGCAGACCATTCGCCGTTTTCACACCGCTGATATTGCCATCGCCGTGGCGCTACCCGGCGGGCTCTATACGCCAATTCTGCGCGAGGCGAATCGCAAAACGGTCGGTGCCATCTCCCGGCAACTGCATGAGCTGGTGACGCGCACCAAAGCGGGCACGCTGAAAGCGGAGGATTTTCAGGGCGGCACCTTCTGCATCTCCAATCTCGGCATGTTCGGCATCCGCCAGTTCGACGCCATTATCAACCCGCCGCAGTGCGCGATTCTGGCGGTGGGGGCGGCGGAATCCCGCGCGGTGGTGCATGAAGGGCAGATCGTGGCGCGTGAACGGCTGACGCTGTCGCTGTCGTGCGATCACCGGGTGATTGATGGCGCGGTCGGCGCGACCTTTATGCAGCATCTGCAACGCGCTATCGAAACGCCTTCTCTGATGCTGGTTGAGGAGGCGCGCGGTGAATAACAGCTTTGATGTGCTGATTATCGGCGGCGGGCCGGGCGGCTACGTCGCCGCCATCCGCGCCGGGCAGTTAGGCTTGCGCACCGCGCTGGTGGAGAAAACACACCTTGGCGGTATCTGCCTTAACTGGGGCTGCATTCCGACCAAAGCGATGCTGCACGGCGCTGAGGTCGGGCATGCCATGCGCCATGCCGATCAGCTGGGGTTTAGCGTCGGCGAGATCGCTTTTGAGATCCGCCGTCTGGTAGAGTACAGCCGCTCGGTGTCGCAGCGGCTGACCGACGGCGTCGCCTTCCTGCTGAAAAAGCACAACGTCACGGTGATCAACGGCGAAGGCCGCCTGCTGGAGAAGGGGCGGGTGGCGGTGCGCGGTATCGACGGCGGCGAGCAGGAGTTCCGCGCCGATCACATCATCCTCGCGACCGGTGCACGTCCGCGTGCGCTACCGGGTATTGAAGCGGATAAAAGCCATATCTGGACCTACTTTGAGGCGCTCAACCCCGCCGCGCTGCCGCGTTCGCTGCTGGTGATCGGCTCCGGTGCTATCGGCGCGGAGTTCGCCAGTCTCTATAACGATCTCGGCTGTGAGGTGACGCTGGTGGAGCTGGCGGATCAGATCCTGCCGCTCGAGGATCGCGATGTCTCAGCCCAGGTGCAGCAGCAGTTTGCGAAACGCGGAATGCAGATCTTCACCGGGGCGCAGATCCGCTCAGCGACGGTCAACGGCGATCGCGTCAGCTGCCTGCTGAAAACTGCCGACGGCGAGCAGACGCTGGAGGTGGATCGCGTGCTCTGCGCCGCCGGTATTCAGCCGAATATCGAAAACCTTGGCCTTGAGGCGCTCGGCGTTGAGATGGCGCGCGGCTTTATTCAGGTCGACGATCGCGGTCGCACCAATGTCTTCGGCCTCTACGCCATCGGCGATGTCGCGGGCGCGCCGTGCCTTGCGCACAAAGCGAGCTATGAGGGCGTGCGCTGCGTCGAGGCGCTCGCCGGGCTGCCCGTCGCGGCACCCATCAGCCCTGATTTTATTCCCCGCTGCACCTACACCCGGCCGCAGGTGGCCAGCCTCGGTTTAACCGAAGCACGCGCGCGTGCCTGCGGGCGGGAAATCCGCGTCGGCGTTTTCCCCTATCAGGCCAACGGCAAAGCGCTGGCCCTTGGCGAACCGCAGGGCTTTGTCAAAACCCTGTTTGATGCGCAGAGCGGCGAGCTGCTCGGCGCGCATATGGTGGGCAGCGATGTGACGGAGCAGATTCAGGGATTTGGCATTGCCCATACGCTGGAGGCAACGGAGGAGAGCCTGCACGAGGTGATCTTTGCCCATCCAACCCTTTCTGAAGCGATGCATGAAGCGATCCTCGCCGCCGACGGGCGCGCGCTGCACCAATGAATAGGTAGTGAAGTTTGCCGCGACAGTCTGTTGCGGCGCAGTTGTAACTCAAACCATAAGAGAGAAAGCATGACTATTGATAATAAAGTGGCGCTGGTAACCGGCGCAGGCCAGGGAATTGGACGTGGGATTGCGCTTCGCCTTGCGAAAGAGGGGGCGTCGCTGATGCTGGTGGATATGAACGCCGCCAACCTTGAGGCGGTGGCGAAAGAGGTGCAGGCGCTGGGTCGTAAAGTGGCGACCTTTGTCGCTGACATTTCACAGCGCGATCAGGTCTATGCGGCAATCGATCACGCGGAAGAGGCGCTGGGCGGCTTTGACATTATCGTCAATAACGCTGGTATCGCGCAGGTGCAGCCGCTGGCTGATGTCACCCCGGAAGAGGTGGATCGCATTATGCGCATCAACGTGCAGGGGACATTGTGGGGCATCCAGGCGGCGGCGAAGAAGTTTATCGACCGTCAGCAGAAGGGGAAGATCATCAACGCCTGCTCGATTGCCGGGCATGATGGTTTCGCGCTGCTGGGCGTCTACTCGGCGACCAAATTCGCCGTTCGCGCCTTAACCCAGACGGCGGCAAAAGAGTATGCCAGCCGCGGCATTACCGTTAACGCTTACTGCCCGGGCATTGTCGGCACCGGCATGTGGGAGGAGATTGACCGCCGCTTCTCCGATATCACCGGCGCGCCGCTGGGTGAAACCTACAAGAAATATGTTGAGGGTATTGCGCTGGGCCGCGCTGAGACGCCGGAAGATGTGGCCGGGCTGGTGGCCTACCTCGCCGGGCCGGATTCCGACTATGTCACCGGTCAGGCGATCCTGATTGATGGCGGCCTGGTCTACCGTTAAGACGGGCGATTGACGCTTTCGTCTGACGAAGGCGTCATTTCCGTTGGGCGTTACTGGAAGGTGCAGGGGATAACAATATGCTCTTGCGTACGCGTTCCGTGCAGCATCTCCAGCAGCAGCTGCGAGGCTTTCAGCCCCGCCTGCTGATAGCCCATTTTGACGCTCAGCACATCGGGTTGCAGGAAGGTCATCAGCGGCGTGCTGCCGATACTGCCGACTTTAATCTTCCACCCCTGCTGCTGAATGTATTTAATCGCGCCCATGGCGATGGTGTCAGAGGCGCAAATCAGCGCGCCGCTCTCGGCAGTGAGTAGCCCTTTCGCCAGGTCGTAACCGCTCTGATAGCTCAGATCGCCGAGCGCCGCGTGCGGCGTCATGCCAAACGCTTCACACCGCTCAAGGTAGGTTTGGTAACGGATATTCCCGGTAGTGGGATCGTTAGTGGTGACACCGATATAGGAGACGCTGCGATGGCCCGCGTCGCGCATCTTCTCCATCAGCACATTGACCGCGCCGACGTTATCGTAGACCACCGACGCCACTTCCGGCAGGGCGCTGGAGATGAGCACCAGCTTATCTTTCCACCCTTTTACCAGGCTCTTATCGACGCCGGAAAAGCCGAACAGAATCACCCCTTCGACATTGCGCTGCGCCAGCACGTTAAGGTGCGCGGCAAGCAGGGTGGGATCGAGCAGGCTCTCCATTAAAATCGCATCGTACTCATGCTGATAGATCTGCGGCAGAATGGCGCGAATGGCCTGATTTTCCGAGGCGGAATCGAGACGCGTGACGATCACACCGATGATCTTTTCCCGCTGCGAGCGCAGCGCCTGGGCGGCTTTCGATGGCGTGTAACCCTGCTCTTTGATAATCGCTTCAACGCGTTCACGGGTCGCTTTCTTCACTTTATCGCTGTTGTTGATCACCAGCGAGACCGTGGACTTTCCGACGCCGCACAGTTTGGCGATGTCGTTTAACGTTAGCTTTTTATCACTCATTCCCGCACGGGCCTCCTGAAGATCGGACCCGGCGATACTAGCATTAATGAATCCCCTAAGGCACCTCTCTGTGCCGCTGCGCTGCACCGTTTATTTTGTGATCGCCTGCTAAAATTGGAACGTTCCAACTAGGCGGAAGTATAGGTTGCCGCTATGGTCTCTATCGCTCGGTTCAGAGTAAGAGTTTTTACGAAAAGCTGTAATAACAACAGCTCACTCATCAAAACCTGCTGGAAGAGAAAAGATGGCGATAAAAAGTAACCCCCAGGATATTGATAAACTTATTGAATTGGTCGGCGGCAAAGAGAACGTCGCTACCGTCAGTCACTGTATTACCCGTTTACGTTTTGTGCTTAACGATCCGAAAAAAGCCAAGCCCGCGGAGATTGAAAAATTGCCGATGGTGAAGGGCTGCTTTACCAACGCCGGGCAGTTTCAGGTGGTAATTGGCACCGATGTCGGCGACTGGTATCAACTGCTGTTGCAACATACGCAGGTGAGCGGCACCGACAAAGAGAGCGCCAAGCGCGTGGCGCGGCAGAATATGAAGTGGCATGAGAGCCTCATCTCCCACTTTGCGGAGATCTTCTTTCCGCTGCTGCCGGCGCTTATCAGCGGCGGTCTGATCCTCGGTTTCCGCAACCTGATTGGCGATCTGCCGCTGTTCAATGACGCGCCTCTCACTGAAGCGTCGCCGGTGTGGAAAAGCATCTACGACTTCTTATGGCTGATTGGCGAGGCGATCTTCTTCTACATTCCGGTCGGTATCTGCTGGTCGGTGGTGAAGAAGATGGGCGGCACGCCGATCCTCGGCATCGTGCTGGGGATTACGCTGGTCTCTCCGCAGCTGATGAACGCCTATCTGCTCGGGCAGCAGACGCCGGAAGTGTGGAACTTTGGCTGGTTCTCCATCGATAAAGTGGGCTACCAGTCGCAGGTTATTCCGTCGATTCTGGCTGGCCTGACGCTGGCGTGGATTGAGCTGAAGCTGAAACGCATCGTGCCGGATTACCTGACGCTGGTGGTGGTGCCGGTGCTCTCGCTGCTGATTGCGGTGTTCCTCGCGCATACCATCATCGGGCCGTTCGGCCGTGTGGTGGGTAACGGCATCGCCTGGGGCGTCAGCCATCTGATGACCGGGCCGTTTGCGCCGATTGGCTCCGCGCTGTTTGGCTTCCTCTATGCGCCGCTGGTGATCACCGGTGTGCACCAGACTACGCTGGCGGTCGACCTGCAACTGATCCAGAACCTCGGCGGCACGCCGGTCTGGCCGATTATCGCGCTCTCCAACATTGCGCAGGGTTCCGCAGTCGTCGGCATTATCCTGGTGAGCAAGAAGGTTAATGAACGGGAGATCTCAGTGCCTGCCGCCATCTCGGCCTATCTCGGCGTGACGGAACCGGCGATGTACGGCATCAATATGAAGTATCGCTTCCCGATGCTCTGCGGCATGGTCGGCGGTGCCTGCGCCGGGCTGATTTGCGGGCTAACCGGCGTGATGGCGAACGGCATTGGCGTCGGCGGCTTACCGGCCATCCTCTCGGTGAAAACCCAGTACTGGTCGATTTATGGTCTGGCGATGCTGGTGGCGATTGTGATCCCGCTCGTGCTGACCACGGTTATCTATAAACGTAAGCAGGCAGCGGGCAAGCTGCTGGTGGTGTGAAAAAGGGATCGACGCAATGAGCAAACGTAATGTTCCGTGGTGGCAAAACGGCGTGATTTACCAGATCTACCCGCGCAGTTTTCAGGACAGTACCGGCAATGGCCTCGGCGATCTTCAGGGCATTGTGCGCCGCCTTGATTATCTCCAGTGGCTCGGCGTAAGCGCCATCTGGCTGACGCCAGTTTACCTCTCGCCGCAGGTGGATAACGGCTATGACGTGGCGGATTACTACGCCATCGATCCGCTGTTTGGCACCATGGCGGATTTTGAGGCGCTGGTTGACGCCGCCCATCAGCGCGGCATCAAGGTGGTGATGGATATGGTGTTTAACCATACCTCCACGGAGCATGCGTGGTTCAAAGCCGCTGCCAGCGACCGTAACAGCCCGTGGCGCAACTTCTATATCTGGCGCGACGGTAAAGAGGGGCGGCTGCCCAATAACTGGCACTCCAAGTTTGGCGGCAGCGCCTGGTGCTGGCACGAGGAGACGCAGCAGTACTATCTGCACTCCTTCTCTGCCCAGCAGGCGGATCTCAACTGGGAGAACCCGGAAGTGCGCAACGCCCTGAAAGCGGTCTGCCACTTCTGGGCGGATAAGGGTGTGGACGGGCTGCGGCTGGATGTCATCAACCTGGTCTCAAAGCACCCCGATTTGCCGGATGATGATGAGGGTGACGGCCGCCGTTTCTACACCGACGGCCCGGCGATTCACGACTTTCTCGAAGAGATGAGCCGCGATGTCTTTCAGCCGCGCGGGTTGATGACGGTGGGCGAAATGTCATCCACCCGGCTTGAGCACTGCCAGCGCTATGCGCGGCTGGATGGCAAAGAGCTGTCGATGACCTTTAACTTTCACCACCTGAAAATCGACTATCCGCAGGGTGAGAAGTGGCGGCTTGCGCCGCCGGATCGGGTGGCACTAAAGCGGATTTTCGCCGAATGGCAGCGCGGGATGCACAAGCTGGCATGGAACGCGCTCTTCTGGTGTAACCACGATCAGCCGCGCATCGTTTCCCGGCTGGGGGATGATGGGGCGCTGCGCACCGTCTCAGCGAAAATGCTGGCGATGGTGCTGCACGGTATGCAGGGCACGCCCTATATCTTCCAGGGCGAAGAGATTGGCATGACCAATCCGCACTTCAGCCGCATCGATCAATACCGCGATGTCGAAAGCCTGAATATGTTCAAAATCCTGCGCCTGCATCAGGATGAAAAAGATGTGCTGGCGGTGCTGGCGCACAAATCCCGCGATAACGGCAGAACGCCGGTGCAGTGGGATGACAGCGAGAACGCCGGTTTTACCGACGGCGAAAGCTGGATTGACGTGGCGGATAACTACCGGCAGATCAACGTGGTCAGTGAGATGGCGGATAATGATTCAGTGCTGCACACCTATCGGCAACTGATTGCGCTGCGCAAAAACCTGCCGGTGCTCACCTTTGGCGACTATCAGGATCTCGACCCCGATTCGCCCGCCTGCTGGTGCTATCAGCGGCAAGATGAGGAGCAAACCCTGCGGGTGATTGCCAACCTCAGCGGCGAGCCGCTGGCGCTGAGCGAAGTGTGTCTGCCCGATGAAGCGGGCTGGCGTCTGCTCTACGGCAACTACGCGGATGGCGCGCAACTGCCCGCCACCGGCACGCTCAGACCTTATGAGTGCGGCTGGTGGCTGCGGGAGTAGGTTAGCCGCTTCACTTCCCGGCAGGGGTGTAGCGCAGATACCCGGCAACGCCGCTGTTATCGCCCCCATCCGATGGGTGATTGACCCCTTCGGAGACCGGGATTTCGGCGAAATCGAACGGCGATACGCCTTCAATGCAGGCCGCGTTAACGCCATATTGATCGGGGTTGGAGCGGCGCTGGTGGAAGGTGTAGATGCCGCACACCGAGCAGAAGAAGTGGACGGCGACCCCGGTGTTAAAGCGGTACTCGGTCAGCTTCTCTCTGCCCTGAAGAATATCAATGCCTGACAGCGGCGCGGTGACTGCCACCGCGCCGCGCATCCGGCAGTAGGAGCAGTTGCAGCGCCGCGCGTTGTTAAAGCCGTCGAGCAGCGTCACGTTAAACACCACCGCACCGCAGTGGCACTGCGCCCGTTTTTTCTCACTCATCTCACTTCTCCAGCCTGGAACGATACTCTCAACCATAGCCTTTTTTGGGGATACCGGGAGGGGCGCGCAAGCGTGTAGAATCGCTGCACTTATCGCCCTGAGGCTCAGCACTATGCGTAACTCTCTAATTTTACTAACACTCCTTGTTTCCACATCCGGTATGGCTGCCACGCTGCACTCCGGCATTTATGAAGAGCTGCAGCTTGCGGTCTCGCCGCAGGGCAAGATCAGCGGTTACTACAGCGAAACCCTCGGTGTCGGCGTGACGCGCACCTGCGCCTTTTCGCTGGTGGGGGAGGTGTCGGCAAAAGGCGATGCAACGATCACCTCCTGGTCCACTGCCGTGCTGCCGGGGCACCTTGCGGCAACAGCCGACGGCGTGACGCTTAGCGTGCCCGACGGACAGACTCATGATGGTTGCAGCAATGTGATGCCGCCGTTGATTAATGACGGGCTGGAACTGAGCAAAACTCGCGATACCGACTGGCAGTCGATGGCACAGGTGCACGCCGAGCGGCTCTACTTCTATCGCCAGCCTGAAGAGAAGACGCGGCGCAAAGCCTTTATCGTGCAGGATGATGTGGTCGGCGTGCTGAAAACCCAGGGGGAGTGGACGCAGGTTGAATATCTCAGCGATGAGGGCAAAAGCACCACTGGTTGGGTGAAAAGCGAGGCGCTCGCCCCGCTGACGCCGCCCGCTTCCTGATGCTTACACTACGCTGCGCTTAAACGACGGGGCCGCCGGATTGAGCGCCTGCCACAGCGGTTTTATGCGCAGCAGCGCATCCTCGAGCACCGTTGACTCCAGCGCGAAGGGGATGCGGAGATTACGCTCAAACGCGCCGTCGAGGCCGAAACGCGTCCCGGCACCGAGATGAATGCCCTCGGTTTCCGCGCGTGCGGCAAAAGCCGTTGCCAGCCGGTCGGGTAGCTCAACCCAGTAAGATAACCCGCCCTCCGGCGGCTGAAAATGCCACGCGGGGAAGAGATCTGCCATGAGTTCGCCGCAGCGGTCGCGGCGCGCTTGCAGCATCGCCCTGCGCGCTGGCAGAAAGTCGCTTTCATTCGCCATCAGCCACTGCGTTGCCAGCTGTTCCAGCAGCGGGGATCCCAGCTCCAGCGAGTCGCGCGTCTGCGCCAGGTGGGCGATGGTGCGCGCAGAGGCGCGAACCCACCCCAGCCGTAAACCGCCCCAGAAGGTTTTCCCCGCCGAGCCGAGTGTAATAACCGTATCGCTTTTATCAAACGCGGCAAGCGGCGGCGGTGGGGCGTTTTCGTACCAGAGATCGACCATCGTCTCATCCACTACCAGCGTGGTGCGCGTACGGGCGGCAATGGCGGCGATCGCTTCCCGCGTCGCGCTGTCCATGCAGCGCCCGGTCGGATTGTGATAATCGGGCATCAGGTAGGCAAGGCGCGGCGCAGTCTGCGCCAGCGTGGCGGCAAAACCGTCGCTGTCCCAGCCGCGCTGCGGCAGCGAGACGCCAACCGGCCTGCACGACGCCCCCTGAATCGCCGCAATCGCCAGCGGGTAGGTAGGGTGATCGACCACCACGCGATCGCCAGGCCCGGTCAGCATACGCAACACCAGTGCCAGCCCGCTCAGCGCGCCATTCACCACCATCACTTCATCGACATGGGTCGGTAAACCGCGCGCGGTATAGCGTGCGGCAATCGCTTCGCGCAGCGCCAGCACGCCGAGCTGACCATACCCGGTACGCGAAAGATAGGGAGCGATTGCCGTTAAGGCGTGGCTATAGGCCTGGTGAATCTCCGGCCCGGCGCTGAGCGCGGCGGTGGAGAGATCGAGCGCCGCGCCGGCGGTGCTGCGCGTCGGTATGGCGCGGTTATCGGGCAGGATCACCCGCGAGCCGCTGCCGTGACGGCTCTCCAGATAGCCCTCCTCGCGCAGGTGCGCCAGCGCGCTGGCAATCGTCGTGCGGCTCACCGAGAGCGTGGTCGCCAGCTCCCGCTCGCCGGGCAGACGGGTATCCAGCGCCAGCCTGCCGTCGAGGATCAACAAGCGCAGCGCATCGGCAAGCTGACGCCAGAGCGGGGTGCGGGACGAGGATTGTTGCCAGTGGCCTAACAGGCGCAGCAACGACTGGCTACCAAAACGACGGGATGACATAAGCAGTCCACTATCTGAAAACTGGACATTAATCATAAGTCCATTTCCGGGGAAGATGGAAGCCTGTCCAAACGGAGAAGATCTATGCTGCGTCGATTACTGCAACTCTATTTCGGGTTATCCCTTTACGGCCTCTCTACCGCCATGTTTGTGCGCGCCGATCTCGGTGCCGACCCGTGGAATGTCTTTCACCTTGGCGTGGCGAAACTGCTGGCGCTGGATATCGGCACGGTGATGATCGCCACCGGCGCGCTGGTGCTGCTGCTGTGGATTCCGCTGCGCCAGCGCCCTGGGCTTGGCACCATCAGTAATGTGGTGGTGTTAGGCCTGGCAGCCGATGCTGCGCTCTCCGTCATCCCGACGCTGAGTGACATACTGCCGCGCAGCGGGCTGCTGGCGGGCGCCATCGTGGTCAATGCGATTGCCACTGCGATGTATATCGGTGCCGGGTTTGGCTCCGGCCCGCGCGACGGGTTGATGACCGGGGTACATGCGCGCACCGGCTGGTCGGTGCGCAGCATCCGTACGGTGATTGAGCTGTCGGTGCTGCTGATTGGCTGGCTGCTGGGCGGCACGCTAGGCGTCGGCACGGTGCTCTATGCGCTGACCATCGGCCCGCTGATCCAGCTCTGCCTGCCGTGGTTTCGCTTCGCACCGCGCCCCGTTCCCGTCACAGAAGTAAAACCTGCCGCTTAGCCATTTTTGTCAGGTTTACAGGCAGATGAAGTTAAGGGATGCTGAGTTATCACAGGCCGACGCTTTCGGCCTGAAGAGAGAGAGCCTATGACCACACCCATTCTGGAGACCGAAAGATTACGCCTGCTACCGCTGGTATCTGCCGATGCTGAGCAGATCCAGCGCATTTTTCCGCGCTGGGAGATCGTGCGTTACCTGATTGCCAGCGTGCCATGGCCCTACCCGGAAGGTGCCGCGCAGCACTATGTTGATAACGTCGCGCTGGCGGCAAGCCGCGCCGGTGAAGGCTGGTTCTGGACGCTGCGTCGTAAAGAGGATGAGCGCGAGTTAATGGGCGTTATCTGCCTGATGAACACGCCGGATAACAACCGTGGTTTCTGGCTGGCGCCGGAGTGGCAGGGGCAGGGCTATATGCGCGAAGCGTGCCACGCGGTGACCGATTACTGGTTCAATGGCCTGAAGCGCGAGGTGCTGCGCGCACCGAAAGCGGTGGCTAACGAGCGGTCGAGAAAGATCTCACACAGCAGCGGTATGCGGCTGGTTCGCCGTCAACCGGGCCACTATGTGGCGGGCGAGTTAGAGACCGAGTTGTGGGAGATCACCCGCGATGACTGGAACCGCCTCTACGGCTGAGGCCCGCGCCGACAGCCCACCCGGGCTGTCATTTATTTATCTCTTCTAAGTACTTTCTCACCCATATATTAAAATTGTCATAATAATGAAATATTAATTTAATATTTATGTCATCTTTCTCGTGCAAATTATTTATGGGGTATTTCGGCTTGTTATATTTCTGAAATATATTTGTGGATCGGTTACCTAAGTTCGTGTATTAATTAGCGTGTTTATTCACACCAGAAGGGATAATCATGACCAGCGCTGTATTAAACGTAAGAATTGATGAAGCGTTAAAAGAGAAACTTCGCCATTATGCCGAAGTCAATAATGAGAATTTAGGCTCGGCAACGCAAAAGCTTCTCCTGCTGGCGTTTGAGGCAGTGGAAGAGGAGAGCGTATCAGAGGAAGAGGTCGACAGCCAGCACACGGAAGAAGAGAGCGCAACGCCACTTACAACCAAAGAAATCAAAGCACTACGCAAACTTCTGAAGAAGAGAAAATGAACCAACAACTGCTTTCCATCGCCCACAGTTACCGTGAAGCGTGCGAGCTGCTGCGCTCAGGGTTCGTCAAACAAGTTCGTCTGGACTGGAATATTGGCACAGATGAGTTCTTTCGCATTGCATCGGACTGGTGTGACGCTGGTGCTAAAATTAAAAAAGAAGGGAACAGCTTTATTATTTCACTGAAAGGATTCCCCATCCCCCGCCAGCAGTAACACACTTGTCATGAAACCATCATTTTAATTGCAAATAAAAGTGTGATGATGGTTCAAATAATAACAGCAACCATCTCAATAAAGCATTAAGGATGATGTTTACGGCGAGCCGTTTGTGGCTCGTCGTTATTTCTTTTGGCTTGCCGTAACCGCGCGCAGGCAACGGGCGATGAAGCGGGTATACTGCATAAAATTTGCAGTGGCCCGGAAGCTTATGAAAACCATCACTCTCTATGATGTCGCCCGCCATGCCGGCGTCTCTTATCAGACCGTCTCCCGCGTGATCAACGATGCGGCCCATGTCTCTGCACGCACCCGTGAAAAGGTGCAGGCGGCGATGGCGGCGCTGCACTATGTGCCCAACCGCGGCGCGCAGCAGCTGGCGGGCAAACGCAGCAAAACCCTTGGCCTAGTGACCACCGATCTGGCGCTGCATGCACCGTCGCAAATTGCCTCGGCGGTAAAGAGCCGCGCCGGGCAGGCGGGGGCCAGCGTGATGATTTCGATGGTTGAACAGCACGATGAGCAGAGCTGCGCGGCGGCGCTGCAGGAGTTGCTGGCGCAGAGGGTGGAGGGCGTGCTGATTAACGTCCCGCTTGACGATGCGCTGGCACAGCAGCTGGCGGCGCAGGCCGCACCGGTACCGGTGCTGTTTCTCGATGTCAGCGACACGGCGTCGGTCAACAGCCTGGTGTTTGATGCCGCTCAGGGCGCGCGCCTCGGGGTTGAGCACCTGCGGGCATTGGGGCACCAGCGCATTGCGCTGCTCGGCGGGCCGGAGAGCTCGGTTTCGGCACGCGCCCGCTTTAGCGGCTGGCTGGCGGCGCTGGAGGAAGCAAAGCTGTCTCCCTTCGCCTGTGCGCACGGTGACTGGAGCGCGGCCTCCGGGTTTGAAAAAGCGCAGCGCTTACTCGCCGGGCCGCAGCTGCCGCAGGCGGTGCTGGTGGCAAACGATCAGATGGCGCTTGGCGTACTGCGCGCCTGCGCGGCAAAAGGCATTGCCGTCCCGGAGCAGATCTCGGTGGTCGGCTATGACGATACCGACGACAGCGCCTGGTTTTCGCCACCGCTCACCACCGTGCGCCAGGCGTTCAAAGAGGCGGGCGCGCGTAGCGTTGACTGGCTGCTGGATAACCAGGCGCAGGGCGATGGCTTTTGCCAGATACGCCTGCCGGTCACTCTGGTCGGGCGCTACTCCAGCGCGCCGCTGTCGCAGCAAAAAGAGAGCGGTGAAGCGCTGGCCCGGCGTCTGAAACAGCTGGCAGAGCAGGTGGCTTTACTCAATCGCCGCTAAGCTTTTGTGATCCTCTTCGCTTTCAGCCGCTCTGCACCTTTACCTGCGGCCCGCTTTGCGCCATTGTGCTAAAAATTGTGAGCGCTTCGCAAAAGAGGTTGTTATGCCATCTACCCTTGCTTCATTACTCTCCCGTCGCGACTGGGAAAACCCGGTTGTCACCCAGTGGCATCGCCTGGCGGCGCATGCCCCAATGCGCAGCTGGCGCAATGAAACCGCCGCGCGCGATGAAGCGGAGTCACCCTCGCATCGCTCGTTGAACGGCCTGTGGCAATTTAGTTTTTTTGCCTCGCCGGAAGCGGTGCCTGAGCAGTGGATCGAGCAGGATTGCGCCGACGCTGTGGCAATGCCGGTGCCCTCCAACTGGCAGATGCAGGGCTTCGATACGCCCATCTATACCAATGTGACCTATCCGATCCCCGTTAACCCGCCGTTTGTTCCCCAGCAGAACCCAACCGGTTGTTACTCGCTCACATTTGAGGTAGACGCTGAGGCAATCGCCGGGGGGCAGACGCGGATTGTGTTTGACGGCGTGAACTCTGCTTTCCATCTCTGGTGCAACGGGCAGTGGGTCGGCTACTCGCAGGATAGCCGCCTGCCAGCGGAGTTCGATCTCAGCGCGGTGCTGCGCGCAGGCGAAAACCGCCTGGCGGTGATGGTGCTGCGCTGGTGCGACGGCAGCTATCTCGAAGATCAGGATATGTGGCGCATGAGCGGCATCTTTCGCGACGTCTCGCTGCAACATAAACCGGCGCTGCACATTGCTGACTACCACTACACCACCGTGCTCAACGCGGAGTTTACCCGCGCAAGCGTGCAGGTGGCGGTGGAGCTGGCAGGCGAGTTTGCCGGAGCGCGCGTGAAGGCGGTGCTGTGGCGCAATGGCGAAAAGATCGCCTCTGGCGAACAGACACCTGGCAGCGCGGTGGTCGATGAGCGCGGCAACTGGGCGGAGCGCCTGAGCCTGACGCTGCCGGTCGAGTCGCCGCTGCTGTGGAGCGCGGAGACGCCGAACCTCTATCGCCTGACGCTGACGCTTTGCGATGAAGAGGGTAACTGCGTGGAAGTTGAAGCCTGCGATGTCGGCTTCCGCCACGTTGAGATCCATCAGGGCTTATTGAAACTTAACGGCCAACCGCTGCTGATCCGCGGCGTTAACCGCCACGAGCACCACCCGGAGCACGGCCAGGCGGTCGATGAAGCGACCATGCGGCGCGATATCGAGCTGATGAAGCAGCATAACTTCAACACCGTGCGCTGCTCCCACTATCCTAACCACCCGCTCTGGTATCGCCTCTGCGATCGCTACGGTCTCTATGTGGTGGATGAGGCCAACATTGAAACGCATGGCATGGTGCCGATGAGCCGCCTGGCGGATGACCCGCGCTGGCTGCCCGCGATGAGCGAGCGCGTGACGCGCATGGTGCAGCGTGACCGCAACCATCCGTCGATCATCATCTGGTCGCTGGGCAATGAGTCCGGGCATGGCGCGAATCACGATGCGCTGTACCGCTGGCTGAAGAGCACCGATCCAACGCGCCCGGTACAGTACGAAGGGGGCGGGGCGAACACCGCAGCGACGGATATCATCTGCCCGATGTATGCCCGCGTCGACCAGGATCAACCTTTTCCTGAAGTGCCGAAGTGGTCGATCAAAAAGTGGATCGGCATGCCCAATGAGACCCGGCCGCTGATCCTCTGTGAATATGCCCATGCGATGGGCAACAGCTTTGGCGGTTTCGCCAAATATTGGCAGGCGTTTCGCGCCGCGCCGCGTTTGCAGGGCGGTTTTGTCTGGGACTGGGTTGACCAGGCGCTGACAAAAATTGGCGCAGACGGGCAGCCCTTCTGGGCCTACGGCGGTGATTTTGGCGATACGCCAAATGACAGGCAGTTCTGCATGAACGGGCTGGTTTTCCCGGATCGCACCCCGCACCCGGCGCTGTTCGAAGCGCAGCGCGCGCAGCAGTTTTTCCAGTTTTCTCTGCTCAGCGCTTCACCGCTGATCATGGAAGTGACCAGCGAATACCTGTTCCGCACCAGCGATAACGAAGTGCTGCGCTGGCGCGTTGAGCGCGACGGCGAGGTGCTGGCGCAGGGCGAAACCGCGCTGGTGATTGCACCGCAGGGCAAGGTGCAGATCGCGCTGGATCTGCCGGAGCTGACCGCTGCGCCGGGCGAATTGTGGCTTAACGTTGAGGTTTACCAGCGCGAGGCGACGGCGTGGTCTGCGGCCTGGCATCGTTGCGCCTGGGATCAGTGGCGCTTACCGGCACCGCTCTATTTTGAGGCGCCTGATGAACAGGGCGAGCGACCGACGCTTGAGGTCAGTAATGAAACCTACACCGTTACCCAGGGCAATCAGCGCTGGGCCTTCTGCCGCCAACGCGGAGATCTGGTGCAGTGGTGGCGCGACGGGCA
Source organism: Kosakonia sp. 1610 (assembly GCF_050435845.1). Lineage (NCBI taxonomy): Bacteria > Pseudomonadati > Pseudomonadota > Gammaproteobacteria > Enterobacterales > Enterobacteriaceae > Kosakonia > Kosakonia sp. 1610. The sequence continues at coordinate 169,441 of NZ_JBNDKZ010000008.1, read as the reverse complement.
GGAGACGCTGCTGACACCGGTGACCGACTGTTTTACCCGCGCACCGCTCGATAACGATATCGGCGTCAGTGAAGTGACACGTATCGATCCCAATGCCTGGGTAGAGCGCTGGAAAGCGGCGGGAATGTACGATTTGCGCGCCGAGCTGTTGAGTTTTGAGGTGCAGGAGACCGCACAAGAGGTAACGCTGCGCACGATTCACCGCTGGATCGGTGCCGGGAAAAGCGCTTTTATCAGCGAGAAAACGTGGCGGATTGATAGGACCGGCGGGTTACAGGCCGATATTGAGGTGGTGGTGGCAAACGATATTCCGCCGCCGGCGCGCATCGGGCTGGTGTGCCAGCTTGCTGAGCGTCCGGCAGAGGTGAGCTGGCTCGGTCTTGGCCCCCATGAAAACTACCCTGACCGTAAACTCGCGGCCTGCCAGGGGCGCTGGACGCAGCCGCTGGCGGCGCTGCATACGCCCTATATCTTCCCCGGCGAAAATGGCCTGCGCTGCGACACCCGGCTGTTGCAGTGTGGCGGGCATCAGCTGGAGGGGCAGTTCCACTTCTCCCTTGGCTGCTACAGCGACACTCAACTGCGGGAGACGACGCACCACCATCTGCTGCGCGAAGAGGCGGGCTGCTGGCTGCATCTCGACGCCTTCCATATGGGCGTCGGCGGGGATGACTCCTGGAGCCCGAGCGTCTCGCCGGAGTTTATTTTGCAGCAGGAGCGGGTGCGTTACCGCTTGCGCTGGCAGCAGGCGTAGACGCCGGTTCCGCGCCGGGCATGTTGTTCCCGCACGACATCGGGTATCTTTACCGGTCTGTGGCTATAACATGCGCCGGTGGCGGTTCGCGTTGGGAAGGGGTGGATGAAGAAAAAAGAGTTCGTCACGCAGGATCTGCTCAGCAAAATTTACCAGAACAGTGCGCCAGGCCCGCGCAAACTCCCCCCGGAGCGGCAGCTGGCGCAGGAGTATGGCGTGTCGCGCTTCACCATCCGCCAGGCGCTGGAGAAGCTTGCCAGCATTGGCGTGGTGCGCATTGTGCAGGGCTCCGGCATCTGGATTAATGAACAGGCGCGCAACAACCCGCTGGTCTACAACTCAATCACCGAGAAGCGCTTCGATCAGATCCGCTTTCGCATGGTAAGCCTGCATAAGAAGCGGCCGAACCGCGATGAGCAGCAGATCTTTGGCCTGAGCGATGAGAGCTTTATCTGGCAGTTTTGCCGCCTGCGCTTTGTTGATGAGCAGGCGGTGCAGATTGAGATTTCACGCATGCCGGTGGAGGGTTTTGCCGATCTCAATCAGCAGGTGATTGAGCGCTCACTTCAGCAGTATGTTTTAAGCAAGGGGTATCAAATTTCCCACCTGCTCACCACCTACCGGGCGGTGAACGTCAGCCGCGATCAGGCCGCGCTGCTCGGCTGTAAAAAGGGCAGCCCGGCGATGCATATCAGCAATCGCGGCATTCTTGAGGGCGGCCAGGTCTACGAGATCAGCGACATTATCGATATCAACTACAGCTGTACCTATGTCATCCCCCATAACCGCGAAAACCTGACCTTCCGCCAGGGCGGCGGCTGAGTTACGGCGTGTGCATGGTGCCGTCGGTGAGGCGGCTCTGCGTCCACTCATGCGGGCGGTAGGTGACGGGCCAGGCGCGCGCCTCCTCTTCATTAAACCCAACGCCGATGCCCGGTTTTTCCGGCGCATAGACAAAACCGGCTTTCACCTGCGGCGCGCCGGGGAAGACCGCATCCGTGGTCGCGGAGCGCGGGATATACTCCTGAATCGCGGCGTTATGCAGATGGATATTGAGATGGGTATTGACCGCCACGGCGATGGGCGTCATATCGCCCGGGCCGTGCCAGGCCAGGCGCACGCCGAAGGCCTGACAGAGCACCGCCAGCTTCAGCGCCGGGGTGATGCCGCCAAGCTGTGAAATATGGCAGCGGATAAAGTCGATGCGGCGGTTCACAATCAGATCGTGCCACTCCGCCGGGTTGTTAAACAGCTCGCCCATCGCCAGCGGCGCGCTGCTGTGCTGGCGCACCTGATCGAGCCAGCCGCTCTGCGCGGGCGGCAGAATATCTTCAATAAAGTAGGGCTGATAAGGCTCAAGCTGCTTCGCCAGCTGCACCGCCTGCTGCGGGAAGAGGCGCTCATGCACGTCATGCAGAATATGCAGGCTGTCGCCATACTTCTCGCGCAGCGCTTTAAACATGGCGACGGTGTTGCGCATATACTCCTGCTGGTCAAAATAGGCGCCCGGCGTCGGGTTGTCCGGCGTTTGCAGCTGCGAAGGCGTACCGCCGTAAAAACCAAGCTGGCAGCGCACATGGCGATACCCCTGTGCCACAAGCTTATCGACCGAGTCGAAGAGTTCGTCGAGGGTTTCACCGCTGGCGTGGCTGTAGGCGGCGATGGCATCGCGGGACTTCCCACCCAACAGCTGATAGAGCGGCATCCCGGCGAGCTGGCCTTTGATATCCCACAGTGCCATATCAACACCGGAGATGGCGTTATTAAGGATCGGGCCGTTACGCCAGTAGGCGTTGACGCTCATCATCTGCCACAGATCTTCAATGTTATTGGCATCGCGACCAATCAGCAGCGGCTTCAGGTACTCATCCACCACCGTTTTGACCGCCAGCGGGCGCTGCTGAAAGGTCGCACAGCCGTGGCCGATGACACCTTTATCGGTTGTTACCCGCACCACGACCAGGTTATGCCTGTCGGGGCGGGTAATAAAACAGTCGATATTCTGGATAAGCGTTGGCGTCACGGGAACTCCTTTACAGCGAAATATAAGCGGGGAATGGCCACTATCTTCGCCCTAATTTCGCCGCGAGGTAAACGCTTTTTTCGAATAAATATTTTGGTCAGATTTCACCTGTTAATGTAATTAAAAACCAGACCAATTTGCGCTTTGTTGCGTTAATGAATGCTTGATATCGGCAAAGTGTGACGGATTTCATATTTTATTGGTTTGTTTTGCTTCCTGCATTTCTCTACCCTTGGTAGCAATGACTAAAACAACAACGCATCCGGCAGGAGTTTTTATGGGCACGCAAGAAGCCATCACCAATATTATTCGCCTGGTGGGCGGGCGGGATAATATTCATAACGTCTGGCACTGTATGACGCGCCTGCGCTTCTCGCTGGTGGATGACAATAAAGTGGAGCAGGCGGAGATTAAAAAAGTGCCCGGCGTGCTGGGCGCGCAGCTGCAAAGCGACCAGTTCCAGATTGTGATTGGCCCGCAGGTCAACAGCTGGTATGAGCAACTTCTCGCCGCTCTCGGCAACGCGCCGGTAGCACCGGCTGCGAAAGAGAAGGGGCGCAAAAGCCTGGTGTCGCTGTTTATGGATACGGTCTCCGGCGTCTTTGGGCCGATTGTGCCTGCCATTGCCGGGGCGGGAATGATCAAAGGGCTGCTGGCCGGGCTGATTGCCCTCAACGTCATCTCGGCGAAAAGCGATACGGTGATCGTTATCGATCTGATTGCCAGCGGCGTCTTCTACTTCCTGCCCTTTTTCCTCGCGGTCTCGGCGGCAAAAATATTCAAGACCAATGAATATCTGGCGGCAGCGGTCGCAGCCTGCCTGATGTATCCCTCGCTTATCGAGGCGGCGAAAGCGCTGGCAGCGCATCAGGAGGGGGCAGTCAGCGCCTTCTGGCTGCTTAACGCCATCCCGGTTTCCGTCTTTAACTACTCGGCAAGCGTGATCCCGGTGATCTTCTCGGTGCTGGCGCTCAGCTATATCCATCGCTGGGTGGACAGCATTATGCCGGAGGTGCTGAAGACCGTCTTTACGCCAACATTGACGCTGTTCCTCGGTGCGCTGGCAGCGCTGGTGGTGATTGGCCCCATCGGCATCTGGCTCGGCAAAGGGCTGGCGCTGTTTATTGAAGGGCTGTTCAGTATTTCGGCAAGCTTCGCCGGGCTGGTGGTGGGGGCGATTCGCCCGGTAGCGATCCTCACCGGCATGCACCACGCCATGACGCCGATTGCGCTGCAAAACTTCAGCGATCGCGGGTATGACATGCTGATGCCGATGATGTTTATGGCCAATATGGCGATTGCCGGTTCCACCTTTGCTATCTGGCGCTTGAGTAAAGATCGCCAGGAGAAGAGCGTCAGCTTGTCGGCAGCCATTTCAGCGCTGCTCGGCATTACCGAACCGGCGCTGTTTGGTGTCTTAACACGCTACAAAAAAGCCTTTATTGCCGCTACCGTTGCCAGCTCGCTGGCCTCAGCCTTTATCGCCTTCTTCGGCGTGCGGCTCTACGGCTATATTTTGTCGAGCATCTTCAGCCTGCCAGCCTACATAGGCCCCTACTTTATCTTTGCGCTGTCGGGCGTGGCGATTGCGCTGGTGCTCTCCTTTGCACTCACCACGCTGCTGCTGGCGAAACAGTAGCTTAACGTCGGTGCGCCAGGCGGCGCACCAGCCTCTCTCCTGCCATCTGCACGCCCTGCACCAGCACCACCAGAATTACTACCGTCCCGACCATCACCTGGTCGTTAAAGCGTTGATAACCATAGCGGATGGCAAGATCGCCCAGCCCGCCGCCGCCAATCACGCCTGCCATCGACGAGAAACCAATCAGCATCACCACCGTCAGCGTAATGCTCGCCAGCAGCGAGGGGAGCGCTTCGGGCAGCAGCGCTTTGCCAATCACATGCCACAGGTTGCCGCCCATCGAGAGGATCGCTTCAATACGACCATACTCAACCTCATCAAGGGCGTTTTCCGTTAAGCGCGCAAAGAAGGGAAAGGCGCCGATGGTGATCGGCACAATCGCCGCCGTGCTGCCCAGCGTGGTGCCGATCAACAGGCGCGTGAAGGGGATCAGCGCAATCAGCAGCACAATAAAGGGCAGTGAGCGGCCGACATTGACGATGCTGCCGAGTACGGCATTCAGCATTGGCATCGGTGCCAGGCCATTGCGGCGCGAGATAAATAACAGCACGCCAAGCGGCAGGCCAATCAGCACGGTAAACAGCGCCGCCAGCCCGACCATATAGAGTGTCTCCAGCGTGCCGTTCACCAGCAGCGGCCAGAGTTCGTCCCAGCTCATGCCACCACGCATAATGGCCTCCCGTTAAAACCGTGGCGGGCGAGAAACGCCTGCTCGCTTTGCGGATCGTGTAACAGCGACTGGCGCAGTTTTGATCGCGGCGTCATCAGCAGATCGGCGATTTTGCCATGCTCAATCAGCTCGCCATCCTCCAGCAGCGCCGCGTGATCGCAGAGGGTTTTCACCACCTCCAGCTCATGGGTGATCAGCACAATCGTCAGATTCAGCTTCTGGTTGATATCCGCCAGCAGCGATAGCACCGAGGCGGTAGTTTGCGGATCGAGGGCGCTGGTCGCTTCATCGCACAGCAGCACCTGCGGCCGGGTAGCCAGCGCGCGGGCGATGCCGACGCGCTGCTTCTGCCCGCCGGAAAGCTGCGAGGGGAAAGCGTGCGCTTTATCACTCAACCCCACCAGCCACAGCAGTTCCTCAATGCGTGACTGGCGCTGCGCTTTCGGCACGCCGGCAATCTCCAGCGGCACGGCGATATTTTGCGCCACCGTGCGGGCATGAAGAAGATTGAAGTGCTGGAAAATCATGCCGGTACGCAGGCGGTGCGCGCGCAGCCCGGCATTATCAAGCCGGGTGATGTCGCAGCCGTCGACGATAATGCGGCCCGCCGTGGGCCGCTCCAGCAGATTAAGGCAGCGGATCAGCGTGCTTTTTCCCGCACCGCTGCGCCCAAGAATGCCGTAGATCGCCCCCTTCGGTACGTGCAGCGAGAGATCCTTTAATGCCGGTCGGCCTGTTCCGGCATAGATTTTACTCAGCCCTTCGATGGCAATCATGACTGCGGCGCGACCGGGATCACCGAACCGTGATAACGCTTGCGAATAAACTCGGCCACCTGCGGTGAGGTGAGATCTTTAGCCAGCGCTTTGATGCGCGGATCGTTGGCAAGCTGTGGCGTGGTGACCAGAATATTGGCGTAGGGGTTATGCTCCGCGCTCTCCAGCCCCAGCGCATCTTTTGCCGGTGTTAGCCCCGCTTCCAGTGCATAGTTGCCGTTGATCACTGCCAAATCGACATCATCCAGCGAGCGCGGGATCTGCGGGGATTCGATCTCAAGGATCTTCAGGTGTTTCGGGTTTTCAGCGATGTTTTTCGGCGTCGCCTGGGTGGTGGCCGGATCGGTAAATTTAGCGTCGAGTTTTATCAACCCCTGGCTTTGCAGCAGAAACAGCGCGCGACTCAGGTTGGTGGGGTTATTGGGCACGGCAACGGTGGCGTTATCCGGCAGCGAGGTAAAGTTTTTGTATTTGCGCGAGTAGATGCCCAGCGGCTCGATATGCACCGTTGCCGCCACGGCAAACGGCTTGCCCAGCACCTTCTCCTGATCTTTCAGGTAGGGCAGGTGCTGGAAGTAGTTGGCGTCGACGTCGCCATTTGCCAGCAGTTCGTTGGCATTCGCGCCGTTGCTCAGCTCCACCACTTGCAGATCGAGCTTCGGATCGAGGGTTTTAATGTAGTTGAGGATCTCGGCGTGCGGCACCGGATCGGCGGCGACACGTAAGGGCGCGGCCTGGGCGGCGAAGCCCGCCAGCGAGAGAGACAGCGCGGCACCTGCCAGCGTCAATGCGACATATTTCATGGTCTTTTCCTTGTAGTTAGCGTCAGGCGATCAGCTGTTCTGTGCGGCTGCGCAGCACATCGCGGTAGTAACGTTCCGCCACGTCCGGGTGGGATCGCAGGCGGCCTTTCAGGTAGTTCCAGCCCACATCGCGCAGCAGCGGGTTGAGCGGATCGCTCTCCGGCCCGCGCGCCTCCTCTGCCAGATGAGGGGGGAGGGTGTAGAGCGGCACATTGGCTTCCAGCTGTGCGCCGAGGAAAAAGGCGATGGAGAGGCGCTCGCGATCCGCTGGCGGGGAAACCACCCGGTGCACCGTGGCGCGCAGATAGCCGTTAGTCGCCAGCTCCAGCAGTTCGCCGATATTGACCACGAAACTGCCAGCTCGCGGCGCGGCGTCGATCCAGCGATCGGGCGCGACCTCGACCTGTAACCCTTTTTGCTCATCCTGCAACAGGAAGCTGAGGAAACCGGAATCTTTATGCGCCCCGACGCCCTGCGCGCTCTGCGTGGCGTGCTGACCGGGATAGCGGATCAGTTTGATGTGCTCGTTAGGCTTGCTGCCATACAGCGCGTCGAACGCATCGGCGGGAAGTTGCAGCGCTTCGGCAAAGGCGCGCAGCAGGCGCAGCGCCATCGATGTCATGGCGCGCTGCCAGTCGAGCAGGGCGGGCTTCAGCGTCGGTAAGGCCTCTGGCCATAAATTTGGCCCCTGTAACCGTCGCCAGCGCGGATCGCTTTCGCTCAGTAACAGCGCCGGGCGCTCGGCGCCGATATCGAACTGTTCACGCCAGTCCGGCTGGCCGCGGGTGATCTCCGATGCGGCGCGGTTGTAGCCGCGAAAGTGGGGAGAGTGGATCATCGCTACCTGCTCTTTTTGCGCCTCGGTGAGAGCGAAAAAGCGGCGCGCTTCGCGCTGCACGGCATGCTGTAAAGCGTCGTCGACGCCGTGGTTAATCAGGTAGAAAAAGCCGATGTCGCGCGCGGCGTGGCGCAGGTCGGCGAGGAAGGCATCGCGTTCAGCGCTGCTGGTGTAACGGGCGAGATCGAGAACCGGTAAGGTGGCTGCGTTCACTGTTTTCTCCGCAAATAGTCGATAAAGGGGGATGTGTCAGGTTCGGGGTTGGGCGGCAACAACAACGCATGATCTTCTCCTGTTAGCGGGTTTAACTCAGCTTGCCTCAGGCGAGAAAATTGAACCAATAACCTTCTTTTCTAATTTATGACCGCGCAGGATCATGTGCTTTTGCGAAAAACGCATAACGCGCGCTGCTTGAAATGGCAACACATCTCCGATAGACTTTTGTTATGTTATAACAAAACAGATGAGTGAATTATGCGACCTGATATCCATCCCCATTACCGCACCGTGGTGTTTCACGACACCAGCGCCAACGAATACTTCAAAGTGGGTTCGACCATCCGAACGGATCGGGAAATTGAGCTTGAAGGGGTGAAATATCCCTATATCACCATTGAGGTCTCGTCTGCGTCGCACCCTTACTACACCGGTAAGCAGAAAGTGATCTCCAGTGAAGGCAGCGCGGCGCGGTTCCAGCAGCGCTATGGCCGGTTCTTTAACGATAAGAAGGCGTAAACCATGCAGGTACTCAATTCATTGCGCAGCGCAAAGCAACGCCACCCTGACTGCCAGATTGTCCGGCGCAAGGGGCGTATCTATGTGATTTGCAAATCGAACCCGCGCTTTAAAGCGGTGCAGGGTAAGAAGAAGAGACGTTAAGCGCGAAGCGATGCCAGCGAAGCGCGCTGCTTGCCGTCGGCGGTAAAGTTATCGGCGGCAAGCCAGCGTTGCAGCGCCTGGTCAACGGCGGGCCACTCGCCATCAATAATCGAAAACCAGTCCGTATCGCGGTTATGCCCCTTACGCACCATCGCCTGGCGAAAGCGCCCCTCAAACTGAAAACCTAACCGCAGTGCCGCCCGGCGCGACGGTTCATTCAGGCTGTGGCACTTCCACTCATAGCGGCGATAGCCGAGCGTGTTAAAGGCATAACGCATCAACAGCCAGTGCGCTTCCGTCGACGCAGGAGTGCGGCTGAGCAGCGGCGAAAAATGCACGTGCCCCACCTCCATCACCCCATTCTCGCTATCAATACGCATCAGCGCCAGGCTGCCGACCGGTTTGCCGGTGCGCAGATCGATCACCGCAAAATGGATGGGATCGCGCAGCGCACAGTTGCTCTCAACCCAGTGGCGATACTCCGCTTCGTTTTGTTCCGGCTCGCGGGTGAGCCAGGTCCAGCTTCGGTTATCCGGTGCCTGCTGGTGCGCCTGAAACAGCGCGGCAGCATGATCGACGCTGAGCGGTTCGAGGCGGCAGAAATGGCCTTCAAAAGTGAGACGTTGCGGAAAAGGGCGGGGCTGCCAGTCGGGCAGGGCCTCGCCGACAGGTTGTTGATATTGATTCAGCTGAGTCATCGTTTCTCCTTGAGAAGGCGGGTGGCGGTCGGTTTTTATCAGACCACAAATCGCAAAGGAGAGATATTCCTGAAAAGAGGGAGGAGCGTGCCGCGCTGTTACGCGCGGCAGCATGCCGGCTTAACCGGCAGAGTGCTGAGCCACAGACGCGGTGGGTTGCGCAGAGGCCGGGCGGGTGAGGGTATAAATGTCGTAAAACGACAGATCGCCCTTACGCGTGATCATCTTTTCCAGCTGGGCTTTCTCTTCAGCGCTGACTTTCGGCGACTGCATAATCGCGTCGATCAGGCTTTGCGGCACAAAGCGGGTGTTATACCACTCGCCGTTGTAGCAGACGCGGAAGTCGAGCACGTCGATATCTTCAAAGCGATAACGCGGGTAAACATCAAAGAAGAAGAAACCGTTCAGGACGATGAAAAGCACCACCAGCAGCCAGACGGAGCCGATAAGGGTGTCGGACAGCAGCATCACCGCCAGGGTCGCAAAGAAGGCCAGATACATGCCGATAAACAGACCCGGATGGTTGCGAATAAAACTGATGCTGAAGCGCGGTCGGTTGTCCCGTTTCTCGCGCTGGTTGATCTCTTCAATCGTTTCGGTGAGCAGCCGCTGTATTTCTGTCATCTTGGGCCTTTATTGATACTGATTTGCAGGTGGACACGCTATTTTAAGTTGCCGTCCAGTGTGAAAAAAGTAACAGTTTTGCCACAAAAAAAGATAACAGTTACTAAACGGTTGCTTCGGTCAGATGTTTGATAATACGTGCCGGGTTGCCGCCGACGACCACATTGGCAGGTACATCTTTCACCACCACTGCGCCGGAGGCAATCACTGCATTATCGCCGATGGTAACGCCCGGATTAATCACCGCGCGTCCGCCAATCCACACATTGTGACCAATCGTGACCGGCTTACCATATTCCACGCCGCTGTTTCGCTCGACAGGATCAAGCGGGTGCGTCGCCGTATATATATGAACGCCCGGAGCCAGCATACAGTTATCGCCAATATGAATCGGGCAGACATCGAGCATTACGCAATCGAAATTAGCGTAAAAGCTTTCGCCAAGGAAAATATTGTAACCGTAGTCGCAGCGGAAAGTGGGCTCGATATAAGCCCCTTCGCTCTGCCCGAGCAGATCGGCAAGAATCGCTTTACGTTCTGCTTTTTCATCCGGGCTGGAGTGGTTGTAACGGTGCAGCAGGTGCCGCGCGCGCAGCCGATCGGCGCGCAGAGTGTCGTCGCCCGCCCGGTAGGGAAGACCGGCGATCATTTTCTGTTTTTCATCATTCATTTTTTAGAGTGTACCTGGTACGGAGGTTGAACGATTGACTGTGGCAGAAATAACATCTCTTAACATTGAGAAGAATTAGCGAACAAATTTCCACACCGACGAGGGGATTTTGTCATAAAGCTTATTCATGGTCAGTTCAGCCAGACGATGATCGGCCGCTGAATAAAACACCGTAAGCTCGTCATCGGTCAGTTCGTATTTATTTTTTTCAATAACGCGTTCAAGCGTATCAATTGATTGGCAGCGCCTTAAACGCATCAAATAATCAATTTTTGTTAATGGTTTTTCGGACATATCTTTACCTTAGTGTTGAAAAATTAACAAGAGTGACTTACTGGATTAGCCTTGCTTACATTGACGAAACTGCGAAACAGCTTGCTGCCTGTTTTACGCCATTTCTGTAAGTCGTGTGTATTAATACCGTAACTGCTAAACAACATAAACGTGTCATCAAGGTATTCGTCGATCAATTCAATCAGTTTATTATCTTTGTCGTGCTTAATTTTATAATTCAGCGCGAAGGTTGCAATATGCTCAATCAGCTCATTTAACTGCAGGTTGATGGCTGATGTGGGATCGTTAACCCATCCATGATGGCTCTCTTCCAGATTGGCGAGGCACTCCTGGTGCAACGATTCGCAGAGAAATTTAAGCTGCGCAATATCATGCCTTTTCGGCGAGTATTCGTCCATAACGCATCCCCTTCTGAGTGGTAATTTTTTTACTAACCAAAGGCTGATTCAGGATGGGAACTTCTGCTCTGACCAGAGACATATGCTGATTTATGTTCGTTGATATAACTATAAGCCACTATGAATAGGATTTCATTGAGCTATCACGAAAAATTACAAATAATATCTTTTCCTGCGGAAAAAGCGGCGCGGCACAGCGAAAAGTAGCGATGCGAATCGTCTCATAAGGCTAAGTAAGTCAGCGGACTGCCTTACAATTCATTAAGTTAGCATGAGTCCGATTATTCCGCTTATAAGAATATTTTTCTGCCAGGATTTTTCTGACTTAAAGTAATATTAAGAGAAATTAAGATTATTACTGGAAAATATAGCACATTCGCAAATACACAGTGATTATATGCCTTAATGCTAACGCATAAATTAATCAGTTAAACAATAACGTATTTAATGATCCGATGAGTTGGAAAGCACAACGATGTAAAAAAGAAAAGGCCGCTATGCGCGGCCTTTTCTTATATCAGCAGAGAGGATCAGTGCTGTTCAACCTTGTGGCTGTGTTCAACATCGTCGTTGCGGCGGCTGAAGCGGCGGCGAACCACCACAAAGAATACCGGAACAAAGAAGATGGCCAGCACGGTCGCGGTGATCATCCCGCCCATTACGCCGGTACCGACGGCGTTCTGCGCGCCGGAGCCCGCACCGGAACTGATAACCAGCGGCAGTACCCCAAGGATAAACGCCAGCGAGGTCATCAGAATCGGACGCAGACGCATACGGACCGCCTCAAGCGTCGCTTCAATCAGCCCTTTGCCCTCTTTATCCATCAGATCTTTGGCGAATTCGACGATAAGTATCGCGTTCTTCGCCGACAAGCCAATGGTTGTCAGCAGGCCCACCTGGAAGTAAACGTCGTTGCCAAGACCGCGGAACGTCGCCGCGAGCAGGGCACCGATAACGCCAAGCGGAACCACCAGCATCACCGAGAACGGAATCGACCAGCTCTCATAGAGCGCCGCCAGACAAAGGAAAACGACGATAAGCGAAATGGCGTACAGCGCCGGTGCCTGGTTGCCGGAGAGGCGTTCCTGATAGGACATGCCGGTCCAGTCGAAACCGATGCCGGTTGGCAATTTACTTGCCAGCTGCTCCATCAGATCCATCGCTTCACCGGTACTGCGGCCCGGTGCAGCCTGGCCCAACAGTTCCATTGACGGCAGACCGTTGTAACGCTCCAGACGCGGTGAACCATACTCCCAGTGGGTAGTGGAGAACGCGGAGAAAGGCACCATCTGACCGTCCGTCGCGCGCACATACCAGTTGCCAATATCGTTTGGCAGCATGCGGTATTTCGCCTGCGACATAACGTAAACCTTCTTCACGCGACCGCGGTCGATAAAGTCGTTCACGTAGCTGCCGCCCCAGGCTGCACCCAGCGTGGTGTTGATGTCGCTAATCGACACGCCCAGCGCCTGCGCTTTCTCCTGATCGATATCGATCTTGAACTGCGGCGTATCTTCCAGACCGTTGGGACGCACGCCCACCAGCAGATCCGGATGCTGCGCAATCTCGCCAAACAGCTGGTTACGTGCCTGCGTTAACTTATCGTGACCGAGGTTAGCCTGGTCAATCAGCTGGAAGTCGAAGCCGGTTGCGGTACCCAGTTCAACAATTGCCGGCAGGTTAAAGGCGAAGACCATCGCATCTTTAATCTGCGAGAAGTGCGCGCTGGCACGACCTGCAATTGCCGGAACTTTGTTCTCCTCACCCGCACGCTCATCCCAGTTTTTCAGCGAAACGAACGCCAGACCGGTGTTCTGCCCGCGGCCCGAGAAGCCGAAGCCGTTAACGGTAAAGACCGAGTTAACGTTGGCTTTCTCATTCTCCAGGTAGTATTTCGTCACTTCGTCCAGCACCTTCTGCGTACGCTCTTGCGTCGCGCCGGCAGGCAGCTGGGCCATGGTCAGAAACACGCCCTGGTCTTCATCGGGCAGGAACGAACTCGGCAGACGGACAAACAGCACCGCCATGCCCGCAACGATAACAATATAGAGCAGCAGATAACGACCGGTGCTGCGCAGGATATTGCCCACGCTGTCGGTGTAGTGGTGCGTGCTCTTATCGAACATGCGGTTAAACCAGCCGAAGAAGCCTTTTTTATGCTCGCCGTGATCGCCTTTGGCGACCGGTTTCAGCATGGTGGCACAGAGTGCCGGCGTCAGGATCAGCGCTACAATCACCGACAGCACCATCGCGGAAACAATGGTAATGGAGAACTGACGATAGATTGCGCCGGTAGAGCCGCCGAAGAAGGCCATCGGAATAAATACCGCCGACAGCACCAGCGCAATACCGACCAGCGCGCCCTGAATCTGATCCATCGAACGCCGGGTTGCCTCTTTTGGCGGCAGACCCTCTTCCATCATCACACGTTCGACGTTCTCCACCACCACGATGGCATCATCCACCAACAGGCCTATCGCCAGCACCATACCAAACATGGTGAGGGTGTTTATCGAGTATCCGAAGGCGTTAAGAATGGCGAAGGTACCCAGCAGTACTACCGGCACCGCAATGGTCGGGATCAGCGTCGCGCGGAAGTTCTGCAGGAACAGATACATGACCAGGAAGACCAGTACGATCGCTTCAACCAGCGTTTTTACCACTTCGTTAATAGAGATCTTAACGAACGGGGTGGTGTCGTACGGGTAAACCACTTTCAGGCCGTGCGGGAAGAAAGGTTCGAGACCGGCAATGGTCGCGCGTACCGCTTCTGCGGTATCCAGTGCGTTCGCACCGGTCGCCAGTTTGATACCCAGACCCGCCGCCGGTTGACCGTTGTAGCGTGCGACAACGTCGTAGCTTTCGCCGCCCAGCTCAATCTTCGCCACGTCGCGCAGGCGAACCTGCGAACCATCGCTGTTCACTTTCAGCAGAATTTTGCCAAACTCGTCGGTCGAGGTGAGACGGGTCTGCGCGATGATCGAGGCGTTCAACTGCTGCCCTTTCACCGGCGGCGTACCGCCCAACTGCCCGGCCGCGACCTGGGCGTTCTGCGCTTTAATAGCCGTGATCACGTCGACTGGCGTCAGCTGGAAGTTATTGAGCTTGTTCGGGTCCATCCAGATACGCATCGCATACTGCGCGCCGAACAGCTGAACGTCACCCACGCCTTTGGTACGGCTGACCGGATCTTTAATGGTCGCGCCCACATAGTCGGCAATATCTTCCTGCTTCATTGAGCCGTCGGTACTGATCATACCGAGCACCATCAGGAAGCTACTGGAGGATTTCTCAACGCTCACGCCCTGTTGCTGCACTTCCTGCGGCAGAAGCGGCATCGCCAGCTGCAGTTTGTTCTGCACCTGAACCTGCGCGATATCCGCATCAGTACCGGAATCAAAGGTGATAGTGATCTGGACCGTACCAGAGGAGTCACTGGTGGAGGACATATAAAGGAGGTTATCGATACCGTTCATGTTCTGTTCGATAACCTGCGTTACGGTGTCCTGCACCGTTTTCGCATCAGCACCTGGGTAAGAAGCGGTGATCTGAACCGCAGGTGGCGCAATCGTTGGATACTGCGCCACCGGCAATTTGAGGATCGATAGCGCCCCCGCCAGCATGATGATAATCGCGATAACCCACGCAAATATGGGGCGATCGATAAAAAACTTAGCCATGTCTTAACGGCTCCTGTTTAAGTTAAGACTTCGGTTGCTCTGACTGGCCGTTGGCCTGGGCTTGCTCTTTCTTGTCAGATGTCACTTCCTGGGCCTTGACCTGCACGCCAGGTTTGACTTTTTGTAACCCTTCGATGATCACGCGATCGCCGCTTTTCAGGCCATCGGTAACCAGCCACTTGTCGCCAATGGCCTGGGTCGCGGTGATATTGCGGATTTCAACTTTGTCGCCTTCACCTACCACCATCGCCGTTGCGTCACCGCGCGGCGTACGGGTCACACCCTGTTGCGGAACCAGCAGGGCGTTCGGGTTAACCCCTTCTTCCAGCTTGGCGCGCACGAACATACCCGGCAGCAGCGTGTGGTCCGGGTTCGGGAACACGGCGCGCAGGGTGATTGAACCGGTGGTCTGATCGACGGTTACGCCAGAGAACTCAAGGGTACCGGACTGGTCATATTTCATGCCGTCGTTGGTCACCAGTTCCACTTTCGCTTTGCCGTTATCCTGCTTCAGCGAACCGTTAGCCATCTCCTGCTTGAGGCGCAGGAAATCGTTGCTGGATTGGGTGACATCGACGTAGATCGGGTCAAGCTGCTGCACGGTGGTCAGCGCAGTGGTCTGCCCGCTCTGCACCAGCGCACCTTCAGTAACGGTAGAGGTGCCGGTGCGGCCGCTAATTGGGGAGGTGACTTTGGTGTAAGCCAGGTTGATGCGCGCGTTCTCGACCGCAGCTTTTGCGGCGATAACCGTGGCGTTTGCCTGCTGCGCGTCTGCCTGCGCCGTATCATAATCCTGTTGGCTGATGTATTTGGTGCCCAACAGTTTCTTATAACGGTTCAGGGTCATCTGCGCGATATTCGCCGCTGCCTGCGCTTTGGCTAAATCGCCTTTCGCACTGTCGTAGGCGGCCTGATAGGTCGCTGGATCAATCTGATAGAGCGAGACACCCGCTTCGACGTCACTGCCTTCGGTAAAGTTGCGCTTCAAAATAATGCCGCTAACCTGCGGACGGACTTCAGCAATGCGATATGCAGTGGTGCGACCCGGCAGCTCGGTGGTGATCTGCAGAGGTGCCGCTTTCACCGTTACCACGCCGACTTCCGGCGCCTGGCCGGCTCCCTGCTGCTGCTGCGCAGGTTTATCGTCACATCCTGTAAGCGCTAAGCTGCCCGAAAGCATCAGAACGACCGCCAGAGGCGTTAGCCCTCTGTTTATGTTCATAAGTAAACCTCGAGTGTCCGATTTCAAATTGATCAATGGATCAAAGGCCCAAAAACCCATTGCTGCGTTTATATTATGGTCGTGCTATGGTACAAACATTCACAAATGTATGTAAATCTGACTCCTGTAAATTCACCGACATATGGCACGAAAAACCAAACAACAGGCGCTTGAGACGCGACAACACATTCTTGATGTTGCCATGCGGCTGTTTTCCCGGCAGGGCGTCTCATCAACTTCGCTGGCTGAAATTGCGCAGGCGGCAGGAGTAACTCGCGGCGCGATTTACTGGCATTTCAAAAACAAGTCAGATTTGTTTAGTGAAATTTGGGAACTGTCGGAGTCCAGTATTGGAGATCTTGAAACTGAGTATCGGGCAAAATTCCCTGGCGATCCACTCTCAGTATTAAGAGAAATATTGGTTTATATTCTCGAAGCCACCGTTGTCGAAGAGCGGCGTCGGCTGATGATGGAAATTATCTTCCATAAATGCGAGTTTGTCGGCGAAATGGCGGTAGTGCAGGAGGCGCAGCGCGATTTATGTCTGGAAAGTTACGATCGCATTGAAAATACACTCACTGAATGTATTCAGGCGAAATTATTGCCCGCTAATCTTTTAACCCGCCGTGTCGCGGTGCTGATGCGCGCCTATGTCTCCGGAATTATGGAAAACTGGCTCTTTGCGCCGCAATCTTTCGATCTGAAAAAAGAGGCGCGCGCCTACGTCGCCATCCTGCTGGAGATGTGCCAGTTCTGCCCGACGCTGCGCGACGACACGCCGGCTCTCAAGGCATAAGCAGGCCGCCAGGATTTCTCCTGGAGGCCGCTCACTCTTCTAGGTAGTTGTCTGCACGCGTGATATTCTTCGCGCGTGGCCACTCCGGCCGCTTTCCCGAACAGACAACGATCGCTCAAATTATGTTGCACACCAATCGCACACCTAACCCGTTCGCAGCATTTGCCGCCGCACTGTTTCTTATTTTTATCAGCTTCTCAAGCCTGGCGGCGTCCGCACAGAGCGGAAGTGATTTGCCTTCGCGCAGCGAAGTGCAGAATCAGCTCGACGCACTCAATAAACAAAAAGATCACTCCGCGCAGGAGAAGCTGGTTATTCAGGATCTCAATGAGACTCTTGATACGCTGGATAAAATCGACCGCGTCAAGCAGGAGACCGCGCTGCTGAAGCAGAAAGTGGCGCAGGCGCCGGAGCAGTTGCGTCAGGCTACCGATGCTCTTAACGCGCTGAATGATAAAGACAGCGATGAGGAGACGCGCAAAACCCTTGCCACGCTCTCGCTTCGTCAACTGGAGTCGCGCGTTTCGCAGCTGCTTGAAGATCTGCAAACCGCGCAGAACGATCTCTCCAACTACAACAGCCAGCTGGTGTCGCTGCAGACGCAGCCGGAGCGCGTACAGAATGCGATGTACAGCGCTTCGCAGCAGTTGCAGGAGATCCGCAACCGTCTGAACGGCACGGTTGCCGGCGAAGGGGCCCTGCGCCCGACGCAGCAAACGCTGTTACAGGCTCAGCAAACCCTGCTTAATGCGCAAATTGAACAGCTGCGCAAAAGCCTCGAAGGCAATACCACTTTGCAGGATACGCTGCAGAAGCAGCGGGATTATGTCACCGCAAACAGTAACCGCCTCGAACACCAGCTTCAGTTATTGCAGGAAGCGGTCAACAGCAAACGTCTGACGCTGACGGAGAAGACGGCGCAGGAGGCGGTGACGCCGGATGATACCGCGCGCATTCAGGCGAACCCGCTGGTGAGCCAGGAGCTGGAGATTAACCACCAGCTGAGCCAGAAGCTGATTGAAGCCACCGAAAGCGGCAACGCGCTGGTGCAGCAGAATATCAAAGTGAAGAACTGGCTCGACCGCGCCCTGCAATCCGAGCGCAATATTAAAGAACAAATTTCGGTGCTGAAGGGGAGCCTGCTACTGTCGCGCATCCTCTATCAGCAACAGCAGACGCTGCCCTCAGCCGATGAGCTTGAGGATATGACCAACCGCATTGCGGATCTGCGTCTGGAGCAGTTCGACATCAACCAGAAGCGTGACGCGCTGTTCCAGAACGAGAACTTCGTCGCCAAACTGGAAGAGGGTCACCAGAGCGAAGTCAACGACGAAGTACACGACGCGCTGTTGCAGGTGGTCGATATGCGTCGTGAGTTACTCGATCAACTAAACAAGCAGCTCGGCAACCAGCTGATGATGGCCATTAACCTGCAGGTCAATCAGCAGCAGTTGATGAGCGTGTCAAAAAGCCTGCAAGAGATCCTGACTCAGCAAATCTTCTGGGTAAACAGCAACAAGCCGATGGACTGGGAGTGGATCAAAGCCTTCCCGCAGACCCTGCGCGATGAGATCAAAGGCACCCGCATTACCGTCAACTGGGAAAAAGCGTTGCCTGCGGTGGCGATCGCGTTTCTCGCCGGGCTGCCGCTGCTGCTGATTGCCGGGCTGATCCGCTGGCGTTTGCGCTGGCTGAAAAAGTATCAGGCAAAGCTGGCGGAGCAGGTTGGGCAGCTTCGCAGCGACAGCCAGCTGCATACGCCAAAAGCGATTCTCATCGATCTGATCCGCGCCTTGCCGGTCTGCCTGCTGATTCTGGCGGCGGGGCTGATTCTGCTTACCATGCAGCTCAATATCAGCGAACTGCTGTGGGCATTCAGTAAGAAGCTGGCGCTCTTCTGGCTGGTCTTTGGCCTGTGCTGGAAAGTGCTGGAGAAAGAGGGCGTTGCCGTTAACCACTTTGGCATGCCAGCGCAGCTGACCAGCCACTGGCGGCGGCAGATTGTGCGCATCAGCCTCGCGCTGCTGCCGCTCCACTTCTGGTCGGTGGTCTCTGAGCTGTCGCCGCTGCATCTGATGGATGATGTGCTCGGGCAGTTTGTCATTCTGCTGAACCTGCTGGTGATCACCGCGCTGGTGTGGCCGATGTTCCGCGAAAGCTGGCACGATAAAGAGTCCCATGCGCTGCGCCTGGTCACCGTTACGGTGCTGGCGATTGTGCCGATTGCCTTAATGGTGCTGACCGCGACCGGCTACTTCTACACCACGTTGCGCCTTGCCGGGCGCTGGATCGAAACCGTCTATCTGGTGATTATCTGGAACTTGCTCTACCAGACGGTGCTGCGCGGTTTGAGCGTGGCGGCGCGGCGTATTGCCTATCGCCGTGCGCTGGCGCGTCGCCAGAATATGGTAAAAGAGGGCGCGGAAGGCGCCGAGCCGCCGGAAGAGCCGACCATTGCACTGGAGCAGGTTAACCAGCAGACACTGCGCATCACCATGCTGGTGATGGTGGCGCTGTTTGGCGTCGTCTTCTGGGCGATATGGTCAGACTTGATCACTGTGTTTGCCTACCTCGACAGCATTACGCTGTGGCACTACAACGGCACCGAAGCGGGGGCGGCGGTGACCAAGAGCGTTACTCTCGGCAGCCTGCTGTTTGCGATTATCGCCTTTGTGGTGGCTTGGGCACTGATCCGCAACTTGCCGGGTCTGCTGGAAGTGTTAGTCCTGTCGCGTCTCAATATGCGCCAGGGCTCCTCCTACGCCGTCACCACTATTCTGAACTACGTCATTATCGCGGTCGGAGCGCTAACGGTCTTCGGATCGCTCGGTGTCTCGTGGGATAAGTTGCAGTGGCTGGCGGCGGCGTTGTCGGTCGGTCTCGGCTTCGGGTTGCAGGAGATCTTCGGTAACTTTGTCTCAGGCCTGATTATCCTTTTTGAGCGCCCGGTGCGTATCGGCGATACCGTCACCATCGGTACCTTCTCCGGCACGGTCAGCAAGATCCGTATTCGTGCGACAACCATCACCGACTTCGATCGCAAAGAGGTGATTATCCCGAACAAGGCCTTTGTGACCGAGCGGCTGATCAACTGGTCGCTCTCCGATACCATCACCCGCGTGGTGATCCGTATCGGTGTGGCCTATGGCTCCGATCTGGAGAAAGTGAAGAAGGTGCTGCTGAAAGCGGCGATGGATCACCCGAAAGTGATGCACGATCCGGAACCGGCGGTCTTCTTTACCACCTTCGGGCCGAGCACGCTGGATCACGAACTGCGTCTGTATGTGCGTGAACTGCGCGATCGCAGCTATACGGTGGATGAGCTTAACCGCACCATCGATCGCATGTGCCGGGAAAACGACATCAATATCGCCTTCAACCAGCTCGAAGTGCACCTGCGCAATGAGAAGGGCGATGAGTTAACGGAAGTGAAGCGCGAGATAAAGGGCGACGATCCAACACCTGAAGTGTCGTAATGGTTAGCCCCTCTTCCTCAGGGAAGGGGGGCTACCGGCTGTAACTGCTTCTGTTCAAAATCCCGTTTGACGATCTCCAGCGCTTTTAACACCAGATCGGGGGCGATCTCATGCTGTTCAAGCAGCATAATCAGATCGACCGCCAGCTTGACCTCATCCGGGGCATTTTCCAGCGACATCATCTCTCCTTGGTTAACGGGTTAAACGCGCCAGCACGCGCTCAATATTCTCCAGCGCTTTGCGACAGCGGCCGAGCCGGACATCTAATGCTTCCACTTCTTTATGCAGCTTCTGCTGCTCGGCAAGTGTAGTAACCGACGCTAAACGTACGTTACGCTCGTTTTTCATCGCCTGCAGGCGGCGCTCATACTCCTGATGCTGCAAGCGCCGCCGCTGCCAGCGCGTAATGCCGGGCGAGGCGTGATCCCACTGGCGCAGTGGCCAGACGGCGCTCTCCCGCGTCAGCGCGGCGATTTGTGCGGTTAAATGCTCCGCCAGCCAGAGCGCCTGCGGCAAATGGTTGCGCGCCACGGTCTCGCGCAGCGCCGCCAGGTTTTTATCGGTCTCATTAAGATAAGCACGCATGCGCGTATCTTTTGTCTGAAAAAGATGG
Source organism: Kosakonia sp. 1610 (assembly GCF_050435845.1). NCBI lineage: Bacteria > Pseudomonadati > Pseudomonadota > Gammaproteobacteria > Enterobacterales > Enterobacteriaceae > Kosakonia > Kosakonia sp. 1610. The sequence goes on along the minus strand of NZ_JBNDKZ010000008.1, from coordinate 148,585 downwards.
CGATCAAAACGGGCGCTGACGGTGACGTGATCCGCCAGCGGCGCGGCCTGCTGGCGTAACCGGGCAAGTTGCTGCTCCAGCCTCTCTAAAAGCGCGTCGCTTTTCATCTCTCATTCCCTCTTTTTCACGGCGATTATGGTACATTAGCCGCTTATTCCGGCAACGATTAGCACTATGCAACGCACTATTTTAATCATCATTGGCTGGCTGGCGGTAGTGCTCGGCACCCTGGGTGTCGTTCTGCCCGTTTTACCGACCACGCCTTTTATTCTGCTGGCCGCCTGGTGTTTTGCCCGCTCGTCGCCGCGTTTTCATCACTGGCTGCTCTACCGCTCATGGTTTGGCGGCTATCTGCGGCACTGGCAGCAGTATCGCGCCATGCCGCCCGGCGCAAAGCCGCGCGCGATTGTTATTACGCTTCTGACCTTCGCGGTCTCGCTCTATTTTGTGAAGATGATGTGGGTGCGCGTTTTGCTGCTGATCATCCTCGCGTGTCTGCTGATTTTTCTCTGGCGGATACCGGTGGTTGATGCAAAGCAACAAAAAACCTAATGCGCTGCGATGGCAGTTGCAATTCTCGCTCACTGCCAGTAAATTCGAGCGTTTTCGAGCACGGGGTCAACTGGTTAAAGCTTAACCAGAGGCCAATTGAGCCTTTATCATACGTCCCGTGAGTAATACCGTTTCTATCAGGCAAATATCCATGACAGCGACTGCGCAGCAGCTTGAATTTCTCAAAAACAGCATCAAAAGCATTCAGGATTACCCGAAGCCGGGCATCCTGTTCCGTGATGTCACCAGTTTGCTGGAAGACCCGAAGGCGTACGCCCTCAGCATTGAACTGCTGGTTGAGCGTTACAAAAACGCCGGGATCACTAAAGTTGTTGGTACCGAAGCGCGTGGCTTCCTGTTCGGCGCGCCGGTGGCGTTAGGCCTCGGCGTTGGCTTTGTGCCGGTACGTAAGCCGCGTAAATTGCCACGTGAAACTATCAGCGAGAGTTATGAGCTGGAGTATGGCACCGATCAGTTAGAGATCCATGTTGATGCGATCCAGGCTGGCGACACCGTGCTGGTGGTCGACGATCTGCTGGCAACCGGCGGTACCATCGAAGCGACGGTGAAACTGATCCGCCGTCTGGGTGGCGAGGTTACCGACGCGGCGTTCATTATCAATCTGTTCGACCTGGGCGGCGAAGAGCGCCTGAAAAAACAGGGTGTTACTAGCTACAGCCTGGTCTCGTTCCCGGGGCATTGATCCCGCGTACCTTCATCCCTCACGCCTGAGGGATGAAGTGCATTCTCAGCCGATGCTGTGTTAGCATTACCCCTCGTGAATCCACCTTCCAGCGTTTCAGAGCCTGCCAATGAGTTATCAGGTCTTAGCCCGAAAATGGCGACCGCAAACTTTTGCTGACGTCGTCGGCCAGGAGCATGTGCTGACCGCACTGGCGAACGGCTTAACATCAGGACGCATTCATCATGCGTATCTGTTCTCCGGCACCCGCGGCGTCGGAAAAACCTCTATTGCCCGTTTGCTGGCGAAGGGGCTTAACTGCGAAACCGGTATTACGGCGACACCGTGCGGTGTCTGCGATAACTGCCGTGAAATCGAGCAGGGCCGTTTTGTCGATCTGATTGAGATCGACGCCGCGTCGCGCACCAAAGTGGAAGATACCCGCGATCTGCTGGACAACGTCCAGTACGCGCCGGCGCGTGGCCGCTTCAAAGTCTATCTGATTGACGAAGTGCACATGCTCTCGCGTCACAGCTTCAACGCGTTGTTGAAAACCCTTGAAGAGCCGCCCGCGCACGTTAAATTCCTGCTGGCGACCACCGATCCGCAAAAACTGCCGGTGACGATCCTTTCCCGCTGCCTGCAGTTCCATCTTAAAGCGCTGGATGTCGATCAGATCCGCACCCAGCTTGAACATATTCTCACTGATGAGAAGATCGAATCCGAGCCGCGTGCGCTGCAACTGCTGGCGCGCGCCGCCGACGGCAGCCTGCGTGATGCCCTGAGCCTGACCGATCAGGCAATCGCCAGCGGCAACGGCCAGCTTTCCGCTGCGGTAGTCAGCGCCATGCTCGGCACGCTGAATGACGATCAGGCGCTCTCACTGGTCGAGGCGGTGATTGCCGCCAACGGCGAGCGGGCAATGGCGCTGGTCCATGATGCCGCCTCGCGTGGCGTCGAGTGGGACGCGCTGCTGCTGGAGATGCAGAGCCTGCTGCACCGCATCGCCATGGTTCAGCTCACCCCAGCGGCACTCGGCAGCGATATGGCATCGGTGGAGCACCGTCTGCGCGAACTCGCGCGCACCGTACCGCCTGCCGATATTCAGCTCTACTACCAGACGCTGCTGATTGGCCGCAAAGAGTTACCCTTCGCGCCCGACAGACGGATGGGCGTTGAGATGACCCTACTGCGCGCGCTGGCGTTCCACCCGCGCGCGCCGCTGCCTGCGCCAGAAGTGCAGCAGGCTTCGTTTGCGCCGGTCGCGCCGACGGCGGTGATGTCGCCGCAGCAGGTCGCTCCTGCACCGCAGGCGCAGCCCGCGCCCCAGCAAGATGTTCCGCTGCCGCCCTCTACCAGCCAGGTGCTGGCGGCGCGCAGACAGCTGCAGCAGGCGCAGGGAGCAGACAAAGCAAAAAAGAGTGAACCGGCAGCCGCAACCCGCGCGCGGCCGGTGAGTAACGCCGCGCTGGAGAGGCTCGCCTCTGTCACCGAGCGCGTACAGTCCCGCCCGGCGGCGGCAACGGCCGACAACAAGCCGGTGAAAAAAGAGGCCTATCGCTGGAAAGCGACCACCGTCGTTGAGACGGTAAAAGAGGTCATCGCCACGCCAAAAGCGCTGAAAAAGGCGCTTGAGCACGAGAAAACGCCGGAGCTGGCGAAGAAGCTGGCAGAAGAGGCGATCGAGCGCGACGCGTGGGCAAAAGAGGTGAGTCTGCTGAAATTGCCTAAACTGGTCGAGCAGGTGGCGCTGAATGCCTGGAAAGAGCAGGATGGCGCGCGCATCTGTCTGCACCTTCGCAGCGCCCAGCGCCATCTCCATTCGCCCGGCGCGGTGAAGACGCTCGGCGAGGCGCTTGGCGAATTGCACGGTTCTGCGGTTGAACTGACTATTATTGAAGATGATAATCCGGCGGTGCGTACGCCGCTGGAGTGGCGTCAGGCCATCTATGAAGAGAAGCTCGCGCAGGCGCGCGAGTCGATTATTGCGGATAGCAATATCCAGACCCTGCAGCGCTTTTTCGATGCGGATCTGGATGAAGAGAGTATCCGCCCCCTTTGACAGGAAGAGCGATACTTCCCGTTTTCAACCCTGAATGTGACTTATCAACCTGGTGAGTCACCACAGCTAAAGAGAGAAGCCTATGTTTGGAAAAGGCGGTCTGGGTAACCTGATGAAACAGGCCCAGCAGATGCAAGAAAAGATGCAGAAAGTGCAGGAAGAGATCGCGCAGCTGGAAGTGACCGGCGAATCAGGCGCGGGTCTGGTGAAAGTGACCATCAACGGCGCGCATAACTGCCGTCGCGTGGAGATCGATCCGAGCCTGCTCGAAGACGACAAAGAGATGCTGGAAGATCTGGTCGCCGCTGCATTCAACGATGCTGCACGCCGCATTGAAGAGACGCAGAAAGAGAAGATGGCCTCTGTCTCTTCCGGTATGTCCCTGCCGCCAGGCTTTAAGATGCCGTTCTGATGCAAACCAGTCCGCTGTTAACGCAGCTTATGGAAGCGTTGCGCTGTCTGCCGGGCGTCGGCCCGAAGTCGGCGCAGCGCATGGCATTTACGCTGCTGCAGCGGGATCGCAGCGGCGGCATGCGCCTCGCACAGGCGCTCACCCGGGCGATGTCGGAGATTGGTCACTGCGCGGATTGCCGCACCTTTACCGAGCAGGAGGTGTGTAACATCTGCACCAACCCGCGACGTCAGGAAAACGGTCAAATCTGCGTGGTGGAAAGCCCGGCGGACATCTACGCCATTGAGCAAACCGGTCAGTTTTCCGGTCGCTACTTTGTGCTGATGGGCCACCTGTCGCCGCTGGACGGTATCGGGCCGGATGATATCGGTCTTGACCGGCTGGAGCAGCGCCTTGAATCCGAAAAGATTCAGGAGGTGATCCTCGCCACCAACCCGACGGTGGAAGGGGAGGCGACCGCTAACTATATTGCCGAGCTGTGCGGGCAATATGGCGTGGAAGCCAGCCGTATCGCCCACGGCGTGCCGGTGGGCGGCGAGCTTGAGATGGTGGATGGCACCACGCTTTCCCACTCTCTCGCCGGGCGTCACAAGATTCGTTTTTAACCAGACGGGGGCAGAAATTTTTGCCTCCGCTTGAAATTCCCCGCCGTTATCCCCACTTCTCCCTCAACGCTTTTTCCACCTTGTAAATGGCATTGTTGAGGTTTTCCCAATGAAAGGACAAGAAACACGTGGCTTCCAGTCAGAAGTAAAACAGCTTCTGCATTTGATGATCCACTCTCTTTATTCCAACAAAGAAATCTTCCTGCGTGAGCTTATCTCCAACGCCTCGGATGCGGCGGATAAACTGCGTTTCCGCGCGCTCTCCAAACCCGATCTCTATGAAGGCGACGGCGACCTGCGCGTGCGCGTCTCCTTTGATAAAGAGAAACGTACCCTGACCATCGCCGATAACGGTATCGGTATGAACCGCGATGAAGTGATTGACCATCTGGGGACGATTGCCAAATCCGGCACCAAAGCCTTCCTCGAGTCGATGGGTTCCGACCAGGCGAAAGATAGCCAGCTGATCGGTCAGTTCGGCGTGGGTTTCTACTCGGCATTTATCGTTGCTGACAAAGTGACCGTGCGCACCCGCGCGGCGGGCGAAAGCGCCGAAAATGGCGTCTTCTGGGAATCGGAAGGCGCGGGCGAATACACCGTTGCCGATATCACCAAAGCCGATCGCGGTACCGAGATCACCCTGCATCTGCGCGAAGGGGAGGATGATTTCCTCAACGACTGGCGCGTGCGCTCCATCATCAGCAAATACTCCGACCATATCGCGCTGCCGGTTGAGATCGAAAAACAGGAAGAGAAAGACGGCGAAACCGTTGTCACCTGGGAGAAGATCAACAAAGCGCAGGCGCTGTGGACGCGTAACAAGTCTGAAATCAAAGATGACGAGTACAACGAGTTCTACAAACATATCTCCCATGATTACAGCGATCCGCTGATCTGGAGCCATAACCGCGTTGAAGGGAAGCAGGAGTACACCAGCCTGCTCTATATCCCGTCGCAGGCACCGTGGGATATGTGGAACCGCGATCATAAGCACGGCCTGAAACTCTACGTTCAGCGCGTCTTTATCATGGACGAAGCCGAGCAGTTTATGCCGAACTACCTGCGTTTCGTGCGCGGGCTGGTCGACTCCAACGATCTGCCGCTTAACGTCTCCCGTGAAATTCTGCAGGACAGCAGCGTCACCCGCAGCCTGCGCACCGCGCTGACCAAACGCGTGCTGCAGATGCTGGAAAAACTGGCGAAAGATGACGCGGAAAAATACCAGACCTTCTGGCAGCAGTTCGGCCTGGTGCTGAAAGAGGGGACCGGCGAAGACAGCGGCAACCTGGAGACCATCGCCAAACTGCTGCGTTTTGCCTCCACGCACAATGACTCCTCCGCACAGACCGTGTCGCTGGAAGAGTACGTCTCGCGCATGAAAGAGGGCCAGGAGAAGATCTACTTTATCACCGCCGACAGCTACGCCGCGGCGAAGAGCAGCCCGCACCTTGAGCTGCTGCGTAAGAAAGGCATCGAAGTGCTGCTGCTTTCCGACCGCATTGATGAGTGGATGATGAGCTACCTGACCGAGTTCGACGGTAAGCCGTTCCAGTCTGTAGCGAAAGCCGATGCCTCACTGGACAAGCTGGCTGACGAAGTGGATGAGACCACCAAAGAAGCGGAAAAAGCGCTGGAGCCATTTGTTGAGCGCGTGAAAACCCTGCTTGGTGAGCGCGTGAAAGAGGTACGTCTGACTCACCGTCTGACCGATACTCCGGCCGTTGTGGTGACCGATGCTGATGAGATGAGCACGCAGATGGCGAAGCTGTTTGCCGCGGCTGGTCAGAGCGCGCCGGAAGTGAAATACATCTTCGAACTGAACCCGGATCACGCGCTGGTGAAACGCGCGGCGGATACCCAGGACGAAGGGCAGTTTAACCAGTGGGTTGAGCTGCTGCTCGACCAGGCGCTGTTCGCCGAACGCGGTACGCTGGAAGATCCAAACCAGTTTATTCGCCGCATGAACCAGCTGCTGGTTTCGTAAGCAGCACCAGGGAGGCCACCGCGCCTCCCTTTTTTATTCCCGCTTTTGCCGTTTAAGAAAAAGGTAGCATTACCGTTTCAGCGTCCGCGCCTTTCTTGAGCCTGCCTCCTCTTGATGGTATCTTTTAGCGCTTTTGAAAAATTGAACCAACATTTGAGGGGATTTTCGCAATGCGTATTATTCTGCTGGGCGCTCCGGGCGCAGGTAAAGGAACTCAGGCGCAGTTCATCATGGAGAAATACGGTATTCCGCAAATCTCTACGGGTGACATGCTGCGTGCCGCAGTAAAATCTGGCAGCGAGCTGGGTAAACAGGCGAAAGATATCATGGACGCCGGCAAGCTGGTCACCGACGAGCTGGTTATTGCGCTGGTGAAAGAGCGTATCGCCCAGGAAGATTGCCGCAACGGCTTCCTGCTGGACGGTTTCCCGCGCACCATTCCGCAGGCGGATGCGATGAAAGAAGCCGGCATCAACGTCGATTTCGTGCTGGAATTCGCCGTACCGGACGAGCTGATTGTCGATCGTATCGTTGGTCGTCGCGTTCACGCCGCCTCTGGCCGCGTTTACCACATCAAATACAACCCGCCGAAAGAGGAAGGGAAAGATGATGTGACCGGCGACGAGCTGACCACCCGTAAAGACGATCAGGAAGAGACCGTGCGTAAGCGCCTGGTCGAATACCATCAGCTGACGGCACCGCTGATCGGCTACTATCAGAAAGAAGCGGAAGCGGGTAACACCCGGTACGTTAAAGTTGACGGCACCAAAGCGGTTAGCGACGTACGCGCTGAACTGGAAAAAATCCTCGGGTAATTTCCATTTCCCCCGGCTATATGCTGGGGGAAACTATCAATCACAGCAATTGGTTCCGTTTACCCGCTTTTCGGCTACAATAATCAACCAGTTAAATGGTTAAGAGGCGCGAATGAGTCAGGCAAAAACGGGCATTTTGTTGGCCAATCTCGGCACCCCCGATGCACCCACCCCCCAGGCCGTTAAACGGTATCTGCGGCAGTTCTTAAGCGACAGACGCGTGGTCGATGCGCCCCGCTTGCTGTGGTGGCCGCTGTTACGCGGCGTGATCCTGCCTATTCGTTCTCCCCGCGTGGCGAAACTCTACAAATCCGTCTGGATGGAAGAGGGCTCACCATTAATGGTCTACAGCCGCAGGCAGGAAAAGGCGTTAGCCGCTCGCTTGCCGGATGTGCCTGTTGCGCTTGGCATGAGCTACGGTTCACCGTCGCTGGAGAGCGCGGTCGAGGCGCTGATGGCGCAGGGCGTCGAACATATCGTTGTGCTTACGCTCTATCCGCAATACTCCTGCTCGACGGTTGCCGCCGTCTGGGATGAGCTGGCGCGTATTCTCGGCAAAAAACGCTTTATCCCCGGCATCTCCTTTATTCGCGACTACGCCGATAACGCAGACTACATCGCGGCGTTGGCGAACAGCGTGCGCGCCTCGTTTGCGCAGCATGGCGAACCGGATCTGCTTCTGCTCTCTTACCACGGTATTCCGCAGCGTTACGCCGCGCAGGGGGATGACTACCCGCAGCGCTGCCGCGATACCACCCGTGAGCTGGTTTCCGCTCTCGACCTGCCGCCGGAGAAGGTGATGATGACCTTCCAGTCGCGATTCGGCCGCGAACCGTGGCTGACGCCTTACACCGATGAGACGCTGAAAATGCTCGGTGAGAAGGGCGTGAAGCACATTCAGGTAATGTCACCGGGCTTTGCCGCCGACTGTCTGGAGACGCTGGAGGAGATCGCCGTGCAGAACCGCGAGTTCTTCCTCGAAGCCGGGGGCGAAAAGTATGAATACATTCCTGCACTGAATGATTCACCGGGGCATATTGAGATGATGGTCAACTTAACGGCCAAATATCGCTGATCGCTGCGCGGGCCGAGTGTGATACCATGCACGGCCCGAATGTATTGCACGTAGCACAAAGATGAAATTTCCCGGTAAACGTAAGTCCAAACACTATTTCCCCGTCAACGCCCGCGACCCCTTATTGCAGCAAATTCAGCCTGAGAGCGAAACCGGCACCAGCTGGGTGGTCGGCATCGACCAGACGCTGGTGGATATCGAAGCGAAAGTGGATGATGCGTTTATCGCACGTTTCGGCCTCAGTGCTGGCCATTCGCTGGTGATCGCCGATGATGTCGCCGAAGCGCTCTATCAGGAACTGGTAAGCAATAACCTGATTACCCACCAGTTTGCGGGCGGCACCATTGGCAACACCCTGCACAACTACTCGGTGCTGGCCGATGACCGCTCGGTTTTACTGGGCGTGATGTGCGATAACGTGCAAATCGGCGGTTACGCTTACCGTTACCTCTGCAACACCTCCAGCCGTACCGATCTTAACTACCTGCAGGGCGTTGAGGGGGCGATTGGCCGCTGCTTTACGCTGGTCAACGACAGCGGTGAGCGCACCTTCGCCATCAGCCCCGGTCATATGAACCAGCTGCGCCCGGAAAGTATTCCTGAAGAGGTGATTGCTGGCGCCTCCGCGCTGGTGCTCTCCTCCTATTTAGTGCGCTGTAAGCCCGGCGAACCGATGCCGGAGGCGACCATGCAGGCGGTAGCCTATGCCAAAAAGCACAACGTGCCGGTGGTGCTGACGCTGGGTACCAAATACGTTATCGCCGATAACGTGCCGTGGTGGCGCGACTTCCTCAAAGAGAACGTCTCGATTCTGGCGATGAATGAAGAGGAGGGGCACGCCCTGACCGGTGAGAGCGATCCGCTGATGGCGGCGGATAAAGCGCTGGACTGGGTCGATCTGGTGCTCTGCACCGCCGGGCCTGTCGGCTTATATATGGCGGGCTTTACCGAAGATGAGGCGAAGCGCAAAACCCAGCATCCGCTACTGCCGGGCGCGATTGCCGAATTTAACCAGTATGAGTTTAGCCGTGCGATCCGCCATAAGGATTGCGAGCATCCGCTGCGCATCTACTCCCATATCGCTCCTTATATGGGCGGGCCGGAGAAGATCATGAACACCAACGGCGCAGGCGATGGCGCGCTGGCGGCGCTGCTGCATGATATTACCGCTAATAACTATCACCGTAACAACGTGCCAAACTCCAGTAAGCATAACTTCAGCTGGCTGACCTACTCGTCGCTGGCGCAGGTGTGCAAATACGCGAACCGCGTCAGTTACCAGGTGCTGAACCAGCACTCCCCGCGCTTAACCCGCGGCCTGCCGGAGCGGGAAGATAGCCTCGAAGAGGCGTACTGGGAGCGTTAAGGAAAAGGCCAGTAGCGAAGCCGCTGAAACGGCCCAGGCCGGATAAGCGGTTACGCGCCATCCGGCATTCTCACCGCGGCACCGATTGCCGGATGGCGGCTCCGCCTTATCCGGCCTACAAAAGCGTAGCCCGCTGGAACGGCGTAGGCCGGATAAGCGCCAGCGCCATCCGGCATTATCACCGCGGCACCGATTGCCGGATGGCGGCTCCGCCTTATCCGGCCTACAAAAGCGTAGCCCGCTGAAACGGCGTAGGCCGGATAAGCGCCAGCGCCATCCGGCAATCTATCAGCGATACCGACTTTGCTTTTATCTCTAATATGACAGCGAGGGGTTATGTCCCCGTTGAAATCGGCGAGCCGAAGCGTGAATGACAAGGTCTGGACGCCAGGGATGGCGGACAGAGGCGAACCGAGACAGGGACTCGTTCCAGAAATGGAACGAGTAAGTCGAGTCGAGCCGGCCGCAGTCAGGCACGCGGGAGGTGAGCGCAGTGCGCAGCACCGATTTCCTTGCGGGGCCGCGGGGATTGATAAGGGGAGCGCGGCCGCTTCCCTTATCCCGTTCACCGCATAAGAGGTTAATGAAACTCCCGAACGCCTGGTGAACGGAACGATCCCACCAATGCAACATGCCAGGCCAATTGCCGGATGGCGCGTACCGCTTATCCGGCCTACGCGGTTTCCGCGGCTTCATTTCCTGCTGGCGTATTCGCCAGAATATTCAACATCGTGTTGGCGATCTCGCGCTCACCCATCACCACCTGGTTTGCACCGCGTTCGCTGATGTAATCCACCTCATCGTCATAATGGGCGCGGGCGATAATCTCAATGTTCGGGCACTTCTCGCGCGCGGTGGCGACAATCTCACCCGCTTCATAGCCGTTCGGGATGGTCAACAGCAGCCAGCGGGCGCAATCCAGATGCGCCAGATTCATAATCTCTTCATTCGCCGCGTTGCCCAGCACCGCGCGGACACCGCGCTCGCGCAGCTCATCCACCCGCGTGCGCGAGGTTTCAATCACCACCAGCGGAATGCCCTGGGCAATCAGCTTCTCGCCGAGCAGGCTGCCGACGCGGCCAAAGCCGACCAGCAGCGCATGGTTGCAGATATCAACCGGGATCTGCTTCTCATCTTCCGTCGCCTCTTCCAGCGTCTGCTCCTCCAGCGTCTCGGTCTTATCGAGATACTTCTCGAGGATCGTAAAGAGGATTGGGTTGAGCATAATCGACAGGATCGCCCCTGCCAGCACGAGGTTTTGCCCCTCCTGCGGCAGCAGATCCAGCGCCATCCCCAGCCCTGCAAGAATAAAGGCGAACTCACCAATCTGCGCGAGGCTGGCGGCGATGGTTAATGCGGTACGCGGCGAGTGGCCAAACATGCGCACCAGCAGAAAAGCCGCCGCCGATTTACCAAAGACAATAATTGCCAGCGTTGCCAGCACCGCCAGCGGCTGATCGACAAGGATCATCGGATCAAACAGCATGCCGACGGAGACGAAGAAGAGCACGGCAAAAGCGTCGCGCAGCGGCAGCGTGTCGTGCGCCGCGCGGTGGCTCAGCTCGGACTCATTAAGCACCATGCCAGCGAAGAAGGCGCCGAGGGCGAAGGAAACATCAAACAGCTCAACCGCGCCGAAAGCGATACCGAGCGCCAGCGCCAGCACCGAAAGGGTAAACAGCTCGCGGGAGCCGGTTGCGGCGCTGCGCGCCATGATCCACGGCACCAGGCGGCGGCCAACCAGCATCATAATGGCGATAAAGGCCACCACTTTACCGATGGTGATACCCATATCCACCGCCAGCGAGGCAAGGCCAACATCGCCTTTCTCCATCATGCCTGCTACTGCGGGCAGCAGCACCAGCGTTAACACCATCACCAGGTCTTCAACGATCAGCCAGCCGATAGCTATCTGCCCGCGCTGGCTATCCACCAGTTGTCGCTCCTCAAGGGCGCGCAGCAGCACCACGGTACTGGCGGTCGAGAGACAGAGACCAAAGACGATGCCGGTCATCAGCGACCAGCCAAGCCCGGCAGAGAGCGCCATACCCAGCAGCGTCGCCACGGCTATCTGTGCGATCGCGCCGGGAATGGCGATGGCCTTTACCGCCATCAAATCCTTCAGGGAGAAGTGCAGGCCGACGCCGAACATCAGCAGTATCACGCCCAGCTCTGCGAGTTCAGGTGCCAGTTTGGTGTCCGCCACAAAACCTGGCGTAAACGGCCCCGATAACACGCCCGCTAATAAGTAACCCACCAGAGGGGAAATGCGCAGTTTGTTGGCAATCATGCCGAGGATAAAAGCGAGCACAAGCCCGCCGACAATGGTGGTAATAAGCGGTGTGGCGTGATGCATTCCGTCTCCTTTCGTTGATGCGTGGATCCCACGGTCGTCGACCGATAGCTGAGTTACAGTTTATGACAATTTTGCCGGCCGCGTTTGTTAATAATTGTTGAATTATGAAGAAAACAGCAATTTGGATGAAAAAAATCGCCAACCGGCTCTGCCATAACATAACTAAGGGCGCTAACGCCGTTTTAAAGGATAAATGGCAGAGAAAACCAGGGCTTTCCCCGAGCAGAAAGGCAGGGAAGTCAGCGTGATGGTGAGCGAATATGGTGATCATCCTGTGCAAACAGGGGAAGATGCGCTTTCTGCCTGCTCATTCAATGCAACCGTGCATCGTTACGCTTGTTGCGCTCACGCGCCTGCAAGATTGCGGTTGCGCCTCTTTTATGAACAATGAAGCGGCAGGCGGGAAATAAAAAGTGACGCGCAATAAACGCTGCCCGTCATAGTCACCAGAACTTATTTGTCTATTATTGACGAGCGCTGTATTTTCTCCTTTCACCAATGGGGTCAGGGAGAGAAGCATGAGCGTGTTAAAGAAGAGCATTACGGTGAGCCTGCTGGCGGCGCTGGGCGCATTAAGCCTGCCGGCGCAGGCTTACGAGCAGGATAAAACCTATAACATCACCATCCTGCACACGAACGACCACCACGGTCACTTCTGGCGCAGCGAGTATGGCGAATATGGCCTCTCGGCGCAGAAGACGCTGGTGGACGGTATTCGCAAAGAGGTGGCGGCGCAGGGCGGCAGCGTGCTGCTGCTTTCAGGCGGTGACATCAATACCGGCGTACCGGAGTCCGATTTGCAGGATGCCGAGCCCGATTTCCGCGGCATGAACCTTATCGGTTATGACGCAATGGCGGTCGGCAACCACGAGTTCGATAACCCGATGAGCGTCCTGCGCCAGCAGGAGAAGTGGGCGAAGTTCCCCTTCCTCTCCGCCAATATCTACCAGAAGAGCACCAATCAGCGCCTCTTTAAGCCGTGGATGATCTTCAACCGTCAAGGGCTGAAAATTGCCGTTATCGGCCTGACCACCGACGACACGGCCAAAATCGGCAACCCGGAGTACTTCACTGATATCGAGTTCCGCCAACCGGCCGTCGAAGCGAAGCTGGTCATTGATGAACTGAATCAAAATGAAAAACCCGATGTGATTATCGCCACCACCCATATGGGTCATTACGACAACGGCGAGCATGGTTCCAACGCGCCGGGCGACGTCGAAATGGCGCGCAGCCTGCCGAAAGGGGCGCTGGCGCTGATTGTGGGCGGTCATTCACAGGATCCGGTCTGCATGGCCTCGGAGAATAAAAAGCAGGCCGATTATGTGCCCGGCACACCGTGCGCACCGGATCAGCAAAACGGCACCTGGATTGTGCAGGCCCATGAGTGGGGTAAATACGTTGGTCGCGCGGATTTCCAGTTCCGTAACGGCGAGATGAAACTGGTGCGCTACCAGCTCATTCCGGTCAACCTGAAGAAGAAAGTGACCTACGACAACGGCAAGAGCGAACGCGTGCTCTACACGCCGGAAATTGCCGAAAACGCGCAGATGCTCTCGCTGCTGACGCCGTTCCAGAACAAAGGCAAAGCGCAGCTGGGCGTGAAGATTGGCAGCACCACTGGCCGTCTTGAAGGGGATCGCAGCAAAGTGCGCTTTGTGCAGACCAACCTGGCGCGGGTCCTTCTCGCGGCGCAGATGGCGCGCACCGGCGCGGATCTGGCGGTGATGAGCGGTGGTGGCGTTCGCGACAGCATTGAAGCGGGCGATATCACCTATAAAGATGTGCTGAAAGTGCAGCCCTTCGGCAACACCGTCGCCTACGTTAATCTCAGTGGTAAAGAGCTGCTGGATTACCTGACAGCCGTGGCGCAGATGAAGCCCGATTCCGGCGCCTATCCGCAGTTTGCCAACGTCAGTTTTGTGGCGAAAGGCGGTCAACTGAGCGACGTGAAGATCAAAGGCGAACCGCTGGATGCGGCGAAAAGCTACCGTCTGGCGACCCTGAGCTTCAACGCCACTGGCGGTGATGGTTATCCGCGGCTGGATGATAAAGCCGGATATGTGAACACCGGCTTTATCGATGCTGAAGTGCTGAAAGAGTTCATCCAGAACAACTCACCGCTGGATGTGAATGCTTACGAACCGAAAGGCGAAGTGAGCTGGCAGTAACGCCTCACTCGCGGCGGGCGATATCGGCAAATTGCGCACCCAGCAGTTTCGCCAGATCGCTCGCCGCCAGTTCAATATCCAGCCCGCGCTTACCGCCGGAGATATAGATGGTGTCGAAGGTTTGTGCGGGCGCATCGATCAGCGTCGGCAGGCGTTTTTTCTGCCCGAGCGGGCTGATGCCGCCCACCAGATAGCCGGTGGTGCGCTGCGCTACCATCGGATCCGCCATATCGACTTTTTTCGCGCCCAGCGCTTTAGCAACCTTCTTCAAATCGAGCATCCCGGCCACCGGCGTCACCGCCACGGCCAGCTGCTTCATATCGCCGTTGACCGCTACCAGCAACGTTTTATAAACCCTGTCGGCATCCAGCCCCAGCTTGCGCACCACTTCATCGCCGAAGTTGGTCTCGTTAGGGTCATGATCGTAGCTGTGGAGTTGAAAAGCGATGCCATTTTTTTCCAGTAACTTTACGGCGGGCGTCATAATAATCCTTCTTATCAAGCGTTTTCACGCCGTAAGCATACGCCTGCACCCACCCGGGAAAATAGTAGCATCTTGCGCTAATGGGCCATTTTTTCCGCTAACAGCGAGGGAAGATTGCCGTCGCCATAGAGATGCAGCGCGCCTGCGGCCACCACATAGCGCCCCGGCGGCAGGCGGAACAGATAGTCGCACCATGCGCGGTTACGCTGATGCATCAGCACATCGTGCAGCGGCTGGCTAAAGGTTGAGGGCAGACTGAGGTTTTCGTCGCGCGGCGGGCTTTCCAGCCACCAGCTCATCATTACCTGTAACAGGCGCGCATTCTCATGCCAGTGGGTGAGGGTGTCCTGCAACAGTTCGCTACCCTCGTCCGGCAGCTGGCGCAAAATATCGAGCTGGCTGGTGGTGCCCTCCAGCTCCATGATCGCCACATTAAAACGCTGCGCTGCTTGTAAAAGCTGGTAGTCGATGCCGTAATCGGACCGCAGCCCGAGCCGCTGCGCCTGCGTTGCTTGTAACACCAGCGCGATGTGCCAGGCCGGGCGCGTCTCAAATGCCGCACGGCTTAACGACAGGCTCTCCAGCGTGCTCTCTAACGAAGCGAGCAGCGCCGGGCTGAGGCGGGTGTCGAGCGGGTCGGCGTCAGGAAGGTTAGCAAACGGCGAGTCGGAACCGGCGATATCCGCCTCGACAATCAGCGCATCGGCCTCGCGCACCTTTTGCAGCAGCGCGGCGGGCAGCGGCGCCATGCCGTGGGTGCCCATATGAATGCTGCCGACCAGGTGAAGGTGCCGGTCGCCGGGCAACTCAACGTCTAATGCGGGCCAGGGGTAGCGGCGCTGACGAAGCGCGAGAAGAAAAGCTTTCAATCGTTGAAACAGGCTCATACGCGCTTCCTGAGAGTAAAAAGGCATGCTAACGCGCGAAGCGGGAGGGTGTAAACCCCGCCGCAGGTGGCGGCGGGGCGGGGGGCTTAGTCGCGCGGAGTAAAGCGCAGCAGCCGGTTGGCGTTACTGACTACGGTAATCGAGGAGAGCGCCATCGCCGCTCCGGCTACCACCGGGTTGAGCAGTGTGCCGGTGAGCGGCCAGAGAATCCCGGCGGCAATCGGGATGCCAAGGGAGTTATAAATAAACGCCCCGAGCAGGTTCTGCTTCATATTGCGCAGCGTGGCGTTGGCAATCGCCAGCGCATCGGCCACACCCATCAGGCTATGGCGCATCAGCGTAATGGCCGCCGTTTCAATCGCCACGTCGCTGCCGCCGCCCATCGCAATACCGACATCGGCCTGCGCCAGCGCCGGAGCATCGTTGATGCCATCACCAATCATCGCCACCTGGCGGCCCTGCTGCTGGAGCTGTTTGATCGCCTCGGCTTTGCCATCCGGCAGCACTCCGGCAATCACCTCATCAATGCCCGCCTCTTTGGCAATGGCGTTTGCGGTGGTCGGGTTATCGCCGGTCAGCATCACCAGCCGGTAACCGGCGCGGTGCAGGCGTTGCAGTGCCTGCACGCTGTCGTCACGCAGCGGATCGCGAATGGCGAACAGCGCCCGCGCTTTGCCCTCTACCGCCAGCAGCACTGGCGTCGCGCCACGGCTGGCCTGGGCGGCAATCTCCTCATCCAGCGCGCGCGTATCGATCTGCTGTTCCGCCAGCAGCGCCTGGTTGCCGAGTAGCACGCGCTGCCCGTCAATCTCGCCGCTGACCCCCAGCCCGCGCAGGGTGCGGAACTGCTTCACTTCCGCCAGCGCATCGCTTGCGGCTTTTTCCACAATCGCGTGCGCCAGCGGGTGGCTGGAACCTTGCTCAAGCGCTGCCGCGAGGCGCAGGGCGCTCGTTTCATCCCCCTCCAGCGCGGTGATGCTCACCACTTCCGGTTTGCCGCGCGTCAGGGTGCCGGTTTTATCAAACACCAGCGTATCAAGGGTGCTGGCGCGTTGCAGCGCATCGGCATCGCGTACCAGCACGCCAAACTCTGCCGCACGCCCGACGCCGGAGATAATCGACATCGGCGTCGCCAGCCCGAGGGCGCAGGGGCAGGCGATAATCAGCACCGTGGTGGCGATCACCAGCGTATAGACAATCTGCGGTGCCGGGCCGAAGAGGTACCAGATGGCGCCGCTCAGCAGGGCGATGGCGACGACCACCGGAACGAACACCGCTGAAATACGGTCAGCGAGCTGGCCGATCTCCGGTTTACTGCTCTGTGCCTGGCGCACCATGCGGATAATGCGCGACAGCGTGGTGTGGCTGCCCACGGCGCTGGCGGTAAACAGGACGCTGCCATCCTGCACCACGGTGCCAGCGTGGATCGTCTCGCCCGCGCCTTTTTGCTGCGGCACTGGCTCGCCGGTCAGCATTGCTTCATCAAACCACCCCTCGCCGTCGCGGATCTCGCCATCCACCGGTACGCGATCGCCGGTGGTCAGGCGCAGCGTCATGCCCGGCTGCACTTCGGCCAGCGGGAGGTTTTTTTCGCCCTCAGGCGTGACCACCCGCGCCGTTGGCGGGGTTAAATCGAGCAGGCGCTCCAGCGCTTTTGATGAGCGCTGGCGGGCGCGCGCTTCCAGCATATGGCCGAGGTTAATCAGACCGATAATCATCGCGCTGGCTTCGTAATAGAGGTGGCGGGCTTCCATCGGAAACCACTGCGGCCAGATATTGACGCTCATCGAGTAGAGCCAGGCCGCGCCGGTACCAAGGGCAACCAGCGTGTCCATCGTCGCGGTGCCGTTACGCAGGCTTTTCCATGCGCTGGTGTAGAAGTGCCCACCGGCAAACACCATCACTGCCAGCGTGAGCACGCCAATGCCGAGCCACAGCGAGCGGTTGGCCTCAGTAACCATCATATTGTCGCCGATCATCCCCCACAGCATGATCGGCACGCCGACCAGCAGGGCGACAATCGCCTGCCAGCGAAAGCGCTTCAGGGTGGCGAGCGCCGTCTCCTGCTGGCGCTCACGCCGCTTAATATCATCTTCAATCGCTTCCGCGCCGTAGCCCGCCTGCTCGACGGCGCTGACTAATTCTGCGGCGGGCGCGCTGCCCATCACCAGCGCAGTGCGCTCCGCCAGGTTTACCCGTGCCTGCGTGACGCCCGGAACTGCCTGTAAGGCTTTTTGTACCCGGGAGACACAGCTGGCGCAGCTCATGCCGTTGATCAACAGCTGCTGGCTGTCATCAAGATCGTGTGCTGCCGGAAGCTCTGGAGTGGCCGCTGTCAGTGCTTCCGACGGGAGTGATGACTCTGCCAGCGGTTTAGCCTTTGGGTGGCTGACGCTCGCGCCGTATCCGGCCTCTTCAATCGTCGCGATAAGCGCTTCGGCGCTGGCGCTGCCCGTCACCTGGGCATGCTCGATGGTGACATCGGCCGCCTCAACGTCGGGGCGTTTTTCCAGGCTCTCTTTTACACGTTTAACGCAATGGCCGCAGGAGAGGCCATCCAGGTTTAGCTCTATGGTTTGAGACATACGCAATCTCCTCAGGGATGTGGCTTTTGATAACACGTAACAAGCTTAAACCTTCCCGCGAGGGGAAGGTCAAGTTCAGGTCGGCACAAAATAGCTCACACGGCAAAAACCGCCGCCAGAAATAACAAACCCCGCGTTGAGCGGGGTCTGGCATCATTTGGCGGTTAATACTCAGCCATATTTACGCGCGAATTCTTCGTCGGAATTGCACAGGTAAATAATAAATTCGATAAAGGAGATGATTGCCGGAATACAGGTCCAGAAGAACAGCAGATAAAGAATGCCCTGTCCCGGTTTACCTAAATAGAATTTGTGCGCGCCGAAGCCGCCAAGGAAGAAGGCGAACAGCGCAGCGGAGATGCGGCTTTTCTTGCCAGCGGTGCTCTGCGGCGCGCCGCAGCCCGGACATGCAACCGCTTCTTTATGTATCTCCTTTCCGCAACCGCGGCAAAAAGCCATATCACTCATAAACAACTCCTGTGTGTCGAACTTTTATCATTATTTGAAAATCCCGCGCTATGGTATAGCGAAGCGGCAGGTCGGCAAATAAAAATATTTACCACATGCATATATTTGTTTTGCGATAGGGTAAGGATTAATATTATTTCCCGGTCATATAACAGGCGTCGCACTATTTGCCGCCTTCTGCGTCCGGACGAATGATGGGGAAGATGATGAATATCAGCGATGTGGCAAAAAAGACCGGTTTAACCAGTAAAGCGATCCGTTTTTATGAGCAGAAGGGGCTGGTGACGCCGCCTTTGCGCGGGGAAAACGGCTATCGCAGCTACAACCAGCAGCATCTCAATGAGCTGACGCTGCTGCGCCAGGCGCGTCAGGTGGGATTTAATCTCGAAGAGTGCGGCGAGCTGGTGAATCTGTTTAACGATCCCGCCCGTCACAGCGCCGATGTGAAAGCCCGCACGTTACAGAAAGTGGCCGAGATCGAGCGCCATATCAGCGAATTGCAGGCGATGCGCACCCAGCTGTTGACGCTGGCAGAAGCCTGCCCCGGCGACGAGGGTGCCGACTGCCCGATTATGGACAACCTTTCCGGCTGCTGTCATCGCCAGGCAAAGGGTTAAGCAGAAAGGTCACCGTGCCGCGATACCAGCGTGAAGCGGCAAGCCTCGCTATCTCGCGCTCATCGCACATCCCGCCCGCCACGACGCCCAGTTTAAACGGAATGCGCAGACCGGCGAGCGCAGGCAGGTAATCGGTAAAGTTCGCCACCGTACGGCGTCCCTGATAGCTCTGCACTACCAGTTCATCCACCGGCAGGGCATTCAGCGTGGCCACGCTGCCGGTTTTCGCCCAGTCCAGCAGCCCGGTTACCCCCAGCGCATAGTGCGCGGGCAGCGTATGCCGCAGCCGTTGCAGAAAGCGGGCGTACTCATCGAGCCGCCAGGTAGCGGCATCGAAATCGATCTGCAGGCCAACGACTTCGTTTCCCGCCGCCTGCCAGCGCGCCAGCAGGCTGTTGAGGCGCAGCAGCAGCGTATCCGGCACGTCGAGAGTGGCAAAGCGCACCGTCAACCAGATGCGCGGAAAGACCAGCCGGTTAACGGGCAGCCCTTTGCGCTCAAACACCGTTTTACCGCCGTGGATCACCACTTCACCCTGATGGAGATAGACCACATCGGCCTGGCGCAACGCTTCGCCGGGGCGCACGCCGGACCAGAGCCAGAACGCCTGCTCCTGCCCCTTCGCCGGGCTTAATGAAGCGAGCAGGGCAGCAAGCGCGATTACCAGTAGTAGCGCAGTTCGTTGGCCCATATGCTTCCGGGGTAACGGCTCTTCAGTTGCTGGAACCAGGCTTTGCGCACCGATTTCTCCACATCTTCGCCGCCGCAATCGTTATAGCCCGAGGGGGCATAACACATCACCGCGCGGTAGAGGGCATAACTCTTATCTTCCGGCTCCGCTTTCGGGTTATTGATCACCTGCTGATAGGCGACCAGCCGCTGCGGCACGCCGGGCAATGCTTTCATGGAGGTGGCATCGTCAAGGGCATCATTGCCACCGCGATCGGCGCCCAGCGAGACCCTCGCCTGCGTGGTGCGGAAGAATTCGCCGAGGCAGTTCAGCGCATGGCCATCCGTTGGCGTTTTGCTCAGCGTAGTGACGGTCTTCTCCAGCGCGGCACAGGTGTAGCGGCTCGCCTCATCGCTGCCTTGCCAGTTAAAGACGTTGAGATCGACATCCGAGAACGCCTCATCTTTTACCGGCGGCGTAATGGCGGCGATCAGCTTTTTATCCTGTAACCAGTCGGCGTAGTTTCCGGCGGTCAAATCGCGCATCAGCAACGTATGCAGGGCGATCGTGCGCTCTTCGCTGTTCGGCCCGTTTTGTGCCTGCGCGAGCAGCAGCGGGCGCGAGGCTTTGGTTTTCAGCACCAGCGAGCGAAAGCGCAGGTTAGTGACCCGGCTCTTCGCTGCGAAAATCTCATCGACCTTCTCACTCGCCACCAGCGTGGCCGCCAGTTTGGCCTGCAACAACTGCTGCTGTTCGACGTCACGGCTTAAATCGAGCAGGCGCAGCCAGTGGCTTTGCGCCTCGGGCCAGGCTTTTTGCGCCATCAGCGCATCGCCATACAGCACCTGTTCGCTAAAGGCGAGAACGTCATGCTCCGCCAGCGCTTTTGCCGGGGTGATACCGCTGACCACCGTGGCGTAATCCTGCGAGCTGTAAGCCAGTTGCAGACGAAGATAGTTCCACAGCGCGCTGTGCTGGTTGTTGTCGAACTCCGCTTTATGGCTCTCAAGCCAGGCCTTATCGATACAGGGCATATTTTCCCGGCAGGGCGATTCGCGCATCCAGCGCAGGGCGGCAATAAAGGTCATCAGCGAAGCATTCGGCGCGCTGACAAACGCATCGCCTCCCCAGCTAACATCCTTACTCAGCAGCTTGTTGTCGCTCTCATTGATCAGCGTAACCAGCGCATCGCCGCTGGTGGCGGCTGAGAGCGCGTTTTCATAACGCACTGCGAGGCTGTCCCACTGCTGAAGATACCAGTCGATGCGGCGCAGCATCCCCTGCGCCGAGGCGGCATAGCGCCCCTGCGGCCACTGCTTGAGGTAACTCTCCGCCGCGCTTCGCGCCTGCTCAGCGTGGGGCTTATCAATTTTCGCAACGTCAAAGTCGCCATACTCGCCGTTGGCATTTTCGCTGCTGGCGTTGAGCGCATTGCGCATCAGCATGTAACTCGCCGTCTCGGCAAGCCACGGCTGCGTGCTCTTTGTCAGCGAAGTGAAAAGCGGTTCGGCGGCGGCATAATCACCGGCATAGAAGCTGTTAGCGGCCTGAAGATAGGTGCGAAAACCCGCCGCCGCTGAATTCTCCGGGAAGGAGAGGGTGCTGATCGCCTCTATACTCTGCGAAGATTCATTAGCCGCGATGCGCGCGGTCGCCAGCGCCTGGCGCTGCGGCGCGTTCAGGGATTTATCCTCAAGCAGGGCGGCGAAGAAGGCTGAAAGCGTCTCGTTATTTTGTGAAACAAAACGGGTTTCACCGTCGCTGCCCGCGTCATCAACCGCTGCGTCATTGCCGTCGGCAATCAGGCGCAGCAGGGCGGGCGGCAGCGTGTTGTCGCTCGCGACGCCCAGCGCATTCATCTGCTGGCGCAGCGTGGCGGCAAGCGTTGAGGCTTCTGTCGCGGCAGCAGGCGGCGCGTCATCGTGATGCACACCGAAGTAGACGTTGCGGCTGCGGGTAACATCTGCTGGCATCGGCTGGCGCAGCGGATAGAGGCCTTTGCTGTCGCCCAGCAGGCGCAGCAGGTTGTCGCGGGTATCGGTGTGGATGGCGATAACCGGCGGCGTAGAGAGGTAGCAGCCGGGGCTGCCCCATGTGCAATCATCAATATCGGAAGAGGCCAGCGCGGATGCGCTGGCGCCAAGCGCGAGCAGGATGCCCAGCGCGAGCTGTTTTTGCGGGCCCATAGCCGGGATCCTTGGGTTAAGTTAGTCGCTTACGGGAGTGATACGCAGCGTAATACCTTCAATGGCGATGACCTCGACGCGCGTACCGGCGGCGAGATCGGTATCGGCGCAGACCGGCCATGAGCTGTCGCCCACGCGCATATGTCCGCGACTGTTGACCAGCGCATTATCCAGCGTGAAACGGCGACCGAGCAGCTGTTGCCCGCGCAGGTTGAGCGAGGCGTCGGCGGGGTTTTGCTGTTTTACGCGTTTTGACAACCACAGCCACCAGAGCCAGGCGGCCAGCAGCGTCAGCAGGGCAAACAGCACCCCCTGCCACTCCCAGCTAAACGGGATGACCCACGCCAGCAAACCGGTGGCGACGGCCGCAATGCCGCTCCATAACAGATAGCCGTTGCCGCCGAGCATTTCGGCGGCGAGCAGCAGCCCACCCAGCGTTAGCCAGGCGAGGTAGGTATGTTCAAGCAGCAGTTCGGCGATCATTTTTTACGCTCGTTGGCGCTATCTTTCACCAGCTCTGCAATACCGCCAATGGCACCCAGCAGGCTGCTGGCATCCAGCGGCATCATCACCACTTTGCTGTTGTTGGCGGAGCCAATCTGCTGCAGCGCTTCGGTATATTTCTGCGCCACAAAGTAGTTCACCGCCTGGATATCGCCGGAGGCGATCGCTTCAGAAACCATCTGCGTGGCGCGGGCTTCCGCTTCCGCCGAACGCTCACGCGCTTCTGCCTGCAGGAAGGCAGACTGACGTTCACCTTCTGCTTTCAGGATCTGCGACTGCTTATCCCCTTCGGCTTTCAGGATCTCCGCCTGGCGGATCCCTTCGGCTTCAAGGATGTAAGCGCGTTTAGTACGTTCCGCTTTCATCTGCGCGTTCATTGAGGAGACCAGCTCCGCTGGCGGGCGCACATCGCGGATCTCAATACGCGTTACTTTGATGCCCCACGGGTTTGTGGCTTCATCGACAATGTGCAGCAGGCGGGTGTTGATGCTGTCACGCTGGGAGAGCATCTCATCCAGCTCCATCGAGCCGAGTACGGTACGGATGTTGGTCATGGTCAGGTTGACGATCGCCAGCTCCAGATTGCTCACCTCATAGGCGGCGCGCGGCGCGTCGATAACCTGAATAAAGCAGACGGCGTCAATGGTGACGTTGGCGTTATCTTTGGAGATGATCTCCTGGGAAGGGATGTCGAGCACCTGCTCCATCATATTGATCTTACGACCAATGCGATCCATAAACGGCACGACAAGGCTTAGACCCGGTTGCAGTGTGCGGGTAAAGCGGCCAAAGCGTTCCACGGTCCACTGGAAGCCCTGGGGGACAATTTTTACACCGGAAAAGACAATAACCAGCGCGACGACGATAAGAACGATAATGACGATTGGCATCAAAAAAAACCTCCTGTTTAATTTGATGCCATCTTAGCCCGAATTGGCGACGAAAGCAGCCCGATCGCCAAATTTGGCAGGGTGATCAGTAAAGCAGCGAGTAGAGCTGACGACGGTATTTCGACGCCAGCGCGTCGCCGGTGCCGAGCGCGGCGAGGATCTCTTGCAGCGTTTTGCGCGCGTCGCCGTTCGCCGCGCCAAGATCTTTACGCAAGTGGTTAAACAGCAGCTCCAGCGCCTCTTCATTACGCCCAACCTGATGCAGCTGCAACGCCAGTTGGGTTGCCAGCGCCGCATCCTCCGGGTTATCGGCAACCTGCTGTTGCAGTTGCTGGATTTCCGGCGTATCGGCCGCTTTGCGCAGCAGGTCGATCTGCGCGATCAGCCCCTGGTAACGGGTGTCCTGATCCTGCAACGGCACCACTTTCAGCACCGCTTCCGCTTCGTCGGCGCGGTTTAACACAATCAGCGTTTCCGCCAGCAGGAAGCCGATTTCGCTCTGCTGGTTAGAGAGCTGCCACGCCTCTTTCAGCAGCGGCAGCGCCTCAGCGTGGTTGCCTGCCTGCATCAATTCCATCGCCTGCTGCGCTTTTAGTTCTTCTTCACGCGGCAGCACTTTGTCGAGCAGGGCGCGGATCGCCTCTTCCGGCTGCGGGCCCTGGAAACCATCGACCGGCTGACCGTTCTGGAAGAGATAGACCGTTGGAATGGCGCGCAGGCCAAACTGCGAAGCGACCATCTGCTCGGCATCGCAATCCACTTTCGCCAGAATAAACTGCCCGTTGTACTGCGCGGCCAGCGTTTCCAGGACCGGTGTCAATTGCAGACAGTGTTGGCTGCGCTCGGACCAGAAATAGAACAGCACCGGGGTCGCAACGGACTGTTCCAGCACCTGTTGCAGGTTCGCTTCGGTAATATTGACGATATTCTGTACGGACATGGCAATTTCTCTGTTTAAACAAGTAAGAATGAGATGGGGACGCGACACGCGCCTTCAACTCATCCGTGCAAAATTTTATCCATCATGCTCGCTGGCAGTAGACGTTTCAGCAGGCTAACCGCCCAGGTCACCAGCGTGACGGGGTAGCGTAATTTCGGATGTTTACTCTCAAAAGCATGGCGCACTTTGGCGACCACCGCCTCCGGGCCGAGGGTAAAGCGCGCGGCGATGCCGGGGTTTTCTACCGGTTTATCGCGCTGCGTCTGGTTGACGTTATCGGTAAAACGCGTGCGGATGGGGCCAGGCTCAATCAGGCTCACTTTAATACCGGTGTGGCGCAGCTCCATGCGCAGCGCATCGGACCAGGCTTCCAGCGCATATTTACTTGCGGCATAAGCACCGCGACCGGGCGTGGAGATCAGGCCCATCACCGATGAGGTCATCACAATGCGCCCTTCGCCGTGCGGCAGCATGGCCGGAAGCAGACGCAGCGTGAGCTGATGAGTGCCAAAAAAGTTGCTGGAAAACTGCTGCTCCAGCTGTTCACGGCTGATGGAGTCAAGGGATCCATACACGCCGTAACCGGCGTTATTGAAGAGGCCATAGAGGCGGTTACCGGTCAGGGCGATCACTTCATCCGCTGCGCGATCCACGCTCGCCGCGTCATCAAGATCGAGCAACACGCCGGTGAATCCCTCTTGCTCCATGCGTGCCACATCGTCGGTTTTACGGCAGGCCGCCAGCACACGAAACCCCTGACGCTTTAGCTCGCGCGCACTCTCCAGACCAATACCGCTGGAACATCCTGTTATTAAGACCGTTTTTTGCATAACTTTACCTGGGGACGCGCCTGAATATTCAGGAGGCGTGATTAACTAAAGGAGCCAGTCGCGTGGCCATCCAGTCGGCAATAAACGGCTGGGCATCGCGATTGGGGTGAATACCATCATCCTGCATCCACTGCGGTTTCAGATAGACTTCTTCCATAAAAAAGGGCAGCAGAGGAACATCCAGCTCGCTGGAAAGCTTCGGGTAAATGGCACCAAAGGCCTCAGTATAACGACGACCGTAGTTGGCGGGCAGCCGTATTTGCATCAGCAGCGGCTTCGCATCGGCGCTCTTTACCGTCTGGATAATCTGGCGCAGCGTCTGTTCCGTTTGCTGCGGCGGAAAACCGCGCAGGCCGTCATTGCCGCCGAGTTCGACCAGCACCCAGCGCGGTTTATGCTCTTTTAACAGCGCGGGCAGGCGCGCCAGGCCCTGCTGCGAGGTGTCGCCGCTGATGCTGGCATTCACCACCACAGGCTGTTGCTGCCACTTGTTATTGAGCAGCGCAGGCCAGGCCGCCGTTGCCGCCATCCGATAGCCCGCACTCAGGCTGTCACCAAGAATCAATAGCGTGTCCGCCGCCGCGGCGCGAAAGGTTAACAAAAGCAAAAACAGGAAGGGCAAATGCCAGCGGAAAACATTGTTGAAGTTCATCATCTTAAGAAGTCCGTCGGTCAGGGGGAGCAGGAGCTTTCAATCCTTACCGGAGTTGAGCTGGTTGTCAAACCAGCTGAAACCATCGCGCTGATTGGCGAGTCCGGTTCCGGGAAGTCGACGCTGCTCGCCATTCTCGCCGGGCTGGATGATGGCAGCAGCGGCGAAGTGCATCTGCTCGGCAAACCGTTACACAAAATGGACGAAGAGGCGCGCGCGCAGTTACGTGCGCAAAATGTCGGGTTTGTTTTTCAATCCTTCATGCTGATCCCGACCCTTAACGCGCTGGAAAACGTGGAACTGCCTGCGCTGTTGCGCGGTGAAAAGAGTAGCGAAAGCCGCAGCAGCGCCAAAGCGTTGCTCGACGAGTTGGGGCTGGGCAAACGCCTCGATCATCTCCCGGCACAACTTTCCGGCGGCGAGCAGCAGCGCGTGGCGCTGGCCCGCGCCTTTAATGGTCGTCCGGCTGTGCTCTTCGCCGATGAGCCGACCGGCAATCTCGATCGGCAAACGGGCGACAAAATCGCTGACCTGCTCTTCTCAATGAACCAACACTACGGCACCACGCTGCTGCTGGTGACCCATGATGCGCAACTGGCGGCGCGCTGCGACAGACGTCTGCGGCTGGTCAACGGCGAACTGCGGGAGGAAGCATGATTGCCCGCTGGTTCTGGCGCGAATGGCGCTCGCCGTCGCTGCTGATTGTCTGGATGGCGCTGAGCCTCGCGGTGGCCTGCGTGCTGGCGCTCGGCACTATCGGCGATCGCATGGAGAAGGGCTTAAGCCAGCAGAGCCGGGATTTTATGGCCGGCGACCGCGCCCTGCGCAGCTCGCGTGAAATTCCGCCTGGCTGGCTGGAGGAGGCGCGTAAAAGCGGTCTGCAAGTGAGTGAGCAGGTGAGCTTCAGCACCATGACGTTTGCTGGCGATACGCCGCAGCTGGCGAGTGTTAAAGCGGTGGATAATCGCTACCCGCTCTATGGCGAGCTGGAGACGCAGCCCGCCGGGCTGAAACCGCAGCCGGGCACGGCGCTGCTCGCTCCGCGTCTGATGGCACTGCTGAATGTGAAACCGGGCGACACGATTGAGGTGGGCGATGCCACGCTGCGCATCGCTGGCGAAGTGACGCAGGAGCCCGATTCCGGCTTTAACCCCTTCCAGATGGCACCGCGCCTGCTGATGAACAGCGCTGATGTGGCAAAAACCGGCGCTGTCTTGCCGGGCAGCCGCGTCAGCTGGCGGGTGAAGTTTGCCGGTACGCCCGCGCAGTTAGAGAAGTATGAGACGTGGCTGCTGCCGCAGCTTGGCGCGGATCAGCGCTGGTATGGGCTGGAGCAGGATGACGGCGCGCTGGGTAAATCCTTACAGCGTTCGCAGCAGTTCTTGCTGCTATCGGCGCTGCTGACGCTGCTGCTGGCGGTCGCCGCCGTCGCGGTGGCGATGAGCCACTACTGCCGCAGCCGCTACGATCTGGTGGCGATTCTGAAAACCCTCGGTGCCGGTCGCGCGCAGCTGCAAAAGCTGATTGTTGGCCAGTGGGCGCTGCTGCTTGGGCTGGCGGTGATCACCGGCGGCGCGCTGGGGCTGCTGTTTGAAAAGGTGCTGATGCTCCTTCTCAAACCGGTGTTGCCCGCTGCGCTGCCGCCCGCAAGCTACTGGCCGTGGCTATGGGCCATCGGTGCAATCGTGGTGATCTCGCTGCTGGTGGGGCTGCGTCCCTATCGTCTGCTGCTGGCGACGCAGCCGCTGCGGGTGCTGCGCCGCGACGCGGTGGCGAATGTCTGGCCGCTTAAGATCTATCTTCCGGCGGTAGCGATTATCACCGTGCTCCTGCTCGCCTGGCTGATGGGCGGCAGCATGTTGCTGTGGGCGGTGCTGGCGGGAGCGGTAGTGCTGGCACTGCTCTGCGGCGTGGTCGGCTGGCTGCTGCTTAATGTGCTGAAGCGCCTGACTCTGAAAGCGCTGCCGCTGCGTCTGGCGGTGAATCGTCTGCTGCGCCAGCCGTGGTCGACCCTGAGCCAGCTGTCGGCTTTCTCCCTCTCGTTTATGTTGCTGGCGATGCTGCTGGTGCTGCGCGGCGACCTGCTTGACCGCTGGCAGCAGCAGTTACCGGCCGAAAGCCCGAACTACTTTCTGATTAATATCGCCCCGGAGCAGATTGCGCCGCTGAAAACCTTCCTTGCTGAGCATCAGGTGATCCCGGCGGCGTTCTACCCGATTGTGCGGGCGAGAATGACGCAGATTAACGGCCAGTCGACGGAGGGCAACGCCGACGAGGCGCTGAACCGCGAACTTAACCTCACCTGGCAGCAGCAGCGGCCGGATCACAACCCGCTGACCGCAGGCAACTGGCCGCCGAAAGCGGGTGAAGTCTCGGTGGAGGAGGGGCTTGCCGAGCGGCTTGGTCTGAAGCTGGGCGACACGGTGACTTTTACCGGCGATACGCAGGCGTTCAGCGCAAAAATCTCCAGCCTGCGCAAGGTGGACTGGGAGAGCCTGCGGCCCAACTTCTTCTTTATCTTCCCGCCGGGTGCGCTCGACGGGCAGCCGCAGAGCTGGCTCACCAGCTTCCGGCTGGAGGGGAACAACGGTATGTTAACGCAGCTTAACCGCGCCTTTCCGACCATCAGCCTGCTCGATATTGGCGCGATTTTAAAACAGGTCGGCCAGGTGCTGGAGCAGGTGAGCCGGGCGCTGGAAGTGATGGTGGTGCTGGTTACCGCCTGCGGCGTGTTACTGCTGCTGGCGCAGGTGCAGGTCGGTATGCGTCAGCGTCACCAGGAGCTGGTGGTCTACCGCACGCTGGGAGCGGGCAAACGGCTGCTGCGCACTACCTTGTGGTGTGAGTTTGCGCTGCTGGGGCTGGTCTCCGGGCTGGTCGCCGCCATCGGCGCGGAAACGGCGCTGGCGCTGCTGCAAACCCGCGTGTTTGATTTCCCGTGGCAGCCCGACTGGCGGCTGTGGATCACGCTGCCGCTCTGCGGCGCGCTACTGCTCTCCCTGTGCGGCGGCTGGTTAGGTAGCCGTTTGTTAAAGGGTAAGGCGCTGTTTCGTCAATTTAGTGGCTAATCCTGCCTGAAAAAGCGGCACCGATAATTCAATCGGTGTCGCTCTGTTTCAGCGTGTAAACAATTAAACGATAGTTGTTTAGTAGCACAAAACATTAAAAAAACTTCGCCCACCAGAATCTTATAAAAGCTATGATGCGCGCGCTAATTAACAGTTAGTTGTATCTATTCCCAAGGAAAAACAATGAAAATAAAAATAAGCGCCCTGGCGACAGCCATTGGCGCAGCAGTGGCGTTGGCGTCTTTCACAGCACAAGCAGAAATTACTGTTCTGAAACAAAACCCGCAGGCGGGCGATCCCCTTAGCCGCCTGAACTTCACCGTCGGCGGATCGATTCGTCCGCAGTTCCAGAATATGACCGGTAACGATGGCAAATACGCCTATAAACGTAACGGTTTTGACGGCGGCTCCCGCTTCCGTTTCGCAGCGGATTACTACCTGTTCGATGACATCAGTTGGGTCAGCTACTACGAGCTGGGCGTTGATATCCCGAAATTGTTCGACTGGGATAACCACTACGCGGAAACCGCGCACAACACCACGCGCCGTATGCTCTACACCGGTCTGAAAAGCCAGACCTGGGGCACCTTAACCTTCGGTCAGCAGAACAGCGTTTATTACGATGTGGTCGGCGCGAAAACCGATATCTGGGACTACGACATGCTGGCGCAGGCACCGGGTAACGGCATCAAAGGCGATTACGACGGCTCTTATCGTTCACGCAAAATGCTGAAATATAAGAAAGCCGTTGGTGACGCGGATATTTATGCTTCTTACCTGTTCAGCGATGATTACCTGGCGACCGACGGCAACCGTTACAAACGTAAAAGCGGCGGTTCACTGGGTCTCGATTATCACCTGACCGACGATCTGACCTGGGGCGCGGCGTGGAACTACACCCGTGCGGATATGCGTCAGCCTTCTACCGGCGACAGCAAAACCTACGATCAGAACATCCTTGGCACCGCGCTGAGCTGGACCCCGGATAACTGGACCTTCTCTCTGGGCGGCGGCTGGTATCAAAACTTCATGCTGACCAAGAAGAAGGATGTGCATAACTACTTCGCGGGCGATGCGTGGGGCGTTGAGTACTTTGCCGGGTATAAATTCCCGATCGCACAGTACGCGGTGAAATACATTCAGCCGTACGTGATGGGTGACCGTCTGGAGTTCGCCAACGGCCGTAATTATCAGCGTATCGATAATGGCGTGGGTGTAACCGTGCAGCTGGATTATGGTTTCCGTGTTGATTACGAACACGTATTTACCTCCAGCACCGACAACCTGGGCGATATGAACCTGGTTCGTCTGCGTTACGATTTCTAATCGACACCTGTGCGGCCTGCCTCTGATGCGCAGGCCGCATAGCACGCTACCAATGCCTGATGGCGCTTTGCTTATCAGGCCTACGGAAATGTACCAACGTAGGCCGGATAAGGCATCGCCGCCATCCGGCAATCGGTCTGGCATTGTGCCCGGTTGCCATAAATGCCTGATGGCGCTTCGCTTATCAGGCCTACGGAAATGTACCAGCGTAGGCCGGATAAGGCATCGCCGCCATCCGGCAATCGGTCTGGCATTGTGCCCGGTTGCCATAAATGCCTGATGTCGCTTCGCTTATCAGGCCTACGGAACTGTGCCAGCGTAGGCCGGATAAGGCATCGCCGCCATCCGGCATTTCTCCTCTCTCACCCTGACAAGTTGAATTTTTTTCAATTACCGCTGCGCTGGCTTTGTGCCATCTTATTCCCCGGCCTTATCGACAAGGCGCACACTGAACGCGACGCACTGCACGCCGCGTCACACAGCACATCATTACCATCAGGGAGAATGTATGGGACCTCGTCTCGGTTTACGCGCGCTTTTTGGCGCACTACTTCTGGTTTGCGGTCTGCCTTTCGCGCAGGCCAATAGCGATCCACACACCATCGTTTTCGGCGTCGCGCCGGGGCCGTATGGCGATATGGTTAAACAGGCGATTGCCCCTTCGTTGAAAGAGAAGGGCTATAAAGTTGTGGTACGCGAATTCAGCGATTACGTGCAGCCAAACATGGCGCTGGCTAACGGCAGTATCGATGCCAACCTCTTCCAGCACAGCCTCTATTTCGATAAATTCACCGCCGATAAAGGCCTCAAGCTCAGCAAGCTGATCGCCGTGCCGACAGCCGGGATGGGTTTTTACTCGCACAAAATCAAAAGCCTCGATGAGCTGAAGAAGGGCGACATCATCACCCTCTCAAACGACCCTACCAACCTGGCGCGCGGGCTGCGCTTCCTGCAATCGCTGGGGCTGATTACCATCAAAGACGCTATCGATCCGACCAAAGCCTCCGAGCGCGATATCGCCAGCAACCCGAAAGGGCTGGTGTTTAAACCGCTGGAAGCCGCGCAACTGCCGCGTACGCTTGATGGCGTCACCGCCTCGCTGGTAAACGGCAACTTTGCGGTCGCCGCCGGGATGGATCTCGCTTCGGCGATCAAGCAGGAGAAGCTCGACGAGAACCTGAAAAACATCATTGCTGTGCGCAGTGAAGATGCCGACAAGCCCTTCGCGAAAGATATCGTGACGGCGGTGAAATCCCCGGCTTACCGCGCGGTGATCGACGATCCGAAAAATATCTTTGCCGCTTTCCAGAAACCCGACTGGATGCAGAGCGCGGATAAACAATAACAGCGGATGAGTGATCGGGCAGGCTGCGGCCTGCCTTTTGTTTTTTGCCGTTTGAGGTTGGCATGATTGAACTAGATAACGTTTGCGTCGATTTTCCGGCCGGGCGCGGTGGCAGCGGCGCGACGCGCGCCGTCGAGGCGGTCTCGCTGCGCATTGCTGCCGGAGAGATTTTCGGTATTGTTGGCACCAGCGGCGCGGGAAAAAGTACCCTGCTGCGCACGCTTAATGCTCTGCAACGCCCAAGCGAAGGGCGAGTCAATATTAACGGCGTCACCATTTCTGATTTAGAGGGCGTGACGCTGCGTAAGGCGCGCCAGCGCATTGGCATGATTTTCCAGCACTTCAACCTGATGCACACCCGCACAGTGGCGCAGAACGTCGCCTTCAGCCTGAAGGCTGCGGGGTGGGAGCGGAGTAAAATTGCGCCACGCGTGGCGGAGATCCTCGCACTGGTAGGCTTAAGCGATAAAGCGAATCGCTACCCGGTGCAGCTTAGCGGCGGGCAGAAGCAGCGTGTCGGTATTGCGCGCGCCATCGCCAACCACCCGGACGTGCTGCTCTGCGATGAGCCGACTTCCGCGCTGGATCTGGAAACTTCTGCCACCATTCTGGCGCTGCTTAAAGAGATTAACGCGCAGATGGGGATCACCATTGTGCTGATCACCCATGAGATGAATGTCATCAAAACTATCTGCGATCGCGTGGCGGTGATGTCGGCGGGCAAAGTGGTAGAAGAGGGCGAGGTGTTCGATATTTTTGCCCATCCGCAGCACCCGTTTACGCAGCAACTGGTGTCGCACACTCTCAACCTGACGCTGCCCGCGCGTCTGCATGAACATCTTCCCGGTCAGCTGCTGAAGGTGCTGTTTATTGGCGACTCTGCCGAGCAGCCGGTGCTTTCGGACGCTGCGGTGAAATTCGGCGTGGCGGTCAATATTCTGCACGGCAAAATCGAGTATATCGGTGAGCGCGCGTTGGGCATTTTAGTGGTGCAGCTGACGGCGGAAAATCCGCAGGCAGTCAGCGATGCCGTGGCGTACATTCACAGCCGGACGGCGCAGGTGGAGGTGATCCGTGGATGATTTACTGGCTGATTTGAGCCTCGCCTTTGGCGAAACATTCCAGATGCTCAGCATCTCAACGGTGCTGGCGATTGTCGGCGGCCTGCCGCTCGGTTTCCTGATTTTCGTCACCGACAGGCATCTGTTCTGGCAAAACCGCGCCGTCTACCTGTTGAGTTCCATTCTGGTGAACATTATCCGCTCGGTGCCGTTTGTCATCCTGCTGGTGTTGCTCCTGCCGCTGACGCAGTGGCTACTCGGTAACACCATTGGGCCTATAGCGGCGTCGGTGCCATTATCGGTGGCGGCTATCGCCTTTTATGCGCGGCTGGTGGACAGCGCGCTGCGCGAAGTGGACAAGGGGATTATTGAGGCGGCGGAAGCTTTTGGTGCCAGCCCGCTGCGCATTATCTGCACCGTGCTGCTGCCGGAAGCGAGCGCCGGGCTGCTGCGCGGCTTAACCATTACGCTGGTCAGCCTGATTGGCTATTCCGCGATGGCGGGGATTGTCGGCGGCGGCGGGGTCGGCGACCTTGCGATCCGTTTCGGCTATTACCGGTATGAAACCCAGGTGATGATTGTCACCGTCGTGGCGCTGATTATTCTGGTGCAGATTGTGCAGGTCGTCGGCGACTGGCTGGCAAAACGCGCCGATAAACGCGACCGGCATTAGACCCAAATGGGATGTGCCTGATGGCGCTTCGCTTATCAGGCCTACCAAACCCATTGGCATCAGGGTCTGTAGGCCGGATAAGGCAACGCCGCCATCCGGCAATTGAGTGCGGTGCGGCACATGCCTGATGGCGCTTCGCTTATCAGGCCTACAAACCCATCGACGTCACGGTATGTAGGCCGGATAAGGCACCGCCGCCATCCGGCAATTGAGTGCTGTGCGGCACATGCCTGATGGCGCTTCGCTTATCAGGCCTACAAAACCCATCGACGTCACGATATGTAGGCCGGATAAGGCATCGCCGCCATCCGGCACGCTTCACTGTGCTGCCAGCCAGGCAGAAACCTCTTTGAATGTGCCGCGAAAATGGACGATCGGCGCGCGTTTCTCCAGCTGGTAGCGATACATCGGATCGTAATAGACCTCCAGCAACGGGGCGAGCCAGGCGAAATGCGCCTCTGTGGTGCCGCGGCTTCGCTGCTCAGCCAGCGCCGCCTCCAGATGGAGAGTCAGTTGCTCATAGCGCTGTAAACCGAGCCGGCGGCGAATGGCAAACAGCCCGTGGCGCAGATACTCCGCGTAAGTCTCCCATCCTTCCTCTTCACCGTCACGGTCAATAAAAGCCTGCAGGGTCTGCACAAAATACTCCTCGCGCAGCCGCTCAAGGCGCAGCTCAAACGGATCGTCGACAATCACCAGCGGCGATTGCGCCATACGCTCGCGCAGAGCTTCGGGCAGATGGTTTGCGCCAATCGCCCGGCCTTCATCTTCCAGCAGCCAGAACGGCGGCGACACTTTTAGCAGCGCGGCCGCCAGGTGGTTTTCAAACGTCGCCTGCGCGTGCTGCGCCTTAGCCGTGCGGCCAAACGACGAACCGCGATGGTGGGCAAGCCCCTCCAGATCGATTCCGTTGCGGTGCTCGCGTACCAGCAGGGTTTTGCCGCTGCCGGTACAGCCGCCCACCAGCAGTAGCGGGCGCTGAATGCGCGCCTGTGTCGCCTCAATTGCCGCCTGGCGCAGTGCTTTATAGCCGCCTGCGACCAGCGGTAGATCAATCTGCCGCTCGCGCAGCCACTGCTGCACAATATGCGAGCGCTGGCCGCCGCGCGCGCAGCAGAGCAGGGCTTGTGGCGCGGTTTTATGGGCTGCGACCCACGCCGCAATTCGCTGCTCGCGGGTATCGCCATTAACCAGTTTATGGCCGAGCCGCAACGCGGCTTCTGCACCGTCGCGTTTATAGCAGGTGCCGACGGCAGCGCGTTCGCTGTCGTTCATCAGCGGCAGGTTGATGGCGGCGGGCATCGCGCCTTTGGCAAATTCAACCGGGGCGCGGAGATCAATAAGGGGCGTGTTATCCCGCAGGATGGCGAGATAATCGGTGGCGTCGTTCATCGGGCGTCCTTCTGCAAAAACTGGTGCCGATTTTACGCCGGAATGTGTCGGGTGTGGGGGAATTTTGCCGGATGGCGCTTCGCTTATCCGGCCTACGGTGTAGGAGCGGAGGGATTTTGCCTGATGGCGCTTCGCTTATCAGGCCTACAAAACCCGTCGGGGTCATGCAATGTAGGCCGGATAAGGCGCAAGCCGCCATCCGGCAGCTGTGACCCTTACAGTTTCGACTGCGCCCAGGCAATGCCGCTGGCATACTCGGGGGGCAGTAACGGCACCAGCGCTTCCAGCGTCGCGCTGAGGCGACCTGTATCGCTGTCATTCAGGTTGAGATGGCCCACTTTGCGCCCGGCGCGCACCTCTTTGTCATACCAGTGCAGATGCACCAGCGGCAGCTTCAGCCAGTCGTAGTTAAGATCGCTGCCGATCAGGTTGATCATCACCGACGGGCTGTTGACCACCGGCGGCGGCAGGGGTAAATCGACTATCGCGCGCAGATGCAGCTCAAACTGGCTGATCGAGGCACCATTTTGCGTCCAGTGACCGCTGTTGTGCACGCGCGGTGCCAGCTCATTGATCAGCAGCCCGCCAGGAGTCACGAAACACTCCATTGCCATCACGCCGACATAGTTCAGCTCATGCATAATCGCCGACAGCATCGCTTCCGCCTGCTGCTGCTGTTTAGCATTCGGCTGCGGGAAGACCACGCTGGTGCGCAAAATCCCGTCCTGATGCAGGTTGTGAGTCAGCGGATAAAAAACGGTGCTGCCATCGTGGGCGCGGGCACCGACCAGCGACACTTCGCCGGAGAAGTTGATCCCCTGCTCAACGATGCACTCGCCGTAGCACTCCTCCGGCAGCTGATCGATATCGGCTGCGCGTAAACGCCACTGGCCGCGACCGTCGTAACCGCCAACGCGGCGCTTCACGATCGTCAGTTCGCCCAGGCGCTCGAACACGCCTGGCCACTCGCTTTTATCGGCCAGCAGCTGCCACGGCGCGGTGGCAAGGTTAAGTTTGTCGAACAGCTGTTTTTGCGTGAAGCGATCGGCAATCACCGGGAAAACGTCGCGGTTCACAAACGCCGGATGGCGTGCCAGCTCGCGGGTTAACGCGGTTTCTGGCCAGCGCTCAATCTCGGCGGTAATCACGCTCTGCTGAAATGGCACCGCTTCCGGTGCGTCGTCCAGCCCGACCGGCCAGACGGCAATGCTTAACGGCTCGCCCGCCTGGCGCAGCATGCGCCCAAGCTGACCGTTGCCCAATATACAGACCTGTTTCATGCCGCACCCCGTGGATCCGGGTTATCCAGCACTTCATCCGTCTGCCCCTGGCGCCAGTCGGCCAGGCGCTGATGCAGCGCGGCATCATGCTGGGCGAGGATCTGCGCTGCCAGCAGCGCCGCGTTTGACGCGCCCGCTTTACCAATCGCCAGCGTACCGACGGGAATACCGCGCGGCATCTGCACGATGGAGTAGAGGCTGTCGACGCCGCTTAAGGCTGCGGTTTGTACCGGCACACCCAGCACCGGCACCAGCGTTTTGGCGGCAATCATGCCCGGCAGATGCGCCGCGCCGCCAGCGCCTGCGATAATCACCTGAAAGCCGTTTTGCTCCGCCTGTTCAGCAAAGCTAAACAGTTTATCGGGCGTACGGTGGGCAGAGACGATTTCAACGTGGTGCGGGACATTCAGGGTATCGAGGATTTCTGCAGCGAATTGCATGGTGGCCCAATCGCTTTTAGAACCCATAACAATGGCGATGCGCGCCGGTTGGTTGCTTAAAGACATGCGTCTCAAAACTCCTGTGGGTGTGCTTCAGACTACTTCAGAGGGCAGAGAGAATAGCATGGAAAAAAGGCAAGGAAAACGGTTGCGCAGTGAAGTTTGCCTGATTCGTGGGTAAGCCAGTTGGGGTTTCAGAAGGGGAATTGCACCAGTTCAACGTCGCTTTCGCTGACGCGGATCATTGAGCCTTCGCTGTGCCAGGCACCGAGTACGGCGCGAAAGGCGGGCGCCTCATTCGCGGTCAGTGGATGAACGGCCGGGCGGTGGGTGTGACCGTGGATCAGCCACTGGACGCGATGCTTTTCCATCGCCTCAATTACGGCCTGCTGGTTGACGTCCATGATCGCCAGCGATTTGCTGCTGTTGGCGGCACGGCTGTCGGCGCGCATTTTTGCCGCGACGCGGTGGCGAATAAACAGCGGCAGGGCGAGAAACAGAGTTTGCAGCCACGGCTGATGCACTTTGGCGCGAAAGGCCTGGTAGCCAGCATCGTCGGTGCAGAGCGTATCGCCGTGCATAATCAGCACCTTACGCCCATACAGCTCAAGCACTTTTTCCTGCGGGAGAAGCTGCATACCGCTTTCGCGGGCGAAGCGTTTGCCGATCAGGAAATCGCGGTTGCCGTGGATGAAATAGCAGGGGACACCGCTGTCGACAAGGGCGCGGAGGGCGGCTGCGACGCGCTGGTGCAGCGGGTTGGGATCGTCATCGCCGATCCAGGCTTCGAACAGATCGCCCAGAATGTAGAGCGCATCGGCCTCACGGGCAACGCCGTCTAAAAAATGGAGAAAACCGGCGGTGATCGCCGGTTCTTCAGTGTGCAGATGCAGATCTGCGATAAAGAGTGTTGCCACGAATTACTCGCTGACGTCCACGCTTTCGATGATCACATCTTCTTTCGGAACGTCCTGGTGCATGCCGCTGCGACCGGTAGAGACCGCTTTGATTTTGTCGACCACGTCCATACCTTCAACCACTTCTGCGAAGACGCAGTAGCCCCAACCCTGCAGGTTTTCACCGCTGAAGTTCAGGAAGTCGTTGTCCGCGACGTTGATGAAGAACTGTGCGGTTGCGGAGTGCGGAGCCTGGGTACGCGCCATTGCCAGCGTGCCACGGGTGTTTTTCAGGCCGTTGTTGGCTTCGTTTTTGATCGCGTCTTTCGTGACTTTCTGATTCATGCCCGGTTCGAAACCGCCGCCCTGAATCATAAAGCCGTTAATCACACGGTGGAAAATCGTGTTGTTGTAGAAACCTTCACGGCAGTAGTCCAGGAAGTTTTTAACTGTTTCAGGCGCTTTGTCATCAAAGGTTTTGATTACGATATCGCCGTGATTAGTGTGGAAAGTAACCATTATTGCATCCTGTTCTGATAGTGTGGTGCGTAGACCCGCGTTTGGGTCAGAGATAGTGGCTTGTTATAGCATAACCGCGAGGCTGGATCACCTTGCAAAGTGAGCTGCTTCGGGTTTGAATTACAGGTAATATATACGGTTTTCACGCCCACACACGTCTACATGGAATCTTCGATGTTAAAAATTTTTAATACACTGACGCGCCAAAAAGAGGAATTCAAACCTATCCATGCCGGGGAAGTCGGCATGTACGTGTGTGGTATCACTGTTTACGATCTCTGTCACATTGGTCATGGCCGTACTTTCGTAGCCTTTGACGTCGTCGCCCGCTACCTGCGTTTCCTCGGCTATAAGCTGAAGTATGTGCGCAATATCACCGATATCGACGATAAGATCATCAAACGTGCCAATGAGAACGGTGAAGATTTCGTTGCGCTGGTCGATCGCATGATCGCCGAAATGCACACCGATTTTGACGCACTCAATATTCTGCGCCCGGATAACGAACCGCGCGCGACGCACCATATTCACGAAATCATTGAGATCACCGAAAGCCTGCTGGCGCGCGGCCACGCCTACGTGGCGGATAATGGCGATGTAATGTTCTCCGTGCCAAGCGATCCGAACTACGGCCAGCTTTCGCGCCAGGATCTCGACCAGCTGCAGGCAGGCGCACGCGTTGAAGTGGCAGATATCAAACGCAACCCGATGGATTTCGTGCTGTGGAAGATGTCCAAGCCGGGCGAGCCGAGCTGGCCGTCGCCGTGGGGCGAAGGGCGCCCAGGCTGGCACATTGAGTGTTCGGCGATGAACTGCAAACAGCTGGGGTCGCATTTTGATATTCACGGCGGCGGGTCGGATCTGATGTTCCCGCACCATGAAAACGAAATCGCCCAGTCGACCTGTGCGCACGATGGCGAGTACGTTAACTACTGGATGCACTCCGGTATGGTGATGGTTGATCGCGAGAAGATGTCAAAATCGCTGGGTAACTTCTTTACCGTGCGCGACGTGCTGAAGTATTACGATGCGGAAACCATTCGCTACTTCCTGATGTCCGGCCACTACCGCAGCCAGCTCAACTACAGCGAAGAGAACCTCAAGCAGGCCCGCTCGGCGCTGGAGCGTCTCTACACCGCGCTGCGCGGAACCGATGCTTCGGTCGCGGCTGAGGGCGGTGAAGCCTTCGAAGCGCGCTTTATTGAAGCGATGGATGATGACTTCAACACGCCGGAAGCCTACTCGGTGCTGTTTGATATGGCGCGTGAAGTGAACCGCCTGAAAACGGAAGATGCTCATTCAGCAAACGCGCTGGCCTCGCATATGCGTAAACTCGCGGGCGTACTGGGTCTGCTGGAGCAGAACCCGGATCTCTTCCTGCAAAGCGGCGCGCAGTCAGATGACGGCGAAGTTGCTGAGATTGAGCAGCTTATTCAGCAGCGTCTGGATGCGCGTAAAGCGAAGGACTGGGCGGCGGCTGATGCCGCGCGCGATCGCCTGAATGAAATGGGCATCGTGCTGGAAGATGGCCCGCAGGGCACCACCTGGCGCCGTAAGTAATCCCGCAAAGCGGACAGCCGTTCGCGCTGTCCGCTTATCGAAGCCGCCATCCGCGCTGTGCCGGATGGCGGCTTTTTCTTTCTACAGACCTTACCGTCTGCGCCACCACAATAATCCCATCACCACCACGCCCGGCAGCCATACCCACATCAGCTCAGAGAGGATTACCTGATGCCCGTAGGGCGTGGTATAGCGTGACAGGGCGAACGGCGCGACTTTGATCACCTGCCACGGCGCGAAAAAGCGTTCATCAGTCCAGGGCCAGAGCCAGCCAACCCCTTTCCCGCCGGTAGTGATGGAGTCCAGCAAGCTGTGCGACAGCAGAGAGAGGGTTAAAAATGCCCAACAGCGCGCGAGGCTTGCCTTAAAGCGCTTATGCCCAAGCCAGGCGACCAGTAGCGGAACGACAAAGGCGAAGAGCAGGGAGTGGGTAAAACCGCGGTGGCCGAGAACATCGCCGTAGGCAACGCCGAATTTAAACGCCAGCACATCGGCGTCCGGCAGCATGGCAAGTCCCATTCCCGCCAGCAGCAAACCCCGAGGGATGACTTTACTGCCGAGCCCAAGCCCGAGACAGAGCGGGACAGCAGCGTGAGTGACGATAGTTGGCATAAAGTATCTCCCTGAGAAAAAAGGGATTATAGCCAAAACGCGCCCTCTTCACGCCTGATTTGCGCGTCAGGCGGATTCACGCACGATGAGCTGCCCTGAGAGGGTTATGCGCTGCGTCTGTAACTGCGGCTCCTTGAGCTTGCGCATCATCAGCCCGGCGGCCTGGCGTCCGCTCTCTTCACTGGCGGAGGAGACATAGGTAAACGCTGGCGAGGTGAGATTGATGTGCAGCATATCCTCAAAGCCGACCAGCGCCACCTGCTGGGTCAAAAAGAGATCTTTACCGACGGTGCGCCCGGTGTGATGAATGCCGCTTATCGAGCCAATCATCGCATCGGG
Organism: Kosakonia sp. 1610; assembly: GCF_050435845.1. Taxonomy (NCBI): domain Bacteria; kingdom Pseudomonadati; phylum Pseudomonadota; class Gammaproteobacteria; order Enterobacterales; family Enterobacteriaceae; genus Kosakonia; species Kosakonia sp. 1610. The sequence goes on along the minus strand of NZ_JBNDKZ010000008.1, from coordinate 108,281 downwards.
TGAGTGGCAGAGCAGGGCGGTGATGGTGTTGTGCTGTTCCAGCAGCTGACGAGTCGCGCGGCTGGCGGCCTCCGTGTCGCCGTGGCAGGCGGGCGTCGCGCCGTCGCGCAGTACCAGGCCGTGCTGCGCCATGGCGTGGCGAAAACCGAGCAGCCGCTGCTGGCGGATCACATCTCCCTCAATACCGCCGATATAGGCAATATTGCGATGACCGCGTTCAATCAGGTAGCGGGTCGCCAGCGCGGCGGCCTGGCGGTTATCACGCATTACCAGATCGCAGGGCTCCTCCAGCAGCGATTGCGAGACCACCACCAGCGGCAGCGCGCACTGTTGCAGTTGCGCGGGCAGGGTGAGCGATCGCGTGTCGCAAGAGAGGTAAATGACGCCAGCCACGCCCTGCTGTTTAAAAGAGAGCAGGCTGCGCTCGAGGTGCTCGCCATCATTCAGCGGCTGGCCGAGAAAGACCATAAAGCCGTGCTTTTCCAGCTCCTGCACGATGCTGGCCATTACTTTGATTGAGAAGCTGTCGCTGAAGTCGCGCAGGATAAGACCGATAAGATTGGAGGTGTTGGCGCGCAGATTCGCCGCCGCGACGTTATGCACATACCCGAGTGCGGCAATCGCTACCTGCACTTTTTCGATGGTCGCGTCGGAGATTTTCCCTTTCTGGCGCAACACCAGCGAGACCGTAGAAACGGAGACGCCCGCGTGCTTTGCCACATCAATAATGCTGACTTTCTTCAACGCTGCTCCCTGTCGTTTACGCTGTTCAGCCGGGCCTGACACGCCGGTGCGTGCCAGGCCGTTATCTTATGCTTTGCCGATCTGTGTGGACATGCTCTGGGCAATAAATTGTGCCCTTGCGCCAAAAATGACCTGGATGCCGCTGTCGCCGACAAACACCACGCCGCGCGCGCCAAGATTATTCAGCCCATCTTTATCCACTCTCTTGCTATCGGCTACTTCCAGACGCAGACGGGTGATGCAGGAGCCGACGGAGGCGATATTCTGCTCGCCGCCCAGCAGGCCAATGATTTCACCGGCCAACTCGCTGTCGGTTTTATCATCTGCCGTCGCCGTTACGTCCGTGCGACCCGGAGTTTTGACATCAAAACGACGGATCACAAAGCGGAAGGTGAAGTAGTAGATCACCGCCATCGGGATACCGACAATCACTGCGTTAAGGTAGTTGGTTTGATAGCCGTTAAACGACGGCAGGATGCCGAACGACAGGTAGTCGATAAAGCCAGCGGAGAAGGATTTGGCGATATGCGCATGTAGCAGATACATCGACATATAGGCCAAGCCCGCCATGATGGCGTTAAAGACGTAGAGGATCGGGGCCACAAAGATAAAGGTGAACTCAACCGGCTCGGTGATGCCCGTCAGGAAGCAGGTCAGCGCGGCGGAGAAGAGAATACCGAAAGCGATCTTTTTGTTACGTGTATGCGCTTCGTGGTACATCGCCAGACAGGCCGCTGGCAGCGCAAACAGCATCAGCGGGAACTCGCCCTGCATAAACTTACCGGCGTCGTGGTAGCTGTCGCTGCTGAAGGATTTCACACCCTCTTCCAGCATTTTGAACCAGATTGTCTGATCGCCGTGGATCACCTGGCCTGCCTGAGTGGTGTAATCGCCAAATGAGTACCAGAACGAAGGGTACCAGATATGGTGCAGGCCCAGCGGGATCAGCGCGCGTTCGACCAGACCGAAGATAAAGGTCGATGCCGCCTGGTTATCGCCGTTGACAACTACTGACAGCGCATCGATACCGGCCTGAATATGTTGCCAGACATAGGGCAGCAGCAGGCCGAGTAAGAACGAGAGAAACGCGGTGGCGATGGCGACAAAACGCTTACCAGAGAAGAAGCCGAGAAACTCCGGCAACTGCAAAGTATGGAAGCGGTTATAGCACCAGGCAGCGAGAATACCGCAGATAAGGCCGCCAAAGACGCCCATCTGTAAGGTCGGGATGCCGACCACCATCGCGTATTTACCGCCCTGCGAGGCCATCTCCGGCGTAATGCCAAGCATGGTGCCGATAGTAATGTTGGTGATGAAGACCGAGACCGCCGCCGAGAGGGCAGCGATGCCCGATTCCGAGGCCAGACCAACCGCAGAGCCGATGGCGAAGAGCATGGGCAGGTTATCAAAGATGACGCCACCGGCATTCATCATTAACGGCAGGTGGAATTTATCGCCGAAGGCCAGTAACAGGCCCGCAGCGGGTAGCAGCGAGATAGGCAGCATTAACGCGCGACCAATCATCGACAATTTAGAGAGCGATTTAACAAATCCAGATATCAGACTCATGCTGACTTCCCCCGAAGTTGCGCGTTTTGCGCGTTATTTTTGTTAGTAGAACGTTTTAGTAGAACGTTCTACTTATCGTGAGATAACTCTTAAAACGCCGCAACAGAAATTTGGTGTTCAGCAAGAGGAATTGGTGATTCTTTGAGGTTGATCGGTAATTGACCGTTATCGGTGGAGGGGCATTGAGTGGGCATTGCCGGATGGCGGCTGCGCCTTATCCGGCCTACGCGGATCGGATCATCATGGGAGATCGTAGGCCCGATAAGCGCAGCGCCATCGGGCAGGCTTGCCGCAGAGGGTAAGCGGGGAAAGCGTAGGCCCGATAAGCACAGCGCCATCGGGCAGGCTTGCCGCAGAGGGTAAGCGGGGAAATTGTAGGCCCGATAAGCGTAGCGCCATCGGGCACAAGAGGTTACGCGGTGACGGTGACGCTCTGCCCGTCGAAGGTCACGGTTTGCCCGGCGACAATTTTGCAACGCTTACGCGTTTCAACCACGCCGTCGACCTTCACATAACCGTCGGCGATAACGATCTTCGCTTGCGCGCCGCTCTCGCTCCAGCCTTCCAGTTTCAGCAGATCGCACAGCTCAACGTGCGGGTGTTTACCAAGGGAAAATGTTGCCATCTTAATTGCCTTTTACATCGTGATATTCTTCACACGCCTGCAGCGTGTTCTGGATCAGGGTTGCCACGGTCATTGGACCGACGCCGCCGGGAACAGGCGTAATGTAAGCGGCACGCGCAGCGGCCTCCTCAAACACCACATCACCCACTACTTTGCCGTTTTCCAGCCGGTTGATCCCGACATCGACAACAATCGCGCCCTCTTTAATCCACTCGCCGGGAATAAAGCCCGGTTTGCCCACCGCGACGATCAGCAGATCGGCGTTTTCCACATGGTGGCGCAGGTTTTTAGTAAAGCGGTGCGTTACGGTGGTGGTGCAGCCAGCCAGCAGCAGCTCCATACTCATCGGGCGGCCAACAATGTTCGACGCGCCAATCACCACGGCGTTCAGACCGAAAGTGTCGATGTTGTAACGCTCAAGCAGGGTGACGATCCCGCGCGGCGTGCAGGGACGCAGACGCGGTGCACGCTGACACAGACGTCCGACATTGTAAGGATGAAAGCCGTCTACGTCTTTATCGGGCGCGATACGCTCAAGCACTTTAACGTTGTCGATGCCCGCAGGCAGCGGCAGCTGTACCAGAATGCCATCGATTGCGCTGTCGGCATTAAGCTTATCAATCAGCCCCAGCAGCTCGGCTTCGCTGGTGGTTTCCGGCAAATCGTAAGAGCGGGAGATAAAACCAACCTCCTCGCACGCTTTGCGTTTACTGCCGACATAAATTTGTGAGGCCGGGTTGCTGCCAACCAAAACGACGGCCAGACCGGGCGCGCGAAAACCGGCGGCAACGCGGGCACGAACTTTTTCAGCAACCTCAGAGCGCACCTGCTGCGCAATCGTTTTACCATCAATAATTTTTGCTGCCATCAGAGAGAAGATCCATCTGTTAAATTGCCTAAAGGGGATGCGCGCTATTCTGTCAGAAGCACGCCGCGCTGTCAGTTACCGTTTGCGGATTTCACTGGCCAGCCTGGAGGAGGCAGAGGGTTCCGTTCATGAATTAACAAAAAAGAAACAACTCATCACCCCTAGGAAACGTAAGGTTAAGCCTGCATCTATGCGGTATTCGCCGCTATTTCATAAGCCCTCAATAAAATATGGCAGGGCTGTTTCTTAGCTCTTCTTAAGAAACCACTTAGGGGAAATGCAGCATTTGTGTCTATTTAAAAATTTGCGACAGGGATAATTTAATAGCGCAGCAAGAAATAATGATAATTACATAACTTTAATTCGTTTTGCTTGACCTGGGGGGCATACGAATGAGGAGTACTTCGTAATATTTTCATGGACGAGAATATCTTTCGGGCAGTTAATGCCTTCAGTCATCGGCGAAATTCAACAGGATGATGAACATCGCCAGACTAATTATAAGGATATGATATGAACACCAGACCCATAGTTATTTCGCTTGCAGCGAGCATGATGCTGTTATCCGGTGTAGCGCAGGCCCGCGGGCCAGTCGTTATTCCGGGTGGTAATATTCATTTTGAAGGTGAACTGGTACAACTTGCCTGCGCAGTTAGCGTGCAGTCAAACACCCAGACCGTTGCCATGGGCCAATATCATACGACCTTGTTTAGCAATGTCAGTGATACGACGCCTCTGGTGCCGTTTACACTCACGGTAAATGACTGCGATCGCAGCGTTGCCACGCAGGCATCTGTCGCTTTCGCAGGCAAGGCTGATGATGTCGATCCGACGTTGTTAGCACTCACTGCGGGCGATAGCGGCGCCAGCGCGAAAGGGGTTGCTATTGAGATCCTCGACAGTAATTCCCAAAAGCTGAAACCCGACGGTGCAACTTACTCTGTTGCGCAAAACCTGGCGACCGGAAGCAATACGTTGCAGTTCGCCGCCCGCTATAAAGCAACCTCGGCAGAAGTGACGCCGGGTTCGGCCAATGCTGACACGATGTTTATTATGAAGTACGAATAAGGAATGGGGGACAGGAGGCTACACTCTCAGGGATGAGTTCTTGTGGACATCTGTTTATTTTGTCTTGAATATTCTTATTACAAGAAAGTTGACCATGCAGAATTTATTACGAATGGGTATTGCGGCTATATTTATTATTTCCAGTGCCGTAAGTGCGGAAGGTGGGATTTCTTTAGGTGCCACGCGTGTTATATATCCGGCCGAGGCGAAACAGACTTCTCTCGCGGTAAATAATAGTGACAAGAAATCCCGTTTTTTAATTAATTCATGGGTTGAAAATGAGCAGGGGCAGAGAGTAAAAACATTTGCTGTCACCCCGCCATTATTCGTTAGTGAACCGAACAGTGAAAATACGTTACGAATTATTTATGTCGGCCCACCGCTGCCCGGCGATCGGGAATCGCTGTTCTGGCTCAATGTCAAAGCGATCCCCTCAGTGGATAAGGAGACCATGGCGGGCAAAAACGTGCTGCATCTGGCGATTTTGTCCCGCATTAAGCTCTTTGTGCGCCCCTCAACGCTCGTCGATCCGGCAAGAGATGCCCCGGCGGCACTGAGCTTTGCCCACGAAGGGAACACGCTGAAGATCACCAATAAGTCGCCCTACTATATTTCGCTGGTGAATGTGCATATCAACCAGCGGAAGTTAAACAACGTCATGGTTGCGCCAAAAAAGAGTACGCAGGTGGCGTTGCCGCCCGATGCCCGGGGCGATCTCACTTTTCAGACAGTCAATGACTACGGTGCCGTTACGGCAGTAAGAAGGGTTAGCCTGCGTTAGACGGGCGAGTGGTAAACATTTATGACCATAAAATATCCTCCGCGCCGGTTCGCGCTCCCCATGCTGGCCGCGCTATGCCCGCTGGATCTCTATGCTGAACGCTACTTCAATCCAGCGTTCTTATCTGACGATCCCGGCTCGGTGGCTGATTTGTCGCTGCTGGAAAAAGGGTTTCAGCGCCCGGGCAGTTACCGCGTCGATATCTGGCGCAACGATGAATTTATTACCACACAGGATATCCGCTTTGAGCGTGAGGCCAACAGCGCTGCTGGTAAAGCATCGGGCGGGTTAACGCCCTGTTTCTCAGCAGCGCTATTAGCGCGCCTGGGCGTCAATATGGCTGCATTTCCTGCGATGAAGCTCCAGCGAGATCGCGACTGTATTGACATAAGCCAGGCTATCCCCGGGGCACAAACTGCCTTTACCTTTTCAACGATGCGGCTCGATATCGGCCTGCCGCAGGCCTCAATGCATCTTCACGCCCGCGACTACATTCCGCCTGAATCATGGGATGAAGGCATTCCCGCCGCGTTGTTTAATTACAGCTTTAGCGGTAACCATGGCACGCAGCGCGACAGCTATTTTGTGACCCTGCAGAGCGGGCTGAATTATGGCCCCTGGCGGCTACGTAACAGTGGTGCCCTGCGCAACGCAGGCACCGGCAACCGACGCTGGGAAAACATTGCCAGCTGGCTACAGCGGACGGTTGTACCGCTGAAAAGCGAGCTGGTGATGGGGGACAGCAATACGCAGAATGCACTGTTTGATAGCATTGGTTTTCGCGGCCTGCGCCTCTTTTCAGCGGACGCCATGTACCCCGATAGCCAGCAGGGCTATGCGCCCACCGTACGCGGCATTGCACGAACGCCGGCGAGACTCACCATTCGCCAGAATGGCTATGTCATCTATCAAAGCACGGTTGCCGCCGGGCCTTTTACCATCACCGATCTCAATCCGACCTCCTCCAGCGGCGATCTTGACGTTGTGCTGGAGGAGAAAGATGGCAGCGAACAGCGTTATAGCGTGCCCTATTCGACGTTACCGCTGCTGCAGCGTGAAGGACGTATCAAATATGATGTGGTGGCCGGGCGCTATCGCAGCGGCAACCGTCAGTACGCTTCGCCCTTTTTTACCCAGGGGACGATCGTGGCCGGTCTGGCTCATGGTTATACCCTTTACGCGGGTACCCAACTTGCCAGCGATTACACGGCGTTTGCCAGCGGTGCAGGCGTGAATCTGGGCGATCTGGGGGCGCTCTCACTCGATCTTACCCATGCGCGCAGCCGCCTTGCCCGCGACCACAAAGAGCAGGGTGAGTCGCTGCGCTTTATGTACGCCAAATCCCTCAATCAACTCGGCACACACTTTCAGTTTCTGGCATGGCGCTACTCGACGCGCGGTTTTCATACGCTAGACGAGGTGGCGTATCCGGCCCGCGAAAACGCCGTCGGCGAAGTAAAACCATCAGGCGAAGAGAGCGCGAACAAAAAGCGGCGCTTGCAGGCCAATGTCACGCATAGCTTCACCGATTATGGATCGCTCTATCTCTCCGGCATGCAGCAGACCTATTGGGATAAATCGCGTAGCCGGCGCTGGTTGCAGCTTGGCTATGCCGATGGCTGGCGAGGGATGAGCTACGCCCTGTCATGGTCGTGGAGCTACGCTTCCGGCGACCGGCGGGCGGAACGTATCGCAGCGCTCAATATCTCGGTTCCCTTTAGCGCCCTCGGCTTTGGTGCGGGCGGCAGTGCGGCGCAAAACGTCTACGCCAGCGCCAACTTCAACCGCAGCAGCAGCGGGCAGTCCAGCTGGCAGACCGGCATTGGCGGGACACTACTGGAGGAGGGCAACCTCAGCTACAACCTCAATCAGGGGAGCAGTAATTCCCGCGGGTATAACGGCAGTGCCAATGCTCACTGGCAGGCAGCATGGGGCAGGCTTAATCTCGGCTACAACTACGATAAACAGCAGCGTGACTATAACTGGCAGTTCGGTGGCGGCGCGGTAGCCCATGCCGATGGCCTCACATTTGCCCAGCCGCTTGGCGATACCAATGTGCTGATAAAAGCGCCGGGCGCGCAGGGGGTACGCATTGAGAGTCAGCCCACAATTACGACCGACTGGCGCGGTTATGCCGTCGTACCTTATGCCACCGTTTATCGCCATAACCGCGTTGCGCTCGATACGGCTACGCTCAGCGATCACACCGATATTGAGAGTAATGTCGGCAGCGTCGTTCCTACCCAGGGGGCATTAGTGCGCGCCAGCTTCACCACCCGCATTGGTGTACGTGCGCTGCTTACCGTCATGCGCGGCGACCGCGCGGTTCCCTTTGGCTCGCTGGTCACTGAACGCGGCAGCGGCGTCAGCAGCATGGTGGGCGAGGAGGGACAGATCTTTTTAAGCGGATTACCGCTGCGTGGAGAGTTACTGGTGCAGTGGGGAGCGCGCGATCACGAACGCTGTTTCGCCCCGTACACCTTGCCGGAAGCCAGCCTGCAGCAGCCCATCACCCTCGCCAGTGCACACTGTGTCAGTAAAGGATAACGCGATGCGACCGATTTTTGCCGGCGTGTTATGGCTTGCGGCAACGCAGGCCTTCGCCGCCAGTTGTTACAACGCCAAAGGCACCCCTACAGATATTAGTTACGATTTGTCGGAGAGCTTCGATAGCAACAGTAACCAGCTTAATAAAGTGGTTATGCGATCGGAGAAATCAGCGTGGATCGGCGTACGGGCAATCTGCCCCGCGGGAACCCGACAAACCCATACCTACCGAAGTTACGTGACCCGTTTCCCGGTGGAATTTACTGCACACGGATACCGTTATCTGCAAATCTCCCCGCATTTGCAGGCGGCAATGCGCATTAGCGATAGCTACGCCGGTGAGTTTTATCCACCGGGTAACTATATCCGCATGGGGCAGGAGCCGAATGTGGCGAAGCATCGCCCGTTTGGCGTGATGGACTCGCAACTGCTGCTCAAGCTGCGGGTGACCGAACGTTTTATGGACCGAGTGACTATCCCGCAGCAGACTCTTTTTACCGTTTATGTCACCACCGGGGTAAACGATCCGCTGATCACGCCGGTCTATACCATCAGCCTTGGCGGCGTGGTGGAAGTGCCGCAGCGCTGCGAGGTGAATGCCGGGCAGGTGGTGGAGTTTGATTTTGGTGATATTCGCGCCGCACTGTTTAGCGAGGCCGGCGCGGGGAATCGTCCGCGTGGTGTGACGCCGCAAAGCCAGACGGTTTCAATCAGCTGTACCAATGTTCACGCCCGGGCGCACATCTCGGTGCGGCTCGAAGCGGAGAAGTCGGACAACCACATTCTGCTCTCAGATAATCCGGATCTGGGCTTTGTGGTCGCCAATGAATCGGGCCAGCCTTTTATGCCCAATAATATTTTCAGTGTTATCCCGCTTCAGCTCGATAAGAATGCTGCGGCACAGGTCGGTATTCGTGCCTGGCCCGTTAGCGTTACCGGCAAGAAACCGGCAGAGGGGCCCTTCAGCGCCCGCGGATTTTTACGCGTGGAATATAATTAAGGAGCCGTAATGCCCCGGTTTTTACACTTTTTCTTGCTGCTCGGCTGCGGGATCAATGTTGCCGCTGCGCAAAGCAACATTGAACTGCGCGCGAGGGTTATTCACGCCGGATGTGCGGTGGAAAGCAGCGATAACCACAAAACCGTTTCGTTAGGACGCTGGCCGGTCAGGAAGTTGCAAATGGCAGGGAGTATCACCACCCCGGTCGCCTTTTCGTTGAAACTGAAGGGGTGCCCGCCGGGAAGTGTTTCGATAACCTTTTCGGGAAAAGCCGCCAGCAATCCTGCATGGTTAGCGCTCAGCGACGATAAGATGGCACATCAGGTGGCGATCCAACTGCGCGACCACGATCTGTCGCCTTTAGATCTTGAGGCACCCAGCCAGGCCATTAGCGTGGATGGTAATGGCAATTCGCTTTTGCAGTTCTTTGCCAATTACATTGCGCTGGTGAATAACCCTACGCCTGGCATTGCTAAATCAGATGCCACGTTTACCATTAATTATTATTAAGCTTTCTTTTTACGCGAGTGTTTATAAAAGGCCGCAGCTGTTGCGGCCTTTTTTATAAGAGTTCATGCGCCTTGGCATAATCAATCAGCTCAACGATAGTATGAACGCCCAGTTTAGAGAAGATATTTGATTTATGGGCGCTGATGGTTTTGTTGCTGAGAATCAATTGTTCCGCAATCTCTTTGTTCGAAAAACCGTTAGCCAGGTAGCGTAATACCGTGACTTCGCGATTAGAGAGCGGCATATCCCGCGTTTCCCCTTTACGTTTTCCAGGGTGATTAATGTAATTGAGCGTTTCGGAAGGAAAGAAAGAGTATCCGGCAAGAATCATCTTTACCGCATTATAAATATCGTTGAGATCTTTTCTTTTACTGACGAAACCATTCGCGCCTGCGCGGATTGCACGTGCGGCATAAAACGACTCTGATTTTGAAGAGAGAAAAAGCACGTTGACATCTTCGCGTACTGCTTTGATTTTTCTCAATAAAGTAAAGCCGTCAGTCTTTGGTAATTCAATATCCAGAATAACCAGATCAACTTTATTAGCGCGAATAAAATCAAGCGCGCTGCGGCTGTCATCTGTTTTCAGAACGACTTTTACATTCTGGCTTTTCTGTAACAGAACTTCTATCGACATCCTGACGATAGGATGTTCATCCATAATAATGACGGAAGCCGGTTTCATCTTTTTTAGCCTCTGATTGTTTTTTTATGCCTCGTCTACGCAGGTGTGCCACAGACGTTAAGAAGAGTAATTGCCGTTGACGTTTTCTGTGACGAAGATAATTTTCATGGGAAAACCGGTAGCATCCTGGTGTCTGCCAGACTATTTCCCCTCGCAGACTGCGAAGGGGAGAAATAATCTATTCCGTATTAACGCAAGAGAAATGGCGTGCGAGTTAATGCGCTAGATCAATTATACCTGGTAAATATGTATGGAGAGGTCTTATGAGTTAGCGTGAGTTATTTGCCGACAGGAAATCCTGAAGAGTAAAAGAGCATAAAAGATATTTGAATCTATCTGTTATCAATTTTTATTGTTTTAGTGAATTATCATTTTTACGGCGAGCAAAACAAAATAACAAACTGATTGTTTTCAGCGTGTTAAGAAGATGAGTGGCACATTATTCGCGGCCTGAGTGGGTAAAGCATTGTGGAGAGCGGATACCAGAGAAAGCCAGGGGCTCTCTCTGGTACCAGGATTAGTTTGAATTGTTATTGTCTTGTGAAAAAATCACTGCCGAACTGCGCGTTCTTCTCTCTTTTTACCCTGAAGGCAAGATGAGGAGTGGTTTTATTCATAGCGTCTGGTGATGCCTGTTAAGGGTCAGACGATGCAGGAGATGAATAAGACTCTGTCGATCGGGAAGGCCAAGCAGCTTAAGTTGGGTATTGAGTCGGTAAACAACGCGGTGATAGGGAAGGTTGAGTTGTCGTGCGATGCGTTTCATGGTTAATCCTCGCGCCAGAGAAGAGAGAATTTTCCACTCTGTGGCCGGAAAGAGCGGAGCGTGAATACTTCTTTCAGGAGGCACCAACAGCGCCTGGCGGAACGGAACAACGGAGAGATCGCGGGCAATAACATGAAAAGGGCCCGCGGCGCGCAGAAAGCTCATTTGCGCCGGATCGTCTTTTGACGTTAAGAGATAGATATGCAGGCCGCGATTACATAAGTTGGGCTGCCGCAGGGTTTCCAGCGCCTCCAGCCGGGAGGTAGTCAGGGTCTCCATATCGACAATTAAGTGCGACAGATAGGGTTCGCAAAGCTGATGATTTGCCATCTCAAGCGATGGAAAGACCGCATTGCGTTTACCGGAGAAGAGGCAACTGCGCCAGGCATAACTCAAGTAGTGATCGGTGGAGATTAGCGTCTGGCTAATCATATATTCCGGTAGTGCGAAATTGAGCTGCTGAACGAGTTGTTCCAGCGTATCGAAAAGGGGAGGCGTTGCGCCCCGGTAAGGTAGAACCCGATGTGTCGGTTTATCGCTGCGATGTTTTTCTCTACGGATACGTTTTCGCATTTTTCCCTCGCCAACGTATTTTATTTTTCGGCTAAAACGCCCTGTCCATTGAGGCTTTGTCAGCAGCAAACCCACGCTGCATGTCCTGTTTTATGCCCTGTTAAGAGCAACATTTTTACAATCTGATTCATGCAGAAACAGGTACAGATACTTAAAGCCATCTGCGACATTTCCCAAGAAGTGGGGCAGGGTTAAGGCGGGGACGTAGGCGTAACGGCGCATAAACTGGCGGATTGCCGGGAAAACGCGCAGGCGCGTTCACTTCGCAGGCAACCAGCCTAAAATACATTGACTCACCTGGTGCTCACCGTATAATTCCAGGCGTTTCCACCGTAAAGGTGGTGACATTCGCGCAATGCGCCCTTAGCTCAGCTGGATAGAGCAACGGCCTTCTAAGCCGTAGGTCACAGGTTCGAACCCTGTAGGGCGTACCATTTAAAATCAGTATGTTACGCTAATTTTAATCCAGCCTGATTTCCTCCTTGTGTCATGTTTGTGTCATCGCTGCCAAAAATGGCGTCAATTTTCCGTGCATGCTCGGTGAGATGATTCGGCGCGAGGTGTGCATAACGCCTGACCATTTCGATAGACTCCCAGCCGCCCATTTCCTGCAGAACAGACAAAGGCACGCCAGACTGTATCAGCCAGCTCGCCCAGGTGTGCCGGAGGTCGTGAAAGCGGAAATCTTCAATCCCGGCTTTCCTCAGCCCGATGTTCCATGCCTGGTTATCGTCAACGCGCATTTTCCTGACCGCCGGCGTTACCGTTCCGTCTGGCCGGTGCTTTGGCTTGGTGTGAACGAAAACCCACTTCGAACTTTTCCCGATCTGATCCCTTAACACCCTGCATGCGGTATCATTCAGAGCGACGCCGATAGCCTTGCCCGCTTTTGCGTTCTCTGGATTTACCCATGCAACCTTTCTCTGCATATCGACCTGCTGCCACTCCAGATCAAGAATGTTGGAGCGGCGCAGGCCGGTAGCCAGGGCAAAGATAACCACCGGCTTTATGCTTTCCGGCATGCACTCAATCAGCCTTTCGGCCTCATCTCGCGTGAGCCAGCGTATGCGTTTACTGACAGGCTTCTTTGTCTTGATGACCGGAGCGGTCTTAATCCAGCCCCAGTCATTCGCCACAGCACGCAGCAATCCGCGCATAAAGGACAGGTGCTGGCTCTTTGTTGCCTGGCTCACCGGCTTCGCTACGTATGGAGGCGGCTCCTTTCCTTTCCGCACCGCAGAATCACGTCGCGTTTGCCAGATGCGAAGATGTCGGCGGTTGATCATCTTCGAGACCGCATCATTAACCTGTTCGGCAGTAATGGTGGAGATGTCACGCCCGGCGAAGTGTTGCAGGAAAAACTCGATCTTAGTCCTGTCATCGTCCAGGGATCGCTTATCTTCCTTCTCGCGCAGCCATCTGATGCAGCACTCCTCAAACGTCCTCGCCGGTAAATCACCAATCTGATCCACCCGCCACGCTTCAGCCTTTAACTTGTCGTGCAGCTCCTGCGCTTGCTTTTTGTCCCCCGTACCAAGAGATCGTCTAATTCTTTTCCCTGACGGCGTAACGAAATGACAGTGCCAGACGCCGCCCCTGAGGGTGATTGACATAAAAACTCTCCTTTATGTTCACCCGCGCTCGCTGCAACAGGATCGCGCCGGGCGTGTAAATACGCAATACAGGCCGCATCGGTTGTGCGGTATTTGTTCCCGATCTTCTGCCCGGCCAGCTGGCCGGAATCAATCAGCCGGTAGATGGTGCGAGGAGACACGATCAGGAATTCCGCCGCCTGCTGCGCGGTGATTGGCTTTTCAGAAACCATGGTTTACTCCAGGCAAAAAAGAAGCCGCCCGCAGGCGGCAAACATCAAGGGATGATAGATAGGTCTTATCGGTGCTCAGCACCCAACAGGCGACTCAGTGAATCGCCTGTAAGTTGCGTCATTTCAACAAGCCAAGGTCGTAGTTAAGGTGCTCAAGGCATTCACGGTCCTGCTCAAAGCAGTAGTCATATTGCGCTTCCCATCCGTGGTATTCCCGCACAAGTTGCCACTTCCAACCACCCGCGTGCAGAACCCGGCGCACCTTCCTTTTTACCAACCGATCAATATCGAATATCACTCCGCCGCCACTGCCTATCCCATTGCGTAAAACGTCCAGATCAACTTCAATCACACGATACAGCCTTGGCAGTTTTGGCAATTCGTCTATTCGCATCACATGCCCCTTTGCTTGCGCTTCAGTTCGATAATTCCCTGGCACTCGGCGCACATCTGGCAGCCCGGCATCGCCGCGCGCCGCGGTGCGGGAATTTCCTCCCCACACTCCTCGCAATGCTCAGCCGATACCGCGCTGTGGTCGATGCGGAGAGCGGAAAGGGCAGCGTTACGCTGAAGCTCTTCAATCTCTGATGCGTTATCGATGATGTCAGCCATTGCGTGCTCTCCTGCGTTTCTTGGCGGCCCGGCGCGCTGCTGCGATGCCAGTTTTTCCGCTGCTCACCGGATAGCTAAATCCGGCATAAAGGGAAGGGGACAGGGTGGCGTTGCTCCACGATTTAACGGATGCCAACGTCCCGGCCGTTAAGGCTAGAATGATTGATGCTCGATTCATAGATAATCCCGGAACTGTTGGTTAATACGGTTGAAGGTGAACGCAAGCAATAAAAAAGGCCGCTTTAGCGACCTGGTGATTTTGGCTTTCATGCGCCACCGCCTTCGATGCGTTTAAATTCGATAACCCAAACCCACGGATTAGCCTGCCAGCTGTCTTCGCCGTAGATGGATTGCCACAGCACGCCATAACAATCCCGCATTGATAAATGGGACCAGTCACTTGGCTCACCTGGGAAAAGCTCAGGAAGAGCAGATGTTGGATAATCGCCAGCAAAACCCTCAGCATCTACGTCCTCATCACTGATGTTCTGCAACCGCTCCACCCGCACGCCGGTAATCTCCAGCGTGATGCGGCTGGCCCAGCGCGGCATATGGATTGAAGGTCGTAACGTTCCAGGAGGAACTTCAGATCTGCTTGCTGGGTAGATAACGTTAGGCCAGGGACCATCTTTTAGGTCGTGAGGTCTGCCCGGGAATTTCCAGTCTGCATCAAAAGCTGCAAACGTCTCCCGCACCCAAATGCGATCGCCCACATCGCCAAAGTGGCAAGCATCACCAACTAATCCGCCCCAGCCGCCTTTTCCGTTCTGCATCTCTTCTTCGATATGAAGCATTGTTTTAAATACGTTACTAGGCCACCAATGCCCGCCCTTCTGAAGAGTGCAAGGAGTTGGCTGAGGTTTCATAATCCGCCGCGTCTGCGTCTTCCGTCCGTCGAGAATGGCGCGCACCATCTCAGCGTTGAAAATCATTGGGCGTTCTTTCATGACTTAACCCACCCATTACCCGTCACATTGCGGATAACGCCAAGCTTACGCAGCGCCTGCAATCTGCGGTCGAGAATGCGGAACGGCTCGGGCTTGCTCTTTTCTGTACCCGCAATCAGCCTGCATTCCTGCGCAACATCTCGCACAAAAATTCCTGAAAATGTGATTGGACTGTCACCGATGATCTGCAAGATTGCATCGTCCAGTTTTGCGTATTTAGTCACGACTCCACTCCATAGCGCCCATTCATGCGCCCAATTCGGCTAACGAATGCCACAAGGCTGACGCCCATAGGCTCTATCTTTGCGTGATGCTTTTTGAGGATCGGAGGCACCACTGAATTCCATTTCGGCTTTGGCCGGGCTTTCATGGCCTGGCGGATTTCGTCCACGCATTTACGGCCCTGCGCGCGGATGGCGTTTTCGATTTCTGGTGTCATGACGCCTCCGTTTTCACAACGTCGATGGCGCAGCCGGGAAGCAGTTCTACAGCGGCGGTGGTGCACTGATTTCCCCAGTGATGCCAGCCTGGCGCCGCGCTGCGGCTAAACAGCTCAATGCGAGGCACATCGCCGTACAGCAACTCCAGCCGGTGGCGTACTTCCCACGGTTTTTCGCTATGCGCGCCGAGCGGGCTGTATACCACCTGCTTAATCCCGGCATGCTTTCGCTCCAGCCCGGCGCCGCGGGTGGCAATCAAGAGGTCTTCGGTATTTGCCCGGGTGTGGTTGCCTCCATTCATGCGCGTCTCGGCGTTAAGCAGATCGAGGAAGTCGTAAAAGTCGCTGACCTCACCCTCGGCCAGCGCCTTGTTGATGCGTAGCTCGGCATTCTGATTCAGCTTCACCCAGGTAAAGCCTTTCATCGTGCGAACGGTAAAGCCCCACGCCTCGGCCAGTTCTATCGCCTCCCGGTTATGCGTGCCGGTGTACCACATCGCCAGCACAGCGTTTTCGGCAGATAGCTCCCACACTGGCAGGCGCTTAATGTCGATTAACTTCATGGTGGAGTAGTGATCGGCTGCGGCGCCGTTGCTGATGGTGTTTCCGTAAGACCAGGGTGGATCGGCGTAGATGAGTGAATATTTAGCCGTCATGACTCACGCTCCGGGTCGAACTCAGGCCAGTTATTTCGCTCGTAGTTGGCTTTCAAACGACGGTCCCCAACTTCCTCAACGCTGCGCCCGGTCATTTCAGCGACCTGCTCATTGTTGTAACGCCAGAGCAGGGCGAGCTCTTCGCGTGTCCATTCAGACATAATTTTTCCTCCTGACTTTCGTGCCAGTGAGTTGCGCTTATTGCGCACGGAGATAATCGAACGACCGGTAGCTACTGCTATCTCTTCGATGCTGAATTGACCAAAGAGGAATAGCTCAGCATCGGTCCATGTCCTGCCGTTCATTCGACTGAGAAGAGACGCGCCGATGCGCGATGCCTGCCGGGTGATTGCTGATTCCGATCGCTCAAGCTTCGCTGCTATCTCGGGGAGGGGCATCTTTGCCCCAACCTCATGCAGGAACAGGTTTTCAAATGGTTGCCATCGCTCAGCCATCACCCGGACTCCTTGAGTCGATAAACCACACCCCCAATGCCACCGTTACCCCAGGGTTCCGCAACTAGATGGGGCATGACCTGCGATAACTGCGCGGCGCCAATGAACGTTTCCTGCATCTCAAGCGCAGGAGCCCACCCCTCGTAATAAGGTTCGTGGTAGTTGAGGGTGATGCCCCCGATATGCGCCAGCGCGCCACGGGTGGTTTGTGAGCGGTGAAATTCGGTGATGTGGTTGCGAGTATCTTTACGGAGGGTGGACAAAATCTGCTCTGGATTCATTCTCCCTCCGCTAAGCCGTCTTATTTATCAACTCTTTACCGCGTGTTTTGTAGGCTTCAGTGGCTCGCTCTTCATGATCCTTCGATCCACCAAATCTCGGCCACGCCTCTTTGTAGGCGACCTGAAGCTCACTCACTGACTGGCAAAGAGCGGCTTTATCGGCAAACTCACGCAGCGCTTCTTCTGCCGACTGTGGCGAGACTTCATGGACCTCGTTATCTGCGTCTACTGCTGTTTGTTCAGTAGGAATACAGAAGGTCTGGAATGCGGCATATTTGTAGGCGATCGACATCGCTTTATTGGTTGCCTTATCGCCGCTGTCCATTGCTTCGCCGTAGGTGATCACAGTGTGCAGGCTGCCATCTTCAGTACTCACAAAATCAAACTCAGCTCTGACGACAACATAAAACAACACGCCGCCGCGCTGTGTGGTGCGCTCGGTAACGGTGCGCTCAGTGATTCTCGGCAGTATCACCAGTCCGTGCTTTGCCAGCATCGGCGCCAGGGCGTTATACACCTGGTCAATTCCACGAAAGGCGAACTGCTGTTGCTGATTGACGCGATCCTTACTTATGCCGACAGTTGCCATTTCCTTGGCTACAGCACTGATGGCTGCATAAACTTTCTTTTCGCTCACTGGAAATCTCCTGAAAATTCCTGCCAGCTGATTGCCGGATTTTCGCGCTCAGCAGCAAGGTTAACGGGTGGCTCAGTGTCATCTGGTGGCGTTGCGATCACATCACGCATCAGGCGGGCAAAAGCCTCATCATCCCAACGTTCGACTGCGCTCATTTAGCCTGCTCCTTCATGGATATGCATTTGCGCTCGATAGCTGCGCTGCGGAGGTAGTAGGCAGCCTCGCGGCGCCAGCCGAGAAGACGCGATTCGCGGGCTTCGATAATCAGGGAGCGGTGACTTGCCAGCATCGTTGGCTTTGTTCTTGGCAGCCGGGGCTGCTGAATTGGATGTTTCACAGGCACCTCAGTAGTGAATTTTTGCGCGCGGTACCAGGCCGTCTTTCAGTGCCGTCAGCACTTCAATGGCCTGCTCGCGGGTGAGGGAGGTATTCGCCAGAAGGGCGGTGACAATTTCGGTACCGACAGTTTTGCGGTGCTTAACGTCGGCTTCGCGTTTCGCTGTTTCGTCTGCTTTGCGCTGCTCTTCAGCCAGGCGGGCAGCTTCTTTGGCTTCGGCCTCGCGCTTGATGCGATCGGCTTCTTCCTGTGATTTGCGCTGCTCGGCGGCGATAGCGGCCTGCTTTTCACGCTCAGCGCGCAGGCGTGCCTCTTCGGCTTCACGTTGCGCACGCTGTTCGGCTTCAATGCGCTGACGTTCGGCGGCTTCTGCGCGGGCTTTCACTTCAGCTTCGCGGCGGGCTGCTGCTTCAATCTCTGCACGATGGCGCTCTTCCGCTTCGCGCTGAGCCTTCTCGGCGGCTTCGCGTTTCAGCTGCTCATCACGTTCGCGCTGTGCCTGTTCAGCCTGGCGGCGCTGCTCTTCGCGTTCGCGGTCAAAAGCATCGTTCATGAGCAGTGCCATTTCATGGTCGGCAGCGATGCGCGCGGCGAGCTGGCGATCGAACTTGTCGTTCATCTCCAGCGCTTCGACGTGCAGCGCGTTCATGGCTTCCTCTGCCTTGATGCGCTCCTGCTCGGCTTCCCATTCGGTGAGTGGGCGGCGGGTCGCATCGCGCAGCTCGTCACAGGCATCAACGAAACGCTTTATCTCGGCCTCAGCGGGGCGCACAGCCTCTTTCAGCCGTTTCAGGTACTCACGCCCTGGCTTTTCAATCGCCGTCTTGCTGCGCGATACCTGCGCCGCCAGCGAGGCGACACGGTCACGGCCTTTTTTGGTGCTCAGGTCAGGCACTTCATTAACCGCCTGGCGAATCTGGTCGAGATAAGAATCAAGCCCGTTCGGGACATAAAGCGCCGGAGCCATGTCCGGTTTAATTTCGATAACAGCTAAATCCGTTACTTCGCTCATGGCATCTCCTGAAATTTGGTTGTGCATCGCCCGGCTGCGTGAAGCCAGCCAGTCGGTTGATAAAGGGGGATCAGTGGATCAGCGGTTGTGCCAGTCGTTACAAATATTCATTGCAGCGTGGCACTGGTCGACCGTAAACCATCCGAAGTGGCATTCATGGGTGGGTATTCCCATCTTTTCAGCCAGCCACTGATAAGCTTCGGTGCGAGTCATACCGCCAGACTTCCAGATCCGCTCGAAGGGTAGTTTGCAGTTTTTGCGGGCGTCGCGAGTTTGCTTATCTGCCAGGGTGCCGAGTGGTATAGCTGTGAAAGGGTGAAGCCCAACATAAGCACCGCAACATTCGCAGAGGTAGACATAAGGCCAGTCGCTAAAATCACGCCCATACAACTCTTGATGCGTGCCAATTCGCACATTGCCGCCACACAAGCGGCATGCCGAAGGCGCTGGCAATGGATTCTTTACTCTGGCAGTGGCCTTTCTGCTTGGGTTAGCGGGAGTTTTGATTTCCATATCTACCTCAGTGGATAAGCGGTTCACCGCGGCCATCGAGCAACACGTCGATAACGCAGTCGTTAATGCGGAGAACTTCAGCGTCGGTGTGCAGGTAAACCCAGCAGCGCTGATGAATGACGGCTGAAACTCGGTAGGTGCGGCCGCCGAAGATCGCCATCATGCCAGGCTTAAGACACTGGCGGATGAGTGGGGTAGTGCCGTAATGAGCGATCATCGCTTGACCCCCTCTACATGACCGAAGCCAGCAAGAATCATGTTTTCACGATTCATGGTGAAAGCGTTGCGCGGGCAGTCCACTTGTGACAGCCGCCAGGTATAACCGCAGCCAAGTTTGGTTACTGAGTACTGCTTGCCTTTGTGAGTGACAATTTGCTGCATAATTTCCTCCCGGACTTTCCCGGCGTCAGAGCTATTAACCTTTGCGCATAAAAAAAGGCGCTGGATGGGCGCCTGTGGTTGGCATAACTAAGCCGCCTCGGTGAAGCGACTGAGGTATGAAAAAGCTGCTGGTTAGACTGCTATTGGGTTGTTTACATAATGCTTTGTGCTATGAAAGGATTGACTTAGACTAAAGTTCCAACTCTTGAAAAAGGCATTCAAATGATTAAATTCACTGGAAAAGAAGCTGCTCTCGCATACATGACTGCAAATGGGGAAGGGTTAAGTCCTGAAAAATTTTTTAGCCGACTTGCTGAATTGGAAACGAAATTCACTAGCATGATTGTTGAAGCTGATAAAAATGCTCAGCAAGAGAGTATGGATAAGATAACTAAAAGTTTGATTTCTTAATTATATCTAAGAATTGATAAGGGCTGCGGTTCTGGCCTAGCCCTTAACTTTCTAAAAAAACTAAAAAAAATAGATAGATAAATTTACCCCGATGTTCAGGGCGACTGAGCAACCAACCATCACCGAACCGGATTCCTCTGCGTGTGCTATACCCGCCGCGCGTTACACACCTGCCTCAATCCTATTGGGCGCTCTGTTCTATTTGCCAGGAGCGATCCGGGTGATTCGTTGCTTATCTGATTTGTTAAAGAAGCAGGCTGACTCATGTCTGCCGCGGCTTAACTTCCGGTGGCCGCATCGCTGTGTTGTCGCGATGGGTTGAATATAACCTTAGTTATGAGTGCTGGCAATAACTTAATTTATAGTTATCATTATATAAGTTATAATTCGCTGATAACTAAATGAATTTATTTTTGTAAAAAATTTGTCGGGGGGATTTTTGGCAATAAAAAACCCCGCATTGCGGGGCTTTCAATCAAGGCTGGGTTTAGAAATAACCGCTGTCTTTGCAGACGGATAGCGTTGACAAGGTCTCGGCATCATCTCCGCCCATACCTATAAAGCCAGCGTGAGGTTTGCCATTATTGATAAGCATGACCATGAAAGGAGTGTTTCCAGCATAACCGCCGTATGAGTTTTTGGAGTTAACTAAGCCGCAGTATGCGCCTTTTCCGTTGCTCACAAACTTAGAGTGCTTGAATCTGGCGCTTTCTGGATCCTTTAATTGGTCTTTCACTGCTGCCTCAATAGCATTTATCTCCTGCTTCGTGAGAGATCTATATTTCCAGGCAGTTGCCGATTTCTCGTTATCTGAAGTGTTGAGCGTTGGACTTACATCAATACAGTTAGCCCATTGCTCAGTGATTCGAGCAATTCGGTCAGAGATAGCGAAATCAGTTTTAGAAAGGCTTGCTGCGAACACTTTTGTCTTATCATCAAGAAAAAGCATTCCGTTTTTTTGTTCATTGATTATTGGCGAAATGATCACACCACCAGTTGGACGTGTGGCTTTAAATGATTTGCCATCAAATTCAACAGTACCTTTTCCGCCAGGAATCATTGGAGCATTAGCTCCCTTGCTTATGTCGGACTTGGCATAATCGCAACTCAGAGTGCTAGAGCCGATTGCGTTCGTTGTTAAAGCCAGTAAAGATAATGCTATCAGTTGTAATTTCATCCCTGCCCCCTGAATTACCAGATAGTAGATGTCCAGAACATGCGCCCGAGAATCTCTACGCTTTCAATATCAGCCTCTTCATCAGGGTACTCTTCACTGTTGAAGCTGCGTATTACTATGCGAGTAGGACTCACACGATAAATGGATTTTAGCCTTTTCCATCCGTCCTGGCTGATTGCGTAAACTTTGCCATCAACGATTTTTTTATCGTTCGTGTTAATAGCGACCGTTGTACCCTCTGGGATCATCGGCTCCATGCTATTTCCTGATGCCGGGAAGCACAACACGCTATCTTTCTGAGCCCCAACTTTACGCAAGGTAGACTTCGCAAAACGAAGTTTGAAACCGTTGTAGTCATCCTCAATGCACGATCCATCACCGCAGGCAAGTTCTATGTCTTTCAGATATGGCACTTCGACCTCGTCATCTGGCAGGTCTGTTTTGCTATCCCAAGCATCAATTTTACCCCATTCCGATTCAGGCGGGACAGCAGCGTCCTTCCGTCCTTCACCCTGCATTGGGCCGATGCCGGAACTTAGCCATTCAGGACGCACATTCAATGCATGAGCAAGCTCAACCATCTTACGGCTGCCTGTTGTTTTGCCTGATGTCATTTTCTGAATTGCAGGTTGCGAAATACCTACCTTCTCAGCCAGCTGCCCTTGGGATATGCCTGCGGCGCTCATAGCCGCGTTAAGTCGATCTGCGAATGTTTTCATAGCGACAATATATAACTCAGGTTATGCAGAGTAAAATAACAAAGGTTATGGACAATGGTCATAACTTGAGTTATCTTTTTCATTAAGCCAGTAATCGGATAGGTAAAATCCATGAACAAAGTTATTCAACGAGCTTTAAACATCGTTGGCAGCCAAAGGCGACTTGCAGACATTTGTGGTGTCAGCCAGCCAGCAGTACACAAATGGCTGAATGGCGGTTCTGTTTCACCAGAAAAGGTGAGTGCAATCGTCAATGCCACGGGCGGGGAGATTAAGGCGCACGAAATCAGGCCGGACCTCCCAGAGTTGTTCCCACACCCAAATTCTTAATTTGGCTGTCTGGCACCGCCGCTCTTTAACAATCAAAACTCAAATTTAAACCGGCTGATTCTTCAGCCGAATCAACTAATCACAAAGGAAGTATCGCAAATGGAAAGTTCAACAACACGCAACAAAGCGGAGGCGCGGCGGATAGAGAGCTGGTTACACAGCCAGATCGCAGAACTGGGCGCGACTCGCATCGCAGAGCTGCTTGGCGTCAACAAATCGACCGTGAGTCGGTGGCGGGAGAACCTGGTGCCGAACATGTCGCTTCTGCTGGCAATCCTGATTTCTAACCGTGAAGGGGTGAAAGGGGACTTCGAGGCATGAGAGTTACAAAAATGGCGAAAGCCGCGGTGCGCTAACACCAACGGCCTTCTAAGCGAATTAACTGGATCAATTCACAGGAATAATTATGAGTTCACTATCCCAGCTTTACAAGCAAAAAGACAAGAACGGCACAGAGACTACGGTCAAAAAGACCTTTCTTGTTCCACTTTCAGAAATCTACGTCGAGCCGGGCTTTAACGTCCGCGAAATCGACGAGCAGCACGTCGAAGAGTTCCGCGATGCGTTTATCGCTGGTGAGTTTGTGCCGCCGCTGGCCGTTCAGGTGACAGAGCAGGGCGTAAAAATCATCGACGGTCACCACCGCTACTACGGCGCGCTGGCAGCCACTGCCGCCGGTACTGAAGTCCTGCGCATCGAGTGCAAAGACTTTGTCGGGTCAGAAGCTGATCGCATCGCCTTCATGATCACCAGCAGCCAGGGAAAAGCGCTGTCTCCGCTGGAGCGCGCGGCAGCATATCAGCGACTGGTGAATCAGGGCCGCACGCCGAATGAAATCGCAAAGATGGTCAAGCGCTCTGTCGGCGATATCGATCACCACCTCCAGCTGCTGTCGTGCGGCGATGAGCTAATCGACATGGTGAAGTCCGGTGATGTCTCGGCTACCACGGCCGTTGCGCTGACCCGCGAGCACGGCGCTCAGGCGGCAACAGTGGCAACCCGCCAGTTGGACAAGGCCAAAGCCGCCGGTAAGAACAAGCTCACCCGTAGCGCTGCCATTCCTCAGCTATCCCCGGCGCGCGCCCGTCGTCTCGCCGAGCTTCTGGCAGATGCAGAAATCGAAAATAACCGCCTCACAGTGCCCGCTACGGCTCTCGAAGAGGTTATGGCAATCATCGGTGAGCAAAAAGCTCTGCTGCGTGACAGCGGCTGGGAGGAAGCGTGAACACTGCAAAAATTCTCAACTTCCCCGGTAATGATCCGGGGCAACTCAGGAGCAACCGGATGGAGAACCAGAGAACCGGTTTCATCCCGTTGTACCGGAGTGTGCTTAAGCAATCCTGGTCGAAGGACGTATTCCTGCGCACGTTGTGGGAAAACCTGCTGTTGTCTGCCGCCCGTCAGCCTTACACAGCAAACTTCAAGGGTCGCCAATGGCCGCTGCTAACCGGACAACTGGTAACTACCTCAGCCGACCTCGGGCTGAATTTATGCGACAGGGAAGGGAAGCCATGCAGTCGTCACACCGTAGACAGGATGCTGGATGTTTTCGAGCGCGAAGGGATGATTTCTCGCTCAGGAGAAAAGAGAAAAGGCTCTGTGATAACCATCACAAATTATGCTGAATATGCTCAAAAAATGGACGATTCACCCGCGCATTACCCCGCGCAAATCTCCGCGCTTAATGCCGAGCATGGCGAAGCCAGTAATGGCGCGGCTTCCGGTTGTGGTGCCGCGCATAAGGCCGAGCATTTAGCCGAGCGTTTCCCCGAGAATCATGAACAACAAAGTAATAACAACAATAAAAACATTAAAAGATCTTCGTCGAAGAATTCTCGCGAATTCACCGACGACCGTCTGAATAAATTTTTATCTGCTCATCCCGAAGCGGTGATTTACACACCGACAGGTGCCAAGTGGGGAACCGCTGACGACCTGAGAGCCGCAGAGTGGATCGCCATTCGCGTGAAGAAAATAAACCCGACCTGCAAAGAGCCTGACCTGAAAGCCTGGGCAAATGACGTTCGCCTGACTAACCAGATTGACGGGCGGACACACCGTGAGTTTTGCGACCTGTACGACTGGGCCAGCAAGCACCACTTCTGGCAGACCAATATTCTCTGTCCGTCCAGCCTGCGCAAGCAGTGGGACAAGTTGACGATGCAGCGCGCTGCATCAGGAACTGAGGTTTCCACCGCTGGTAAACCGAAAGTTGACCTGAACAACACTGACTGGATTCACGGGGTAAAACTATGAAAAGCCTTGCTGAGCAGATGCACAACTTTGACCGCGAGCAGATGCGCCGCTTCGCGCACAACCTGCCTGAACAGTACCAGGAAGAGTCACCTACTGAGCAGGTAGCACAGATCATTAACGGAGTTTTCACACAGCTCCTCGCGGCATTCCCCGCGGCCATGGCTGGCCGTAGCCAGGATGAGTTTGATGAGATACGCCGTCAGTGGGTTAAAGCGTTTGCCGAGAATGGAATAACAGACATGGAAACTGTTGATCGGGGTATGCGAGTTGCCCGCCGTCAGGCAAAACCATTCCTCCCGTCGCCAGGGCAATTCGTCGCCTGGTGCAAGGAAGAGGCGCAGGCGTTCGGAATCACCGCTGACGACGTGATGACCGAGTTCTGGAAGTGGAGAAAGATGGTTTTCCAGTACCCGAGCAGTGAGCAGTACCCATGGCCGCAGCCGGTTCTTTATCACATCTGCCTGGAGCTGCGACGCCGCAGTACTGACGGCCAGTTAAGCCAGAAAGAGTTGCAGAACGCCGCTGCTGATGTACTGGTCTACTGGGAGAAACGCGCCGCTGAAGGGCATCCGGTGCCACCTGTACGCCGCGCCCTGCAGGCGCCGAAGGCAGAGCACGGGCCAACTCCCGCGCAGTTACTCAAAGCCCGCTACGAACGCATGAAGAACGACGGGAAGGTGTGAGATGACAGGCAGAGAAGCAATTGAGCAGTACATGGAGCAATACGGTTTTTTCACCTGCGAACTGGTGGCGGATGCGTATGGGCTCAAGCGTTCAGTGATCAACGGCGCTTCACACAAGATGCGGCAGAACGGTGAAATAGCTCTCGACCGCCGGGTGTGGCGCACTCACTTCTATGTACCGGTTCATCAGGATGATGACGAGAAATCGGTTAGCCGTACCGGTACCAACACCGTATTCGAAGAGTGCCGCCGTAACTGGCAAGGCTATTACATTCACAAAATTTTCGGGAGTGCGCGGGCATGAAAAAACCAACGATCGAAGAGTTAGAAGCGCAGGTTAAGCAGCTGGCTGCGGAGCGCGATGCTGTGGTGGCGGAGAATGCGGCGTTGAAAGTAGCAATACCTCCATTGCGGATGATTAATGATGTAACCGAATCATGGGATGACGTATCGCTTGCTGAGGAAGTCGGGTTCAACCATGCGATACACACAATCATGAAAAACATTCCAGAAACCCCCGCCACCGACGCCATCCTCGCCTCCCTGCGCGCAGAAGGGGTTCAAATATATGCAGAAAAAGTGTTAGCAGAAAACATGATGCTCGCAAAAAAGGCCGGCATGGAAACCACTTCAGCTGTATTCGCACACCTCAAGCATGAGGCTGAATCCTTCGCCGCCCAGCTCCGCAGCAAATCGGAGGTGCAGAATGACTAACAACGACGAGCTGGCGCTGAATCTTAAATCAGCGGCTGAGATGGCTACTCCGGGAGAGTGGGAGCGTGGCGACGGTAAGCATGGCGGTGAATTACTGGTGTACTGTGACGATGCGCTAGGCTCGGCAGTGTGTGAGGCTACAAGCACGTATAACTCCATACCGAAATTGCAGCGCATCAGCAATCTCACTTTCATCGCCACGGCAAACCCATCAAACATCCTCGCCCTGCTGGCAGAGCGTGACGCCGACAAGAAGCGGATCGCTGAGCTGGAAGCGCTTACCGCAGAGCAAGACAAGCGGCTGATAGCCTACGCCGCTATTGCTACGAAAAACGCCTCAGAAGCGCGGACGGTGAGCGTTAAGTTGAATAGTCCGGGCATCATCAAATCGCCAATGGGAATTCAATTTGAAGTATGGGAAAGAGTAGAAGTTGAATCTGCAATCGGCGCCGCTGGCATCAAACTGGAAGTGGGGGAGTAATTATGTTGTTGAATGAAGCAATCGAAAAAATTACTGAAACGATAGACGATGCTGAGAAACTCTATGGAGAGAGATGGGATTCTGCCTTGGTGGGAGGGGATTCGTACCATCACGCCATAACATCCGAGCAAACTCAGGACGTTGTCGTTAGAGCTGCTGACGACTCCCTAAATTCTTCCTGGTTATGCGACTACCTTGAAGCGGTTTCACCAGGGAATGTGCGCTTATTGCTGGCGAGGATTAAAGAGTTAGAACAGCGGGAAATGGCTTGC
The DNA here is from genome assembly GCF_050435845.1 of Kosakonia sp. 1610. NCBI lineage: Bacteria > Pseudomonadati > Pseudomonadota > Gammaproteobacteria > Enterobacterales > Enterobacteriaceae > Kosakonia > Kosakonia sp. 1610. Next base: position 81,407 of record NZ_JBNDKZ010000008.1, on the reverse strand, counting down.
AGTTCCTTTCATGCAGCAGGATGCGAGCCAGTGGCGTGGCGGTGGCGCTGGTCTGACGACGAGGATGGATGTTGGCGATACACGGAACAGCAACGCGAAAATCGCGGCAGTGTAACAGCACAGCCGCTTTACACCGCACTTAAGCAGAATAGTACCGATAGTTAGGTTTTATTTTGATTGTTGTAAGTAACAATTATCCCCAACTCTTTACCTATGGCATTGAGAGAATTGTAAACAGTGCTGTAGGAACTTGTGGGGATTTTATTACTTGCCTGTTCCAAAATACTCGCTATAAGGTTCAGGTTTCGCGATGCCTCAAGTACTTTTTTATGCTGAGGAAGTATACGTAATTTAGCGAAAAATCCGTAAAATGGTACGGCGTTAGACTCTGCAAGAAGTAGGGCTGAAGCATGTTTTATCTCGTTAACTGCATCACTGCCAGCAGTTAAGTTAATAATTTTGCTTTGCTCCCGCAGAAGAATTGCTGAGACCATCCCTAAATGCTTTTTGAAGGAAAGGTAAGGATCCAGTACGCCTTTTACCAAAATGTGACCCGTCACAAAGACAAAAACACCAGTAATGATAGTGGTAAATATCATGCTGCTCATAATTCATCTGGCTCATTAGTTTTTTGTGTCGACATTTTAATCCAAAAAATGACCGGCAGGCGAGATTAATAATCAACCTTTACATGAGTCCTGATCGTTATTAAATCAGGTGTAAAGAATACCGATAACTGGCTGAGTAAGCACCCCAAAAAAACAAGCTTTGCGTATGGTCTTATTCGCACATTGATATTCCATTATCAACCCGCCATAATATCAATGCCGCCGGATTGAGCCCTGGCGGTACCTTTGCGCTAAACGGGGACGTTTATGCGCACACACAACGAGCAAATCACCTTGTCACAGATGCAGAAATGCACCTGCGATTTTCTGCATTCTGCGGTTTCCGTTAAGGAGGCCGTATGAACCTGCCAGCAGACGGCATCAAACTTCATCGTGGCAACTTCGCCTCCATCGGTCAGCAGATTCAGCCACTGCTTGATGCAGGCCAGTGCTTCCGCCTTCAGGTCAAACCGTGGCGCGAGAAGCGCAGCCTCTCTCAAAATAGCATTTCACATTTATGGTATGCCGAAATAAGCGCATATCTCATTACACGCGGCAAAGCGTTTGCCACCCCCCAGTGGGTTAAGGACGCGATGAAGCACACCTATCTCGGATATGAGAGCAAAGACCGGGTGGACGTCGTATCCGGCGAGGTGACTTCAGTTCAGTCCCTTCGTCATACCTCCGATCTAGAAACTGGTGAGATGTATATCTTCCTGTGCAAAGTTGAAGCTTGGGCGATGAACATCGGCTGCCACCTGACCATCCCGCAGAGTTGCGAGTTCCAGCAGCTGCGCGATAAGCAGGAGGCGTGATGCACAGTCCCCTCGCTAAAGTCATTGAGCGCGCAATCTTCCGCATGCCCGCGCGCCGCCGCAAGGCCGCTCCTGCACCTTCCGAAATACCAACCCTTAAGGGCTACACCGCCCGTCTTGTCGATCAGAAATGGCTGCGCCTGGCAGCGAGGAGAAAACATGCATAAGTTACCTCGCCGCAAGTGCAAGGTTTGCAACGAATGGTTCTTTCCGGCCTACGCCAATATCCGCTGGTGCTGCCCGGAGCATGGCGCAATCTACGCTATGGAGCTGCGAGCCAAAGAGAAGGTGAAAGTCGAGGCGAAGCGCATCAAGGCTAAACACGAAGCTGATAAAGCTGATCGCAAACGCCAACAAGCAAAGCGCGAGTCTTTCAAGACTAAAGCTCAGTGGGATAAAGAGGCTCAATCAGCCTTTAACCGCTACATCCGGATCCGTGATGAAGGCAAGCCATGCGTCAGTTGTGGCAATCCACTTGTCGGCAAAAGCAACTACCTCACTGGAAGCGCCATTGACGCCAGCCATTACCGCTCCCGCGGCGCTGCCTCACACCTCAAATTCAACGTTTTCAACGTCCACTCTGCTTGTACCCGCTGTAATAGGCAGTTGAGCGGTAACGCTGTCGAGTACCGGATACGCCTGATTGAGCGCATCGGCCTGGACCGTGTCGAGCGAATTGAATCCGACAATGAACCCCGCCGGTTCGATATCCCATACCTGCAGCGCATCAAATCCATTTTCACACGCAAAGCCCGCCAGCTTGAAAAACGTCGTGCCGGTAAACAGGAGGCAGCATGAGTACAGATACCGAAATTGAACTGGGCAAGGTTGTCGCATTCCCGACGAAGAATAACGACCCGCAGGATGGGCTGGTTATTCAGCGGGAAGGACGGAAGGTAATGTGCATGCACTCCACTGTTTGGGTGAACGAAAAGGACAGAACACTACGTTGCCGGAAGTGCGAAACGTTGATCGAACCTTTTGACTTCTTGATGACGCTCTGCGACCAGGAGTCTCGCTACATGGAGAACGTGAAATATCTCCGCCGGGAAGAAAAGCAGCGCCGTCAGAATATCGAGAAGCTCATTCAGATAGAGAAGAACGCCAAGTCCCGCATTCGCCGCGCCGGGGATAAGTCTCCGCTCCCTCTCTGGCAGAACGAGAGGGTTGACGAATGACAAGTGACCAGATTATGCGGTACCAGGCAGAAAGCGTTAAGCGCGCCAGCATGCCGCCAGTAGCAAAGCACAGCCAGACCAACACCAACCAGCCACAGAAGGAAGCCGCATGAACAGTCAGCAACTGGAATACGTCCGTCAGCAGCTCATTGTGGCGACCGCAGATCTGAGCGGGGCGACAAAAGGGCAGCTGGTAGCGTTTGTCGAGAACGCGCAATTCACAGCGACGGCGCGCAGCCGTGGGCGTAAGAAAATCACCGACCCGGCAACCGGACGCATGGTTAACCCGTCCAGCCCGCCAATCCCCGGCCAGCAGTCCCGCGCTAAAGGTTCGTCTATCGCCCTGGTCAGCCCGGTTGAGTTCGGAACCGCATCATGGCGGCGCGCGCTCATGTCGCTCGACGAGCATCAGATGGCCTGGCTGATGTGGAGCTACAGCGAAAACCTCCGTTTCGAATACCAGGTGGCGATCACTCAGTGGGCATGGGATGAGTTCAAAGCGCAGCTGGGTGCGCGCAAGGTTGCTGGCAAGACGATTAAACGGCTGCAGGCACTTATTTGGCTGGCGGCGCAGGATGTTAAGGCAGAGCTGGCAGGGCGTGACGTTTATCAGCAGCAAGACCTGGCCGCGCTTTGTGGCGTTAAGCCGGACAACTGGAGCCACAACTATGCTGATTACTGGCGCGCCATGTGCACCATATTTAAGCGCCTTGACGGCGATTCTCTGTTGAATACTGTGAGAACACGATCACAACAAAAGGCGACTTTTTCGCAGCAAGGTATTGCAAAAGTCAATTAATTAGGCCATATTTGAGTCTACTTTGATATGCTGCCAAAAATATATCGGCGGCAAGAAGAGATAGACCAACATTAAGCACAAAAGAAGCCTCAGCATCCCGCTGGGGCTTTTTCGTTTCAGGGCCGGAAGCTCATTTGGTATGAGCGGTCCCCTCATAAGGGAAGGGTAGACAGGTTCGAATCCTTCACGGCCCACCAAATTTGCCTGTAGCTCAGAGGAAAGAGCAACCGCCTTCTAAGCGGTTGGTCGCTGGTTCGAATCCAGCCAGGCGAGCCAAACCCAGCCAGGGTATCTTCGGACACAGATCCGACATTGCCACACCCTCATATTCCCGCCTTGTGCGGGTTTTTTATTATCAGGCTCCGGGAATCAACTTCAGATGGCTTCGTTGTTAAATGCAGCCCGAGAGCCTGACCCTTTTACTTACGCACAGCACCCCGACTTAATCGGAGGTGAGAGAAATGTCTTCTATGAGCAAGCTCGTAACCGGTGTTGCCCTCGGCACCTCAGGAGGAACCATCCTGAACGGCGTCCTCACAAAGCTGAGCCCTGACGAATGGAGCGCCATCGGCGTGCTTGCCGGTATTGTCGGCATCGTCGTGACCGGGCTTATTAACTGGTACTTCAAGCGCAAGGTCGCTAACGCACAGGTTAAGGCGCTGGAGAAATATGGCCCTGCTGTGAAAGTGGGAGATGATTAAATGCCTATGAGCAGCAGTATGCGCAATAAATTAATAGGCGCAGCAGGCGGGGGTGCCATGCTGATTGCCACTATTTTTCTCGGCGGTAAAGACGGTGTTGAAGGCCGGAAATATGAAGCCTACAAAGACGTCGCCGGAGTGTGGACGGTGTGCGACGGTCATACCGGCAGCGACATAATACGGGGCAAGACATACACCGACCGAGAATGCGATCGCCTGCTGTGGAAAGACCTGCAGCCAGCGAAACGCACTGTCGACAGCCTGGTTAAAGTTCCCTTGAGCGAGTACCAGCGCGCCGCGCTTTACAGCTTCGTCTTTAACGTCGGTTCGGATTCCTTTTCCAAATCAACTCTGCTCCGCAAGCTGAACCGCGGGGATCAAGAAGGCGCGTGCGAAGAAATGCGCCGCTGGGTTTACGCTGGCGGGATGAAGTGGAAAGGATTGCAGAACCGGCGAGAGATGGAACGCTCTATGTGCCTGGCGGAAAGCGAAGATGATATCTAACTGGAAAGCTATCGCTGCTCTGCTCCTGCTCGCCAGCGTTCTGTCTCTCGCCTGGGCAGTTAATCATTACCACGACAACGCCATCACCTACAAAGACCAGCGCGATAAAGCCGCTCACAGCCTGAAGCTGGCTAACGACACAATAGCCGACATGCAGACCCGCCAGCGTGATGTTGCTGCACTTGATGCCAAATACACCGGAGAACTGGCGGATGCTAAAGCCACTATCGATCAGCTTGAACGCGATGTTGCTACTGGCAAGCGTCGGTTGCAGCTCAACGCCAGATGTCCAGCGACAGGAACGCCCGGCACCGGCGGCATGGGCGATGCTTCCGGCCCCCGACTTACAGACTCCGCTCAACGGGATTATTTCACCCTCAGAGAGCGAATCGAAACAGTGACCAAACAGGTTGGTTATCTGCAGGAATATATCAAAACCCAGTGCCTGAATTAATTGGTGGAAATATTTATGCCAGTAAATTATTTGCAACTTCAAAAAGAAGCCCGCGCTAATCGAGTTAGGCGCGCGTTGGGGCGAGTAACTAACCCCTTAGCTCGTGAAAGGATTATCCGTAGTAAGTGGGCGATGAAATGATTTGTGTAACCCCGTAACGATGGTGATCACATCTTAATGGCTGTGACGACAGCAAGTGGCTAAGCACTTCTGAGAAGCAGAGCAAACGCTGCGCATCAGTCATTACCGCGCCGTATCGTCGCCGTTCACCTGTATCAGCAATGACTGTAGTTCTCCCTTCTGCAAGAGCGTACAGGCTGAGTCAAAAACGATAAATACCAGGTTATACGATTTCCCTTCATAGTCGCCCACTCAAGCGACGGTAGAAGAATTGAGATTTATAAAATTCTGCAAATGGTGTCAGTAAAGCGCCATTGACAGAGCTTTATATAAGTTTTGAGGTTAAGTGGTATCGGCTATCGCCGGTAGGATATCAAACCAACCAGCAGGAAATTCCAAAATGACCAAGCGTGCTATGTCTACCGGTGGCTACCCAATCGAAGTTGTGACGCCAACTGACCCGGTAACAATTCCGGCTGCCACCACATCAGCAATTGGTGGTGTAAAGAAAATGACCAACCAGGCAGCATCGACCGCAACTGATGTTGCTGGCGTGGTGACCGACCTGAACGCGTTAATCACGAAGTTGAAAGCAGCGGGGATGATGTGATGCCAAAGGTAATCGAAAAGGTTGCCGTCATTGCTCACTACATCGACGGCAATAGTGACTACGGTTTCGTCCGGTTGCCTGTTAGCGCTGCTGGTCAGGCTTCCGGTGAATATTTCTCACTCACTCGGGAAGATGGTACTGAAGTGCTTGTTAACCTAAGGCACGTCATCCGGGTAGAGCAGAGCATCATCTACAAAGAGTAAATAACATGGCAAAGCTCACCGACAAACAAGAGCTGTTTGCCCGTGAGTTCATCAAAGACCTCAACGCCACTCAGGCGGCCATAAGGGCGGGATACAGCGAACGTTCATCCCGTAACCAGGGCGCGAGGATGATGGCTAATGATGACATCTTGAAGCGTATCGCAGAACTCAACCAGGAGCGTTTAGAGCGAGTCCAGATTGATGCCGATTACGTCTTGCGCCAGGCGGTTAAGCTTCACGAGCGATGCATGCAAGAAGTCGAGCCAATCACCGACCGTCGTGGCGAAGAGATAACTGACGAGCAAGGGCGCACAATTTACGGCTTCGATGCTAAAGGTGCTGCCGCTGCCCTGAAGCTTGTAGGTGAGCACATCACTGTTCAGGCGTTCAAGACCAATGTCAAAGCCGAGCATGTTGGCAAAGATGGTAAGCCGATTGAAGTCGTGAACTACTCCCCCGCCGATTACAAGGCAGCCCAATCTCAGCTTGAGGGGAAACTAAAAGGCCTGGACTGATATGAACGAAATCCTCGAATGGGATGATTTATCATTCCCTGAGCGCGTCATCATTCGTTCAAAGTCCACCAAGTCGTTTCTAAACTTCACCCGGCTGTGGTTCGAACTGATTCAGGGCGATCGGCTTCTGGTTAACTGGCATCACCGTCTGATGGCATCGAAGATTGATGACCTGATTGCGGGACAGCTTGAGCCAGGCAACCTGATAATCAACATTCCGCCCGGCGGCACGAAGACAGAGTTCTTCTCCATTCACTTTCCTGCCTACGTCAATGCACTTGTGCAGGAAGGGAGATTAAAGCGCTTTCGCAACCTGAACATCTCTTTTGCTGACACGCTGGTTAAGCGCAACTCGCGCCGCACCCGCGACATCATCGCCAGCAAAGAGTACCAGGAGTTCTGGCCTTGCTCGTTTGGTGTCAACCAGGCTGAAGAGTGGGAGATAAAAGACGATCGCGGTCGCTCAATCGGGCAGACAGTATCGCGCTCCAGCAACGGGCAAATCACCGGTGGTCGTGGCGGCTACTTCGGGCCCGAGTTCTCCGGCATGGTTATGCTGGATGACTACAACAAGCCGGTCGACATGCTCAGCGAGACCAAGCGGAATAGCGCTAACACGCTTCTGGTGAACACCATCCGCTCTCGTCGTGGTGATAAGTCGAAAGACCACCCGACGCCATTCGTGAGCATTCAGCAGCGCCTGCACACTGACGACGCAACCGGCTTCATGCTGTCAGGCGGCATGGGCGTTGATTTCCATCACGTCGCTATACCTGCGTTGATTGACGAAAAATACATTCAGTCCCTGCCCGAGCCATGGGGCTCACTGTGCTGGGAAACGGTTAAAGACACCGAGTCGGTTGAGGTCTCCGGTACGCGCTACTGGTCATACTGGCCGCAGATGGAGGATGTGAACGACCTCGTCGCCCTGTGGGAGCGTGACCGTTACACATTCCTGTCGCAGTACCAGCAGAACCCAATGGCGCTCACCGGCGGCATTATCGAAACAGACTGGTTCCAGACATACACCACGCTACCAAAACTCACTCATCGCGCCGTATACGTTGATACCAACAGCGGCAAGGTAGAGGACTGGCTCGACTACACCGTGTTCACGCTTGTGGGGATGGGCGTTGACGGCAACCTTTACATCATCGATGTCGTGCGCGGGCGCTGGGACCCGGAAGACCTCCTGAAGAAAGCCGAAGAGGTTTGGGAGAGATGGCGCATGCAGGGATCGCTTCGAATCATGCCAATGCGTCACATGGCAATTGAAGAGAAGCAGGCCGGACAGGGCCTCATCACTACGCTCAAAAAGCGCAACAGCATCCCGGTTAAAGAGATTCCCCGTGGCGCAGGTCAGAACAAACTGGTTCGCTGCCTTAACGTTATTCCGCAGATAAAGACCGGCAAGGTTTACGTGCCAGCCACGCATGATGCCAACGGCGCAGCAGTGCTTCACACCCGTTACGAAGACGGCACCATCGCCGGCACAACCTCATGGGTTATCACCGCCATGACCGAATGCGCTGCGTTCTCAGCTGACGACAGTCACGACAATGACGACATCCTCGATACCTGGATGGATGCCATTGACGACAACCTCATTTCTGGTCGCCAGCCGATGGTCATCGACCCGAGCCAACTCAGGAGAATTTAAGTGTGGCCGTTTAAAAAGAAACAAGTCGCCGCGCCTGAGCCGGTGAAAGAGCCTGAGAAGGCGCAGATGAAGATTAAGGCCGAATCGGTCGCACAAATCACCCCGAAGCCGCCGAGAGAGTTTGCGCAGTACGTACCACCCAAAGGCGTCATCCCTGAGAGCATTGAGAAGGGCATCCTCGCTATGGACGCGACTCCATACGACACCCTGAACAACGCCTACATGGGTTACACCTACGGATACCCTGACAGCTTCCCTGGCTATCCCTATCTCGCCACGCTGGCGCAGAAGCCTGAATATCGCAAGATGGTCGGAACCATCGCCGAAGAGATGACCCGCAAGTGGGTGAAACTCAAAACAATCGGTGATGACGATAAAGCAGATCGCGTTCGCCAGCTCTACGCTGCGATGGAGAAGTTCCGCGTCAAAGAGAAGTTTCGCGAGGCCGCAGAGCACGACGGTTACTTTGGTGGTGGGCAGATTTACATCGATGTGAAGTCGGCGAGAAATGTCTCCGCTTGGACGGACTCGGTTGAGCTGCAGTCGAAGCTCTTCATCTCCGACAAGAAAATTACGAAAGGATCGCTTAACGGATTCACCGTCATTGAGCCGGTCTGGACTTACCCTGGTGTCTATAACACCGACAACCCGATGAGTCCCGACTTCTACAAACCAACAGAATGGTTTGTGATGGCGAAGACGGTGAATGCCAGCCGCATGCTGGACTTCGTATCGCGTGAGGTGCCTGACCTGCTCAAGGCGGCCTACAACTTCCGTGGGTTGAGCCTGACGCAAATTGCAGAACCGTACGTCAACAACTGGTTGCGCACGCGAGATAGCATTAGCGACCTGATCCACTCTTTTACCATCCCGGTGCTTTCAACCAACATGAGCACGGTATTGCAGGGGGGTGGGGCTGAATCGCTTATCAATCGCCTCCAGATGTTCAATCAGTGCCGCGATAACCGTGGAGCATTCGCTGTAGACAACGACGCCCAGCAGCCCGAGAAAGCCGAGTTCATCAGTGCCCCACTTGGCGGCCTTGATGCACTTCAGGCGCAGGCGTTTGAGCAGCTCTGCGTACCCTCCAGCGAGCCATTGGTCAAATATGCAGGGATTACTCCCAGCGGGCTGAATGCCTCTTCAGAGGGCGAGATTCGTGTCTTCTACGACTACATTCACGCCCTTCAGCAATCCATCTTCAAAGACAACCTCAAGCGTGTGCTGGACATCATTCAACTCTCTGAGTTTGGCGACATCGACCCGGACATCTACTTCGAGTTTGAGCCGCTGTACGAGATGAGCGAGAAAGAGCGCGCAGAGATTCGCAAGATGGATGCTGACACTGACGCGGTGTATGTCACGACAGGCGCTCTCACAAACAATGAGGTCAGGGAGAAGATTGCTGCTGACCCCGACAGCCCTTACCACTCACTGGACCTGAGCGATGACATCGAAATCGAAGAAGAAGTCGACGACATCGACAATGAAGACGACCCGCCCGATAAGGCCTAACGCTGGCGTTGAGGCCTGGTACCGGCGTCAGCTTGATAATCAGGTCAGGAAGATGCAGAAGTCCGTTGTCTACTGGCTGTCAGCTAACTACAAAGCGAGCGGCGCAGCGGTGGCAATGGACGCATCTCCGGCAGTATTCATGCGTGATGCCATGCGGAAGCTTGCAAGGCGCTGGACAAAGGCATTCGACAGCATCGCGCAGAAGCTCTCCGAGAGGTTTGCTGGCGACACGCTGAAGAACGCCGATGTGTCACTGCATAACGCGCTGGATAACGCCGGGTTCACCGTTGAGTTCAAGATGACTGCGCCGATGAACAACGCGCTACAGGCCACCATATCCGAAAACGTCGGGCTGATACGCTCCATCCCGGAGAAGTACTTCACCGAGGTCGAAGGTCTGGTCATGCGATCTGTGGCGCGCGGGCGTGACCTGTCATACCTCACCGATGAGCTGGAGAAGCGATACGGCATCACGCGTCGCCGGGCTGCACTCATCGCCAGAGACCAGAACAACAAGGCCACCTCAGTCATGCAGGCGGCACGTCAGCAGTCACTGGGCATCACGGAAGGCATCTGGCGTCACTCTCACGCAGGCAAAGAGCCTCGACCATCACACGTTAAAGCCGACGGGCAGAGATTTGACCTGTCGAAAGGACTTTATCTGGACGGCAAGTGGGTTATGCCCGGCGAAGAAATCAACTGTCGATGCACATGGAGTCCGGTCATTCCGGGGTTGTCAGGATAAAGCGAGCCAGATTTCAAATTAATGAATCATTTAGAGGTTTATATGAGCGACAAAATGACAGTGGAAGACGTTTACCTTGAGGAAGAAAAGGAAAAAGCCATTGTAGTGATGCAGGAGTATTTTCCAAATGGCGGCAGGGACTACGATTTCGTCTGCCAGTTATTCGAAGCTATTGCGAACGGTAAGGTTCCTGCCTTGGGCCTTGTATATCGTTAAACGGTAAAAGCAATGAAAGCAACTGAACGGTTGGCATTTGACCGCGCCTCCGTGCGCAAGCTCGATAATGTCGGCAGGCTTCAGGTAGCGGTTAGCAACATCAGTAAGGCGAATGTCTGCCCCTACTACGGGCGAGAGATTCCAGGGTGGGAAGAGTTAGGCCTTGAGCCTGACAAAATCTACCAGTTGTACCGCGACCCAGAAGAGTTAAAGAAAGCCGCCGAAACCTTCAACAACATCCCGATCCTCTGCATCCATACCCCCGACTTTCCCGGCGACCCGCCGCGCGAGTACCGGGTTGGCTCTACTCACTCAAGCGCTTCATTCGATGGCACATACCTGACCAATGGCCTGTCCATTTGGGACAACTCGGCTATCGCCGGCATCGAGACTGAAGAGCAAAAAGAATTGTCTTCGTCGTATCAGTACGTCGCTGACATGACCCCCGGCGAATCACCGGAAGGCGAAGCATACGACGGCGTCATGCGTGACATCGTTGGCAATCACGTCGCACTGGTCGAAACCGGCCGCGCAGGTCCCGACGTTGTAGTCGGGGATTCACTCCCACTGGAGCTTAAATACATGAAGTTAGACCGCAAAGGCGTCGCAATCCGTGCCGCGCTGGGAGCGTATCTGAAGCCGCGTCTGGCTCAGGATGCCGCACCCAAAGAACTGACCGCCATCCTGAACGCAAACAAAAAGCCTATGGCGATTGCGCAGGCAGTGGCGAAACTCTGCAAATCTCGTCTCGCTGCTGACATGGAAATCGAACCGGAAGAACTGGTCGAAATCATCGAAGCATCGGAGCAGGCCGTCGAGCCGGAAGAAGAAGTGAAAGTCACCGGCGACAGTGATGAAGAGGCGATCATCTCTCTGCTGCGTGAAGCAGGCGTCTCTGAAGAAGTGATCGCCAAAATCGCCGCTTCTCTCGCTCCCGCTGCTGCGATGGACGAAGACAAAGACGACGATAAAGACGACAAAAAAGAGAAAGACAAAGTGGACAAACCAGCAATGGATGCCGCTATCCGCCTCGCAGCTGATGCAGCAACCCGGAAAGCCGCAGAAAACTTCCGCGCCGTGCGTGAAGCAGAGCAGGCTGTTCGCCCGCTGATTGGCGACGTGGTAGCCATGGACTCCGCTGATGATGTCTATCGCACTGCTCTTGAGCAGACTGGCGTGGATATCGAGGGCGTTCACCCGTCGGCCTTCCCGTCAATGGTCAAGATGGCAATCAGCCAGAAAGAAAATCAACGCCCTGTCATCGCGCAGGATTCCGCATCATTCGGCGACTTCGAGAAGGCTTTCCCGACCGCTGGCAAACTGAAACGAGGGTTCTAAGATGCCTTTTCAGAGTGTAATTAATCAATACCCGGCTCCCGGCGTCGAAGGTGGCTTTGCGAGCACCAACCCACACGCAACCTTTCTCGCAGGTGAAGCGGCGCTGGTTGCTGGCACCGGCGGCCTGACAATCGGTCGATTTGCGTGGGCGGTTAATGGCGTAGCAACCAACACCGGCACTGGTGCGCCGTCCGGGTTCGTCCATCGCGACGGTCAGGCAGTCATCACCGAATGGCTGGGCGCTGCATCCAACGTTATCCAGGTCGGACGTGAAGTCACATTGATGGTTGCTGGCGACTTCTGGGCGCGCACTGCCACTGCTGCAACTCGCGGTCAGAAAATCTTCGCCGTACTGGCTGATGGCACCATTAAAACTGGCGCTGCTGGAGCAACCATTTCCGGCGCAGTCGAAACGCCTTTCTTTGCTGGTAGCGCTTGCGATGCAGGCGAACTGGTCAAAATCAGCACCTGGAGCAAGTAATGAACGAATTTCAGAAACACTATGCCGCGGCGAGCGGTAAATACGGCATTGTCCTGCCGGGCGCGAAAGACTACCTGAAGCCGGAATTTGCGGAAAACTTCGCACTGGCGATGGATGCGCAGCCGACCATGGTCACCACCGGCAGCGCTGGCATCCCGGCCTACTTCACCAACTACGTTGACCCGGAGCTGATCCGCATCCTGGTAACCCCGATGAAAGCCGCGCAAATCATCGGTGAAGTGAAAAAAGGTGACTGGACTACGCTGACTGCTCAGTTTCCGGTAGTTGAAAGCGCAGGTGAAACCAGCTCCTATGGCGACTTCAATAACAACGGCATGACCGCTGCTAACGTCAACTGGGTCCCGCGTCAGTCCTACCACTACCAGACCCACACCCGCTGGGGTGAGCGTGAGCTGGATATGTACGGCGCAGCGCGTATCGGTTACGCCGCAGAGCTGAACGTTGCTTCTGCTCTGGTACTGAACAAGTTCCAGAACAAGAGCTACTTCTACGGCATTCAGGGCCTGCAGAACTACGGCCTGTTGAACGATCCGTCTCTGCCGGCAGCAATTACGCCTAATGCCACAGGCACTGCCGGCGCGGTAACCTGGTCAACTAAAGACGGCCAGGCTGTCTATGACGACATCGCCAAGCTGTATGGCCAACTGGTTGCACAGACCAAAGGCCTGATCGAGCGTGATTCGCCGATGACGCTGGCTATGTCTCCGACCGCAGAAGTGAACCTGACCAAGACCAACATGTACAACGTGAACGTGTCGGACTTGCTGAAGAAAAACTTCCCGAACCTGAAGATCGAAACCGCCGTCGAGTACTCCACTGACGCTGGCGAGATGGTTCAGCTCATCGCCGACAAGCTTGGCGAAACCGACACCGCTTACGCTGCGTTCACTGAAAAGATGCGCGCGCACGCAGTTGTGGTCGAAGAGTCCAGCTGGAAGCAGAAAAAATCAGGTGGCACCTGGGGTGCAATCATTCGTCAACCTCTGGCTATCGCCAGCATGATCGGGGTGTAACAAATGGCAGAAACTATCGTTGTAGGCTGCAAGCTTCCTAACGGCCTGGTTGTTGAGCAGGATGGCTACACCGTAACGCTGAATGGCGCTAACTCATCCAATGTGGTTGGCGGCTACGGCCTGACGGAAGGCGTCGATAAAGACGCCTTTGAGAAGTGGCTGGAAGTGCATAAAAACCAGTTGTACGTCAAAAACGAACTGGTATTCGCTCAGGCCAAGGCCAACAGCGCGCAATCCAAAGCGAACGAGAATGCCGGCGTTAAAACTGGCCTCGAAGGTCTGCCGCAGGATAAGCCAGCGCCGGGCATCGAGAAAGCGGACGGTAAGTAATCATGGCGATCGTTGTTTTCGACATTAACGCATTCCGTGAGCGTTACCCCGAGTTTGACACGGTAAGTGACACGCTGCTGAATGCGTATTTCGTTGAGGCAACGGTCTACCTTGATAACACAGATTGCAGTCCCGTACAGGATGATGCTGTGCGGGCTGTTTATCTGAACATGCTCGTCGCTCACATTGGAGCGCTCAATTCCGGGGTGGGTGGTCAAAAGCCATCTGGCCTGGTCGGGCGCATTTCCAGCGCCTCTGAGGGCTCTGTGTCGGTCTCAACTGGCGATGTGCCTGTCAGCCAGGCGTCATGGTGGTATCTGCAAACGCCATATGGCGCCGCTTACTGGAATGCGACAGCCCAGTACCGGACGTTTAAATATGTCCCAGGCTCATCACCGTCACTCTACCCGGGTCATTATTACCGGAGGCCCGTCACGCGGAGGTAGCTATGACCACATTCAGCGGTGGCGATGCTCTGGAAGCAAAACTGGCAGAGATAGCGGCAAAGCTTGGAGGGGGTAAAACACTGCGCGTTGGCTTTCTCGAAGGGGCTAAATACCCGGACGGGCAATCCGTGGCGATGATCGCAGCGGGCAATGAATTTGGCGACCCGGCAAAGAACAGGCCGCCAAGACCTTTCTTCAGAAATATGATTGCCGACAAGTCACCTCAATGGCCTGACCAGATCGGAAGGATAGCCGAAGCAACCGGATATAACGCGCAAACGCTTCTTCCCCTGATGGGGGAGCACATCAAGTCGCAGCTTCAGGAATCAATCAGAGACTTCATGGAGCCTGCACTATCGCCGGTGACTATCGCCAAAAAAGGCTTTGCCAAGCCGCTTATTGAGACCTCTCACATGCTCAACTCAGTCGACTATGACATTAAGGACGGCGTATGAACCTGAGAGGGATAGCTAACAGCATCACGCAGGCCATTAACCCAAACACAGAAGGTGTATTCCGGGTTAACACAGGGTTCATGACACTTCCTGGCGGGAAAAAGGTTCCTTCATACAACGAGGTAGATGTGACCGTGCAGATGCAGGAGCTATCAACCACTGACCTGAGGAAAATCGATGCGATCAACATTCAGGGCATATTGAAGACTGCATACCTGAACGGCAACTTCAACGGTGTCAATCGACCCGAGCAGAAGGGTGGAGACATCCTAGAGGTAAATGGTCAGCAATGGCTGGTCGTGAAAGTTCCTGAGCTCTGGCCTGACTGGTGTCGAGTAATTGTCAATCTTCAGAGGTCTCCATGACAGCTACCGTCAACATCAAAGAGATTGACCTACGCATCGCGCTGCAAGCCTTTCTGATGGATGTTACTGGCCTGACTATCGACAACGTTATGGCTGGGCAGCAGAACCTCGTTCCGATGCCGCTTAACGACTTCATCATTTTCACACCGCTCAAACAGATCGCCATGTCGACCAACCGTGTCACCTACGACGACAACGGGGTTTATGGCGAAGGAAAGCAGCTTAACCAGCGCAGTACTCAGTGGCCTTGTCAAATTGACTGTTACGGCGAGGGTGCTGCGGATAACGCCTCAATAATCAGCGCGCTGATTCGTACAGACTTCGCCTGCGAATGGTTCAGGCAAAACGGAAATGTACTCATTCCCCTCTACTGCTCAGACCCTCATCAGACAACGATGATCAACGGCGAGCAGCAATACGAAGGCCGCTGGACGATGGATTTTAACGGGCAGTACAACCCGTCAGTAACCACACGTCAGGATTTCATGGACAACATTCAAGTCGGCACTGTCGCCGCAGATTTAAAATACCCACCGGAGAGTGCATAAATGGCAATCCCATTACGCAAAGATATCCAGATCAACCCTGGCGTCCTGCCTGCTGGCGGTTCAGCGCTTGACCTGAATGGCCTGATCCTTACCGACAGCGCATACGCTCCGGTTGGGAGTGTTATCAAGTTCACCAACAAAGAAGATGTCTCGTCTTACTTTGGTAGCGCGTCAGCCGAATACAGCATGGCCGAGGTGTATTTCCAGGGCTTTGACAATTCATCCAAGACGCCGGGCGCGCTGCTCTTTGCCCGATACAACACTGAAGATGCTCCAGCTTGGCTCCGCTCTGGCTCGATGGCATCAGTAACCCTCGACCAGCTCAAACTGCTGAGCGGCGTACTGACGTTGACCGTTGACGGCACCGCGCACACATCAGCAAGCATCAACCTGAGCAGCGCAACCAGCTTTGCGCAGGCTGCCGACCTGATTGAGACTGGCATTGGTTCCAGTGTCACTGTCGAATTCGACACCACACAGAAGCGTTTCATTATCACCAGCGCGACAGACGGCGCAGCAAGCACCATTACCTACGCAACCGGCACCCTGTCAGCCGGCCTGAAACTGACCGCAGCCACCGGCGCGCAGTTGTCGCAGGGCGCAGATGCTGCCATGGCAACCAATGCGATGCAGGCAGTGCTGGACAGCTCACAAAGCTGGGCGATTTTCACCACTGCATTCGCGACGACCGAGCAGCAGGCTCTGGATTTCTCTCAATGGGTTAATGGCGAGAACTTCCGCTTCGGCTATGTGCCTTTCACCCTGGACGAATCCGCGCTGGTTGCTGGCTCGACTGACACGCTGGCCTACAAAATCATCACGACCTACAACTACGCGAGCGTAGCGCCGGTGTACGGCGATCAGACGCACGCAGCCAGTGTTCTCGGTTATGCCGCATCGCTGGACTTTGATCGGCAGGAAGGGCGTGTTCCTCTGAAGTACCGCTCGCTTGGCGGCCTGCTGCCAGAGGTTACCACGTCAGCTAATTACGACGCGCTGATCGCCAACGGCTACAACTTTTACGGCGCGTACACGGCTAACGCCTACGATACGCGTTACTGGGCTGACGGCACCGTTACCGGCGACTTCAAGTGGTTTGACTCCTTCTGCTTCCAGATCTGGCTGAATGCCAACCTGATGCAGGATGCAATTGAGCTTTTCCAGTCTAACCGCAGCATTCCGTACAACGCCCCAGGCAAGGCAATCATTGAGGCGTCATTCGCTGACACACTGAACCAGGGCGTTGTATTCGGCGGCATCCGTACTGGCGTAACGCTGTCATCGTCACAGATTTCGGAAATCAAAAACGCAGTCGGCGCCGACATTTCAGCATCGCTTATCGCAAAGGGTTACTACCTGCGTATCGCTGACGCGACTCCTGCGCAGCGTCAGGCGCGCACAAGCCCAAGCATGACGCTCTGGTACTGCGACGGCGGCTGCGTACAGAAAATCACTCTCGCCAGCATTGAGGTGCAATAAATGTCCAACACGATTACTTCAGCTGATTCCATTTTTGCCCTCGCCGTCACCAACCTTTTCCCCAGCGCACAGACGCTGGAAGGTTACGCAGCTGACGCAATGTTCGCCCTGGGCGATACCGAAATGGCGGTGTCTGTCCGTGGTGCTGACGGCAAGTTGTCTGCAGGTTTCGTTTTCGGCGAGTACCTGCAGACCATCACGATCATGCCCGACAGCCCGTCGCGCGAACTGTTTGAAACCTGGCAACTCACGTCGCTGACCTCGAAGGCGGTTTTCCGCTGCAACGCGACAATCATCCTGCCAGCCATCGGGCGCAAGTTCACGCTGACGAACGGCGTGCTCCAGCGCGTGAAGGCCATCCCGGACGCGCAGCGCGTTCTTCAGGCAATGACCTTCCAGATCAACTGGGAAAGCGTCGTAGGCGAATCGTACAACCCATAAGGTGAAACATGGCACGTAAAGAGATTTTCTATACCGTCGACGGTAAGGGTCGTGACAATGGCAAGGTTTTTTTCATTCGCGAAATGGCTGCTTCTCAGGCTGAATGGTGGGCAATCCGTGCCGGACTGGCGATGGCTAAAAACGGCGTTAATCTTCCGGACAATTTTTCTGATATGGGCATGGCAGGCATGGCGAAAGTCGGCCTCGAAATGGTGGCTCAGATCCCTCCAGAGGATGCACGGCCTCTACTGGACGAGCTGATGAAATGTGTCCAGGCCGTTCCGGATCCGTCCAACCAGAGTGTCAGACGCCCGCTTATCGACGATGACACGGAAGAGGTTATGACACGCCTTAAACTGCGTAGCGAAGTATTCAAGCTTCACGTTGATTTTTTCACAGCCACCGCCAGCTAGACATCCCCCCTGTGATGGGCCAGGGAATATTTGGCCTGGCAGAGTACACCAACGTGCCAAAAACAATCGCTACTGTTCTCTCATCGGGTAAATGCTCATTGACAGAATTAAGCACGACACTTGGCGTGCAGGATATGTGGTGGTGGCTTGAAATTATCACCATTGATAATTACAACCAGATGGTAATCGACAGAGCAAGCGAGGCCCTGTAATGGCAACAGTTATTGATTCCCTGATTGTCACTCTCGGCCTTGACACATCCGACTTCAGGCGCGGGCAGGGAGAAGCCACTGAAGGGATGGAAGAGACCAGGGCAAAGGCAGAGTCGACAGCAAAAGACATGGAGGTTTACGGGAAGAAGGCCTCCTCGTTCTTTACCAGTATTGGTAAAAGCATGCTGGCCCTTGCTGGTATCGCGCTGAGCGCCAATGGAGTTAAAAACTTCATCACTGACACCACTAAGTCGCTTGTCGATCTCGGTGTGCAGGCATCAGCAATAGACACCTCAGCAAAAGCGCTTGATGGATGGGTAAAATCTGCAGATGCAGTGGGTTCATCTGCTTCTTCGATGAGCGCGAATTTACAAAAATTCCAGAGTTCAATTTCTCAGTTTAACTCTGGCTTTGGCGCAGATGACACGCTCAACACCCTTTTCGCCTTCAGCGCCCAGACTGGCACTAAATTCGATACCAACCAAAATGCCAGCCAGGTCATGCAATATCTTGCACAAAACTGGAACAAGCTAAATACCAACCAGCAGCGTATGTATGGGCAAAGGCTTGGTCTTGATAACGCAACCGTGCAAGGGCTGTCCAGTGGGCGACTTCTTGACCTGCAAAAATCATTCGAAAGTTCCTCCCGCCAGACCGACTCGCTGACAGATAAGGCGAGAAGGCTTAATGAGCAGTTTGTTCGCGTTCGCCAGTCATGGGAGTCTACCTCCCTGACGCTTTACGAAAAATTGCTTCCTGCAGTATGGAAAATCATCGACGCGCTCAATTCTATGAGTGCATGGGTGGAAAGCCACGGTCCTGAAATAAACGCATCATTCGATGAACTCGGAAAGACGTTCTCAATTCTCTGGAAGGATGTGACGGATGCATCGAAGGCGATAGGTGACCTTCTTAATGTCGATACCAAGAACTGGACGCTATCGGGCGACATTAAAAATCTCAATGAAAACCTGAGCGAAGGTCGACAAACCGTAGATCTCATTATTGATGCCTTCAAAAGCCTGTTTAACCTAGACTTCTCAGCTTTTGGTGACAAGGTAAAAAGTCTTTTCCAGATGGGGAATGGAAAGAACTCCCTCCCGGGTGTTACTGACAGCGCAAATGCTACTGCTGACTGGATTAAAGATAAAACAGGGTTTGATACGCGCAATGTTGGACGCTGGCTTGGTGAAAAAGCCGAAGGGCTGAGAGACCTGCTTTCAGGGGAAACAACCAGGCTTGAAAAACAATATGGCCTGCCTGAGGGGTTGTTAGATGCTCAGGTGACGCAGGAATCAGGGTGGGACTCTGGTGCCATTTCAGGCGCTGGAGCTAAGGGTTTGATGCAATTCATGCCCGAAACCGCAAAGGAATTCGGTATTCATGGTAATGAGATGGATCCGGTCAGCTCTCTGAGGGCTGGAGCAAAATATATGGCATCCTTGCTTCAGCGGTACGGTGGTGACCTGCAAAAAGCCCTGACTGCGTATAACTGGGGAATGGGAAATCTTGAGCGAAAGGGAATGGAAAATGCACCAACTGAGGCCAGGAATTACGCTCCTCAGATCATCGCAAGAATGCAGGCTTCTCAGCGTTATTCATTACAGCCGGCATATAGCTCTGGAGCAGGTGGCACAAACATTACTTTCCAGAACACCACGATAAAAACTGAATCCCGAAATCTTGAGAGCATGGCAAAAGAGGCTGCAACAAAAGGAATGGCTCAGAGCAGCCTGACTCAAACATTCCTCACGGGGCAAAATAACTGATGTTCAGTTTAAACGAAACCACAATCCTCAGCGCTATAAACAGCGGCAACATTTTCTCAATAATTAACAGCATACTTCAGCCAAGCTATGGTGTTTACCTCAAGTCTGGACTTAAGGCACTGTCTCCGACATCTTTTCTTGCGATTGAATATGGTGCAGATGCATCCATTGTTTCTGCACCGATTGAAATGGGGTCTTATAGCTCATTCAATAAGGTAAAGAGACCAGCCGTAATTCGGGTGCTGTTTACCCTTGAGGGCTGGACAGGTTACAGCGGCAGCATACCCAATCTGACCAACTTCACGCTGACGAGTAGATCGGACATGCTCGCCGCGCTTGATGCGATGGTTGCCGACGCTCAGGTTTATGACATTGAGACACCGGACACGACGTACGAGGATTACGACCTTGTGCGTTATAACTACCGGACATCAGATCGCGATGTCACGCTGCTGACCGTTGAAGCCATCTTTCAGGCTGTTCTGCAAGAGGCAGAGGTTGGACTGTCAAACACTACAGCCAATAATCAGCCATCTCAGAACGGCATATCGAAGGGTGGTGCAGTCGATGCAAAACAGGTTAATGCAAATGCTGCAGACAGCACTCTTGATGATGTAAAAGGCGCACTTGCAGGGCTGAAGCAATCCGTGAGTAGCGCTGCTGTAAAAGTGGCTACATCTGTTAGTCAGGCTGTCAGTGGTGCGACATCTGGTGTTACAAGCACTATCAATGGCGCAGCAAGCTCAGCTATTGAGAATCTTTCAACGTCGATAGATGAACTGGTTAAGGGGCTGTCCTGATGAAGACAATCTCACTTCAGCCAGTTAAGGGCCAGACATTGCAGGTCTCTCTTGGGGGGCAACGCGTAAGTTTAAGGATTAACCAGAGAAGCACCGGGCTTTTCATTGATGTGGCCTTGAATGAAGCATGGATAGCGCGAGGTATTCTCTGTCTCAACTGCAATAAAATAATACGCTACCCATACCTGAGGTTTAAGGGCGAGCTTTTCTTTGCTGACACAAAGGGCGATCTGGACCCTGTGTATGATGAGCTGGGTTCAAGGTTCAAACTTTTCTACGCCACAGAAGAAGAGATGAACAATGTCCTATAAAAAACGCAGCATTAAAATCGAGTTCACTTTGACTGATCAGGTGTTCGATGGAAATCAGGGGCCGACAAGGGATAACGTTCTTACCATAGAAAACGCCAAGGCTATTGTTGAATACAACGGCTATGGTGGTTCAGCACTGACAACGCTGTCGTGCCGTGTTTACGGCCTGAGCCTGAGCAATATGGCGAAGCTTAGTTATGCTGGGAACCTGAGGGGGCCGACCAAAAATAATTATATGAAGGTATGGGCTCAGGATGAGTTGATTTTTGCCGGCACGATAACATTTGCGACGACTGACTATAACGAATCTCCTGAAGCTCCTCTTGTAATTGAAGCTCACGCGCTTGGTGCTGAGAGGTCTTTGCCGTCGCCACCATTTTCAGTGGAAGGAAGCGTTGATGTTATTGATGCTATCAGGTCCATTGCCAACCCTTTAGGAATAATGGTTTCCGTGCTTGAGGATATTAAATTTCCCCTCAGCAATCCCCACGTGGTAGGGGACCCGATATCTCAAATAATCCAGCTCGCGAAATCAGCCAATCTTAATATTGACTGCAGCACAGGAGTTATCCGCATCTGGTCAATCAATGGGGCATGGGAGGATATCGTTCCTTTTGTCTCAAAAGAGCATGGATTGGTTGGTTATCCGACGTGGACCAGAGATGGTCTTTATCTCACCACTATGTTTTCATCAAACCTCATCGCCCCAAGAAAAATGAAGCTTGAAACCGACCTGCCCGGTGCGTCTGGTATGTACACCATAAACACCGTGAGACACATCATCTCTGCATGGGTCGAAGGCGGCCCTTGGTTTTCATTTGTAGTAGCCAACCAGGAAACGGAGCTGTAGATGGCGAAGAAAGGTGAATTTTCTTTTAAGCCTCAGGATGTGAATTGTGAGGCGAATATCAATGAATTTATCTTCAATACACTAATGTCACGAAGGGCATTTATACAGCTTGTGATCGTCAATAAAGTAAAAGATGGCCCTTTGCTGGATGTAACCCCGCTTGTGAGCGGTTTTTCTGCTGATGGCTCAAGAACTGGAAACTCACCCGTTTTCAATATCCCTGTGTGGCGACTTCAAAGAGGAGCAAGCGCACTAATTATGGATCCGGTTGAAGGTGACATAGGACTGATGCTTTGTTGTGACAGGGATATCACTAACGTCAGAAACGAGAAAAAAGAATCTCTTCCTGCGTCCCTGCGCGTGAATAACAAATCTGATGGCATCTATCTTGGTGGCGTGCTGAACGCTGAGCCAAGCCAGTATGTGAAGTTTGCCAACGACGGCATTGATATCGTCTCGCCCCTGGTGGTTCAGGTGAACGGTAACACCGTCATCATGAACGCCGAAGATAAGATTTCACTCAATGCGCCGGTGATCGAGATGAACGGTCAGTTCGCGCAGGGAGGCGGTAGCTTCTCCGGGAATGCGACGTTCGGCGGCACCATGACCGTTGTCGGTGAGGTAACTGCTAACGGCATACCGGTGTCAACGCACCGTCACGGCGGCGTCGAGAGCGGAAGCTCGCAGACAAACACCCCGACCCCATAACCCGCTCCGGCGGGTTTTTTATTGCCCGGAGTTCGCATGATCACCAAATCACTTCTACTGACCGACCAGTGGGATATCACGCTGGACGATTCGGGAAATATCGGCAGCACTGCCAATCCCTATGCAGTCGCTCAGGATGTAGCGTGCGCCTGCTCAACCTTCCTGGGTGAGGCGTGGTACGACACGACGCTCGGCATCCCGTATTACGAGCGCATTCTTGGGCACTGGCCTGGCACTCAGCTGATCAATACAAAAATGCAGAGCGAGGCGCTCAGGCTTCCTTATGTCCAGTCTGCATTCTGCACAACAGTTGTTGGCAAAACTGACCGCAAAGCCTCAGGCGTCATGACCATCACCGACACGAATAACATTCAGACAACTATTAACTTCTGAGGTAGCCAATGGCTGAAGTAACCGTTAACACAGCCGTCCCCTCCGTCACTCTTTCCGACTCCGGCATTGCCGTCCCCG
This sequence comes from Kosakonia sp. 1610, assembly GCF_050435845.1. Taxonomy (NCBI): domain Bacteria; kingdom Pseudomonadati; phylum Pseudomonadota; class Gammaproteobacteria; order Enterobacterales; family Enterobacteriaceae; genus Kosakonia; species Kosakonia sp. 1610. The sequence goes on along the minus strand of NZ_JBNDKZ010000008.1, from coordinate 58,313 downwards.
ATGAAATTGACATCCTCAATGGCAGACTGACGGATCTTGATACCGCCATGGGCGGCGGCATGAGTAAAAGCCTGACAACACCTCAGGGGCAGATCGCCATGAGTGACACGGCGATTATCGGCGACAAGAATGACAATTTGGCCTGGCTGGTAAACCAGATCAACCCGGACTACGCGTCGGGCCGCATGCAGGACGCCATCGGTCAAATTTACTTTATTGATCGCATTGCTGCTGTCGGTACCACCGTCACGGCAACATGCACAGGACTGGTCGATACGCGAATCCCGGCGGGCAGTGTCGCCCAGGATTCAGCCGGTTATCTCTATTATTCCCTCGCAGATGCAAGAATTGGCGCCTCTGGCTCCGTCGACATCGTTTTTCAGAATCAGGCAACGGGACCGATTGCATGCCCGATCGGCGCGCTGAACACCATTTATCGAGCTGTGAATGGATGGTCGGGGATCACCAACGCGACAGCCGGCGTGCTGGGTAACGAAGTAGAAAGCCGCGCCAATTTTGAGTATCGCCGCAAGCAGTCGGTGGCCGGAAACTCTAATAACCAACTTGGCGCGGTTTATGCCAACGTGCTTGCCGTACCTGGTGTAACTGACGCCTATGTAACGCAGAACAACACCGGCTTACCGGTAGAGAAGGGGATTACTGATTACTCGCTTCTTCCCCACTCGCTCTACGTTTGTGCTTACGGCGGCGCAGCGGCAGACATAGCGAAAGCTATCTGGCAGAAGTTACCACCGGGACCGTCGATGAATGGCAATACGACCTATACCGTGGTTGATGACGTCAATTATGTGCAGCCATACCCGGAATATGAAATCAAGTGGCAGACACCGGCGGCCGTCAGCGTCTATTTCAAGGTTGAGCTGGCAGCTAATAATGCCTTGCCTGGTGATATCGTCTCCAGAGTTCGCGCTGCCATCCTTGGCTCATTCAATGGCGAGGATGGCGGCACAAGAGCCCGTATAGGGTCAACTATCTATGCTGGCCGCTACTATGCGGGCGTGCAGGCTATTGATACCGATAACGTCGACATTTTCAGTATCACAATCAGCCGCGACGGCACCACTTACCAAACCTCGGCATCTTTCGGCATTGATGAAGTGCCGACACTGGATGCCTCAAACATCTCGGTGACACTGGCATGATAAACGTCGCGGACACCATCCTGACGCAATATGCCGACAGCCCGAAACTCAAATCCCTGATTTACTCGTTCAACTCAGCCGTAGGCATTGAAGGCTTTCTCGATGATTTCTATGACGTGATATGGAACATCCAGACAGCTGATACCTACGGCCTGGACGTGTGGGGAAAAATCGTGGTTGTCAGCAGACAGCTGACGGTAACAGAGAACAAGATTTACTTCGGCTTTAATGAGGCGTCATCAGATCCGATTCTTGTAGACGACCCTCAGCCATTCAACCAAGCACCTTTCTACTCTGGCGAGCTTCTTACCTCGACCGTAACCCTGACCAACGACATATACCGCAAGCTCATCATGATGAAGGCCGCGGCAAATATCAGCGACTGCACCATCCCTAACCTGAACAAGTTGCTGATGTTCATGTTTGGCGACAGTGGCAAATGCTACGTGCGGAACGATGGCGAGATGGTCATGAGTTACGTTTTCGAGTTTCAGCTTTCTCAGGCTGAACTTGCGATTGTTCAAAGCTCAGGTGCGCTTCCTGCCCCGATCGGGGTAACGGTCAATATCGTTCAGCAGGTATGAAATGAACTCTTCTGATATCCCTTCAAGAATCACTAAAGCATTTGGTGTGAACGGGCTGAAAAATGCCATCCCTGTTGACTCAAGCTCTTCCACAGACAACAACGGTGTGGCGACATTTGATAAAGGCTTTCCCCCTGTCACCATGCAGCCTTTGAGCGCTGGAGGTATCCCGCCATCAGGAAAGGACATGAATGGTGTGCTGTATTCAACCACGATGCAGCAGCAATGGCAGAACGCAGGTATGACATACCCATTCAGTCAGTCATTTTCCGATGCGGTAAGCGGTTATCCTAAAGGAGCTATCGTCCCAAGCTCAGTTTATACGGGGCAGTGGTTAAACCTGAATGAAGCTAACGGGACCTCACCTGAATCTCCAACCGGCGCCAATACCGGGTGGGTTCCCATCAATAACTACGGCGTAACTCAAATCACGATGACATCCGGCAGTGTCGTAATGTCATCTCTCCAGGCCGCAAAAGACAGAATCATTATCAGCGGCACACTGACTGCAAACGTGAATCTGATTTTCCCGGCGTGGATAAAATCTTGGGTAGTGCATAACAATAGCACGGGAAATTTCACGATCACCTGCAGAACCGCATCAGGAGCTGGAGTTGTCGTTATTCCTGGTCTTGTATCTCGTATTTTTTGCGATGGCGTAAACATAACGGACGAAACGCTAAATCCTAACAACGATATGGTTGGGGCAGTAGTAGGATTCGCAATGAACTCAGCCCCAGAGGGATGGCTTGCAGCGAATGGCACCGCAGTAAGCAGAACGACATACTCAAGACTCTTCTCTCGAATCGGTACGACGTACGGCGCAGGGGATGGAGTGAACACATTTAACCTCCCTGATTATCGAGCCGAGTTTCTGAGAGGTGTTGATAGTGGAAGGGGGGTTGACTCAGGGAGGGCCGTAGGTAGCGCGCAGTCTCAGCAAACATTTAACCATTCACACCTGCTTCCGACCACGTCAGGGACAGGCGGCGATGGGCCGATGACTGCCGTTTTCACAGATGATACATCTGCCATGACCTATTACCCGTCAGGAACAAATAGCTACAACCCGAGCCCTGCAGCCAATACAACCCTGAGAACCTACACAGCAAACGCATCTGCAGCTCTCGCCGCATTTGGCGATGAGACGCGTCCACGAAATATCGCAGTCCTCTACTGCATTAAATTTTAAGGTCTAATCATGTCATTTTCCGACACTTCAAATGCAAAAAGATACGCATCTATAGCGGAAGTGGCTGCAGCTCAGGCAAAGGTTTATGCCTCTGAGCTTGAAGGCGCGCCTGACTATGCTGCTCAGGCTGCGGCATCTGCAGCTGAAGCAGCTGCATCAGAAAGCAATGCCGTAGCCGCAGAGTCTATTGTCAATGGCCTTGCAATATCAGCCAGCGAAGCAGCAACAAGTGCGGCAGCGTCTGCAGCTTCGGCGGGCAATGCTTCATCGGCGGCGATAGGGCGATCCGTTAAAGTCCCGGATGGTGAAACGCTGGGCGACCTTCCTGCGGCAGCTGACAGGCAGAGCAGCCTTGTTTATTTTGATGAACTGAGCGCGGCTACGGTAAAACCCATTTCAGACTTTGCCATTCTTGATGAGAACGGGAAAATACCGGTATCGGTAATCCCCGCCATTGCCCTGACGGAGCCATTCGTTGTTGACAATCAGGACGAAATGCTGGCCCTTAATGCTCAGGTCGGTGATATCGCAAAGCGCACAGACCTTGGTTATTCTTTCTGCCTCGCGTCAGAGCCATCTTCAGCGCTGTCTAACTGGGTTCAACTTACCGATGACGTTCTTGCGCAGCTTGGACAATCAACCGGAGCTGCGAGCGTTGGTGCGTTAAATGACGCAGGAAGCCCCACCACTGTTCAACTGGCTCTTAATGCAAAGGCCAATAAGGCAACGCTATTAGCCCAGACTGGCGCAACTACCATTGGAGCATCAGATAGCTCAGGAAGCCAGACAACGGTACAGGGGGCGCTTGGCTTAAAAGCTGACTCGTCAGCATTAGCATCCACAGCAGGAGCAACACTTTTAGGCACTGCTCACCGTGGAACCCTGGATTTAGATCTGAATGCTATCGACCGCAGGCCTGACGGATATGGCAATGACCCGGCAGCGGTGCTGGCTAGCGGCCCGGACGTACAGATCAATACCAACCTGTCCAGGACGACCCCTATCCTACCTGGCAATTATCAGGTAGTGCATGGTGTAGGTGGTAGTATCACCATGACGGCTGTAGCCCGCGCTGTTAATGCGGAATTTAAAAAAGGATTCACGGTCTGCGGATTAAGGATAATTGGCAACGTCGTAAATGGGCCGTCCAAAGACAACGTTGCATATGGAGTGCAACTGGAAGACAGTGAAAATTTCCAAATCCTTGGACTGGATGCAAAACAGTTCACTGGGGCCACGGAAATTCTTCGCTGCAACGATTTTGTAGTCAGGGACGTATACGCAAGGAATATGCGATATCATGATAACGTTGCGGCAGGCGGTTATGGGGTTCTCCTGGCTGGTTGTAAACGTGCGCTGATTGATGGCATAAACTTTAGAGCTAGCGCTGCGGAAGGAGATTTAGGGCGCCATTCACTATACCTATCTGTTGACTCGCTCGGTAACTTCTGCGAAGACATAGTTGTAAAAAACCTTATCGCTTCATATGTCAATATCGATAACCGAGATATGCCTGCCGCTGTTGTTCGTCGCAGCAACAGATGCATGATCGACGGTTTTAATATCAGTGGCTCAAACGGCGGGATAGGCCTTAATGCAGATAATGGGGTCATACAGGATTTTCAGATCCGCAATGGCCACATGAAAATCATTCAGTATGATGACAATGCGGTTTACGGAATCTCAGGTGGTGTTGACAACCAACCTGGCACCGTTATGGGTTTAAGAGTCGATAATTTCACTTTCGAAGGGGAAGTAAAATCCGGTGTCACACCAGCCGCAGTGCGTCTTCATGCGCTGGCTGTTACTTGCCGTGATAGCTATTTTACTAATACTCGCATTAAAAGCCATGGCAACTCAAACCCAATCCTTGTAGCAAGCGGTGTATTCAATGTCACATTCGATGGTGTAAAGGACTTTGTATCTGCTGGCTCGGCTTCCGCTGCACTTATAAGATTTATGGGCGGCAACAGCAATATAAAAGTATTTAATCTTGATACAGCTAGGCCGATTTTTGCTGGCCTTGAAAATGTAACAGACCTTACAGTCAACTGGACCAGGAGAGCAACAGTAACTATCACATCAGGGACAGCGGTTATCAGCAATGATACCTATGGCATTCTTTCAACGGTAAATCCTGGAGCGAGTGCGATTACTATTAACCTAGCCTCACATGTGACACAGGATGCAGCACTGACAGCGAGAGTTGTATCCAGAACTGCAAACCAGTTTGTCATTGCAACTACATCTAGCAAAACTCTTGGCATAAACGCATACACAATAGCGGGAGCGTCTGTAACACCATCTACGTCATCCATGACGTTTGATGTTGTCCTTAGCTCATGATCTGCAAATCAACTATTACTTCAGTATCCTGAATCCAATTTCGTCGTTTAATCGGTAAATCATTATCAGCCTATCTGAGTAAACTACTTTGCTCGCATCCATTCTTTTGTCTCTATCCCAAAAATCCGTGTTAGATGGAGGATATGAAATTACTCCATATTGTTTCATAAGGCTGTGTTTGAATCTTCCATTTGCAAAAGATGAGTAAACGAAGTCTCTCAGGAATGGTCTGGAAGAAATTGAGCGTTCAACACTAGGAGGGTATGAAGGACCGCCAAAGATGTAAACCTTCATACCCTTCCTATATCCATTCTCATATAGCTTCTCTGCAGCATACGACGCAACAAATCTATCCAGTCTCTGCATGTCGTTTACAGCACCGGAAACAGTTGATGATAATGAGAATGAGCAAAGAATAAGCACAACGGGTAAAAAATATTTCCACTTGAAGCATGAATTATCAAGCAACCAGCAAAAATAAACAAAAAAGAAACCAAAGGATATCATGACACGTGAAGATGCTACAGGGTTCTGTAATAGCAGCATTATTCCAGCAGTTAACGAGAAAAGAATAACTGGTGCAATTGAAATAACTAAAACAGAAGTTGTAGGAAGCCTTTTCTTTTTAGATAACAGAGCCCCAAGAACTATTGAAGCCAGCATTGAAGCCCAAGTAACTAAACCGTTTAGTCCCTTCATGGCATCTCTATAAATTGCAAAGAAGTTACTTGAATTTTCCCCAATACGTTTCAAACCCTCAAAGCTAAATGAAACTAAGTTTTCATGACTTTGAGTGTATTCGCTTAGCGAGATAACGTGCTTCACGCAAATCTTGTATAGTATTGCTGAGATAATAATGGAAATCGCACATCTCAAAACATAATTCGCCTGACTCCTTATATACTCCCCCCTATATAATTTGGAGCATATAATTATTAAAATTGTAGAAAATATAACATTTACAGATGCTTGATATGTAGTGAATACTACAAAACCAAGAATAACTCCGCATAAAAAGTTTTTTATTCCTGAATTCAATAGAGTTATTGAGAAAATAACGGCAGATAGTGCAGAAAGCCCCATTATGAAGGAGTCATGCCTAAACAACATGTTACCTATCCAGAATGGGCTTGTTAAAAGAGCCATTGCTGAGATAGCTACCATGGCATGTGATTTAATAGCTATTTTCTCTACAACAATCAATGCTGAAAGCACGATACAGAAAGTTGATGCTATCAAAGTAAAAGGGAATGTATCTAGCAACACGCCATCACCAAATACCTTCATCCCAGATGTGCTTAATGAGAAAAGCCACATGATGACACTGGCAAGTGGCCTGGCATTATCCTCCCAGGCTGTAACGCCAGTATCAGAACGAAGCCAGTCGTCAATAATGTAATTTTCATGAATGATAAATGGTAAAATATAAATCAATGACATGAAAGCTACTGCCGCCAATGCCCACCTATAATTCCACACAAAAGACTTACTAATCATTATATTTTACCTTTTAGTATGTATCTTGGTCTTTTCTTGACTTCAACATAAATCCTTCCGATATACTCACCTAAAACGCCAATTCCTATTAATTGAATGCCACCAAGGAATAGCACGGAAACAAGCAGAGACGGATACCCTCGCACAGCATTTCCAAATACGAGAGTGTCGAAGATCATCCACGCGCCGTAAAGGAACGCAGCGCCGGCAACGATCAGGCCAATGTAAGTCCACATGCGCAACGGGAAGGTTGAGAAGCTGGTAATACCCTCAAGAGCCAGATTCCACAGCTTCCAGCCATTGAATTTCGTGCTGCCGGCCACTCGTTCTGCGCGGGCATATTCAACGACATCAGTGCGGCCACCAACCCAGCTCAGTACACCCTTCATGAACAAGTTACGCTCAGGCATGAGCTTAATATTTTCCACAACCTCGCGAGACATGAGACGGAAGTCACCAACGTTTTCTTCGATCTTCGGGTTGCTGATTTTGTTGTGCAGCTTGTAGAACCATTCAGCAGTCTTGCGCTTCAGACGACCATCAGTGGAACGGTCAGAGCGCTTGGCAAGCACCATATCTGCCCCGGCCTGCCATTTCTCTATCAGGTGCGGAATAACCTCGATAGGGTCCTGCAAGTCTACGTCAATCGGAATAACCGCTTCACCGGTGGCATGGTCCAGGCCGGCAAAAAGTGCAGGTTCTTTGCCGAAGTTTCTGGTGAAGGAGATTGGTACAATAAGCGGGTCAGCCAGAGCGATAGCGGTTATAACTGCTTCTGTTGCATCTTTGCTGCCGTCATTAATGAATACGATCTCGACCTCATGCTGCTGAAGTTCTTCAAATTCCCGCACCGTTTTATAGAAAATAGGAATTGCTTCCTCTTCATTAAACACCGGAACAACCAGAGAAATTTTCATTTCGCATCCCTAAAGACAATGAATTTCGAATAGACAAAACCGCACACCAGACTGATGGCAGAGAAGACAATTAGCGTGATGATTGGTGCGAGCCCAGATTTATCGGCAGCCCAACCTACAGATGCACTCAGAGCCCCCATGAATCCGACATAGAGCATATATCGGAGCGTAGTGGTTTGAGATTTGAATGTGAACCGGGCATTGGCAAAGAAGCTGAAACTGACCGCAACAATAAAACCGGCGAGGTTAGCCAGCGCCTGGTTAGTGTGCAGGGCATAGATGCATACGGCGAATGAAACCCAGTGGATAAGCGTATTTATGACGCCAATGGAAGCGTATCGCGCAAATAAATTTAACATTATGCAAATCAATCAATTCAGAGGATTTCGGAGTTTATCACCTTGCATTCACTTGATCGACTCGCAAAAGTAAAGATACTGTATATACAAACAGTGTTTTCGGGAGGTAAATCATGCCACGCAGAGATGATATCGAGACAGCATTCAGGCAGGCCATAGTGATGGAGCCTAGCGGGAGACGCACGGTTACTACGGCAGATTTTGTGAAGGTTTTACTCACGTTTAACTGGGACTGGACGCCGCGCGAGGCTAACCAATGGATCGAGAGCTACGTCAGCACGTTCAAAGATATCTCTCAGCAAGAGGGCGAACTCCGCACATTCATGATGTACAACCCGAACGGAGGTCTCTGATATGGGGTTCCCTTCGCCAGCTGCTGACTACATGGATGAAAAGATATCCCTCGACCATGAGCTGATCCGCGTACCGTCCGCGACATACTTCCTGCGCGCGGCGACTGAGTCCCGACGTGAAGCGATAAAGAAGGGGGCTTTGCTGGTTCTGGACACCTCGGCAACGCCAGTAGATGGCTCTCTGGTTATGTGTCACCTGGATGAGAAGCTTCGGATGCTGCGGCTGCGCCTTCATCCTCGACCGAAACTGGAAGAGCTGGACCGGCCCGAAATAACCTATGCAATGACAGATGAAGATTATGACGGCCGCCTGGTTTTCAAAGGCGTGATCACGTACATCATCAACGACGCGCGCACCGGCGAGTTCGATGACAATCCAGTGATGTGATGGAGAGTGCAAGCCGATGCCTTAGGCATTGGTTTGCTTTCTCTGTGTCGCATTTGTGTCACACCTCGAAGGCGAGAGAGTATGCGAGACGTAACTGGATGACACGCAGTGACACAAACCGGTTGCGAGCGCGGTTTTATTTACGTGATAACAGACAGTTAAATCATGTCCTACGTTCTTCTAAGCCGTAGGTCACAGGTTCGAACCCTGTAGGGCGTACCATCTTCCCGCCGATCCCGGCATCGCGTACTCCTCTCCCCACCGCTTCTTCTGCACACTGCACAGCCGCAAAAAAAAATTTTTTACCTGCTCTTGAAAAACGTGCCGATGGCATTATTTTTATTAGCGGACAAGCAAGGCTTGCCTTTAACTTGAGCTTTTGAATTGATTATTCAGGAGGTTAACTTATGGCACTCAGAACCTTGTCAGCACTCCCTGGCTTTTCAGATTCGCTTTTTGCCGATCGCTTTAACCGTATTGATTCGCTTTTTAGCCAGCTCACCGGCAACACGCCTGTGGCGGCGACACCTGCTTACGATCTGAAAAAAGTTGATGCCAACAACTACCTGTTGCATGTCAGCGTGCCTGGCTGGAAGGAGGAGGAGCTGGAAATCGAGACGGTAGGGGGCAACCTGCATATTTCCGGTAAGCGCAGTGAAGAAGCTTCCGAGGAAGAGCAGGGGTGGATCTATAAAGGCATACGCCGCGCGGATTTCCGCCTGAGCTTCTCGCTGCCCGATCATGCCAAAGTGAGCAACGCGAAATTAGAGAGCGGCATTCTGGAGGTCTCCATTTATCAGGAGATCCCGGAGAGTGAAAAACCACGCAAAATCGCTATTGAGAATAGTCAGAAGGTGATTGAGCACCAGGCATAATCGTGACGTTTTTTTAATCAGATGCTAAGGCCCGCCCATGCGGGCCTTATTTCTATCACCGAAGGTGATAGCGCACTCAGCTTGTTGCCTGAGCGAGAGCGTTCTTATCTTGATGGAAAATTTTGCTGCAGTGCGGGCACATTAACATTGCCCCTTTCTGGACGCGGGAGAAACTGTGTTCGGAATGTTGTGAGCAGTGAGGGCAGGAACATTTTACGAGGTAGTTACGGCGGCTTTTGGCATCTTTGCGTTGTGACATAGATTTTTTCCTGATGAATGGCCGGCAACCATACACGATTCTGCTGCGCATAGCTCGATATCATTATCTTAACTAATAACTTAGCCGCTCAGGTGCCTCCAGGATAAATCCCAATATTAAGCAAGGTTTTTAATATAACGCTATGATTTGAATAGCTATCATCATTAACCCCTATTAACCCTGATACTGTTTCTGCGCCGCTCTTCCCGAGCGGCTTTTTTTTACCTCTTTAATCGCCAGGCGGCACTTTTATTCACATCTTAAAGGGATGTGATTGCATCCTGCTGCACCTGATGGTGTTATATCCGACCACTGGAAATGAAATCTGAGGAGCAAACAGTGTTAGAAGGATATTTTGATCTCGATGGCGCGACCGGTAATGACGCGCTGGAAAACAGAAAACGGTTACTGGCCGTACAGGCAGCACTGGAAATTTCGAAGGCGGCTGTCTCTGCAACAACGGCAAATTCCGGTATTCGCAGCCAGATGGATTTACGTAATGTCTCGCAGGAAGTCGCTACGCTTGCCGATGCGATTCAGGATGCGTTAGAAGCAGATTAACGCTTTAGCCCCGCATTGATGAAGCAGCCCGAATGGGCGTCTTCATCAATTTATCGTGATTTTCCTCTCCCCGTCATCCTTGATTATCATCACATTTCCCGTTTTGAGCGCTTGAGCCAGATAATGGGATTCGTTATAAAAGTCCACCCGGATCGTCATCAATAAACCGAGCGAAACCTGATCCCCTTAATGCCTGCCTGGCGTTAAGGGAATCAGGTTTTTTTTCGCCTGTCGTTCGACGTTCCGCGTCGAGGCGCTATGACAACAAGGAGAGAGAGCGATGAAAATGGTATTTCCCGACGGGTTTTTATGGGGGGGAGCGGTCGCCGCCAACCAGATCGAGGGGGCATGGAATAAGGGGGGGAAAGGTGTCTCAACCGCCGATCTGCAACCTCAGGGAATCGATGGCGAAATTGCAGTGCGCCCGGGCACAAACGGCAACCTCAAAGATATCGCCATCGATTTTTACCACCGTTACCCGCAGGACATAAAACTCTTCGCTGAAATGGGATTTACCACCCTGCGCACCTCGATCGCCTGGGCGCGAATATACCCGAATGGTGATGAAACGGAGCCGAACGAAGAGGGGCTGGCATTCTATGATCGGCTTTTCGATGAGATGGCACAGTATGGTATTCAGCCGCTGATCACTCTTTCACATTATGAAATGCCCTTTGGTCTGGTGAAAAAATATGACGGCTGGAGCAGCCGGCAGGTTATCGAACTTTTTGAACGTTACGCCCGTACGGTATTTACCCGTTATCGTCATAAAGTGAAATATTGGCTCACCTTTAACGAGATCAATATGGCGCTGCACGCCCCTTTTACCGGCACCGGCCTGATGGGAGAGCGCAGCAAGCAGGAGATCTATCAGGCGCTTCATCATCAATTGGTCGCCAGTGCGCGGGCCGTCAAAGCCTGTCATGAAATTATTGCGGAGGCGAAGATTGGCTGCATGCTGTTGGGGGCGGTGCGCTACCCCATCAGCTGTAAACCGGAGGATCTTTTGCAAGCGCAGCAGGAGAACCGCGAGTGGCTTTTCTTCGGCGATGTTCAGGCGCGGGGGCAGTACCCGGCGTGGATTGCGCGCTATTTTCGTGAAAATGGCATCACGCTGCATGTGACACCGCAGGACAGGGAAGATCTTAAAGAGACCGTCGATTTTATCTCCTTCAGCTATTACATGAGCGGTTGCGCCGCCGCCAGGCCCGACCTCTATCAACGCGGTCACGGCACGCTCCTCAATATGATCCCCAACCCCTTTCTCTCTGCGTCGGAGTGGGGGTGGCAGATCGACCCGAAGGGTCTGCGTTTTCTGCTCAACGAACTCTACGATCGCTACCGCAAGCCGCTCTTTATCGCGGAGAACGGCCTTGGGGCGAAAGATGTGCCGGAGCTGAATGGCTCGATTGAGGATGACTATCGCATTCACTATCTTCACGCCCACCTGGTAGAGGTTCGCGAGGCGATTGAAGATGGTGTTGAACTGCTTGGTTACACCTGCTGGGGGCCGATAGATCTGGTCAGCGCCGGAACGGGGCAGATGTCAAAACGCTACGGCTTTATCTACGTCGATCGCGACGATGGCGGTAACGGCAGCCTGAGGCGTCAGCGCAAGAAGAGCTTTTACTGGTATCGCGATGTGATCCACAGCAATGGCGCCACGCTGAGCGAGCCGATTTAAGCCATAACCCTTATTACGCTACAAACGGTCGTCGCTGCATGCGATGGCCCTTTTGCTCACTCGTCAACGGACAGCGGCGACAAACGACGTTTCAGGTTGTTTGATAAAACGGAAGAAGAAGAATGAATAGCACGGTTCTGGCAGACAATATTCTGCGGATGGTGGGGGGCGAAAGTAACGTCGTAACGGTAATCCACTGCGCGACGCGCTTACGATTCACCGTTATCGATAATCGCAAAGTCAAACTGGCGGAGCTCAGGGCACTGGATGGCGTGCTCACCGTCGTGAGTGAAGGCGATCGGTTACAGGTCGTGATTGGCAATCGCGTGGCGAAAGTGTTCCACGCCCTGAGCGTGCGTTGCGGTTTAAGAAGTGATGAAAAAAAGGTCGAGCAGCATGAAAGGGCGGGCTGCGCGCAACTGATGAAATGGATCGATGGTCTGGCCGATATAACGATGCCGCTGTTGGGGATCATGATGGCCGCCGGGATCCTGAAAGGCATTCTCATTATGTGTGTCGATGCCGGCTGGTTAAACCCCGGCAGACAACGCGCCGCGACCCTGTTTGCCATTGCCGAAAGCCCTTTTAACTTTCTGCCGCTATTTCTCGCTATCCTCTGTGCGCGTAAATTTAAAGCCAATCTCTTTATTGCCGTCGCGATGGCGGGCGCTTCTCTTTCGCCGCTGGGCATGGGGATTTCGGCAGGCGGGCAACAAGAGGCTTTTCCAGGGCTACCGTTCAGGGTGATGAACAGTAGCGGTGCGGTGATCCCGGTCATTGTCGGCGTCTGGTTAATATCGCGCATTGAGCAGGCCATCGATCGCTATGTTGCCGCGGCAAAACGCGCGATAGTGACGCCCTGTTTCCTGCTGCTTATTATCGTGCCCTTAATCGTACTGCTCCTCTTTCCGGTGGGAGTAAGCATAAGCCAGGCCATTAGCGCGCTATTTAGCGCGCTTTATAACGTCAGCCCCATTTTTACCTGCGCGCTAATGGCGGCCGCCTGGCCGCTGCTGCTGCTGTTCGGTCTTCACCAGGCATTTATTGTGCTTTTTATTAATGATATTTCGGTGATGGAGCAGAGTTTTTTGGTGGCGGCGTGCGGCCCGGCAATATTTGCCTGCTCCGCTATGTTGCTGGCGGTCAATCTGCGTACGCGTAACAGTAAATTGAAAGCGTTGACCCGCAGCGCAATTATTCCTTCGCTTTTCGGTCTCAGCGAACCGGCTATTTATGGCGTAACGTTAAAACGTAAGAAAATGTTTTTATGCGTGCTGGTGGTCGCGGCTTTTGGCGGCGCAATGGTTGGCTACGGTAAAAATTCCGCTATCGCCATGGCAATGCCAGGGCTGCTGACAATCCCGGTTTTTTATGGCGAGGGCTTTATCACCTATATTGTTGCGTGCAGTCTCGCATTTGTAGGCAGCCTGGGATTAATCCTGCTGACAGGGATTGAGGAGAGTTCGCTACCGGTGAACTGGGGTGAATCCCCGGACCGGGAAAATATAGCAGTAAAGCGTCCTCCACCTGCTGCGAAACCGGTTTCTGATATTACGGAGCAAATTATCGCCCCGGTTTCAGGTGAAGTGATCTCACTTGCCCAGGTCAATGATGGGGTCTTTTCTACTGGCAGCGTTGGGCCGGGTTTCGCAATTATTCCCGATGAAGGACGCGTTTATTCACCGGTGGATGGTTATATCGCCAGCACATATGCCAGCAGGCATGCAATACGCATCTGCTCGGACGCCGGGGCAGAGATCCTGATTCACGTCGGGATTAATACCGTACAGCTGGCGGGAAAATATTTTTGCGTCGAGGTACAAACGGGAGAGGTGGTAAAACAGGGACAACTATTAATGACATTCGACCTGCTGGCTATTGCCGCTGAGGGCTATGACACGGTAACGCCCATCATCATCACCAATAGCGAAGCCTGGCGCTCATTAGGTGCCAGCGAAAAACCACGCTCGCGTAGCGGTGAGCGGAGCTCTGCATTATCGATATAACGTTTTGACGGCAGGGATAGCGGGAAAACTGCACAGGCGGTATTTGTCACAATGCTGATAAAAACTGGCGTGATGCCGTATTTGCAAAGGAGATGAGGACGTTGCAGAGCAGATAAAAAAGAGGGCGATATTATTATCGCCCTGCCTTTTAGATGGAGAAGTCTTCCAGCTTTTTGCCTTCTTCCAGCGCCTTAGCGATGACTTTCGGCGTACGGCCCTGGCCGGTCCAGCTTTTTTCAGTACCGTCTTCGTCAATATACTTATATTTAGCAGGACGCGGTGCGCGAACAGATTTGGTTTTAGTCGCCTGACCTTTCAAAGAGGATAAAAGTTCGGTTGGGTCGATACCTTCATCCAGCAACTTCTGACGGAATGCCGCCAGTTTAGCTTCTTTCTCTTCCTGCTCTTTACGTAAAGAAGATTCTTCTTCGCGGCGTTCTTCTACAACCACGGACAATTTTTCAAGCATTTCTTCCAGCGTTTCGAGCGTAACTTCACGCGCCTGTACTCGCAGGGTGCGAATGTTATTTAACGATTTAAGTGCTTCTGACATGATGTCACTCCGTGTGCGGGTAAATGAAAATCGATCGGAATTAATTTTTAGTGATAAAGAGATAAAAATCAACTTAGGATTATGTGTTTTATCAAATAGCGTGAGGAAATTGCAACCCTTGATGTTGGGTAGCTCTGTTGTACTAAGAAATTTAGTAAGATTGCGGCCTGATAAAGGCAGGGTCATTTAAGGGTTATTTTTAACTTAAGCCCTGGTTGAAGCTTAAGCAGTATTAAGAAAATAGCTTATAGGTTAGAAGGGCAGCGATTTCAGCGACACTGTAGGATTACTTAAACATTGCGCATGCGCTTTGTTCAACGACGTCGCAATAAGCGACAGAAAGTTTCACTTATATCCGTCATAACTGAGAATATTCTCACTTAGCGGCAAAATCTTACTTTCAGATCTTTCTCCGCTTCGAAACGGCTCAGGTTAATGCGCAATAGACAGCACTAATACTTCACGCTGCCAGAGTTGTGTTATTTGCTCGCCGCCGTTTAATCACCATTGCAATAAAGATCGCTATATGGTTGCGCTGATGCTGAAAAAATTCAGGTGATCTTCTGCCTTGCGCAGGCGGTTAAAAAATGACTCACGGCAATAATAACCCTCTCTGCGGCGGGATATCCTCCTCCTGCGCATCGCGATATATGTGCTTTTATCGCAAATTCGGAAAATTATTTTCAACTTAGCTTTCATAACGTTAACCAGACCATTGATTGCCTGAATATTGTTCAGCCTGCCGCTAACGGCACATCCCGCCAAAGACAAGCTATGGTAATTGGCTGACAGTTTCTTCTCTTTACTGCGCGCGGATGCCTGCAATTGCGCAGTGAACGAAGCCGGAAAAGGATGAGATATGAGCAAATTATTTTCAGAAGTGACGCTCGGGCGTGTGACGCTCGATAACCGTATTGTGATCGCACCGATGTGTCAGTATTCGGCTGACGAAGGTAAAGCGACCGCCTGGCATCGCATTCATCTCGGCAACCTGGCGCTCTCGGGAGCCGGTCTGCTGATTATTGAAGCGACCGCCGTTGAGCCGGAAGGGCGCATTTCGCCTGAGGATCTCGGGCTGTGGGATGATGCCACCGAAGAGGCGCTGCGCGTGGTGCTGGACGATATCCGCCGCTATTCGCCGATCAAAATCGGTATTCAGCTCGGTCACGCCGGGCGTAAAGCCTCTACCAGCGCGCCGTGGCTTGGCGGTAAGCAACTCTCGCTGGACGAGGGCGGGTGGGAGACACTCTCCGCCTCTGCGCAGGCATATGACGAAACAGAACGCCCACCGCACGCGATGAGCAAAGCGGATCTGGCGCGCGTTAAGCAGCGTTTCGTCGACAGCGCGCTGCGTGCGGTGAAGCTTGGCATTGAGGTGATCGAGATCCATGCGGCGCATGGCTATTTACTGCATCAATTCCTCTCTCCGCTCTCTAATGAACGCGACGATGAATATGGCGGCAGCCTTGAAAACCGCCTGCGTTACACCGTGGAAGTGTTCCGCGCAGTGCGTGAAGCGGTTCCGGCTTCCGTTGTGGTCGGACTCCGCCTGTCGGCTACCGACTGGGTGGAGGGGGGCTGGGATATCGAACAATCCGCAGCGCTCACCGAACAGATTGAAGCGGCCGGCGGCGACTATGTGCACGTCTCCAGCGGCGGGCTCTCTCCGCTACAGCAGATCAGCGTAAAGGCGGGTTATCAGGTGCCGTTTGCCAAAGCGCTGCGTGAAAGTACAAAGATGCCGGTTATTGCCGTAGGGCTGATCACCGAAGCAGAGCAGGCGGAAGCGGTTCTGCAACAAGGCGAGGCGGATCTGGTGGCGCTGGCACGCGGCATGCTTTATGACCCGCGCTGGCCGTGGCACGCTGCCGCAAAACTGGGCGGTGCCGTCAATATTGCGCCGCAGTATCAGCGCGCGGAGCCGCACGGTATTAAAGGTACGGTGAAATAGAAACAAACAGGCGAGTTTGCCGCTGTGGCAAACTCGCCTGTTGTGATTAATGGGCGTGGCTACACGCCTTTACTGACCAGCTCCGCGGCTTTGAGAAACACCTCTTCCTCAACGCCATCTCCCCGGTCCCGTCCTTGCCGCTCAATTTCACGCACAATATTGTCCCGACTGAGAGGCTCGCGCGCCGCAACCAGGCCAATCACCGCTGCACCAATGGCTAATCCAATGAGTCCCGTGAGCTCATCATTGAACTTCATACCCTGTCCTCCCTTCTTGCCCCTCCCAAAAATAGCACAACCTGCTTCATTTGTAGCCAGCCTGCCGGTAAAGGGGAAAGGGAGTAACGTTCTCTACTTTTTGCCGTTCGGCTTCAGTTGCTCGCCTTCCTGCAACTTGAACAGCTCATCATCACGAGTGGAATAACGTACGCTGCCATCCGCCATCAGATAGGCACCTTCGGTGAAACCTGCCCCATTCAGGAAGGGGGCAACGGCATCTGACTTACCGCGATGCGCGGCCTCCAGCGCCAGCAGGGCATAGGGGGCGATGTTGTCAATATTGGCGTAAACATAGCGGCGATCGTCGATGAAGAAGTTATTCAGCCGTTTGCTGGCTAAAATATTGTCGGCGACCTTATCCGCCAGCGAGAGATAGCGTTTATCACCGGTTGCCTGCGACAAATCAATCAGCGCAAAAATAGTGTACGGCTCGCTGTTTTGCGTCTGCAGATTGAGCTGGCTGTTTTTCCCGCCCGGTTCACCAATATCGCCAAGCCCCTGGCCGCGCGCAATGCCGCGTGCCACTTTCCATATCTCATCATCCTGCGCCAGCGTCCAGGCGCGGGCATAAGAGAGCAGAAATTCGTTGCCCGCCGGGTAGGGCTTCAGCTCGGTGCCCTTTTTACCGTAATAACCGTCACGCTTCAGGTGGTAACCCGAGAGATCGGTGCCGTTGGCCAGCATTGGCCGGAAAGTGTTGGTTTTCTCATCGTAGGCGTAGTGGGCAAACGCCTTCAGGCCATCCAGCGTCCATTTTTTAAGGTCATCCCCTTTATTGCCCAGCGATTTTGCCAGCGCCAGCTGCATTAACGCATTCTCCGAGTAGAGAGTGCTGGTTCTGCCTTTCAGCATCATGTTGCCTTCCAGCGCCGCAGCGCCAAACTCCGGGCCAAACTGACGCTGCGCGCGGTCGCCATACTTCGAATTGGTATCGCTGTCGTCGGTGGTTTCAGCGCGTTTCAGCGCCTGGGTGAATTGATAAACGCCAAGCCCGGTCTTTTTATCGCGCGGCAGCACATACTGCTCTGCCAGCCTTGTTGCCCAGGTCAGCGCGCCTTGTTCGCCCTCATATTGATAAAGCATGGCGGCAGAGTAGATCAGGTCATTACCGGCATTGAGGAAACTGAGCCCTTTGGTGGCGAAAAACGGCGGCTGCTGTTCAAATTCGCTGGCCCATAATTTGCCCATTGGTTTGCCATATTCACCGTGGCGACTGGTTTCGAGTATCTTCCAGTCATAAACATGTGCATTCCAGAAGGCGCGAATAAAACGCGCCGTCGCCGCTTTGTCGACAGAGAACATTAGCGCATACCAGGGATAGGCATTTTTCAGCTCATGCACCTGCTCTTTTTCGCTCGGTCCTTCGGGCTGTAGCGTATTGAGATCGATAAAGCGATGCCCGCCCCACAGCAGTAACCCGCTCTCATCCTGATAATGCTGGAAGTAGTAACGGACATTATCCTGCGCACGTTTCTTATACTTTGCATCACCGGTTAACTCACTCAACCCAAACAGCACGCGCATAAAATTTTGCTGCGCAGAGAAGTTCGACAACACCGCCTTTCTGCCATCCGGGAAGACCCACTCCAGCTGCTTGCCGGTTCGCGGATCGACGCCATCGGCCAGCAGGGGAACATCCGGATGCTGTTTATCGCTGGCTTTAGCAATAACCGCATCAGCGAAAGCTTTTACACTCTCCAGCCGCGCATTTTCTTGCGCCAGCGCGTGAGTTGAAAATATTGCCGCGATGCTTACCGCAAGCGCAACACTGCTCTTTTTCATCATTAGGCTGTTCCTTATAAAAATAGGGGCTTCAGGAGAAACCCCTATTTAGCGATGCGGTTATCAGAAATTATATTTCACCCCAACGCGATAACGCGTCTGGCGTTCATCGGTATATTTACTGCCGGAAACATTACCAATCGCGGCGTAAGGCGACCAGTTTTTATCCAGCTTATAGGTCAGTTTGACATCGTGGGTCCAGTCATAATTCTCGTTATCCGCAATCAACACGCCCGCAGAGGTGGCATGTTTATAGTCGAGTTCATAATCGAGTTGATAATCTTTAAATAGCTTCCAGGAGATCGCTGCCGTCAGGTTGTAGCCGTTCTCGCTGGTCTGTTTATTAGTACCGATATTATTGGAGTTACGCTTAAAATAGGGGCGATAACGCAGGGTCGCGCTAACATCGCTGTCAAAGTTCACTTTGCCGCGCAGGTAAGGGCGGTAGTTGTTAGCAGACGAGCTGCTGTCCAGTGAGAAACCCGGCTCCAGCTGGAAAGTGGGGTTGATCTTGTAGACATAGCTGGCCACCACTTCGGTGCCGTTACTCAGGGTCTCGTGGTAGGCTTTATCTTTATCCTGCGAGCCTTTCCATTTCCCCTCCAGCGACAGACCAAAGCCGTTAGCGAAACGGTGAGACATTAATAAGCGGTCTTTGTGATTATTCCCTCCGCTGTCATTCATTTCGTGGCGATAATCAAAGGTGACGGCGTGGGTAGCAAGAGTGATAAAAGGTAATGTGGCTATTAATAATGTGCGCAACATAAAATCCCCTATTATTTTTCTCAAAGGTACAAGATGTTCTCTGCATTAACGCAGACGGTTGTTATAAACATGGTTCGCATGAAAAAGCCGGATCTAAGCCGGAATTATTAGCAAGCTTAATAATGATTTTTAATATAATAAGGCATTGATAATTACCGCATAAAAAATGCCAGCCTGTTTACTATAAATGGGTGTGTGGTGCCGGGTGCCTCCCGGTGAATTGGGGGCCGATAACCCCAATCCGTCCATAAAAATGAAACGTTACTGAGCGTGAACGTATATCAGCATGACCCCGCCGCTGAGGGGGATTCACCACACAAAATACGGTGTTAAATAGCGTTAGCGCTCTTCAGAGATAAATTCTGTAAAACATGCTCTCTAAAAAGTAGTTCGTGGAACACACTTTTACACAATTTGAAATAGTGTTTTGAGACTGCGATCGAACATTTGATATGCATGATTATTTTAATTTTTGAGTTTTTTTAAAGATAATCCTGGTCTTTTAAACTTCATAAATAACAATGAGTTATCTATTTTTGCTGGCTTTTGTGATTTCAGGTTTTTTTATGGGTGGCCACAAGCGGAATAAATTTATTCCTGGCGTAAATTCTCTGCCGCAGGAAAAAAGTAGCGTCGGAATTCACACTCCGGAAAGTTAAACGAAGCCTAAACGAAGTGAAGAAGCTATATTGCGTTGATTCAGGACATCCCTAACACTCAGGAAAAAAATAGCCTGCGCGCCTCGCAGGATAAATAAGATAATAACCTCTGGAGCTATCATGACACTCTACGGAAAGGATCGCCTTTTCATCTTTGGTATTGAGCAAATCATCCGGCAATTGCGTAAGGAGAGGAACGAGCCATATCAGAGTAGCGAACTGGCGATTTATGTCACCGCCGGGATGGATATTGTGGAGATGTACGGGCTCTTTTTCTCCCGTCCGCCGACGCACTATGCGATTTTTATCTCCGCCGAGCGCCATTTTGACTCCCTGAGCTTGCTCTTCCCGGGGATGGTAAAACTCTGCCTTGCGGAGAATCTGCGGGTTGACGAGCTGCGTCAGGCGTTGGCCGTCATGAACATGCTCTCCAGGCAGAATAGTCCGCCCGGTTATCGCCACGACAGCTTCAAGTTTACCCGCGCCGAGCAGCAAATCATGCGGCTGATCCTCGGCGGTCACTCCCTTGACGACATTGCCCGTATCCGTGGCGTCAGCCCCACGACCATCAGCGTGCAGCGTAACAGCCTGATGAAACGCACCGGCACTAAAAGCCTGCAGGCGCTCTGCTCTCTCTACAGCGCGATGCGCAGTGACGGGGCGCTGGCCTCCTAAAACAGTAACGCGTGCAGCAGCGTGCGCAGCAGAATGCCCACAATCGCCCCAGCAAGCGCGAAGCGGAAGAGGCGTACAAAGCGGCTGGCGATACCGAGAAAAATCCCGATCCCCGGCAGATCGAGGGTTTGTACCAGAAAGCCTGCCGAGGCGTTAATCTGCGCCGCCGTCAGTTGGCCGTGCTGCGCCATTTCGGATGCAACGCCAAAGTAAGCAGTACCGCCGGCCAGACATTTGGTCAGCGTCAGCAACACATAGACCGTTGAGATGTGAAAGAAAGACATCAGCGGCGTCAGTAGCGACGTCAGTGCTTCCACCACGCCCGCCGCTTTTAAAATGCCGACCACCGTCAGCGACAGCAGCAGCATGGGCAGTGAGCCCAGCGATAAGCGAATCGCATCTGCCCCCGCGCCGTTAATCACCGCAATCAGCCCGGCGCGCGGCTTCTCCTGCGAAAGCTCGCCCTCTTCGTCACGCAGCGTGGCGCTGGAGAGCCTGCGACCGGCAAGGTAGTAGGTAAACGACGAAGCTGCCAGCCCGCCAATCAGCGAAATGCCAATCGCCGCGCCCCAGTGCAGACCAAAGGGGGTGAGAGGGTAGAAGACATTGGCCTGGCCCATGGCAAAAACCATGGCCAGCGTGGCGGCGAGATGACGATCGGAGGTTCCGCGCCGCTCCATAATCGCCAGCGCGGCGAGCGGAGCAGCAAAGCTGACAAAGTTAAGCTGAATAAGGGCAAAAATGCCCATTCCGCTAATACCAAAAGGTTTGAGAGCCGGGGAGGTGAGGCGGACAATCGCGTCCAGTACGCCCTTCTCCTCGAGGTACTTCATAATGATGAGCATCACCACCATGATCGGCAGCAGAGTATAAAGGGCAACATCTACGGATACCCGACCCGCCGACATGATGATTTCGATGATATTCATTAACTGCTCCGGTGGACTTGCGTGCCCGGCATTCTACACCCGCCAAAAGGCGAGCAGGATCACAAATTAAAGTGGTTGAACGACCAGTGATGCGCGGTATTGAATAACGCAGCCGGGAGGCCTCTTAATATTAAACGCCCGGTGTGGCGTAGCCGCCGACAATAAACCAGGTCAGAAATGCCACGGCGACAATAAATACCAGCACGGGAAACGCGATACCAATTCTCATAAAGCCTCATTCAATTTTGCCAGCAGGGGGAGTGGAGGGCGCCGCATCGCCTGCGGCGGCACAACGTTAGCATAAATGGCCGGATAAGGCGGATAAAAATAGGGGGCTTCGTCAGCCATTAACGCGTCACGCCCGCACGTGAGGCGTGTTCACCGGCGGCAAAAAAGGTCTGGCGGCAGTAGAGTTGCAGCACTTTCTCTTCGGGGATCAGGTAGCCTTTACCTTCGACGCGCAGAATAAAATCCTCAGGCAGATCAAACGCTGCCAGCTTACGCTTCAGGTTATTCATCACCTGCCACAACCGCTGGCTGGAGCAGCTCAGGCCATTGTTTTCCCACACCTGAGTTTGCAGCGTTCTGTCTGCCACCACGCGACCGACGGCGTGCGTCAGCAGAAAGTGAAGCAGGTTGGCCATGGTCGCGCGTAAATAGTCAGCCTTACCCGGCGAAGCGTAGTTAATCAGGCGTTTTTTAAACGGCAGATATTCCACCTCATGATCGTTGCCGAGGCGGTAGCCATATACCGAGAGTGATTCCATCGTGTTCGTCCAAAGGGATGCGTTCTGCTAATTACATCGGCCTTTTGACGCAGAAACTAAAATTAGCGGCGGGTTGAGGGGATCGCCTGCGTCCATTCGGTCGCGGTTTTGACCAGCTCCGCCACCGTGCCGCGATGAAAACCGAGGCGATGGCCGAGCTCGCTCACCTCTTCCCATTGATGGTTTTCATACAGCTCAATCAGGCGCAAATAGGGATAGAGCGGCCCTTTTTGCGCTTTCAGCGCCATCATCACATTGTTGGAAATATCAATCTGGCAAATCAGATCGGCCATCGGCATTTCAAAAATGCTGTCGAGTTGCGAAAAAAGACCGACGATAAAGGCATCATCCGCCGAGTGGCGCGTAATAGAGTGTGACGAGGCAAGCTCGCAGAACCTGGCGCGTATCAGGCTCTGCTGATAGATCTCGCCAATCTCCTCTTTATTTACCGAGGTCAGGCAGGAGACCAGCACGAAGCGGCGCAGCTCATTGGCACCGAGATAAAAAATAATGTCTTTTAACGACTGGCTGCGGACGTTTTTAATTCCGCGCGCGTTAAAGACAATATTTTGCGCATAGCGCATCAGCTTGAAGGAGAGGGCGAGATCCTGTTTTAACAGCGCCTCGATGCGGGTGAAATCGGGCTTATCGGCATTCACCTCTTTCATTAGCCGGAGGGTGATTGCCTGGTTCTGAATCAGCTTGTTCGCCGCATGGATCACCGGGCGGCTGAAGAAGTGGCCCTGAAAAAGGGTGCAGCCGAGGTTTTTGTAGCACTCATACTCCTGCTGGGTCTCCACCTTTTCGGCGAGAAACAGCGTGTTGCGCAGTAGATGAGCTTTGCCCTTGATATAACCGCCAATCTCCTCCGGCGTATTATTGCGCACGTCGAATTTGATAATGTGAATAAAGGGCAGGAAGTCGTTCCACGTATCACCGAGCGCAAAATCATCCAGCGCAATGCGAAAACCCTGCGCGGAGAGTTTTTTGATGCTTTCCAGCAGCAGCGGCGTGGGCTCGGCGGTTTCGAGGATCTCAACAATCACCCGATCTTTCGGCAGCGTTTCCGCCATTCCCTGTACCAGCAGTTCATAGGGGAAGTTGACGAAAATCGCACTGTACTCTTTTAACCGCCCCAGCGGTGCGCCAAGAAACTGTTCAACAATAATTTGCGCAGTGGCGTACTCCGGTGTGACGTCAGGAAACCGGTTGGTCATACTGTCCCTGAACAGCAACTCGTAGCCGACTGTGTTCATATTTGCATCAAAAATCGCCTGGCGGGCGACAAAAGAGAACATTCGATACTCCACTCACAGATGCCTGCAAATTATAGAAACGTCGGTGGCGCGCAAACCTGAACCGGGCGAACTTTTGCTATTTTTCCAGCGCCTGAAAGGCAAGCCTGGACGAAAACCGCAAAGACGCAAGTCGGATAGGGGAAAGGCGGTATCTTTTGTAAACTTCTGCAGAATTTAAGTCAAATTCCGCAGTGCAAAATAATATCTGCTGCTGCATTTTCAGGCAACTAAAGCAAAAAATCAGCACACTTGCGGCGATCGTGCTGAGAGACAGGCTTTAGCCGGGTCATCATTTTTACGCCGGTAAACAGGTTGACGACTGCGTGAAAAAGCGTCGTGACGCTCATCACACCAGCAGATGAACAGCAGCAAGAAAGTATGATCGATATCATATATTCACGTACAGGTATTATTTTCCTCTTGTTAGGAATTTTCCGATGGCTTATTGTTATTTCACCCCAGCAAAGAGCTAACGCCACCTTAGAGTGAGTGCCGGAGATAAGCGCCGGGCGGGGTATAACAGTGTCCGATATTCCACACCCAGGTAATCAGTAATAAAAGGCCCCGCCAGCAATGACGGGGCCTTCTCTTTTTAGCCGTTCAGGCTCTCATCAGAAGTGGGTGTTGATGCCCATAAACCAGGTACGGCCCGATTCGTTATAGGTCTCTGCGCCCGCGCCATACATATAGCCGGTAGTGCCGCCGGTGCTCTGGGCATTGCCCGCGCGCCAGTGGCGCTTATCAAACAGGTTATCGACGCCGGCGGTCAGGCTGACGTTTTTGTTCACGTCCCAGGTGCCGCTAAGCCCCACAATGCTGTAGGGGCTCACTTCGTTGGTCGCAGAGCCGGTCACGCGCTGGCCTTTGTAGTCATACTTCTTCGGCTGCTGTTTGCCGTACCAGGTAAAGGTCGATTGCAGAGAAACATCCTGCGTCACCTGCCAGCTCAGCGTTGAGTTCAGCGTATATTCCGGAATGATGGAGAGCCGCTCGCCGGTGGTTTTGTTCTTGCTTTGCAGCATATAGGTGAAGTTGTTGCTCCAGGCCACCGTTTCAGAAACCGGCACGTTCAGCGTACCCTCCAGCCCTTCAACCACCGCTTTCGGCACATTTTCCCACTGGTAGATATCGGTTTTGGTCGCGCCCGCCGCCGTTTGCGCCATCGGCGAATAACCCGCCTCAATCTTATTGCGGTAGTCGTTACGGAACCAGGTCACACCGGCAAGCCAGTCATCATGTTTGAACTCAAGGCCAATCTCTTTATTGATACTGGTCTCCGCTTTCAGGTCGTCGTTACCCATCATGTAACAACCGACGCCGTTGCCGCTGGCGTAGCACCCCTGGCCCTTGCTGTAGAGAATGTAGTTCGGGTTGGTCTGGTAGAGGCTCGGTGCTTTATACGCGCGGCCAATGCCCATTTTCAGGGTGAAATCGTCGCCTAATCCCTGCGAGAGGTTCAGCGACGGGCTCCAGTTATCGCCAACGATGGTGTGATGATCGAAGCGCAGCGCCGGGGTCAGCATGGTGCTGTCCGTCAGCTCCATATTGTCTTCGGCAAAAATGGAGTAGATATCGGCACTGGAGTAGGGGCTGCGGTTGGTGCTGCTCAGCCCGCTAATCGCCCCGCCCTGGAAGGCCTGGGTATTGGAGGCGAGATCTTTCATCCGCTGCTGGTTCCACTCGGTGCCCAGCGTCAGGGTCTGGTTAACCAGCAGATCCAGCGGCAGGTTCACCTCGTTGTGCAGCATCACATCGGAGAGGTCGATATCGGTGAATTTATTACTGTTGAACAGCCCTTCCAGCCCGCCCGCCAGACCTTCGCCCAGACGCGAGTTACGCGTGTGCTCATACTGGATCCAGTTGCTGGTGGTAATGCCGTTATCCCAGCCACCATTCCAGGTGACGGAGTAGTTCTGGCGATAGAGACGGTTGGTCTCTTTGCCGTAGTTCTTGCGCACGTAGTTATTGCTGCTGCTGTCGTTATTGGTGTTTTGCGTATCGCCCGCGTAGAGGTTGCCCTGGCGGCTGTAGCCCGCCTGGAACTCCAGCGACTGCATCGGCGCGAAATCCCAGCGCACCACGCCATTAATATCTTTATTGATCGAGCCTTCGCGCCCGGCGGCAAGGGTATTAGCGTAAATTCCGGTGCGTTCAGACTGGTGATCGCGGTTGATATCCCACGCATCGGCCTGGGTTTTCGCCAGGTTGCCATATAGGCGGAAGCTGACATCATCGCCCAGCGGGCCGCTGAGGCTAAAGTCGGTGCGTTTGGTGGCGCCTTCCGCTTTATGCTCCGGCGCGTTGACGTAGGCGTTCCATGATCCATGCCACTCCTGGGCGCTATCTTTTTTGGTGATGATATTCACCACACCGCCCGCTGCGCCGTTACCGTAGCGCACGGCCGCCGGGCCGCGGATCACTTCGATGCGCTCAATCATCTCTGCCGGCACCCAACTGGTGTCGCCGCGGCTATCTCGCTCGCCGCGCCAGCCTAAGCGCACCGAGTTACGGCTGGTGACCGGTTTGCCATCCACCAGGATCAGGGTGTTTTCCGGGCCCATACCGCGAATGTCGATCTGGCGGTTGTTGCCGCGCTGGCCGCTGGTGGCGTTGCCGGTTAAGTTAACGCCCGGCATCTTGCGGATAATTTCCGACACATCACGGGCTGGCGGGTTCTTACGAATTTGATCGGCGGTGATGGTCGACACGCCGGGTGCCTGGAGGTTTTGCTGTGCCGCCGTGACGACGATAGTGTCTCCGCTGCTGGCGTCGCTGCTTTTCTCCTCCGCCGCCATCACGGGCATTGCCGCGCCGTAGATCCCGAGGTTGACCAGCAAGGTCAGGGATTTCATCTTCTTATTCATTATGTTACCTGCGTTCCTTTGCCGTATCCCCGTAACTCTCCATTCCCGGGGGAGAGGAGACGGCAGTGATGAAGCCCGCGCGCGGCAATTCTCTCAGCCCTGAGAAAAAGGCCTGCGACAGGCAGAGTTAGGTGAAAGACGCGCTTCCCACAGCGCGCCAATACGCTATTGCAAATAAGAATAGTTATCAATAATATTATCTATAAATTTTGATCGATAAAAATAAGTCCGCAGCGATTTGGGGTTAAACCGTGACGTCAACGACGGGAAGCGATGCCTGGTGGGCGTCAAAACAGGGGCCGGAGTGGGTTAAAACCGCCGACGGGCGCTATGAAGTGACCTTCTGGTGGCGCGATCCGGCGGGGTCAGAGCAGACTTCGCGCCTGCACCGGGTCTGGATCTACATCACTGGTGTTACCGATCACCATCAACAAGCGCAGCCGCAATCACTGGCACGCATCGCCGGAAGCGATGTCTGGTGCTGGAAAACCACCCTCGAAGCGGGCTGGCGCGGCAGCTACTGCCTGATCCCCTCTGAACAGGATAACGATTTCGCCGACGCCGTATTCGCCAGCCTGCCGCCAGATCGCGCGGCGCTGCGTGAAGGGTGGCGCAAACTGCTGCCGCGTGCGGTTTCCGACCCGCTGAATGCGCAAAGCTGGCGCGGCGGACGCGGCCATCCGGTCTCGGCGCTGGAGATGCCCGGCGCACCGCCTCAGCCCGGCTGGCAGGCAACTGATACCGCTTTTACCCCTCCTCATCTGCTGCACTGGCAGAGCCCGCGGCTGCACAACCGCCGCCGCGTCTGGGTCTATGTCACTGGCGAGGTACAGGATGCTGAACGCCCGCTAGCGATCCTGCTCGACGGTCAGTTCTGGGCCGAGAGCATGCCAGTTTGGCCTGCGCTGGCAGCGCTGACTAACGCCCGCCAGTTGCCGCCCGCGGTCTATGTGCTGATTGACGCCATCGATAATGCTCAGCGCAGCCAGGAGCTGCCCTGTAATGCCGATTTCTGGCTGGCGGTGCAGGAGGAGCTCTTGCCGCAGGTACGCGAAATTGCCCCCTTCAGCGATCGCGCCGATCGCACGGTGGTGGCGGGGCAGAGCTTCGGCGGCCTCTCCGCGCTCTATGCCTCGCTGCACTGGCCGACGCGCTTTGGCTGCGTGCTGAGCCAGTCCGGCTCTTACTGGTGGCCCCATCGCGGCGGCGAGGGTGAAGGGCTGCTTATCCAACAACTCAAACAGGGTGAAATAGGCCCGCAGGGGCTGCGCATCGTGCTTGAAGCCGGGGTGCGCGAGCCGCTGATTTTTCGCACTAACCAGACCCTTTTATCCCTTTTACAACAAACACAGCAGCGGGTTTTCTGGCGTCAGGTTGACGGCGGACATGATGCGCTTTGCTGGCGCGGCGGGCTGACGGCGGGGTTAATCACCCTCTGGCAGCCGCTCTAACGCCGGGGCGCTTTTCCACGACAGGAGTTTGCTATGGAGTTCACCAACCCCTTCGATCATCCGCAAGGGCGGTTTTATATTCTGCAAAACAGCGCGCAGCAGTGCAGTTTGTGGCCCGCGCAGTGCGCTCTGCCCGCAGGCTGGCACATCATCTGTGAGCCGCAATCGCAGGCGGCCTGCAACGACTGGCTGGCAGCACACTGGCAGAGCTTAACCCCGGCGCACTATGCGCACCCTCACGCGCAATAAGGAGCGGAAGATGAGCGAACGTTTACCGCTGGTCGCCGCCCAGCCGGGGATCTGGATGGCAGAAAAACTCTCCTCGCTGCCGAATGCCTGGAGCGTGGCGCACTATGTTGAGCTTGAGGGCGATATCGATGCCGTGCAGCTCAGCGAGGCGATTGTTACCGGCCTGATGCAGGCTGACACGCTGCGCATGCGTTTCACCGAAGATAACGGCGAAGTGTGGCAGTCGGTCGATGAGACGTTGACCTTTGCCGCGCCCGCGATTGCCGACCTGCGCCAGCAGGGCGATGCACACAGCGCCGCGCTGGCGTTAATGCAGGCCGATCTGGCGCAAAACCTGCGTGTGGAGAGCGGCAAACCGCTGGTGCACCACCAGCTGATGCGCGTCGGCGAGCGGCGCTGGTACTGGTATCAGCGTTATCACCATTTGCTGGTCGATGGTTTCAGTTTCCCCGCCATAACCCGCCAGATTGCCGCTATTTATAGCGCATGGCGACGTGGCGAGCCGACGCCCGCCTCGCCGTTTACCCCTTTTTCTGAGGTCGTGGAAGAGTATCAACGATATCAGGGCAGCGATGCCTTTACGCGCGATGCCGCTTTCTGGGCAGAGCAGCGGCGCGCGCTTCCGCCGCCGGTGTCACTCTCCAGCGAACCGCTGCCAGGGCGCGCGGCAACTACCGATATTCTGCGCCTCAATGTCGCCCTGGAGCGCGCTGCCTTTCGCCGCCTGAGCCAGGCGATGGCAAACACGACGCCCGCCGATCTGGCGCTGGCGTTAGTGGCGCTGTGGCTGGGTCGGCTGTGCGGACGCACCGATTATGCCGCCGGGTTTATCTTTATGCGCCGCATGGGATCGGCCGCGCTTACCGCCACCGGCCCAGTGCTTAATGTGCTGCCGATGGGTATTCATCTTGATGGCACGCAAACGCTGCCGGAGCTGGCAAGCGACCTTGCCCGAACGTTGAAAGCGATGCGCCGCCACCAGCGTTACGACGCAGAGCAAATCGTGCGCGACGCCGGGCGCGCGGCGGGGAGTGAGCCGCTGTTCGGCCCGGTGCTGAACGTCAAACTGTTTGATTACCAGCTCGATCTTGACGGCATCCAGGGCATTACCCACACCTTAGCCACCGGGCCGGTCAACGATCTGGAGATCGCGATCTTCCCGGATGAAGCGGGCGGGCTGTCGCTGGAAGTGCTGGCGAATCGCAGCCGCTACGACGAGGCGACGCTCAACACCCACGTTGCGCGCCTTGCCCAGCTGTTGCAGCAGTTTGCCGACAATCCGGCGCTGCGCTGTGGCGATGCGGAACTCTTAACCGCGAAAGAGGCGGAAAAACTCACACAGATCAACGCCACCGCCGTGTCGCTGCCCGCCACAACGCTGAGCGAGCTGGTGGCACAGCAGGCGGTGAAAACGCCCGATGCCCCGGCGTTATCCGATGCCCGCTGGCGCTTCAGCTACCGGGAGATGCGCGAGCAAGTGGTGGCGTTGGCGAACCAGCTACGCGCGCTGGGCGTGCAGCCTGGCGACAGCGTGGCGGTTGCGCTGCCGCGCTCGGTTTTCCTGACGCTCGCGCTGCACGGCATTATTGAAGCGGGTGCCGCCTGGCTGCCGCTCGATACCGGCTATCCCGACGATCGCCTGCGCATGATGCTGGAGGATGCCCGCCCGCGCCTGTTAATCACCACCGACGATCAGCATGCGCGCTTCGCCGATATTCCTGGGCTCGCGCACTTCTGCTACGACGCGCCGCTGGAGAGCAATGGCGCTGAGCCGCTCAATCTGGCCCGCCCGGAGCAGACGGCTTATATCATCTTCACCTCCGGCTCTACCGGGCGACCAAAAGGGGTGATGGTTGGGCATACCGCCATCGTCAACCGCCTGCTGTGGATGCAGGCAGCCTATCCGCTTAGCGCTAACGACGTGGTGGCGCAAAAAACGCCGTGCAGTTTTGATGTGTCGGTGTGGGAGTTCTGGTGGCCGTTTATCGCTGGCGCCAGCCTGGTGATGGCCGAGCCGGAGGCGCACCGCGATCCGCAGGCGTTACAAGCCTTCTTTGCTGAAGCGGGTGTGACGACGACCCACTTTGTACCGTCGATGCTGGCGGCCTTTGTTGCCTCGCTGACGCCGGAAAGCGCGCAGCAGAGCTGCCGCACGCTGAAGCAGGTTTTCTGTAGCGGCGAAGCGCTGCCCGCCGATCTCTGCCGCGAGTGGGAAGCCTTAACCGGCGTGGCGTTGCATAACCTCTATGGCCCGACGGAGGCGGCGGTGGATGTCAGCTTCTATCCGGCGTATGGCGAGACGCTGGCGCAGGTGCGCGGCAACAGCGTGCCGATTGGTTACCCGGTGTGGAACACGGGGCTGCGCATTCTGGATGCGATGATGCGCCCGGTGCCGTTCGGCGTGGCGGGCGATCTCTATCTCACCGGCATTCAGCTGGCGCAGGGCTATCTTGGTCGCCCGGATCTAACTGCCAGCCGCTTTATTGCCGACCCCTTTGCGCCGGGCGAGCGTATGTACCGCACCGGCGATGTCGCCCGCTGGCTGGAGAATGGCGCGGTGGAGTACCTGGGGCGCAGCGACGATCAGCTAAAAATTCGCGGCCAGCGCATTGAACTGGGCGAGATTGACCGGGCAATGCTGGCACTGCCGGATATCGCTCAGGCGGTGGCCCATGCCTGCGTCTTTAATCAGGCGGCGGCGAGCGGCGGCGATGCCCGCCAGCTGGTTGGCTACCTGGTCTCTTCATCTGGTCAGCAACTGGATACGGCTGCACTGCTGGAGCAGTTGCGCGCGCAGTTACCGGCGCATATGGTGCCGGTGCTGTTAATGCAGCTGAGCGCGCTGCCGCTCAGCGCCAACGGTAAGCTCGATCGCAAAGCGCTGCCGCTGCCCGCGTTACAAGCAGAGCAGGGCGGTCGCCCGCTCAATGCCGGGATGGAAACGCAGGTAGCGCAGGCCTTTGCCGCGCTGCTGGGATGTGAAGTGAATGATGCGCAGGCGGATTTCTTCGCCCTTGGCGGCCACTCGCTGCTGGCGATGCGGCTTGCCGCGCAGCTTAGCCGACAGTTTGACCGTCAGGTGACACCGGGGCAGATCATGGTCGCGCCGACGGTGGAGAAACTGGCCGCGCAGCTTGAACAGCCGCTCTCAAACGAGCAGGCCGGGCGGCTTGGGCTGGAAGCGGTGTTGCCGCTGCGCGAAAGCGCGGGGCCGACGCTCTTCTGCTTCCATCCGGCCTCCGGTTTTGCCTGGCAGTTCAGCGTGCTGGCGCGCTATCTTGCGCCGCGCTGGTCGATTACCGGCATTCAGTCTCCGCGCCCGGATGGGCCGCTACAGCAGGCAGCAACGCTGGATGAGGCCTGCGATCAACAGTTAGCGACGCTACTGGCGCAGCAGCCGCACGGGCCCTATTACCTGTTCGGTTACTCCCTTGGCGGGACGCTGGCGCACGGCATCGCGGCGCGGCTGCGCCAGCGTGGTGAAGAGGTGGCGTTCCTCGGACTGCTCGATACCTGGCCGCCGGAGACGCAAAACTGGGCAGAGAAAGAGGCCAACGGCCTTGATCCCGCCGTGCTGGCGGAGATTGAGCGCGAGCGCCAGGCGTTTCTCGCCGCGCAGCAGGGGCATGCCTCCAGTGAACTTTTCTCGCAGATTGAGGGGAACTACGCCGATGCGGTGCGCTTGTTGACCACTGCGCACAGCGTGCCGTTTGATGGTAAAGCCACGCTGTTTGTCGCCGAGCGTACACTGCCGCCCGGCACCGACCCGCAACGCGCCTGGGCACCCTGGGTGCGCGAGCTGGCGGTGTACCGTCAGGATTGCGCCCATGTCGATATCATCTCCCCGCAGGCGTTCGGGCAGATCGGGCCGGTTTTGAGGGAGTTGTTAGAGAGATAAAAACCATGTACGCCTTATCCGGCCTACCAAAACGCGCTTACAGCGACACCGGTGTAGCTTTTATCTGCGGTTTCACAGCGAGGGGTTGTGTCCCCGCTGAAATCGGCGAACCGAAGCGTGAATGACAAGGTCTGGACGCCATGGATGGCGGACAGAGGCGAACCGAGACAGGATGTCGAGTCGAGCCGGCCGCAGTCAGGCACGCGGGAGGTGAGCGCAGTGCGAAGCACCGATTTCCTCGCGGGGCCGCGGGGATTGATAAGGGGAGCGCGGCCGCTTCCCTTATCCCGTTCACCGCATGAAAGATTAATGAAACTCCCCAGCGCCTGGTGAACGGAATCATTCCACCAATACCACATGAAAATCCCATTGCCGGATGGCGCGTTACACGCTTATCCGGCCTACAAAACCACTTTACCGAAGCCACTGAAACCGCGTAGGCCGGATAAGCGTCAGCGCCATCCGGCAATGGGATTTGCCAACAACGTTCAACCGCTGCGCCCTAGCGGCACCACCAATGGTGTATGCGCTACCGGATCGTCAATGATCATGCAGCGCAGCCCATACACCTCCTCGATCAACCCGGCGGTGACAATCTCTTTCGGCGCGCCCTGCGCCACAATCTTCCCGTCGCGCAGCGCAATCAAATGGGTGGCGTAACGGCATGCCTGATTCAAATCATGCAGCACCGCCGCCAGCGTATACCCCTGCTCGCGGTTCAGCTCGCTGAGCAGCTCCAGCAGATCGATTTGATAACTGATATCAAGCCAGGTGGTTGGCTCATCAAGCAGCATAATCGCCGTCTCCTGCGCCAGCACCATGGCGATCCACGCCCGCTGGCGCTGGCCGCCGGAGAGCGTATCGACGCTCTGCTGCGCCAGGCTCTCCACGCCGGTGGCTTTCATCGCCCGCTTCACCGCTTCGTCATCCTCTTTGCGCCAGCGGGTAAAGAGCGGCTGATGCGGGTAACGCCCGCGCGCCACCAGCTCCTGCACCGTAATATCGCCAGGCGTGGTGGCGTTCTGCGCCAGCAGCCCAATGCGCCGCGCCACCTCTTTGCTGGCAAAACGCTGGATCTGCTCGCCGTCCAGGTAGACATGCCCTTCGCTCGGTGTCATCAGGCGGCTGAGGGTGCGTAAAAGGGTCGACTTCCCGCAACCGTTCGGGCCGATGATGGCGGTGAAATGACCATCCGGAATGGCGACGCTCAGCTGCTCGGCAATCACTTTTTTGCCGTAGCCCAGGGTTAACGCTTCGCCGCGCAGACGGGGAGATAAGGCGCTCATTTCTTGCGGGACTCCTGAATTAACAAGGCGATAAGGTAAATACCGCCGAGGCTGACGGTGACCACGCCAACCGGTAGCTGATAAGGCGTAAAGCCGCGCTGGGCGATCATATCCGCCAGCAGCAGCAGCAGTGCGCCGCAGAGCGCCGACTGGGTTAGCCCCCAGCGCGCCGTGCCGCTCAGGCGGCGGGCAATATGCGGTGCCACCAGCGCGATAAAGGAGATCGGCCCGGCAAGCGCCGTGGCGGCTGCGGTCAGCGCCACCGCTACCAGCATCAGCAGCAAACGCGAGCGCTCAACGTTGACACCCAGCGCGCAGGCGCTGTCGTCGCCCATCTCCAGCAGCCGCATGCGCCGCGCCAGCAGGGCGGCGAAAAAAAACATCGCCAGCATAATCGGCACCGACGGCAGCGTTTTTGCCCACGTCAGACCATTGAGCGATCCGGCGTTCCAAAGCCCGGCGGAGAGCGCCGTTTCAAGCGACGCTTTCAGCAGCAGCCAGGTGTTGAAGGCCACCAGCATTGCGCGTACGCCAATGCCGACAATAATCAGGCGGAAGGTTTCAATGCCGTTGCGCCAGGCCAGCAGCCACACCAGTAGCGAGGTAAGGATGCCGCCCGCCATCGCTGCCAGCGCAATCGCCGTCAGATGCTGGCCAAACAGCACCATCGCCACCAGCACACCGCTCCAGGCTCCGGTGTTAAAGCCCATGACATCCGGGCTGCCGAGCGGGTTACGCATCAGCGACTGGAAAATCGCACCGCTGACGCCAAGCGCCGCGCCAACCACCAGCGCCATTAACACTCGCGGCAAGCGCCACTCCATCACCACCAGCTGCATTGCGCGCGGCGCAGTACCGCTTAGCGCGTCGAAAACCTGCGTAAAGGTGAGCATCACCGTACCGCTGCGCAACCCCCAGGCTGCGAGCAGCAGGGCGGCGATAACCATCAGCAGGCAGTTGGCCACTAAACGGCGGGAGGGAGCGATCATAAGCCGCCTCCGCGCGCGCGGCGCACCAGCAGGATCAGCATCGGCGCGCCGATAAAGGCGCTCACCACCGAGACGCGCAGCTCGCCCGGCACGATCACACGGCCAATGATATCGGCAAACAGCAGCAGAGCAGGGGTGGCAATTAACGTGACGGGAAGCGACCAGCGGTGATCGGCCCCAACCAGCCCGCGCGCGAGGTGGGGCATCATCAGACCGATAAAGGCGATTGGGCCGACGACCGCCGTGGCGCTGCCGCAGAGTACGGTTATCGCCAGTAAACCCAGCAACTGGGTGCGCGCCACTTTGCTGCCAAGCGCCGTCGCTGTATCGCTGCCGAGGCTCAGGCTGTTAAGTGCGCGGCTCAGCATCAAGGCGACGCCCGCCGCCAGCAGCACCGGGATCAGCACCACGCGCAGAGTTGCCAGCGTGCGAATATCAAGGGAACCGGCCTGCCAGAAACGCAGTTGATCGTAGACATCAGCATTGAGCAGCGAAATGCCGCTGGAGAGACCATCGAGCACGGCGGTGAGCGCCACGCCCGCGAGTGTTAAGCGCACCGGGCTAAGCTGGCCGCCGCCCTGGCTGCCGGTAAATGCCACCAGTAGCGAGGCGGCGAATGCGCCGCAAAAGGCGAACAGCAGCTGCTCCGTTGGCGTGGTCGCGCCGAGCAGCGCGGCGCCGAGCACAATGGCGAAACTGGCGCCCGCATTGACGCCTAAAAGGCCCGGGTCGGCCAGCGGGTTGCGCGTCAGGGTTTGCATCAGCGCACCGGCAAGGCCGAGCGCGCCGCCGGCGAGTAAGCCTGCCAGCGTACGGGGTAAGCGCGCATCGCGAATGATGGTGCAATCTGCGCTGTGGCAAGCGCCAAAAAGGGCGTCGGAGATGACTGCGGCAGGCATCGGTTTTGCGCCAATAAACAGGCTCAGTGCCGCAGCAAATATAAGCAGTATCAATAGCCCGACGAGAACCAATAAACGCGCCGGGGAAGCAGAAAACGACATAAAAATCCCAATTTTGATAATGATAGTAATTATCGTTATCGATCCTGTTTTGTTATGTTACCATGCGCAGCCTGAGATTGGACACAGAAAGTATGGAATACAAGGTCTTGTAATGAAGCAACACTCCTGGCTGCTGAATCTCAGCCTGCTGCGGACACATCCGGCTTATCGCGCCGTTTTCCTCGCGCGTTTTATCTCAATCTTATCGCTGGGCTTACTGGGCGTAGCTGTGCCGGTGCAGATCCAGGCGATGACCCACTCCAGTTGGCAGGTCGGTCTTGCCGTGACGCTGACCGGCGGCGCAATGTTTGTCGGCCTGATGCTCGGCGGTGTGCTGGCGGATCGCTTTGAACGTAAAAAGCTGATTCTGCTGGCGCGATCCACCTGCGGTATCGGCTTTATCGGCCTCTTTCTCAATGCACTGTTACCCGCGCCGTTGCTGTCGGCGATCTATCTGCTTGGCGTGTGGGATGGCTTTTTCGGCGCGCTCGGCGTGACGGCGCTGCTGGCGGCAACGCCTGCGCTGGTCGGGCGGGAAAACCTGATGCAGGCGGGGGCGATCACCATGCTCACCGTGCGCATCGGTTCGGTGATTTCGCCGATGGTTGGCGGCCTGCTGCTGGCCTCCGGCGGCGTGGCGTGGAACTACGGTCTGGCGGCGGCGGGCACCTTTATCACCCTGTTGCCACTGCTGACGCTGCCCGCGCTTCCGCCGCCGCCGCAACCGCGCGAACATCCGCTTAAATCCCTTGCCGCTGCGCTGCATTTTCTGCTGCGTAACCCGTTAGTTGGCGGTATTGCGCTGCTCGGCGGTCTGCTGACGATGGCCAGCGCCGTGCGCGTGCTCTATCCGGCGCTGGCGATGAGCTGGCAGATGTCGGCAGCGGAGATTGGCGTGCTCTACGCCGCGCTGCCGCTCGGTGCGGCCATCGGCGCATTGACCAGCGGCAGGCTGGCGCACAGCGAGCGGCCCGGCATCATCATGTTGCTGACCAGCGTCGGTGCGTTTATCGCCATTGCGCTCTTTAGCCTGATGCCCGTCTGGCCGCTCGGCGTGCTCTTTCTCGCGCTCTGTGGCTGGCTGACGGCGGTGAGTTCACTGCTGCAATACACCCTGCTGCAAACCCAGACCCCGGAAGCGATGCTCGGGCGCATTAACGGCTTATGGACGGCGCAAAACGTCACCGGCGACGCCATCGGCGCGGCGCTGCTGGGCGCAATGGGATCGATGCTGACCCCCGCCGCCTCGGCGAGCTTTAGCGGGCTGGCGTTAGCGATAGTGGGATTAGTGCTGGTTCTCATACTCGGCGAGCTGCGCCGTTTCCGACAGGTTCAGTCCGGCGCATAAAACGCACCGGTGGCGTTAACGTCACCGGTGCTTCAGCGTTACGGCGATCTGATCACCCCTTGACTACAAACGGGATGCCTTCACAGGCCGGATAAGTCACGACTCTTATCCGGCAATGCCGTGGATTTCGTAGGCCGGATAAGTGCCAGCGCCATCCGGCAAGGGTGAGGATTTTGTAGGCCGGATAAGCGCCAGCGCCATCCGGCAGGGGTGAGGGGTTCGTAGGCCGGATAAGCGCCAGCGCCATCCGGCAGGGGGAGGATTTTGTAGGCCGGATAAGCGCAGCGCCATCCGGCAATCAGGCTTGCGCCAAACCCTCAGCCAAACAGTGCAGACAAGCGCTGCAACACGCGGGTTGCGCTGTAGTAATCAAGCCGGAAAGTCTCGGCACCCAGCGCATAAACCCGCTTATTACTTACCGCGGGAAGGTGCGCCAGCAGCGGGTTAGCGCTCAGGGCGTCGGCCTCTTTTTGGTCGCCGGCGAACAGGAACAGCGCTTCGCCATTCAGCCCGGCGGCGAGGTTTTCACCGCCGAGTTGCACGATGTCATGGCGCTTACCCTGGCTCTGGCTCGCCTGAATGCCCGCCGGCAGCGGCGCGAGGGTAAAACCGAGCTGCTGCATTAGCTGGCCCTGCGCGGAGTCACGGGTCCAGAGATTCGCGCTGTGCGCGGCGGGGGTATAAACCAGCGCGCTTACCGGCTGCGGCGGCAGTTTCATGCGCGATTTTGCCGCCGCCAGCTGCTGGTTGAACTCAGTGATGCGCGCCGCGGCCTGCTGCTCGTGGCCGGTGATCTCGCCAAGCTGAGTAAGCAGCGCCTGCCAGCTCTTATCGTCGTAATTGATGATTAGCGTCGGCGCGATGGTCGAGAGCTGATCGTAGAGCGCCAGCGCCGAGTCTCCGCCGGTAGCGCTGATCAAAATCAGATCCGGCATCTGCGCGGCAACCGCTTCGGCATTGGCTTCGCCGATGTAGAGACGCGCAACGTTGCGCTGTTTGGCAATGTCGCCCCACTGGCGCAAAAAGCCCTGATCGTCGGCGAAACGGTTATTTGGCGTCGTTGCGCCGCTGGCGACCACTG
The DNA here is from genome assembly GCF_050435845.1 of Kosakonia sp. 1610. Taxonomy (NCBI): domain Bacteria; kingdom Pseudomonadati; phylum Pseudomonadota; class Gammaproteobacteria; order Enterobacterales; family Enterobacteriaceae; genus Kosakonia; species Kosakonia sp. 1610. Next base: position 20,305 of record NZ_JBNDKZ010000008.1, on the reverse strand, counting down.
GCGCATCAATCGCCAGCAGCGAGCCGGTGAGGGTAACGCTTGTGGAAACAATGCGCTGCGGCGCGCTGGCAAGCTGATGCTCGCCGCGGCTGTCGGTCACCTGGCGCGGCCAGTCGGCGGCGCAGGCTGAGTTAAGTCCTAAAACGAAAACGCCCACTAACAGAGCGTGTTTACGACACCAGCTAAGAAAATTCACAACGTGAGTCCTGTTTCTGTTGAAGTTAATGCTTCTCATTTTCATCGTTGAGCGTCATGGATGCAAGTTGTGGCAGTGTGAGAGGAGATTCTGCTGTTGACATCACCGGCAATAACTTTTTATCTTACTGCACCAAACAAAAATGATAATCATTCTTAATACATTTATCATTGCCGGAGGATGATATGGATACGTCATTGGCTGAAGAGATCCAGCTGTCTGCAACGACACTGGCCGCCGATCAATTTTTCTTTATGTCGCCGTACCGCAGTTTCACCACGTCGGGGTGTGTTGCGCGTTTCTCAGAGCCAGCAGCGGGGGGCGATGCGCCAGATAGCGCCTTCCAGCAAAAACTGGCGCAGGCGTTTGCCGATGCCAAAGCGCAGGGCATCGCGCGGCCGATTATGGTCGGCGCTATCCCGTTTGATACCACGCAGCCTTCGGCGCTCTTTATCCCTCAACGCTGGCAGAGCTTCTCCCGCCCGGAAAAACAGCGCGCTGCGCGTTACTTCAACAGCGGCGCGATGCCGAATGTGAAAGCGCAAACAGCGGTGCCGGAGCAGGATCTGTTTATGGAGATGGTGGCGAATGCCTCCGCGCGCACCGCAACGCCGGAAGTGGACAAAGTGGTGCTCTCACGCCTGATTGAGATCGCAACTGACCGCCCGGTCGACAGCGGTGTGCTGCTTGAGCGCTTAATTGCGCAGAACCCCGCCAGCTTCAACTTCCACGTTCCGCTGCCCGATGGCGGTGCGCTACTGGGCGCAAGCCCCGAGCTGCTGCTGCGTAAAGAGGGCGATCACTTCAGCTCTCTGCCGCTGGCCGGTTCGGCGCGCCGTCAGCCTGATGACATGCTCGATCGCGAAGCGGGCAACAAACTGCTGGCCTCAGAAAAAGATCGCCATGAACACGAACTGGTGACCCAGGCGATGAAAAAAGTGCTGCAGCCGCGCAGCCGCATGTTGACCTTGCCGTCGTCGCCGCAGCTGGTGAACACGCCGACGCTGTGGCACCTGGCAACGCCGATTGAGGGCACGGCAAAAGAGGGTGAAAACGCCCTGACGCTTGCCTGCCTGCTCCATCCGACACCCGCGCTGAGCGGCTTCCCGCACCAGATTGCGAAGAAAATTATCGCCGAGCTTGAGCCGTTTAACCGCGAACTCTTCGGCGGCATTGTCGGCTGGTGCGATGCGGAAGGAAACGGCGAGTGGGTAGTTACCATTCGCTGCGCGCGCATCCGCGACAACAACGTCCGCCTGTTTGCCGGAGCCGGGATTGTCCCCGCGTCGTCGCCGCTCGCTGAATGGCGCGAAACCGGCGTCAAACTGACCACCATGCTGAACGCCTTCGGTTTGCATTAAGGAGCCACAGTGACCATTCCTTTTAGCCGCTGGCCGCAAGAGTTTGCCCGTCGTTACCGTGAAAAGGGCTACTGGCAGGATCTGCCGCTGAGCGATATTTTGACCCGCCACGCCGCCAGCGAAGCCGTTGCGGTAATCGACGGCGATCGCGAGCTGAGCTACCGCCAGCTGCATGCCGCCTCGGACAACCTCGCCTGCGCATTGCGCTCAATGGGCATTACGCGCGGCGATACCGCGCTGGTGCAACTGGGCAACGTCGCCGAGTTTTACATCACCTTTTTCGCCCTGCTGAAACTCGGCGTCGCGCCGGTGAACGCGCTCTTCAGCCATCAGCGCAGCGAGCTCAACGCTTACGCGGCGCAGATCAAACCCGCGTTGCTGATTGCCGATCGCGCCCACGGGCTGTTTGCCGATGGCGCTTTCCTCCGCACGCTGGAAAACGATCACCCGTCGCTGCGCGCTATTTTGCTGCGCGGCGAGTCGCTGGAGCAGGCGATTGCCCGCCCGGCAGATAACTTTTCCGCTGCGCCAACCCCGGCAGATGAGGTGGCCTTCTTCCAGCTCTCCGGCGGCAGCACCGGTACGCCGAAGCTGATCCCGCGCACGCACAATGACTATCTCTACAGCATTGTGCGCAGTAATGAGATTTGCCATTTCACGGCGCAGACCCGCTACCTTTGCGCCTTACCGGCGGCGCACAACTACCCGTTAAGTTCGCCCGGCGCGCTCGGCGTCTTCCTTGCCGGTGGCTGTGTGGTGCTGGCGAGCGACCCGAGCGCCACGCTCTGTTTCCCGCTGATTGAAAAACACCGGATTAACGTCACCGCGCTGGTGCCCCCGGCGGTCAGCCTCTGGTTGCAGGCGATTGCCGAGTGGGGCAGCAATGCCCAGCTGGCGTCGTTGAAATTGCTTCAGGTGGGCGGCGCGCGGCTCTCAGCGACGCTGGCAGCGCGTATTCCGGCGGAGATCGGCTGTCAGCTCCAGCAAGTGTTTGGCATGGCCGAAGGGCTGGTGAACTACACCCGGCTCGACGATCCGCTGGAGCGCATCATCAACACCCAGGGCCGCCCGATGTCGCCGGATGATGAAGTGTGGGTCGCCGATGAGAACGGCAACCCGCTGCCCGCAGGCCAGACCGGACGCCTGATGACGCGCGGTCCCTACACCTTCCGCGGCTACTTCAATAGCCCGCAACACAACGCCAGCGCTTTTGATGCTGAGGGTTTTTACTGCTCCGGTGATCTGATTGCTATTGATGAGCAGGGCTACATCACCGTGCAGGGACGGGAAAAAGATCAGATCAACCGCGGCGGCGAGAAGATTGCCGCCGAGGAGATCGAAAACCTGCTGTTGCGCCATGACGCGGTGATCCACGCTGCGCTTGTGAGCATGGAGGACAGCCTGCTCGGCGAGAAGAGCTGCGCGTACCTGGTGGTGAAAACCCCGCTGCGCGCGGTGGCGATCCGCCGCTTATTGCGCGAGCAGGGCGTGGCGGAATTTAAGCTGCCGGATCGCGTCGAGTGCCTTGAAGCGCTGCCGCTGACGCCGGTAGGAAAAGTTGACAAGAAACAGTTACGCCAGTGGTTAGCACAACGCACCCCGGCGTAAAGGAGAGAAGATGGCAATCCCAAAACTACAGGGCTACGCGCTGCCCGCAGCGGCTGATATCCCGGACAACAAAGTGAACTGGTCGTTTGAGCCCGCCCGTGCGGCGCTGTTGATCCATGATATGCAGGACTATTTTGTTAATTTCTGGGGCGATAACTGTCCGATGATGCAGCAAGTGGTGGCGAACATCGCCGCGCTGCGTCACTTCTGCAAGCAGCACAATATTCCGGTCTACTACACCGCGCAGCCGAAAGAGCAGAGCGATGAAGATCGCGCGCTGCTGAACGATATGTGGGGGCCGGGTTTAACCCGCTCGCCGGAGCAGCAGCAGATCGTCAGCGAACTGGCACCGGACGAGGCCGACACCGTGCTGGTGAAGTGGCGTTACAGCGCCTTTCACCGCTCGCCGCTGGAGCAGATGCTGAAAGAGACCGGCCGCAACCAGCTGCTGATCACCGGGGTCTACTCGCATATCGGCTGTATGACCACCGCCACCGACGCCTTTATGCGCGATATCAAGCCATTTATGGTGGCCGACGCGCTGGCAGATTTCAGCCGCGAAGAGCACTTAATGTCGCTCAACTATGTCGCCGGGCGTTCCGGTCGCGTGGTACTGACGCAAGAGCTGCTGCCGCTACCGGCAAGTAAAGCGGCGCTGCGCGAAATCATCCTGCCGCTGCTGGATGAGTCTGATGAGCCGCTGGATGACGAAAACCTGATTGATTACGGCCTCGATTCGGTGCGCATGATGGCGCTCGCCGCCCGCTGGCGCAAAGTGCATGGCGATATCGACTTTGTCATGCTGGCGAAAAAACCAACCATTGATGCCTGGTGGGCGCTGCTCGCGCGCGGGGTGCAGTGATGGCGAGCCTCGATTTCAGCGGACGCAGTGTCTGGGTGAGCGGGGCAGGGAAGGGGATCGGCTATGCCACTGCGCTCGCTTTCGTTGAGGCGGGCGCACAGGTGACCGGCTTCGATCTCGCCTTTAACGGCGAGCACTATCCGTTTGCCTGCGAAACGCTGGATATCGCTGACGCCGCGCAGGTCGCCGCCGTCTGCGAGCGCCTGCTGGCAAACAACGCGCCGCTGGATGTACTGGTCAATGCTGCAGGCATTTTGCATATGGGCGCAACGGATGCGCTCTCTGACAAAGAGTGGCAGCAAACCTTTGCCGTCAACGTCGGCGGTGCCTTTAACCTCTTTCGCCAGACGATGGCGCACTTTCGCCGCCAGCAGCGCGGGGCGATTGTCACCGTCTGCTCTGACGCCGCGCACACGCCGCGTATCGGCATGAGTGCTTATGGCGCCTCGAAAGCGGCGCTGAAAAGCCTCGCTCTGACCGTCGGTCTTGAGCTGGCCGCCAGCCACGTACGCTGTAATATCGTTTCGCCGGGTTCGACGGATACCGATATGCAGCGCACGCTGTGGGTAAGCGACGATGCGGAGCAGCAGCGCATTCGCGGTTTTGGCGAGCAGTTTAAGCTCGGCATTCCGCTGGGGAAAATTGCCCGTCCGCAGGAGGTGGCGAACACCATTTTGTTCCTCGCCTCCGATCTCGCCAGCCACATCACATTGCAGGATATCGTGGTGGATGGCGGCTCGACGCTGGGGGCCTGATGATCTGGAAACGTCACTTAACGCTGGAGGCGCTGAATGCCACCAGCGATAACACCCTGATCGAACATCTGGCGATTACCTACACCCGCATCGGGGATGATTTTCTCGAAGCGGAGATGCCGGTTGATAGCCGCACGCACCAGCCGTTTGGCCTGCTGCACGGCGGCGCGTCGGCGGCGCTGGCGGAAACGCTCGGTTCGATGGCTGGTTTTATGATGACCAGCGACGGTCAGTGCGTGGTCGGCACCGAGCTGAACGCCACCCATCACCGCGCGGTGGCGCATGGCAAAGTGCGCGGCGTTTGCCAGCCGCTGCATCTTGGCCGCCAGAATCAGAGCTGGGAGATCGTGGTGTTTGATGAACAGGGGCGGCGCTGCGCAACCTGTCGCCTCAGCACCGCTGTGCTTGGCTAACCCTTCGCCCTCCGGCTCAGGAGGGCATTCTTGCGATCCCGTTAACACAATCAGCCAAATGCCGTGCGGCAGGCCGCCTTTCCTGTGTTTCAAAGTTGTTAAGTTCTTTGAGTTGATATAGAAACAAAATGTAACATCTCTCTGTCTCTCAAACGGATAACCGCTATGAACAACCCAGGGAAATACCTTGTTTGGGGCGCGCTCTCGCTTGTTGGCGCGTTTGCCCTCGGCTATATCGCTCTGAATCGCGGCGAACCGATCAACGCACTCTGGATCGTGGTCGCAGCCGTCTGTATTTACCTCATTGCTTACCGTTTTTATGGTCTCTATATCGCCAAAAATGTGCTGCAGGTTGACCCGACGCGCATGACCCCGGCGGTGCGCTACAACGACGGCCTCGACTATGTGCCGACAGACAAAAAAGTGCTGTTCGGTCACCATTTTGCAGCGATTGCAGGCGCAGGCCCGCTGGTAGGCCCGGTGCTGGCGGCGCAGATGGGTTATCTGCCCGGCATGATCTGGATCCTCGCAGGCGTAGTGTTAGCCGGTGCGGTGCAGGATTTTATGGTGCTCTTTATCTCCACCCGCCGCGATGGGCGCTCCCTTGGCGAGATGGTGAAGGCAGAGATGGGGCCAACCGTCGGCGTGATCGCGCTGGTGGCGACCTTTATGATCATGGTGATTATCCTCGCGGTGCTGGCGATGATTGTCGTCAAAGCGCTGACCCACAGCCCGTGGGGCACCTATACCGTGGCCTTCACCATTCCGCTGGCGGTATTTATGGGCATCTATATTCGTTACCTGCGCCCGGGGCGCATTGGCGAAGTGTCGGTGATTGGCCTGGTGCTGCTGGTGTTCGCCATTATCTCCGGCGGCTGGGTCGCCGAAAGCCCGACCTGGGCACCGTGGTTTGATTACACCGGCGTGCAGCTCACCTGGATGCTGGTCGGTTACGGTTTTGTCGCCTCGGTGCTGCCGGTGTGGCTGCTGCTGGCCCCGCGCGACTACCTCTCCACCTTCCTGAAAATCGGCACCATTATTGGCCTGGCGATTGGCATCCTGATTATGCGCCCGACGCTGACGATGCCCGCGCTGACCAAGTTTGTCGATGGCACCGGCCCGGTGTGGACCGGTAATCTCTTCCCGTTCCTCTTTATTACCATCGCCTGCGGTGCGGTCTCCGGCTTCCACGCGCTGATTTCCTCCGGCACTACACCGAAGATGCTCGCCAGCGAAGGGCAGGCCTGCTTTATCGGCTACGGCGGCATGTTGATGGAGTCGTTTGTGGCGATCATGGCGCTGGTCTCGGCGTGCATTATCGATCCGGGCGTCTACTTTGCGATGAACAGCCCGATGGCGGTGCTGGCACCGGCGGGCACTACTGATGTGGTGGCATCTGCGGCACAGGTGGTGAGCAACTGGGGCTTTACCATTACGCCGGATGCGCTGCGGCAGATTGCCGATGAAGTGGGCGAGCAGTCGATCATCTCGCGGGCGGGCGGGGCACCGACGCTGGCGGTCGGCATGGCCTATATTCTGCACGGCGCGCTCGGCGGCCTGATGGATGTCTCCTTCTGGTATCACTTTGCGATTCTGTTTGAGGCGCTGTTTATTCTGACGGCGGTGGATGCCGGAACCCGCGCGGCGCGCTTTATGTTGCAGGATCTGTTGGGGGTCATCTCTCCGACGCTGAAACGCACCGAGTCGCTGCCCGCCAACCTGCTTGCCACCGCGCTCTGCGTGCTGGCGTGGGGCTACTTCCTGCATCAGGGGGTGGTCGATCCGCTGGGCGGTATCAATACGCTGTGGCCGCTGTTTGGTATCGCCAACCAGATGCTGGCCGGTATGGCGCTGATGCTCTGCGCGGTGGTGCTGTTTAAGATGAAGCGCCAGCGCTACGCATGGGTGGCGTTAGTGCCAACGGCCTGGCTGCTGGTCTGTACGCTGACCGCCGGCTGGCAGAAAACCTTCAGCCCGGACAACAAAGTGGGCTTCCTGGCGATTGCCAATAAGTTCCAGGCGATGATCGACAGCGGCAATATTCCGGCGCAGTATACCCAGTCTCAGCTGGCACAACTGGTGTTTAACAACCGCCTCGATGCCGGGTTAACGCTCTTCTTTATGGTTGTGGTGGTGGTACTCGCCTTCTACTCGCTGAAGACCGCGCTGGCGGCGCTGAAAGCGGATCACCCGACGGCGCAAGAGACGCCGTATGAAGCGATGCCGGACAACGTTGATCAGGTTGTGGCGCGCGCCAAAAACGCGCACTAAGCGAAGGAGCAGATATGTTCGATACGCTCTCAAAAGCGGGCAAATACTTAGGCCAGGCGGCAAAGATGATGATTGGCGTGCCGGATTATGACAACTACGTTGAGCATATGCGCGTCACTCACCCGGACCAGACGCCGATGACCTACGAGGAGTTTTTCCGTGAGCGCCAGGATGCGCGCTACGGCGGCAAAGGCGGCGCACGCTGCTGTTAACGACAAAAGGCGGCACACTGTGCCGCTTTTTTTTGCCTGCCGTCAGGCGTTGGTTCCGCCATCCACCACAATATCCGCGCCGGTAATATGCTTCGCCGCCGGGCTGGCAAGAAACGCCACCGCTTCGGCAATATCCTGCGGTTCGCCATAGTGGCCTAACGCCGTGAAACTGCGCTGCTCGTCTGCCTGCGCGCCATCCGCCGGGTTCATATCGCTGTCCGTCGAGCCGGGTTTCACCATATTGACCGTGATGCCGCGCGCGCCCAGATCCCGCGCCAGCCCGCGCGTCAGGGAATTAAGCGCCGATTTGGTCATGGAATAAATCGTGACGCCTTTAAACGGCACCTGGTCGGAGAGGTTACTGCCGATGTTAATGATGCGCGCGCCATCCGGCAGGTGTGCCAGCGCCGCCTGGGTGGTATAGATCACGCCGCGAATATTGACGTTAATCAGCGCGTCGATATCTTCCTGCGACATCGACTCCAGCGACCCGCCGCGCGCAATTCCGGCGTTATTGACCAGGATATCCAGCCCGCCCAACTGCGACACCGCTTGTGCAACGGAGTCCTGCGCCGCCTGCGGATTGGCGCTGTCCGCCTGAATAGCAACGCCGTTGCGCCCAAGCGCGCGGATCGCTTCGGCAACCGCTTCGGCTTTCTCTGCCGATTTTTCATAAGTGATGGCGACATCCGCCCCGGCGCGCGCCAGCGTTAAAGCGATGGCTTTACCGATACCCCGGCTTGCGCCAGTGACCAGCGCGCGTTTACCTGACAGTGAATATGACATGATGACTCCTGGATTATGTGTCGATTGATACATAATTAAAATAATCAGGCTTCCATCTATTCGTCAATATTATTAATATACCGATCAGCACAAAATGTGAGGAGCTGATGATGAGCCGGGGAAGACCGCGCGAGTTTGATCGAACAGAAGCGCTGAACAAGGCGATGTTGCTCTTCTGGCGCAAGGGGTATACCGCCACCTCGATGAGCGATCTCTATGAGGCGATGGGTATCAAGTCGCCGAGCCTTTATGCGGCGTTCGGCAGCAAAGAAAACCTCTACGACGAGGTGTTGCAGCACTACGAGCAGTGTGTTGCGCCGCTGATTTGGGGCGATATGGAGCAGGAGCCCTCGCCAAAACGCGCTGTCGCAAGCTGGCTTGAACGCTCAGCCGAAATGCTGACGCGCTGCGATCTGCCGCACGGCTGTATGGTGACGCTCTCGGCGGTCGCCAGCGAAGGCAACGATCGCCTTGGTCAGCGCGTACAGGCTATGCGCAACGGCGGGATGGCGTTACTGAAAGCGCGTCTGGCGCAGGCACAAGCGCAGGGCGAACTGCCCGCCGATACCGATATTGATGCCCTGACCCGGCTTTACACCAGCATCCAGCAGGGGATGTCGATCCAGGCCCGCGACGGCGCCAGCCGCGAAACGCTGCTCGGTATCGCCCGCATGGCGATGGGGCTATGGCCAACGGAATAAAAACGGGTGAGTTGTAGGTCGGATAAGCGTGAGCGCCATCCGGCGATGAGTGCGGTATGTTGCCACGGTGGACGAGGTTCTGTAGGCCGGATAAGGCGTAGCCGCCATCCGGCAATGGGCCTGGCATATGGCTTTGGTGGAATGGTTCCGTTCACCAGGCGCTGGGGAGTTTCATTAATCTCTTATGCGGTGAACGGGACAAGGGAAGCGGCCGCGCTCCCCTTGTCAATCCCCGCGGCCCCGCGAGGAAATCGGTGCTGCGCACTGCGCTCACCTCCCGCGTGCCTGACTGCGGCCGGCTCGACTCGACATCCTGTCTCGGTTCGCCTCTGTCCGCCATCCATGGCGTCCAGACCTCGTCATTCACGCTTCGGTTCGCCGATTTCAGCGGGGACACAACCCCTCGCTGCCATATTGGAGATAAAAGCAAAGACGGTGTCGCTGATACATTGCCGGATGGCGCTGGCGCTTATCCGGCCTACGCCGTTCCAGCGGGCTCCGTTTTGGTAGGCCGGATAAGGCGCAGCCGCCATCCGGCATGTGATCCCGGCTCCATTTCCGGATAGCGTGAAAGCACGTATGCTGCCAAAAATGTTAAATACGTCGATAAAAACACATTTATTAAACATGTCATCGTGACAGGTCGATTGCATCGACATATTATCAGCATATGTCGATAAAAATGGATTTTGTAAACATATGAGCTGGGATCCGACCATACCCTTTAACGCTTTACCGATGCTGCCGCCCAACGTGGAGGAGATTGAGACCCGTAAGGTGCTTAAGGCCTGCATAACTGCACGTGCCGCTCTGGCAGAGTTGAAAACGGCAGGGGAGTTAATTCCCGATCAAGGTTTATTGATTAACCTCCTCCCTCTGCTTGAAGCCAAAGACTCCTCGCGCATCGAAAATATCGTCACCACCAGCGATCAGCTCTTCCAGTATGCCGATCAGGCCGAGAACGCCGATCCCGCAACAAAAGAGGCGTTACGCTACCGGACTGCATTGCACGATGGCTTTACTTACCTGAGCAGCTACCCGTTGTGTACTAACACTGCCATCGCCATTTGCACCACGCTGCGCGGCGTAGAAACGGATATTCGTAAAACCCCCGGAACGGTATTGCGCGATCAGAACAGTGACGTGGTTTATACCCCGCCGGTAGGTGAAGCGGCTATTCGCGATCTGCTGGGGAATTGGGAACGTTTCATCCATGCCGATGATGACCTGGATCCGCTGATAAAAATGGCGATTTCACACTACCAATTTGAGTGTATTCACCCCTTTCCGGACGGGAATGGCAGAACAGGCCGAATCCTGAATATTTTGTACCTGATCCAGAGTGAATTGCTCTCGCTGCCCATCCTTTATCTCTCCCGGTTTATCCTGGAAAGGCGCGATCACTACTACACGCTCCTGCGTGACGTGACCGCCGAAGGCCGCTGGGAGGCGTGGATCTTATTTATGCTGGAAGCGATAGAAAACACCGCGCGCTGGACCAAGAAAAAAATCGCCATCATTCGTGAACTGATGGTAGATACGACACAATTTGTGCGTGAACGACTGCCAAAAATCTATACCCATGAGTTGATGCAAATACTTTTTGCACAGCCCTATTGTCGGATAGATAACCTTGTAAAAGGGCAAGTGGCTAAGCGCCAGACTGCATCGCTCTACCTTAAGCAGCTGGCAGATATAGGCGTGCTGGAGGAGATGAGCGTGGGTCGCGAAAAGCTCTACCTCAATACCCGATTGCTGCAGGAGTTAGGCAATTAATTGCCGCAAGTCAGCTCTCGCACGCTGTCTCCTGCCGGATGGCGCGTTACACGCTTATCCGGCCTACCAAAACGCGCCTACAGCGACACCGGTGTAGCTTTTATCTGCGGTTTCACAACGAGGGGTTGTGTCCCCGCTGAAATCGGCGAACCGAAGCGTGAATGACAAGGTCTGGACGCCATGGATGGCGGACAGAGGCGAACCGAGACAGGGAGCGAGTTCCGGAACGGGCGAGCAAGTCGAGTCGAGCCGGCCGCAGTCAGGCACGCGGGAGGTGAGCGCAGTGCGAAGCACCGATTTCCTCGCGGGGCCGCGGGGATTGATAAGGGGAGCGCGGCCGCTTCCCTTATCCCGTTCACCGCACATGAGATTAATGGAACTCCAGAACCCGTAGTGAACGGAATAATTCCACCAATCCAACATGCCATGCACATTGCCGGATGACGCGTACCGCTTATCCGGCCTGGGTGATTGGCGCATTTTTGTGATTTACCGCGCGAAGGTCTCCACCTTCTCAAACGCCGCATAGAGTTTGTCGGTGGTGACAGCCACCGGCAGCGCATGGATCGACTCCACCGGGCGCAGAGTATGGGCGATCACCTTATCCAGCTCGGCGCGGTTATGAATATCGACCTCCAGCTCTGCAAGCGTAGTCGGCAGGTTGAAACGCTGATAGGCCGCAATAAGCTGCGCCAGCACGTCGTCCTGGCCGAGCAGGGCGCTCTGCACCAGAATGCCATAGGCGACTTTCGTGCCGTGCAGGAACTTCTCCGTTTGCGGCAGCACCGTCAGCCCGTTATGCACCGCATGCGCTGCCGCCACGCGGGTATAGCGCTCGCCAAGCCCGCCTACCATGCCGCCACCAGCGATAATCGCATCCACCACATCGCGAAACGCCTGCGTTACTTCCCCGCGCTGTTGATCGGCCAGCGCCGCTTCACTGCTCTCCAGCAACACATCGCGGATCGCCAGTGCGTTGTTAATGCCAAGACGCACCGTCAGCGATAAGTTTTCCGGCTGCGGTGCCAGCACGACCGCTTCATACCACTTCGCCAGCGTATCGCCGATGCCCGCCAGCAGGTACTCCACCGGGGCATCAAGGATAATTTGCGGCTCGACCAGCACCAGAAAGTTAGCGTCATCGAAGATCTCAAAATGGAGCGCCTGACCGGCGTCGTTATACCAGACCGAGAGCGGCGTCCACGCTGCGCAGGTAGCGGCAATGGTCGGGATCGCCACCACCGGCAAGCCGAGACGGCGCGCGACCGCTTTTGCGGTATCCAGCAGTGCGCCGCCGCCAACGCCGATTACCACGCTGCGATCCGCGCCCGCCTGCTGAGCCAACTCCGCTACATCGTGCTCGCTGCAGTGGCCTTTAAACAGCAGATGCGTGGCGCCAGGCGCGTTAAATGCTTGTGGCAGAAACGGTTTTGCGGCGGCAAAGGCGCGCTGACCATAGATCCACACCGCGCGGGAAAGCTGTTCGGCAGAGTAAAAATCCTCCAGCCGCGCAAGGCTGCCTGCGTGGGAGTAGTAGTTGGCGGGGCCGGGTACAACGCGGATATCGGTGCTGCTCATATGAGGTGTCCTTAAAGGTGATCGCTAACCCGATGTTATGTCTGGACATCCGGATGGCTAATATTATTTCGCTTTAACTTATGCCTTTTCTGTCGTTGCCAGTCAAGCGAGGCTGTGAAAAATTCGCTAAATCAATCTATTAATCGCAGGTATTCACGCGCTATGGGAAGCAACCTCCTCGAAATGCGTGGCATGCGCCTCGCCTTTGGCGGCTTCAACGCACTGTCGAATGTCGACTTCACCTTGCGGGGCGGTTCAGTCCATGCCTTAACCGGCGCAAATGGCGCAGGCAAATCGACCCTGATGGCGGTGCTGTGCGGCACTTATGACCATTACGAAGGGGAGATCGCCATTAACCATCAGGTGGTGCCGATCCGCTCCCCGCGCGACGCGAAACAGCTCGGCATTCACCTGGTGCAGCAGGAGGTAGACGTTGCGCTGGTGCCGGGGCTAAGCATCGCCGAGAACATCATGCTGGATAAGCTGGCAGAGGGCGGGCACCGCTTTCGCTGGGGTGAGATCCGCCGCCAGGCGCGCGACGCGCTGGCACAGCTCGATGTAGCGTTTGACGTCACCCGCGCCATCGACAGCTGCACGCTGGCGGAAAAACAGCACATCTTACTGGCACGGGCGCTCTCCCATCACTGCCGCTTTTTGATCCTCGACGAGCCAACCGCGCCGCTTGATCAACACGAGAGCGAACGCCTGTTTACGGTGGTCAGACGCCTGCAACAGCAGGGGATCGGCGTGGTGTTTATCTCCCATCGCATTCATGAGGTGAAGGCGATTTGCGACACCCTGACGGTGCTGCGCGACGGCAGGCTGGTGGAGTCCGGGCCGATGACGGCGCTCAGCGGCGAAGAGATTGTTGAGAAGATGCTCGGTCATGAACTGAGCGATATCTACCCGCCCGCGCGCCCGCCGCACAGCGACGAACTGCTACTCAGCATTGATGGCCTGCACGACGAAGGGCTGCTGAAAGATATCTCGCTGCGGCTGCGTAAAGGCGAAATCCTTGGCATCGCTGGCCTGGCGGGCGCGGGCAAAACCGAGCTGTGCAAAGCCCTGTTTGGCGCGAGCAAAAGCCGTGTTACGCGCGGCGAGCTGAACCATCAGCCGTGGCGCCCGCGCGATCCGGCTGATTCGGTGACGCGCGGCATGGCGCTGGTACCGGAAGAGCGGCGCAAAGAGGGGATCTTTATCGATGAGCCGGTCAGCATGAACCTCGCCGTCAGCGCCGATCGCACCTTTTCGCGCTGGGGGATCTTTGCCCATCACCAGGCGTGGCGCTGGGCGCAAGAGGTGATTGCCCGCGTCGGCGTGCGCGCCAGTGGCCCAGGCCAGATGCTGCGCCGTCTCTCCGGCGGCAATCAGCAGAAGGTGGCGATTGGCAAGTGGCTGCGCGGCCAGGCGAACGTGGTGATTTTTGACGAGCCGACCAAAGGCGTCGATGTGAAGGCGAAAACCGACCTCTTCCAGCTGATCGACGGGCTGGCGCGCGAGGGCAAAGGCGTGATTTACGCGTCGGGTGAATTCGCCGAGCTGGTGGGTTTGTGCGACCGGATTTGTGTGCTGTGGGATGGGCGCATTGTGGCAGAAGTGCAGGGCGAGGATGCCCGCGAAGAGACACTCCTTTACTATTCCACCGGAGGAACGGCCCGTGAGTAAGGCCCTTTCAGTCAGTGCGGCGGCATCCCCGCGGCAGCAATTTTTCGATTTTCTTTATAAGTGGGGCATGTTGCTCACCGTGGTGGCGCTGGTAGCCATTTTTGGCATCGCCTCGGACAACTTCCTCGATCCCAATAACATCATCAATATCCTGCGCTCGATCGCTATCGTCACGGTGATTGCCGTTGGCGTCTCGATCTCGCTGACCATTGGCGGGTTTGATCTCTCCGTCGGTTCCACCGCCTCATTGGCTAACGCGCTGGTGATCTCGCTCTTTGTCTGGCACGGCTTTGACACGACGGAGGCGATCCTCGTGACGCTGGCGCTCTGTACGCTGGTCGGCCTGTTTAACGCTTTTCTCATCGTCGTGCTGCGCATTCCCGACATGCTGGCGACGCTCGGCAGCCTGTTTGTTATTCAGGGCGTGGCGATGACCTACAGCTATGGCGGGTCGATTACCGAAAACATGGTGCTGCCGAGCGGTGATATGGCGGAAGGGACCATTCCGGCAGCGTTTTCGCTGCTCGGCCAGGTGCCGACCATCGTCATTATCATGCTGGTGGTTACCGTGGTGGCGCAGCTTGGCCTCTCACTGACCACCCACGGTCGCCGGATGTACGCCATTGGGGGCAACCCGGAAGCGGCGCGCCTCTCCGGCATTCGCACTACGCGCTACAAAGTAGCGGCGTATGTGATTGCCTCGCTGCTGGCGGGGCTTGGCGGGATTCTGCTCGCCTCGCGCATCGGCTCCTCGCAGGTGAATGCGGGAGGCGGGTATTTAATGGATGCGGTCGCTGCGGCGTGGATTGGCTTCTCGCTGGCGGGCTCGGGGAAACCGAACGCGCTCGGCACGCTGGTCGGGGCGGTGATCCTCGGCGTGCTCTCGAACGGGCTGGTGATGCTGTCGGTGCCCTATTACGCGATGGACATTATTAAGGGGCTGGTGCTGGCCGGTGCTCTTGCGTTGACTTACTTCCAGCGTCGTTAACTTTCAGGGGAAACAGAGATGAAAAAAATTGCACTTTCACTGCTGGCGCTGGGATTACTGAATGCGCTGCCGGGCCACGCCGCCACGCCTGCGCCGGTTCCGGAAGCCATCGCCAACCATAACGGCCCGGTGCGTATTGCGCTGATCCGCAACCTCGGCTCTGATGACAACACCACCCAGTTTGTCGCCGGTGCGTTGCAGCAGGGTAAAAAACTTGGCTTTAAAATCAGCACCTTTTTAAGCAACGGTGATGACGCCAAATTCCAGGACTTCGTTAATCAGGCGATCAGCCAGAAGTATGACGGCATTATCCTTTCGCAGGGGCGCGATCCCTACTCGACGGATCTGATCAAAAAAGCGGTCGCCGCCGGGATCAAAGTGGCGGTGTTTGATACCGCCGTTAAGGGCGAAATTCCCGGCGTTACCGTGACGCAGCAGGATGACGCCTCGCTGACCAAACTCTCCTTCGGCGAGCTGGTGAAAGATTTCAACGGCAAAGCCAACATTATCAAACTATGGGTCGCCGGTTTCCCGCCGATGGAGCGCCGCCAGGCGGCCTATGCCGAGCTGCTGAAAGCGAACCCGGGGATTAAAGAGCTGGAGTCGATTGGTGCCGTCTCTTCCGATGTGCAGGGCGACACGGCTAATAAGGTGGGCGCGGTGCTGGCGAAATACCCGAAAGGGCAGATTGATGCCATCTGGGGCACCTGGGATGCCTTCAGCCAGGGGGCCTATAAAGCGCTGAAAGAGAATGGCCGCACCGAGATCAAGCTCTACAGCATTGATGTCTCGAACCAGGATCTGCAACTGATGCGCGAAGCGGGCAGCCCGTGGAAGGTGAGCGTGGCGGTAGATCCGAAGCTGATTGGTGCCACCAATGTGCGCCTGATCGCTAATAAGATTGCCGGTGAACCGACGCCTGCGACCTATGATTTTAAAGCCGCCGCCATTCCGCAGGCGCTGCTCGCCAGCCAGCCTGGCGCGGTGAATGTGGCGTCGCTCGGCAAAATCATTCCCGGCTGGGGCCAGACGCAGGACTTTATTGCGCCGTGGTTTGCGACGCTGGAAGCGAAGAATAAATAGTTTGCAACACGAGCCGATTTTGTAGGCCGGTGCGGCATTGATTGCCGGATGGCGCTAACGCTTATCCGGCCTACAAGGGCGTATCGCAACAAGCAATTGCGGCGAACCTGTAGGCCGGATAAGGCAACGCCGCCATCCGGCGGTGCGCTGGTGCGGCATTGATTGCCGGATGGCGCTTCGCTTATCCGGCCTACAAAAGCGTATCGCAATAAGCAATCGCACCGGCCTTTAACAAGGATAAATCATGGCAACTGAACTTCCACGCCCGGACTACAGCCGCAATATGCGCTTGATTGGCCACAGCGACCAGGGCGGTCGCCCCGACGGTGTCCAGCTGATGGTGCACCGCGGCTTTGCCTATATCGGCCATATGGTATCGCAGGGCTTCTCAATTGTGGACGTCCGCGATCCAAAGAACCCGAAACCCGCAGGCTATATCGCCGCGCCGCCCGGCACCTGGAATGTGCATCTGCAAGCTCACGACGATCTGCTGCTGGTGATCAACGCCCGCGATCTCTTTGCCGACGCTCGCTTTGCCGATGAAAAGGTTTACTACACCCGCTCGGTTGGCGAGACCGTAAGCGATGTGCAGGATAAAGGCTGGAGCGCCGGGCTGCGCATTTTCGATATCTCCACGCCGGACAAGCCGCGCGAAATCAGCTTTCTCTCGCTTGAGGGTATCGGCATTCACCGCATCTGGTACGTCGGCGGGCGCTGGGCTTATGTCTCGGCGCTGATCGACGGTTTTACCGACTACATCTTCCTCACCATCGATCTGAACGATCCGCGCAAACCTGAGGTGGCCGGGCGCTGGTGGCTGCCGGGAATGAACCAGGCAGCAGGTGAAACGCCGGGGTGGGAAGAGGGCAAACGCTACGCGCTGCACCACGCGATTATTGCCGGAGATACCGCTTACGGCAGCTGGCGCGACGGCGGCCTGACGCTGCTGGATGTGAAAGATTGCACCCAACCGACGCTTATCAGCCACCGCAACTGGAGCCCGCCGTTTGGCGGCGGCACCCATACCGCGCTGCCGCTGCCGGATCGCGATCTGCTGGTGGTGCTGGATGAAGCGGTGCTCGACAATCAGGAGGATGGCGAGAAGCTGATCTGGCTGTTCGATATTCGCGAGCCCGCTAACCCGGTCAGCATCTCAACCTTCCCGCAACCGGATGAGATCGATTATGTGGCGAAAGGGGCGCACTTCGGCCCGCACAACCTGCATGAGAATCGCCCCGGCAGCTTTATCAGCTCAACGCTGATTTTCGCCACCTACCAGAATGCCGGTGTGCGCGCCTACGATATCTCCAACCCCTATCGCCCGGTTGAGACCGGCGCGCTGGTGCCTGCGGCACCGGAAAGAATGATGGATACCCGCCCCGGTCGCCCGCGCGTGATCCAGTCCTGCGATGTGTTTGTTGATGCGCAGGGGATCATCTACAGCACCGACTACAACGGCGGGTTGTCGATTATTGAGTATCTGGGGTGAGCGAAGCGCCGGAGGGGCGCTTCGTTATCGGGATTACGAGTATTGCCGCACGCGGGCAATTAACTCATCGACGCTATCAATGCGATCGGCAATCACAATCAGCGCTTTGCCAAGGGAGAGGGCATGGCGCAGGCAGGCGTGGCGCATCTCCTCATCTTTGATGGTGTCGATATCCGCCACGTGCGACAGCCCAACGCTGCGGCGGATAAGCTCAGTGCCGCAAAAACCAATCGCATCGGTCCACACTTTTTTCAGAAATGCCGAGGCGTAGCCCGGCTGCGCCAGCGCCGCGTCCTGCGTTTTCTCGGTTGCTAACGCCTGGAAGCGCTCGGCAAAGGTTGCCCACAGGGTCTGAATATCGATCAGCCGCTGCTCGCGCGCCGCCGCCGCATCACGAATACCGAGATGGCCCGGCAGGCCGCAGTAGTTGAGCAGCAGGTTGCCGATGGCGGTACCGATATCAAAGCCAACCGGGCCGAAATAGCCGAACTCGGCGTCAATCGCTTTCAGGCTACCGTCGGCGACAAAGATCGAGCCGCTATGAATATCGCCATGCAGCAAGGCTTCAGCGTGAGAGAAGAAGCGGTGCTTAAGCGACGCGACTGCGACTTTCAGCTGCGCGTCATCGCGCAGGGCGGCGACATCCGCTTCCAGCTCGGCCGGGTAGTTATTGCGCTCGTGGATCTGGTAGGGATCGTTGAAGAAGAGATCTTCGGTGATCTCGCACATCGCCGGATTAATAAATTTCGCCACCTGCGCTTTTTTCACATGCGGGTGGAGGTAAAAATCGCTGGTGTGAAACAGCGTCTGCGCCAGGTATTCACCTAACTGCGAGGCTGCCTGCGGATAATAGACATTACGAATCAGTTCGCCGCGCCAGATGTGGTGATCGGAGAGATCTTCCATCACCATCACCGCCAGCTCCGGGTCAAAATGAAGGATATTGACCGTGTGCTGCGGGCAGTGCTTGTAGTGTTCGACCAGTGTTTGCGCTTCGAGACGCGCGCGATCGAGCGTTAGCGGCCAGGATTCACCGACGCAGCGCACATAGGGCAGCGCCTGTTTGACGATGACGCGGCTTGTGCCGTTGCGGTCGAAAATTTTGAATACCAGATTGAGGTTACCGTCGCCCACTTCCTGCGCGTCAACCAGTTCGGAGGGATCGCGAAGGCCGCCAAATTGTTGTGCATAGGCCACGGCATCACGGGCGGAAAAGGTATGGTATTGCGACATTGCCTCGATCCTCTTTTTGCGATTTAAGCCATTTAGACGTCTATACATCCGCTTTGCATCCTGACACAATACGCCACATTAACGCAACAGGGATTTAACGATATGCCGTCATTACAGACCACCAGCCTGCGCATCGCCGAAAATCGTTTATTTATTCTCGACCAACAGGCGTTACCGCAGGAGAAACGCTGGCTCGCCGCCGATTCGGTAGATGACCTTGTCGGCCATATTCACGCGTTGCGCGTGCGCGGTGCACCGCTGATTGGCCTCTCTGCCAGCCTGTTGCTGGCGCTGCTGGCCGCGCGCGGTGAGAGCCGTGAACAGCTGGCGCAGGCGCTGGAAACCCTGCGCGCGGCGCGCCCGACGGCGGTGAATCTGATGAACAATCTCGACCGCATGAAGCAGGCGCTGGCGCAGGAGAACTGTGCCGATGCGCTGATGACGGAAGCGCTGCGGCTGGTGGAAGAGGATAAACAGCTCTGTGACAACATCGCCCAGGCGGGTGCTGCGCTGATTACACCCGGCAGCCGCATTTTGACCCACTGCAACACCGGCGGGCTGGCGACGGCGGGCGTCGGCACGGCGCTCGGCGTGATTGCGCTGGCGCATCAGCAGGGCAATATCAGCAATGTGTGGGTGGACGAGACGCGCCCGCTGTTGCAGGGCGGGCGGCTTACCGCCTGGGAGCTGGGCGAGCTGGGCGTGCAGTATCAACTGATTACCGATTCGATGGCCGCCAGCCTGATGGCGAAAGGGGAGGTGGATGCGGTGTGGGTTGGCGCGGACAGGATTGCCGCCAATGGCGATGTGGCGAACAAGATTGGCACCTATTCGCTGGCGGTGCTGGCGAAGTTTCACAACGTGCCGTTTTATGTCGCCGCGCCGCAAACCACTCTCGATCCCCATTGCCCGAACGGTGAGGCGATCCCGATTGAGCAGCGCGCCGCCACGGAAGTGACCGGCGTGGCGGGGAGTTTTGGCGCGGTGCAGTGGGCGCCGGAAGATGCGCAGGTGTACAACCCGGCGTTTGATGTCACCCCCGCCGCGCTTATCAGCGGTTGGGTGCTCGACAGCGGCGTGGTAACGACGGCCGCGGATCTTTTTGTGTAGTGCATAAAACGTTGCCGGATGGCGCGTAAACGCTTATCCGGCCTACGCCGTTTCAGTGCATCCTCACCCGTAGACCGGATAAGGCGCAGCCGCCATCCGGCAATGATGTTTCAGCGGCCTCGCATCCGTAGGCCGGATAAGGCGCAGCCGCCATCCGGCAATGGGGTTTCAGCCGCTCCGCACCCGTAGGCCGGATAAGGCGCAGCCGCCATCCG